>NZ_BOOR01000025.1 GCF_016863335.1 Planotetraspora thailandica
CTACGTACGCCGCCGGGAAGGCAAAGATCGCTGGGCCTTCGCCTACACCGGCCCCCGCTACCGAACCCGACCCCGCCGAACGACGCCGACGGCGCCACCCCGGACCACGGCCTCGGCGGCGAGCGGAGACCCACCGTGAGGAAGGGGCTTTCTCTGACGCAGGCCGAAGGGTTGAAGACGGCACCCGTGCGGCCGGGAACATCGGGAGTTGGTCGAGGAGCTGGTGTGTCGTGCCGTCATTCGTCCTCAGATGGGGTTCCGGCCCGTCAGGGGCACACCTGACGGGCCGGAACGTGTGTGGGGGCACCTGCCGCGGGCTCGCGGACGGTTCACGGTCCGCGTGAAGATCCCCGCAAACCACGACGGTCCGGGCCGGTCCGCACGTACGGCGCGGCGCCGAGGCCGGCCGATGATCGGCTAACGGGCCGCCAGGTCGGCCAGGGCGGCGGAAAGCTGGTCGACGGCCCAGTTCAGGTCGGCCTCGGAGACGACGATGGGCGGCGCGAGCCTGATCGTCGAACCGTGGGTGTCCTTGGCGAGCACTCCCCGGCGCATGAGCGCCTCGCTGACCTCGCGTCCGGTGGCGATGGACGGGTCGATGTCGACTCCGGCCCACAGGCCGCGGCCGCGTACGGCGATCACGGGGGAGCGTCCGTCGGCGCCGGGCGCGATCAGCTCGCGCAGCCGGGTGTGCAGGAGCGTGCCGAGCTCGCGCGCCCTGGCCTGATATTCGCCGGTGTTCAGCAGCGAGATGACGGCGTTGCCGACGGCGCACGCGAGGGGGTTGCCGCCGAACGTCGACCCGTGCTGGCCGGGCTTGAGCACGCCGAGGATGTCGGCGTCGGCCGCCACGGCGGAGACGGGGACGACGCCGCCGCCCAGGGCCTTGCCCAGGACGTACATGTCCGGGACGACGCCTTCGTGGTCGCAGGCGAAGGTGTTCCCGGTGCGGCCGAGGCCCGACTGGATCTCGTCGGCGATGAACAGCACGTTGTTGTCCGTGCAGATCTCCCTGACCGCGGTCAGATAGCCGTCCGGGGGCACGAGCACGCCCGCCTCGCCCTGGATCGGCTCGACGAGCACGGCCACGGTGTTCTCGTCGACGGCGTCCCTGATCGCGTCGGCCGAGCCGTACTTCACGATCCGGAACCCGGGGGTGAACGGGCCGAAGCCGCCGCGCGCGTCGGGGTCGGTGGAGAAGCCGACGATCGTCGTCGTACGGCCGTGGAAGTTGTCCTCCATGACGATGATGTTGGCCTGGTCGGCGGGCACGCCCTTGACCTCGTAGCCCCACTTGCGGGCGACCTTGATCGCGGTCTCGACGGCTTCGGCGCCGGTGTTCATCGGCAGGACCATGTCCTTGCCGCACAGGTCGGCCAGGCCCGCGACGAAGGTGGCGAACTGGTCGTGGAGGAAGGCCCGGCTGGTCAGCGTCAGGCGGTCGAGCTGCTCGCGGGCGGCGGCGATGATCGTCGGATTGCCGTGGCCGAAGTTCAGCGAGGAGTACCCGGCCAGGCAGTCGAGGTAGCGCTTGCCTTCGACGTCGGTCACCCAGGCGCCCTCGGCCGACCGGATGACGACGGGCAGCGGGTGGTAGTTGTGCGCGCTGCGGCTCTCACCGAGCCGGATGAGGTCGTCGGTGTTCATGCGCGGATCTCCAGGGTGCAGCACTTCGGGCCGCCGCCGGCCTTGCGCAGCTCGCTGAGGTCGACGGGGACGACGTCGTAACCGCGGCGCTCGAGCTCGAGCGTCAGGCCGGTCGCCTCGGCGTTGACGACGACGTGCCGTCCGTCGCTGACCGCGTTGAGGCCGAGCACCTCGGCGTCGGCGGCGGTGGCGACGACCGCGTCGGGGAACAGCCGCTGGAGCACGCGCAGGCTGCCCGGGGAGAACGCCTCGGGGTAGTAGGCCACGTTGGTCCCGCCGAGAGGGAACAGGGCCGTGTCGAGGTGGTAGAACCTCGGGTCGACCAGGCGGAGCGTGACCACGGGGCGGCCGAGGAACTCCTGGGCCTCCATGTGGGCGGCCACGTCGGTCCGGAAGCCGGTTCCGGCGAGGATCATCTCGTCGAGCGTGAGGTAGTCGCCCTCGCCCTCGTTGACGAAGGTGGGCTCCAAGGTCTCGAATCCGCGGTCGGCGAACCATTTCAGGTAGGCGGGGCCTTCGGCGGTCCGCTCCGCGTGGGTGAACCTGGCGCCGTAGACGCGGCCGTCGACCACCAGCGCCCCGTTGGCCGCGAACACCATGTCGGGCAGCCCCTCGACCGGGTCGATCAGGCTCACCGTGTGGCCGAGGCTCTCGTAGGCCTCCCGGAGGGCCTCCCACTGCCGTACGGCCGTCGCCGTGTCGGCGCCCTTCGCCGGGTCCATCCAGGGGTTGATGGCGTACGAGACCGCGAAGAACTCGGGCCGGCACATCAGGTAGTGGCGTGCCGTACCGGTCGTTTCGCCGCTCGTGGTCACGACCAAGGGTGTGGTCATTCAGGACTCCATGTCGGAAAACCGGTTATCGGTTCTTCAGCGTAGGAATCCGACTAGCCCTGGCCAATCAGGCCGCGTTGCGCCTTGGTGTGGATCGGTTGCGTCGTTCAGCCCGTTTGTGGCGATCCGTTAACAAGCCGGGAGAGCACGATGGAGCTCTTGGTCCGCACGACGAACGGCTCGGCGGCGATGCGCTCGATGATGCGTTCCACATCGCGCACGTCGGTCGCCCGGATGTGCAGCAGGGCGTCCGCCTCTCCGGTCACCGTGCAGGCCGAGACGACCTCCGGATGCCGGGCGACGGCCGCGCCGATCTCCGCGGGGGAGGTCTTCCCCCGGCAGAACAGCTCGACGTACGCCTCCGTGGTCCAGCCGAGCGCCGACGGCTCCACCCGGGCGCTGAAGCCGGTGATCGCGCCGGTGGCGACGAGCCGGTCGACCCGTCGTTTGACCGCCGGAGCGGACAACCCAACTTGATTGCCTATTTCGGCATATGTCGCACGGGCGTCCTCAACGAGGGCCCGGATGATGGCGCGATCCAGCTCGTCCAACTTCACGTGGACCTGTATACCGGGCGCGCCCCGCCGGCACGCTCAGGCCCGCGTGCGTCTTGGCGAGGCGACGCCTTCGCCGCGTTCCTCGCCGGTTTCGGCCGGTAGCCGAGCGTAGTCGCCCACGCCGTTCTCCAGCAGGTCGAAGGCCAGTTCGGCGTCCAGGCGGAGGTCCTCCACGATCCTGCGAGGTTCCTCTCCGGCCATCAGCCGCATCAGGAAGCGCCTGGTCAAGGTTCGGAGGACGGCGTTGACCTCGGCCGCGACCAGCCATGGGGTGAGGTCGTCGGGATCGGCGTCGGTCGCCTCGGCCAGCGCCTGGGCGAACCGCTCCTCCCTGTGGGCGTCCAGCACCGTCACGCGCGCCACCAGGGCCTGGCTCTCCCGTACCCGGAGCGCGAACTCGGCGGCCCCCTCGTGGATGCCGTACCGCCAGTCACCGGTGTCGAGGGAGTCGAAGAAGTCTCGCCGCAGCGCCTGAACCGCCGTCTCGCCGGGGCGGCGCCCCTTGATGACGGTCCCCGGCAGGCTCTCGACCTCCTCGCTCCGGTCGAGGAACAGGTCTTCCTTGGTCGGGAAGTAGTTGAAGACCGTGTTGACGGACACGTCGGCCGTGCGCGCCACCTCGGCGACGGTGACGTTGTCGAATCCGCGTTGCAGGAACAACCCCATCGCGACGTCGGCGATCCGCTGGCGGGTCTCCCGCTTCTTCCGCTCCCGCAGTCCCTCTTCCATGGCTCAGATTCTAGTATGCGTTCCAAATTTTAAGTGACTCCAAAATTGGTGTTACTCTATCGAGCATGATTCACGTCAGAGGGCTCACCCGCTCCTTCGGGGCCGTGGAGGCCGTCCGCGGGGTCGACGTCGACGTCTCCGAAGGGGAGATCGTCGGATTCGTCGGCCCCAACGGGGCGGGCAAGACGACCACCCTTCGCATGCTCACGACCTTGCTGCGTCCCACGGCCGGCACCGCCGTCGTCGCCGGCCACGATTTGTTCACCGACCCCGCCGGAGTGCGGCGGCGCATCGGCTACGTGTCCCAGAACGGCACCGTCGGCCCGTTCTCCGAGGTGGGGGAGGAGCTCAGGCTCCAAGCCCGCATGTACGGCATGAGCCGGGCCGAGGCCCGGGAGCGGGTGTCGCGCCTGCTGTCCGAGCTCGACCTGGAGGAGGCCGGCACGAAGCTCTACGCCCACTTGTCGGGCGGCCAGAAACGGCGGGTGGACATCGCGATGGGCCTGCTCCACAGCCCGGCCCTGCTCTTCCTCGACGAGCCGACCACGGGGCTCGACCCGCAGAGCCGCGCCAACCTCTGGGACCACGTCCGGCGGCTGCGGGAGGAGGCGGGGATGACGGTCTTCCTGACGACGCACTACCTGGAGGAGGCCGACGCGCTGTGCGACCGCGTCCTCATCATCGACCACGGCCGGATCGTCGGCTCGGGCACACCGGCCGAGCTCAAGGCCGCCCACGGAGCGAGCACGCTGGACGAGGTCTTCCTCACGGTGACGGGCCGGGAGCTCCGCGAGGGGGCGGCCGCATGACCGCCCTGGCCGCCCTCACGGGCTACTACCTGCGCTCCGCCTTCAAGAGCAAGTTCGCCGTCGTCTTCGGCGCGGTCCAGCCGCTCTTCTACCTCGTCCTGTTCGGACCGCTGCTGGCCCGCAGCGGGGTCGGCTCCTGGGACACCTTCGTTCCCGGCGTGCTGGTCCAGCTCGGGCTGATGAGCTCGGGCCTGGTCGGCTTCGGCATCGTCTTCGACCAGCGGTTCGGCGTGCTCGAACGGCTCAGGGTCACGCCGGTGGCGCGGTTCACGCTGCTGCTCGGCCGGGTGCTCAAGGATGCCGTCATGCTGCTCGTCCAGGCGGGCGCGGTCGTCGTGATCGGCTATGGATTCGGGCTGCGCGCGCCACTGGCAGGCGTCCTGCTCGGCCTCCTGCTGATCACCGTGCTGTCGGTCGGCCTGGCGTCGTTGTCGTATGCGGCGGCGCTGACGATCAAGCCGGAGCTGTTCCCCGCCCTCGTCTCGACGGCCGTGATCCCGCTGATGCTGCTGTCGGGCGCGCTGCTGCCGATGTCGCTCGCGCCCACGTGGCTCGACGTGGTGTCCCGGTTCACTCCGTTCCGGTATGCCGTCGAGGCGCTCCGCTCGCTGTTCGCCGGGTCCTATGCCTCGTCCGTGGTGCTGTGGGGAAGCCTGGTGACGCTGGGGTTCGTCGCCGTGGGCTGCGTCGTCGGCACCCGTGTCTTCCAGCGGGAAAACACCTGATCAAAGGCCGGGAGGGTTCCGGCAATCTCGCCCGGGCGACCTGGGGGTTCGGGAGTCGTAAAGGACTCGGGCGGTCACAATGGGTTGCGTGGCGGACGTCAATTTCACCCTCGTCCAGCTGCGTTACTTCGTAACGGCGGCCGAGCTCGGCAGCATGACCGCTGCCAGCAGGGAGCTCATGGTGGCGCAGTCGGCGATCTCGGCCGCCATCGCCCAGGTGGAGCGGGAGCTCGGGGTGCAGCTCCTGATCCGCCACCACGCCAGAGGGCTGTCCCTGACCCGCTCGGGGGAGCGGTTCCTCGTCGAGGCCCGCGAGTTCCTCTCCCACGCCGCGTCCTTGGCCGCCTCCGCCCGGGGGCTGGCGGGTTCGCTGACCGGCGAACTCGCCATCGGCTGCGTCTCGACCCTCGCCCCCTTCTACCTGTCACGGCTGCTGCGGGAGTTCGCGCGGCGGCATCCCGGCGTGCGGGTCACGGTGGCGGAGGGCGAAATCGCCACCTTGGAGAGCGCCCTGCTGGACGGCCGGTGCGAGGTGGCCCTCGTCTACGCCATCGATCTGGCCCTCGACCTCGACATCCGGCCGCTCGCCCAGGCCAAGCCGTACGTGCTGCTCCCGGAGGGCCATCCGCTCGCACGAACCGAGGCGGTCTCGCTGGCCGACCTCGCGTCCGAGCCCTTGATCCTTTTCGACCTGCCGCGCAGCCGCGACTACTTCCGGGCGCTGCACACGGCCGAGCCCCGGGTGCGGTTCCGCACCTCCAGCTACGAGACCGCGCGCTCGCTGGTGGCGGGCGGCCATGGATATTCGATACTCAACCAGCGGGCGCTGACCGACAGGACCTACGACGGCGGCACGGTCGTCAGCGTCCCGATCAGTGACGACGTGCCGTCACTCGACGTCGTCCTGGCCTCGGTGCGAGGGGTGCGCCCGACCGCGCGGGCGAGCGCGTTCGCCGACACGTGCGAGGCGTTCTTCGCCGAGTTGCCGGAGACGCGAAATGACGCAGAAAACGATGTGTGAAACCGCCGCCCCTGGGCAGCACACAGCCTTTTTCGCGAGCTGAGACGAAAAATCGCCGAGAGGCGACATTTGCACGTGCACGCGCGCTTGCATGCGCAAGGTACAGGGCAAGATACACCGCGACAGGGTTAATCACATGATGTAGCGGGTGACGACCTGAGGGACTGGCGATGACCGCAGATCTGGCAGGCCCTGGAGCCGCTACGGCGCCTCCATGGCTGACCTCGATGTTCGGACGGGACGACGTCGCCGGCCTGCCCGCCCCGGAGTCGGCCACGTGCGCGCTCCACGGGCGGATGACCTCGGCCTCGGCGGCCCGTGAATTCACCGCCAAGACACTGGACGGGTGGGGCTTGCCCTGCCTGATCGACGATGCCGAGCTCGTGGTCTCTGAGCTGGTCACCAATGCCCTTCGCCACGCGGACGCCGGCGGAGGCGCGGCGCCCATCAGGCTCCAGCTGGTCAACCACCGCTTCCACGTCGGCTGTGCCGTACGGGATCCGAGCGGGAACGTTCCCGCCCCGTCCGCGGTGGGCGACCTGTCGGAGACCGGGCGGGGACTCCGCCTGGTGGAGGCGCTGACCGCCACCTGGGGGTGGATCCTGGTCGGCGAAGGCAAGGTCGTCTGGGCGTTGTTCGAGACGCCGGCTTGCTGACGGATAACTCTCAGGAAAGATTTGGCGGCCGTTCAGATAAACGCCTGTGGATAATCGCCGCGGCTCAAGGGAAGACGTCCGGTGAATCGGCGAAACGATCGGAAAAATCCATCCGGTTTCTTTCCCACACCCGCGCTCCCCATCTGTGCGCGATTTCGGCCGCGCGGATGAAATGCCCGGCCGCCTGCGGCGGCACCGCTGGTCTGGTGGATCACCGGCCGTCGCAGGTATGCCGCGCGGGTCCGTCGGGTCCGGCGGTCAGTTGCCGTCGGCGTCGCCGGTCGTCTGCTCGGCCGCGTCCTCGGGAGACTGCTCGAGGTCCTGGTCGGACTGCGCCTGGGCCGACGCCTTGTCCAGGCTGACCCAGCTGTGGATGCTCTCCACCGCGAACAGCACCAGCAGGTACGCCGTGAGGACGGCGACCACCGGGGTCAGCATGCCCGCGGCCGCGCCGACGCCGAGGATCAGCAGGCGGACCTCCCAGCCCAGGCCGGCGAGGAACAGCCACGCCGGGGGCCAGATGCCCTGCCGGGTCCGGTAGACCGTGTCGTAGGTGTGGTAGCCGATCACGTAGAGCAGCACGAAGAGCAGCCACTTGGGCGTGCCCTCGGCCAGGCCGAGGACGATGATCGTGAGGAACTCGGCCCCGCGCAGCAGCGGAGGGGTCAGCCAGTCGAGCCGGCCCAGATGGTCGCGTCCCGCGGTGGGCACCACCAGGGCGACGAGCACCAGCACGGGCACCAGGAGGATCGGGCCGTCGTCGAGGGTCCCGATCACCGTCAGGGCGAGGACGGCCAGCAGGGCCACGAGGGTCGCGGGCACGGGCGGCAGGCCGCGGCCGAGGCGGCCCTTCAGTGTGGCGGCGAGAGGGCCGTCGTCCCGGTAGGCGAGCAGTCTCTCGGTCTGAACGCGGCGCCGCTCCTCGTCGGGATCGGTGACGGCGGCGGGGACACGCGGCTGGGTGATCATGCGATTGACCTCAGGATACGTCCGGTGAGGGTGTAGGTGGCCGCGACGCCGCCCCAGATCACCAGCGTGATGAAGGTGACGCGCGGGTCGAAGAACGCGGCGGTGATCGCGATGGCTGCGAAGCGCTCGCCGATGGGGAACACGATCATCTTGCGGGCCCAGTACACGGGACGGAACCTCCCGGCGTTGGTCCAGAACTTGAGCAGCCCGTGCACGCTGGACTTCTTCGTCGACTTGCGCCGGTCGAGCGCCTCGCGCAGCTCGGAGTCGCCGGAGACCGTCAGAGCCAGGGTCGGCAGCGGGGCGGGAGGCTTGCGCCGGTTCGCCGCGCCGAAGGAGAAGTCGAGCAGGTGCTTGACCGACTGGAGGGAGATGGCGACCAGCGCCAGCGTCCACACGCCCTCGCCGTCGCCGAACTTGCCGGACACCGTCGCACCGACGGCCAGGCCGACGAAGACGGCGTATTCCTTGAACCGGTCGAAGGTGGCGTCCAGCCAGGCACCGAGGACGCCGAACTTGCGCGCGTACCGGGCGACCTGCCCGTCCACGCAGTCGAAGACGAACGCGAAGTAGATCAGTACGGCGCCCGCGATCGCACCCCAGCGGTCGCCCGTGGCGAACGCCCCCGCCGACAGCAGGCCGAGGAAGATGGAGATCAGGGTCACCTGGTTGGGCGTCAACCCCCGCCGGGCCGCCCAGCGGGCGATGAACCGGGAGTAGGTGCTGACGAAGAACGTGGTGAAGAAGCCGTCGGCGCCCTTCACGGCGTTGTTGAGCCGCGCGCGGTCCTCGTCGTATCCGCCCATCTCCGCCTGGGCCTCCGCGGCCTCCTGCTGCGTGCGGATGCGGCGGAAGAACAGGTCGCGGCGGCCGCGCACGCCCACGGACACGCCCCGCCGTACGAGGCCGAGGGCGATCAGCTCGGTCACGTCGTCTTCGGGGCCGAACAGGTGCGCCATGTCGGCGAGCTCGCGCGCGACCTCGGCGAGGACCTCGGCGTGCCGCTGGTGGAGGTGGATCGGACCGAGCAGGGCGGCGTTGGGCCGGGTGACCGCGTGATAGGCGGTGCCCACTGAGATGATCCGGCCGTACCCCGCGCGGGTGCGCTGCGGCAGGCCCTCGATGACCTGCGTGCCGATCTCGGGCCTGGCCTCCTCGATCGGCGGTGGCACCGGCGCGCCCTCGGGGCGCACCTCCCGCGCGATCAGCGCGATGGCAGCCCGCTTGGCCTTGGTCAGCTGGTAGATCAGCTCGTCGTGCACCAGCGAGTCGGCGGGCATGATGAGGATGTTGTCGGTGGCGCCGGCGACCGCGTCGGCCAGTGCCCGGAGGTCCCCGGCCAGGTCCTCACTCTCCACGACGTGCCCGGAGTGCTGTCCGAGGTGTAGCCGGTAGGCGGGGGCGTCGGCGGGTCTGGCGATCGTCGTCGGCCGCGGGTCCAGGGAACCCAGCTGGCTCACCAGCCTGCCGTACACCGTGGGGGCGCCGGCGGTTTCCGACCCGGGGGCCGAGCCACGGGGAGATGCGGGTAGCGACGCCAGCGTGATGTCCGTGGGAAGGACGGGCTGGCCGCCTGACAGGGGAGAACCGATCGGGCCGGGCGGGGAGCCCAGCAGGACCACGCGGGTCATAGCACCCTTTCACATGGCGGGGGGATCAGGCGTGAGGCGGCTCGACCGGCGCGGGCGACCGCCGAAGGCCACAGCTTAGTGACCTTTCGGTTAAGCCGTAGCGTCCCAGGTTTACCGCATGTACACCTGATGTCCAGCTCGGCGCGGCAATGGCGGAAAGGATCGTCGCCGGATCATTACTGAAATTTCACTATTTGTGACTATGTGGGGGGCCGTGTCCGGGGGCGCCGGGCGGTGCGGAGCCGGGCCTACGATTGCCGTGTGAGCCTCTACCGGGACGAGGGCGTCGTCTTGCGCACCCAGAAGCTGGGTGAGGCCGATCGCATCATCACGGTCCTCACCAAGCGGACCGGCAAGGTCCGCGGCGTTGCCAAGGGCGTGCGCAAGACCATGTCCAGGTTCGGCGCGCGGCTGGAGCCGTTCACCCACGTCGACCTCCAGCTCCATGAGGGCAGGTCGCTCGACGTGATCACCCAGGTCGAGACCCTCCGCCCGTACGGCGAGGCGCTGGTGAGCGATTATCCCCGCTACACCGCGGGGACGGCGATGCTGGAGACGGCCGACCGGCTGACCGTGGGGGAGAAGGAGCCGGCCCTGCGTCAGTTCCTGCTGCTCGTCGGAGGGCTGCGCACGCTCGCCGAGGGCACGCACGAGGCCCGGCTGGTGCTCGACGCCTACTTCCTGCGGTCCCTGGCGGTCGCGGGCTACGCCCCGGCGCTGGCGGAATGCGCCCGATGCGGGGCCGAGGCCGTACGGGCCTTCTCCATCGTGTCGGGCGGGGTGGTGTGCGGCGCGTGCCGGCCCGCGGGCGCCGCCGTCCCCGCGGCGGAGACGATCGCGCTGATGATCGCCCTGCTGCGCGGCGACTGGGAGGCGGCCGACGCGTCGGAGCCGCGAAACCGCACCGAGTGCAGCGGGCTCGTCGCGGCCTACCTCCAGTGGCACCTCGAGCACGGCATCAGATCGCTGCGCCATGTCGAACGAGAGGTCGAGCGCGAGACCGAACGAGAGGCAGGCGCCGCCCGGCACCCGTGACCGGCCGGGTTGGATGACGCAATACGCTCAAGGGCATGGTCCGTCCTCCTTCTCCGCACCCCTCAGGTGCCGTACCGCCCGCCATTCCCCGCGATCTGGTACCCCGCCACGTCGCCATCGTCATGGACGGCAACGGCCGCTGGGCCAAAGCCCGCGGCCTGCCCAGGACCGAGGGCCACAAGATGGGCGAGGCGTCGCTCTTCGACGTGATCGAGGGTGCGATCGAACTCGGCATCCCCTACCTGTCGACGTACGCGTTCTCCACGGAGAACTGGAAGCGGTCGCCGGACGAGGTTCGCTTCCTCATGGGCTTCAACCGCGACGTCATCCGCCGCCGCCGCGACCAGCTCGACGAGATGGGCGTCCGGGTGCGCTGGGCCGGCCGCCCCGGCCGCCTCTGGAAGAGCGTGATCAAGGAGCTCGAGGACGCCGAGCGCAGGACCGTGAACAACTCCACGCTCACCCTGCAGTTCTGCGTCAACTACGGCGGCCGGGCCGAGATCGTCGACGCGGCCCTCAAGCTCGCGCAGGACATCGCCGCGGGCAAGGTCAAGCCCTCCAAGGTGTCGGAGAAGACGTTCGCCCGCTACCTCGACGAGCCGGAGATCCCCGAGGTCGACATGTTCCTGCGCTCGTCGGGGGAGCAGCGCACGTCCAACTTCATGTTGTGGCAGTCGGCCTACGCCGAGATGGTCTTCCTCAACCAGCTGTGGCCCGACTTCGACCGGCGCGACCTGTGGCAGGCGTGCGAGATCTACGCCAAGCGCGACCGGCGGTACGGCGGGGCCGTGCCCAACCAGGTCTGAGACCGGACGTGATCGCCTAGGCCTTCCTGCGCGCCCGGTAGGCCGCCACATGGATGCGGTTGCCGCAGGTACGGCTGTCGCAGTAGACACGGGAGCGGTTGCGGGACTCGTCGACGAACACGTTGTCGCAGTCGGGCGCCGCACAGGTGCGCAGCCGCTCCCACTCGCCCTCGACCAGCACGTGGGCCAGCGCCACCCCGCAGTCGGCGGCCAGGTGCTCGGCGAGCGACGCGCCCGGCGCGAAGTAGTGCACGTGCAGCGGAAAGCCGTCGTGCCCGGTCAGGTTCGGGGTGATCCTCGTACGACCGAGCAGCGTGTTGAGCCGGGAGACCGCCTCGTCCCGGCCGGAGGCGGTGAAGACCGCGTGGAACGACCCGCGCAGCTCCCGCACCGCGGAGAGGTCGTGCGGGGTCAGGGCGGCGACGCCGCTGACCTGGCGGCGCCGTACGAAGGCGTTGAGGGCCTCCAGGTCGGCCAGGTCGTCCGGGCCGCCGGTCTCCGGCGAGGTGTTGATCAGGTCGACCACGGTCGCCAGTGAGAAGACCATGTCATGGCTGAACGGCACGGCACCTCCCTTTTGCCACGGGGGCGGCAGCGTATCCCGCGCGAAGGCCACACGGGGTGACCATGACGGTACATCCGTGTAACGGTCAGTTCGCCGGCGCGCCGGTGGAGCAGGACTGGCAGGTGCCGAACACCTCGACGGTGTGGGTGATCTCGGTGAACCCGTGCTCGGCCCCCACCACCTCCGCCCAGCGCTCGACGTCGGGTCCCGCGACCTCGACGGTGCGGCCGCAGCGGCGGCAGACGAGATGGTGGTGGTGCCCCTGGCTCGCGCACGCCCGGTAGACCGACTCCCCTTCGTCGTTGCGCAGGACGTCGACACGTCCGTCGTCGGACAACGACTGGAGCGCGCGGTAGACCGTGGTCAGGCCGATCTTGGCGCCGTCGGCGCGCATCTTCGTGAACACGTCCTGGGCGCTCCGGAACCCCGTGCTCTGACGGAGGATCTCGTGAACGGCGTCGCGGCTCTTACTCATCAGGAACTCCTGTGTATGGCATGCACTTCGAATCTACCGACCCTGCGGCCGGGCGTGCACCACATGATCCAAGCCGTGGCGGGAGTCCCGTTCAGATGAGGCCGAAGCGTTCGGCGGCGAAGAGTACCAGGAAGATCAGGGCCACGACGCGGAGGAGCCGGCCGCGGATCGCCAGCGACGGCCAGGACATGTAGGCCAGCCAGCTCACGAAGGCCAGGACGGGAAGGATGGCGACGCCGCCCGGCCAGCCCTGCACGACCAGGCCGGTCAGCATCAGAGCGACCAGGACCACGGGCATGAGCCAGCGCGGCAGCTGGAAGAGGAACACCAGCGGCGCGCCGCTCCTGCGCTCGACGGCCCGCCGCAGGCCGGTCGCCCCCGGCGTGAAGAAATGCTCCCCGGCGGGCAGCGGGCGCTTCACCGGGCGGGCGGCCCCGGCGCCCTGAGCGGACCGGCGCGCCAGGGGATGAGCCGGCACCTTGCGGCCCGGACCGCGGCCCGGAGTCGGATCGTTTTCGCTTCCCACGAGCCGAGCCTAACCATCCGGAGGCGGGGTGGCATCCTTGGCGGCATGCTCGCCCTGATCCGCTATTCGGTCCCCGACTCCCAGACCGAGGAGTTCACCGCGCACGCCCGCGAGATCCTCGACGTACTGGCCGCCCAGCCCGGCTACGTCAGCGGGCGGCTCGGCAGGGCGGCCGACGAACCCGCCCTGTGGGCGCTGGTCAGCGAATGGGAGGGCGCCGGCTTCTACCGCCGGGCCCTGTCGGCCGCCCGCATGGCCATGTATCCGCTCATGACCCTCATGATCAACGAGCCCAGCGCCTTCGAGGTCGTGCAGGAGACGACCCGCCCATGAGCGACTGTCCGTAACGGCTGAGCGAGGCGCCGGGAGGTTCCCCTAAGCTTGATGGCGGATCAGGGCAGGTGCCGGGCTCTCCGGCGGCCTCCGGTGCGCACGCGCGGCCGGTGCGCCCGATCCGTCCCGAACCCGATCTCAGGGCCGACACCCAGCCGGATGGAGCTCCACTGATGGCACGTCGCACCGACGTCTTGGAAACGATCGTCAGCCTCGCCAAACGGCGTGGGCTGGTCTTCCCGTCGAGCGAGATCTACGGGGGTCTGAAGGCGTCGTGGGACTACGGTCCCCTGGGTGTCGAGCTCAAGAACAACGTCAAGCGCGAATGGTGGAAGTCCGTCGTGCAGGGCCGCGACGACGTCGTCGGCCTCGACTCCTCGGTGATCCTCGCCCGCGAGGTGTGGGAGGCCAGCGGCCACGTCAAGGAGTTCACCGACCCGCTGACCGAGTGCCAGTCCTGCCACAAGCGTTACCGCGCCGACCACCTGATCGAGGCGTACCAGGAAAAGCACGGCGGCAAGGAGCCGGAGAACGGCCTGGCCGACATCACCTGCGCCAACTGCGGCACCAAGGGCGCCTTCACCGAGCCCCGGCAGTTCAGCGGCCTCCTGAAGACCTACCTCGGCGCGGTCGAGGACGAGTCGGGCCTGGCCTACCTGCGGCCGGAGACCGCGCAGGGCATCTTCATCAACTACCTCAACGTGCAGCAGTCGGCGCGCAAGAAGATCCCGTTCGGCATCGGCCAGATCGGCAAGTCGTTCCGCAACGAGATCACGCCGGGCAACTTCATCTTCCGCACCCGCGAGTTCGAGCAGATGGAGATGGAGTTCTTCGTCAAGCCGGGCACCGACGAGGAATGGCACCAGTACTGGATCGACGAGCGCCTGCGCTGGTACGTCGACCTCGGCATCAGCAAGGACAACCTCCGCCTCTTCGAGCACACCAAGCTCGCCCACTACTCCAAGCGCACGGTCGACATCGAGTACCGGTTCAACTTCACCGGCACCGAGTGGGGTGAGCTGGAGGGCATCGCCAACCGCACCGACTTCGACCTGTCGACGCACGGCACGGCCTCCGGCACGGACCTGTCCTTCTTCGACCAGGAGTCCGGCGACCGCTACGTGCCGTACGTCATCGAGCCGGCGGCCGGTGTGGACCGGGCCACCCTCACCTTCCTGCTCGACGCCTACACGGTCGACGAGGCGCCGAACGCGAAGGGTGTCATGGAGCAGCGCACGGTCATGCGCCTCGACCACCGGCTCGCCCCGGTCAAGGTCGCGGTGCTGCCGCTGTCGCGCAACGCCGACCTGTCGCCGAAGGCCCGCGACCTGGCCGCGCAGCTGCGCCGCCGCTGGAACGTCGACTTCGACGACGCCGGCGCCATCGGCCGCCGCTACCGCCGCCAGGACGAGATCGGCACGCCGTTCGCGATCACGGTCGACTTCGACACCCTGGAGGACCAGGCCGTGACGATCCGCGAGCGGGACACCATGGCCCAGGAGCGGGTGGCGCTCGACCAGGTGGAGTCGTACCTGCGGCAGCACCTGAACGACTGACGCACGCCGGCACGAGATCGGCGCTGAGAAGGCGCCTTCCCGATTATCGGGAGGGCGCCTTCTCGCATGTTCGGCCGGGTATGAAAAGCGGATTTGCTCACAGCGTATGCGCTCTCAGTGAAATGTGCCCAGGGCGAAATGTCGGAGGGTTTCGCCGGGCCGCGGCGTTACCGTTTTCGGGAAGGAATGCACGATCATTTCCCGGACGTCGAGGAGGCAACATGCAACACGCACGCGCGGGTGAGGGGGGTCCGCAGCGGCACGAGCAGCTGGGGGACCGCCTGCGGAGCAAGCGGATCGTCGTGCTCGGGCAGGAGGTCGACGACGAGATCGCCAACCGCATCTGCTCGGAGCTGCTTCTCCTTTCTGCTGAGGATTCGCAGCGCGACATCAGCCTGTACATCAATTCTCCCGGCGGTTCGGTGTCGGCGGGAATGGCCATCTACGACGTCATGCAATATGTGCCCAACGACGTCGTCACGGTCACCATGGGATTGGCCGCGTCGATGGGCCAGTTCCTGTTGTGCGCCGGAACCCCGGGCAAGCGGTACGCCCTTCCGCACGCCAGGATCGTGATGCACCAGCCGCTCGGCGGCATCGGCGGCACCGCCTCCGACATCCGGATCCAGGCGGAGCAGATGCGTTACACGAAGAAGCTGCTCGCCGAGCGCATCGCCTTCCACACCGGCCAGCCACTGGAGCGGATCGAGGCCGACTCCGACCGTGACCGGTGGTTCACTGCGGAGGAGGCCAAGGAATACGGCTTCGTCGACCACGTCGTGGCCGGCGTCCGCGCGCTCTGATCCCGCTCGCCCGGCCTCGCCTGCCCATCAGCAGGTGAGGCCGTTGGCGGGCACCCTGCCCTCGGTGAAGTAGGAGTTGACGGCGGTGTCGATGCAGGGGCTCTGGCCGTACGCGCCGTGACCCTCGCCGTTCAGGGTGAGCAGCACGGCGGTGCGCAGCTGCCGGGCGAGGCTGGGCGCCCACTGGTACGGCGTGGCCGGGTCGTGGGTGACGCCGACGACCACGATGGGCTGGGACCCCGAGGCGTCGATGTGCCTGTTCGTGTTCTCCCCGGGCGCGTGCCAGACGCTGCACATGCCGGCGCTCGCGGCGGTCGCGGCGAAGATCGGGGTGGTGGGCACCAGCTGGTTGGCCAGCCCCACGGCCTGGGCGACGGTCGGGCGGTCGGTGGTGTCGGCACACAGGATGGCGGGCAGCGACGACTGCAGGGTCGTGTAGGTGCCGTTCGGCTGGCGGCCCGCGTACTGGTCGGCCAGCGCGAGCAGGCCGCTCTCGTCGCCCTTCCTGGCGTCGCTGAGGGCGTCGGTCAGCAGCGGCCAGGTCAGCTTGCTGTACAGCGCCTGCGTGATTCCCGTGCGGGCCACCGTGGAGGTGACCTCCCGGTTGCCGACCTTCGCCGGATGGGCCTGGAGGTCGTTGAGGAGGGTCAGCACGGCGTTCTTGGCCGTCGCGGTGTCGGAGCCCAGGGGGCAACTCGTCTTGGTCTTCGTGCAGTCGGCCAGGTAGTCCTCCCAGGCCCGCTGGAAGCCGAGCGCCTGGGTCTTGGACATGTCGAGCATGCCCACGGACGGGTCCAGCGCCGAGTCGAGCACCATCCGGCCCACTTTTTGGGGATAGAGCGTGGCGTAGACCGCGCCCAGGTGGGTGCCGTAGGAGAAGCCGAAGTAGTTGAACTTGCTCTCACCGAGAGCCGCGCGCAGCGACTCCATGTCGCGCGCCGCGTTGACCGTGCCGATATACGGGAGGATCCAGCCCGACCGCCGCTGGCAGGCGTTGGCGAACTCGATGTCGAGGGCGCTCTCCTTCTCCACGTCAAGGCTGGGCTCCTCGGCGAGCCATTGATCCATCCGCCGGTCGTCCAGGCACCTCACGCCGCTGCTGCGGTCGACGCCGCGCGGGTCGAAGCTGACCAGGTCGTAGCTGCGGCCGAGGACGGCGAATGCGGAGGCCGCGTTGAGCAGCGTGGAGACGCCTGAGCCGCCCGGGCCGCCGAAGTTGAACACCAGCGAGCCGATCCGGTGGGCGGTGTCGCTCGCCTTCCGCCTGATGAGGGCGATGCCGATCTTCCTGCCCTCCGGCTTGGAGTAGTCGAGCGGCACGTTCATGGTGGCGCACTGGAACCCGGTGGAGGCGGAGACTCCTTCGCACGGCCCCCAGGCGATCGTCTCCCGCGGGACGCCCGCCGTGGCGACCTCTCTGGATCCGCACGCGGCCGCGCTCAGCCCGAGCGGGCCGAACCCGACGATCGCCGCCAGCGTGACACGCCAGAGCCTTCGCGACACGTGTACCCTCCGTAATCGGTTGTATCGGGAGGGTTGCTCTTTTATACCGTGCGATTCCGAAGTCGGGTGGCAGGCTCACCGCAATGCGGCACCTTCTTGTGGCTTCGCGGGAAATGGTCTACACCAATTAACACCATCGAAACACGCGATGAATCCGGCGACATGTCGGGAATTGGTTTATACCACCGCCGAGATTCTCGGAAAAACGATCGTTTTTTACCGTGCTATGTAGTGGATTAGACCTATCCATGTGCTCTGATCAGGTCATATGCATTGTTGCCGGGGGTGTGATGTTTCGTCCTCTTGTTCGTCGGTAGAGTCCGGGCATCCGCGCGTTTTGCTTGAAGTCGCAAAGGAGCTCACGTGCCCAAGTACGTTTACGACTTCACCGAGGGCAACAAAGATCTCAAGGGGTTGCTCGGTGGCAAGGGTGCCAATCTGGCGGAAATGACCAATCTCGGGTTGCCTGTACCGCCGGGCTTCACGATCACCACCGAGGCGTGCCGCCACTACCTGAGCCATGGCGACATGCCGGACGGCCTCGGCGAAGAGGTGGCCGCCCATCTCGCGGCCCTGGAGTCGGGGATGGGCAAGCGGCTGGGCGACCCCGACGACCCGCTGCTGGTCAGCGTCAGGTCGGGAGCCAAGTTCTCCATGCCCGGCATGATGGAGACGGTCCTCAACATCGGGATCAACGACCGGTCGGTCCTGGGGCTGGCCAAGCAGTCGGGCAACGAGCGGTTCGCGTGGGACTCCTACCGCCGCCTGATCCAGATGTTCGGCAAGACCGTGCTGGGCGTCGACGGCGAACTGTTCGAGCGGGCCATCGACGAGCTCAAGGGCGAGCGTGAGGACACCGATCTCGACACCCCCGACCTCCAGCGTCTCGTCGAGACGTACAAGGGCATCGTGCGCGAGCGGACCGGCAGGGAGTTCCCCGCGGACCCGCGCGAGCAGATGGACCTGGCCATCAGGGCGGTCTTCGGGTCGTGGAACGCGCCCCGCGCCGTGCTCTACCGGCGCCAGGAGCGCATCCCCGCCGACCTCGGCACCGCCGTCAACGTGGTCGCGATGGTCTTCGGCAATCTCGGCGCCGACTCCGGCACCGGAGTGGCGTTCACCCGCGACCCCGGAACGGGCCAGCGCGGCGTGTACGGCGACTACCTCCAGAACGCCCAGGGCGAGGACGTCGTGGCCGGCATCCGCAACACCGTGCCCCTCCAGGAGCTGGAGGCCGTCGATCCCGTCTCCTACCGCAGGCTCCTGGAGATCATGGCGACTCTGGAGGGCCACTACCGCGACCTGTGCGACATCGAGTTCACGGTCGAGCGCGGCAAACTGTGGATGCTGCAGACCCGGGTCGGCAAGCGGACCGCGGCGGCGGCGTTCCGCATCGCGGTGCAGCTCGTCGACGAGGGCCTGATCGACATGGACGAGGCCGTCACCCGGGTGACCGGCGACCAGCTCGCGCAGCTCATGTTCCCCCGCTTCGCCACGCCGGAGGGCGACGGGAGGCTCACCACCGGCATGAACGCCTCCCCGGGCGCCGCCGTCGGCAAGGCCGTGTTCACGTCCGCCAGGGCCGTCGAGCTCGCCGGCAGGGGAGAGGACGTCATCCTCGTGCGGCGGGAGACCAACCCGGACGACCTGTCCGGCATGATCGCCGCGAAGGGCGTGCTCACCTCGCGCGGAGGCAAGACCTCGCACGCCGCCGTGGTCGCTCGCGGCATGGGCAAGACCTGCGTGTGCGGCGCGGAGGAGCTCGACGTCGACGTCGACGCCCGCCGGTTCACCACGCGGGACGGCACGGTCGTCGAGGAAGGAGACGTGATCTCCATCGACGGCGGAAACGGCGCCGTCTATCTGGGGGAGGTCCCCGTCGTCGCCTCGCCCGTGGTCGAGTACTTCGAGGGCGGGCACCCGGACGACGAGCTGGTCGCCGCCGTCCACCGCGTCATGACCCACGCCGACTCCGTGCGCGTGCTCGGCGTGCGGGCCAACGCCGACACCCCGGAGGACGCCGCACGGGCCCGGAGGTTCGGCGCCCAGGGGGTCGGGCTGTGCCGCACGGAGCACATGTTCCTCGGCGACCGCCGCAAGCTCGTGGAGGACCTCATCCTGGCCACCACCCCGCAGGAGCGGCAGGCCGCGCTCGACGCGCTCGAACCGCTTCAGACGGCCGACTTCACCGGGCTGTTCGCCGCCATGGACGGCCTGCCGGTCACCATCCGGCTGATCGACCCGCCGCTGCACGAGTTCCTGCCCGACATCACCGACCTGTCCGTACGGCTGGCCTTAGCGGCCGACCAGGCGCCGGAGAAGGACCGGCGGCTGCTTGAGGCCGTCAGGCGGCTGCACGAGCAGAACCCGATGCTCGGTCTGCGCGGTGTACGGCTCGGCCTGGCCGTACCGGGCCTGTTCGCCATGCAGGTGCGGGCGATCGCCGCGGCGGCGCGGCGGAGCGCGAACCCGAAGGCGGAGATCATGATTCCGCTGGTCAGCGCGGTGCAGGAGCTCGAGCTCGTCCGCGACGAGGCGGCGAAGATCCTCGCAGAGACGGGCGTGGACGCGCTCATCGGCACGATGATCGAGGTGCCGCGGGCGGCCCTGACCGCGGGGCAGATCGCCGAGGCGGCCGAGTTCTTCTCCTTCGGCACCAACGACCTGACCCAGATGACCTGGGGATTCTCGCGAGACGACGTCGAGAGCGCGTTCTTCGGCAGATATCTCGATCTCGGGATCTTCGGGGTCTCTCCGTTCGAGTCCATCGACCCCGACGGCGTCGGACGGCTGATGCGGATCGCCGCGGAGGAGGGCAGGCGCACCAGGCCCGGGCTCAAGCTCGGCATCTGCGGGGAGCACGGCGGTGACCCGGAGTCGGTGCGGTTCTGCCATGAGATCGGCCTCGACTACGTCTCGTGCTCGCCCTTCCGCGTGCCGGTGGCGCGCCTGGAGGCGGGCAGGGCCGCGCTGGCCTCCACGGGCAGCGACACCCGCTGAATGTGAAGTTCCACAGATCCGCCGGATTCACTGTGGAAGCCGCAGGTCGGGAAAGGAGTCGTTGACGGATTCAGTGCCGTGAATCCGGCGGCTATTGATCGAATAGGCCTCTTTGATCACCCTACGTACCTACCTTCAGGGAGGGCGTGGAGTGAGAAGAGGCCTATTACTACCTTTATTAGGCGTCCTGACGGTTCTCGCGGCCGTCCTGGTGGCCGGCCCCCCGGCGGCATCCCCGGCGTCCTCGGCCGCCGAGCCGCCCGCGTCGAAGCAGTACCAGGTCGACGGCCCGTCCAACGTCGCGCAGCGCAGCGCGGTCGCGCGCACGGGCGCGGCGATCGACGAGGTCCACGGCCGAAACCTGGTGGTCACCGCCAACCTTCAGGAGGTGGCGGCCATCCGCCGGCTCGGCTTCATCGTGACCGAGCTTCCCGCCGACACCGGGGACGACGGGCAGGTCCGCACACTGGACTTCCCGCCGGCCGACTCCGGCTATCACAACTACGCCGAGCTGACGGCCGTGGTGAACCAGCTCGTGGCCGATCACCCGACGATCGCGAGCAAGTTCACCTACGGCACGTCGTACGAGGGAAGGGCCCTCATCGGCGTCAAGATCAGTGACAACGTGGGGACGGACGAGAACGAGCCGGAAGTGCTGTTCACCCACCACCAGCACGCCCGTGAGCATCTCACCGTCGAGATGGCCATCTACCTGATGAACCTGCTCACCGACTCCTACGGCAGCGACAGCCAGATCACCAACCTGGTGAACACCCGGGAGATCTGGATCCTGCCCGACCTCAACCCGGACGGCGGCGAGTACGACGTCGCGACCGGGTCGTACCGGTCCTGGCGGAAGAACCGCCAGCCCAACTCCGGCTCCTCCAGCGTCGGCACCGACCTCAACCGCAACTGGGCCTACAACTGGGGCTGCTGCGGAGGCTCGTCGGGCAGCGCCTCCAGCGAGACCTACCGCGGCTCGGCCGGCGAATCGGCTCCCGAGGTGAGGGCCACCGCGAACTGGGTGCGCAGCCGGGTCGTCGGCGGCGTCCAGCAGATCAAGACCAACATCGACTTCCACACTTACGGCGAGCTCGTGTTGTGGCCGTACGGGTACACGACCGCCGACACCGGGCCGGGCCTGACGGCCGACGATCAGAACGCCTTCGCCACGCTGGGCCGGAGCATGGCGGCGACCAACGGCTACACCCCCGAGCAGGCGAGCGATCTCTACATCACCGACGGCTCCATCGACGACTGGCTGTGGGCCACCCAGAAGATCTTCAGCTACACGTTCGAGATGTATCCCGTCGCGAGCAACCCGGGCTTCTACCCGGGCGACGAGCAGATCGCGACGCAGACCGCGCGGAACAAGGCGGCCGTCCTCATGCTGCTGGAGTACTCGGACTGCGTCTACCGGGTGATCGGCAAGGAGTCGACGTACTGCGGCGGAGGCGGGCCGGCGCCCACGACCGTCTACTCCGACACCTTCGAGACCGCGACCGGTTGGACGGTCAACCCCGCGAGCACCGACACCGCCACCTCCGGAGCGTGGCAGCGTGCCAACCCCGCCGACACCAACTCCAGCGGCCCCAAGCAGCTGGGCACGACGGCGAGCGGCAGCTTCGACCTGGTGACCGGGGCGTCGGCGGGCACGTCCGCGGGCGACTTCGACGTCGACGGCGGGACGACCTCGATCCAGTCGCCCGTCATCACATTGCCGGCGTCGGGCACGCTCACCCTGTCGTTCGCCTGGTACCTCGGCCACGGGTCCAACTCCTCCAGCGCCGACTACCTGCGGGTGCGGGTCGTCGGCAACACGACGAGCACCGTCTTCCAGCAGGCGGGCGCCGCGACCGACCGCGACGCCGCGTGGAGCACGGCCAGTGTCACCATCAGCGGCTTCGCCGGTCAGAACGTGCGGATCCTCATCGACGCCGCGGACGCGTCGGGGGCCAGCCTCGTCGAGGCGGGCGTCGACGACGTGAAGATCACCCAGTCCTAGATCGTCCGGGCCTGATCACCTGACCCCGATCACCTGACCCTGATAACACGGGTCTGGAGGTCAGGCCCACTCCCATCGGATGCCGCGGGCGCCCGGCAGGGCGCCCGCGTCCACCAGATGCACGGTCCCGAACGCGTCGACGTGCAACTCGCCCAGGTCTTGAGAAGCGCTGTCACCAGACGCGCTGTCCCCCGGCACGCTCCACGGGTCGGGGGACCAGGTGTGGAAGCAGCGCACCGGCAGCACCGGGCCCTCGAATTTGACCTGCACGACGTGCTGCTGCACGGGCGCGACCAGGTGGCGGACGTGCCGGTCCGCGTCGTGTGCCGGCCCGGAGAAACCCGTCGAATACTCCACGATCCGGGTCTCCCCGGCGATCAGCGGCCGGTCGAAGATGAGTTCGTCCAGCGTGAAGGCCCCGGTCTCGCCGGGGCTGCTGCGCCCCGGCCGGCAGTAGTCGGTGCGCAGCAGCCGTACACCGGGAGGGTGCGCGACGACGCACCGGTCGGCGCCGGGCGCGACGGCGCGCACCACCAGCCGGGCGCGGGCCAGCCTGCGCCTGCCGTCGGCTCCCACGACCACCTGCTCGTGATGGCTGAGCACCGTCGTCAGCCCCGGTGCCGGGTCCGTACGGCGTCCGCGCGGGCGGGGCGGCCCGAGCAGCCCGATCAGCGAATACGCGGGGAGGGTCAAGATGACCTCCAACTCG
Organism: Planotetraspora thailandica; assembly: GCF_016863335.1. Taxonomy (GTDB): domain Bacteria; phylum Actinomycetota; class Actinomycetes; order Streptosporangiales; family Streptosporangiaceae; genus Planotetraspora; species Planotetraspora thailandica. The sequence goes on from NZ_BOOR01000025.1 coordinate 22,894, forward strand.
CGAAGCGCCACCAGGGACGCGGCCCGTTCCGGCCGGGAGCGCCCCCGCTGCCAGTAGCTCAGGCTCGACAGGCTGATGTGCACGCCGCGCTCGAGCAGCCGGGCGTGGATGCGGTCCAGGCTCAGCCCGCGAGTGCGGATGGCCACCCGCAGGGCGTGCTCGAAGGGCCCGGAGCGGAGCACCTCCGCGAGCTCGCGATCGGCCACAGAAGCCCCTCCTTCGAGGCGTGAGGGATCCGGTCAGGAGCGGATGATGCTCACGTCGTCGACGGCGGCTTCGATGAGGCTGGCGGTGCCCGCGTCGGAGGCGTCGACGACGATGCGCACGGTCTGCCCGGCCAGCCCGGCCACCAGCCGCACCCCCTTGGCGACGCCGTACCTCGCCCCGCCGACGGTGCCGGCGACGTGGGTGCCGTGGCCGTTGCAGTCGGTCGCGTTGGCGTCGTTGTCGACGAAGTCGTAACCGCTGGACGCGCGGCCTCCGAAGTCGCTGTGCGAGGTCAGGATGCCGGTGTCGATGATGTAGGCGCGCACGTTCGACGCCGCGGTCGCGTACGTGTAGGTGGTGCTGAGCGGCAGGGCGCTCTGGTCGATGCGGTCCAGACCCCAGGTCGCGTTCGTCTGGGTGTCGTCGATCCCGATCGTCTGGTCCTGCTCGACGTAGGCCACGTTCGGGTCGGCCGCGAGCCGGCGCGCGTCGGTCTCCTTCATGTTGACGGTGAAGCCCCTGACCACCCGGCTGTAGACGTGCCTGAGCGATCCCTTGTGCCGGGACGACAGGTCCCGGGCCGACGCCGCGGCGATGCCCGCGGATGTCAGCCGCAGAAGCAAAGTCACCGTTTTCATGCGGGGGTTCCTCCAGGCGGGGGTAAACGGTTGGCATTGCAGCTCATGTTGCTTGACGTTGTGAGAGTCATCAATGTCGAAAAACATGTAAATCCATTCGCGTTCATTGATCGCGAATTTCACCCGTTGATTTGGCGGAAGTGAAGGAGGACGGCCCGGTGTCGCGATGTCCGGAGATGTTCCGCCCCGTTTCGGGGGGCGTTGGTCGTGAAGAGGGCCTGTGAGGGTACGGTTCTGTCCCCGCCTCCAGGGCCGGCACGCGCACCGGCGGCCCGTGGGGGAAGGGGAAAGACACGACCGGGGGGCAGGAGGACCGATGGCTCGCTATGACGAGCACGACCAGGCGCGATGGGCGCCGGAGCCGCCGGGGAACCCCGAGCGGGGCGCCTTCGAGCGGGATCGGGCGCGGGTGTTGCACAGCGCGTCGCTGCGGAGGCTGGCGGCCAAGACCCAAGTGGTGACTCCTACCGATTACGCCACAATGCACAGCCCTCGCACGCGTCTCACCCATTCACTGGAATGCGCGCAGATCGGTCGCGAGATGGGAAAGCTGCTCGGCTGCGATCCCGATCTCGTGGAAACGGCATGCCTGGCGCACGATCTCGGCCATCCGCCATTCGGCCATAACGGGGAAATGGCTTTGGACCATTTGGCCGTACGATGCGGAGGCTTCCAGGGCAACGCGCAGAATCTGCGTCTGCTGACCCGCCTCGAGGCCAAGGCCGTGACCGAGGACGGGCGCAGCGCCGGGCTCAACCTGACCCGCGCGGCGCTCGACGCGGTGTGCAAGTATCCCTGGACCAGCTACTCGTCCCAGATCCCCGGCGTGCCGCACGCCCGCGAGGGCAGGCCGTACTGCGTGTATCCGGACGACTTGGCCGTCTTCCAGTGGCTCAGGCAGGGCGCCCCCGACTATTCGCTCGCCTTCGAGGCGCAGATCATGGACTGGGCCGACGATGTCGCCTACTCCGTCCACGACCTGGAGGACGCGCTGACCTCGGGCCACGTCGCCGCCGAGGCGCTGCGCGACCCGGGCGAACGGCTGGCCGTGTGCGACCTGGCCCGCAGGTGGTACGCCCCCGACGCCGACGAGAACGAGCTGGCCGAGATCTTCACCCGGCTGGTCGCCGACCCGCTGTGGCCGGGCAGGTTCGACGCGGGCCTGGCCGACCTCGCCGGGCTCAAGCGCCTCACCAGCGACCTCATCGGGCGTTTCTGCAGGTCCGCGCAGGACGCCACCCGGGAGGCGTACGGCAGCGCCGCGGCGGAATCGGCGGGCAGGCACGGGATGGACCTGGTCGTGCCGCGGGTCACCCGGCTGGAGTGCGCGCTGCTGAAGGGCGTCACGGCCCACTACGTGATGTCGCGGGACGACCACCACGCCACTCAGGCCCGGCAGCGTGACGTCATCGAGGAACTCGGCTCGCTGATCATGCTGGGTGCCCCGGCGACGCTGGAACCGGCGCTGCGCCCAGAGTTCGAGAGCGCGACCGGCGACGCCGGGCGGCTGCGCGCGGTCGTCGACCAGATCGCCTCGCTCACCGACTCCTCCGCGCTGGCCTGGCACCGTCGCCTCTCTGCGCGCGCCTGAGTCGCGTGACGGATGCCTCCCGGGCATGCGATCGCTTGAATGGGTAGACGAACGCATGCGATCGAGGAGGAGGACTCATGCCCACATTCGTGATCATCGGCGGGGGGCTGGCGGGGGGCAAGGCGGCCCAGACGCTCCGCGAGGAGGGCTTCACCGGGGAGGTCGTGCTCATCGCGGCCGAGCGGGAACGGCCCTACGAGCGGCCTCCGCTGTCGAAGGGTTACCTCCTGGGCAAGACCGAGCTCGGTGAGGTCTACGTCCACGACGCCGGGTGGTACGCCGCGCACGACGTCACCCTGCGGACCGGTGTCACCGCCACCGGCGTCGACCTGAAGGAGCGGACCGTCGCCCTGGACACGGGGGAGCGGCAGCCGTACGACAAGCTGCTCGTCGCGACCGGCGCCGCTCCGCGCCCGCTGGACGTGCCGGGCGCCCGCCTCGGCGGCGTCCACTACCTGCGCACGATCGCCGACAGCCAGGCGCTGCGCGAGACCTTCTCCCAAGGGGGGAACGTCGTGGTCGTCGGGGCGGGCTGGATCGGCTTGGAGACCGCCGCGGCCGCCCGCACGGCCGGCTGCGCGGTCACGGTGGTGGCGCCGGGCCCGGCGCCGCTCCACCGGGCGGTCGGCCCCGAGGTCGGGGAGATCTTCGCGGCCCTGCATCGGGCGCACGGCGTCGAGTTCCGCCTGGGCGACTCCGTGCGCGAACTGCGCGGCACGTCACGGGTCTCCGAGGTGGTGACGTCCGGCGGTGAGGCGCTGCCCGCGGACGCCGTCGTGGTGGGCATCGGCGCCGCGCCCAACGTGGAGATCGCCAGGGCCGCCGGGCTGGAGGTGGCCGACGGCATCGTGGTGGACGCCTCGCTGCGCACCTCGGACCCCCACGTGTACGCCGCGGGCGACGTGGCGGAGGCCGCCAATCCCCTCCTCGGCCGCGGGATCAGGGTCGAGCACTGGGCCAACGCGCTGAACGGCGGCCCGGCCGCCGCCCGGGCCATGCTCGGCCAGGACGTCGTCTACGACCGCGTGCCGTACTTCTTCACCGACCAGTACGACCTCGGCATGGAGTTCTCCGGGGACGTCACCGGCCACGACCGGGTCGTCTACCGCGGCGACCCGGCGATCCACGCGGGCGCCGCCCTCGAATTCCTGGCCTTCTGGGTGAAGGACGGCCGCGTGATCGCCGGCATGAACGTCAACGTGTGGGACGTCACCGGCGACATCCAGGCCCTCGTGCGGGCCGGGCACACGGGCCGGGCGGTCGACCTCGACAGGCTCGCCGACCCGAAGGTCCCGCTCACCGAACTCCTGTGACGGTCAGGCGGTCGTGCCCGGCGTGTCGGCGCTCTTGTCGACCGGTTTGGGCACGCACAGCACGGTGCACTTCGGCAGCTTCCCGGCCCGCTGGAGCACGGCGAGGGTGGCCGGCTTGGGCGACAGCGTGCGGTTCCCGTCGTACCACGCGTCGAGGAACGTCCACGGCTCGACCATGCCCCGCCTGATCCACCAGTACTTGGGCGGCGCGGGCCAGGAGATGGCGAAATAGAGGTTGCTCGCGGTGTTGCGCGCGTTGCCTGAGTTGCCGACGGACCCGAGCGGCTGCCCGGCCTTGACGCTGACGCCGGGCTTCAGGCCCGGCATGATCTTGTCGAGGTGGCCGCCCAGGTACACCACGCCGTCCTGACCGGCGATCGTGAGGAAGCGGCCCTCCCGGTCGGGGCCGCGGTCGGTGGCCGGCCTCCACCTGTCCTGCCTGTTGACCTCGCGGATCCTGCCGTCGACGGGCGAGACGAACAGGCATCCCTTGCCCGCCCAGATCGTGCTCTTGGGCAGCCCGGCCAGCAACTTGTGCGCGTACGTCGTCCTGCAGCCCTTGATCGGGAAGACGTAGTCGTACGGCGAGACCCGGGGCGGGAGCATGCGGACGGGACGGCCGCCCGCGGGCTTCGCGGGACGGGGCGGCTTCGCGGCGGGTGTGCCCGACACCGTCGCGGACGTCTCGGGCGCGGGCTTCCCCGCGCTCGTCGCCGACCCCGGCCCGCTGCATGCGACGGCCAGGCATCCGGCCCCCGCGATGACGGCCAATTTCGCCGCGCGCATGATCTCCACCTGGTTGACCTTACTGAACCTCTCCTTTGTAACGGACCGCCGCATTCGTCATGACCAGTTCGGAAAAGTCCGGTCGCTGTACCCGTTGCACCCTGTCCACCCGTCCGGCCTCTGTCAGGGCCTAAACTCGCCAGAGTGGCAGGGCGGATCAGTGACGACGACATCGCACTCGTGCGGGAGCGATCCCCTATCGCGGACGTGGTCGGCGAGCACATCCAGTTGCGCAACGCCGGCGGCGGCAACCTGAAGGGGCTGTGCCCCTTCCACGACGAGAAGTCGCCCTCCTTCAACGTCACGCCCGCCCGGGGCTACTACTACTGCTTCGGATGCGCCGAGGGCGGCGACGTGATCACGTTCGTCCGCAAGATCGACAACCTCACGTTCAGCGAGGCGGTGGAACGGCTCGCGCAGCGGGCGGGCATCCAGCTCCGCTACGAGCAGGGCGGCTACGTGCCCAGCCGGGAACACGGCGAACGGTCCCGGCTCATCGAGGCGCACAAGGCGGCCGCCGAGTTCTACGCCGCCCGCCTCACCGCGCCCGACGCCTCGCCCGGCAGGCGATTCCTGTCCGAGCGCGGGTTCGAGCGCGTGGACGCCGAACGGTTCGGCGTCGGCTACGCCCCCGCCGACTGGGACAGCCTGTCGCGCCACCTGATGGCCCGGGGGTTCACCGCGCAGGAGCTGATCAAGGGCGGCCTGTCGCGCGAGGGGCGCCGGGGGCCGATCGACCAGTTCCGCGGCCGTCTCATATGGCCGATCAGGGACATCACCGGCGACGTCGTCGGGTTCGGGGCGCGCAAACTGCTCGAATCCGACGACGGGCCGAAATACCTGAACACGCGCGACAGCCCGATCTATCACAAGAGCTCCGTGCTGTACGGCATCGACCTGGCCAGGCGAGAGATCTCCAAGCGGTCACAGGCGGTCATCGTCGAGGGATACACCGACGTCATGGCCTGCCACCTCGCGGGCGTGCCCACGGCGGTCGCCACCTGCGGCACGTCGTTCGGCGAGGAGCACATCAAGGTCCTGCGGCGGCTGCTGCTCGACCAGGCCGAGTTCCGCGGCGAAGTGATCTTCACCTTCGACGGCGACTCCGCCGGGCAGAAGGCGGCTCTGCGCGCCTTCCAGGACGAGCAGAAGTTCGTCACCCAGACCTACGTCGCCGTCCAGCCGGACGGCCTCGACCCGTGCGACCTGCGCGTCAAGCAGGGCGACGCCGCCGTGCGCGACCTCGTGGCCAGCCGCGAGCCCCTCTTCGCGTTCGCCATCCGCAGCGTGTTGTCCCGCTACGACCTCAACACCAACGAGGGCCGCCTGAGCGCGCTCGACGCCGCCGCCCCCGTCGTGGCCTCCATCAAGGACCCCGGGCTGCGCAAGACCTACGTCGTCGACCTCGACCGCTGGCTCGGGTTCATGGACGAGGGTTTCGTCATCCAGCGCATCCAGCAGGTCATCGGGCGGCAGCAACAGCAGGCCGCCGCCCCGGCGCACGCCCCCAGGCGTGACCCCGTCGACCCGGCCGTGCGACTGGAGGTCGAGGCGCTCAAGCTGGCCGTGCAGCGGCCCGCCCTGCTCGGTCCCGAGTTCGACGCCCTCGGACCCGACACGTTCACCCAGCCCGAGCACGTCGCCCTCCAGGGCGTCGTCGCAGCCGTCGGCGGCACCGTGACCGGAGGGCCGGGCGGCAGGGAGTGGGTCGACCGGTTGCTCCAGCAGGCCGGCACCGCGGGAGAGGCGAGCGCCGATCTGCGGTCGCTGGTGACCCGTTTCGCCGTCGAGGAGTTGCGCGCCGACACCGCCGTCGAGGAACGCTACGCCGCGCTCGTCCTGGCCCGGTTGCACGCGACCGCGGTGAGCCGGGCCGTGACCCAGGTCAAGGCGCGGTTGCAGCGGATCAACCCCGTCGAGGAGCCGCAGGAATACAAGCGGCTCTTCGGTGAACTGGTCGCACTCGAACAGCAGCATCGCGTGTTGAGAGAACGTGCGACCGGAGCTGAATAAATCTTCCTTTCCACATCTCATGGCGGCCAAACGCGGGATTTGATCTCAATCCGATATTGGATTCTGTCTTACCTCTGGTGACAAAAATAGGCCTGCCATTTTCTGGTGCCTATACCGCAGACTGTGTTCCGTGGGTGCATCGGTGCTGCCAAGCAGGCCGCCATCGGTAGACCAGGTGGCGGACCTCGTCGCGAAGGGAAGGGAACGCGGGAGCGTCACGATCGATGATGTGGCCGCCGCGCTCGACCGGTCCGAGCTGCCTGCCGACGCGCTGGAACGCGTCGTGCGCATGCTCGCTGAGAACGGGGTTGAGGTCCTCGAGCCGCAAGGAGACGAGGAGCCCAGCAAGCCCGACGAGGAGGATGTCAGCAAACGCGCGCCAACGAGCGACCTGGTCCGGATCTACCTCCGGGAGATCGGCCGGGTCCCGCTGCTGACGGCCGAGGAGGAGGTGGAACTCGCCAAGGCCATCGAGGCAGGACTTTTCGCCGAGGACAAACTCTGCGAGAACGTCACGCTGAGGATCGCCCGCCCGGAGTTCGAAGACCTGGTCTGGGAGGGCGTACGCGCCAAGCAGCGGCTCATCGAGGCCAACCTCAGACTGGTCGTCTCGATCGCCAAACGATACGTGGGTCGCGGAATGCTCTTCCTCGACCTCATCCAGGAAGGCAACCTCGGTCTCATCCGCGCGGTCGAGAAATTCGACTACACCAAGGGCTATAAGTTCTCCACGTATGCGACGTGGTGGATTCGCCAGGCGATCACCCGGGCGATTGCGGATCAAGCCCGCACCATTCGAATTCCCGTGCACATGGTCGAAACGATCAACAAATTGGTGCGCGTGCAGCGTCAGCTTCACCAGGACCTCGGCCGGGAGCCGGCCCCCGAGGAGATCGCGGCGGAGATGGGCCTGCCCATTGACCGCGTGGTCGAGATCCAGCGGATCGCGCAGGAGCCCGTCTCGCTCCAGTCACCGATCGGTGAGGAGGACTCCGACCTCGGCGACTTCATCGAGGACGCCGACGCCGTGGTGCCGATCGAGGCCGCGGCGTTCATCATGCTCCAGGACCAGCTCGACGACATCCTGGCGACGTTGTCGGAACGCGAACAGCGGATCATCCAGCTCAGGTTCGGCCTGGCCGACGGACACCCGCGGACGCTGGAGGAGGTCGGCCGCGAGTTCGGCGTGACGCGTGAGCGCATCCGCCAGATCGAGTCCAAGACGCTGGCCAAGCTGCGCCACCCGACCCGTGCCCAGATGCTGCGGGACTACCTGGACTGACCCTTCCGCGCGACCTGGCCGGCCCCGGAATGCCGGGGCCGGCCGGTTTTCCGGGCGGCTTTAGGGGCGGCGTTTGGGGCGGCTTTGGGGCGCGGTCCGGTGCCGGATAGCCTGCCGGTAACAATGGTCATGCTCAGTGGCGGTGCTCCTTGGCTGGTTCGAAGCTCTCCCTCTTCAACCTCTCCGGAGGCCGGTTGGGGACCCGGCGGCTTCCCGCCCCGGTCCGTACGGCCCTCGCGTTGGAACCGGGGGAGCGGGTGATCAGCCACGCACGAGGCCCCGAAGGCGAATACGTCGTGGCCACCACCCACGCGCTCTACCTCCCGGACGCGACACGGCTGCCGTGGCACCTCACGGACAAGGCGGTCTGGGACGAGGAGGGCGTCACCGTCACGATGACCGACGGCGCCTCTCATCGCGTTCTGCTGCCCGACCCCGGCCTGCTGCCTGAAACGGTCCGTGAGCGCGTCACCGCCTCGATCGTGGCCAGCAGGAGGGTGCAGCTCGATGCGCGCGGGGGTGTGCGGCTGGTCGCCCGGCGGGTGCCCGGATACGACAGCCCCCGCTGGGAGTTCATCTTCGATCCCGGCCTCGACTCCTCCGATCCGGGGCTGCGCGCCCTGGCCGAGCAGGCCCTCGAAGAGGTACGGCGCAGCCTGGGCGTCTGAACGGCCTGGCCGTACGGGGGCTGCACGCGGGACAAGCCGAGGCCCCCGGCGGTGTGCCAGGGGCCCGATGTGCGGCGATCTCGGTCAGGTGATCCGGTCGGAGTCGGTGCTGGGCCAGCCGGTGCCCGCTCCCACCTTCTCGTCCTCCCACACCTCCTGACGCCGCAGGAAACCGATCTTGTCGCACGCGAGGTCTTTGGCCTTGCCCGCCACCTTGGAAGCCTGGGCGCCGACCAGCCCCGCCGCCTCCTGGACGGTCGGGCTGTCCGCCACCCGCTGCGCGGCACGCTTGATCTGCTCATAGCGCTCACGCCCGGCTCGGGTTCCGAGGACGTAACCGATGGCCAGCCCGGCGGCGAACATCGCCTTGTAACGCATCTTCCACCTCCGCGCTCGTGCTCTTCGCCCCTTCTACCCCAGGGGCCTGCATCTATCCAAGACGAATGGACGTGACAGAGTCCCCCAGGAGTGCGCTAATCTAGTTCCGCACCGCAAGACGGACCGCAAGGTCGGATCGGGCGGTGACACGACTATCCCGTGTAGCTCAATCGGCAGAGCAGCCGGCTGTTAACCGGCAGGTTATAGGTTCGAGTCCTATCGCGGGAGCGCTGACCCCGGTCATCGGGCGACTTAGGTCGCCGGAGCCGGGGTTTCGTGTTGTCCGGGAACTTTCCCGTGACCTGGAGCCTCCGTACGGCTGGCACCCGCTTTCCCCCCAAGCGCGCCTCAGGTATCGAAATAGGGGGACAAATCACGGGACTTCGCTGAAAATGTGAGACGCCGCGCCTTTCCTGAGAGGCCGCGGTTGCCGCGGACCACAAACACGCAGTGGGGTGAGGGCCACTGCGGCAGAGGGCGTCACCGCCACCCCGGAAACGGCAGTGGAGCCCGCGAGCGTGAAGTGTGTGGCGGTCGTGCTGACGTGGTTCAGATCCAAAAAGGTGACGGAAGCCGTACTCGAACCAGGACGCGAGGAGGGCGTCGACAAGGGGGAGGCCGAGGATTTCATCCGGCTCTACCATGCGGAGAACCCGGCCGCGGGGCCGGCGAAGCCCCGGCTGCGCGAGGTTTTCGCGGAGATCTCTCAGACGGGCACCTATACCCATACGCCGGGCGAGCTGGCCTTCGGCGCCCAGGTGGCGTGGCGAAACAGCAGCCGCTGCATCGGCCGGCTCTACTGGAAGTCCCTGCGCGTACGTGATCGTCGGCACGTGGACACGGCCGACGGCGTCGCGGAGGAATGCATCGAACACCTCCGGGTGGCGACCAACAAGGGCAAGATCCGGCCGACGATCACCGTGTTCGCTCCGGACCGGCCAGGCCAGCCGGCCCCGGTGATCTGGAACGACCAGCTCATCCGGTACGCGGGCTACAGGCGGCCCGACGGTCGGGTGATCGGTGATCCGGCGAACGTCGAGCTGACGGCGTCGGCGCGACGGCTCGGCTGGAGAGGCAAGGGAACGAGGTTCGACGTCCTGCCGCTCGTCGTCGAGGCCAAGGGCGTGCCCACCATGCGCAGGCTGCCCAGGGAGGTCGTCCTGGAGGTCTTCCTCCGGCACCCCACCCTGCCGTGGTTCGCCGAACTCGGGCTGAGGTGGCATGCCGTACCGGTCATCTCGAACATGTGCCTGGAGATCGGCGGTATCCGGTATCCGTGCGCACCTTTCAACGGGTGGTACATGGGGACCGAGATCGGGGCCCGCAACCTCGCCGACGCCGACCGGTACGACCAGCTTCCGGTGGTCGCGCGGGGGATGGGCCTGGACATGTCCCACGATCGCACGCTCTGGCGTGATCAGGCCCTGGTGGAGCTGAACGTCGCCGTGCTCCATTCGTTCGCCGAGGACAATGTCACGATCACCGACCATCACACCGAGGCCAGGCGGTTCATGACCCACCTGGAGAAGGAGGAGCGCAACGGCAGGGTGTGCCCCGCCGACTGGTCGTGGATCGTGCCGCCGCTGTCCGGCGCGACCACCCCCGTGTTCCACCGCTACTACGACGACGTGGAGATGACGCCCGCCTTCACGCGGCGCAGAAGGGAGTAGTCGGTAAGGGCCCTACCGGTGTAGAACAAGATTCTGTAGGGAGGGTGACATGGTGGTGCTGTCCGAAGACGACGGTGGTGTGCGGATTCTCACGTTCAACCGCCCAGAGCGGCTGAACGCGCTGACCGACGAGATGGGACGGCGCTACTTCGACCTTCTTGAGGAGGCCGAGCGGGATCCGGCGGTCAGGGTCGTCGTGGTCACCGGCGCGGGCAAGGGTTTCTGCGCCGGGGCGGACTTCGAGGCGCTGGCCGCCATCCAGGCCGGCGAACACACCCGGGAGCCGGACCCTCGCCCCGCCACCTTCCCCCTGACGCTCCGCAAACCCGTGATCGCCGCGGTGAACGGCGCATGCGCGGGGCTCGGTATTGTCCAGGCTCTCGTGTGCGATCTCGTGTTCACCGCCGACGACGCCAAATGGACGACGGCCTTCGTCCGCCGCGGCCTGATCGCCGAATACGCCCTGGCCTGGATCCTGCCCAAGCTGGCCGGGCAGGCCAGGGCGATGGACCTGCTGCTGTCCGGGCGGGTCTTCACCGGCTCAGAGGCGCATCAGATGGGGCTGGCATGCCGTGCCGTACCAGGGGAGCGGCTCAGGGAGGAGACCCTGGCGTACGCGCGGGAGCTGGCCACGTGGTGCTCGCCCGCATCCATGGCCGTGATCAAGCGGCAGCTGTGGAGTGACTGGTCGGTGCCCCTCGACCAGGCGAGGGACACCGCCGACCAGCTCATGCGGGAATCGTTCAAACGTCCCGACTTCGTCGAGGGCGTCGCCAGCTTCGTCGAGCGCCGCCCCCCGGCGTTCCCGCCGCTTTCCTAGCGGCGGCCTCTCAGGCCAGGCGGCGCGCCCCGGCGGCCGGTGTCGCCGTGAAGAAGGTGGGATCGGCCCAGCCGCGCTCCCGGTAGGCCAGCCGGACCTGCTCCTGGACCTTGTCGGCCTTGTCTTCCGCGACCAAGGCGATGGCCGAGCCGCCGAAGCCGCCGCCGGTCATCCTGGCGCCCCTCGCCCCGCCCTTGACGGCAGCCTCGACCGCGATGTCCAGCTCCGGGCAGGAGACCTCGAACTGGTCGCGCAGCGAAAGATGAGAAGCGATGAGCAGGGCGCCGATCTCCTGTACGGCTCCCGCCCGCAGCAGCCCGATCAGCGCTTCGACCCGGTGGTTCTCCGTCACCACGTGCTGCGTTCGCTTCCGCTCGTCGCCCGTCAGCTGCTGGAGGGCGGCCGCGAGGTCGGTGACGTCCCGCAGCGCGGCCACGCCCAGCCGCTTGGCCGCGTTTTCGCAGTCCTGGCGGCGGCGGGCGTACTGCCCGTCGGCCAGCTCGTGATGAACGCCCGTGTTGATGATCAGCAGACGCATGCCGTACGCGGAGGGATCGAACGGCACCGCCCGGCTGCCGAGCGACCGGCAGTCGAGGAACAGGGCATGGCCCTCCCTGCCCAGGGCTGACGCGGCCTGGTCCATGATTCCGCAGGGCATGCCGACGAAGTCGTTCTCGGCCCGCTGTGAGATCTTGGCGAGCTCGAGCCCGCCGAGGCCGAGGCCGTACAGGTCGTTGAGGGCGATCGCCACGGCCACCTCGAGCGCCGCGCTGGACGACAGGCCCGCGCCCTGAGGGACGTCACCGTCGATCACGATGTCGGCGCCCCTGACGGGCAGTCCGTCGCCGCGCATGGCCCAGAAGACGCCTGCCGGGTAACGAGCCCAGCCCTCGGCCCGGTCGATCTCCTCGATAACCTGCTGCCGCCCGGGCGCCTGGAGGGACACCAGGCGGATGGTGTCGTCCTCGCGCGGGCGCACCGCCGCCGTGACCCCCCACGGGACGGCGAAGGGCAGGACGAAGCCGTCGTTGTAGTCGGTGTGCTCGCCGATCAGATTGACCCGGCCGGGGGCGTGCCACACCCCTGCGGGCTCGCCACCAAGGTTCTCCCGGAAAGCATCAACAACCCGCACAATCACACACTCCTGAACATTTCGGCCCCTGGGTAGGGTAATCGACTCGCGATCGGGGCCGATCCACCCGGAGGGGCGGGTTAAGGCTCAGGTGTGGTGTCGGGCAGGACGCAGGGTGAGGTGGCGGCTAGGTAGAGATCGTCCCCCTCCGCCCATACCAACGCCAGGATGAACCCGTCCGGCCGCGACTCGCCCGCGATGTTCGGCCGCCCGATCTCCATTCCCCCCGTGCCGACGATGACGTGCCCCTGCCTCTCCCACCGGGCCATGACCTGCCGGGCGACGTCCATGTGCTGATTGCTAGGGATGTCTCGCAGCCAATATGCCCGGCTGATCACCACCTGGTCAGAGGACTCTCCGGGGCCTGGGTCCAGGCATCGCGTAGGAGCTGAGAACATATCGCTGAGCTCTAGGCGGGGACGGGGCGTCAGGGCCGAATTGGTGTCCGTGAGGAGTTCCTCTATGCGAGCAAGCGCTTGCGACTGAGTCATCGTAGGGGCCATAACACTCCTTGAGCTGGTGCAGCCGACCAGGAAGAAGATCGTCAGGGCGGCGAGTGTGCCCTGGGTTCGGAACATCATTGTTCGTTCAGCTTCCGGATGGAGCCAGGAGCGAGTTCGGGCAGCAAAAACATTGGACGCACCAGTGATGCTGGTTTGATTAGCTGGCCATACCGGCCATCGACGATTGACGCCATATTTAGTAGCGAGGCTGAATGAGGCCTCCAGTAGCTGGAGTGAGCCTCGTTGATCACGTCTCGGCTTACAGGGAAACGCTGGGCGCCGAAGCCGGCGTCGCCGGGATCGGCCGTGAACCTGCCCAGGTAGGCGACCACGTCGTTTCCCGCCTCGCCGACCCAGACGTGGCCGGGTTGCAGGCCGAGGTCGGCTGCGTGTTCCACCCCCACGCCGGGGCTGCCGACGAAGATCAGGTCGTCGGCGAATCGTCCAGGCCGAAGGACCGCCGCCTTGCCGGTGACCAGTGAGCCATAGCTGTGCCCGAGCAGCACGTTGCGTGCCGACTCCATCGGCTGGTGGGTGGCCCGGAGGCCGTCGGCGAAGGCCGCAAGAGCGCCGGCGCCCCGGTCGGCCGCGCCTTCCATGGCCACCGAGCGGCTCGGCAGGACGAGTCCCGAGTCCAGCTGCGGCGCCTCGTATCCCAGCCAGGAGATCGAGGCGATCTGCTTGCCTCCTGCGGTTGCCTGGCTCTGTTGCCAGAGCAGCCAGGCGCGTTCGATGTCCTCATCGAACGATGCCAGCTTGGTGCCCAATCCCGGGACGTAGGTGACGGTGGTGTCCGCGGTGTCGGGGTTGCCCCACGAGAAGACGGCCCGGCCGATGCCGTCGAGGCTGAAGGAGAGAAGGAAGGCGGGCGGATATCCCGGTGTGCCCCCGAGAGCCAGGTTCCTCTCCAGCATCTCGATCTTCTTGATCCCTCCGAGCACGGAGTCGAGCCGCATGAGGAGCATGGGCTGGCCCGTCACCGCGAGAGTGCGGGTCACTGTGGAGACCTCCGCCCGCAACCGGTCCTTCTCCCGGGCGAGGATCAGCCGGTTGGCCTGATCTCTGATGGGGACGGGAATGCCGTTGAGAGCGCCGACGGCCTCGGGAACGGCCACCGTCAGCCGGTCGCGCAGGCCTCGGGGCAGGTTGCGCCACCAGGTCTGCACCCGGGCGGCCAACCCCGGGTCGTCGCCCCGCTCCTGAAGGGCCAGAATCGCCGTGACCGCCGCGGGATCGCCCTCGGCGATCTGCCGTAGCAGCGTCGCGGCTTTGCCTGGATCCGCGGCAAAGGCCTCGAACAGGCCGAATCCGATCACTCCGGACGGGATCACACCGTTGTTCCACGGCGTCAAGGGATCCGGCTCTGCCCGTTCGATCCAGGCCAGGCGCCCGCGCAGGTCGCGCGCGTGCCGCCGGGCCCAGTCGGCGCACCCGGCGAGGTCCCATCCGGGCGCGGTCGGCAGTCCGAGCACGTTGAGCTCGGCGTGGAGCCGTACCGAGAGATCGCAGAGGCGGTCGGCCGCCCTGTCCAGCGAGCCGATCAGGCTGCGCATGGCCACGACGTCCACCCCGCGGAAACTTCCGGGCGTCGCGGTCATGCTCGTCACCGATGTCCGTACGGCCGGCATTCCCGGCGGGATCAGGCCGTGCCGTACGACGAGGCGGTGAATCTCCTGGAGGGCGGTCTCCAGGGACGCCTGCAGCGTCGAGCGGTGCCTGGAAAGGTCGTCCGCGAAACGGGGCGCGCCGCCGCCGACCCAGGCATGGGCGGCCATGAGGTGGACGGCGGGATCGAGATCGGCGCGGTGGTCGGCGACGAGCGCGGACGCGCGGCGGAACGCCTCCTGCACCACAGCGGTCTCAGACATGACGGCCAGCATGGCAGTCAGGTGGCGGACCCCACAGAGAATCGGCAGTTCACGGTGCTATGCGGTGGTACGTGTGGGTTAATCGCCCCGATGCTCGTCGGCCAGTTGCTCGTCGTACTGGCTGCTGTGTTCATGGATTCCGTCGTCTTTGGCGATCATGCTGGCGAGCAGCGCGAGCGCCTGGGCCGTGCCGCTGCCCGGGTCGGCGTGCTTGATGACGAGAAGCTGGCCGGTCCCGCCGCTGATCGAGAGTTTCTCGAAGCGGAGCTCCAGAGGGCCGACCTGAGGGTGATCGATGACGCTGGTGCCACAGCGGCGGGCTCTGACGTCGTGGCGGGCCCACAGGCGGCGGAACGGCTCGCTGCGGACGGACAGTTCGCCGACGAGGTCGGTGAGCCGCGGGTCGTCGACGTCCGGCCCGGCGATTTCACGCAGGCTGCCCACGGTCGCGGAGGTGATCTTCTCCCAGTCGGGGTAGTAGCTGCGCACCCCGGGGTCGAGGAAGAGGGCCCGCAAGATGTTGACGCCCGGCCGGTAGATGGGGGACAAGGCGGTGGCCAGCGGGTTGGCCGCGAGCACGTCGAGGAAGCGGCTCTGGACGTATGCCGGGGTGTCCGACCACGTCGCCAGAAGTCGCTTGATACCGGGCTGTACCCGTTCCGCGTGACCGGGGAAGCGGCGGCGCGGCGGCTTCGGCCGGGCCAGTTGATAGAGGTGCGCGGTGGCGTCCTTGTCCAGCTGCAGCGCACGGGCCAGGGCTTCGAGGACGTTCTCGGAGGGATGCGGGTCGTGGCCCTGCTCGAGGCGCAGGTAGTAGTCGACGCTGATGCCTGCGAGCATGGCGAGTTCTTCACGCCGCAGGCCGATGGTCCGGCGACTCCCAAGGTCGGGCAGACCGACGTCTTCGGGACGCATCAGCTCGCGTCGCGCGCGGAGATACTCCCCGATGTTGCTGCCGGTATCCATGGCAACGACGATACGTACGCTCAGGCGTTCTGACCTGGCCCTGCCGCACCCAGGATTGCCGGGGGCCACCCAGCACGGCAACCACTTGGTGGTGATCATGAAGAAGTTCGTGATCATGCAATTGGCGGGCGTCCGGGTGGTCGTGGCTCGTGAAGGCCGTGCCGTGCGGGTCAAGTGCATGATCACGAATCGTGTTCATGCAGGTCGGATGGCACGTCGACGAACTTCTGCATGATCACGATTTTGGTTTGCGCAGGTCAGGTGGCATGAGCCCGAACTTCTGCATGATCACGCCAAAGGGGGTGGGGGAATGGGGGATATTTCGGATTTTGGGAGAATGGCGTAATAAGTGAATTCAATAGTGCTGTGCCGGGGGATTTCCTGTTGTTGGGAATGCTTCATCAATAATCCACTCGGGGCCGTTAAAGACGGATAGGGGCTCGGGTACGACGTGCGGCATGAGTCAGATGACCGCAGCCAGGAGTGCGTCTCCGGTAGTCGAGGTCGTGGTTCCCGTATACAACGAGCAGCGTGTGCTGGCCGACAGCATTCGCCGTCTCCACGACTACTTGGAAACGACATTTCCGTACGGATTTCTCATAACGATTGCCGATAATGACAGCACGGACGGGACGTGGCCGCTCGCTTTGGGCCTCTCGACCGATCTGCCTAACGTCCGGGCGGTGCGCCTCGAGAAGAGGGGGAAAGGCCGGGCACTCCGCACGGTGTGGGCGCAGAGCAACGCCGATGTGGTCGCCTACATGGATGTCGACCTTTCTACCGACTTGAACGCCTTCCTGCCGCTGATCGCGCCTTTGCTGTCCGGACACAGCGATCTGGCGATCGGCACCCGGCTCTCCAGGGGCTCCAACGTCGTGCGCGGTGCCAAGCGGGAAATCATCTCGCGAAGCTACAACTTGCTGCTTCGATCGACCATGGGGGTGCGCTTCTCCGACGCCCAGTGTGGCTTCAAGGCGGTGCGGACCGACGTCGCCCAGGCATTGCTCCCCGTCGTTGAAAACGAGGAGTGGTTCTTCGATACCGAACTGCTGCTTATGGCCGAGCAGCTGGGACTGCGCATCCACGAGGTGCCCGTCGACTGGGTCGACGACCCAGACAGCCGGGTGGACATTCGCAGGGCGGTCTCGGACGACCTTCGAGGGATGGCCAGGGTGGCCCGCAAGATCCTTTCGGGTGCGGCTCACATCCCGGTTCCGGTCTCGGTCCAGCACGCGCGACTGCCCGCCGGAATGGCATGGCAGCTGGCCAGCTTCGCGATCATCGGTGTGATCAGCACGCTGGTCCATCTTGCGCTCTACCTCTTCTTCCGGGCTCTCATGCCGCCGCTCGCCGCCAACGCGGTCGCCGTCCTGATCACGGCGGTCGCCAATATCGCCGCGAACCGGCGCTTCACCTTCCGGGTGACCGGGTGGGCGAGAGCCGTACGGCATCACTTGGAAGGCGGCGTCGCGTTCCTCATCAGTCTGGTCGTGAGCACGGGCGGCCTGGCGCTGCTCCACCTGGTCGTGCCCGCGCCGTCCACCCACGCCGAGCTCATCGCGGTGGTCGTCGCGAACGGCCTGGCCACCCTCGTGCGATTCCTGCTGCTGCGCACCTGGGTGTTCAACCCGCGCAGGGCGAAGCAAGCGGCGGCCTGATTCCACCGTGAACCCCGTCAGGTTCCGTCGAAAGGAAGTGCGATGCCCGCCATCGTTGCGTCACGTCCAGGCACCGGCGCCGGCCGCCGCCCGCGCCGCCGCAGGGCGGCCGAACTGGCCGTGCTCGGGGCGGCGTCCGTCGCGCTCGCCGTGATCATGACGTGGCCCGCCATGGCCGACCCGTGGCGCACGATTCCGGGAGACTTCTGCGATCCGCTCTTCTCCGCCTGGGAGATCGCGTGGTACGGCCACGCCCTGCTGAGCGGTCATCCGTTCGACGCGAACGGTTACTGGCCGTTGCCGCGCACCGGGGTGTTCAGCGACACACTGCTCGGGCTCGCCCCGCTAGGGGCCGGCGTGGCCGACATGGGCGACGCGCTGGTGCGCTACAACGTGGCCTACGTCCTGGCCGCCGCGTTCAACTTCGCCGGGGCGTACGTGCTGGCCCGTCAGCTCGGCTGCGGCCGGATCGGCGCGCTCGTCGCGGGCGCCGCGTTCGCCTACACCCCGTGGCGTCTGTCCCATTCGGTCCATCTCAACATCCTGATCACCGGTGCCATCCCGCTGTCGATCGCGCTCCTGCTCAGGGGGCACGGGATCGGCCGGGCCGGGTGGTTCGCCGACCGGGCCAGGCCCTGGCTCGCGGCCGCGGCCTGGGGCCTGGCGGCCTGGCAGATCAGCCTGGGCTTCGCCGTCGGGCTGCCCCTGTTGTACGTGCTGATGTTGGTGGCGGGCGTCTGCATCCTCGCGTGGCTGCGCGCCGGCCGGCCGCGCCTGCCGCGTGCGTTGCTCATGGCCGACGTGGCAGGCGGGGCGGTGCTCGCGGCGGTCACCCTGGCCCTGGGCAGCGTCTTCATGCAGGTGGCGAAGGAGAATCCGGAGGTCGCCGATGCGCGCAGCGAAGGTTTCCTCCGCTTCCTCTCGCCTCCATTGCGGGGCTTCCTCACGGCGCCCGAACAGTCCCTGCCGTGGGGGTCGCTGACCTCGGGGGCGCGCACCGGCTTCGCCTGGCCGATCGAGATGTGCCTGTTCCCCGGCCTGGTCGTGGTGCTGGCGGCCCTGGCCGGGCTGGCGGTGAGCGTCTGGAGCCCGCGCGTGCGTTTGGCGCTGCTGGTGGCCGCCGCCGTGACGTCCGTGTGGGCGCTCGGCACCACGTTCCTCGGAGGGGCGGTGACGTGGTTGCCCGCCCGGCACCTGCTGCCCGGCTTCGAGGCGCTGCGCACGCCGGGCAGGTTCATCATGTACACGGTGCTCATCTTGGGGCTGCTGGCGGCCGGAGCCGTGACCTACCTGGCCCGCAGGGCGGGCAGGTTTCGCCACGTGCTGCTGGTGGTGCCGCTGCTCGTGTGCGCAGAAGGGCTGCCCGCGGTCGCGCATCCCGAGGTGCCGCCCCCGCCCTCCGCGCTGGCGCGGGCCGCCGGTCCCGTGCTCGTTCTGCCCGACGAGGTGGGGCAGGACGAGATGTCGTTGATCTGGTCGGCCGGCCGGTTCTATCCGACGGTGAACGGCGCGGGATCGTTCATCCCGAAGATGATCACTGAGGTGATCAAGGTCACGAAGGCGTTCCCCGATCCGTACGCGATCGCGTATCTGCGGCACATGGGCGTCAAGGAGGTCGTCGTGCCGCGCCAGCGCGCCCGGGGCACCGCGTTCGAGCTCGCCGTGGAGCGCCCGGTCGACGGCCTCGGCATCGAACGCGTCGACATGGGGGACAGCGTGCTGTACCGGCTCGGCTGACCCGTCTACGGCAGCGGTTTCTCGAACGAGAGCGGCCCGATCGTCTCCGGGTCGGCGCCGGTGTCGAACAGAGGGAGGTACCCCGTCGCGATATACAGGGCGGTCGCCTCCGGCTGCCGCGGACCGGTGGTCAGGACGACACGCCGATATCCCTGCCGGGCCGCCTCGCGTTCGAGTTCCCGCACGACGAGGCGGCCGAGTCCCCGCCGCCGGTGCCCGGGGTGGGTCCAGATGCGCTTCAGCTCCGCCGTCGACTCGTCGTGCCGGCGGAACGCGCCGCCCGCCGTGGTCTCGCCGTTCTCCACCAGGACCAGGAACCCCCCGTACGGCGGGGCGAAGTCGGAGTCGGGGAAGCTGGTCATCTCGTTGTTGGGCCCGTAGCGGCGGCGATATTCGGCAGTGAGGTCGTCGAGGAGGGGGCGCAGCGCCGCATCCGTCGGCATGACCCGGCGGAACCCGGATGTGTGGTCGGTCGTCATCTGCCCTCTTCCGTTCGCCTGAGGGCGGCTCCCGCCGCGCCCACGTCCCCAACGCCCGGGCAGGCGGCGTGCCTTCCTGCGTCCGCTGCCGGGCGTGTCGCCAGAAGATCCGTAGTGCCCGGAATATGCGTTGACGCATGATCCAGTGGTCGGTTGTACTGGCTGCTCGAAATGCCGGACTGATCCGCCGGGCAGCATCCGCACGCCGGCGGAAGGGACATCCCCGTGACCAAGCTCAACCAGATCCTCGCCGTGGAGAAGGGCGTCAAGGCCGACGCCCAGCGCAAGCTGACCGACGCCTACCACACCATCCAGAAGGGCCCGCTCCTGTCGGGCATCTCGCGGTCGTACCAGCCGATCGACGACGAGGGTGAGCAGCTGCCGTCCGAGTCGACCCGGGTGCAGGTGCAGGCCGAGGGCGTCCTGCGGGACGTGGCGGTCGCGCTGACCCGGCTGTTCGACGTGACCGCGACGAAGGACTGGGCGAACTGCACGGCGACGGCGAGCGTCACGGTCGACGGCCAGGTCATCCTGGCCGACGTGCCGGTCACCTACCTGCTGTTCCTGGAGAAGCAGCTGGTCGACCTGCACACGTTCATCGGCAAGCTGCCGACCCTCGACCCGTCCGAGACGTGGGCGCTCGACGAGAACACCGACACCTGGCGCACAGAGCCGGTGAAGACGACCCGCACCAAGAAGGTGCCGCGCAACCACGTGCTCGCCGAGGCCACCGACAAGCACCCGGCGCAGGTGCAGGTCTACAACGAGGACGTCGTGGTCGGCTACTGGACCAAGGTCGCCTTCTCGGGCGCGTTGCCGCAGCGGAGAGTCAACGAGCTCCTCGGCCGTGTGCAGAAGCTGCAGGACGCCGTGAAGTACGCCCGTGAGGAGGCCAACGGCGTAGAGATCACCGACCGCCGGATCGGGGACGCCGTTTTCGGCTACCTGCTCGGGTAGCCCCCAGACCCCCGTCCCTCCGGGGACGGGTGCGCGAGGAGCGCAAGCTGAAGATGAAGCTCAGCCTGAACGACGGTGACAGTGGAGGTTCGATTCCTCTCCCGGGCACACGCGCCCGGGTAGCCCAAATGGCAGAGGCAGCCGTACGCAGACTCAGACTCTCGCTCCAGATTCAGCATCGCCGTCCGGCGCCGGATCGACCGAGGGTGGACGTTGATCGTTGAGATGCCGGTTCGAGTCCGGTGCGCGGCTCTTTCGTGCCGCGCTAGCTCAATGGAAGAGCGCACGTCGTAAGGACTGATCCACTCTCTTAAACGCCGCCGGCGCCGCCATATGGCGGCATCCACAGACCCCCGGGACTTGGGTAGCTCCCGGGGGTCGCCGCTTTTCCCCCGGAAAGCCGGGCCGGCCGCCCTCTGTGAAAGAATTTCGGGCATCATGCGCGCCCATCTGCCCTTACGGCTCGTGCGGTCGGCAGCCTTCACCGTCGTCTGCGTGCTGCTCGCCGTGGCGGCGCACGTGTTCTCCGGCGGAGCCCGCCCGGCGCCGCAGGCGCTCGCCGCGGGCGGCCTGATCGTCATAGCCGCCGCGACCGCCCTGGCGGGAAGGGAGCGCCCTCCGGCCGCCGTCATGGGGCTGCTCGTCGCCGCCCAGGTGATGCTGCACCAGCTGTTCGCCGTGTCCGGGCAGGCGCATCCGGCCACGGTGATCCACCGGCACGGCAGCGGGCTGAGCGAGGGCCTGGGCATGGCGCTGGCCCATCTGACCGCGGCGACGATCACCGGCTGGTGGCTCGCCCAGGGGGAGGCCGCGCTCTGGTCGGTCCTGCGCCGAGCGGGCGACCAGGCCGCGCACCGGCTGTCGGCCGTCTTCCGCCCCGCTGCGATCACGGGCCGCCCCGCCTCATCGAGGACGACGCCCGCGCCGCCGGCCTGGCCGTACGAGGGGGCCGGACGTGGCGAGGCGCTGAGGCATGCGGTCATCCGGCGCGGGCCTCCCGTGGTCTCCTCCGCCCGCTGACCGTCGGAACTCCGGAGGTGGCGGGCGCATGCCCGCACCGGGCGCCGCTCGCGGCGGCCACAGTCTCTGTTTGGAGTTGGTCTCATGAAGTTCTCCGCCGTCAAGGCGTTGCTCGTCGTCTGCCTGGGAGGCGCGCTGGTGGGAGCCTTCGCCGCTCCCGCGCTCGCCCACGACAGCCTGGAGGGCAGCACGCCCGCCAAGAACTCCGTCGTCTCGTCGCTCGACCAGATCGAGTTGCGGTTCAGCGCGCACGTGTCGTTTCCCGTGGTGATCCTCCACGATGCTGCCGGGCGCAGGTTCGAGTCCGGAGCGGCGCGCGTGGACGGCCAGAAGGTGTACGAGAAGGTCGCCGGGCCGCTGCCCTCTGGGAACTACGTCATCGCGTGGCGGATCGTCTCCTCCGACGGTCACCCCGTCGAAGGGGAGATCCCGTTCACCGTGCAGGCGGCCTCCGGAGGCGCCCCGGCGGCGTCTCCTGCGGCAACTCCTGTGGCATCGCCCGCCGCCGCCACCGCCCCGGCCGCGAACTCGGGCTCCGGCGGCGACCTGGGCTCAGGGGTGTCCGTGCTGGTGTGGGGCGGCGTCGCGCTCGTCGTGATCGCGGTGATCGCGGCCCTGTTCGGGCGGCGCGGGAAGAAGGCGTCCGGCGGGCACGACGCGGCCTGACGCGAGGGGCCGGAGGGGCCGGTGAGCCGCCGTACGACCGGTGATCGGCGACCGGCCGGAGCGCCGGGCTCACCGGGCCCCTCCACAGTCCAGGGCGGATGCGGGCCGGCAGGGCCGTCGGCCCGGCCTCCGCCGCACCAGCACCCGATCTGAACTGTCAGGCGCAGTTAACATTGGATGTTTTCGTGCGTCAATAGACCTCTTAGCTGCCTCCGTGTGCGCAGGATCGGTCCAGCAAGTTTTCAGAAACCGGTCCAACGCGCCTATCAGCGGAGATTTTTGTCGCGGTCGGGCCGGAACCTCTACGGTCTCAATCTCCCAACACATCCGATGTATGTGGATCGAGGGTCCGGCGTCCAGGGGTATCTGGGCGCTCCCCGAGAGGAATATTGACGCTTTCGTCGCCGTGTGCCAGCCTTTCGTCGACGGCGACAAAAGTCCCTCTTTCACCAGGTGCGGCGGCGCGCTCCTCTTCATTCTGAAGGAGAACCGCATGCGCCCACGTGTCCTCGGTCCCGGCCCCTCCCACGCAGGTTGAGGAGGCCGGTCATGCGGACGATCATCCGAGGTCTTCTCGCGCTCGTCGTCGCGGCGGCGGCCCTCACGGCCGTGCCGGCGACGACCCTGGCCGCCCCGCTGACCAAGATCCTCGTCTTCTCCAAGACGGCGGGATTCCGGCACTCCTCCATCCCGAACGGCATCGCCGCCGTCCAGCAGCTCGGCGCCGCGAACGGGTTCGCGGTGGTCGCCACCGAGGACGCCGGGGCCTTCACCACCGCCAACCTGGCGCAGTATCAGGCGGTGGTGTGGCTGTCGACGACCGGCGACGTGCTCAACGACGCCCAGCAGGCCGCTTTCCAGTCCTACATCGCGTCCGGCGGGGGCTACGTCGGCGTGCACGCCGCGGCCGACACCGAGTACGACTGGCCGTGGTACGGCGGGCTGGTCGGTGCCTGGTTCGCCTCGCACCCGGCCACCCAGCAGGCCACGATCCGGGTCGAGGACCGGGCCAACGCGTCCACCGCGCACCTGCCGCAGACCTGGACGCGCACCGACGAGTGGTACAACTACCGCACCAACCCCCGGACCGGTGTGAAGGTGCTGGCCGGCCTGGACGAGTCGTCCTACTCCGGCGGTGCCATGGGTGGCGATCACCCCATCACCTGGTGCCACGACTACATGGGCGGCCGGGCCTGGTACACCGGCCTCGGCCATACCGAGGAGTCCTACGCCGACCCCAACTTCACCAGGATGCTGCTCGGCGGCATCCAGATCGCCTCCCGCGCCAAGCCGGCCGACTGCCGTCCCGAGACCGGCTACACCCCGCTGTTCGACGGCAGTCAGGCGAGCTTCAACCGCTGGCGCATGGCCGGCCCCGGCGGCTTCACCCTGGCCGACGGCACGCTGACCTCGTTCGGCGGCATGGGCCTGCTCTGGTATCCGGTGAACACCTTCTCCAACTACTCGCTCAAGCTCGACTGGATGATGCCGGGCGACGACAACGGCGGCGTGTTCATCGGCTTCCCCGACCCGCAGGGTGACCCATGGAAGCCTGTCGACCAGGGGCACGAGATCCAGATCGACGCCTCCGACGCCGACCCCACGCGTACGACCGGCAGCGTCTACAGCTTCAAGGCGCCCGACACCGCCCTGCGCGCGGCCAACCTCAGCCCGCCGGGCTCGTGGAACACCTACGAGATCGCCGTGCACGGCCAGCATGTCGAGATCTTCCTCAACGGCATCAAGATCAACGACTACACGAGCACGCGCGCCATCGCGAACGGCTACATCGGCGTGCAGAACGACGGCGACGGAGCCGACATCAGCTACCGCAACATCCGGATCAAGGGGGACGGCGGCCCGCCACCCGCCGCCGACCTCGCCCAGGGCCGTCCGACGGCGACCTCCAGCGTGCAGAGCGGCAGCACGCTGACCGGAGCGCTCGCCGTGGACGGCAACGCCGCCACGCGTTGGGGCAGCGCGTTTTCCGATCCGCAGTGGATCACGGTGGATCTGGGCGCGTCGTACACGCTGAACCGGGTGCGGTTGAATTGGGAGGCCGCGTACGGCCGGGCGTACCAGATTCAGACGTCTCCGGACAATGCGATGTGGACGACCGTGTACTCGACCACGTCCGGTGACGGCGGCGTCGACGACGTGACTGTCAGCGGCACCGGCAGATACGTCCGCATCTACGGCACCCAGCGCGGCCTCACGCAGTACGGATACTCGCTGTGGGACCTCAACGTCTACGGGACGCCCGCCGGCACGAACCCCGCCCTGCTGTCCCAGGGCCGCCCGACGGCCACCTCCAGCGTCGAGACCGGCAACGTGCTGGTCGGGGCGAACGCCGTCGACGGGAACACGGCGACCCGGTGGGGGAGCGCGTATTCGGATCCGCAGTGGATCTCGGTCGACCTCGGCTCGTCGCGCTCGATCAGCCGCGTGGTGCTGAACTGGGAGGCCGCGTACGGCAAGGCGTACCAGGTGCAGACGTCTCCGGACAACGCGACGTGGACGACCGTGTACTCGACCACGACGGGTGACGGGGGCATCGACGACCTCGCCGTCTCCGGCACCGGCAGATACGTCCGCGTCTACGGCACCCAGCGGGGGCTGACGCCGTACGGCTACTCGCTCTGGGAGTTCCAGGTCTACGGCACCTGAACCACGGCGCCACGACGCACGCCCCAGGGGGCTCCAGGTCTGCCGCGGACCTGGAGCCCTCCCGGAACCACGACGCACTCCCGCCTCCGCACCCCTCAGGAGACCTCGTGTTCGGTTTCGCGCGCCTTCGGACCGCCGTAGGCGCCCTCATCCTCACGCTCGCCGCCACCGCACTCGCGGGGGCGACCGCCCCGGCGGCGCTTGCCGCCCCACCGCCGACGAGCGGCTTCGAGAAGGTCAAACTGGACGGCGGGCTGTCCATGGGCGAGCCCATCGAGCTGTCGGTCCTCCCGGACGGCAAGGTCCTCTACATCAACCGGGGCAGCACCTCGGGCGGCGGCCAGGTCCGCCTGTACAACCCCGCGACCAAGTCCACGACGGTCGCCCTGACCCTCCAGCTCGACGCCCGGTTCGAGGACGGGCTGATCGGCATCACGATCCACCCGCGGTTCGCGACCAACCACTGGGTGTACCTCTTCTACTCGCCGCAGGCGACGCCGCTGGTCAACCGGATCTCCCGGTTCACCTTCAACACCACGGCGAACGTGCTCGACCCGGCCAGCGAGGACATGATCATCGAGTGGCCGACCGAGCGCGACCTGTGCTGCCACTCGGCCGGGTCGATGACGTGGGACTCATCCGAAAACCTCTATTTCGCGGTGGGCGACAACACCAACTCGGGCGGCGACTCGGCGGGCATGGCCCCCGTCGACGAGCGCACGAGCCGCAACCCGCAGTACGACGCGCAGCGCACGTCGGGCAACACCAACGACCTGCGCGGCAAGATCAACCGCATTCATCCGGAGAACAACGGCACCTACACGATCCCGGCCGGCAACCTCTTCCCTCCGGGCACCGCGCGGACCCGTCCCGAGATCTACGTCATGGGCCTGCGCAACCCGTACCGGATCTGGGTCGACAAGAAGGCGAACGACACCCTCTACTGGGGCGAGGTCGGGCCGGACGCCGGGGCGACCATCCCCAACCGGGGCCCCGCCGCCTACGACGAGTTCAACCGGGCGACCGGGCCCGGCAACTTCGGCTGGCCGTACTGCGGCGGCCCCAACGTCGCCTACAACGACTGGGACTTCGCGGCCAACGCGCCGCGCGGCTGGTTCCCCTGCGGCGGCTCGACCGGGCCGGTGAACGACTCGCCGCGTAACACCGGCCTCCAGCAGCTCCCGCCCGCCAAGCCCGCCCTCGTGTGGGAGCAGCACGGCGGCAGCAAGGAGTGGCCGGCTCTGGACAACCCCGGCGGATGCGGCTCGCCCAACCACACCGAGGTCTACCACTACGACCCGAACCTGGTGTCCGACGTGAAGTGGCCCGCCTATTACGACAACAAGTGGCTCATCTCCGAGTACTGCCGCAACTGGATCAAGGAGGTCCAGTTCGACAACGGCAACCCGGCCACGGGCAACCCGGCCGTCATCGAGCCCGTGCTCGCGGGGATGAACCTCGTCCACCCGATCGACATGGAGTTCGGCCCCGACGGCTCGCTCTACCTGCTCGAATACGGCAGCGGCTACTTCTCGGGCGCGGCCGACGCCGGCCTCTACAAAATCAACTACGTCCAGGGCGGGCGCTCGCCGGTCGCCGTCGCGGCGGTCAGCAGGGACAACGGCCTCGCGCCGCTCGCGGTGACGTTCTCCGGCGCCGGGTCATCCGACCCCGACGGCGACACGATCACCTACGCCTGGGACTTCGACGACAACGGCACCGTGGACTCGACCGCCGCGGGCCCCTCGTACACGTACACGACGGCCGGGGACAAACGCGCGCGTCTGACCGTACGGGATCCGGCGGGCCACACCGGCACGACCGTCGTCCCGGTCGTGGTGGGCAACGAGCGTCCGTCGGTCACGCTGGGCGGCATCCCGGCGGGAGGCATGTTCGGCTGGGGTGAGGACCTGACCTCGACCGCGAGTGCGACCGACCCGCAGGACGGTTCCGTGGCCTGCGGCGGCGTTGTCATCCGGGCGGCGCTCGGGCACCAGGAGCACGCCCACGAGGAGGGTCAGGGCACCGGCTGCGGCTTCACGGTCAACACCGGGCCCATCCATGCCGGCCTGGACGCGGTGCAGTTCTTCGTGCTGCGCGCCTCCTACACCGACCGCGGCGCGCCCGGCACGGTCGCGCTGACGGGGGAGAAGGAGATCACGGTCTGGCCGAAGCAGTGGCAGGCCGAGCACTACGTGCAGCTGAGCGGCCCCCGGGTCGTCGACCAGGCCGCTGCGGAGGGCGGCAGACGGCTCGGCGACATCCAGAGCGGCGAATGGGTCAGGCACCACGCGGTCAGCCTCAAGGGCATCAGCGGGGTGAAGGTCCGCGTGTCCTCCGCGAACGCCGGCGGCACGCTGTCGTTCCGGTACGACTCGGTGGCCGGTCCCGAGGTGGCGCGCGTCGCCGTCCCCGGCACCGGCGGCTGGGACAACTACGTCGAGCTGACCGCGCCGGTGACCCGTCCGGACGACGGCACGCACGACCTCTACCTGGTGTTCACCGGCACCGGGACGAATGCGCTGTTCGACCTGGACAGCTACACCTTCACCGGGGCCGGGGTGAGCACGCCGCCGGCCACTTCGAGCGACCTGGCGCAGGGCCGCGCGACGGCGACGTCCAGCGTGGAGCCGGACAACGGGCGTGTGGGCTCCCTGGCCGTGGACGGCAACGCCGCCACCCGGTGGAGCAGTGCGTATTCCGATCCGCAGTGGATCTCGGTGGATTTGGGCGCGTCGTACACGCTGAACCGGGTGCGGTTGAACTGGGAGGCGGCGTACGGCCGGGCCTACCAGATCCAGATATCTCCGGACAATGCGACGTGGGCGACCGTGTACTCCACCGCGTCCGGTGACGGCGGCGTCGACGACCTGGTGGTGTCCGGCACCGGTCGTTACGTCCGGATGTACGGCACGCAACGCGGGCTCCCGCAGTACGGCTATTCACTGTGGGACTTCAACGTGTTCGGCACTCCGGCCTCCGGGGGCGGCACGCTGCTCTCGCGTGGCCGTACGACGGCGACGTCGAGCGTGGAGACGGGCAACGTGCTGGTGGGGGCGAACGCGGTGGACGGGAACGCGGCGACCCGGTGGGGGAGCGCGTATTCCGATCCGCAGTGGATCTCCGTGGATCTGGGTGCGTCGCGTTCGATCAGCCGGGTGCGGTTGAACTGGGAGGCCGCGTACGGCCGGGCCTACCAGATCCAGACGTCCGCGGACAACGCGACGTGGACGACCGTGTACTCGACCACGACCGGTGACGGCGGGATCGACGACGTCACGGTCGGCGGCACCGGCAGATACGTCCGCGTGTACGGCACCCAGCGCGGGCTCCCGCAGTACGGCTACTCCCTGTGGGAGCTGGACGTGTACGGCACCTGAGTCTCACGCCCGACGGAGGCGGGGCCGGGGAGTGTTCGATCCCGGCCCCGCCCCTGACGCTGGAAGATCCGATGTTCGGCCCTGACGCGCCGACTAACAGCAGCTCGCGCGGCCTAGTTATCCGATGTATTCCTGCTGGAAACCTCTTGACTTGCACGCAACCAGCGGACATTCTTGGCGAAACATCGGATGTATTGGAGGGCGTTGTGAAGCTGGTGTGGCCCCGTGGCATCGCGCTGGCGTGCCCGGACATGCCCACCGGTCGCTCGCAGCGGAATTTCCGAGCCTGGACCGGTTCCATGGCATCCGATGAGCGGGTGAGATACCTGGACGACGCTCCTTTTGGGGAGGATAGCCCAAAGATGTCTGCTGAGATCAGGGGCATGACGGGCGTTCGTCCGATGGATCGCTCCCACAAGAGCGGTGCCCACGACCGGACGGCGGCGCAGGCGTGAAGCTCGTCTTTCCGGAGTCGCGTGGCATTCGTTTCCCAACGTCACGGGCTGCGCCCGCTTCCCCAGCCGGGTCGGCCTCCGGACACTCCCCTCACAACCCCCGCACGGAGGGCCCGGACGGCTGAGCTCGGGCGGGGACACCTCGTGCCCCCGCTCTCCACCCCCCGATGTATGAAAGGCCAAATGGCATGAGACATTTCGTCACCGCCGTGGGCGCGGCCGCGCTCGCGCTCGCGCTAGCCGCGTGCGGATCGACCAGCGAGACGCCCGCTTCGGGAGGCGGCTCCACCGCGGCCGCCGGCGGCAAGGTCGGCATCGACTTCCCCCGCGCCGACTCCGACTTCTGGAACAGCTACAACAAGTACGTCCCGGAGATGGGCAAGGAGCTCGGCGTCGACCTGATGCCGCCGACCAACTCCCAGAACGACATCGCCAAGCTGGTGGCCAACACCCAGGCGCTGGTCAGCCAGGGCGCGAAGGCCATTGTCATGGCCCCGCAGGACACGGGCGCGATCGCGTCGACCCTGCAGTCGCTCGACCAGAAGAAGATCCCCGTCGTCTCGGTGGACACCCGCCCGGACACCGGCAAGGTCTACATGGTCGTCCGCGCCGACAACCGCGCGTACGGCCAGAAGGCGTGCGAGTTCCTCGGCGAGAAGCTCGGCGGCAAGGGCAAGGTCGTCGAGCTGATGGGCGCGCTGTCGTCGGTCAACGGACGTGACCGCGCCGAGGCGTTCCGCGAGTGCATGAAGACCAAGTTCCCCGGGATCACGGTCTTCGAGGAGCCCACCGAGTGGGACGGCACCAAGGCCGCGTCCATGCTGCAGACCCGCCTTGAGCAGAACCCGGACATCAAGGGCATCTACATGCACGCGGGCGGTGTGCACCTGGCTCCGACCCTGCAGGTGCTCAAGGCGAAGAACCTGCTGGTTCCGCCGACCGACCCCAAGCACATCTTCGTGGTGTCCAACGACGGCATCCCGCAGGAGTTCGCCGCGATCCGCGACGGCCAGATCGACGCGACCGTCTCGCAGCCGGCCGACCTCTACGCGAAGTACGCGCTCTTCTACGCCAAGGCCGCGGTCGAGGGCAAGACCTTCCAGCCCGGCCCGACCGACCACGACAGCAACATCATCCAGCTCCCCAACGGCCTGGAGGACCAGCTTCCGGCCCCGCTGGTGACCAAGGACAACGTGGACGACCCCAGCCTCTGGGGCAACCAGGTCAAGTAATGACGGAAACACAAACGGCGGCGGTCGAAGCGCGCGGGATCACCAAGCGCTTCGGCCCCACCGTCGCCCTCAACGACGCCGGGATCGTCATCACTCCCGGCGAGACCCACGCACTGGTCGGGCGCAACGGCGCCGGCAAGTCGACCCTGGTCTCCATCCTGACCGGGCTCCAGCGGCCGGACCTCGGAGAGGTGCTCTTCGCGGGCGAGCCGGCGCCCCCGCTCACCGATCGAGACGCCTGGCGGCGCCGCGTGGCGTGCGTCTACCAGAAGTCGACGATCATCCCCGCCCTGACGGTCGCCGAGAACCTGTTCATCAACCGGCAGACCGAGAAGGGGCCGATCAACTGGCGGGCCCTGCGCTCGCGGGCGCGCGACCTGCTGGAGCAGTACGGCGTGGACGTCGACGCCGACCTGCTCGCCGGCGACCTGAGCGTCGAGGAGCGCCAGCTCGTGGAGATCGCCCGGGCGCTGTCGTTCGGCGCGCGGTTCATCATCCTCGACGAGCCCACGGCGCAGCTGGACGGCCCGGCCATCAGCCGGCTGTTCGACCGCATGCGCGACCTGCGCGAGCAGGGCGTGACGATGATGTTCATCTCGCACCACCTCGAAGAGGTCTACGAGGTCTGCCAGAGCGTCACGGTCTTCCGCGACGCCCGGCACATCCTGACCAGCACGGTCGCCGATCTCCCGCACAACGAGCTGGTCAAGGCGATGACCGGCGAGGAGAACGCCGCCTACGAGAGCAGGGCGCGCGAGCGGGACGACGAGGCCCGGGTCGTGCTGTCGGCCTCGGGGCTGCGGCTGAAGGACCGGTACGAGGACGTCGACCTGGCGGTGCGCTCGGGTGAGATCGTCGGGCTGGCCGGCTCGGGCAGCAGCGGCAAGGTCGGCCTGGCCGAGACGCTGGTCGGCCTGCGCAGGGCCGACGGCGGCGACGTCACCGTCAACGGCTCGGCCGTACGGCCCGGAGACGTGACGGCCGCGCTCAAGGCGGGCCTCGGGTTCGTCCCGCAGGACCGCCACCATCAGGGCTTCGTGCCGCTGCTGTCGATCGCGGAGAACGCGACCATGCCGATCGCCCACAAGCTGGGCAGGTTCGGCGCGATCTCCGCGGCCCTCCGCCGGGCTCGGGCTCAGACGATGATCGAGGAACTCGACATCAAGACCACGGGACCGGAGCAGCCGGTCGGCGACCTGTCGGGCGGCAACGCCCAGAAGGTCGTGCTCGCCCGGGCGTTGTCCGACAACCCCGCAGCACTCGTGGTGATCAACCCGACCGCCGGAGTCGACGTCAAGGCCAAGCAGTCGCTGCTCGGCGCCGTCGAGGACGCGACGGCCCGGGGAACCGGCGTCCTGCTGGTCTCCGACGAGCTGGACGACCTGCGGATCTGCGACCGGGTGCTGGTCATGTTCCACGGCAGGGTGGTCAAGGACGTGCCACGGGGCTGGAGTGACAACGACCTCGTAGCGGCAATGGAAGGTATCGACTCATGACCGAATCGGCCGTGCCCGACTCGCTGGCCGTCAGGTCACGCGGGGCGGGTCTGAAGCTCGGCAGGTTCAGGGACCTCACGCTGGTCCCGGTGATCGTCTTGTTGCTGATCGTCGGCGCCTTCGCCGATCCGGTCTTCATGACCACGGGCAACCTGATGAACGTGCTCCAGCAGCAGTCGGCGCTCGCGCTGGTCGTGCTCGCCGAGGCGCTGATCCTCATCGCGGGCAAGTTCGACCTGTCGCTGGAGTCGACGGTGGGCCTGGCCCCGGCACTCGCGGTGATGCTGGTCATCCCGACGTCGGCGGGCGGCTTCGGCCTCGATCTGCCCGTCGCGCTGGCGATCCCGCTGTGCCTGCTCATCGGCGCCGCGGTCGGTGCGTTCAACGGCTTCCTCATCCTGCGCTTCCAGTTGTCGGCGTTCATCGTCACGCTGGCGATGCTGATCGTCGTCCGCGGTCTCCAGACCGGCATCACCGGAGGCAAGAGCCTGTTCGCCCTGCCCCCGTCGTTCCTGTACCTCGGCAGCGCCACCTGGCTGGGCATCCCGGCGGCCATCTGGATCACTGGTGTGCTGTTCGCCGCCGGCATCGTCGTGCTTCGCTTCTTCCGCGTCGGCCGGGCGCTTTACGCCATCGGCGGCAACACCGACGCGGCGCGGGCGGCGGGCATCCGGGTCGAGCGGGTGCTCTGGGTGGTCTTCATCATCGCCGGCGCGCTCGGCGCGGTGGCGGGAATGCTGGAGACCGGCCGGCTCGGCGGCATCAGCGCCAACCAGGGCGACGGCTGGATCTTCATGGTCTTCGCCGCCGCCGTCATCGGCGGTGTCAGCATGGACGGCGGCAAGGGCACCATCCTCGGCGCCCTCACCGGTGTGCTGGTCATCGGCCTGGTCGAGAACATCCTGACCCTCAAGGGCGTTCCCGGCGAGTGGAAGAACCTCGTGTACGGGGCCATCATCCTGGTCGCTCTCATGATCAGCCGTCTGGCCGGAGGCAAGGCGCAAGATTGAACGACGGCCGTACGGCTCCGGAGGACGTACGGCCGTTTCGCGGAAGAACAGGGCACCGGTGCGCGGCACCGGTGCCCTGTTCCGCGTCCGTCAGGAGGCGTAGCCCTCCAGCTCGAAGATGCGAGCAGCCCTGTCGGAGTCGTTGGTCGGCGTGATCACGTTGACGCGCAGATATCGGGCGTCGACCGGGGTGAACGTGTGCGTGGTGACATCGGAGGTGTTGCCGCGGACCGACGCCACCGTGGTCCAGGTCGTCCCGTTGACGCTGGTCTGCAGGTCGAAGTCGCGGGTATTCCAGGCCGCCTTCTCCCCGCCTGCACCCGAGTGGCGCACGACCAGCCGTCCCACCTTGGTGGTGCTCTGCAGGTCGACCCGCAGCCACTTGCTCGCGCCGAGCGAGCACCACTTGTCGGAGGTGCCGGCCGTCCAGCTGCCGTTGACCGCCTTGGCCGGGCCCTCGGCCGCCGCGCACTGGCTGTCGGCGGTGGCCGGCTTGTTCAGCGCGAGGTTGGTCGTGGACGGCTGCGACGGCACGTAGAGCCGGATGTCGGTCAGGCTCGCGCTGCCCTCGTACACGTTGGTGTAGAGGTCGCCG
This sequence comes from Planotetraspora thailandica, assembly GCF_016863335.1. GTDB lineage: Bacteria > Actinomycetota > Actinomycetes > Streptosporangiales > Streptosporangiaceae > Planotetraspora > Planotetraspora thailandica. Next base: position 56,081 of record NZ_BOOR01000025.1, read on the forward strand.
ATGACGAAGTAGTCGGGATACTGCGAGCCCGCCGGCCACTGGTCCGGCCACGTCGTGCTGCCGTGCGCGTCGTTCTGCACGAGGCTCGCGTTGTAGCGGCCGTCGTACTCGCCCGGCTTGACGTTGTAGTGCCAGATCGGGTCGTTGCCGACGATGAAGTTCCGGTGGAAGCGCAACGTCTTCTGGCCCGCCCTGGCGAAGTTGCCGCTGGCCTCCAGCGTGTAGCCGGTCGCGTTGCGCTCGATGGCGAACGTGTAGAACTGGTTCGGCATCAGCTCGGGCTGCAGTTCGGCGGCCGACGACAGCTGCTGCTCGGCGACGCCGCCCGAGCAGCTCGTCATGAACCACTGGGAGTTGCCCGCCAGGCCGCCGGGACCGGGACGCCAGTTGGGCAGCCCGCTGATCCACATGTTGACCGTGTTGAAGCTGCTGTCGCGGTAGTTGTAATAGGTGTTGTCCGCCGAGTTGCAGACCCGGCCGCCGGTGCCGGTGCCCACCCGGTCGGGGTGCTGGGAGAAGGCGTCCATCAGCACCTTGCGGTGATAGTGCCAGAAGTGGTTGTTGCGCGGCGCCGGGTCGGCGAAGTCGACGATCGACAGGAAGTGGTAGCCGTTGTAGCCGTAGGTCCCTTCCCTGACGTTCTGCCATTGGCAGTAGGGCACAGACGCGTCGCCCGTCCAGCCGGGGGACCGCGATCCCTCACCCCAGGGGTGCTGGGTCTTGCAGCCCTGGGTGGAGTACCCGTTGATCCTGCCGCCGTAGTTGATGGTGCCGTTGCGCTTGCCGCCGAAGTCGAGGGTCTTCAGCTTGTACTCGATGCGGTAGGAGTCGGGAAGCTTGTTGGTGGGCCGGAAGATGGCGCCGCCGGTCGACTCGGGCACGTTGAGCACCGCGACGTGCTCGTTGCCCAGCGCCTGCGTGGTGATCGACGGCGGTGACTCCAGCACGCCGTCCTTGTTGAAATCGCGGGCCGACAGGGACGCGGTCAGCCAGCCGTTCTGGCCGAGGGTGAACTCCTTGCGGTAGGTGGCGAAGGAGTTGAAGGCGGTGTTCCACGCCGGGCCGTAGTCGTTTTGGTACCACAGGCCAGAGTCGTCCATGATCGTGTCGAACGGCTTGCTGTAAGTCTCCTTGACCCACGGGGCGCCCGCGCCGGTGAGCGGGGCGGAGAAGTCCTCGGAGTAGAGCAGGGTCCACCCCGGCCGGGTGGGGTCGTCGGCCGCGGCGGGGCTCGCGGGGAACACGGACAGGCTGATGACGGTCGAGGCGATCGCGGCGAGAGCCGTACCGCGCGCGACCCTCCTGGCTTTCCTTCGCATGGGAGATGCCCTTCGATGCTGTGGATGCCGATCGTGAGGGTGTGGCGCTGTAAGGGGTCGTGGGTGGCGTCGCCGCCCGCCACCTGACCGTGTGTTCGTCTGGGTGCTCGGCTAGGTCCTAGAAACCTCCGTCGGGGTCGGCGTACTGGGCCGCGTTGTCCTTCGTGATCATGGGGGAGGGCACCACGGTGTCCTTCTCGACCTGGGCGCCGCCGAGGATCTCCACCGCCCGGTCCAGGCCCATGGCGCCGATGACGTCGGCGTCGTTGAGGCCGGTCACGACGTAGTTGGTGCCGTCCTGGATCGCCTTGAGCGCCTCGGCCTGCCCGTCGACGCCCGCGATGATGATCTGCTTGTCCTTGCCGGCGTCCGCGATGGCGCGCTGCGCGCCCAGGCACATCGCGTCGTTCTCGCAGAACACGGCCTTCAGGTCGGAGTTGGTCGCCAGCAGGCTCTCCATCACGGTCAGCCCGCCGTCGGAGCCCCAGTTGCCGAAGTCGGGGGCCTCGACCAGGGTGATGCCCGGCTTGCCCTGCAACACGGACTTGACCCCGTTGGTGCGGGCAAGGCCGATGCTGTTGTCGGCCGGACCGCCCTTGATGATGGCGACCTTGCCGCCGTCGGTCAGCCGCTGGGCGAGGAACTCGCCGTTCTGCCGGCCGATGGCCTCGTTGTCGGGGCCGATCCAGCTCGTGTACTCGCCCGTCTGGAACTTGCGGTCCACCAGCACGACCGGCTTGCCCGCCGACTTGATGGCGTTGAGCGCCGCCGGCGCCGACTCCAGCGGGCCGCCGGAGATGATGACCGCGTCGACGTTCTTGCTCAGCAGGTCTTCGACGTTGGAGGCGAGCTTGGCCGCGTCGCCGTTGGCGTCGGTGCTGATGATCTCGATCTTGCCCTTCTTCTTGGCCTGCGCGGCGATCGCCTTGTCCATGCCGCTGAAGTAGGGGCCGCCCAGCGTGAAGTTGGCCACGCCGATCGTGTACGAGCCGTCTCCACCGGACGCGCCGGTGTCGCCGGACCCGGATGAGCAGGCTGCCAGGCCGGCCGCGAGCACGCCGGCGGCCAGCAGGCCACGTAGTTTCTTCCCGTTCATCGAGGGGCCTCCCAGTGGTGGTGACTTATCAGGAGCGCACCCGGTTGGTGCGCTGGACGAGGATGACGGCGATGATGATCAGCCCCTTGAGCACCTGCTGCCAGAAGCTCTGCACGCCGTACAGGTTGAGCAGGTTGTTGATGAGCACGAGGACGAGCACGCCGCCGAACGTCGCCCGCACCGAGCCGCGGCCTCCCGCGAGGCTGGCCCCGCCGATGACGCAGGCCGCGATCGCGTCCAGCTCGAACGCCACCCCGACGCTCGGCTGCGCGATGCCCACCCGGCTGGCCAGCACGACCCCCGCAAGGCCCGCACACGCGCCGCTGATGGTGTAGGCGAGCACGATGTGCCTGCGCACGTTGATGCCGGCCAGCCGTACGGTCTCGGCGTTGCCGCCGATCGCGACGATGGAGCGGCCAGCGGGGGTGCGGGTCAGGAAGATCCCGCCGACGAGGAAGACGGCCAGCATGATGAGGGTGGTCACGGGGATCGGGCCGGCCGTCGCCGAGCCGAGCGTGAAGAAGCCCGGGTCCTCGGGCGCGATGGGCACTTCGGAGTAGACGAAGGCCAGCCCTCTGATCGTGGTCAGCGCCGCCAGCGTGACCACGAAGGGTGCCAGCTCGAACCTCGCGATCAGCGTGCCGTTGACCACGCCGAACGCGATGCCCGACAACACGCCCACCGCCATGGCGAGCGGGATCGGCAGGCCGGAGACCAGCCCGGCCGTCACGATGCCGGAGAAGGCCACGATCGAGCCGACGGACAGGTCGATGCCGCCGGTGAGGATGACCACGAGCATGCCGAACGACAGCAGGCCCGTCGTCACCATCTGCTTGAGCAGGTTGGTCAGGTTGGTCGGGGTGAGGAACGTCTCCGCCGTCAGCGCGGCCACCACCACGAGCAGGGCGATGAGCGCGACGAACGCGGTCGCCACCGTGACGTCCCGCCCGGCCAGGACCAGCCGGGGGAGCCTGCGGGGCTCGGTCGGGGTGAGCGCCGGCTCGGTGAGCTGCCCGGTCATGCCGCCTGTCCAATCGCGTGGGCGAGGATCTCGTTCTCGCCGGCCTGGTCCGACCTGAGCTCGCCGGTGAGGCGGCCCTGGTTCATGACGAGAATCCGGTCGGTCGCGCCCATCACCTCGGTGAGGTCGGAGGAGATGAGCAGTACGGCCAAGCCGTCGCGGGCCAGGTCGTCGATCATGTGGTAGATCGCGACCCTGGTCGCCATGTCGACGCCGCGGGTCGGCTCGTCGAGGATGAGCACCCGGGGCTCGGTCAGCAGCCACTTGGCCAGCACGGCCTTCTGCTGGTTGCCGCCGCTGAGGTTGACCACCCGCATCGACGCGCAGTGCGCCGGCTGGATGCTCAGCCGTTCGATCATCGCGGTCACCTTCTCGCGCCGCCGCGCGGCGTCGATCAGGGGCCCGCGCCGCATGCCGCGCATGGTGGTCAGGGCGATGTTGTCGAGCACGCTCATGCCGCCGACCAGCCCGGTGCGCTTGCGGTCCTCGGTGACGAGCGCGAGCCCGGCGGCGATGGCCTCGGCGGGTGTGCGGAAACGCACGTCCCCGCCGTCGACGCTGACCTGCCCCGACGAGGAGGGCTCGGCGCCGAAGACGCACCGGGCGAGCTCGCTGCGGCCGGAGCCGACCAGTCCGAACAGTCCCACGATCTCTCCGGCGCGCACGTCGAAGGACACGTCCTCGAACTCGCCGGCCCGGGTGAGGCCGCGAACGCTCAGCCTCGTCGCGCCCGGCCGGGCGCGACGCCCGGGATAGATCTGCTCCAGGCGGCGGCCCGCCATCAGGTCGATCAGCTCGCCCTCGCTGGTGCGGGACGGCTCGGTGGTCGCGATCACCCAGCCGTCCTTGACGACGACGATCCTGGTGGCCAGCTCCATCACCTCGGCCAGCCGGTGGGAGACGTAGACGACCAGCACGCCGCGCTCACGCAGCCGCCGGATGAGCTCGAACAACGACTCCAGGTCGCCGCCCGCGAGCACGGCGGACGGCTCGTCGAGCACCAGGATCCTGGGCATGGTGACCAGCGCCTTGGCGATCTCCACCATCTGCTGCCTCGCGACGGACAACCGGCCGGCGGGCGTGCGGGGGTCGATCGCGCCGAACCCGATGCCCTCCAGCAGTTCCCGGGCGCGGGCGTGCGCCGCCGTCCAGTCGATGAGGCCGCGCCGTCTCGGGAAGCCGCCCATCAGCAGGTTCTCGGTGACCGAGAGGCCTGGGACGATCGACAGCTCCTGGTAGACGGTGCGGATGCCGCGGGCGTGGGCGTCGTGCGGGGAGTGCAACTCGACGGGCTCGCCGTCCATCCGCATCTCGCCCGCGGTCATCGGCTCCGCGCCGGAGAGGATCTTGATGAGGGTCGACTTGCCGGCGCCGTTCGCGCCGACCACGGCCAGCACCTCGCCGGGCCGGCCCTCGAGGTCGACCCCGTGCAGCACTTCGACGCCGCCGTAGTCCTTGCGCACGCCACGGAGCTCCAGGGTCATCCGAACGCCTCCATGACGAGCACCGTCTTCTGCCGGGTGAAGTCGAGCACCGTCTCGTGCAGGCCCTCGCGGTAGCCGCCGGTGTCCTTGGTGCCGCCGAACGGGAGGTTCTCCGCGCGCAGCGCCGTCGACCCGTTGATCACCACCCCGCCCACATCGAGCTGCCTGGCCAGGGTGAAGGCGCGCGACACATCTCGGGTGAAGACCGCCGCGTGCAGGCCGTACGGGGACTCGTTGGCCATGCGCACCGCCTCGGCCGGGTCGGCGAACCGGGCGACGGGCGCGACTGGTCCGAATATCTCCTCGGCGAAGGCGGGGCTGGCCGCGGGGACGTCGACCAGCACGGCCGGGTCGACGAATGAGCCGCGCCTGCCGCCGCCCGCGACGAGGCGGGCGCCGTCCTCGACGAGCCTGCCGACGGCGGCCTCCACCCGCTCGGCCGCCTGCTCGGTGATCAGCGGGCCCACGTCGGTCGACTCGAGCAGCTGGTCGCCCACGGTGAGCTTGGCCGTCTGCTCCAGCAGCGAGGAGACGAAGGCGTCGTGCACGCCGTCCTGCACGTAGACGCGCTTGACGGCGCAGCAGATCTGCCCGTTGCCGCGCGCGAGCCGCCCGAGCACGACCGCCTTGGCCGCCTCGTCCACGTCGGCGTCGTCGCACACGATGAGCGCGTCGTTGCCGCCGAGCTCGAGGAAGACCTTCTTCAGCGTGCCCGACGCCCTGCGGGCGATTTCGCGGCCCGCGGCGGTGCTGCCGGTGAGGCTCACCGCGGCGATTCCGGGCAGCTCGGCCAGGGCCTGCGACACCTCCACTCCGCCGGTGACGAGCTGGTGGGCGAACCGCGGCGCGCCTGCCCGGTCCACGAGCTCGGCCACGCGGACGAGCGAAAGCGGGCACCGCGCGGGCGGCTGCACGACGACCGCGTTGCCGGCCGCCAGGGCCGCCGCGGCCTTGTGCGCGTACAGCTCGACCGGGTAGTTGAACGGCACGAGCGCCGCCACCACTCCCAGCGGCTCGCGCATCGTGACAGCGAGGTGCCGCTCCAGCCCGGGGACCGCGTCGAGCGGGATCTGGCGGCCGAACAGCCGGGTGGCCTCTCCGGCGTATCCGCGGAAGATGCGGATCGCGGCCTCGACCTCGCCTCTGGTCTGCGGCAGGGGCTTGCCGTTCTCCGCGGCGAGCAGCAGGGCGAGGTCCTCCTTGCCCTCCTCCATGAGGCCGGCGACGCGGCGCAGCAGATCGGAGCGCTCGTGCGCGGGCATGGCGGACATCGCCCGCTGCCCCTCCCGGGCGTCGTCGACGACCCCGGCCACGGCCTCCGGGGTCATGGCCTCCACGTGCCCGAGCGGCTCTCCTGTGCCGGGATTGCGGACGGTCAGGACCGGACCCGCTGACGATAGGGACATGCGTTCGGCTCCTCAGGTGAGTTGGGTGTCACGTCGGTCGTCGGTCCTGCCGCGCCTGGCTCCCACGTAGCCGATCCGGCGGCTGATGTCGGCGGCCATGGCGAGCGCGGTCGGGGCGAGGCGATGGCAGTCGTCGAGGCTGAACCTGCCCGCGGGAGCGGACACGCTGAAGGCGCCCACCGGCCGGCCGTCGGCGTTCATGATCGGCAGGCCGACGCAGCGCACGCCCTCCTCGTTCTCCTCGTCGTCGATCGCGTAGCCGCGTTCGCGCACGACGCGCAGCTCGGCGAGCAGAGCGTCGCCGGTGAGGGTCCGCGCGGTGCGCACGTCGAGCGGCCCCGCCACGACTTCCGCGGCGCGCCGGTCGTCGAGCGACAGCACGGCTTTGCCCATCGCGGTGCAGTGCAGGGGCGACCGGGTGCCGATCCGCGAGACCAGCCGGACCGACTTGGCGCTCTCGACCTTGTCGACGTAGACGATCTGGTTGCCGACCGGCACGCCCAGGTGCACGGTCTCGCCGCTGAGCTCGACCAGCTCGACGAGGTACGGCCGGGCCGCCGCGCGCAGGCCGTCCTCTTCGAGGTATTGGCCCGCGAGGGTGATGAGGGTGACGCCGAGGCGGTAGGACCCCGCCGCGTCCCGGTCGAGCACGCCCAGCTCGAGCAGCGACGTCACGTACCTGTGCGCCGTGCTGACCGCGATGCCGGCGTGGCCGGCGAGCTCGCCCAGTGAGACGCCGGACTGCCCGGCCTCAGACACGGCATTGATGAGTTCGAAGGCCTTGTCGACGCTCGATGATTTACGCCCGCTCTTCATTCGAGTAACTCGAATCCATTTTCATATTTCTGCACTGTTTTGCGATGGTTACATCAGGAATTTGGCATGTCAACCCTTTGTGTGGTGGGGCTTTTCGCTGCGCTGCACGAGTGTTGTGAGCTGGGGAAATGTAGGGATATTGAATGCTACTCGGGTGCTTGCCCGACTTGTTGAATTTCTCTGTGTGACTGAATTATGTCGCTATGCACGCTCTATCCCTCGATGCGATGTCTCACCCCTTTCCCCGTGATCATGCAGAAGTTCGGAGAAATGCACGACGACCGGCACCCCCCTGTTCCGTGATCATGCAGAAGTTCGTGAACGTGCCTCGTGACCAGGAACTTCTCGACCTGTGATCATGCAGAAGTTCGACAGGAAGGCCTCCCACCTGCGGTGACGCCTTCCGTGATCATGCACTGAATGAGGGGCGGGGCCTCGAGGCTCCGCCCCTCGTCGTCAGCGGGTCCTGACGAAGTCGGCCATCTCCTGGCGGAGGTCCTCGCTGGGCTCGGCCATGGCCGCGGCCAGAACCCAGTCGACCGCCTCTTCCGGTACGGCCGCCGCCGGCCACCCGGCCAACGCCTTCAGCGCCGCGCGCCGGGAGCGCACGCTCCTGGCGGACAGGCCGATGCGGATCAGCGAGAGCCCGACGCCCGGGAACCGGGCCAGCCGGCCGACCACCGACTCCAGGGCGTTGTCCGGCGCGAAGTCGGCGCCCCACAGCACGCCGTCCACCGGTTCGCCGGTGAGCAGTTCCAGCGGAAGGAGGTTCTCGGCGAGCCGTGCCGTCCGCTCGACGTCCTCGGCCGTGCACCCCTCGGCGAGCACCATCCAGGCGTAGGCGTCGAGCGGGTCGCGCCGCAGGTAGGCGATGACCTGCTCGGCGACCGGCAGCGCCAGCCGCATCGCCGGCCACAGCCCGGCCGTGAAGTCCTCCCGCTCCGAGTCCGCGAGGTGGGTGAGCACGAGCTCACGCCATCGCGGCTCGGCCACGAGAGCCTCATAACGCGCGCGCAGCCGGTCGCGCGCGCCCTCCTGCCAGTCGAGCTCGCCGATCGGGTCGATCAGGAAGGCCCTGACATGGAGCAGAGCGATGAGGCGGCCGAGGACCGGCGGGCGTTCGGCGGCGAGATCCGCATACCGGTGCAGCACCGGTACGGCATCGGCGTAGTCCGTCATGTCCCTGGCCGGGCCGCCGTTCGCCAGGCCGGCCAGGATGCCGCCGGCACCTGAGAGGAGACCCTCGTCCACGTCCGGCCGGGCGAGCGCGGAGCGCAGGCCGCCGGTGGTGGCGGCGATGTGCACGAGGTACTCGTTCATGATTCCGTTGCGGAATCCCTCGCGCAGGAGCCAGTCCTTGACCTCCGGATCGTCACACCCCTTGAGCCGCTCGACCGCGTGGATCCGCCCCCAGTCCCGCACCCGGCGGGCCAGGCCGTAGACGGCGCGTTGCCCATCGGGCTGCGTGCGTATGAGCGCGACCACCGCGAACAGGGTCAGCTCCTCCAGCGTGCCGAGCAGCAGGAGCAGATCCCGGTCGGACTCCCCGCCGCAGGCGCCGACCATGACGAGGCCGATCTTCACGGCTTCGCGCCTTGTGCCCTGCTCGGCGAGGTGCCGCCCGATCGCGTGGACCCGCCCGGCGGGCAGCTTGCGCCGCCGGAGTTCGGCGACCAGTTCGTCGGCGACCGCGAGAGCCGAGTGCTCGGCCGCCAGGTCGTGGAGACGGACCAGGTCGTCGTGCTGCGGCGCCGCCGTCACCAGGGTCTGCAGCAGGCCGGCCATCTCCGCCACGCCGCCGGGATCGTCTCCCCGCGCGAAGTGATGGGTCCTGATGCCGTCCATGACCACGCTGGAGATGTACGGCGGGCCGGATTCAGGGCGGGGGAGTTCGTCGGGGAGCCGGGACGCCTCTTCTGGCCAGGGGCCGGGGCCGTACCGGACGGACATCGCGAGCGCGTGAGCGAGGAAGGTGGGCCGATCACCGACGGGACCGTCATCCAGCTTCCAGACGCCGGGCTTCACCGGCTGGGGCGGAGGCCGCCCTTCCTGTAGATCATCATGTCGTCAATGATGGCCGGGCGGCCGTCGCCGCCGCAACACCCGTCAAGGATCCTCGGCGAACAGGTGGCGGAGAAAGCGCTCGGGGGCGGCGAGGAAGTCGCGCGTCAGCGTGACCGGAAGGCAGTCGTCGTAGGCGGTCTTCCTGATCGCGCCGTCCTCACCGATCTGGAGGATCCGGGCGCCGGGCAGGGAGAGCAGGATCGGCGAATGGGTGGCGATGACGAACTGAGAGCCCTGAGCGGTCAGGTCGGCCACCCTCGCCAGTACGGCCATGCAGCCTCGGACCGACAAGGCGGCCTCCGGCTCGTCGAGGATGTACAGCCCCTGCGGGCCGAACCGGTGGGTGACCAGGTCGAGGAACGACTCGCCGTGGGAGCGCTCATGCGGCGAGATGCCGCCATAGGAGGGCAGCAGCGGCTTGCCCGAGGCCTTGTCGAGGCGTTCGATCTCCGTCGCCACGTTGTAGTAGGACTCGGCGCGCAGGAAGTATCCGGTCCGCGGTTTCCTCAGTCCCCAGCCGACGACGAGGTGGTCCGCGAGCGACGACTCGGTGGCGCGCGTCGCGAACTGGAAGGACTGCGAGCCGCCCTCGGCGTTGAAGCCGCAGGCCACGGCGACGGCCTCGACGAGGGTCGACTTGCCCGAGCCGTTCTCGCCGACGAGGAAGGTGACCCCCGGTGAGAACGCCAGCCCGCGCGTGCTGGCCAGCCACGCGACCACGGGAAGGCTGAAGGGATACCCCTGGTGGATCTGGCGCGTGTCCACACGGATGTCGCGGATGAATCCCGCGTCGACGCCTCTCACCGTCATGACGATAACCCGGGCCCGCTCACCCGAAGGCGATCGCGGCTCCCGTCTTGATCGACGTGCGCGCGGCCTCGATCAACGTGAGGCAGGAGAAGGACTCGACCCCATAGCGCTGCCACGTCGCGGAAGGGCTGGTGACCCGGCCTTCGATGGCGTCCTGCACCTCGTCCGACCATGGATCCAGGCCGTCGGGAAGCTCCAGGAGCCGGGCCAGCCGGAGGCATTCGTCCAGCAGCCGGTGGGACGAGCCGATGAAAGAACCGGTGACGCGTTCGTCGACGATCACGGGCGGGAAGTCGACGGGGACGTAGAAGCCCTCTGAGTCACCGTGATGGACGAGATGGTCAAAGGAGCCGTTCGGAGCGCCGGCGACGGTCACGGTTCCGGAAACGGTGACCGCGTGGGACGGCCGGCCGCGGTACACCTCCTCGAGGAGGGAGTCGTCGATCGCGTCCTCATCACCTGGAGGCGGGAGCATGCCCGAGGCCGCGACGTGCACCGCGAGCCGGCGCAGGTAGTGGAGCCCGTCGTAGCCGTACATCTGGGAGTCGAAGGTCTCCGCGGGGTCGACGTCCGGCTCGTTCCACTGTGGAAACCCGGCGGCCTCGAGCGCGCGCGTGACTTCGGCGAAGTCGGCCCGGTAGTCGGCGATCGTCTCGTCGTCGTCGAGGTCGGTCAGGATGCCGACGAAGATGCTGAGTCCCATGACGCAGATCATGGCGGGGGCCACCGACAACCCGCGGTTCACACCGGATCGGCGGATTAAGTGAATCCTTAGGTGGCCGTTGACAGTGCCGCCGCCCGGGAGTCCACTTGGCCGACCACCCACTATCAAGGGGGTCGCCATGCAGGTTCCCGCACCGGTGGAGTATGAGCGCGCGACCAGCGTCGAGCACGCCATCGGCCTGCTGGAGCGGCTCGGAGGCTCGGCCCGGCTCGTCGCGGGCGGCCACAGTCTGCTCCCCATGATGAAGCTCCGGCTGGCCGGTCCGGAGTATCTGATCGACATCAACGACCTCCACGGCGAGCTCGGCTACGTCGACGTGGGGGCAGCCGAGGTCCGCATCGGCGCGATGGCCCGGCATCGTGAGCTGCTGGAGTCGGACCCCCTCGCCGAGGTCTTTCCGATCTTCCGCGACGCCGAGCGGGTCATCGCCGACCCCGTGGTGCGCAACCGCGGCACGCTCGGCGGTTCCCTGTGCCAGGCCGATCCGTCGGAGGACCTGTCGGCCGTGTGCACGACGCTCGGCGCCAGTTGCGTCATCCGCGGCGGCGCGGGGGAGCGGGTCGTGACCATGGAGGAGTTCCACCGCGGGCCGTACGAGACGGCCGTCGGCGACGCCGAGATGCTCGTCGAGATCCGCATCCCCGTACGGCCCGGCGGGTCCAGCGCGTACGAGAAGGTCGAGCGGCGGGCCGGAGACTGGGCGATCGTGTCGGCGGGCGCGGCCGTCTGGCTGGACGGCGGCGTGATCGCCGACGCCCGGGTCGGCCTGGCGGCGGTCGGCCCGAACACGACCGGGTTGCCGGCCGTCTCCGCCGCGCTGCGCGGCAGGGAGCCGTCGGAGGAGCTGTACGAGCGGGCGGGCGTGCTGGCCGCCGAGTCGTGCAGCCCGGTCACCGACATGCGCGGCAGCGCCGACTACAAGCGCCACCTCGCCAAGGAGCTCACCAAGCGGGCCCTGCGCCGTTCCGTCGAAAGGGTGTGACATGCAGGTGACGATGACCGTCAACGGTGAAGAGGTCACCAGGGAGGTCGAGGGCCGCCTGCTCCTCGTGCACTTCCTGCGCGACCACCTGGGCCTGACCGGCACCCACTGGGGATGCGACACGAGCAACTGCGGCACGTGCGTGGTGTGGCTCGACGGCGAGCCGGTGAAGTCGTGCACGGTGCTGGCCGCGATGGCCGGCGGCCACGAGGTGCGCACGGTCGAAGACCTGGAGCGCGACGGCGAGCTGGATCCGGTGCAGCGCGGGTTCATGGAGTGCCACGGCCTGCAGTGCGGCTTCTGCACCCCCGGCATGATGATGACGGCCCGCGCCCTGCTCGACCGCAACCCCGATCCCTCGGAGGAGGAGATTCGCGAGGCCATCTCCGGGCAGATCTGCCGCTGCACCGGCTACGCCACCATCGTGCGATCCGTACGGTGGGCGGCCGCGCACGAGGCGAACGCGGGAGGTGCGGCGTGACCACCGTCGACGAACGACCGGCCGGATTCGAGAACAACGACCACAAGCCCGTCGGCCACGGCCGGATGCTCCGCAAGGAGGACCCGCGGTTCATCAGAGGCAAGGGCCGCTACGTCGACGACGTCCAGCTGCCCGGAATGCTGCACTGCGCGATCCTGCGCTCTCCCGTCGCCCACGCCAGGATCGTGAGCATCGACACCACCGCCGCGGAAGCCCACCCGAAGGTCAAGGCGGTCGTCACCGGGGCCGCGCTGACCGAGCTGGGATTGGCGTGGATGCCGACCCTGTCGGGCGATGTGCAGGCCGTGCTCGCCACGGACAAGGTGCGCTTCCAGGGCCAGGAGGTCGCGTTCGTCGTCGCGGAGGACCGCTACGCGGCGCGCGACGCCCTCGAACTGATCGACGTCGAATACGACGTGCTCGACCCGGTGATCGACGTGCGCAGGGCCCTCGAACCGGGCGCGCCCGTCATCCGCGACGACCTGGACGGCAAGACCGACAACCACATCTTCGACTGGGAGACCGGCGACGAGGCCGCCACCGAGGCGGTGTTCGCGAGCGCGGACGTCGTCGTCAGCGAGGACATCGTCTACCCCCGCGTGCACCCCGCGCCCATGGAGACGTGCGGGTGCGTGGCCGACTACGACCGGATCGACGGCCGGCTGACCCTGTGGTCGACGAGCCAGGCGCCGCACGCCCACCGCACGCTCTACGCGATCGTGGCGGGGCTGCCCGAGCACAAGATCAGGGTCATCTCGCCCGACATCGGCGGCGGCTTCGGCGGCAAGGTGCCGATCTACCCCGGGTACGTCTGCGCGATCGTGGGATCGATCGTCACCGGCAAGCCGGTGAAGTGGATGGAAGACCGCTCAGAGAACCTGACGAGCACCGGATTCGCCCGCGACTACATCATGCGCGGCGAGATCGCGGCCACCAGGGACGGGAAGATCCTGGCCGTCCGCACCAACGTGCTCGCCGACCACGGCGCCTTCAACGGGGTCGCCGCCCCGGTGAAATACCCGGCCGGCTTCTTCGGCGTGTTCACCGGCAGCTACGACCTGCAGGCCGCCCACTGCAAGATGACGGCCGTCTACACCAACAAGGCGCCCGGCGGCGTCGCGTACGCGTGCTCGTTCCGCATCACCGAGGCCGTCTACCTCATCGAGCGCATCGTCGACTGCCTGGCGTACGAGCTCCAGATGGACCCCGTCGAGCTGCGCATCAAGAACTTCATCCAGCCCGACCAGTTCCCGTACCGCACGAAGACCGGCTGGCTGTACGACTCGGGCGACTACGAGCCGACCATGCGCAAAGCGCTGGAGATCGCCGGTTATGACGAGCTGCGCAGGGAGCAGGCGGAGCGGCGGGCGTGCGGCGAACTGATGGGCATCGGCGTCTCGTTCTTCACCGAGGCGGTCGGCGCGGGCCCCCGCAAGGACATGGACATCCTCGGCCTCGGCATGGCCGACGGGTGCGAGCTGCGCGTGCATCCCACCGGCAAGGCCGTGGTCCGGCTGTCGGTGCAGACGCAGGGGCAGGGGCACGAGACGACGTTCGCCCAGATCGTCGCGGAGGAGATCGGCATCCCGCCCGCCGACATCGACGTCGTGCACGGCGACACCGACCAGACGCCGTTCGGACTCGGCACCTACGGCAGCCGGTCGACCCCCGTCTCCGGCGCGGCGGCCGCCCTGGTGGCGCGCAAGGTGCGCGACAAGGCGCGCCTCATCGCCTCGGCGATGCTGGAGGTGTCGGTCGCCGACCTCGAATGGCAGAAGGGTGCCTTCCACGTGAAGGGCGACCCCGCGAAGTCGGTCACCATCCAGGAGATCGCGATGCGGGCGCACGGTGCCGGCGACCTGCCCGAAGGCGTCGAAGGCGGCCTTGAGGCGCAGATCTGCTACAACCCGGAGAACCTCACCTATCCGCACGGCGCCTACATCTGCGTCGTCGACATCGATCCGGGCACCGCGCAGGTCAAGGTGCGGCGCTTCGTCGCGGTCGACGACTGCGGCACCAGGATCAACCCGATGATCATCGAGGGTCAGGTGCACCGCGGCCTGACCGACGGTGTCGGCATGGCGCTCATGGAGATGATCGCCTTCGACGAGGACGGCAACTGCCTCGGCGGATCCCTCATGGACTACCTCATCCCGACCGCGCTGGAGGTGCCCGACTGGGAGACCGGCTTCACCGTGACGCCGTCACCCCACCACCCGATCGGCGCCAAGGGCGTCGGGGAGTCCGCCACCGTCGGCTCACCGCCGGCGATCGTCAACGCGGTCGTCGACGCGCTCAAGCCCTTCGGCATCCGCCACGCCGACATGCCGCTCACGCCGTCGCGGGTGTGGGACGCCATGCGCGGCGTGCCGCGGCCGCCGGTCTGAGGGACGCCGATGGCCCCCGGAATCGCGTCACGGATGAAGGAACTGGCCGCCGATCGCGTCCCGTTCGTCCACGCGGTCGTGGTCCGCGCCCAGTTCCCCACGGCGGTGAGCGCGGGCGATGACGCGATCGTGCTGCCCGACGGATCGATCGAGGGATTCGTCGGCGGCCAGTGCGCCGAAAGCTCTGTGCGCACCGCCGCGCTCGGCGCGCTGAAGGACGGCAACTCGGTGCTGCTGCGGGTGCTGCCGGAAGACGACCTGGACTTCCCCGAGTCGCCCGGGGCCCAGGTCGTGGTCAACCCCTGCCTGTCCGGCGGAGCCCTGGAGATCTTCCTGCGGCCCCTGCTGCCGCCGCCCGCGCTCTGGATCGTGGGCGACTCGCCGATCGCCCAGGCGCTCGCCGACCTGGCGGGCGCCCTCGACTTCGCCGTACGGCGAAGCGCCGACGAGCAGGGCCCCCGGGGCGCGACCGCGGTCGTGGTGTCCAGCCACGGGCGTGACGAGGTTACGGCGATCCGCAGAGCCCTGGACGCGGGAGTGGGTTTCGTCGGACTGGTCGCGAGCACCCGGCGGGGAGCGGCCGTGCTCGACGAGATGGGATTGAGCCGGGAGGAACGAACGCGCGTGCGCACGCCCGTGGGCCTGCGCATCGGCGCGCGCACGGCGCCGGAGATCGCGCTGTCGGTCCTGGCCGAGATCGTCGCGGCCGTCCGCACGCAGAGGCTCGACCCGGCCCCCGCGGCTGAGCCTTTTCCGGCCGATGCCCGGCATGCGGTGGACCCGGTCTGCGGCATGACCGTGACGGTGTCCGCGGACACGCCGCACCTGACCGGCGACGGACGGACCGTGTGGTTCTGCGGCGCGGGCTGCAAGGAGCGCTACGCCGGGCGGGACACCACCGGCGGGGGACGGTGACGCGATGGAGGGCACCGGCACCGGCACCGGCACCGGCACCGGCCTAGTCACCGGAACCGCCGACATCACGCGGAGGCTCGACGACGTCGGCTACCTCGTCGACGAGGGCACGGCGTCGGCCTTGTTCCTCGCGCTCACCCTCGGCCGCCCCCTGCTGCTGGAGGGCGAGCCGGGTGTGGGGAAGACGACCGCCGCCAAGGCGCTGGCCCGCGCCCTGTCCACCCCGCTGATCCGGCTGCAGTGTTACGAGGGGCTGACGGCCGGAGAAGCCCTCTACGAGTGGAACCACCAGCGCCAGCTGCTGGCCATCAGGCTCGCGGAATCACGCCACGACCGCCTGCGCGACGCCGACCTGTTCACCGAGGAGTTCCTGCAGGAGCGGCCCATCCTGCGCGCGATCAGGCACGAAGGACCCCTGCCTCCCGTGCTGCTCATCGACGAGATCGACCGGGCCGACGACGAGTTCGAGGCCCTGCTGTTCGAGTTCCTCGGCGAGGCGGCGATCACGATTCCCGAACTCGGCACGTTCGCGGCCAGGCGGCCGCCCGTCGTCGTCCTCACCTCCAACCGCAGCAGGGACCTGCACGACGCGCTGCGGCGGCGCTGCCTCTACCACTGGATCGACTTCCCCTCGCCCGCGCGGGCGGCGGAGATCCTCCGCCGCAGTGTGCCCGCGGCGGCCGAGCCGCTGATCAGGTCGGCCACCGACTTCGTCGGCCGGGTGCGCGGGCTCGACCTCGACAAGGCGCCGGGCATGGCCGAGACGATCGACTGGGTCTCCGCCCTGTCAGCGCTGGGGGCGACCGGCCTGGTCAGGCAGGACGTCGTCCGTACGCTCAGCGCCCTCGCCAAGACGCCGGACGACAGGCGGACGATCGGCGACGCACTCGACGGGCTGGTCGGGACCGGACCGTGAGCGAAGGAACGGAGAGAAGAGCCCGTGAAGATTGCCCATGAGTTCACCGTCGGCGTCCCGATCGAGCAGGCGTGGGCCGTGCTCACCGACCTGGAGGGCGTCGCGCCCTGCATGCCGGGCGCCCAGCTCACCGGGATGGACGGGGAGGTCTATTCCGGCAAGGTCAAGGTGAAGGTCGGTCCCGTCGTGTCCGAATACGCGGGGACCGTGCGCTTCGCCGAGAAGGACGACGCGAACCATCACGCTGTGATCGACGCCAGGGGCCGCGACTCGCGCGGGGCGGGTACGGCGTCCGCCACCATCACCGCCCAGCTCGCGGCCGACGGCGGCAGGACCCGCGTCACCGTCGACACCGATCTGAAGATCTCCGGGCGGATCGCGCAGTTCGGCAGCGGAATGATCACGGAGGTGTCCGGGAAGCTGCTGCGCCAGTTCGTGGACTGCCTGGAGGGCAAGCTGGCCGCCGACGCTCCTCCCGCCGTCGTCTCAGCCGCCCTCGCGGAACCCGTCTCGCCCGAGCCCGAGCCGCTGGACGTGATGAGCGTGGCGGGAGGCTCGCTCTACAAGCGCGCGATCCCCGTGCTGGTGGTGCTGGTCGTCGCGGCGGCGGTCGTCGTCTACCTCGTGGCCACGTGATCTCGGCGTCCCCTTCGCGGGAA
The DNA here is from genome assembly GCF_016863335.1 of Planotetraspora thailandica. Classification (GTDB taxonomy): domain Bacteria; phylum Actinomycetota; class Actinomycetes; order Streptosporangiales; family Streptosporangiaceae; genus Planotetraspora; species Planotetraspora thailandica. The sequence continues at coordinate 73,161 of NZ_BOOR01000025.1, forward strand.
CCGGCCGCCTTCCTGCCCGGAGTCGACCGCGCGGCGCTCGCCGTGGCCTTCGCGGACCGGTTGCGGCGGCGCGGCATGCCTGTCGGCCTCACCGCCGTGCAGGATGTCGTGCGCGCGCTGGAGGCCGACCCGCCCACCTCCTTGTCGCGGCTCTACTGGGCGGCGCGCATCGGGTTCGTCCGCCGGCACGCGGAGATCGAGATCTTCGACGAGGTGTTCGCGGCCGTTTTCCGGGGTGTGGCCGTGGCGGCCGACCCGAACGCGCGCAGACGGCCGGGGGGCGGCGGCGGAGCCCCCTCCCCGACGGGCCCCCGCCTGCCCGCGCCGTCCCGGGAGGACAGGGGCGCGTTGCCATGGGCGACGCTGCCCCAGGTGGTCGCGGGCGCGGCCGACTCCGCCGCCTCGCCGGCCGTGCCCGAACGGCTGCCCGGCGACGTCTCCGGCCTCGCGGACGTGCCGTTCGAGCACCTCGACGGCCGGTCGATGGAGCTGCTCGGCGAATGGCTCCGGGCCGCCGTCGCCGCCTGGCCGGTCAGGCGTGGCCGCCGTTTCGCCGTGGGTCCCCGCGGACGCCGGCCGGCGTTGCGTGCGACGCTCGCGCGGTCCCGCCGTACGGGCTGGGAGCCGTTCCACCTGATGCGGGAACGGCCGCTGGACCGGCCGCGGCGCACGGTCATGCTCTGCGACGTCAGCCAGTCGATGCAGGCCGAGGCCACCGCCTATCTGCACATGATGCGCGCACTGGCGCTGGTGGCGGGAGCGGAGGTGTTCGCCTTCGCCACGTCGCTCACGCGGCTCACCCCGGCGCTGACGCACCGGTCGGCGGCCGACGCCGTCGACCATGCCACCGCGAAGGTCGCCGACCGGTTCGGCGGCACGCGGATCGCGGCGAACGTCCACACGCTGCTGGCGTCCCACCACGGAGGCACGCTGCGCGGCGCCATTGTGATCATCGGTTCGGACGGCTGGGACAGCGACCCGCCCGACGCTCTGGCCGCGGCCATGGCCCGCCTGCGCCGCCGCGCCAATCGCGTGATCTGGATGAACCCGCGGGCCTCCGCACCCGGGTTCGAGCCGTCCGCGGGCGGCATGGCGGCGGCCCTGCCGTACTGCGACGAACTGCTGCCCGCCGACACCTTCGCATCGTTGCGCCGGGTCATCGACGCGATCGCCCGCACACGCTCTAGCTCCACAGGGTGACGTGGATGGACGGGCGGAAGCGCCCGATGCTGACGCCGGGGCCGCGCAACATGGCCTGCGTCGCGCGCGGGGTGGTGACGAACCGCACCAGCTCGTCGGTCGCGGGCGAGGCAGCGCGCTCGTCCAGCGTGAGCGTGGCCCAGGCGCCGTCGAAACGCAGCGAGTTCCCCGCGAGGCGGATCAGGCGGCCGTTGGCCAGGTCGCGGGCCACCGCGAACGACACGGTGGGAGCGATCCCGTGGCCGCGCATGGCCTCCTCCAGCGCCGCCGCGTGGCTCTGGAAGATCTGCTGGCGGGCTTCCGGGACGTTGACGCGGCGCAACACCGCGGGGATGACGCCGATGTCGGCGGCGGCGGATGGGCCGAGCAGCCACGTCTGGTCGCGGAGCTGGCCGGGGGTGACGTCGAGTCCGGCCAGGGGATGGTCGGGGCCCGCCACCACGATCACCTGGTAGTTGAGGAACGGCCGCCTGACCAGCGACTCGTCGGCGCCTCCCGGATGCGGGCCGATGGCCACGTCCACGGCGCGGGAGCTCAGCAGTGTGCCGAACCGCCGCGGATCGTGCACGCTCAGCTCCACGTCGAGGTCGGCGGCCCTGCCGGCGAACAAGTCGATCAGCCCGGGGGCGGCGTGCTCGGCGAACAGGCTCGACGCCGCGATGCGCAGCAGCCTGCGCCCACGGGCGGCCTGGCTCACCTCGATGATCGTGCGCTCCTGGAGGCTGAGCATCTCGGCGGCCCGGCTCGCCAGCCGCAACCCGCCGGGGGTGAAGGCCAGCCCCGAGGCCGTACGGGTGAAAAGCTGGTCACCGAGCTCCTTGCGCAACTGGCTGACATGCAGGGAGACGGCGGCCTCCGACACCTCGAGCTCCGCGGCCGCCTGCTTGACCGATCCGAGCCTGACCACGGCGGCGAACGCGCGGAGTTGGGTTGGCGTCATGGGTGAGACGCTACGCGCGCGCAGGCGCACACTCCACAGTTGATCCATTCCTCGCCCGGCTCCGGATCAGGCCGGCCCGTCAGGCCGGCTCGGCGCGGACCGCGTCGAGGAAGGCTCCATGGCACGTGCGTATCAAAGATCGCGATGACGCGCCGCAGCGAGGTGCTGCGCCGTGCCAGGCAGGAGGGGAGGGGGCCGGTCGGCTGTTGTCGACCGGGCATTTCGGCGTTCCGGCTACCGCGGCGCGCGCCTGAAGGATCTCAGAGCGGGCATGCGGACGAGCCGTTCCGCGAAGGCCTTGCGGCCGTATCCGCGATCGACCGGGAGACGGCGCCCGACATGGCGTGGGCGGTCTTCTTGACCGTCCCGGCGACCTCGGGCAGGGCCAGAATCGGCGAGGGGCCCGCCACGCCCACCGCCATGCAGATCCTGCCGTCCGGGCCGAACACCGGGGCGGCCGCGCAGGCCACCCCCTCGGCGAACTCCTCGCGGGAGAAGGCGATTCCCGTGCGCCTGACCATGTGCAGCTCGCGGTCGAGCGCGGCCGGTCCCGGGATCGTCCTGCGGGTCATCCTCCGCATGGCGCCGGCTTCGCGGAACGTCGCGTTCAGCTCGGCGTTGAACGCGAGGAGCACCTTTCCCGTCGCGGTGCAGTGCAGCGGCGCGCGGTCGAGGCCGTCGGACGGCGAGCTCACGCGGGCGTGGCCGTACACCCGCTCGACGTAGGCCACCTCGAGCCCGCGGGCGACGGCCAGGTTCACCGTCTGCCGGGTCAGCTCGTATAAGCGCACCATGTACGGCAGGACGATCCTCCGGCCGCCGGGAATCGTCCGCGGCCCCGGGCCTGCCAACGTGGCGAGCTGGTCGCCGACGGCGTAGTCGATGCCGATCCGCCGGGCGAAGCCCCTCCTGCACAACACGCCGAGAAGGCGGTGCGCGGTCGTCTTCGGCAGTCCCGTCCTGCGGGACAGCTCGGCGAGGCTCATCGGCTGGCGAGCCGCGCTCAGTGACGTGATGATCGTTATCGCCTTTTCCAGGCTGCTGGGCTGGTCGGGCGTCAGTTGTCGAGACAGTGGTGATTCCTCGGGTGCTCCGCGGCGTTTCTTTCGCCGCCCGCCATCGCGGGACAAGGCGCGCCGCGTCCATGGATCAGGTCATGGGCCAGCAAAGCAAAGCATGACTACCCAAGGCAATGCGACACCACTCTCGGTAGCCGCGAAGGGCCGCCTTTGGCCGCGGATCTCAGGGCGGGGGGGCCTGGGGCGCCCCATGTCATGTTCCGTTCTCCGGAATGGAATCTTCAACTTTCCGTATCCGGTACATAGCTTTCTGTGTGCAGCGGATCTTCTTCGACGAGGGGGACGGGCCATGACCGTGGAGACCGAGGAGGCGTCGCTCGCTCAGACCACCGAGCGGGTCAAGGTGCTGGTCGACGGCCGTCTGGCCGGCTTCCTCGACGAGCACGCCGCCCCCGTCGCCGACCCGGAGGTGGCCGCGGCCTACCGGCTGTTGCGTCGTTTCATCCTCGGCGGCGGCAAGCGCATCCGGCCCCTCCTCTGCTACTGGGGATGGCGGGGGGCGGGCGGGGAGGAGAGCGACCAGATCATCTCGGCGGGTTCCGCGCTGGAGCTGTGCCACGCCGGCCTGCTCATCCACGACGACATCATGGACGGCAGCGAGCTGCGCCGCGGAGCTCCCACGATGCACCGGAGCCTGGCGGGCATGCACGAGGGGCCTGGGGCCCCCTCGTTCGGCCACGCCGCCGCGATCCTGATGGGCGTGCTCACGCTGGCCTGGTCCGACGAGCTGCTGTCGGCGAGCGACGTCGAGCCGGGGCGCCTGCGCGCCGCGCGTGCGCTGTTCGACCGGCTGCGCGCCGAGGTGATCACGGGGCAGTACCTCGACATCCTCGCGCAGGTCCGCGACCTTTCCACGGTCGAGCAGGCACTGATGGTGGTGCGGTACAAGACCGCCAAATACACCGTCGAGCGGCCGCTGCAGATCGGCGGGGCGCTGGCGGGCGCCGACCCGGTCCTGCTGGAGGCCTACTCCGAGATCGGCCTGCCGCTGGGGGAGGCCTTCCAGCTCCGCGACGACATCCTGGGCATGTTCGGCGACCCTGCCCAGACGGGCAAGTCGGTGCTCGACGACCTGCGCGAGGGCAAACACACCATTCTCATCGCGCACGCCTTCCAGCACGCCTCCGGCGCCGAGGCCCGCCACCTCGGCGCGTGGCACGGCAACCCCTCCCTCACCGAGGAGCGCGCGGCGGAGTTGCGGGACATCGTGGTCTCCACCGGGGCACTGGCCCGGGTGGAGGCGATGATCGCCGATCGTTCCCGCGACGCCCTGCACGCGCTCCATGCCGCGCCGGTCGATCCCCTTGCGCGAAGCGGCCTGGCCGTACTGGCGGGTGGTCTGATCGACCGCACCCGCTGAGCCTTCGACCGACCAGGTAGGCCCGATCAACCGGATGGGGGAACCAGTTCATGGGGCGTGTACTGCTGGCCGCCCCGCGCGGCTACTGCGCGGGAGTCGAACGGGCCGTCGCCACCGTGGAGGAGGCGTTGCGGCGGCACGGCCCGCCCGTCTACGTCCGCAAACAGATCGTGCACAACACCTTCGTGGTGGGCGACCTCACCCGGCGGGGAGCGGTGTTCGTCGACGAACTCGACGAGGTGCCCGACGGAGCCCTGGTCGTCTTCTCCGCCCACGGGATCTCGCCGGCCGTCCGGGACCACGCCGCCGAGCGAGGTCTGCGCACCGTCGACGCGACCTGCCCGCTCGTCACCAAGGTGCACAAGGAGGCGGTGCGGTTCGCCGGCGCGGGCCACCACATCCTGCTGATCGGCCATGCCGAGCACGAGGAGGTGGAGGGCACGGCCGGAGAGGCGCCCGGGCGCGTGCACGTGGTCGACCCGGCGCGGCCCGACGACGTCGAGTTGCCGGAGGGCGCCGAGGTCGGCTGGCTGTCCCAGACCACCCTGTCGGTCGACGAGACGATGGCCGCCGTCGCCCGGCTGCGCGAACGGTTTCCCGGCCTCGTCGATCCGCCCAGCGACGACATCTGTTACGCGAGCCAGAACCGGCAGGAGGCCGTCGCCGCCGTCGCCCCCCGATGCGAGCTCGTCATCGTGGTCGGCTCCGCCAACTCCTCCAACTCCCGGCGCCTGGTCGAGGTCGCGCTCGCCGCGGGCGCCCGGGCCGCCCACCTCGTCGACCGGGCGGGCGACGCCGACGAGCGCTGGCTCGACGGCGTGGAGACCGTCGGGGTCAGCTCCGGCGCGTCCGTGCCCGAGATCCTCGTGGGTGAGCTGCTCGCCTGGCTCGCCGGGCACGGCTACGCCGAGACCGCCACGGTCACCCTGGCCGAGGAGACGCTGACCTTCTCCCTTCCCCCCGAGCTCCGCGACCGGAGCGGGTGACCCCCGCCCGCACGGGACCGGCCACTCCGCCGCCCCGTACGGCACGCACGCCTCTGCCGGTCACCGACCGGGACCGGCAGCCCACCCTGACAGAAAGGTGATCTCGTCATGACCGAACCGCTCACCTCGGACGAGCAGCCGCAGCTCAGCCTGGGCACCGCCGCTGCGCGGAACCTGGCGACGACCACCAAGTCGGCGCCGCAGATGCAGGAGATCACCTCGCGGCACCTGCTGCGGATCCTCCCGTGGGTGCAGGTGATCGGCGGCGCCTACCGGGTCAACCGCCGGCTCAGCTACGGCGTGGGCGACGGGCGCATCACGTTCGTCTCCACCGGAGCAGAGGTCAGGGTCATCCCCGCCGAGCTGTGCGAGATCGCGGCGCTGCGGCGCTTCGACGACACCGACGTGCTGTCGGCCCTGGCCCGCCGGTTCACGCAGCGGGAGTACGCGCCGGACGAGGTCATCGTCTCCGCCGGCGCCCCGCTCGACCAGGTCGTCCTGATCGCGCACGGCAAGGTCGACAAGCTCGGCGCGGGCGCGTACGGGCACGAGACGACGCTGGAGGTCCTCGCCGACGGCGACCACTTCGGCGACCAGCTCCTCACCGATGAGTCGCAGGCGTGGGACTTCACCGTGAAGGCCATCACCCCCTGCACCGTGCTGACCCTCTCGCGCGAGGCGTTCCAGGACGTCGCCGCCCAGTCGCCCGAGCTGCGCGCGCACCTGGCGGACCACCGCTCCGGCGCGGGCCGGGCCGCCAACGCCCACGGCGAGGCCGAGATCGAGTTGGCTGCGGGTCATGTGGGGGAGGTGACGTTGCCGGGGACGTTCGTGGATTACGAGTTGTCGCCTCGTGAGTATGAGTTGAGTGTGGCGCAGACGGTTTTGCGGGTGCATTCGCGGGTGGCGGATTTGTACAACGAGCCGATGAATCAGACCGAGCAGCAGTTGCGGTTGACGATCGAGGCGTTGCGGGAGCGTCAGGAGCACGAGCTGGTCAACAACCGGGAGTTCGGTCTGTTGCACAACGCGGATCTGGGTCAGCGGATCCATACGCGGACCGGCCCGCCCACCCCCGACGACATGGATGCCCTGCTCGCCAAGGTGTGGAAGGAGCCCGGCTACATCCTCGCCCACCCCAAGGCGATCGCCGCCTTCGCCCGCGAGTGCAACAGCAGGGGCCTGTACCCGCAGAGCGCGGAGCTGCACGGCAACAGGGTGCCGGCCTGGCGCGGCGTGCCGATCCTGCCGTGCAACAAGATCCCGGTCAGCGAGCACGGGCTGAGCTCGATCATGGCGATGCGCGTCGGGGAGTCCGAGCAGGGCGTCATCGGCCTGCACAGGACCGGCCTGCCCGACGAGTACCAGCCGGGCCTGTCGGTCCGTTTCATGGGCATCAACGACAAGGCGATCATCTCCTACCTCGTCACCACCTACTACTCCGCGGCGGTCCTGGTGCCGGACGCCCTCGGCATCCTCGAGAGCGTCGAGATCGGCTAACGGCCCATGCAGCCCTTCACGCTTCCCGACTTCTACGTGCCGTATCCGGCCAGGCTCAACCCCCATCTGGAGACGGCGCGAACCCACACCAAGGCGTGGGCCGACGGCATGGGCATGCTCGACCCCGAGCTCGGCGTCTGGGACGAGCGGCAGCTCGACGCCATGGACTACGGGCTCATGTGCGCCTACACCCACCCCGACGCGCCGGCCGCCGAGCTGGACCTCATCACCGACTGGTACGTCTGGGTGTTCTTCTTCGACGACCACTTCCTGGAGGTCTTCAAGCGCAGCGGGGACATCGACGGAGCGAAGGACTATCTCGACAGGCTGCGGGCGTTCATGCCGGCCGACCCGGCGGCGCCGATGCCGGAGCCGGTCAACCCGGTCGAGCGCGGCCTGGCCGACCTGTGGATCCGTACGGTCCCCGACATGTCGGTGGACTGGCGGGTAAGGTTCGCCGAGAGCACGAAGAACCTCCTGGACGAGTCCCTGTGGGAGCTGTCCAACATCAACGCAGGCCGGGTCGCCAACCCGATGGAGTACATCGAGATGCGGCGGCGGGTCGGCGGGGCGCCCTGGTCGGCCAACCTCGTCGAGCACGCCGTCGGCGCGGAGGTCCCCGCCCGCGTGGCGGGGACGCGTCCGCTGTGCGTGCTCAGGGACACGTTCTCCGACGCCGTCCACTTGCGCAACGACCTGTTCTCCTACCAGCGGGAGGTCGAGGAGGAGGGCGAGCTGAGCAACGGCGTCCTGGTCTTCGAGAGGTTCCTCGGATACGGCACCCAGCAGGCCGCCGACGCCGTCAACGACCTGCTCACCTCCCGGCTCCACCAGTTCGAGAACACCACGCTCACCGAGCTGCCGCCGCTCTTCGAGGAACACGCGCTCGACCCCGCCGAGCGCCTGGCCGTACTCGCGTATGTGAAGGGCCTGCAGGACTGGCAGTCCGGCGGGCACGAGTGGCACATGCGTTCCAGCCGCTACATGAACGGCGGCGGCGCGTCCGGCGGGCCCGCGCTCGAGGTTCCCGTGCTCAGCGTCCCCGTGCTTGGGGGGCCCACCGGGCTCGGCACCTCGTCGGCCCAGATCAGACTGGCCGCCGGGCTGACCGGGCCCGGAGGTCCGAGGAGCCACACCCACGTCCCGTACCGGGATGTGGGGCCGCTTCCGCGGCCCGACTTCCGCATGCCGTACGCGGTCAGGGTCAACCCGCACGTGGACGCCGCCCGGCGGGAGAGCGTCGAATGGGCGGGGCGGGTGGGGTTCCACGACCCGCTGCCGCAGATGCTCGGGCGGCCCCTGTGGAGCCGGCGCAGGAACACCGGTTTCGACTTCGCCCTGTGCGCGGCGGGCATCGACCCGGACGCGGACGTCGGCGAGCTGATCCTGTCGGCCGAGTGGCTCACCTGGGGCACCTACGCCGACGACTACTTCCCTGCGGTCTTCGGTCCCGCCCGCGACGTGGGCGGGGCGCGGGTCTTCCTCGAGCGGCTGCCGGCGTTCATGCCGCTCGACCTGGGGGCGACCCCGGAGCCGGTCAACCCCGTCGAACGCGGCCTGGCCGATCTGTGGGCGCGGACGGCGGAGCCCATGACCGACGGCGGCCGGGCCGTGTTCCGCGAGGCGGTGGAGAGCATGACCGACAGCTGGTTGTGGGAGCTGGCCAACCACACCCAGAACCGCGTCCCCGATCCGATCGACTACATGGAGATGCGCCGCAGGACGTTCGGGTCCGACATGACCCGTGCGCTGGCGCGGCTCGCCCGCGGCCGTGACCTGCCGCGGGACGTCTACCAGACCCGCACCGTGCTCGGCCTGGAGAACTCGGCCGCCGACTACGCGTGCCTGCTCAACGACGTGTTCTCCTACCAGAAGGAGATCCAGTTCGAGGGGGAGCTGCACAACTGCGTCCTGGTCGTGCAGAGCTTCTTCGGCTGCGAGGAACGGCAGGCGGCCGCCATCGTGAACGACCTGATGGACTCGCGCATGCGCCAGTTCGAGCACCTGGTCGCGGCCGAGCTGCCCGCCTTCTTCGACGACCACGACCTGGACGGCGAGGCCAGGGACGCGCTCACGGCCTATGTGGAGGAGCTGAAGGACTGGATGGCCGCCATCCTCCTGTGGCACGAGAAGACCAGCAGATACGTCGAGTCCGAGCTGGTGCACGTTCCCCGGGCGCCCGGCGACTTCGGTGCGGGTGACTGGTCGGGCGGCCCGACGGGGCTCGGCACGGCGTCGGCTCGGATCGCCGCCGCAGTGGGATCGGCGGTGTACGGATGACCGCTCCCGGCACGGAGGGCGCCACGACCGAAGCGGCTCTCAGCCTCGGCACGGCCGCCGCGCGCAACCTGGCGTCCACGAGCAAGACGCAGCCGCAAATGCAGGAGATCAGCTCGCGGCACCTGCTGCGCGCGTTGCCGTGGGTGGAGGTGACCGGCGGCGCCTACCGGGTCAACCGCCGCCTCACCTACCGCCCCGGCTCCGGGCAGGTGGTGTTCGCCTCCACGGGCTCGCGGGTCGACGTCGTGCCCGCCTCGCTGGGCGAGCTGCCCGCGCTGCGCGGGTTCGGCGACGAGGCCGTCCTCGGAGAGCTCGCGGACCGGTTCGTCCAGCACGACTTCCAGCCCGGCGAGCGCATCGTCTCCGCCGACACCCCGGTGGACGAGGTGGTTCTCGTCGCGTACGGCAAGGCCGACGCGAGCGCGAGCGGCGAGTACGGGCGCACCCGCGGGCTGCGGATGCTCGCGGGCGGCGACCACCTGGGGGGGCAGGCGCTGGCCGGGCCGGCGATGAGGTGGGGGTTCACCGCGACGGCCGTCACGGCCTGCACGGTGCTCACTTTGCCGCTCGCCGTCTTCCGCGAGGTGCTGGGCCGTTCGGAGGCGCTACGCGAGCACATCGCCCGCGTGGCGCTGGCCGCCCGGGCGCCCCAGAACAGGCACGGCGAGGCCGGCATCGAGTTGGCTGCGGGTCATGTGGGGGAGGTGACGTTGCCGGGGACGTTCGTGGATTACGAGTTGTCGCCTCGTGAGTATGAGTTGAGTGTGGCGCAGACGGTTTTGCGGGTGCATTCGCGGGTGGCGGATTTGTACAACGAGCCGATGAATCAGACCGAGCAGCAGTTGCGGTTGACGATCGAGGCGTTGCGGGAGCGTCAGGAGCACGAGCTGGTCAACAACCGGGAGTTCGGTCTGTTGCACAACGCGGATCTGGGTCAGCGGATCCACACGCGGACCGGCCCGCCCACCCCCGACGACATGGACGAGCTGCTGTGCCGACGGAGGAAGTCGCACTTCTTCGTGGCTCATCCGGAGGCCATCGCGGCCTTCGCCCGGCAGTGCAACTGCCGGGGCGTCTACCCCGACACCCTGGACTTCGGGGGCTCCAGAGTGACGGGGTGGCGCGGGGTGCCGATCCTGCCGAGCGACAAGATCCCGGTCACCCGCGAGGGCCTGACCTCGATCATGGTCATGCGGACGGGGGAGGACGACCAGGGCGTCGTCGGCCTGCACAGGACGGCACTGCCCGACGAGGTGCAGCCGGGGGTGTCGGCCCGGCTGATGGGCGTCGACGGCAAGGGCATCACGTCCTATCTGGTGACCACGTATTTCTCGGCCGCCGTGCTGGTGCCGGACGCTCTCGGCGTGCTGGAGAACGTCGAGGTCGGCTGACCGGCGCCTGAGGGGAGGCGGGACCGGGCCGCCGGGTGCCTGGTCCCGCCTCCCCTCAGGCGAAGCCGGCCAGCTTGTAGAGCACGAGGGAGCCGGCGACGGCGACGTTGAGGCTCGCCCCCGTGCCGATCATCGGGATCTCCACGACCGTGTCGAGCAGGTCGAGCGCCTCAGGCGGGATGCCCTCGCGCTCGTGCCCGAGCACCGCGATCGTCGGCATGCGGGCCATCGGCAGGTCGGCCAGCCGTACGGCCTCTTCCGCCAGCTCGACGCCCACCACGTGGAGACCCGCGGTCCGGCTGCGCTCCAGCCACCTCAGCGGGTCGCCCACCCAGTGCACGCAGGCGGGACGGCGCAGCGTGTTTCCGCGGTCGAGGGCTTCGGGCACCCAGGGAAAGCGGGGTACGGCCAGGCACGCCCCGACGGCGTCGCAGGTGCGCAGCAGGGTGCCCAGGTTGGCTCCGTGCATCGGCCACAGGGGCGCGGCGATCAGATGGCCGAGGCAGCGGGGCGGGCGGCGCCGCCGTTCCCCTCGCAGGTCCTTGCGGGTGCGGACCCGTACGGCGGGCCTGCCGGCGGCGGTCATGACAACGCGCGGAAACCCTCCGCGACGAGGTGAGAGCACATCGGGATGGGCGCTTTCAGCGGCACGCCCGGGCCATCGGAGAATCCGGATTTCGCTCCAGCGTAGGGGAGTCCGGCCGGGAGGCGCACGTGAGGGCCTGTCACGGAGAGGTGAACGCTGCGGAAAACGCCCCGATCTTTGTCGTCCGCCGCCGCTACCATCATCGCCATGTTGGACGATAAGTCGGCAAATGCGCATTCTTTCCAGGTTGATCTGCGTGGTCTGGTCGATCTCCTGTCGCACCACCTGTATTCGAGCCCGCGCATCTACCTGCGCGAGCTGATGCAGAACGCGGTCGACGCGATCACCGCGCGCCGGAGGGTCGAGCCCGAGGCGCCGACCGCCATCCGGATCACCCTCGACGAGTCGGGGCTGCGCATCGACGATCCGGGCATCGGCCTGACCGAGGCCGACGTGCACCGGTTCCTCGCGACGATCGGCCGCTCGTCCAAGCGTGACGACCTCGAGGGTGCCCGCCGCGAGTTCCTGGGGCAGTTCGGCATCGGCCTGCTCGCCTGCTTCACGGTGGCCGAGCGCATCCGGGTGCTGACCCGCTCCGCCGCGCACCCGGACGCTCCGGGCGTGGAGTGGGTCGCCGCCTCCGACGGCACGTATTCCGTGCGGGACCTCGACGAGCGGGAACGTGCCACTCCCGGGACGACGGTCTTCCTCACGCCTCGCCCCGGCGCGGAGCGCTGGTTCGCACCCGACGTCGTCATCGACCTCGCCCGCGACTTCGGCTCGCTTCTGCCGTACGAGGTGACGGTCGAGGCGGACGGCCGGTCGGTCCGCACGACCGACAGCCCGCCGGTGTGGGACCGCAACTATGTGTCCGCCGCCGCCCGCAGGGTGGCCCTGCTCGAGTACGGCGAGGCCACGCTCGGCTTCACCGCGCTCGACGTCGTCGAACTCGACGTGAAGCTGGCCGGGGTCAGGGGCGCCGCCTACGTGCTCCCGCGGGCGGCCAGCCCTGCCGAGAGCGGGCGCCACCGCGTCTACCTGAAGGGCATGCTGCTCGGCGACGCCACGACCGGCCTGCTGCCGGACTGGGCGTTCTTCGTGCGCTGCGTCATCGACACCGACACGCTGCGGCCGACCGCGTCACGCGAGGGTCTCTACGAGGACGAGACGCTCGCCGCGGTCCGCGAGACCCTGGGCGCGCGGCTGCGCGACTGGCTCACCACGATGGCCGCGCAGGATCCGCAGCGCATGGCCGCGTTCATGTCGGTGCACAGCCTCGGCGTCAAGGCGCTGGCCCGGCATGACAGCGACCTGTTCAAGATCATGCTGCCGTACCTCGAGTTCGAGACCACCGCGGGCCCGGCGAATCTGACCGAGTTCGCCAGGAGCCACCCCGTCGTACGGGTGACCTCCACCGTGGAGGAGTTCCGGCAGATCGCGACGATCGCGTCCGCCCAGGGCATCGGGGTCGTCAACGGCGGCTACACCTACGACGGCGAGCTGGTGGCGCTGCTGCCCGGCGTCATGCCGGGCGTGGTGGTCGAGCAGCTCGGCGCCGACGTGGTGACGGCGGCGCTCGACCCGGTCGACTCGGCAGGGGAGCTCGCGATGGCGCCTTTCCTCGCGGCCGCCCGGTCGGTGCTCGACCCCCTGGGCTGCGACGTCATCCTCCGCGCGTTCTCGCCGCCGTCGGTGTCCGCGCTGCACCTCGACTCCCGCGAGGCGCGGCAGGAGCGCACCCGCGCCGAGACGCAGGCCGAGGCCGACGACCTGTGGGCCGAGATCCTCGGTGCCCTCAAATCGGCCGAGCCCCGCGCGCAGCTCGTGCTCAACCATCGCAGCCCGGTGGTCCGCCGCCTCGCCGCGATCCGCGACCACGCGCTGCTGGTCGCCGCGATCGAGGGCCTGTACGGCCAGGCGCTGCTGATGACCCACCGGCCGCTGCGGCCGGTCGACACCTCACTGATCAACCGGGCCTTCGACGAGCTCCTCGGCTGGGCCTCCCGCAACGTGACCGAACTCGCAGGAGAAGAGGGCCAGGCATGAACGTCGACGAGATCAGGGCGGCGATGGGCCATGCTCACCAGCTCCCGAAGGGCCGGCAGAAGGCCGAACGTTTCGAGCTGCTCGCCGCGGCCGCCAAGAACACCGCGGACCGGGAGCTGGAAGGCCAGGTGCTCCTGCGGCTGATCGAGGCATACGCGTACGGCGCCGAGCGCGACCGCATGCCCGTCGCCTTCGGGCGGCTGCTGCGCATCTTCGACGACCATCCCGCGGAGCTCGGCGAGTTGGCGCACCCGATCCACTGGGAGCTCAAGTGGATGACGTCCAACCTCGTGAACAATCCGTCCGTGCCGCTGGCGACCGTCTACCGCTGGATGGACGAGCTGGACAGCCGCTACCGGCAGCGCGGCTACAGTCTGCGCCCGGCGCTCCAGCTGCGGTCGGAGTTGGCGCAACTCATCGGCGACGGCGCGACGGCCGCCGCCCAAATGGAGGCCTTCATCACCGCTCCCCGGGATGAGATGGCCGACTGCGATGCCTGCGAGCACAACACGCGGGCGTGGTGGCGGGAGACGGTCGGCGACGACGAGGGCGCCCTGGAGCTTTGGGCGCCGCTGCTCGACGGCGAGCTGGCCTGCGCCGAGGAGCCACACCGTGCACTGGCGAACGCACTGCTTCCGCTCGTGCGGACCGGGCGCGTCGAGGACGCCCGCAGGGCCTTTCTCAAGGGGTACCCGCTGGTCCGTCACAACGTGAACCTGCGCGGGCCGGTCGGCACGCACATCGAGTTCTGCGCCCTCACCGGCAACGAGGCCCGGGGACTGGAGATCCTCAACGAACATCTGACCTGGCTGACCGACGAGCACCATGACGTCGCGCAGCGGGTCAGCTTCCTGAGCGGCACGATCGTCCTGCTGCGCCGCCTCAGCGCGCTCGGCCATGACGAGCTGCCTCTGGGCGACCGCACGGTCGGCACGACGCTCGCCGCCCTGGAGAAAGAGGTCGCCGATGTGGTCGCCCGTTATGACGCGCGCCACGGCACCACCGCCTATGGTGAGCGCATCGCCACACGGCTGGCACGGGAGCCCCTGCTCGACGCGTTGCCGCTCGGTGTTCCGTCGCGGTTGCCGGCCTCAGCTGACATGCCGGCGGCGCCCGGCCCGGCCCGGACCCCCGCGAAGCGCGGGGCGACGCTCGACGAGCTGGTCGCCGAGGCGCGGCGGCTGAGCGAGAGCCGCCACCCGCATGCGGACGAAGCGTGGGAGCGGGTCGGCCGCAGCGAAGAGGAGCTTCCGGAGGCGGTGGCCGCCGAGGTGGCCCGCCGCAGGGTTCACGCGCTGCTCGACTCCGACGACGCGTCCGACCACGAGGCCGCTCGCGAGGCGCTGCTGGAGGTCGCCGAGCGCTTCACCCGGCTGGGGGATCTCGCCAAGGCGCTGGAGGCGCGTTCGACCGCGTCGTGGGCGTTGTTCCGCACGAAGGGCCGGGACGCGGCGGACGAGTGGCTCGCCGGGGTGACGGCCGAGGCGGAGCGGGCGTTCGCGTCCGGAGCGCTCACCCCGGACGAGTACCTCAGTGTGCGCAGGAACGGCCCGTTCATCGCTATGAACGCCGTCGAGCCGCAGGAGGAGCAGTCCGCGGCCGAGGTCGAGGAGGCGTGGGCACTGATCGCGGCCGAGCTCGCCCTCGCCGAGGAACACGGAATCACTGGCCGTGTGGCCGTTTACCACGACATGCTGGCCGCTCTCGCCTCCCGGCGTGACGACATGGACGCCCTCCGCGCGCACCTGTCGGCCGCGCTGGCCGCCTACGAGGAGGCGGGCCAGCCGTGGTACGCCGCGCGGCCCGCGGCGGGCCTGGCCCAGTTCGCCTTCGGAGACGAGGACATGCAGGCGGCGGAGGGCTTCACCGCGAAGGCCATCGAATACGGCGGGCTTCTCCTCGACGCCGAGCAACTCGCGCACCTCAGCTCCATGGCCGTCGAGGTCCTGGCGCGGCAGTCCGACCGTGAGCGTGACCTCGTCGCCGCGGCGCTGGCCGCCGCCGCCCGATGGGACGGCCTGTCCGAGCCTGACACCCTGCACAACACCTTCATCGCGGCGCGCGCCTACAACCGGCTCGGACGGCACGCCGAGGCGGCGGCACTGTTCGAACAGGCGATGCCGAAGGTCGACGTTCCGTACGACGAGCAGGGCATCGTGATGACCCGCAAGCAGTTCGGCGACGCGCTGGCCGAGATCGGGCGGCACCGAGAGGCGGCGGAGCAGTACCTCCAGGCCGCGACGCTCGTGCAGGATGACCCGGAACAGCTCGGCTCCCAGGCCGAGCTCGCCTGGTATGCGGCTCAGGCGTTGCAGGACGCGGGCATGGGGGAGGAGGCCCTCGCCGCCTTCCGCCGCGCGGCCGGTCTGTGGCAGCAGCTCGGCGAAGTGAGCCCGCACGTGCGCTGTCTGCGGTCGGCCGCGTGGTTGCTGCACTGGATGCGCGATTCTGACGAGGCTCCCGAAGCGGGGGAGAGCGCCGGGGAGGCGGCGATGCTCGCCGTGCTGGCGGAGCTGGAGGCGCTGGCCGCCGCCGATCCGTCGGAGGAGGTGCTGGAGGAGCTCGAGGAGACCAAGCGGCAGCTCGCGGGCATGGTCGAGGAGCTCCGCGAGGAGCGCGAGGACGACGAGTAGGCCGTGAGCCTCACGATCCCGCGCCCCCGCAGGATCGTGAGGCTCACTCGGTCTCGGCGCTGATCTTGTCGAGTCTGGCGAGGGCCGCCTCCGACGGGCTGTCCGGCTCCGCCTGGAAGACGAACAAGGCCTGGCTGGGGGCGCTGTTGACGGTGAGAGCCTCGTAATTGAGAGTCAGGTCGCCCGCCTCTGGGTGGCGGAAGCGCACCGTGTCGCACGTCGTGGCCTGCACGTCGTAGCGGGCCCACATGCGGCAGAAGTCCTCGCTGGCCTGCGAGAGCTCCTTGACCAGCTCGATCAGCAGCGGGTCGGCATAGTCGGCCGCCGCCCGCAGCTGTGCGGTCTTCGAGGCGGCGTCCTTCTCCCAGTCGGGGTAGAACTCGCGGGCCTCAGGGGCGAGGAAGGTCAGGCGCAGCATGTTGTCGCTGGGGTCGAGCCAGCCGTACAACGCGTTGGCCAGGCGGTTGCGGGCGAGCACGTCCAGCCTGCGGTTGACCACGACCGCCGGCGTCTCCGACCAGCTGCCCATGAGCCGAAGCAAGGTGGGGCTCACCCGGTCGGTCCGGTCGGCGGGCATGAGCCAGGGCTGCCGGGGACGGGCGAGCTCGTGAAGGTGCGCGGTCGCCTCGTCGTCGAGCTGGAGGACCTGGGCGAGGGCGCCGAGCACCTGGTCCGACGGATGGCGCTCCCTGCCCTGCTCGAGGCGGATGTAGTAGTCGGTGCTGACACCCGCGAGCATGGCCACCTCCTCACGGCGCAACCCCGGCGTGCGGCGGCGGTGATCGCCACGGGCGAGGCCGACCTGCTCAAGGGTCGTCATCTGACGCCGAGCGCGGAGGAAGTCTCCGAGGAGCCTGCACCCATCCACGGTGCAAACGGTACGCCTCGCCCGAAACGTGACAGAGAGCACAAGGTGGTTGTGAAACACCCACGTAAGACCCGTACGGCCAAGCCCGGGTGCAGGCCTGCTGGAGTCCGTGTGGTCGCGTCATCCTGTGGGCAACGCTGTGGACAACTTGCCGGGGGCTCCGGTAAACAAGCGGCCAGGGTGTGGATTTCCCTGTGGAAAGAATCCTTTGCCCAGGTGACGGGGGTGATCTCGCCGGGCCTGCTCGACAGCTACGCCTCGAGATCGGTGAGGAGGAGGGCGATGCCGAGCCCGGTGGTGAGGTAGTCGACGAAGAGGGGATTGTTCAGCGCCCATTTGGACCGCCGGTAGCGGATCAGGAAGATCGCGTCCTCGATCGGGTAGCCCAGCTCGGCGAGGGCCTGTGCGACGACGAGGCCGGACCGGTTGTACCCCGAATGGCAGCGGACGAGCACGGTCCTCCCCGCCTGGACCGCCTGGGCGGCGGTCTCGGCAAGCGCGGCCACCGTCTCGATCTGACCGGCGAGCAGGGGCCCGTCGGGAAGGTCGGCGTAGTGGTGCTCCACGCCGTCGGCCGGGCCGTGCCCGTCGCGGTGGTAGAGGCTGACCACGACGTCGAACTCGGCCCCCACGATCGCGGGTGTCAGCGTGCCGCCCGGGTCGCGGTACTGGTGACCGCCCATCCACAGGCCGGTGATGATCTCGTTCCAGGGGGAGTTCGCGTCGGGCGCTCCCCGGCCTGTCATCCGCATGGCCTCACCCCGGGTGATACGGCCCCGGCCCGCGTGGCACACCGGGGTGGATCAGCACACGTCGGTCCCACCGTACGTGGCGGGGGGCCCTCGCGTGCGCCGCCACACCCGCACGCGGGAGACGAGAGGCGGTATGCCAGGGTCGAACGGCGCGGCGCATCCGGATCGGGGACGATCGGCCGCGTCACCACGCATCAACAAGGAAGTGAAGACGGCATGGACAAGAAGATCGCGTTCTTGGGGCTGGGGACCATGGGGACGCCGATGGCGCGGCGGCTGCTCGCGGCGGGTCATCCGCTGACCGTGTGGAACCGTTCCGCCGGCCGGGCGGAGGAGCTGGGACAGGAGGGCGCCACTGTGGCGGCCTCGCCGGCGGAGGCGGTGCGGGACGCCGACATCGTCATCACCATGCTGGCCGACCCGGCCGCCGTGCGCGAGGTCGTCGGCGCGGCGGCGCCCGCACTACGTCCCGGAACCACGCTGATCGAGGCGTCCACCATCGGCCCGGGCGCCCTGCGGGAGGTGGCGGGGCTGCTCCCCGACGGGGTCAGGCTGATCGACTCACCCGTCATGGGCAGCGCCGACCGCGCGGCCTCCGGCGAGCTGTCCCTGCTCGTCGGCGGGGACTTCGAAGAGGTCAGGCCGGTGCTGGAGGTCTTCGGCACCATCACCCCGTGCGGGGAGACCGGCACGGGCGCCGCGCTCAAGATCGTATTGATCAGTGCCGTCGTCGCCGGGGTGACGGTGGTCGGCGAGGCCCTGGCGCTCGCCGACACCTTCGGCCTGCCGGAGGATCTGGTCACCCGCGCGATGGCCGCGGGCCCGCTGGCCGGGCTCGCGGGCCGCGCGTTCGCCACCGGCGCGCATTATCCCGTTCGGCTCGCGGCCAAGGACGTCGCCCTCGCGGCGAGCCAGGCCGATCTCCCGGTCGCCCAGGCCGTGTATGAACGTCTCGCCGGCCTGCCGGAGGCGGCGGATGAGGACCTCGGCCAGATCGTGAAGCACATCCGAGGATGAGATTGCCGCGGGGCCGGAGGCGCGACCTGGGCCTCCGGCCCCTTGGCACCGGGCCGCTGAAGATCGCTTTTTACCGGACGATATGGTTGGGCACATATTCCGCTATTGCATGTCATTTGCAGTAACTAGGAGCGGCACATGAGCTCATCCCCCCTGGTCCCTGCGCCGATGCGCTCGATCTCCCGCAGCGAGTGGCGGCGCATCGGCGGGATGGCCCTGTTCGTCACCGCGCTCCACGTCTTCGGCTGGTTCTCCCTGATCGCTCTGGTCGCCCCGCAGCATTACCAACTCGGCGAGGCGGGCGGCTTCACGGTCGGCCTGGGTTTCACGGCCTACCTCCTCGGCATGCGGCACGCCTTCGACGCCGACCACATCGCCGCCATCGACAACACCACCCGCAAGCTCATGAGCGACGGCCAGCGGCCCGTGTCCGTCGGGTTCTGGTTCTCCCTGGGTCATTCCTCGGTGGTCTTCGGGTTGTGCCTGCTCCTCGGCATCGGCGTCCGCACCCTCGCCGGGCAGGTCGAAGACGAGGCGTCGACACTGCAGACCGTCACGGGGCTGGTCGGCACCCTGGTCTCCGGCGTCTTCCTCCTGATCATCGCGTTGATCAACACGGTGGTCCTGTGGCAGATCGTGAAGGTCTTCCGGCGGATGCGCCGCGGCTCCTACGACGAAGCGGCGCTGGAGGAACAGCTCAACAAGCGCGGCTTCATGAACCGCATCCTCGGCGGGGCCACCAAGGCCGTGCGCAAGCCCTGGCACATGTACCCGATCGGCCTGCTGTTCGGCCTCGGCTTCGACACCGCCACCGAGATCTCGCTCCTCGTGCTCGCGGGCGGCGCCGCCGCGTTCAACCTGCCGTGGTACGCCATCTTGACGCTGCCCGTGCTGTTCGCCGCCGGCATGAGCCTGCTCGACTCGATCGACGGCTGCTTCATGAACTTCGCGTACGGCTGGGCGTTCGCCAAGCCCGTCCGCAAGATCTACTACAACATCACGATCACTGCTCTTTCCGTGGCCGTGGCCGTGATCATCGGGGCGATCGAGCTGATCGGGCTCCTCGCCGAGAAGCTCGACGTCACGTCGGGGCCGGTCGCCGCCATCGCCGGACTGGATCTCAACTCCGTGGGGTACGTCATCGTCGCCTTGTTCGTCCTCACCTGGATCGTCGCGTTCGCGATCTGGCGCTTCGGCCGCATCGAGCACCGGTGGTCGGCCACCGTCCGTCCCGCCGACGCCGACAGCTGACGGGCCCTCCCCGGACGCCGTTGCCGGACGTACGGGTTCCCTTGACCGCCTCTCGCGTCAGCACGTGGAGTGGAAAAGACCTCCGACGGGCGTGGTCGCGGTGAGTGCGTTGTAGCGCTCGACCGCAGCCCTCGTCTCCTCGACGACGACCTGGACCCCCCTGTCGTTCAGCATGTCGATGGTTTCCGGGCACGTCTGGAGGACCAGGTCCATCCCCCGGGAGAGCACGACCACCTGGCTGCCGTGTTCGAGCAGTTCGGTGACGTCGGCGGGCTGGATGCCGGGGGAATGCCGTGTGCCCGTCTCGTTCCAGTCCCAGGGTCGCCCGCCGCCGGGGTAGAGCTTGAAGTCCTTTCCCTCGCCGACGCCATCCACGACCATGCGGCCCCAGGAGATGTGCGTGATCCGTGGAGAAGGCTTCATAGCTGAGAGGCTAACCCGCCAGGACCCTCCGGGAGGCCGTACGGGCGCGGTCGTATGATCCGGATATGTACGACGATGGTCTGGTCGCATGCACCGACCACGAATTGATCATCAATCGCTATTACTTTCCGTTCGGGTCCGCCAAGCGCATCCGATACTCCGACATCCGCGGCGTGAGCCGGGTCCCGTTGCCCAACGGCAGCCGGCGGATCTGGGGTTCGGGTGATTTCACCCACTGGCTCAACCTGGACGCCCACCGGCCCCAGAAGAAGGCCGCGTTCGTCATCGACCTGGGCAAATGGGTCGTACCGGTTATCACTCCCGACGAACCTGGCCGGTTCGCGGTGGAGCTCGCCGCCCACGGGGTCACCACGAGCGGTAACCCTCCCCAAGGCCTGACGGGATTCGCCTGACGTCATCGCGAACGCCGCCACCTGATCTCGCCGTCGTGCCGTTCGCCGGTGGGGGAGAGCCCGGCGGACGCGGCGACGGCGGCGGAGGCCGCATGGTCCGGATGGATGTGGGCGACGACCGTCGTCACGCCCTGCCGTTCCAGCCAGGCGACGAGCCCGCGCGCGGCCTCGCCGGCGATGCCGCGCCCCTGCCAGGGCGTCCCGACGACCCAGGCGACCTCGGCGACCCGTCCCGCGTCAGAAGGGCTGATCGTCGCCTGTACCGTGCCAGTCAGGCATGCCTCGGCGCGGAGCCTGATCACCCAGTTGAGCCAGGCGACGCCGGGGTCGGGCGAACCCTCGGTCAGGCGTGTGTAGCGGGCACGGAGGGCTTCCAGGGTGGCGGGGGAGCCTCCGATGAAGGTGTGGAGAGCAGGGTCGGACAACGTCACGCTCATCTCCTCCGCGTGCTCGACGAGAAGCGGCAGCAGGTCGAGGCGCTCGGTGCCGATGGGTTCGATGGTCACGGAGTCACCCTCATATCGGTTCATACGGTGATGACGATCTTTCCAGTCGCGTGGCCCCTCTCGAGGCGGCGGATCGCCTCGGGCGCGTCGGCGAGGGGATAGGTGCGGTCGACGACCGGTGTGACGGCGCCGGCGTCGATGAGCCGGGCGATCTCCTCGTAGTCCTCGCCGCGCTCCTTGGCGGCGAGGCCGCGCATCCGCTGGCTCACGAACAGCGAGACCAGCGGCGCGCGGAGCTGGCGGTCGAATCCGCCGAGCAACCGGCCGCTGTCGTGGCCGCCGCCGACGAGGACCAGCGTCCCGCGCGATTTCAGGGCGCGTCGTAGCAACGACAGCGGGCGCGTCCCCGCGGTGTCGACGACCGCGTCATAGCGCGCGCCGTGGCGGTCGACCTCGTCACGGGTGTAGTCGATGACGTCGTCGGCGCCGAGCGACCGCACGAGGTCGGCCTTCGCGGTGCCGCACACGCCGGTCACGGTCGCGCCGAGAGCCTTGGCGAACTGCACCGCGAACGAGCCCACGCCACCGGCCGCGCCGACGACCATCACGTGCTGCCCCGGCCGCACGCGGGCGCAGTCGCGCACGCTCTGCAACGCCGTACCTCCGGAGACGGGCGTCGCCGCGGCCTGCTCGAAGGACAGGCCGGCCGGCTTCAACGCCAGCCGCTTGTGCGACGCGGCAGCGTATTCGGCGTACGACCCGCTTTCGCAGGTCCCGAACACCTCGTCTCCGGGGCGGAAGCGGGTCACGCCCGCGCCGACGGCCGCCACCACACCGGCGACGTCGCGGCCGCGGACCGAGACCTTGGGCCTGCGCATGCCGAACCCCATGGCCCGCATCAGGTACGGCCGGCCGGTCATCAGGACCCACACGCCGGGGTCCACTCCCGCGGCGCGGACCTGAACGAGCACCTGGTCGTCGCCGATGGGGGGCGGGTCGATGTCACGCAGGCGCAGCACGTCGGCCGGGCCGTACGTGTCCTGGACGATCGCCTTCATGTCGTCTCCTCGGGAGAGTCGGGATACTGGAACACCTCGTCCAGGCGGACGCGGAAGGCCCTCGCGATGCGGAAGGCCATTTCGAGGGACGGCGAATAGCGGCCCTGCTCGATGGCGATGACGGTCTGCCGGGTCACGCCGATGCGCTCGGCGAGCTCCGCCTGCGTCATCTCGCCGTGGGCGAAGCGCAACGCGCGGATGGAGTTGGTGACGTGGGTCGGCTTCACCATTGCGGGAAGCTCCTGCGGTACACGACGATCTTCGTGATCCCGCCGACGATCGCCGACAACACGAAGCCCAGGTAGATGACGTTGGCGATCCAGAACCGGTCCCATTCGGCCATCGCCATGAGCAGGGCCGCGACCGAGCCGATGACGAGGAACGACTGGCCGGTGTACTCCCCGAGCATGCCGATCTCCCGGTCTCTGACGTCCTTGTCGCGCGACGCCCTCGGGTTCACGACGGCCATCCCGATCTCGGCCACGATGGATGCCACGATGGCACCGCCCACCGCCCACAGCAGCGCGGCGGCGTAAGGGACGTCGACCAGCGGGCCTCCGTCCGCCCGGCTGATGAGAGTGACGACGTACGCGGCGTAGGTGATCGCGGCCACGACCAGCCTGATCCACGCACGCTTCTCTTCGTGTGTCATGTCGGCCCTTCGATGTAAAGAATTGCTGACATCATCAAAGTAGAGGATGTTTTACCTGGTGTCTAGAAAGTTTGACATCACCGAGATGCCCGCAACGGCTCGCGGGCGTTGTGTGTCAGGCGTCGGCGTCCAGCCGGGCGTGGAGATGCATGTCGTGCCAGCCGTCGGCGTGAAGCGCTTCGCGTCGTTTAGTCCCCTCGACGGCGAAGCCGGCGTGTTGTGCGACCCGGCAGGACGCGGCGTTCGCCGTCGAATGGCACAGTTCGATGCGGTGCAACCCCAGCGTCTCGAAGCACCACGCGGTCATCGCGGACAGCGCTCGCGGGGCGATGCGACGGCCGCGCGTGCCCGGCAGTACCCAATACGAGACCTCGGCCAGACCTTCCGCGAGGAAGAGCCGGCGCAGGCTGATCTGCCCGGCGACCTCACCGGCGTGGAGCACGGCCCACCCGGCGCCGGTCTCGTCACGCCACCGGCCCGGCCACGCGTCGATCCAGTCGCGGGCCTCGTCGTCGGACATGGACCGGCAGTGCCAGCGCTGAATCGCGGGATCGGCGTAGGCGGCCACGACGACCGGGCGATCCGACGGTCGCCAGGGCCGAAGCGTGATGCCGTCCGCGTGGATCTCCGGCTGGGTCAGCGCCGCCATCGATCCGGGCGGCACGGCGGGTTCGGCAAGCGACGGCACATGCCGACATTAGGGCATACGGGGGAGGCCGTCAGGCGGTGGGAACCGGCCGGGTGACCTTCAACTGTTCGAGCACGGGAGGGGTGGGGTCGGCGAAGCCGTCGGCCAGCATGACGGCGACCGTGTAGAGATGCCACGCGGTCTGCGCCTGCGTGGGCAGCCCGTCCAGCAGGTCGCGCCTGCCCTGCAGGGCGCTGATCCGGCTGATCGACTCCGCTGCGGGACCGGCCTCGCCGGGGATGATCTTCTCCCTCAGCAGGTTCGTCAGCTCGGGAGACAGGTCCAGTCGCCAGTTCCACGGCTTGCCGGTGGACGCCTGCCGTACGGCTTCGGGCATGGTGCGGTTCCTGAGCCGCTCGCGCAGCCGCTCCTTCAGCGAGAGGCGCTTGTCGTCTTCGGTGGTGAAACGCCACGGCTTGCCCTCTATCGGCACGTTGCGAAGCCGCGGGGCGAACGCCTCGATCAGCCGGAACACGACGTCTTCGCTCCGCCGCCAGGCCGGGTCCAGCGCCAGGGCGGCGGCGACGACGCGGTTGTCCAGGTAGACGGGGATGGGGTTGGAAGCGCGCAGAAGAGCCGAGCGGGAGGCCGCGTGCCAGCGGCCCACCCGATGGGTCACATACAGGCGGTCCAGCGTGAGCAGCCCGGAGTCGATGTCCACGCAGCCGTCCGCCCAGGGCTTCGCCAACGCGAGCGCGTGCTCATCGGCCCGGTCCGACAACACGTCCTTGCCCTTGGTGAACATGCCTTCGACGCGGCGGCGGATCGCGGTGGCGTCGAGTTTCTCCTGGTTGTGGGCGAAGCCTCCGCGCAGGATCTCGCCGCCGTGCCCGCCCAGCCGCGCGCCCGACCGGTAGACGCCCGGAGGCGGGACGTTCTCGTACGCGGAAATCATGCCCTCGGTCGCATAGATCACGTTGTGGGCGCGGACGAGCGGGTGATCGACCAGTTCCGCGGCGCCGTCGGAGCTCTGCTTGCGGGCGTAGGCCTGATGCTCAACCCCGAGTTCGGCGGCGACCAGGCGGGCCAGATCCACATCCGGATCGCCGTCCCGGCCGGCGGTCGAGGTGACGAACGGGATGCCGGCCGCGTGCAGCAGCGCGGCGAGCAGACGGCTGTCGCGGCCGCCGGTCAGGGTCAGGTGCACGGGCTCGCTGAGGCTCTTCAGCGGCTCCGCGGCGGTGATCAACGACTGGGCCAGCTCCTCGATCTCCGCATGCTTTTGCCGTTCGCCGGTCGGCGCGGGACGGGGATCGGGCAGCGGAATCGTCTCAAGGCGGTGACCGCCGCCCTTGACGGTGACGCAGGAAGCGGGAGGGAGCGCGGTCACCGAGGAGAACGGCGTGCCGTCGGACATGAAGTGGCCGTTGCCCACCATCTCGGCCAGCGCCTGCGTGTCCCACATGACGCCTTGCCCGCCGCGCGCGACCAGGTGGGCGAGCAGCGCCCGGTTGGACACCACGTGAAGATGCTCCGTCTCGGTGTGGAAGACGGGGCAGGCGCGCGCCAGGCCGGTGGCCGCGGCCGTCTCGCCCGAGCCGCCCACGCGGAAGGCGCAGAAGCAGCCGCCGGCCGACGTGACGGCCGCGCCGAAATCGGGCGCCGCCAGGAGGGCGGAGGCGTCACTCGGCCTCGCCAGGTGCCCCGCGATGCCCAGCGCCTGTCCGGTGTCGGCGACGATCAGCGGCAGCGGGTTGCTGTCGGCCTCGTTCGTCCACGCCAGCAACGCCGCATCCCCGCCAGGCATGATCCAGTCGTCATGCGCGATGTCCCCGTCCGGGGCCACCAGCACACGGCCGATCGCGCGCCGCGCGATCTCGATGGCGGGCGCCAGTGAGGTGCCAGGTCGTTTCGCCGTGACGGCCAGGTAGACGCGCATCCGGAATTCCTTCGGGAGAGGCAAAGGGTGTCGTCCGACTCCACCCTCGACCGTGCCGGACGTGATGGTGGGTGCCTGGTCGATTTCCGCGAGGATATCGGCGGATGATCTCTCCGCGGTAGGAGTTCGCCGCTTTGCTGCGCTTCTGGGGTACGCGAGAGAGCCGTACGCATGATTGACGGTCCATCTGGCACCTGTCAGTATGATCTAACAGGTGACAGACAGATAGCGGGTGAAACGCTGACCAGTGAGAAACTGCTGGCTGTGCTCGCGGCCCTCAACCATCCCCTGCGGCTGCGGCTCATCGCCGTGCTCTCCGAAGACCGCGTGCACGTCAGCGAACTGGCACGGCGGCTGGGCATATCGCGGCCGCTCCTCTACATGCATCTCGAACGGCTGGAGCGAGCCGGCATCGTCACCGGCGATCTGGAACTGTCCCCGGACGGAAAAGCCATGAAGTACTTCGCACTGACACCGTTCGACGTGCACCTGACGGCAGGCACGGTCATCAACGCTCTGCGAGCGGACGAACAGGAAGGTCTCGACGTGCAGGAGAACACGCCATGAAGGAGATCGTCGTTCCCATCGTGGTCATCTTGATGGTCGCCGCCTGCGTCCTGGGCGGCTTCCTCCTGTACTACAAGCTGATCCAGCGCCGTACGGAGATGGCGGAGTTGGCGATGTACCGCGAGCTCGCCGACCGGACAGCGAGGAACCAGGAGGAGCTGAACACCAGGCTCGCCGAGTTGATCAAACGGGTCGACGCGGTCGAGCAGCTTCTGCGGAGCGTCGAATGACCTGACCTGACCTGCCCCGCTGCGGGCCCATGACGGTCCGGGGCGGCGAGCGGCAACTCGCCACCCCGGAGAAACGAAAGACACGCGTCCACGCCGTTTCGGCGTGCCCTACGGCGCATGTCCCTCGAAGGAAAGGAGAGCAGCTCATGCTGCTCGAAAGCAAATCCGCCGGCCGGGTGAGACGGCCGCTGACCGTGCGGGTGGCAGCCTGGAGCGCCGCCCATCCCTGGCGGGCGATCATCGCCTGGCTGGTGCTCGTGGTGGTGTGCCTGGGAGCCGGCTCTCTCGCCGGGACCCACAACGCCACCGGCGAGGACTACCGTGTCGGCGAGGCCGGGGTCGCCGAGGCGATCGCAGCCGACGGGGGCCTCGCGCTCCGACCCGTGGAGAGAGTCCTGATCTCGGCCAGGTCCGGCTCGCTGGACATGACCGCCGCCACAGCCGTGGCGCAGGACGTCACGGACAGGATGAACCGGCTGTCCGAGGTGGACAGCGTGGCCCCTCCGGTCCGTGCGGCGGACGGCGAGGCCCTCGTGGTCACGGTCACCATGAAGGGTGCGGAGCTGGACGGCAAGAAGAAGGTCGACGCGCTGCTCGCGCAGACCGCCGCCGTTCAGCGGGCGCATCCGGACCTGCGTGTGGAGGAGACGGGATCGCCCTCCATCGGCAAGGGGGTCGATCAGCAGCGCGGCGACGACCTGGCGCTGTCCGAGGCGATCACCGTGCCGGTCACCCTGGTCACCCTGCTGGTCGTTTTCGGCTCAGTGGTCATGGCCGGCGTGCCCCTGCTGCTGGCGTTGTCGTCGATCGCCGCGGCCATGGGGTTGTCGATGCTCGTCTCACACGTCGTCCCGGACGCGGGGGTGGGCAACAACGTCATCGTGCTGATCGGCCTGGCGGTCGGAGTCGACTACACGCTCTTCTATCTCAAACGCGAGCGGGAGGAGCGGGCCCGCGCAGGCGGGACGCTCAGCCCTGAGGCCCTCGTGGAGATCGCCGCGGCGACCTCCGGCCGGATGATCGTGATCTCCGGCCTCGCGGTGATCGTCTCCACCGCCACCCTCTATCTGGCCTCCGACGTCATCTTCGCCTCACTCGCCACGGGCACGATCATCGTCGTGTTGGTCGCGGTGATCAGCGCGATGACCGCGCTGCCGGCCCTGCTCGTCCTGATCGGCCGCAGGGCCGAACGCCGGACGGCGAAGCGGAGCGACAGGCGGGAGAGAGCCGGGAGCGCCCGCGTGTGGAACGCGATCCTCTGGCCCGCGAGCAGGCATCCGGTGATCACGTTGTGCGTCTCCACCCTCCTCATGATCGGCCTGGCGCTCCCCGTGCTGGGCATGCAGCTGCGGGTGCTGAACAAGGACAGTCACTCGCGCGAGGTGCCCGCGATGCAGACCTACGACCGCCTCACCAGCGCGTTCCCCGAGCTGCGGGTCACCCACAACGTCGTCGTGCGGTCCGATCCGGGCCGGGCCGCCGAGGTCGGCGGGGCGTTGGGCGAACTCAACCGGCTGACTCGGTCGGATCCCCTGTTCGCCGGCCACGAGACACCGAGGTTGCGGACATCGGCCGACGGCACGGTCAGCCTGCTGGAGCTGTCCGTCCCCTACAAGCTGAGCTCGTCCGAGGCGCAGGAGTCCCTGACCCGGATACGCGACGTCTATCTGCCCGACACCGTCGGCACCGTGCCCGGCGCCGAGGCGGCGGTCACCGGGGACGTCGCTCGCGACACCGACTATCTCGCCAACCAGAACGAGAAGCTGCCGCTGGTCCTCGGCTGCCTTCTTCTGCTCACCTTCGCCATGACCGCGATCGTGTTCCGCTCGGCCGTCATCGGACTGCTGGGGGTCGTGCTCAACGTGCTGTCCGCGGCGGCCGCGTTCGGAGTGCTGACCATGGCCTTCCAGAGCGAACTCGGGCGGAGCGTGTTCGGCACCGAGGCGACCGGCGCGATCGGCTCCAGGGTGCCGCTGTTCCTCTTGGTGATCCTTTTCGGGCTGTCGATGGACTATCAGGTCTTCGTCGTCAGCCGGATCAGGGAGGCGGCGCTGCTGGGCCTGCCCACCCCCAAGGCGGTGCTGGACGGCCTCGGGCGCTCGGCCGGCGTGGTCACCAGCGCCGCGATCGTGATGGTGACGGTGTTCGCGAGTTTCGTCCTCCTCCATCTGGCGGAGATGAAGCAGATCGGCTTCAGCCTTGCGACGGCCGTGCTGCTGGACGCCTTCGTCATCCGCGTCATGATCCTCCCCTCCGCCCTGACACTGCTGCACAAGGTGGTCTGGTGGCCGTCACGCGAGCCGCTTCGCGCGCGGTTGTCGCCCCGTCCCGCCGTGCGCGAACGATGAACGGCTGACCCTTGTGAGGCCGTACGGCGTTCGCCGGCCCGCCCCGGTCCAAGCGTCTCCGTGAAGGACCGGGGCGTCGTCCCGCCCACAGGTGCGCCCGACTCGGCCCGCTACATGTTCGGGTTCAAGGACGGCGACGCGCCCCCTGACGGTCCAACCGGCTATTCCCACAGATAGTCGTACCGCGGCTGGCTCGTGGGAGACAGGCGTGCACCTTCGCGCGGTCGACCTCAGCTCCGGCCGGGTTCCCCGTGCATCGGCAACTCCAGGGAGATGACAGTGGGGCCGCCGATCGGACTCTCGAGTGACAGCCGGCCACCGACTGCGTCGGCCCGGTCGCGAAGCCCCTGGAGCCCGGTGCCGGCGCCGAAAGTCGCTCCCCCCACGCCGTCGTCCATGACCGTCAGCCGGAGCACGCGCGGCGTACGTGCTAGCGCGATCTCGACGTGATCGGCCTGCGCATGCTTGACGACATTGGTAACCGCTTCGGCGACGATGAAGTACGCAGTCATTTCGGTATCGGGCGGCAGGCGTCCGATGTCATCCGCCTTCACGTGGACCATCGTCATCGCCTGCCGTGCCAGTGATCGCAGCGCGGCCACCAGCCCCCGCTCCGAGAGAACAGCGGGATAAATGCCGTGGGCCAAGCGTCTGAGCTGTTCAATGGCGTCGAGAAGATCCTTTTGCGCATGCTCAAGCAGGCGCTCCGCCGTTTCGGGGTTGATTCCGATCACGCTGCGAATATGCTCCAGTTCCAGGGCAATAGTGATGAATTGCTGCTGTGCTCCGTCATGAAGATCGCGCTCGATGATCCGTCGCACGTGGTCGGCGGCGCGGGAGATCCGTGCCCGTGACGCTTCCACCTCACCGAGGCGCATACGCTCCGATATGTCGTGGAACGCTACGACAGCGCCCTTTCCGTCGGTGAGGGTGACCGGCGCGGAGGAGTAGGCGATCGGAATGAGCGAGCCGTCTTTGCGGATGAACGCATCTTGGTCGCCCCGGACCGTCTCGCCTGAGAAGAGTGGCCGCACGAGCGGACATTCGTCTTTGGGGTACGGCGACCCATCCGGGCGGCGATAGTGGATCGTTTCGTGGCTCGGCCGCCCGAGGATCTCCTTTTCGTCGTAGCCGAGGATCGCAAGCGCGGCAGGGTTGGCGAAAGTCGCTCGTCCGTCCTGGTCGATGACGTAGATCGCGTCTGCCACAGCTGCGACCGCTCTCAAGAGCACCTCGTTATCCGGCGTCTCCATATCGAGAGCCCCCTCTCGGATGGCACTAGCCTGCGAAGGCCTCATTTTTCTCACTTTACGCAGGTCAGAGACCCTAGTGGCGGGGCGCGCAGCCATCCCCGACATCCCGCACCGTCGAGTTTCCCGTTTAAGGGTGGCGTTGAGCGCTTCGGCGGCGGCGTTGTCAGCGCTGGTGCCCACCGCGCCCATCGACTGCCTACAACGCGACGGCGTCGGCCTTGAACTCAGCCGGATAGACCTTCATGACCAAGTGCATCGAAGGTTTGGTCGCGGTGCCTGGTCGAACTCCCAATTGGTGAGGAGTTCTGATAGGCGCACGGCCCGCCGGGATCCCGGCGGGCCGTCGCGCGAGTCGTGCCGAGATCAGCCGTCGGACTCCGGCGCCGGCAGGTAGCCGCCGGGCACCTCGTCCGGGGTGAAGATCTTGGTCTCACCCGGGTACGGCGTGGCCCAGTTGTGCACCTGGTACCACGTGAGGTGGTTCATGAGAACGGGGCTGGCGTAGTCCGGGATCGCGTTCGGCCCGGTCTGCTGCTGCTTCCGCTGCCAGGCGGTCCAGACCTCGGCGATGTGCCGCTTGCCGGCGGGCACGGTCGACGCCGTGGTCTGCCCGCCGAGCGCCGAGGGGCCCGCCGCAGCCGGGATGTCGTTGCCGCAGGCCGGCGGGGCGGCCAGGCCGTCGGTGAGCGAGACCTGGTTGGGCACCGCGTTGAACGGCGTGTAGTCGGGCTTGCCGGTGAAGGTCGCAGCCATCGGGGTGGCGGCGCTGTCCTTCTGGTTCATCGGCTGGATCCCGAGGATCTGCTCGATGGTGCGGATCATGGTGATCTGCGTGTAGTAGCGGCTGTCCACGGTGCCGTGCTGCGCCCAGGGGCTGATGATCTGCACGGGTCCGCGGGCGCCGTCGACGTGGTCGACGCCGTCCTGGGTGTCGTCCTCGATCACGAAGATCGCGGAGTCCTTCCAGTATTTGCTGTGCGAGATGGTGTCGACGATCTGGCCGACGGCCAGGTCGTTGTCGGCGACCTGGGCGACCGCGTTCGGCGCCCCACCGGTGTGGTCGCTGGAGAGCCAGAACATGTTGAGGTTGGCCGGGCCGTTGGCCTCGAAGTCACGCTTCCAGATCTCGTACCGGTAGATGTCCGGGATGTTGGTGTCGAACTTCGGGTAGGCGTGCACCGTGATGTCGTTGAGCGACGGGATCGGCGACTCGGTGTCCGTCTTGATGGTGGTGTCCTGACCGGTCGCCGCCATGTTCCGGGCGTCGCAGTAGAACTTCTGCCACGACGCGTCGGCGGGGACGGTCTCGAACTGGGTGAACTCACCGAAGTTGCGAGCGGTCTTTCCGGCGGCCTGCGCGCCGGTCCACAGGAAGCCGGAGCGCTGGTGGCCCAGCGCGTCGTCCTCGGTGTCGTAGCTGCGCTGATACTCGCCGGCGCTGGACTCGGTGTACTCCGGGTTGTCGGCCTGCATCAGCCAGTTGTGGCCCTCGGCGGAGTTGGTTCCGATGTCGTAGGTGTTGTCGTACAGCCCGAACTGACGCACGAGAGCGTGCTGGTTCGGGGTGACCTTCTCACCGAACTGCGCCAGCCACGGGTCGCCGTTGCCGCGCGGGTCGTCGCCGAACATCTGGTCGTACGAGCGGTTCTCCTTGACCACCAGGAAGACGTGCTTGATGGTCGACGGGTCACCGAGGCGCTTCGGGACCGGCACGGCCTTCTGCTTGTCGCCGTGGGCATCCTTCACGTCGTCGTTCTTGCCCCAGCCGTTCTGCGCGAAGACCGTGGCCGTGTACTTGCGGATCACCGAGTCGGCCGGCAGCTTGAACCGAAGCAGTGAGCCGGTCGAGTCGTGGGTGTTGTGGCCCGTGGCCGGCGTGGTGCCGGCACCCTTGTCGATCGTGCGCGTGGGGCCGCGCTCGCCGATGCCGCGGGTGTTGGTGACGACCACGTCGTCGCCGACGGTGGTCACCTCCTCCGGGTAGTAGTCCGTCGGGAGCAGGCCGACGTAGCTGACCGGCTCCTGCGGGCTCTTGTACCGGTAGACGGCGACCGCGTTCGCCCGGCCGAGGGTGACCAGCAGGTGGCCGTCCTCGGTCAGGGTCACGCCGTCCGGGGCATAGCCGACCGAGGCTTGCGGCCACGGCTGGGTGGCGATCGTCTGGACGACCTTGTCCTTCGACGTGTCGATGACCGAGACCTGGTCGCCGAACGTGTCGGTGACGAAGAGCGCGCCGCGGGCGGCATGCATCGCGGTCGGGTGCAGACCCACCTCGATGGAGGCGACCGGAGCAGCCGGGTCGGCAACGTTGATCACGCTCACGGTGCCGGTGGTCGCCGCACCCGTGACCGGGTCGGCCGGCACCTGGGTGCCGTAGGAGTTCATCGTCGTCTCGCCGGGCCTGGCCGGGCGGCCGCCCTCGTTGCTGACGTAAAGCTTGTCGCCGACCAGCGCCAGTCCACGCGGGGCGGTGCCCACGGTCCAGCTCCGCTGAATCGCTCCGGTCGCGGCGTCCATCGCCACGACGCGGTTCTGGCCGTTGACGGCCGCGTACACGGTCGTGCCGTCAGCGGAGAAGACCGCCTGGGCCGGCAGCGCGTGCTTCGAGCCGCGCGCGGCGATGTCGATGGACGTCGGAGTGCCCAGGGTGCCGTCGGCGTTCACCGGGAAGCGGGTGAAGCCGTTCATCTGCGGCAGCCACAGGGTCGTGCCGTCCGGAGAGTAGGCAGGCCCCTCCTGCCCGACGTTGTCGTCGGAGATGTGCACGTCGGCGGTCGAGGCGGTCCCGGCCTGCTGCAGCACCTCGTAGTTCTTCAGATCGACGATGGTCAGAGCGATCGACCGGTCGGTGGTGAGCGCCGCGAGGAAGCGGCCGTCCGGGCTGACCGTCGAGGCGAGCAGCTTGCCGTCGTCGACGAGCAGGCGGTCACCGATCGGCTCGATGATCTGGTCGTCGGCGAGTTGCCGGCCGGTCTTGGTGGTGGAGCCGACCTGGTTGGTGCCGAAGATGTCCGTGGTGGCGTAGGCGATGCCCCCGCCGGCGACGACGAGAGCGGCGGTGGCGGCCGCGAGGAGGCGGATCCGCCGGCGACCGATGGGCCGGCTGAAGACCCGCAGACGGTCCTTCGCGACGCGCTGGCGCGTGACGTGCATGAACTGTTCCTTCGTCGTGCTCGCGAGCAGGTCGGCGTTCCCGTCGAACTGCCGCCGGTCGGGCGCGCCCCGCTCGGGGCAGACACTCGGTGGCCCAAATCCTGTATTCGCCACACAGGGGACAGAAGCGGCCCCTGGCCGGCGGTGACGCCGGCCAGGGGCCCTCCTATGTGATCAGCCTACGGTCAGTCGTTGTCCGACGACGGGATGTAGGCGCCCGGCACCTGGTCCGGGGTGACGATCTTGGACTCACCCGGGTAGGGCTTCGCCCAGTCGTGCGCCTCGTACCACGAGAAGTGGTTCATCTGCTCGGGGTTGGCGGAGTCGGGCCTGGCGTTGGGTCCGGTGAACGCCTGCTGCGACTTCCAGGCCCCCCACTTCGCCGCCACCTGCTGCTCGGCCGCCGGCACCTTCGCCGTCGGCGCGGGCGCGGCGTTCGCGTCCTGCGGCGCCGGGACGTCCGCACCACAGGTCGGCAGCTTCGTGCCCGACAGACCCAGGGTCAGCGAGGTGCGGTTCGGCAGGGCGCTGAACGGCGTGTAGTCGGGCTTGTTGGTGAAGGCCCCGGTCATCGGGGTGGCCGCGGTGTCCTTCTGGTTCATCGGCTGGACCCCGAGGATCTGCTCGATGGTGCGGATCATGTTGATCTGCGTGTAGTAGCGGCTGTCGACCTTGCCGTGCTGGGCCCAGGGGCTGATGACCTGGATCGGGGCACGGTGGCCGTCGACGTGGTCGGTGCCGGCCTGGGAGTCGTCCTCGACCACGAAGATCGCGGAGTCCTTCCAGTACTTGCTGTGCGAGATCTCGTCAACGATCTGGCCGACGGCGAGGTCGTTGTCGGCGACCTGAGCGGCTCCGTTCACCGGACCACCGGTGTGGTCGCTGGAGAGCCAGAACATGTTCAGGTTCGCCGGGCCGTTCTTCTCGAAGTCCTGCTTCCAGATCTCGGCGCGGTAGATGTCCGGGACGCTGGTGTCGAACTTCGGGAAGCCGTGGACCGACACGTCGTTGAGCGACGGGATCGGCGAGGACGAGTCCAGGGTGTAGCCGGTGCTCGCCCCGGTCGCCTGCATGTTCTTGGTGTCGCAGTACAGGTTCTGCCAGGTGGCGCCCGACGGCTTGGTCAGGAACTGCTGGAACTCACCGAAGTCCCGCACGGACTTGCCCACCGCCTGCGTACCGGACCAGATGAAGCCGGTCCGCTGGTGGCCGAGAGCGTCGTCCTCGGTGTCGTAGCTGCGCAGGTACTCGCCGGCCGAAGACTCGGTGTACTCCGGGTTGTCGGCCTGCATCAGCCAGTTGTGACCCTCGGCGGAGTTGGTGCCGATGTCGTAGGTGTTGTCGTACAGGCCGAACTGCTCAGCCAGCGCGTGCTGGTTCGGCGTCACGTTCTCGCCGTACTGGGCCAGCGCCGGGGCGCCGTTGCCCTGCGGCATGTCACCGAAGACCTGGTCGTAGGTCCGGTTCTCCTTGACCAGCAGGAAGACGTGCTTGATGGTCGACGGGTCGCCGAGACGCTTCGGGATCGCCTCGGCCTTCTGCTTGTTGCCGTGCGCCTCCTTCAGGTCGTTGTTGCCCCAGCCGTTCTGCTCGAAGACCGTGTCCGTGTACTTGGCGATCGCCTTGTCGGTCGGCAGCTTGAACCGCGTCAGGCTCGACGTCGTGTCGTGGGTGCCGTGCCCGGCCGCGGTGGTGGGGCGGCGGGCGTCGATACCACGGGTGTTGGAGACGACCACGTCGTCGCCCACGGTGGTGATCTCCGCGGGGAAGTAGTCCGTCGGGAGCAGGCCGACGTAGCTGACCGGCTCCTGCGGGCTCTTGTACCGGTAGACGGCGACCGCGTTGGCGCGGCCGAGCGTCACCAGCAGGTGACCGTCGTCGGTGAGCGTCACCGCGTCGGGCTCGTAGCCGACCGAGGCCTCCGGCCACGGCTGGGTGGCGATGGTCTGGACGACCTTGTCCTTGCGGGTGTCGATGACCGACACGTCGTTGGTGGCGGTGTTGGTGACGAACACCGCGCCGTTCTTGGCGTAGACGGCGGTCGGGTGCAGACCGACGTCGATGCTGCTCGGGGCGGCAGCCGGGTTCGCCAGGTCGATGACGCTGACCGTGCCGGTGGTGGTGGCACCGGTGTTCGGGTCGGCCGGCACCTGAGTGCCGTACGAGTTGATGGTGGTCTCGCCGGCCTTGGCCGGGCGGCCACCCTCGTTGCTGACGTACAGCTTGTTGCCGACCTGGACCATGCCGCGCGGGGCGTTGCCCACGGCCCAGCTCTGCTTGATGGCGCCGGTCGCCGCGTCGAGCGCGACCACGCGGTTCTGGCCGTTGACCGCCGAGTACACGGTGGAGCCGTCGGCCGAGAAGACCGCCGCGGCCGACAGCGCGTGCTTGGAGCCGTCAGCGGCGATCTTGATGTCGACCGGGTTGGTGACGCTGCCGTCCGCGTTCACGTCGAGCCGGGTGTAGCCGTCGGTCCGGCCCAGCCACAGGTGCTTGCCATCGGGCGAGTACGTGGGGCCTTCCTGGCCCACGTCGGTGCCGCTGAGGCGCGGGGTCGACGACGCGGAGTTGCTGACGACCTGCTGCACCGTGTAGGTCTTCAGGTCGACGATCGCGAGCGCCGCACCACCGTCGGTGACCGCGGCCGCGAGGTGGGTGCCGTCCGGGCTGACCGTGGACGACATGATCTTGCCGTTGTTGATGACGAGGCGGTCACCGATCGGCTTGACGTACTGGGCGTCGGAGACGACCAGGCCCTTG
Organism: Planotetraspora thailandica; assembly: GCF_016863335.1. Lineage (GTDB taxonomy): Bacteria > Actinomycetota > Actinomycetes > Streptosporangiales > Streptosporangiaceae > Planotetraspora > Planotetraspora thailandica. The sequence goes on from NZ_BOOR01000025.1 coordinate 108,920, forward strand.
TCGGTGGTCTGGCCGACCTGGTCGGTGCCGAACACGGTCGTGTTGGCGTAGGCGATGCCCCCGCCGGCGACAACCAGAGCGGCGGTGGCGGCCGCGAGGAGGTTGACCCGGCGGCCGGTGGGCCGGGTGAAGAGTCCGCTACGGTCCTTCGTGACGCGCTGACGCGTGACTTGCATGAATCTATTCCTTCGACGTGCTTGCGAGCAGGTCGACGTTCCCGTCGAACTGCCACAGGGGGTTGGGCGCGTCCCCGATCGGGGTGCGCACCTGGAAGTAGCCGTTCACCTCCTTAGGTCCGTCTCCGTCGGCGACGTACCGCCCGTCTGCGGTGACGTCGAGCTGGTAGATGGCGTTGCCCACGGCCGTCGTGCCGGGGAGGTGCCAAGAGACGACGCACCGCCAGTCGTTGCCCGGTCCTTCGTCGAGGACCCGGGAGTCGCCCTTGTCGCAGGACGCGGTGGCCTGCAGTTGGGCCTCGGTGACGTCAGGGCGATTGAGCTCCTGTGTCTGCAGCCGGTAGAGGTGGGCGAACGCCGTGGCGAGCGAGTTCTGCAGCTTGCTCTGCTCGATTCCCGAGCCCGTGGCCGGGGTCGCTCCGGCGATCACGCCGACGCTGAGGGCGACCACTGCGACCAGCGGCAGGACCGCAGCCACGAGGATGCGCCGGCCCGACCCGTCGTACGCGAGGTTGGTGAAGTCGCGGCGCAGGAACAGGCGGTAGGCGAGCACGGTGGCGAGGATCGCCCATACGAGGCTCACCGCGAGGCCGATGAGGATGGGGCCCGTCTGCGCCGGGCTGGTGAACAGCCCGCGCCAGGCGAGGAAGGCGTGGCTCGGCAGGGCCAGCTGCACGGCCACCGGCAGCGGGAGGAGCTGTGCGAGTTGCAGCACGAAGGCCAGCAGTGCGGGCAGCAGCAGCCCCATCGGAGAGCGGCCCAGAAGGACCGAGCCGAGGAGGCCGACCGCGGCGAACGTCAGCGTCGGCGCCAACGCGCAGGCCCACGCGAGCAGGACCGTGCCGGCCGCGTCCGCCGGGGCGAGGCTGTGGCCGTCCATGCCGATAAGCGGATGGTTGCCGACCGCGGCCAGGCCGCCGGCGATGCCCGACGCGGTCAGTCCGGCCACGAGCAGCAGGATCACGGTGAGGCTGGCAAGGGTCTTCGCCACGAAGATCCGCCGTGGGGAGCGCACCGCCACCATGAGATGGCGCCAGGTGCCGAGCCGGTCCTCGATGGCGAAGACGTCGCCGGCGACCAGCGATGTCAGCAGCGGAAGCGCCCAGGTGCACGAGAAGTCCAGCACGACCAGCGACCCCGCCCAGCCGGTCGCGTTCATCCAGCGGCCGAAGACCGTGTCGGCAGGCAGCGAGGTCTGCAGGCTCACCGCGGCCACGAAGGCCGCCGGGGCGATCCAGCAGGCGAGCAGCAGCAGGCGGATCCGCCACTGGGAGAGGAGCTTGACCAGCTCGAACCGGTAGCCGTGCATCACGGGCGCCGGCCGGGCGCCGGCCCGGGGTTCGGTGATGGTCGCGGTCATCGCTGGTCCTCCTGGTCGGTCTGCGCGAGTACGGTGCCGGTCCCGGTCAGGGCAAGGAACGCGGCCTCGAGCGGCGGCACCACAGGCCCCAGCTCTCGCAGCGCCACGCCCGCTTGCACGAGCCGCACGACCAGTTCGTCGAGGGCCGGCACCGGCCCGCGGACGACGACGTCGGCGCCCGGCCCTTGGCCGGAGTCGCGGCCGGGCACGACACGGAGGTCGGGTGTCTCCGACGCCAGCCGGTGGGCGGTCGCCGGGTCGGAGGTGACCAGCCGGTAGTCGAGCTCGCCGCTCTCGGCGGCGAGCTTGCTCAACGGGCCGGAGAACACGATCCGCCCGGTGGCGAGGATCGTGACCTCGGAGCACAGCGCGGCGAGGTCGTCCATCCGGTGGCTGGACAGGACCACCGCGGTTCCGCCCGCGGCGAGTTCGGTGATCACGCGGTGCACGTGGTGCTTGCCGGCGGGGTCCAGGCCGTTGGACGGCTCGTCGAGGACGAGCAGTCGCGGCTTGGTGAGCAGCGCGGCGGCCAGCCCGAGCCGCTGGCGCATCCCCAGGGAGAAGCCCCGGACGCGGTCGTCGGCGACGTCGGTGAGCCCGACCTGCTCCAGCGCGTCGTCGACGTTGCCGGTGCCCCCGGCGTCGTACCGGCGCAGGGAGGCCAGGGCCGTGAGGTTCTGTCGAGCGGTGAGCGAGGGATAGAGGCCGGGGCCGTCCACGAAGCCCGCGACACCCTCGGGTACGGCGAGCGTCCGCCCGACCGTAGTGCCCAGGATCTCGAGGCTGCCGCTGTCCGCGACCGCCAGGCCTAACAGCAGACCGAGGAGCGTCGTCTTGCCCGCGCCGTTCGGGCCGACCAGGCCGTGGACCTGCCCGCTCCCCACGTCGAGGTCGATGCCGTTGAGCGCGACGACGTCACCGAAGGACTTCGTGATCCCGCGACCCCGGACTGCGGGGCTCGTGTCCATGTCGGTCTCCCTTGGCTTGATCTGCAGCACAAAGGAACCTAGAGATCGCGGCTTGCCTCAGTAAGGCGCCAAGTCAAACGTTGGGCAAATCCCACTTATCTTATCGTTATTCCATTTAACCGGGCGCTAACCTTTCTAACCTGGCAATTACCTAATAAACAGAGCGATTGTGTGATTGCGCAGGTCAGCGCGTTTGCGCCCTTGCACACTACGGTTAACGGAGATGGTGCTCGTCGTGACGGCCGAGTGGCTGCACGCGAGCCCGGGCGTCGTACGGCAGGTCTGTGCCGAGGTTCAGCAGGGCGAGCCAGGCGCTGCCGCGGGCGGCGTCGTCGGTGCGGGGCTTCGCGAGTCGTACGGCGAGCACGGTGGATCCGAACGGGTCCCGGACGACCATGCGGCGGCCGTTCCGGGTGCGGCGGCGACGGCCTTCCGGGCGGCGAGGGCGCGGGTGTAGCAGTCTCCTCGCTGCCGCATGGGACGGCGAGACATTCAGCCCGTGAAATGGGCGAGGGTTGCGCAATCGGAAATGAGTTGGTCAGAGTCGGCCCGTTAGGCACAACAGCTTCGGTCGGCGCGGGTCAAATGGCCGCGAGTTTCTGCGAATTGGGCCGGTATCAATGGATCGCCATAACTAAATTCTTTTGATTAATTCTCTTCTGAATCCCTCTGCGGTTGCCCTTGGAGGGCCTTGAGATGGGGCGAGTGCGTTGACTCCGGGTAGGGCCGGCGCGGCATACGCCAAGATCGGGAAGGAAGCCAGAACCTACGCCCTCACCCCCGATCAGGTCGCCTCGGCTCAAGACACTCCGATCTTCGCCGTGGGTGGAGATCCTGAGTGACAGGTTCCGGGTCCGGCCTGACGACAAACCGGAGCAGTTGGCGCAAGATCTTTTCATCGATAATCCGGCGACTGCATTGCCGGACTTGCTCGAGGCCGCCCAACGCGACCTGCTCGGTTTCATGCATGTCGCGGAAACCTGGGCCTTGCAGGTCGTCCCCGATCACGCGTCCGCTCTGATGGAGCGGCTCGACGAATGCTTCGATGTCCGTTCTGCACCTAGGATCCTCGCTGAATGGGATCCCCGCTGGACGGGATCTCCGCTGGATGATCACGTCCGCAGCCGGGCCGGCCTACTGCCGTGGTGGGAACCGCAGGCGAGGCGATCGTGGCAGGCGGAGGCGTATTACGGAGAACGGCACAGGGGTGATTTTTGGTACGCGCTGACCTCGTCCGTACGGCCACTGCACTGCTCTTTTCGCTGGCCCTCGTCAGCGGATGCGGCAGCGATGTGGTGGACTCCTCGGGTAGCAGGAGCGCCGCGAATCGGCCGACGCATTCGACGATCCAGCGGGACAAGAAGCCCATACTGGAACGATTTCCGAAGCTTGGGAACGTCACTGACATCGAATGGGACGAGGTTCCGCTCGGCTCGGCCTCCTCGCGCATACCCGGTCCCACCGACTACCGCGTCTCCGGCGTGGCACATTTCGCTAAGGAGGACGTCCGGCGACTCCAGCAGGACTACGACTGGGCGCCGGCCAAGAAGCCGCCGGCCGTCGTGGAGAGCATCGCGCCATTCGTGCCAAAGGGGGCGGCCTGGAAGGTGAACAAAGAGTTCACCTCCGAGGTCACCGGCGACATCTACACGGCGAGGTTCCATTTCGATCCCCAAGGCGGGATGATCGTCTTCGACATAGAGATTTCATAGGTCGCGTCTTCCTGAACGCCAGCTGAAGGCTTGTCCCGAGTCGTTGGCGGACGGGGTGATCGCCCGCTACCTCGGCCATTTGCGGCGAGCAACTATGAGCAGGCCCTTGATGATCGCCCCGGAGCTGGAGAGCTCTCGCCGAAGGGCAAATCCGTCGATATCCCCGCTACGCTGCCGTACGCTTCTCGAGCCGCCGCGTTCAAATGCTGAATGGGAGTTCAGGCCAACGCTCGTGCGTTCGGTTTCCCGGTGGGGTGAGCCGGTTCGAGTCCGGTAGTTCGCGGCGGCGCGGTGCTGCGAGCGGCGAGTGTGTTGGTTATGGCGTAGCTGATCTTGGGGCAGGTCCGGTTTCGATGGCGGTCGTACTACGGCCTGATCGCATCGATGCCGTTTCAAGGAGTCACCATGGCCCGCCCCCGCACCGCCGCCAGGACCGTGGAGCACCCCGACCTGTCGGAGGTTTCGCTGCAGCAGGTCCTGGAGGCGTTGGTGGATCCGGTCCGGCGCATGGTGGTGTCCCAGCTGGCCCGTGCGGGCGAGGACAAGAACTGCGGCACCTTCGACGCGCCGGTGTCGGTCTCGACGCTCACCCACCACCTCAACGTGCTGCGCGAGCCGGCGTGATCCGGCAGTACTACAGGGGGACAGCGAAGATGAACACGCTGCGCACGGATGAGATGGAAGGGCAGTTCCCCGGCTTGCTGTCGGCCGTGGTGGCCGCATCCGCCGCGGAGCCCGAGACGGGCGCGGCCTGAGGTAGCACGGTGGACGCCGCTCGCCGGCCGATGAAGCACATATTTCGATGGCGATCAAAATTTGACGTCTATCGAACCTTGGGTGCAATGTGGGCGTGAGCACCGAGCTGATTCGGTGCGCTTCCCCGATCCCCGCCCCTAGGACGGATACGCCATGGCAAGACTTGTACAGTTCGACCGGCTCGGCGGCCCTGAGGTCCTGACCCTCCGCGACATGGAGGTGGGCGCTCCGGGAGCTGGAGAGGTGCAGATCCGCGTCGATGCGATCGGCCTGAACCGGGCCGAAATCATGTACCGCGAGGGCGTCTACTTCGACAAGCCGGTCTTCCCCTCCAGGCTCGGCTACGAGGCGGCAGGTGTGGTCGAGGCGGTCGGCGAGGGAGTGGGCGGCTTCGCCGAGGGCGACCTGGTCGCTGTCGTGCCAGCGTTCCGGCAGAGCAAGTACGGCACCTACGGCGACCACGTCATCGTTCCTGCCGCCGCCGTCGTTCCCCGCCCGGCAGACGTCGACCCCGTGCAGGCCGCCGCCGTGTGGATGGCCTACATCACCGCTTACGGACCCCTCGTCGAGTCCGGCCAGGTGCGTCCTGGCGACTATGTCCTGATCACTGCGGCCTCCAGTAGCGTCGGGCTGGCCGCCATCCAGATCGCCCGCCACATCGGCGCGATCCCCGTCGCCACCACGCGCGGCGCCGGCAAGAAGCAGCGCCTCCTGGACGCCGGCGCTGCCCATGTCATCGCCACCGACGAGGAGGACCTTCCTGCCCGCGTCAAGGAGATCACCGGCGGCGAAGGCGTGCGCCTGGCCTTCGACCCGATCGCCGGCCCCGGCGTCGAGACCATCGCCCAGGGCATCGCCCCCGGCGGCAGCCTGGTCGTCTACGGCGCTCTCGACCCTCGCCCCACCCCGCTGCCCAACGCGCACTCCTACCCGGAACTGACCAGCAGCACCTACAGCATGAGGGCGATCACCACGAACCCCGAACGCCTGCGCCGCGCCGTCGCCTTCGTCAACGCGGGGCTCGCCTCGGGATCCTTCACCCCGATCATCGACCGCACCTTCGACCTCGCGGACATCGCCGAGGCCCACCGCTACATGGAGGCCAACGGCCAGGTCGGCAAGATCGTCGTCACCGTCGCCCACGACGACGTGACGTCGTGAACCGGCCTGATGCGAACGCCGGGCCGTCCGTGGAGAGGTCCACGCGCCTGACCAAGACCGCCATCAACGATGGCTACCTCGACAGCTGACCCGCGTGCGCCCGCCGGACCGACGCGACTCTCCGGCGGGCACACCACCGCGCTTGCTCACGGAGGAGTCGCGCCATGCCGAGCATCGCCGGTCACTCGGTCGGCAACTGTCCTCATCGGCCTGAGCAGCGCCCTACCACCTGATATCGAGGGACCTATGGACACCCGCACTGTTCGCCAGACGCACGTCACGCTGCCCCAGTTCGATGATGACCTCACCGAGGTCGCGTCACTGGACGAGGATGACCGGCTCGTCGAGTTCACCTACGGCGGTGCACGTCTGCGCGAGCTGTCCCTGTCGGGGATCAACCTCATGGGCGGTCGCATCACCGACGTCTCCACGCGGCGGGCGCAGCTGGACAACCTGCACCTCAACTCGGTGGAGCTGTCCGGATGTGACCTGTCCGGCCTGCACTGGTCGGACAGCAAGCTGAGTCGTGTCGTCTTCACCGACTGCAAGCTTCTCGGGGCTGCCCTGGACGGCATCGTCCTCGACGACGTGATTTTCGACCTGTGCAAGCTCGACTACGCAACGCTTACCCATGTCCCTGCCGCGGGCCCGGTCATCTTCTCGTCCTGCTCGCTGAGGGAGACGGCATTCACCGCGCCGGACCTCAGCGGCGCGGCCTTCGACGGCTGCGAGATGCACGCAACGGAGTTCAACGGTGGTTCCTACCGTGACTGCGATCTCCGTGGCAACGACCTCAGGAGCATACGCGGGGTCGCCTCGCTCAAGAAGGTCATCGTCAGCCAGCCCCAACTCCAGGACCTTGCCCAGGCGCTCGCCGCCGAGCTGGAGGTCACCTTCGGCGAGGACTAGCCCGTCCCCGGCCTGTCGACTTGGAGACCATCGTGGGCTTACGCATGCTGTTTGACCAGTTCGACGACATTCAGGGCCGCATCGATACCAGCGGCGTCGGCCAAGCCGGCGACGCCTCTGCCTCAACTTCGGCCCCGGGACCCGCTACCTGATGTCGGTGACCGGTACATCACGGAGATCTGCCGTACGCTGCGTTGCGGCTTCGACCGGTGCTGCGTTGCTCGTAGTCGGCTCCGCAAACGCTGTCTGCCTCGGCAGACATCGACGCCTGGGCCATGGTCTTCACCATGGATCGCAACAGATCCGGATCCCCGGCCTCGATCTGCCTCGCGAGCCACGCGGCAGGGTCCACACTGTCGTTCACGGCCATCGCTTTCTTCTCCTTCGATCTTGATGTCGCAATCACGAAGGATCACGCGATGGCCGTACTCATTTCACGACGCCACGCCTCTATCAGCGGAAACTCTTACACCACACCTGTGGACGCGACCGCGGCGTCATGGACGTGATGCGAGTCAACTGGGACGAGCCGTCGCATGTGCAGACAGGCATTCGGGTCTCGTCTGCAGAGGAGTTGACCGCGACCCTGGATCGGCTCGTCGGGTCAGCGGCAGCGGAGATCCCAACCTGGGTCCGTGCTGTCGAAGATCTCGACGATGAACGACCCCGGCCGGCCGTTGTCGAATCGGCTTGAATGCTTGGGGCTCACGGCCCGGATTCGTCTCCTGCCTGGAGGTGGTGAAGCAGGTTAGATGAGAGCGGAGACGAGCTGCCTTGTGGTTTCGGCGATCAGGGATTCTTTAGGCGGGGTGTCGTATCCGGATCGGTCGGACATGATGGCCACCACGAGCGGGGCGGAGTGGGGCGGCCACACGATGGCGATGTCGTTGGCCCTGCCGTAGTCGCCGGTTCCGGTCTTATCAGCCACCGTCCATCCCTTGGGAAGCCCGGCCCGGATGCGTTTGGCGCCGGTGGTGTTGCGTTCGAGCCAGTCTTTGAGCAGGGCGCGTTTGTCGGCGGTCAGCGCGTCACCAAGCACGAGCTTTTGGTAGTCGGCGGCGATGGCCCGGGGAGTGGTGGTGTCGTGCGGGTCCTGTGGGCGGTCTCTGTTCAACTCGGGCTCGTAGTGGTCCATGCGGCTGATGGTGTCTCCGAGTCCGCGCAGGTAGGCGGTCAACTGCGCCGGACCGCCGATGTCGCGCATCAGCAGGTTGCCGGCCGTGCCGTCGCTGTAGCGGATGGCGGCATCACACAGTTGCCTGATGGTCATTCCGGCCGCGATGTGATCTTTGGTGATCGGCGAGATGGAGTTGACGTCGGCCCCGGTGTAGGTGACGCGCTTGTCCAGGTGACCGAGTGGGTTTCGGTGCAAGACCGCCGCCGCGGCGAGTGTCTTGAAGGTGGAGCAGAACGCGAAACGCTCGTCCGCGCGATAGGCCACCGTGGCGCCGGTACCGGTTGCCAGGGCGTACACGCCCAGACGGGCACCGTGCTTGCGTTCGAGCGCCGCGAACCGCGAACTGTCCAGGGAATTGGCGGGGCTGCGAACCGGCGTCGGGGTGCTGGCTGAGCGGCGAACCGGAGCCGGGGATGCCCCGGGGGCTGAGCGACCACCAGCGTCGCACCCCGCCAGCGGCAGGAGAACTGCGGCTACCAGCAAGGCACGGCGAGACGGGCCGGACTGCTCAAAAGACATTTGGTAGGTACCCGCTTCATTTGCCCGGAGCTCTACGCGATCACGGACCTCAAGCTAACGCACACCACCGACATCCGCTCGAACCACAGCCGATCTCCCGGCCGACCGTCGCCCCGTTCCCTCGCCGGAGATCGCAACGGCCCTGCGCTCGCTCGAAGCGGCTTCGTTGCCGTTGACGGCGCTGGAGGATGCCAAGAATGCCGGACTAAGGACGGCCGGCTCTTTCGCACGAGTACGGGCGGCGTGATCGCCGGCTCGGCGTACGCCAAGATCTGGAAGCAAGCCAGGACCTACGCGTTCACACCTGATCAGATTGCCTCGCCACTTGCGGCGAGGCCGTACGACCTGCGCCACGCGGCCGTGTCCCTCTGGCTTCAACGCCCATCGATGCACTTGGCGTAGACCCTGAGCATCACGTCCAGGGCGTGACCGGCGGATTTCTCGCCCCAGGTCTCGGATCGCTCCTGGACCCTGGGGCGTTCTGCGGGTGGAGTCTCATCCCGCAGAGGTCTACGAACCGCAACACGACCTGCGGAAACGTGACCAGCATCATCCCGTGAACGGCGACAAACCGCGGCTCTCGGTGACCTACGGCTGCATCCCAGCGAAATCACGATCAAGAGAGAAACCACAGCTCAGGCGACTATCCCTGATCAAACTGAGTAGGGCGGGTGGGACTTGAACCCACGACCCACGGATTATGAGTCCGATGCTCTGACCGGCTGAGCTACCGCCCCGCAATGGAGGAGTCTCTCACAACTTAGACCCTCCGTGGATCGTCCCAACGGAGGATCCCGAGTGATCGTCATCGGATCCGTGGATGCAGCCTTCGTCCTCAATAGTGCGCTGACGGCCCGGACGGCCCGCAGCACGGCTTGGCCGTACGGGAGAACGCGTGCCGATCATCGAATCGGAAACACCTGGCGCGGGCCATCGGCCGGCCAGGCGGGTGCCGCGGTGAAGGTTCAGCCTGGGTGATCGACGCCAAGAACGCCCCATCGCACGGCCTGTACGGCGTATGCCTGGGCGTTATGTGGCAAATGCTCGGGTACGGCATGAAATGACTCTTGCAGTTAATCCGGGAGGTTTGCTGTGGGGAGACAACGGTTTCGCTTCGCGGCGGCAGGTGTCTTCCTGACTTTCCTCTCCGGGGTGACCGCATGCGGCGCGAGGCAGGACGGCGCCGACGCTCCGATGGGGGCGGTGGGCACGGTCCGGGACGGTTTCAAGATCGGCCTGCTGCTTCCGGAGCGGGGGGCCGTGCGCTACGAGAACTACGATCGGCCCTTCATCACCGCCGCCATCGCCTCGCTGTGCCCTCGCTGCGAGGTCGTCTACGCCAACGCCGACCGCGACCACGCGCGCCAGCAGCGGCAGATCGACGCGATGCTGCTCGACGGGGTCAAGGTCTTCATCCTCGACGCCGTCGACGTGCGGAAGATCGCCTCGTCGGTCGCCAAGGCGAAGATCCTCGGGGCCAAGGTCGTCGCCTATGATCGGCTGGCCCGCGGCCCGATCGACGCCTACACGTCGTACGACAACGTCGAGATCGGCAGGATGCAGGCGCGGGCGCTGCTCGATGCGCTCAAAGCGGGGGGCGACCTCCGGCGCGGGTCCATCGTGATGATCAACGCGTCGCCCGCCGACCCCGCCGCGGGCGACGTCAAGGCGGGCGCCCATGCCGTGCTGGACGGGCAGGTGACGATCGGCAGGGAGTACGACATCCCCACGAGGAACGCAGAGATGGCCGCCGCGGCCGCCGCGCACGCGTTCGCCGTCCTCGGCGCGAACGAGGTCATCGGCGTCTATGTGGCCGACGACGGCATGGCGGCCGGGGTGGACGCGGCCATGCGCGAGGCACGCGTACGGCCGGGCCTGCCCCTGACCGGGCAGGACGCGGAGGTCGCGGCCCTGCGGCGGGTCGTGCTCGGCAGGCAGACGATGACGGTCTACAAGCCGATCAAGCCGGAGGCGCGCAACGCGGCCCGCCTGGCCGTCGACGTCGGCACGGGCAAGGTCGTGTACGGCACGGCCATGGTGGACAACGGGACCACGGTGTCGATTCCAGCTGTGATCATCCCGCCGGTCCTGGTCACGGGAGCCAACATCGCCCAGGCCCTCGTCAAGGACGGCCTGCTGACGCTCGCGCAGGCCGGGCTGGCGGCCGGGCCGGCCCGAGGCCCCATGGGACCGCGCCCGAGCCCGCAGCCGTCACCGCAGGCCGAACCGTCTCCTCCGCCGCCTGCCGGGGGCGTCACTCGCTGACCGGGTGATCCGGTTCGCTCTTGGAGGGCCCGGGTGCGGCCGACGCAGGCGTTCCCAATCTTGGATTCCGTAGAGGAGCATGTGAGGCTCGAATGCATGGACGAAGTCGTCGGCCGGGAAGCGTTGCGGATCATGGAGGAGGTGTTGTGCGTAGTCCAGGCGGCGCCGCATGACACGTCCTGGACGGCCTATGAGAGCTGGGAGGCTGCTGTCGCAGACCTTCGCGACCACGTTGAGAGGCTTCGGCGGGATGATCTGACCAGGCTGTCCGACCTTCGATTGCTGTTCGCTCCTACTGCAAGCTTGCAGGAGCTCGCCATAAGCAACGGGTGGACCGGACATTACATGTCGTTGGCGGAGCGATTCGACGGACTCTCCCTTGGCTGATCGTGACCTGTGTCCCGCCTGATCAGGCACGGAGACCGGCTACCCCAGGCCGGCCTCCTCTCGCCTCGCCTGTCCCGCGGATCACGTTTTGGGGATGCGCTCCAGAGCCACCAGGGGGATCTCGCGTGGAGCCGCGGACTTCTCGTGGTCGAGCAGGAACGGGTGCATCTCGGTGGCCGTCGCCCACAGCCGCTCCCGCTCCGCGCCCGCGGTCACCGTCGCGGTGGCGGTATAGACCTCCGGTCCGATCTCGACGGTGACCTTCGGCTCGGCGAGAAGGTTGTGCAGCCACTGCGGGTGGGCGGGGGCGCCGGCAGCGGAGGCGAACACCACGAGCCGCTCGTCGTCCCGCATGAACATCAGCGGCGTGGTGTGAGGTTTGCCCGTACGGCGCCCGCGCGTGGTCAGAAGGAGCAGCGGCCGTCCCTCGAAAGGGCCGCCGCCCTCATGAGCCCGGAAATCGTCGATCGTCTTCCTGTTGATCTCACGGATGTCGTCCATGGCGGCATACTGACCCGGATTCCTGCCGCCATGTGTCAGGTAGGGCCTGCTTTTACGCGTTCCCCACGGCTTATGCGTTCGACGCGGCTTATGCGTTCCACACGGCGCCGACGGACTCGGCGAGCACGTCGGCCTGGGCCCGGCCCGCCTTGAACGCAGGACCCCAGAGGGCGGGGTCGAGGACGTTGCCGCCGAACACGGCCAGGGTCGCCTCGTCCGGTTGGACCACGAGCGTTCTGGCGGCGCCGACGGCGAGCAGTTCGGCTTCCAGCTTCGCACGGGGGGACATGGCGCCCAGCGGCTCCAGCACTACGACGACGCCGGCTCCTGACGCCAGGTCGGCGTTGGTGGGGGAACGCACACCGCCGTCGACGTAGTGCTCTCCCGCGATCTCGACGGGCGGGTAGACCATCGGGACCGCGCAGCTGGACGCGACGGCGAGCACCAGCGGGACGCCGGAGTCCCTGTCCCAGACGACGAACTCGCCGGTCGAGGCGTTCACGGTGGTGATCAGGAGCTCGCGGCCAGGCCACTCCTTGACCGGAAGCCGGTCGCCGATCCTCTCGATCCGGGCCGTCGCGGGTCCGGTGGGCGCCGCGAGGGCCATCTGGCCGACCCTGCGCCGCGCCTCCTGCGGGTCCAGGCTCGGGTTGAACAGGATGGCGAACGCCGCCATCACGGCCTCGGACTCCACCGTCGGCGCGGGCCCCGAGTCGACGGCCACCTGATGGGTGACGGCGGCCTCCAGGTCGGCGCCGGTCGCGATGAGCGTGCCCGTGACCGAGCCCGCGGAGGTTCCGATGATCCTGTCGGCGGTGCCGAGGTCCACCTCACGCTCACGCAGGCCGGCGACGACCCCTGCCTCCCAGGCGATTCCGGCGACGCCTCCGCCGCCGAGCACCAGTGCACTTGTCATAGCCCGATTATGTGTGCCGAGATCACCGTGAAAAGGGTGATCAACCTGTGAGTTCCGTGATGGCGGCCGTGAACGGCTCGGTGTGCAGATCGACGTCTTCGGTGGTCGTCGACGGGGACATCAAGGCCATGTTGTGGAACGGCGGCCCCGACCCTTGGGTGATCATGCAGAAGCTCGGGGAGTGCCCGGCCGACGTGGGCCAACCCACGCCGTGATCATGCAGAAGTTCGGTCATGTGGCCCTGGCCTGCGCCGACTCCCGTCGTGATCATGCAGAAGTTCGCTTCCGGCCCGGCTGACCTGCGCGTTTCATTTTCGTGATCACGCAATCGGGTCGTACGGCACGCTGCCACGGCCTGGAAGCCTCTGCATGATCACGGTTGTCGTTCGCCCATGTCAGATTTGACCTGGGCGAACTTCTGCATGATCACGTACAGCGTCTGCCCAGGTGGAACGCGCACTCCTCGAACTTCTGCATGATCACGGTGAGGAAAGGGGCAGGTGGCGAAACACATCGCCGAACTTCTGCATGATCACGGCGAGGGTTGGCCCACGTCGGCCCGGTACTTCCCGAGCTTCTGCATGATCACCACCAGGAGGGATCACGCGCGGAAGAAGTGGGGTCATTATCCTTTGTGTACATAGGGGGTGAGCCGTATGGCGACGGCCGACGAGCACGTTGACGCGGGGAAAAGCGCTCTACGAGGAGAGATGGGCTTTCTCGATCGCATCCGGTCAACCCCGGCGGGGCGGCTGACCCTGAAGATCGTGGTAGGCGTGATCGGCGCAGCCATGATCGTCGCCGGACTGATCATGGTGCCCTTCCCCGGCCCCGGCTGGCTGGTGGTCTTCGCCGGCCTGGCCGTGCTCGCGACCGAGTTCGCGTGGGCGTCGAAGCTCCTGGCGGTGGTCAAGGAGAAGGTCCTGGCGGCCACCGACTGGCTCAAACGGCAGAACTGGTTCGTCCGCATCCTGTCGGCCACGCTGACCCTGATCATCGCGGCCGCCATCGTCTGGGCGACGCTGAAGTTCACCGTCGGCCTCGACCTGATCGAGCAGGGTCGCGCGCTGGTCACCAGGCCGGGCGTGTAGGAGCCCGGCTCAGCCGGCCGCGAGGGCCAGGCGCCGTACGGCCAGCTCGGTGAAGAGTCCGGCGCCGTCCGACAACACGGCATCGTCGAACATCGCCTCGGGGGAGTGGTTGGCGGCGGCCTGCGACGGGTCGCGCTCGGGCGGGCACGCCCCCACGAGCAGGAACGCCCCCGGCACCTCCTGCAGGACGTACGAGAAGTCCTCCGAGCCTGGCGTCGCGTGCGGCAATGGGAAGAAGCTTCCCTGGCCGAGGGTCTCCTGCACCGTCTGCGCGGCGAAGTCGGCCTCGGTCTGGTCGTTGACCGTCACCGGATAGCCGATGCCGAACTCGCAGGTCACCGTCAGCCCGTGGGCTTCGCCGATGCCTCGCGCGAGCCGTACGAGGCTGTCCCTGATGCGGTCGCGGGACGCGGCGGAGAAGGTGCGGACCGTCGTCTCGAACCTGGCCTCGTCGGGGATGACGTTGTCGGCCGTGCCGGCGTGGAAGCTGCCCACCGTGACCACCACCGGGTCGAACACGTCGAATGCGCGGGTCACGTGGGTCTGCATCGCGGTCACGATCTCACACGCGGCCGGGATGGGGTCGAGTGCGCCGTGAGGGCTGGACCCGTGGCCGCCGCGTCCGCGCACGGTGACCGACAACGTGTCGGCCGCCGCCATGACGGGCCCGCCCTTGGTGAGCACCAGCCCGTGCGGGATCGTCATGGAGAAGACGTGCATCGCGTAGGCCGCGATCGGCCGGGAGCCGGACGCCTCGAGCACGCCCTCCTCAATCATGATCTTGGCGCCTTCCTGCCCCTCCTCGCCGGGCTGGAACATGAAGACCACGTCTCCGGCGAGGTCGTCGCGCCTGGCCGCGAGCAGGTCGGCGGCGCCGGCCAGCATCGTCATGTGCATGTCGTGGCCGCAGGCGTGCATCCGCCCGTCGATCACCGACCGGTACGGAACGTCGGCGGTCTCGTGCACGGGCAAGGCGTCCATGTCGGCCCGGAGCAGCACCGTCGGCCCGGGCCGTCCGCCTCGCAACACGGCGGTGATCGACGACAGCCGCTCTCCGGTGGTGATCTCCAAGGGAAGGCCGTCGAGAGCGGCCAGCACCTTCTCCTGCGTGAACGGGAGGTGGAGTCCGAGCTCGGGCTCGCGGTGTAAGGCATGACGGAGCTGGACCAGTTCATCCTGGAGAGTCATCGCACATCCTTGTCGAGGGCGGGGGGCCTGCCGCATCGTCACCCTAGTGCGCCGTGAATCACCGGGAAATCACACATGGCCGGACGGCGAAGGGTGATGAAACCCCCCTCGCCCGCCGGCCGTGTGCATGCCGCGCCCGGGCGTCAGGCGACGCCCTGCAGCCGTGTGATCGGCCGCCGCGACAGCCGGAACGGCCGCGGCCGCTCCGGACTCCGCGGAGGTTCGAGCACGAGCTTTTCCGCCGTGTCCGGGACCAGGCGCAGGTCATGGGTGATCAGGATGGTCGTGCGCCCGGCCATCAGCCGGCGCAGCGGCTCCATGATCCGCTGCGCGGTCGGCTCGTCGAGCCCGGTCAGGGGTTCGTCGAGAACCAGCACGGGAGTGTCGCGCAGGATCGCCCGCGCGATGGCGATCCGCTGCCGCTGCCCGCCCGACAGCAGCCGCCCGCGCTGGCCGACGGGCGTGTCGTACCCCTGCGGCAGCGCCCGGATGAAGTCGTGCGCTCCGGCCTCCACCGCTGCCCTGACGATGTCCGCCCGGTCCGCCCGGTCCGCCCGGTCCGCACCCGGCCTGCCGTAGGCGATGTTGTCGCCCACGGTGCCCGAGAACAGGAGGTTCTCCTGCTGCAGCAGCGTGACGTGCTCGCGCAGCGTGTGGAACGGCATCTCGCCGATGTCGACGCCGTCGAGCAGGATGCGGCCGCCTGTGGGGTCGTAGAAGCGCAGCAGCAGCTTGGCCACCGTCGACTTGCCTACGCCGCTCGGCCCGGTGCACACGATGAGCTCGCCCGGCGACGCGGTGAACGACAGCCCGCTCAGCGTCGGCCGGCTCCTGTTCGGATAGGTGAAGTCGACGTCGCGGAACTCGACGAGACCCCGGCCGGGCGACGCGAGGCCGGACGACGGAGCGCTCGCCACCGGTACGGCCGCGCCCGGCCGTTCGGCGACGGCGGGCGGGGTGTCGAGCACCTCGATGATGCGGTCGGACCCGGCGGCGGCCTCCGACACCGTGAGCGCGGTCTCCCCGAGCCCCCGCACGGTCGGATACAGGTAGGCCAGGTAGGCGGCGAAGGCCAGCAGCCCGCCCAGCGTGAGCCGTCCTGACGCGATCTCCCACGCGCCGACCCCGATGATGGTGAGCAGGCAGCCCGTCTCCACCACCTGTACGGCCGGGCCGTACAGGGCCGACAGCCGCGCCTGTGCGAGATTGGCGAGCAGCCAGCCGCGCCCGGCGGCGTGCAGCCGCTCGGACTCGGTCTCCTGCCTGTTGTGCGCCTGGACCAGCGCCTGGTTGGACAACGCCTCCTCGATGGCGCTGTTCATCACGCCGTTGTTGAGGCGCTCACGCGCGGCCGCCTTCCTGAAGCGCCCGGTGAAGCCCTTGGACACGAGCACGAACGCGGGGATCAGTGCGAACGTCACCAGCGCGAGGTCCCAGCGCAGGAACACCGCGGCCGTGGCGAAGAAGACCACGCTGATCAGGGCCGTGATCAGCCGGATGAGACCGGAGACCACCAGTTCCTCGATGGCCTCGATGTCGTCGGTGAGCCTGGCCATGATGTCGCCGAGCCGCCGGTTGTCGAAGAAGTCGGGCGTCAGTGTCTGCAAGTGGTCGAAGACGCCGTCGCGCAGGCGCAGCAGGAAGCGCTCGCCGCCGACCGCGGCGGCGTATGCGCTCGCGAACGACGCCCCGGCGGCCACGGCGGCGAGGGCGATCCAGGCCGCCGCGGGTCTCCAGAACGCGCCGAGATCCCCGCTGCCGAGGACCTCGTCGGTGATGCGCCCGAACAGGCTGATGGCCACGACCTCGCAGGCCGTGGCAACGATGGCGGCGACCACGCCGACGACGAAGAACCGGCGCAGGCCCCGGGTGTAAGGCCAGAAGCGCCGCAGGCTCTTGCGGATCGGGGCGAGCGGGGCGACGTCCGCGGCATCGGACCCCGCGCGACCCGGCGGGAATGGGGGGAGCCGGCGGGTGACCCGCCGGCTCCCTTCTACTTGTGGCAGGGAACTCACCACCAGCACCGGCGCCTGCAGCGCCACCGCCGGCGACAGCCGCACCTCCGCCAGCCACCCCAGCTACTGGTGCTGCTCCCCGTGGGGAAGAGGGTGCTAATGCTCATCGATCCCTCCCTTGTCAGTTTTTCACGAGGTCTGACAAACGGGACATTACCCCCGATAACGTCACAAATCGCCGGGAAAGTGCCGATTGGCGCTGGTTTTTAGCCATTCCTTCCCGAAGGGCGATCTCGTCGGCCGCAGAAAGCGCCGGGAATGTACCTCGTCACTGGTTTAGGGCCCGGTCGCCAAAGCGAAGATCAAAGCGCTTTCAGGACTGGCTCGGTAATTTCGCGTCGAACGTCGGCACGGCACGGGCCGCCCTGGCCGGAAAGCCCGGCGCACACGGGCATTCACGTGATCGGCCTGAGCGGGTGTGACTCCAGCCAGGGCCCCTCCGGCGTACGGCGGGGCCGTCCCGGGTGGCGGGCGGGAGGGAGACGGATGGGCCGCCGGCATGAGACCCGGGTGTGCGGGGTGCGAAGACGAGGGCATTTCCGCACCTGCTCGAGAGGGCGGAGAGCCGCCATTCAGAAACCGTACGGAATTCCGTTCGGTTTTAGCGCTTCACCACGGGAGACCCGCCGCGGACGGTATTCATGACGAGCCGGAACCCGAATTCCAGAAGTGTGATTCTGGAGGAACGAGCAGTCGGCGTCGCGGGACCGCGAGGGGAACGGTTACAGGTACAGGCCCGTGCCGTGGTCGGTCTGCTGCGTCGCGACGGCGTGCAGGTCACGCTCCCGCATGACGAGGTAGACCTGGCCTTGCACCTCGACCTCGTCCTGCTCCTCGGGGTTGAACAGCACCTTGTCGCCGGCCTTGACGGCGCGCACGCTGGAACCCGCGCCGCAGACCTCGCCCCAGACGAGCCGGTTGGCCATCTTGACGGTGGCGGGGATGACGATGCCCGCGCTGCTGCGGCGTTCCTCGGTGTCCGGCTCCACCTTGACCATGACGCGGTCGTGGAGCATCTGGATCTCGAACTTCGGGTCGGGCACGGTGGAAGTTTACGCGTGCGGCGTGCGACTCCGGTCATCGCCGGCCGGCGCCGGGCCGGTGGGACGGGGTCAGCCGCGTCCCATGGCGAGGTCGTAGCCGGTGCCCGAATGCCGGTAGACGCGGCCGGTTCCCCATGACAGGACCTGGAACTTGACGTGCACGCTGTTGGACCGCGCGCCGGTGAGCCCGGCCATCATCTTCTCCGACAGGTCGACGATCGCCGGGATGTCGTGTTGCGCGACCGCCCATTCCGCCGGGCCGAAGTCCTGCACGACGCCGACGGCGCTCCTGCCCTCGTAGGAGATGCGCACCCTGGTGCCGAGCGGCCAGTAGGGGCTCGCGATCGTCTCGTAGCTCATCGGCAGCCCTGACGCGGTCCCGGAGTCCCAGAAGGAGGTGGCCGTCGCCGTACCGGACGGCAGGTGCGGGGCCGGTGACGGGGCGGCCTGCGCGGGAGACGGCGCGGGAGACGGTGAGGCGGCCGACGCGGCGGGATAGGGGAGGGGAGACATGATCATGGCCTGGGCGGCCGGTGTGGTGGCGGCGCAGGCCGCCACAGTGAAAAACGCCGTGAGAAACGCCGAGAGAAACGCGGTGAGGGAAGCGGAGAGGGACGCGGTGAGGAACGCCTGACACGTTCGCTTGTGCATGGGGGTCCTTTCGCTGCGATCGCACCCGCGGGGGAGCGGGCGCCGTCGCGGAAGGCCTCCGTTAGGTCGGCGGATGCGGCGCGGCGCGTGGGCACTGCGGCCCAGGCGCGGCGTGCGTGTGATCGGGCGGGGGCGACACGTTCCCGTGGGGCCGGGAACACGACGGCTTTACGATCTGGGGGGATGTTTCATGCCAAAGCATGACTAATGCGCCAACTATAACTAAAGAGAGGGTAAACGGGGCAAAGCACGCTAATCGGATGGTAGATCTATCTTGTCCGGATTCGCCCGCTCTGGCCGTACGGTGAGCGGGCATGGCAAGATCGCAGGATGTCGTTCGACGCCTGGAAGTGGATCAACGAGCCTCGTGACTGGGACACGGAGGACGGGCTGCGCGTGGTCGCGGACCCCGACACCGACCTGTGGCAGAAGGCGCACTACGGATACTCCTTCGACACGGCCCACATGTTCGGCCGCCAGATCGAGGGAGACGCGCGGGTCACGGCGACCTTCTCCGCGCGTTACGCCGATCAGTACGACCAGGCCGGCGCGATCCTCCGCATCGACGAGGAGAACTGGATCAAGGCGGGCGTCGAGTTCGTGGACGGCGCCCACCAGCTCAGCGTGGTCGTCACCCGCGGCTTCTCCGACTGGTCGGTGACCGCCGCCCCCGGCGTGCCCGCCTTGGTGACCGTCGACCTCGAACGCTCGGGCGACGCCGTGACGGTCCGGTACGGCCTGGACGGCGCCGAGCCGGTGCACATGCTGCGCCTGGCCTACTTCCCGCCGGGGGTGCCCGCGATCGCCGGCGCGATGTGCGCCGCACCCAGGGGCGCCGGATTCGAGACCAGGTTCACCCACCTGTCCGTCTCCTGAGCAGGCGCCCCGGATCCCACAACTCCTGCGCCGGGGGCGAAAGCCGTACAGTCGCCGCATGGACGACATCACCCCAGCGAGCGGCCATCTGACGAACGCCGAGGCCGCGGTCCTCGACGCCGTCGACGAGGCGGAGACCGTGCGCCTGCTGGCCGAACTGGTCCGCGTCCCGAGCGTGACGGGCACGGACGCCGAGTCCGACCTGCAGGACCGGTGCGCCCGCATGCTGGCCGAGTGTGATCTCGACGTCGACATGTGGAGGCTCGACCTCGACGGGCTCCGCTCCCGCGACGGCTTTCCCGGCACGGAGGCCGAACGCGCCGAGGGTTACGGAGTGGTCGCCGTCACCGAGGGCGAGGGCGTCCCCGCGCTCGTCCTCCAGGGTCACGTCGACGTCGTGCCGATCGGCGACCCGGCCAAATGGGAGGGGCAGGACCCGTTCGGCGCCCGCGTGAGCGGCACCACGCTGCACGGCCGGGGCGCGTGTGACATGAAGGCCGGTCTCGCGGCGAACATCGCCGTCGTCCGGGCGATCCGCCGGTCAGGCGTACGGCTCGCGCGCCCGCTCGCCCTGCACTGCGTTGTGAGCGAAGAAGACGGAGGGCTGGGCGCGTTCGCCACGCTGGCCCGGGGCCACACCGGCGAGGCGGCGGTGATCGCCGAACCCACCAGCGGCAAGATCATCACGGCGGCTGCGGGTGCCCTCACGTTCCGCCTGGAGGTGCCGGGGAAGGCCGCGCACGGTGCCACCCGCTACGAGGGCGTCAACGCGGTCGAGGCGTTCTGGCCGGTCTTCCAGGCCGTGCGCCGCCTGGAGCGGGAGCGCAACCGCGACCCGCATCCGCTGTTCGCCGGCAACCCGACGCCGTACCCGATCGAGATCGGCACCGTGCACGCGGGCGACTGGTCCAGCAGCGTGCCCGACCTGCTGGTGGCCGAGGGACGGCTCGGCGTGCGCCTCGACGAGGACCCCGCCGACGCGCGCGCGGCCTTCGAGCGCACCCTGTCGGAGCTGGACGATCCCTGGCTGCGGGCTCACCCCGTCACGGTGACCTGGCCGGGCGGGCAGTTCGCGAGCGGTCGCCTGCCCGAGGGACATCCGCTGCTCGCCGAGACGGCCCGGGCGGTCGCCGACGCCGGCGGCGCGCGTCCCGGCACGCATCCCGACACCGCGGCCGCGCCGTACGGCAGCGATCTGCGCCTGTACGCGGCGGGTGGCATCCCCACCCTGCACTACGGCCCGGGCGACGTACGGCTTGCGCACGCCCCGCGCGAGCAGGTCGACCTGCGTGAGCTGCGCGACGTCACGCGGGCGCTGGCCCTGCTTGCCCTGCGCCGGTGCACCGTGATCTAGGGGGCCCACTCAGCGTACGTTCAGGATGCACGTGCAGCTTCCCGATGCACCGCCTACGGCGTCTTCCCGGCGAACCAGCGGGGTCAGTACGTGCTGGTGACGGACGCGATCTCGTGGAGGGGGAACTCGAGGTAGTCGCCCGCCTCCTCACACCACGCGTCCAGCACGCCGCTGCGCAGCTCGCCGTGGCTCACGGTCGCGGTGACGCCGTCGGCGAGGGTGATGAGCGCGCGCACGTCGCGGTCGACCACGAACCCGAGCAGGGACTGCTGCGCGGTCGGCAGGCGGGTGGCCATGCGGCCGATGACGGCCCACGTCTGCCCGCCCGGCCCGGACGAACGCGCGCTGACGAGCAGCCGGCGGGCGTGCTCGCGCGGATCGGGAGCGGGTTCGAGGAGCGCCGCCGGGGGGTCGAGCTCGGCCACCCGCCCGCCCGGCAGCAGCGTCAGCCTGCCGGGCGCCCGGCGGATCGTGATCTGCCCGGTGTCGTCGACCGGCACGGGCGCATACCCCGCCTCGCGCAGGGCCGCCAGCGTCTCGCCGGCCGGCGCCGACCCGGCGAGCACGGTGGGGGCCAGCAGGCGCAGCCCGAGCCTGCCGAGTTTGCGATGGGCCGCGATCTCCGCCAGCAGCCCCGGGTCGGAGCCCTGGACGATGCAGCCGACCGACGACACCGTCACCTCGCCGTGCCGCCGGGCCACGTCGTGGACCAGGTAGGTCAGCGGCTGGGGGAGCGTGCCGACGGCGGCCAGCTCGGCGAGCAGCCGGTCGGCGTCCTCTCCGGCGTCCAGTGCCCGCCGTACGCTCGCGGGGCTGAAGCGCCACACCGAGGCGGCGCCGCGCGACTCGCGGTCGGCGGCCCGGTCGAGCAGCGACGACAGCTCGACCGACGGCGGCCCGGTGACTACGGCGGTCAGGTCGGCGCCGAACAGGGCCGTGCGCTGTGCCCCCGCGAGGGCGGCGGCGGACTGTTTCGCGAGCGCCGGGTCGTGCTCCACCTGGGGCGCGTCGGCGTCGCCCTCGTTGCCGGCGATCGCGGACAGCGCCGCGAGCGCCCGCCCGAGGCCGGTCAGCGTGTCGTGTGTGCACAACCCGAACAGCTGAGCCTCCTCCAGTACGGCGGGGGCGCATTCGGCGAGCAGTTCGGGGTCGAGCAGCGGAGCCCGCCAGCGCACCGACTGCACGAGCTCCGGCAGCGAGGCGAAGGCCCTGCCTTCCGGGATCTCGGCGACCGCACCGAGTACGGCCCACCGGATCCTGGCGATCGTCTCCCCGGCGGGGTCGTCGCCGAGGACGGTCGGGTAGCGGCCCGCGGGCCGCCGCAGCGACGAGCGCTCCATCCGCCACCACGCCGCGACCAGCACCCGCAACCGGGCGGGGGCGTCCTCCAGCCTCCACGCGTCGAACCTGTCGGTCGGCACCAGGCCGCCCTCGTCGTCGTCGAGGGCGATCAGCCGGGCGACCGTGCAGACCTCGAGCAGCAGCCGCGTCTCGTCCTCGGAGCTGCCGGTCTCGCGGGCCACCCGGCGGATCTCGCGCACGCCCACGCCGCCGTTCTTCAGCAACGGCAGCGGAGTCTTGCCGGCGTTCTCCAGCAGCGCGGTGGCCCGGTCGACCGCGTGCGGAGCGGCCAGGCACATCGCATGGCCGGCCGCCTCGGCGTCGGCGTGCACGGTGCCGAGGTGGGGCGGGTCGGGGGTGAACGGACCGTGGTAGTCGGGGCCGCGCAGCGCGAGCGCGACCTCGCGGGGCATCTCCGCCACATCCCATTGCGTCCGGAAGAGCAGCCCGTGGTCGGCGGCCCACCGCTCCGGCGTGCCCGGCGTGACGAAGCGGTTGCCGTCCACGCTGCGGACAGGACCGTCCCACGCGAAGTCGTCGAGCATGCCCAGCGTGCCGTCCGGCGCCTCGCCCACCAGCGCGGCGAGCCGTTCGTGATCGCTCAGCGACGCGACGACCTTCACGGCCGCGTTGCGCTTGCCCCCCTGGTACGGCAGGCCGAGGTTGCGGCAGAGCCGGCGCAGCGCCTCGGTGTTGAGCATCCACGAGTCGAGATAGGACGACAGCGGCTCACCCAGCCCGCACGGCGCGGCCCACCATCGGGCGACGGCGCCGGGAAGGGTGATTCTGCCGTCGAGGCCGGGCCAGGCGAGCGCGTGGTCGTAGAGGCGGTCCAGCCACGGGATCACCTCGGAGGCGCTCACGCCGAGGAACCGGGCCAGCTCGTCCTCGGTCGGACGCCCGCCGATGACCAGGCACGCCTGAAGGATCTCCAGGGGCGGGAGGGGGAGGCCGCGCATGACCTCGGTGAGGGCGAAGCCGTCGGTCAGCCGCTGGGCGAGCGCGTCCAGCCTGCGGGGCCACGGAGCGGCGAGGGCGTCCGGGCGGTTGGCCAGCACGCGGGCGAGCCGGTCTTCGTCGAGAGCAGTCAGCCAGCCGATTAGGTGATCGTCCATCACAGATCTCTCGGATGTCTCAGGAAGCGACCGTGATATTGATCACGCCCGTGACGGGGGATCGCATGTCACAAGCTACGAGATCACGATATTTCGCTATTGATCGCTATGAAACGGACAGGCCGTTCACTGATTACGGTTCGATCTCAGCACATCCGGCGCCGACGTGCCGAGCATTCATGTCAGACGGGCCGCCTGCCAGGGGGCGCTCCCGTGCATTCCGGGCTGCACGGGAGCGCTCCGAGGCCGGCGGACCGATGTCTTGCGCTAGCAAGATCTGGCTGTCAGGACAGGTGCTGAATTTCGCCGTCGCGCGTCGCGTGGGACGAGAAGGCCGGAAGGGGTCAGCCGGACAGGACGGCCCAGACCGCCTTGCCCTGCGGGACGAGTGGACACCAGCCCCATCGTGCGCTCAGCGACTCGACGATGTGCAGCCCGAGACCGCCCACCTCGAACGGCGCCGGGTCCCGCATCACCGGCGCCGCGACCCCCGGGTCGGTGATCGCGCAGGTCACCAGCATGCCCCTGCGGATCAGAGACAACCGGATGACCTCCCTGTCGCGGGCGGGGCTGAGGACCAGGCCGTGCCGCAGGGCGTTGGTGACCAGTTCGGAGACGACGAGCTCCATGCTGTCGTCCAGCCGGCTCATGTTCCAACCGGAGAGCGTCCCGGAGGCGAAGCTCCGCGCCGAGTGCACGGATTCGGCCCTGGGAGGGAGAACGAAGGTGGCGCTTGCTGTGGTCGCACCGGGATCGAGGAGATCGCGTGCGGGCTCGGGCCACCAGCCGATCGGCGGCCACCAGTCGAGCGCCGACCACTGGTTTCGGCCACGAGTCGCGTTCGTGGACTGCACGAGATCATGATGGTGGACACTCCTGTGCATGTGCAAGAGCGAATGCACGTGCACGCGCCTGTTGCAACCGCTACGGTTACCGGAAACAATCCTGGGACGAAGGGGGCGATCTTTGACAGACTGTGAACCAGTCCACAAAGCGGAGGAATAGCACGTGTCGATAGATCCGCCGGGATCCGGTTCCACCGTTCGGCGAATCATGCTCGGTGCCAGCCTTCGCCGGTTGCGCGAGGCGCAGGGACTCACCCGCGACGTCGCGGGGTTCCACATCCGGGCTTCAGAGTCCAAGATCAGCCGGATGGAGCTCGGCCGGGTCGGGTTCAAGACGCGCGACGTCGAAGACCTGCTCACGCTGTACGGCGTCGTCGACGACGCGGAACGGCGAGGCCTGCTCGAAATGGTGCGCGAGGCCAACACTCCAGGGTGGTGGCACAAGTACGGCGAGGTCCTGCCGAACTGGTTCATCACCTACGTCGGGCTGGAGGAGGCCGCCAGCGTGATCCGCACCTACGAGGTGCAGTTCGTGCCCGGCCTGCTGCAGACGGCGGCGTACGCGCGTTCGGTGATCCAGTTGGGATACCCCGACGCTCCGGACGGAGAGATCGAACAGCGCGTGCATCTGCGCATGCAGCGACAGGAGCGGCTGACGCGCCCCGACGGCCCCCGGCTCTGGGCGGTCGTGGACGAGGCGGCGCTGAAGCGGCCCATCGGCGGAGGGGGGATCATGCGGGAGCAGCTCCAGCATCTGCTGGAGGTCGCCACGCTGCCCAACATCACCCTGCAGGTGATGCCCTTCCGTTTCGGGATGCACGCGGCCGAAGGCGGGGCGTTCACCATCCTCCGCTTCCCGGAGTCCGACCTGTCCGACGTCGTCTACGTCGAGCAGTTGTGGGGCGCCCTCTATCTGGACAAGCGCGAGGACATCGACCCGTATCTCACGGCTATGGAGCAGTTGTGCGTGGAGAGCACCACGCCCGGGGGTACCGCCGAGATTCTCGGCGAATTTCTCAGAGAGACATGAATGCAGACATATAACGGGATGCCAGCGAGCGACCTGACCGGGGTCACCTGGCGGAAGAGCGCCCACAGCAACTCGACCGGCAACTGCGTGGAGCTGGCCGAGCTTCCCGACGGCAGCGTCGCCGTACGGAACTCCCGCTTCCCCGAAGGGCCGGCTCTCATCTACACGCGCGACGAGATCCGCGCCCTCGTGCTCGGCGTCAAGGACGGCGAGTTCGACGGCCTGCTGGTTTAACCCCGTGTTTACATCGCGCGCACGCGCGTAACAGTCGAGGCCGGGCGCCGTAACAAGGATCCGGCAGATTGGAACCCTGAGAACGTTGAAGATTCAAGGGGGACCCGTCATGTTGGACCAGATGACCCTTTACCCGGTGGCCGACGACGTGTTGTTCGCCCCCGGCGGCCGTGTCGTGATTCGCACGTACGGCGTCGCCTCCACCGCCCCTGAGGACGGGCAGGCGCGGACCGTGGCGTACCGGACATGGGTCACCGGGGTCCGCGACCAGCCCAGGTGCTGGCGGTGGGGTCATTTCGAGGACGCCAGGCGCGGTCACAACAAGGTGCTGGAATGGCTGACCGGCCGAGGCCCGCAGCCCCAGCCGATCGCCGCAGTCTGACGCTCGGGTCTCCCGGCCTCAGGTCGTCTCAGGCCGGGCCCTCCACCGGGGCGTTCCATCGGAGCAGGACGGGCTCTTCGTGTTCGTATCCCAGGATCGAATACGTCCCCGTGTCGAGCCGCAGATGCCGCCCCTCTACCGCGGGGAGCTGCAGCCAGCGGGCGGACAACACCCGCAGGAAGTGGCCGTGCGCCACGAGCAGCACGTCGCCCGGGGCCTCCTTGATCCGCTCGATGACGCGGTCGGCCCGCTCACCGACCTGCTCCACCGTCTCACCCGGATGATCGGCGTCGCCCGGGACGATCCCGTCCCGCCACAGGTACCAGCCGGGACGGCTCTCGCGGATCTTCGGGGTCGTGATCCCCTCGTAGCCGCCGTAGTCCCATTCCCACAGGTCGGGGTCCACCTCGTAGGAGGTGACTCCGGCGAGCTCCGCCGTACGCCGGGCGCGCTGGGCCGGGCTCACCAGGGCGAGCGCGAACTCGCGACCTTTGATCACCCGCGCCAGTGCGCGCGCCTGGTCCTCGCCTCGCTCGGTCAACGGCAGGTCGGTGCGGCCCGTGTGCCGCCCCGCCCTGCTCCATTCGGTCTCGCCGTGTCTCAATAGAAAGATTTCCATAGCAGGACAATCATGCCCGTACGGATTTTGCTCGCCGCGGGCGGCAGGAGTGGCGGCCGTCACGTCCTCAGAGGGCTGCTGCTCAGAGGCGTCGAGAACGGCGGACGGGGTGGCCCGTTGACTTGATGCGCGGTGGCCTGCAGTAAGGTCGCCGCGGAGGTCGCTATGGAACCGGTTTCAGTGGGTTTGGTCGGCGCGGGACCGTGGGCGGAGATGGTGCACGCGCCCGCACTGGCGGGTGGGCCGCACACCCGGCTCGCCGGCATCTGGGCGCGCAGGCCCCAGGCGGCCGACGAGCTCGCGGCCGCGCACCGGGTGCCGTCGTACGAACGGCTGGAAGAGCTGTTCGACGCCTGCGAGGCCGTCGCGTTCTGCGTCCCGCCGGCGGTGCAGGCCGTGCTCGCGGAGAAGGCCGCGCGAGCGGGCAAGGCACTGCTGCTGGAAAAGCCCTTGGCGGCCGACCTGGATGCGGCCAGGCGCCTGGCCGAGGTGATCGGCGAGACCGGGGTGGCGTCCCAGATGGTCTTCACCTTCCGCTATTCGCCGGCGACCACGGCGTTCCTCGACGAGGCACGGGCGCTGAAGCCCTTCGGCGGACGGGCGGCCGACATCTCGGGTGCTCTGCAGGGCGGGCCGTTCGCGACGCCGTGGCGGCTTGAGCGCGGCGCGGTGCTCGACATCGGCCCCCACATGATCGACCTGCTGGACGCCGCGCTCGGCCCGGTCGTGTCCGTACGGGCGCACGGCGACCCGCTCCGATGGGTCGGCATGCTGCTCGAGCACGTGGACGGTGTGGTCAGCGAGGTCTCGCTGTCCATGGCGGGCCGGGGTGAGCTGCCGCCGTCCCGCGTCGAGGTCTACGGCACGCAAGGGAGCGCGTCCCTGCTCGGGAACACCCTCGGAGACGGCGTGTTCGCCGCCGTGGCCCGCGAGTTCGCCGGCACGGTCAGGCGGGGCGGAGGGCACCCCCTTGATGCCCGCCACGGCCTGCGCATCCAGGAGATCATCACGGAGGCCGAGAGCCAGCTCGGCTGAGCCGTCCTCCGGCGTTTGCAATCGGTTTGCGGTTGGATTGAGGCGGCCCGCAGGGCCATGGGCATGGTGCTTGGAACGCACTAATGTGCCGGTCATGCGCCCCCTCATCCGGCATTTCGCCTCGATTCCCCGGGCCGACCTCCTGATCGGCGCCGCGATCATCGTGATCGGCACGGTGGAGGCGCTGACCGTCGCCCCCGCCTACGGCGCCGCCGACGACCCGGAGATCTGGTGGATCGGGCAGGCGCTCGTCACCGGCGTGCTGCTCTGGTATCGCAGGAAGCACCCCGTCGCCGTCTTCATCCTCATGATCCTCGCGCAGTACGCCTGGCACCGGCAGGGCAACGAGGGCTGCCAGGTCTGGCAGTTCGCCGCGTTGTGCATCGTCTTCCACACCGTCGGCTCGCACCTGCCGGCCAAGCCGGGGGCGGCGTGGGCGCTCACCGGCATCCTGATCTTCGACTCCGGGGCAGTAGACCATCGTGTCCTGCCGCTGGACGAGGTCATCTTCCTCACGGTGAGCTTCGGTCTGGCCTACGTGACCGGGATCTCCCTGCGCGGCTACCTCGTCCGGGTGCACCGGATGGCCGAGCGGGCCGCGCTCCTGGAGGTCGAGCGCGAGCGCAGGGCCGCCGAGGCCGTCGCGGCCGAGCGCGCCCGCATCGCCAGGGAGCTGCACGACGTGGTCGCCCACAGCGTCAGCGTGATGGTCATGCAGGCGGGCGTCCTGCGGCGCTCCCTCAGCCGCCGAAATGATCAGAGCGAAGGTCACAGCGGGGGCCACGTGGCGGAGGTGCTGGCGGGCATCGAGCAGGCCGGCCGCGACGCCGTCGACGAGCTGCGGGTCATGCTGGGCGCCCTCAGGATGCCCCAGGACGAGGCGCTGCCCCAGCCGGGGCTCGACATGGTGGGCAACCTCATCTCCACCGTCGGCGCGTCGGGCCCGCGGCTGAGCCTGGCCGTCGAAGGCGAGCCCGTACGGCTGGCGCCGGGGCTGGACCTGTCCGCCTACCGGATCGTGCAGGAGGCGCTCACCAACGCGGTCAAGCACGCGGGCCCGGCCGAGGTGCGCATCCGCATCGCCTACCAGGGGGACGCGCTGGAGCTGGAGGTCGCCGACGACGGCCGGGGCGCGGCCTGTGAGCTGTCCACGGGCAACGGGCTGATCGGCATGCGGGAGCGGGCGGAGCTGTTCGGCGGCAGCCTCGACGCCGGTCCGCTGCCGGGGGGCGGATTCCGGGTGCAGGCGCGGCTGCCGCTCGCCCGCGGGGTCTCCATGAGCGAGGTGGCGGGATGACCGTCCATGCTGGGACGGCCGCGCCGTACGAGGACGGTGAGCGGGCGGTGATCCGGGTCGTCCTCGCCGACGACCAGGTGATGGTGAGGGCGGGGCTGCGCATGGTCGTCGAGAGAGAGCCGGGCCTGGAGGTCGTCGGGGAGGCGGCCGACGGCGCGGAGGCGGTGGAGCTCGCCCGCCGGCTCAGGCCCGACGTCGTGCTGATGGACATCTCCATGCCCCGCCTGGACGGCCTGGCCGCGGCCAGGAGGCTGCTCGGCGCCCCGCACCCGCCGAAGATCATCATGCTGACGACGTTCGACACCGACGAGAACCTCTACGCGGCGCTGAAGGCCGGCACCAGCGGGTTCCTGCTGAAGGTGTCGCCCCCCGAGCAGCTCATCAAGGCGATCAAGGCGGTCGCGTCGGGCGACGGCCTGCTCGACCCCGCGGTCACCACCCGGGTGATCGCGGCGTTCGCCCGGCGGCACGAGCCGGTCACGCCTCCCCGGCTGGCGGAGCTGACCCCGCGGGAGACCGAGGTGCTGCGGATGCTCGCCCGCGGTCTCACCAACGCCGAGATCGCCGGGAGACTCTTCGTCGGCGAGGCCACGGTCAAGACCCACGTCGCCCGCGTGCTCATGAAGCTGGGGCTGCGTGATCGCACTCAGGCCGTCGTCTTCGCGTACGAGTCCGGCGTGGTCACCCCCGGGTCACCGGCCCGGTAGCCGGCGGCCCATTCCGCGCCGCTCATGCGGAGCAGCCGCACGCCGAGGTAGCCGAGCACGACCAGGTTGCCGCCGCTCCAGAGCAGACTGATCGGGCCGTACGCCGTGACGTTGGGCAGGATCCACACCAGGGCGCCCGCCACGGGGACCCACCAGCGCACGAACCCCGCGCGGGTCAGCGCGGCCAGCAACACGACCAGGCCGATCGGGCCGAGGAAGACCCACGGCATCTGGAACGACAGGACGACGCCGGGCAGGCCGAAGACCTCGTTGAAGAGCTTCTCGGCCTGGTCGGCGGGGTAGTGCCGGCCGAACCACCACTCGACCGGATCGCCCAGCAGCAGCGCCGACAGGTTGATGAACCCGAGCGCGGTGAGCACGCCGCCCACGTGCCCGAGCACCACGCCCTTCGCGCGGGTCAGGTGGAGCAGGCCGAGCGCGGCGATCGGGAGCAGGACCCAGCTCCAGTGGTAGAGGGCGGACTGCAGCTGGGCCATGGCGGGGTTCACCGCGAAGGTCGCCACCTCGCGGTCGTCCTCGCCCCAGGTGCCGGGATCGACGAGCGTGGCGGTGAGCTGGAGGAGCGGGGAGACGATCAGCGTCACGCCGATCGCCGACCGCCGGAAGGCCCCGGCATCGGACAGGTTGAACATCGGAGATCCCCTCGGAAAGGCGTTCCTGACAGCCGGGGACGGTAGGCGCGCGGCGGGGCCCGCGGCGTCCGCTGCGCGGGGGATTCGCCCTCCTCCGAGCGGGTGACTTATCGGCGGATTAGCTGACTTTGTGTATATTTTCGTGCAGATAGCTCAAAGAGCAGGAGATATTTCATGAGGGCATTCCCGTCGGTCCTGTTCGACGAAGCGCACAACGAGGCATGGACCATCCGGCGCGAGGCCGCCGAGGCCATGAACCCCGCGCATCCCGACGACAGCGGTTATGTGACCGCCGCCGCCGTCCTGCGCAGGCTCGGGCAGACCGTCGCCGCGCACACCGAGGGCCCGGTGACGGGTTCGGTGCTGGACGGCCACGACGTGTTCGTGATCGCGCACCCGTCGGAGGATCGCTGGGAACGCACGACCGGCCTCGGCGGCCCCGTCTTCACGCCCGAGGAGCTCGACGCGATCGAGGCGTACGTCGCCGCCGGAGGCGGGCTCATCGTGCTCGGTGAGTGTGAGCAGGACAAATACGGCAGCAACCTTGCCGAACTGCTCGGCCGCTTCGGCGTGGGCATCGAGCACGCCACCGTCCAGGACCCGGCGAACTGCCACAATCGGGTCGCCACCTGGGTGCTCGGCGTGCCCGCGGCCGAGCCCGTGGACGCGCAGGGCCTGCGCCACGACCTGCTGGCGGGGGTCAGGCAGGCCTGCTTCTACCGCGCGGGCACGTTGACCGCCCCCGAGGGTGCGACCGTGCTGTTCGCCTCGTCCGCGACCGCCGACCCCGCCGGCCGTCCCCTCGCCCTGGCCGTACGGCACGGCCGCGGCCGGGTGGTGGCGTTCGCCGACTCCGACCTGTTCGGCGACGACTCGATCGGCGACTTCGACCACGCCCAGCTGTGGTCCAACCTCGTCACATGGGCCGCCCGGGTCCCCGACACGGCCTCCGGCGCCTCGGGGGCCGCGAAGGCGCTGGGAGACGACTGGGCGGCGCTCAAGGCGGCCGTCGAGGAGCTCCGGCCGCTGCAGGCCAAGGACGGGTCGGTCACCGGCGACCACGACCGGGCCGCGGCCCTCGTCGCCGAGATCACCGACCGCGTGGAACGGCTCGCGCCCCGGTTCCCGCACGATCACGACTACCTCCAGGCGGTCGTGGCCGACTTTCGCAAATGGGCCGGCGCCGGGCTGGGTGTGCCCGACTTCCTCGACTCGCTGAACGCCTTCCACCCCGACACCCAACGGGTCGACGGGCTGGAGCATCTGGTCGTCTTCCCGATGTACACGCAGAACGGCAACCGCAACCGCAACGTCGAGGCCGTCTGGATCCGCGTCGTGTGGCCGGACTGGCTGGCCGAGCTGGAGCGGGGCGGCTACGACAACCCGATGTTCGTGCCGATCGCCTTCGAGGACTTCACCTCCGGCTACGACACCGACTCGGCGGTGCTGTTCCCCGAGACGGTCGCCGTGCGCCAGACGCCCCCGAGGTTCACCTGGGGCGGCATCTTCTGCGACCGGGAGGCCGCGCGGTTCCGCAAGGTCAGCGAGGCCGCCGCCGCCACGCTCAAGCTCGCCCTGCCGCCGGACGCCGCCCGGCTGCTCGCGTCGCAGGACCTCGCCCAGGACACCTACGTCATGTGGGACCTCATCCACGACAGGACCCACAGCCACGGCGATCTGCCGTTCGACCCGTTCATGATCAAGCAGCGCATGCCGTACTGGCTGTATTCGCTGGAGGAGCTGCGCTGCGACCTGACGGCGTTCGGCGAGGCGGTCAAGCTCGAGATCGACGGCGTGCCCCACGCGCGCTACGTGCAGTATGCGATCTTGTTCGACCGGTTGTTCCGCTTCCCGATCACGGGGGAGCGGGTGCGCAACTACGACGGCCTCGGCGGGCAGCTCCTGTTCGCCTACCTGCACAGGCTCGGCATCGTGCGCTGGACCGACAACCGCCTTTCCATCGACTGGGCCAGGGTCGCGGACGGCGTCGCCGACCTGCGCGGCGAGGTCGAGACGCTCTACCGCGACGGCATCGACAGGTCGAAGCTGGCCCACTGGCTGGCCGCCCACCGGCTCGTCTCCACCTATGTGGAGCCCCATCCGGCCTCGGTCTGGCACCAGGGGGTGCAGGCGCTGCCGCAGGAGCAGAAGGCGATGGTGGACGCCGTGCTGCCCGACGAGTTCCCCCTGAGCATGTTCTACGAGGCGCTGCGCCGTAAGCTCACCGACGTGGTCGAATCCACGCGAGGCATCAGGGCGTGACGCCCGGGCCCGATCGAAAGGCGGGGCATCGTTGAGCAGGGTCATCGTGGTCGCGGGCGCGGGAAGCCCCTCGGGGCAGGCCGTGGTCCGGAGGTTCACCGAGCTGGGGGACACCGTCGTCGCCGTCAGCAGGTCGGGACGCGACGGCGCCCTGGCCGTGGACCTCCAGGACGCGGCAGCCGTACGCGACCTGGCCAAGCGCGTCGAGGCCGAGCACGGGCGGGTGGACGGCGTCGTCCACCTGGTCGGCGGCTGGCGCGGGTCCAAGAGCTTCGCGGAGACCTCCCTGGACGACTGGGACCAGCTCCACGGCCTGCTGATCCGGACCCTGCAGAACGTCTCCCTCGCCTTCGAGCCGCTGCTGCGCGCCAGCGAGAACGGCCGGTTCGTCATCGTGTCGGCCAAGGCCGCCCAGAAGCCGACGCAGACGAACGCGGCTTACGCGGCGGCCAAGGCGGCCGCCGAGGCGTGGACGTTGTCGCTCGCCGACGCGCTGAAGGGCTCGGCGTCGGCGGCGGCGATCCTCGTGATCACCGCACTGGTGCACGATGGGATGAGGGCGGCGAACCCGGGCAAGAACTACGCGGCTTTCACCGACGTGGACGACCTGGCACGCGCCGTCGCCGGGTTGTGGGACCAGGACGCCGCCGCGGTCAACGGGCAGCGGATCGACCTCACCGCCTGATCCTTTTCACCACCAGCTAAGGAAATTTCGTGACAACCGATGCCGTCCGGCGGCATGAGCCGGAGATCAAGACGTTCGCCAGCGACAACTACGCGGGAGTGCACCCCGAGGTCCTCGAGGCCATCGCGCTGGCCAACGGTGGACACCAGGTCGCCTATGGCGACGACGTGTACACCGAGGCGGTGCAGGGCGTCTTCCAGCGGCATTTCGGCGAGCAGGCCGAGGCGTGGCCGGTGTTCAACGGCACCGCCGCGAACGTGATCTCGCTGCGTTCCATGTGCGCCCCCTGGGAGGCGGTGATCTGCCCCGAAACCGCCCACATCAACACCGACGAGGGCGGCGCCCCCGAGATGACGGGCGGGCTCAAGCTGCTCCCTGTGCCGGCCCCCGGCGGCAAGCTGACGCCCGAACTGATCGACTGGTACGCCTCGGGAATCGGCGACGTGCACCGGGCCCAGCCCCGGGTGGTCTCCATCTCCAACGCCACCGAGCTCGGCACGCTCTACACCCCCGCCGAGATCGCCGCCGTCTGCGACCACGCCCACGAGCTCGGCCTGCTCGTCCACATGGACGGCTCGCGCCTCACCAACGCGGCCGCGGCCCTCGACGTGCCCCTGCGCGCCCTGACCACGGACGCCGGGGTCGACGTGCTGTCCTTCGGCGGCACCAAGATCGGCCTGCTGCTGGGCGAGGCCGTCGTGGTGCTGAACCCGTCGGCCGTGCGCGGCCTGCCGTACCTTCGCAAGACCGGCATGCAGCTCGCCTCGAAGATGCGCTTCGTGTCGGTGCAGTTCGAGGCGCTGCTGGGCGGCGACCTGTGGCTGCGCAACGCCCGACAGGCCAACGGCATGGCCAGGAGGCTCGCGGACGGCGTGCGAGAGCTCCAGGGCGTGCGGCTGGCGCGGGAGGTCGAG
The DNA here is from genome assembly GCF_016863335.1 of Planotetraspora thailandica. Classification (GTDB taxonomy): domain Bacteria; phylum Actinomycetota; class Actinomycetes; order Streptosporangiales; family Streptosporangiaceae; genus Planotetraspora; species Planotetraspora thailandica. The sequence continues at coordinate 143,064 of NZ_BOOR01000025.1, forward strand.
GCCAACGCGGTCTTCGCCGTCCTGCCCGTCGACGTGGCCGAGCGCCTGCGCAAGCGGTTCAGGTTCTACGACTGGAACAGCCAGATCGGCGGGGGAGAGGTCGAGGTCCGCTGGATGTGCGCCTTCGACACCACCGAAGCCGACGTCGACGCCTTCATCGCCGCCCTCCGCCAAGAACTCCACCCCTGATCCACTCCCCACCCGCAACCCGTGGGCATGATCACGCAGCACCCCTGGGTCACGCAGGGCCCCTGGGTCACGCAGGACCCCTGGCCGTGATCACGCGCCACCCCGTTGGGCGTGATCATGCAGAAGTTCGCCCGCGTACGTGCTGGCCGCCCCAAACCCTGGGCGTGATCATGCAGAAGTTCGCGGGCATGCGGGGTGGCCAGGGGCTTCCCGGATCGTGATCATGCGGAAGTTCGCCCGGAAGCCCCCTGACCTGCAGATTTGCATTTCCTGATCATGCACTGGCCTGTCACGTGCATGATCACGAAATGTGTTTTCGCAGGACAGGCCTGCAGAGTCAGAGCTACTGCATGATCACGAATCGTGTCTGCCCAGCTCAGGCCACGCGGCGCCGAACTTCTGCATGATCACTACACGAGAAGTGCCAGGTCACGGGCGGATGTGCGAACTTCTGCATGATCACGGGTCAAGATGAGCGTGTTCAAGCCACATGACCGCGAACTTCTGCATGATCACAACCAGGTGGGGTTCCACAACCACGCCGGATCACCAACAAGCTGGGGATTCACAACCACGCGGGGATCACCAACAAGCTGGGGATCACGGCCGCGTGGGGGTCATGGGGAGGTGGGGAGGATCGAGGGGAGGGGCTGGGCTCCGCGTTGGGTCAGGAGATCCTTCATCAGCTTGATCTCCGCCGTCTGGCTGTCGACGATGTGCTGGGCCAGGGACCGAACGTCCGGCCGGTCGGAGAGCTTGAGCAGGGCCTGAGCCATCTCCACGCCGCCCTCGTGATGCCTGATCATGAGCTGGAGGAAGAGGACCTCGGCGTCCTTGCCCTGTGCCGCCCGCAGCCGGTTCAGGTCGGCCTCCGAGGCCATGCCGGGCATGGCTCCCGGCGTCACGCCCGGGGTCGCCCCGCCGTGCCCGTGCCCGGCCATCCACGTCATCGGCGGCTGGCTCGACGCCTGGTCGAGGCCCCACTCCTGGAGCCAGCCCATGAACATTCCCCGCTGGGCGGTCTGGGTCGTGATGATGTCGTACGACAACGTCCGCAACGGCCCGTCGGACGTCTTGTCCCGGATGGTGAAGGCCATCTCGACCGCCTGGGAGTGGTGGACCGCCATGTCTCTGGCGAAGCCCGCCTCGGGCGAGGTGTCACTCGGCGTCCCCGACCTGGTCGCGAACACCACCACAAGGACGGCGGCGACGAGGAGCGCGACGATCCCGACGAGGGGGAGACGGCTCTTGGATTGTGGCGGGGTTTCGAGCATGACACTCGTCTCGGTGGTCATCGCCCCACAGGCTACTCGCTTTCCCGCAAATCACTGAGCCAAAGGTGCATCTCCACCCACTATTCTCCATACCGCAGCGGGGATGTCCGTGACCGGCAGTTGGAGGCTTGATGGCGAAGGGCAAGGCGCAGGCGAGGCGTGAGCACATCGAGCGCATGCGCGCCGAGCAGAGGAGCAAGGAGCGGCGTGCGGCTCTGCTCATGTGGGGCGTCGGAGGCCTGGTCGTCGTCGTACTCGTCGGCCTCGTCGGGTTCTACGTCTTCAAGGACCGTTCGGCCAAGTCGCTGGACGCGGTGAAGACGTTCGACTACAAGGGCTCGGAGCACACCTGGGGCAAGGTCGACTACAAGGAGAACCCGCCCGTCGGTGGCCAGCACAACTACTACTGGCAGAACTGCGGGATCTACGACAAGCCCATCCACAACGAGCACGGCGTCCACTCGCTGGAGCACGGTGCGGTCTGGATCACCTACCAGGCCGGCCTGCCGGCCGCCGACGTCGACCACCTGAAGACCCTGGCCTCGGCCGACTACATGCTGCTCAGCCCGTACCCGGGCCTGCCGGCGAAGGTGGTCGTCAGCTCCTGGAACCACCAGCTCGACCTGAGCAGTGCGGAGGACCCGCGCCTGGCCCAGTTCATCAAGACCTACAAGCAGAACCCGACCTACACGCCCGAGCTCGGCGCTGCCTGCGACCAGGGCGTGAGCACGACGGCCGACCAGCCGCTGCCCCCGGAGCCCACGCCGGCGGCCAGCCCCAGCGCCGGCACGCCGGCTATGGACCCGACCCCGTCGCCGGCGGCCTCCTGACCCTCTCCTCCGTACGGCCGAGCCGTACGGAGGCTCGGGCATAAGGAAGCCCCAGGAGAACACTCAGGGGAACAGGACCTGAGCGACCGGAACCGCCTCCAGCCCGTGCGCCTCGGCCACGGGCTGGTTGGTGAGGTGGCCCTCATGGGTGTTGAGCCCCAGCGCGAGCGCCGGGTCGGCCGCGAGCGCCTCCCGCCAGCCCAGGTCGGCGATGGCCAGGGCGTAGGGCAGGGTCACGTTGGTCAGCGCGTACGTCGAGGTGTGGGGCACCGCGCCCGGCATGTTGGCGACGCAGTAGAACACCGAGTCGTGCACCCGGTAGACCGGGTCGGCGTGCGTGGTGGGCCGCGAGTCCTCGAAGCAGCCGCCCTGGTCGATCGAGATGTCGACGAGCACCGAGCCCTTCTTCATCCGGGACACCAGCGTGTTGCTCACCAGCGTGGGCGCCTTCGCCCCGGGGACGAGCACCGCTCCGATCACCAGGTCGGCGTCCGTGACCGCCCGTTCGATCTCGTACGCGTTGGACGCGACGGTTCCGACCTTCCCCTGGTAGATCATGTCGGCCTGGCGGAGCCTGTCGACGTTGAGGTCGAGCAGCAGCACCTGGGCCTGCATCCCGGCGGCGATGGCCGCGGCGTTCATGCCGGACACGCCGGCGCCGATGACGACCACCTTGGCGGGGTAGACGCCGGGCACGCCGCCCATGAGCACTCCCCGGCCGCCGCCCTGCCGCATCAGGTGGTAGGCGCCCACCTGGGGGGCCAGCCGGCCCGCCACCTCCGACATGGGCGCGAGCAGCGGCAGCGCGCCGCCGGCCGTCTGGACGGTCTCGTAGGCGATGCCCGTGACACCCGAGTCCAGCATTGCCCTGGTGCACGACTCAGAGGCGGCCAGGTGCAGGTAGGTGAACAGAACCTGGCCCTTGCGCATGCGGTGGTATTCGGCGGGCACCGGCTCCTTGACCTTCAGGACGAGGTCGCTACCGGACCACACGGCGTCCGCCGAGTCGACGACGACGGCCCCTGCGGCGGCGTAGTCGTCGTCGGGTACGGAGGATCCGGTGCCGGCGTCCCGCTCGATGAGCACCTGGTGGCCGCGCCGCACGAACTCGTGCACGCCCGCGGGAGTGATCGCCACCCGGTACTCGTGGGTCTTGATCTCGCGGGGAACTCCGACTTTCATGCCTTCACTCTTGTTGCGGCCGATCGTGCGCGGCAGGGCGCGAGGGGCAAGCATGCGACGGACATTCCCGACAAATTGTCAATCGGGTCCAAAACTTGCCTTGGGATGACCTTGGGATTACCCGCCCTTGGGATACCTGGGTAGGCTCGGGCAAGCGATGGCAGAGATCGAGGTGGGGATGCAGGACGCGGCCGTCCCGGGTGACGAGGGCGCCGGTCCGCCGACAGGCGGCGCCGGAACCTCCGAAGCACCGGGCGGGGCGGGTCCGCGTTCCGCCGGAACCGACACCCAGTCCAGTGACGACAGCAGGGGCCGCGACGGCGAGCAGAGCTTCGACGGTCGCGACGTCCACCAGAATCATGGCGGCGTGAAGAGCCACGATGCCCGCGCGAGCGGTGAAAAACAGTCCGCCAAGGCGGAATCCGGCGGCGTTCCCCAAGTGCCCGCAGTCGGTCCGGCCTCCGGCCCCGCCGCGGCCGGCAAGGCCCAGGAGCCCGGCGCCACAGCCGCCGAGGCTCCGGCTTCCGGCACTGGGGCCGACAAGCCTCAAGGGTCTGGCACGGCGGCTGGCAAGGCCGAGGGGTCCGGCACTGTGCCCGCCGGGGCTCCGGCTTCCGGCACAGGGGCCGGCAAGGCTCAAGATTCCGGCACCGGGCCCGGCAAGCCTCAAGGATCCGGCACCGGGGCCGACAAGCCTCAAGGGTCCGGAACCACGGCGCCCCGGGATTCCGGAACCGCCGCGGGCGACAGCGACGCGCAGGACACCCAGGCCGGCAAGTCCGATGAATCCACCAAGTCCGATGAATCCGATAAGGACGGCTCGGCCGCGAAAGCGGACAAGGCCGAAGGCAAGACCCCCCGCAACCCCTCCAAGGCGACGCGCCGCACGACGGTCATCCTGGTCGTCGCGCTCGTCGTCGTGGTCGCGGTGGCCGCCGTGCTCGCCACCGTCGCGGTGCTGAGCACGCGCAACCCCGACGTCTCGCCGTTGACGGGCACGCCGGTGGTGCGCCTGAAGTCCCCAATGCACTTCGCGCCGGTGACCGGCGTGCACGCCGCGCCGTGCACCGAACCCGACGCCGTGCCCGACAACATCGGCTCGACGTGCTACCAGCTCGACCCCGGCGTCACCGTCACCACGCTGCAGAAGGTGGAGGCACTGCCGGAGCGTGACGGCACCTACTCGATTCGCGTGGTGCTCTCCCCGGGCACCCGCGACCAGGTCGCGGATCTCACCCGCGACACCGTGAAGCAGCAACTCGCCATCGTCGTGGGGGACCAGGTGGTAGCGGCCCCGCGCGTCGCGCAGGCGATCACTCAGGACAGCCTCAGCATCGCCGGGTTCACCAAGGACCAGGCCACGGCGATCGTCGGGCTGCTGACCGGCACCGGCACGCCTGCGACGCCCGGCGTGCCAGGCCTGCCCGCGACCGGCTCGACCCCGTCGCCCACGTCGACCGCGTCGACCACGTACGCCCCCGGCGTGACGTCGACCCAGTCCGGAACCCAGACGGGCACCCAGACGGGCACCCAGCCCGGCAACCAGACGGGGGTGCCGGGCAGCACCCAAGGGGGCGCGCAGGGCGGCGCCCCGGACGGCCAGACCTCCACCGGCGTCGTCCCCTCCGGGGGCGTGCCTACGGCGGGCACCATGCGCTTCCCCGACTGCAAGCAGGCCACGCTGGCCGGCTACGGCCCCTACACCAAGGGCGTCCATCAGGAGTACTCCTGGTACAACGACGCCGACGGCGACGGCGTCGCCTGCGACCCCGGAGACCTGGGCTAGCTGGAAACCTGGGCTAGCCGGAAACCTGGGCTAGCCGGGAAACCGGCCGGAGCTCTGGGCAGGCCGCAGACTGTCAGCCGGCGGGGACGAGCGCGATGTCCTCCGGCCGGATCGGGACGCGAGGCAGTTCGAGCCCGGTCGCGGCCCGTACGGCGGCCGCGACCGCGGGCGTCGACGACAGGGTGGGCGGCTCGCCCGCCCCACGCAGGCCGTACGGCGCGTGCGGGTCGGGGTTCTCCAGGATCGACAGGCGCATCGGCGGCATGTCGAGGATCGTGGGGATCAGGTAGTCGGTGAACGACGGGTTGAGCACCTTCCCGTCCCTGATCTGGATCTCCTCCATGAGCGCCAGGCCGAGCCCCTGGGCGGTCCCGCCGTGGATCTGGCCTTCCAGCGCCAGCGGGTTGAGGATCTTGCCCACGTCCTGCACGGCCGCGAGCTCGACGACCTTGACCAGGCCGAGCTCGACGTCGACGTCGACGACCGCCCGGTGCACGCACAGCGCGAGCTGCACATGCGAGTCGCCCTGCCCTGTGACCGGATCCATCGGGAACGTCGGCCGGTGGCGATACTCCCGCGTCTCCTCGACCGGGCCCAGCAGCTCCAGGAGCTCCTCCAGGGGCGACCCCAGGTTCTGCGCCCGCATCGCGTCGAGACGCTCCCGTACGGCCTCGCAGGCCGCCTTGACCGCGCCGCCCGTCACGTAGGACTGGCGGGACGCGGAGGAGGAGCCCGCCGAGCCGACGGAGGTGTCGGCGGGGGCGACGGTCACCTTGTCGATGCCCAGCTCGGTGCGGGCGATCTGCGCCTTGATCGTGATCAGGCCCTGGCCGACCTCGGCGGCCGCGGTGTGGACGAGCACGTGCGGCTCTCCCCCGAGCAGTTCCACGCGCACCCGGGCCGTCGAATAGTCGTCGAAGCCCTCGGAGAAGCAGATGTTCTTGATGCCGACGCCGTAGCCCACGCCTCGCCGTACACCCTCGCCGTGCGTGGTCTGGGCGACTCCTCCCGGCAGCGACCTCAGGTCGGCGCCGGCGGAGGCCTGCGGGGGCAGGGGCATGGCGGCGAGTTCCTCGAGCATGCCCGCCAGAGGGGCGGGGGTGTCGACGACCTGCCCGGTGACGAGCCGCGATCCCTGGGACACGGCGTTGCGGACACGGATCTCCACGGGAGACAGGCCGCACGCCTCGGCGAGCCTGTCCATCTGCGACTCGTAGGCGTAGCAGGCCTGCACCGCGCCGAACCCGCGCATCGCGCCGCACGGCGGGTTGTTGGTGTAGACGCCGTAGGCGTCGATCAGGACGTTGTCCACCTCGTACGGCCCGACGCCCAGCGAGGCGGCGTTGCCGACCACGGCGGGAGACGACGAGCAGTAGGCCCCGCCGTCGAGGACGATCTCGGCCTTGACGTAGACCAGCCGCCCGTCGGCCGTCGCACCGTGCTCGTACCGCATCCGCGCGGGGTGCCGGTGCACGTGGCCGAAGAACGACTCCTCCCGGCCGTACACGATCTTGACGGGCTTGCCCGTCCTGAGGGCCAGCATGGCCGCGTGGATCTGCATCGACAGGTCCTCGCGGGCGCCGAACGCGCCGCCCACTCCGGCGAGCGACAGCCGCACCTTGTCCTTGGGCAGTCCCAGGCAGGGCGCGACCTGGCCCTGGTCGACGTGCAGCCACTGCGTGGCGATGTAGAGGTCCACGCCGCCGTCCTCGTCCGGTACGGCCAGGCCCGACTCGGGGCCGAGGAAGGCCTGGTCCTGCATGCCCACCTCGTACTCCCCGGACACGACGACCGGGGCCTCGAAGGTGTCCCCGACCCTGACCGGCTGGTGCCGTACGAGGTTGCCGCCGGGGTGCACGGACGGGCACGACGGGTCGAAGGCGGCGCGGCGGGCGTCGGTGACCGCCTCACGCACCTCGTAGTCGACGACGATCGCGGCGGCGGCGCGGCGCGCGGTCTCCGGGTGGTCGGCCGCCACGAGTGCGACCGGCTCACCCTGGTAGCGCACCTGGTCGATCGCCAGCACGGGCTGGTCCTTGAGTTCCAGACCGTAGAACTTCTCGCCGGGGACGTCCTTGTGGGTCAGCACCGCGGACACCCCCGGCATGGCCAGGGCGGGGCCGACGTCGATCGAGCGGATCCACGCCGACGGGTGCGGGCTGCGCAGCGTCGCGCCCCAGAGCATGCCGTCCAGCCAGAGGTCGGAGGAGTAGGCGAACTCCCCGGTCACCTTGAGCGTCCCGTCGGGCCGCAGCACGCTTTCGCCCACTCCCGAGCGAGATCCGGTCCTGATACTGGTCACACGATGAAGTACATCAACCCAGGTCATCGCGGCCAATGGGCGGCGGCATGAAAGCCGGAGACCACGCATGACGATGATTGTAGATTTCTCCAAATACGCTAGGTCGTGTGCTGCTGAGTGATCTGCTGGCGATGCCGGAGCTCCGGCTCGGCCTGCTCGTGGGCGAGACGCGCCTGGACCGGGAGATCGTGGCCGCCGTCGTCACCGACCTGCCCGAGCCGGGGCGCTACCTGGCGGGCGGCGAACTCGTGCTCACCGGGCTCATGTGGCGCCAGGAGCCCGCCGACGCGCACCGCTTCGTGGACGCCCTGGTCCAGGCGGGCGTCGCCGCACTGGGCGCGGGAGACGCCCTGCTCGGGCACATCCCCGCCGACCTCGTGGACGCCTGCCGCGAGCGGGGGCTCCCGCTGATCGAGGTGCCGGTGGAGGTGTCCTTTGGCGCGGTCACGGAGGCGGTCGCGAGGCGGGTGGCCGCCGCCCAGGCGGGGGACCTGCGTGGCGTGCTCGGCAGGCGCCGCCGCATCGTCGCCGCCGTCGCCGAGGGCGCGGGCCTCGACGGCCTGGTCGACCTCACGGCCGCGGAGCTCGGCGTCACCGCCGCCGTGATCTCCGCCGCCGGGTCGGTCGTGGCCGGGGACCTTCCCCAGGCCCATGCCGTACGGCTGGCGCACGACTTCCTGGCCGCCGTCCGCCTTCCCGCCCTCGTGACCGGGCCGGACGGCGAGCCGTACACGCTGTTCGCGGTGGACCGCTCGCACCGCGCCGCCGGCTGGGCGCTGGCGTGCCGGGGCGAGGTCGACGCGGAGACCGGGTTCGAGCTGGCGTCATGCGTGGCGATGGAGCGCACCCGGACGGAGGAGGGCCGCAGAGTCGAGCGGCGCCTGGCCGAGCAGCTCATCGCGCTCGCCTGCTCCGGCGACGCCGACCCATCCGAGCTGTCGGCCCGCATGAGGACCTGCGGCATCGACACGGCTGAGCCATACGTCGTGGTGACCGCCGCGGCCGCCCGGCGGGGAGCCGCCGAAGGGCCCGACCCCTCGGTGCTCGGGGGCCAGGTCGTGGAGGAGTTGCTCGACCGGCGGGTGGTGGCCGCGTCCGGCGCGGACGGATCCGTCGCGATCGTGCCGCTCCGGGGGGAGCAGGCCCACGATCTCGCCGAGCGACTCCGTGAACGCTCGGTTCTGCTGGCCGGCGGGCTACCCGGCCTTCGGCTGTCGATCGGCCTGAGCGGCGCCCTCCAGGGGGCAGCCTCAATACGCGGAGGAGTCGAAGAGGCCGGCCACGCCAGGCGGCTCGCCGACGCCCGCGGCGGGGCGGTGGTGACCAGCGACGAGATCTACACGCACGCCTTGCTGCTGGCGACCGTGCCCGGTGAGATCCGCAGGTCGTTCGCCGGGCGGCTGCTCGGGCCGCTGTTCGACTACGACCGGACCCACCAGGCGGATCTGGTCCGTACGTTGGGCGCGTTCCTCGACAGCGCAGGGTCGTGGAACGCGTGCGCGGAACGACTGCACGTCCACGTCAACACGGTCCGCTACCGGATCCGCCGCGTGGAAGAGCTGACCGGCAAGGACCTGTCGTCCATGAGAGACAGGGTGGATCTGTTCCTGGCGTTGCGCGCCGACTGAGCGCGGCACCCCGACACCGCCGGGCCCTCCCCTGCCTTCCCCGAAGGGAAGGCCCCCTGAGGGAGGACTGAGGAACGAACCCCTGTAGCTACCCCTACCTGGTGTGATGGCCTGTGTAACGACTCAGCAGCAGAAGTCGTTCATGTACATCTTTACTGTCGTGGACGCACTGGCGGACGTACCATTGCTCCCGATGAACATGAAGGCCCCAAGTAGGGCGGTCAGGCCAAATACGGCTAGGCGGCGCATGCGGGTCTCTTTCGTGAAGGTCCAAATGTCGGGACTTCATCTTCTCAAGGGGTGTGCGTGACCAGTCAAGGTGTGGTCGGTGAGCGGATCAAGACAATCCGTCGTCAACGTGGCCTCTCACAGGCACAGCTGGCGCATCCTGAACTATCCGACAGTTATGTATCTCTCATTGAAAGCGGCAAGCGAACCCCCACTCCGGCCGTCTTGGAGCTGCTGGCCCAGAAGCTCGACTGCTCCCTGACCTACCTGGTGAACGGCGTCACCGCCGAGCAGATGGAAGAGCTCGAAGTCGGGCTCCGCTTCGCCCGGCTGGCCCTGGAGAACGGCGACCTCACTGAGGCCAGGCGCCGGTTCGCGGAACTCATCGAGGACAAGAGCCTGTCCGGCCTCCCCTCGCTCCGGCAGGAGGCGCAGTACGGCTACGCGCTCGCGAGTGAGGCGTGCGGCGACCTGCCCGAGGCGATCTCGACACTGAACGTCCTCCGGGAAAGCGACGGGGACAGCCAGACTCCCGAGCAGCGCATCAAGATCGGGATCGCGCTGTGCCGCTGCTATCGCGAGATCGGCGACTTTGAGGCGGCGGTGCGGGTGGGCGAGGACATGACGAGCGTCGCCACGGCTTCCCCCGTATGGAACGACGACCTCATCGAGCTCGGCTCCACGCTCCTTTCCGTCTACATCGTGCGGGGCGACCTGCTGCGCGCTCGCCAGTTCGCCGGCGAACTGCTCGCGGCGGCGGAGGCGCTCGGCACGCCCCGGGCCATCGTGGCCGCGTGCTGGAACGCCGCGTTGACCGCGGAGGAGGTCGGGTCCGGCGAGGAGGCGATGACCCTCATCGAGCGCGCCCTGGCCGTGCAATCGGAGAACGGAGAGCCGCGCAACCTCGCCCGGCTCCGCTCCGCCTACGCCAAGGTGCAGTTGCGCGTGCGTCCGGCCGAGGCCCTCGCGGTCAGGGATCTGTCGACGCGCGCCCTGGAGGAGCTCAAGGCGTCGGCGGCGGGCACGACCAGCATCGCCACCTGCGAGCTCAACATCGCCAAGGCCGAGATGATCCTCGGCCACCCCGATGAGGCCGCCGACCACGCGCAGACAGCCCTCGACCTGGCCGAAGCCGGGACGAGTGACACGGTGCTGGCCAGCGCCCAGCTGGTGGTGAGCCAAGTTCGCTGGTTGCAGCGCAGGGACGAGGAGTCGCTGGCGGATCTGGCCAAGGCCGAGGCGTCGCTGCAGCGTCTGCCCGCCACCCGCAGGACCGCGGAGGCCTGGCAGACCGCAGCTGAGACGTTCGGGCAGCTCGGGGAGGACGAGAAGAGCGTGGCTGCCTACCAGCGGGCGCTCGACTGTGTGGGTCTGTGACCTCAGGCGGTCCGGCGGGCTGAAGGCGCGGGGTGTGGACCGGGGGTCCGCATCGGTAGCCTTGGAGCTGCCATGAACAAATCCCGGATCGCCGTTGCCGTCACGCTTGCCTTCACCGTCCTTCTGGGCGTCGTGATCGCGCCTCCCGCCGAGGCGCACACGGTGTTGAGGAGCAGCACGCCCAAGGAGAACGCCGAGGTGGAAAGCCTCCGCAAGGTGGTTCTCGAGTTCACCGACTCGGTGCGCTTCCCGACCGTGCAGGTGCGCGACGCGGGTGGTAATCGCCATGACAGCGGCCAGCCGGTCGTGAACGGCACCAGGTTGAGCCAGGCCGTGAACGCGCCGCTCCCGCCGGGTGGCTACACGATCGCCTGGCGGGTCGTCTCCGAAGACGGCCACCCGATCGTGGGGGAGATCCCCTTCAAGGTGATCGAACGTCCCGGGTCGGCCACGCCGTCCGCGTCGGCCGGCCCGTCTGCGGCCGTCACGACGAACACGACTCCCGGAGCGATCGAAGCCTCGGAAACCGCCACCGCCGTCACCGCTGCCACCTCGCCGGCCGGAGCCGACCAGCAGGACGAGCCGAAGATCCCCGGGTGGCTCTGGGTCGTCGTCTTCGGAGTCGCGGGCATCGGCATCGGCATGGTCCTCAGCCTGCGGAAGAAGCCGTGAACAGGACACTGCGCCTCACCGTCGCCGCCGTCTGCGCCGCGACGGTCGCTCTCGTGATCGGGATGGTCGCCGGGGGTGCGGTTACTCCCAGGTTCATCCCCGGCCTGCCCGACGAGGGCACGCTGACCCGTTGGATGTTGCCGCTGTCCAAGCTGGTCATGGACTTCTCCGGCGTGCTGACCGTGGGCCTGCTGCTCTTCGCGACCGCCCTCCTGCCCAGCGACAAAGGGCTGCTCGGCAAGCCCGCCCAGGAATATGTGAAGGCCGCCTCCTGGGCCGCCCTGGTCTGGGCGGTCGCCGCCGGCTCCACGCTGATCTTCAGCCTGTCGGACACGCTCGGCGCGCCGGTGAGCGAGGTCCTCGCCGGAACCGAGCTGACCAGCTACGCCAGCCAGGTGCCGCAGGGCATCGCGCTCACGCTGGTGGTGCTTTTCGGCGTCGCCATCGCGTTGTTCGCCCGCGGCGCCATCACCGCCGGGTCTGCGGCCGGGCTTCTGGTCTTCGCGCTGGCCACGTTGTTGCCGCCCGCGCTGACCGGCCACTCCTCCTCCTCGCCCAACCACGGGCTGGCGACCACCTCGGTCGCCTTCCATCTGCTCTTCCTGGCGTTGTGGGTCGGCGGCCTCGGCGTGCTCTGCGTGCACGCCCTCGGCGGAGAGCGGCAACTCGACATCGCCGCCTCCCGGTTCTCCCGCATGGCCCTGTGGTGCTTCATCGGGGTCGGCGTCTCAGGCGTCGCCAGCGTGCTGGCCCGCCTGTCCTCCGTCGGCGACCTGTTCACCTCCGCCTACGGGCTCCTGCTGCTCGCCAAGACGGCGGTCTTCGTCGTGCTGGGCGTCATCGGATGGCGCCACCGCCAGGGAACGCTGTCCAAGCTGGCCGCGGGCGAGTCGCGATCCTTCCTGCGCCTTGCCCTGGGCGAGGTCGTGCTCATGTCGGCGACCCTCGGCGTCGCCGTCGCCTTGTCCCGCACCGCCCCGCCGCCGCCCGACGTGCCGATCGACCGGGCCTTCGACCTGCTCGGCTACCTGATGCCGCCCCCCGTCTCGGTGTGGAACCTCGTGGCGTTGTGGTGGTTCGACCTCTTCTTCGCCGTGATCGCCGTCGTCCTGGGCGGTCTGTACGCCGCAGGGGTGGTGCGGCTTCGCCGCCGCGGAGACACGTGGCCGTGGGGGCGCACGGTCCTGTGGTTCGCCGGCGTCGTCGTCCTCCTCCTCGCCACCCAGAGCGGCATCGCGCGCTACGCGCCCGTGCTGTTCAGCGTGCACATGACCGAGCACATGATCCTTTCCATGCTGGTGCCGATCTTCCTGGTGCTCGGCGCCCCGGTCACCCTCGCTCTGCGCGCGCTCAAGCCCGCCGCACGCAGAGGCGACCGCGGCCCGCGCGAGTGGATCACAGTGATCCTGCACAGCCGTGTGATGAAGGTCGTCGCCCATCCGGCGATCGCGACGGCGATCTTCATCTCCTCGACGTACGCGCTGTATTTCACCCCGCTGTTCGCCTCGGCCATGGAAGAGCACCTCGGGCACATCGCCATGTCGCTGCACTTCCTGCTCAGCGGGTGCCTTTTCTTCTACGTGATCATCGGGGTGGACCCGGGGCCGCACCGGCTGCCCTACGTCGCCCGCCTGGTGCTGCTCCTGGTGACGATGCCGTTCCACGCGTTCTTCGGAGTCGCGCTGATGAGCATGGGCACGGTGATCGCCTCCGAGTGGTACGACCAGCTGGGCCGTACATGGGGTGCCTCGTCGCTGGCCGACCAGGTGACCGGCGGCGGCATCGCCTGGTCGTTCGGTGAGGTCCCGACGCTGATCGTGCTGCTCGCGCTCGCCATCCAGTGGTGGCGCGACGACAACCGCCGGGCGCTGCGCGCCGACCGGCGCGCCGACGCCGTCGCCGCCAAGACCGGCGGCTCAGGAGACGCAGAGCTCGACGCCTACAACGACTACCTCGCCAAGATCAACAAGCGGGACGCGGCGGCCGAGTAGGCGGGACCCCCGGGCGTCCGGGGGCCGCCTGCCTGAGTCCGGCTGCTTGAGCCGGCTGTTTGATGCCTGCTCAGGGGAGCGTCAGGATCTCGTGGCCCGAGTCGGTGACCACGATCGTGTGCTCGAACTGCGCGGTCCGCTTGCGGTCCTTGGTCACCGCCGTCCATCCGTCCGGCCAGATGTCGTACTCGATCGTGCCGAGCGTCAGCATCGGCTCGATCGTGAACGTCATGCCGGGGACGAGGGTGACCTGCAGCGACGGGTCGTCGTAATGGGGGACGATCAGGCCGGAGTGGAACGACGTCGCGATCCCGTGCCCCGTGAAGTCACGGACCACGCCGTAGCCGAAGCGCTTGGCGTACGCCTCGATCACCCGGCCGACGATGTTGAGCTGCCTCCCGGGAGCGACCGCCTTGATCGCCCGCATGGTCGCCTCGTGCGTGCGCTCGACCAGCAGCCGCGACTCCTCGTCGACGTCGCCCACGAGGAACGTGGCATCGGTGTCGCCGTGCACGCCGCCGATGAAGCCGGTGATGTCGACGTTGACGATGTCGCCGTCTTTCAGGACCGTGTCGTCGGGGATGCCGTGGCAGATGACCTCGTTGATCGAGGTGCACAGCGACTTCGGATAGCCCCGGTAGCCGAGGGTGGACGGGTAGGCGTCGTGGTCGCAGAGGAACTCGTGGCCGATCCGGTCGAGTTCGTCGGTGGTCACGCCGGGGGCGACGTGCTTGCCGACCTCCTGCAGCGCCTGCGCCGCGATCCGGCCCGCGACGCGCATCTTCTCGATCGTCTCGGCCGTCTGGACGTCGCCGCCGCCCTTTGTGGGCTCCGGTTTCCCGACGTACTCCGGGCGCTTGATGTGGGAGGGAACCTTGCGCGTGGGCGAGATACGCCCGGGCCGGAGCAGCGTCGTCATGGCGCCAAGTCTAGTTGCGCTTTGAGGGGGCACCATTTACGACGTGAGCGATCAATGGTGGTTCTGTCTCAAGCACATGCGCGTCGAGGGGGAGAAGGGCTGTCCCAACAAGGACAGGCTCGGCCCCTACGACACCCAGGAGGCCGCGGAACACGCCCTCCAGACAGCGGACGAGCGAAACAAGGCCTGGAAAGCCCAAGACAAGGAATGGAACGACGACTGACATCCCCCTCCAAGTTTGGCCGTGATCATGCAGAAGTTCGGCCGGGTGCCCACTGACCTGCCCACCCCCTGGGCGTGATCATGCAGAAGTTCGACGGGGGCCGTCTTGACCTGCCACAACGCCATTCGTGATCATGCAGAACTTCGGTCATCCGCGTGCCTAGCTGCGGCGATGATTGTCGTGATCATGCACTGGCTCGGCGTGTGTTCTCGGATGCATGATCACGCTCATCGTTTGGCCAGGTCAGGGGGTGTGCTGGCGAACTTCTGCATGATCACGATGATGGGAAGCGCAGGTCAAGTGACCTGTCGCCGAGCTTCTGCATGATCACGGCGCGGGGATGGCCAGGTCAGGCGCCGTGCCGGCGAACTTCTGCATGATCACGCGGACGGGGTCGGGGGATGTGGACGGGGTCAGGGGATGGGGTGGAGTTCTGGCCCGGCGGGGGTGGCTTCGGGCTGGGCGGGCTTCTTGCGGGCCCGGGAAGCGATCAGGCGGCCTAGGGTCACCACGCCGATGCCGCTCCAGATCATGTTCAGGATGGCGGACGGCCAGGCGGAGTGGTAGCCGCTGTTGATCATGAGGGTGGCGGCGCCGACGAAGTTGAGAGCCTGGTACGACAGGCCGTCGCCGGACATCTTCCCGGCAGAAACCATGGCATAGCCGTACAAAAGGATGATGGCACCAAGAGTGCCAATGATCGTGATAAATGCGGACATCGTGGTCTACCTGCGGCCAGAGAGGTGGTTCATGGTTCAATCATCCCGGCCCTAGCCAATGAAGTTCAAGTGAAGAAATCTTAAGCATGACGTAAGCTTAGCTGTATGGAGATCGACCCACGGCGGCTGCGGATCCTGCATGAGGTGTTCCGCAGAGGCGGCGTCATGAAGGCGGCCGAGGCGCTGCACCTCACTCCTTCGGCGGTGTCCCAGCAGCTCGCCCAGCTCGAACGCGAGGTGGGCCTGGCACTCGTCGACCGGTCGCAGCGCAGGGTCTCGCTGACCCCGGCCGGCCGCGTGCTCGCCGCCTACGCCGAGCGGATCGAGGAGCAGCTCGCCGAGGCCAAGCGCGAGCTCAACCGTTTCACCGAGCGCCTGTCGGGCCCGGTGACGATAGCGGCGTTCCCCACCGTGATCCGCCACCTGATGGTGCCCGCGTTGCGCGAGCTGTCCGTACGGCATCCGCGCATCACGCCGGTCATCCAGGAGATCTTCGGCCCGCCCGCCCTGCAGGAGCTCCGCCTGGGCGGGGTGGACCTGGTCGTCACCGAGCGGGACATGAACCAGCCCGCCCCCTCCCTGCCGTCGATGTCGCGGCACCGGCTCTACGACGACGAATACCGCATCGTCGTCCCGCCCGGCTGGGGGACGATCCCCGAGGCGGTCGACGACCTGACCGACCTGCCCTGGGTGGCCGGAGTGCCGGACCAGGCCTGCGGCCAGGCCCTTGAGCGGCTGGCGCAGCTCCACGGGTTCACGCCGAACAGGGTGCACGTCATCGCCGAGTTCCCGCCGACCCTGGGGCTCGTGTCGGCAGGACACGGGGTGGCCATCGTGCCGTCGCTGGCGCTGCTCGACGTGCCTGCGGGCGAGGTCGTGGTCACGGGGATCCACGGGGTGGGGTCCCGCCGGATCGAGGCGCTGACCCGGGTGAGCCGCACGACCTCGGGGGAGCCCGACCCGGTGCAGGGCGCGGTCATCGAGGTGTTGCGGGAGGCGGCGGCCGAGCTGACCGACCGGGTCGGGGAGCTCAGCAGGCCGCCGATCTCGCGCGGCTAGCCTGCGGTCTCGGGCAGAGTGTCGCCGGTCTCCAGCAGCGTCTTCAGGCTGGACAGGAGGTGCGGCCAGCCTTCCTGCACGCCCGCGAGCATGGTGCTTCCCGGTTCGAAGTCGTCGTGGATCACGGTCAGTTTGACCGTCGGCCCCATCTGCTCGAGCTCGAAGGTCACCTTCGTCCGGCGTTCCGCGGACCACCGGGCCAGGGTTTCCTCGTCCATCTCGTGGGCCCGGGCGAACTCCGGCGTGATGGTGTGCCAGGTGTAGGCCAGCCTGGTGAAAGGCTCGGATTCGAGCACGACCTGCTCGGGGTCGGCCATGCGTACGCCGCGGGTCTCCCACACCACGGGCGAGCCCGGCTTCCAGTCCGACTCGAACGTGACGCCCCAGTAGCGCTTGGTGAACGCCGGATCGGTCAGCGCCTGCCACAGGCGCTCGGGCGTGGTTCTGATGTAGGTGCGGTAGACGAATTCGGTGTCGCTCATCGGTTCGGACTCCAATGCTTCCTTGAGGTCGGCGAGCGCACGTGCACGGTGGCGGTCGTATCGGGCGATCCAGCGGTCGGCGATGGCGTTGATCGGCTCGGCGTTGACGTAGTGCAGCTTCTCCCTGCCGCGCCACACCGTGACGACGAGGCCCGCCTCTTCCAGCACCGCCAGATGCTTGCTGACGGACTGCCGGGTCATGTCGAGCCCGGCGCACAACTCCCGCAGGCTCTGCCCGCCCCGCTGGTTCAGGTCGTCGAGCAGCCGGCGCCGGCTGGGGTCGGCCAGCGCCTTGAACACCTCGTCCATCCCGCTCCGAAAAAACTCGTTCTGGAACAGGCCACTGCGAGACGGGTGTCTCGCATCGCCACATGCAGCCGTTTGGTTGCATGTGAAGGTAGGCAACCTTTCGGCTGCATGTCAACCGCCGTGGGTCAGTCGCTCACCCGGGGGCCGGTCACCCAGTCGGCGAGCCGGGCCAGCCGCTCGCGCAGGCTCGCCCGCCGCACCTCCCCGGCCGCCATGCTCACCAGGTGCTGCGCGGCGTCGAAGGTGATGAGCGCCTCGTCCGGCCGTACGGCTATCGCGTCGTGGGCCAGAGACTCCAGCTCGGGGTCGCCACCCTCGATGGCGAGGATCGTGGCGCCCGTACGGCGGGCGTCGTCGACCCGCTCCAGCAGGGGCACGGGGGCGCGCTGCTCGGACACGATGAAGAGCGTCTCGCCCCGCCCGGTCTCCTGGAGGCGGTCCAGCCCGACACGCAGATGTGCGGGCGCGTTCGGCGGAGGGTCCCAGCGCAGCAAGGTGGGGGACAACTGCGCCAGGCCGGACAATCGCGCCTCATCGGCGAGGTGCGCGGTCACGTGCCATGGCTCGTCGTCAGGGGTGCCGACGACCATCAGACCGCCGGGGGAGCGGGTGGTCCGCAGGGCCATCCCGAGTTGCCGGGTCTGCTCGAGCCATCCCGTCGAGGCGAGCGCCTCGCGCAGCAGGCTCACCGACGCGGTGTCCATTCCGCCATGGTGCCTGACAGGCGGTGGTGAAGTCCCGTACTTCAGCGCCTTGACAGAGCGTTACCTGAAAGTAACGATCAGTCCACGGTGCCGTTCTTGGAAAATGATCCAATAGCCGGAAGGCGGCTTCATGAACCTCCGTGTTCGCGCCATCATGTCCATGATCGGGGTTGTTGTCCTGCCGCTCGCACTGGGCGGCACGGCACGCTCCGCAGTCGCAGCGGAGTCAGCCACAGGAGAGTCCGCCGCAGCCGAAGCGGCGAGCCAGGTCGTCGCGGGCCAGGTCGTGCAGGCCAGCCCGACGACCGTCTATTTCGCGCCGGGCAGGCTTCTCGAGGTGCCCGTCAACGCGTGGCACATCCGCTACGGGTCCACCTCGGCCACCAGCGGCGCCACCATCGTGTCGGGCACCCTGCTCGTCCCCAGGACGCCCTACCTGCTCGGCAGGAGGCCGATCGCCGGTTATGCCGTCGGCACCCATGGGCTCGGCGACCAGTGCGCGCCGTCCGCCGCGATGGCACGGGGCACCGAGGCCGAGCTGGCCCTCATGAGCCTGATGCTGCTGAAGGGCTGGGCGGTGGTCGTCACCGACTACGAGGGTCTCGGCACGCCGGGCGACCACACCTACATGGTGGGCGTCTCGCAGGGCCATGCCGTACTGGACTCGATCAGGGCGGCGACGCGCGTCGGCGAGGCGAAGCTGTCCGGCGACGCGCCCGTCGTCATCATGGGGTACTCCCAGGGAGGCTCGGCGGCGGCCTGGGCCGCGCAACTCCAGCCGTCGTACGCTCCCGAGCTGCGGCTCAGGGGAGTGGCGGCTGGAGGCGTGCCGGCGGACCTGGAGGCGGTCGCCCGCAACCTCGACGGCACCTCCGACTTCGGCCTGGCGGCGGCCGCCGGCCTCGGGCTCGACGCCGCGTATCCGGAGCTGGCCCTCTGGAGCCACCTGACGCCCGAGGGCGCCACCCTGTTCGGCGCCGCCCGCGACGCCTGCGTGGCGCAACTGCGGTCGTCGCTCGCCGGGCGCAGCCTCAGCGAGCTCACCACGACCGACGTGATGCGCCTGCCCGCATGGCGGGCCCGCCTCCAGGAGAACCGGCTCGGCACGAGCGCCCCTCGCGTGCCCGTGTTCCTCTACCACGCGAAGGGCGACGAGATCATCCCGTACGCCGTGGGCTCCGCTTTGCGGAAGGAGTACTGCGCGCGCGGCGTGAAGGTGTCGTGGACGGGCGTGCCGGCGGGCAGCCATGTGCTCGGCGCGGTGGAGGGCGGCCCGCTGGCGATCGGCTGGCTGGCCGGCAGGGTCGTCGGGTTGCCCGCAGTCGGCAACTGCTGAGCCGTACGGGCCGCCATGGGCCGGCCGACGGGCCGGCTGATGAGGCGCGGTCCCCTGGGTCCGCGGCGAATCGACTGGCCTGGCATGATCTGTGACATGGCTGAGCACACCGAATCGTCCAAGGGCATGCCCGACGTCTCCGAGTTGTCGATCGGCATCCTGGGCGGCACCGGAGACCAGGGCAGGGGCCTGGCCCGCCGGTTCGCCCTCGCCGGGCACACCGTGCTGATCGGCTCCCGCAGCGCCCAGCGCGCCCAGGAGGCGGCCGAGGGCATCGGCGTGCGGGGCGCGGAGAACGCCGCCGTCGCGGCCGAGGCCGACATCGTGATCGTCGCGGTGCCGTGGGAAGGGCACAAGGCGCTGCTCGAATCCCTCCGCGACCAGCTCGACGGCAAGATCGTCGTGGACTGCGTCAACCCGCTCGGCTTCGACAAGCAGGGCTCCTACGCCCTCCCGGTGGAGGAGGGGAGCGCCGCCCAGCAGGCGGCTGCCGTGCTGACCGGAAGCCGCGTCGTCGCCGCCTTCCACCATGTGTCGGCGGTGCTGCTGCTCGACCCCGAGGTTGACGAGATCGACCTCGACATCCTGGTGCTCGGGGACGACCGCGAGGCCACTGACGTCGTCCAGGCACTCGCCTCGCGGATCTCCGGCGCACGCGGCGTCTACGCGGGCCGGCTGCGCAACGCCCACCAGGTGGAGGCGCTGACCGCCAACCTGATCTCGATCAACCGGCGTTACAAGGCGCACGCGGGTCTGCGCGTCACCGACGTGTAGCGCCGGCACGGCGGATCCCCCCGCGGAGACGGCACGCGTCGTTCATTTGATCTTCACCGGGGGGATGCGGGCGGTCATTACTTTCAGGCGCTATTGCCCGAGTCTGAAAGGCACCTGATGATCCGTCCCGTAACCGCCGGGCTGGCGTTCGCCGCGGCAATCGCACTTCCAGCCTCCGGGGCCGCCGCGGCGACCCACCCCTCGAACCACGCCCCGAGCCACGCGAAGAAGCCGGTCGTCGTCTCCGACGTGACCCTTCCCGCGCCCGCGCTCAAGAGCATCCAGCCCACCATCGCCGACGACCACGGGATCAAGCTCGGCGGTGTCGGCAGCGGCCTGTTCCCCGGCGACAAGCCGGGCGAGTTCTGGATGGTCACCGACCGCGGCCCGAACGGCCAGCCCACCGTCAACGGCGTGAAGGTCCGGACGTTCCCCGTGCCTGAATTCGCCCCGGCGATCGTCAACGTCACCGTGAAGCACGGCAAGGCCTCGATCAAGAAGTACATGCCGATCGTGGGCGCGTACGGCAAGCCCGTGACGGGAATGTCCAACCAGAACGTCCACGACGAGACCCCGTTCACGTGGGACGGCCTGACGAAACTGCCGTTCAACCCCAGCGGGCTCGACACCGAGGACCTGGTCCGCACCCGCAACGGCGACTTCTGGCTCGTCGACGAGTACAGCCCCTCGCTGCTGCGCGTGTCGCGGACCGGCCGCGTCCTGGAGCGGTACGTCCCCAAGGGTCTGGGCCTCAAGGGCGCCGACTACCCCGTCGTCGACACGCTGCCCGCGATCCTGGCCTCGCGTCAGCAGAACCGCGGCTTCGAGGGCCTGGCCATGTCCTCCGACGAGCGCACGCTGTACCTCGCCGTGCAGAGCCCGCTCGCCAACCCCGACATGGCGACGGCCAAGACGTCACGGATTTCCCGCATCCTCACCTTCGACCTGCGCTCGCGCAAGGTCACGGGCGAGTACGCCTACAAGTTCGAGGACGTCACCACCTTCGACCCGAAGGTGAACGGCGACCAGAGCCAGATGAAGATCTCCGGCCTGGCCTACGTGGGCCCCGGCCGCATCCTGGTCGACGAGCGGACGGACAACGTCACGCGGATCTACCAGATCGACCTGTCGCGGGCGAGCAACCTGCTCAAGGGCCGGTACGACGACCCGAAGACCACGCCCTCGCTGGAGGCCCTGACCAACCTGTCCGGCATCCGGCTGCCCGCCAAGTCGCTGCTCCTCGAGCCGAACGCCCTGGTCCCGTCGCTGCCCGGCAAGATCGAGGGCCTGGCCGTACTCGATCGGTGGACCGTCGCGGTGGCCAACGACAACGACTTCGGCCTCGGCGACTTCGGCCCCGACGGCAAGCTGATCGACACGGGCGTGGCCAGCCGCATCGTCACCGTCAGGCTCGCCAAGCCCCTCGGCTCGCACTGAGCCTCCGATTCCGGCCCGGCCTCCTGAGCTGAGAGGGCCGGCCCGATCCCGCCCGCACCGGTGGGCGCGTCGCTCATACCGTGACGGAGGCCGTGAGCCAGTCCGCCACGGCCTCCGGCGCGCACACCTGGTGCAGGTGCAGGCCGGGGATGCGCTCCACCGGCCAGCCGCGCTCCTCGGCCTCCTTCGCCGTGCCGATGTAGCCGTCGGAGAACCACAGGTAGGCGCTGCCGACGTGGTCCCAGCGTGCCGGAACGGGGATCTCCTCCATGTAGTAGGCGAGAGGCAACCGGGCCTGCTCGGCGACGATCACCCTCCGGCTCGCCTCGTCGGGGAACATCGGCGCCACGTCCTCCTCCGGCCACCAGTCCGTCCACCGGGGAAGCACGCCGGAGTCGTCGGCGAGCCCCTGGAGGAAGGGCAGGAACTCGGGCTCGGCGACCTGGACCGACCCCGTGCGGGGAGGGAGCGCCGCGTCGGCGAACAGGCAACCGGCGATCTGCCCCTTCAGCGCCTGAACGATCAGCGGCATGAACAGGCCGGCGTTGCTGTGGGCGACGAGCGCCAGCGGCCCGCGGGCGGGCGCGGCGGCGGCCACCTGATCCACCACACGCGGCCAGTACGGCCCCGGCCCCGCCGTCACGTCGACGAGGGACGGCACGACGGCACGATGACCGCGGGCGCGCAGCACGTCGGCCACGGGCGTCCACGTCGAAGGCCCGACAGAAGGACTGTGCACCAGCACGAAGGTGATGTTCATCACCTCATCATGATCGGCTCATCCGGCGGGCGGCGGGTTCTGCGCCACGGGCGTAAAGAACCTCCGGCCAATCCACCGGATTGGATCTGACAATCTCCGCCTGGTTAAGTCATTCTGGTCGCCATGAGCTCACTTCATCCCGAAACGCGGGTCGTCCACCTGCCCAAGCCGAAGCTGAACGGCAGCACGCCCATCTCGGTGCCGATCTACCAGACCTCCGGCTTCGTGTTCGACGACCCGGCCGTCTTCGCCGACGGGATGGGACGCCCCGACGGCGCCTTCGTGTACGGGCGGTTGTCGAACCCGACCGTCCGCTCGCTTGAGGAGGCCGTCGCCGGGCTCGAGGGCGGCGCGGGCGCGGTGGCGACCGGCTCCGGGATGGGAGCCATCAGCACGGTGTTGCTGGGACTGCTCCGGTCGGGCGACCACGTGATCGCCCAGACGGCGTTGTACGGCGGCACCGCCACCGTGTTCAAGGACCTGGAGGCGAGGTACGGCATCTCCGTCACCTACGTGCCGGAGGCCGACCCCGGCGCGGTGCGCGACGCGGTGCGGCCCGAGACGAAGCTGCTCTATCTGGAGACGATCGCCAACCCGATGACGCAGGTCGCCGACATCCCCGCGATGAGCGCGGCCGCGCGCGAGGCCGGGCTGGTCACCGTCGTGGACAACACCTTCGCCTCGCCCCTGCTGTGCCGTCCGATCGAGCTCGGCGCGGACGTGGTCGTGCACTCCACCACCAAGTACCTGTCCGGGCACACCGATGTGCTGGGCGGGATCGCGGTCGCGGCCACCGACGAGCTGTACCGCAGGATCTGGACGCACTCGCTCGAACTGGGTGCGACCGCGGACCCGTTCGCCGCGTGGCTGACCCTGCGCGGCATCCAGACGCTGCCGCTGCGGATGGAGCGCCACTGCTCCAACACCCGGCTGCTCGCGACCAGGCTCGCCGAGCACCCCGCCGTCGCCGCCGTGCACTGGCCGGGGCTGCCGTCCCACCCCTCCTACGACGTGGCGGCCAAGCTGATGCCCGAGTTCGGCGGCGTCTTCTCCTTCGACCTGAAGGGCGGCCGCCCCGCCGGAGAGGCCTTCATGAAGGGGGTACGGCTGGCGCTGCTCGCGCCGTCGCTCGGCGGCGTGGAGACGCTGATCCTGCACCCGGCCACCACCTCCCACCGGGGCCTCGACGCGGCCGGGCTGGCCGCCGCGGGCATCGGCGAGGGCACGGTGCGGGTGGCTGTGGGCATCGAGCACCCCGAGGACCTGTGGGCCGACTTCCAGCAGGCACTGGAGGGCGGGGCGGGCGCATGACCGGCGTCGCCCGTGCGGACGTCGAGAAGGCGGCGGATCGTATGGCGCCGCACGTGCTGCGCACGCCGGTGGCCCAGGTCGCACCACATCTCGCGCTGAAGCTGGAGGGCATGCAGCACGCGGGTTCCTTCAAGGCGCGCGGCGCCTTCAACACGATCGTCGCCGCCCGCGACGGGGGCACGATTCCCGGCGGCGGGGTCATCGCGGCGAGCGGAGGGAACCACGGCCTGGCCGTGGCGTACGCCGCCCGCGCGCTCGGTGTGCCCGCGGAGATCTTCGTCCCCGAGGTCTGCAGTCCGGTCAAGATCGAGGGCCTGCGCGCGCTCGGCGCCCGCGTCACGAAGGCGGGAGCCATCTACTCCGAGGCGTACGAGGCGTCGCGGAAGCGCGCCGCGGAGACGGGTGCGCTGGAGATCCACGCCTACGACCAGGTCGACGTGGTCGCAGGCCAGGGCACCCTCGCTCTGGAGCTTCTTGAGCAGGCGGAGTTCGACACCGTGCTGGTCGCCGTGGGCGGGGGAGGTCTGGTCGCGGGCACCGTGGCGGGGCTGGACGGCCGGGCGGCGGTGGTGGCGGTCGAGCCGGAGCGCATCCCCACGCTGCACGCCGCCCTGGCGGCGGGCGGCCCCGTGCCGGTGGACGTGAGCGGCGTGGCCGCCGACGCCCTCGGGGCGAGCCGGATCGGCGCGATCGCCTATGAGACGGTCGCCGGGCGGGTCTCCAGCGTGCTCGTCACCGACGACGCCATCGTCGAGGCCCGGCTCGCCATGTGGCGTGACCACAGGGTGGCCGCGGAGCACGCAGGCGCGGCGGCGCTGGCCGCCCTGCAGTCGGGTGCCTACGTGCCGGCCGAGGGGGAGCGGGTCGTGGCCGTCGTGTGCGGCTCCAACACCGATCCCACCACGCTGGCCGGATAGACGCGGACGCCGCTCCGCGGGGGAGACCCGCGGAGCGGCGCCGGTCGTCTGTGCCGGTCAGCTGTAGCTGTGCTCCGGCGCGGGGAAGACGCCGTTCGCCACCTCGTCGGCGAAGCTGCGGACCGCGCGGTCCATCTCACCGGCGAGGTCGAAGTACTTCTTCACGAACTTGGCCGGGCGGGTGGTGAGCCCCATCAGGTCCTGCCAGACGAGCACCTGCGCGTCGGTGTCGGGGCCGGCCCCGATGCCGATGGTCGGGATGCTCAACGAGGCGGTGACCCGCTGGGCGAGGTCGCTCGGCACGCACTCCAGCACGACGGAGAACGCGCCCGCGTGCTCCAGCGCCTTCGCGTCCGCCATGAGCTCCTCGCCCGACTGGCCGCGCCCCTGCACGCGGTAACCGCCGAGCACGTTGACCGACTGCGGCGTCAGGCCGAGGTGGGCCATGACCGGGATGCCCGCGGACACGAGCAACTCCACCTGCGGGAGCACCCGCTGGCCGCCCTCCAGCTTCACGGCATGGGCCCCCGCCTCCTTCATGAAGCGGGCCGCGGTCTCCAGGGCCTGCTGCGGCGAGGCCTGGTAGGAGGCGAACGGAAGGTCGGCGACGACCATCGCCCGCGACGACCCGCGGACCACGGCGGCGGTCAGCGGAAGCAGGTCGTCGACGGTGACGGGCAGCGTCGAGTCGTAGCCGTAGACCACCATGGCGGCCGAGTCGCCGACGAGCATCACCGGGATGCCGGCGTCGTCGAAGACCCTGGCGGTCATGGCGTCGTAGGCGGTCACCATCGGCCACTTCTCGCGCCGCGCCTTGGCGGCTGCGATGTCGCGGACGGTGACCCTGCGGCCGGACGAGCCCCCATAGAGGGTGGGCGTCGAGCCGGACGCGGGTGTGTTGGGTACAGCGGAAACAGAGGACATGGCTACCTCCAAGGCCTCGTGGCGCCCCTGCGGCGTCCCCGGACAGTCAGATCATCGCATGTCGTCATGGCATCGAACACCCCTGGCCCGTGTCGGTAATCCCGCCTGGTCGGGCCTGCCGTACGGCCTGCTGGGCGCCCCGTTGTCCGCTCACCGACCCGGTGTCGGAAATGTCGGTGATCCCGGGCACAATGCCATCCGGAGGTAAGCAACCAAGATGGCGATAGAACCTTACCGGCGGGTGCTGGCCCTGCCAGGCGTGCGTATGTTGTTGCTGGTCGGCCTGGTGGCCAGGATCCCGTTGACCGGTACGGGGATCACGCTGACGCTGCACGTCGTCAACCACCTCAACCTCGGCTTCCTGGAGGCGGGGCTGGTGGGCGCGGCCAGCATGATCGGGTCCGCGATCGGCTCGCCGCTGGCCGGGCGGATCGTCGACAGGCGGGGGCTGCGCCCGGTGATCGCCGTCACGACCGCGGTTCAGTTGGGTTTCTGGTGCGTCGCCCCCTCGCTGCAATATCACGCGCTGCTGGCGGGGGCCGTGATCGCCGGGGTGTTCGGCCAGCCGGTCTTCGGGGCGATCCGGCAGTGCGTGGGGGCGATGGTGCCCCCGGAGAGCCACCAGGCCGGTTTCGCCCTCGACTCGATGGCCGTGGAGTTGTCGTTCATGGTCGGTCCCGCGCTGGCCGCCGCCGCGGTGACCGCCTTCTCCAGCACGGCGACGATGTATGCGGTGGGCGTCGGCCTGGTCGGCTCGGGAGTCGCGTTGTTCCTGCTCGATCCGCCGACCCGGTCGCCCGAGGAGGAGGGCGGAGAGACGAGGCGGGCGGTGCCGTACCGGCAGTGGGTCGGCGCCGGGCTGATCACGCTGCTCGGCGTGGTGTCCGCCCTGACCTTCGTGCTCACCGCCACCGAGTTGTCGCTGGTGGCGACCATGCAGGCCAGCGGCGCCACGTCGCTGACCGGGCTGGTGATCGCCCTGTGGTGCGGCTACTCCCTGGTCGGGGGCTTCGTGTACGGCGGGCTCTCGCGGGGCTACTCCCCGCTGGCGCTGATCGGGGGCCTGTGCGCGCTCACCGCGCCGCTCGGGCTCGTGGGCGGCGGGTGGTGGTGGCTCTGCCTGGCGCTGGCCCCCTGCGGGCTCCTGTGCGCGCCCGCGTTGTCGTCCACCGTCGCCGCGGTGAACCGCCGGGTGCCCGCCGCGGCGCGGGGCGAGGCGATGGGCCTGCACGGCACCGCGCTCACCCTCGGCGTCGCGATCGCGGGCCCGGTCGCCGGGGGGATCGTCGACGCGTACGGCCCGGGCTGGGCGTTCGCGGCCGCCGGCGCGGCCGGGGTGGTGCTGGTGCTCGCCGCGCTGCCCTTCTGGCGGGACGTGCCGGGCGCGGGAGAGGCCGCCGTGGACCCCCTGCCTGCATGATCGACATATGAAACGACACCGTTGCGTATCGAAATATCTATCGCTACGCTTGCGTTGCGAAACTTGAGCGTATCGAAAACTTCCCTGGGGGATTAGTGGAAGCCCACACCGGCCACCCACGCCGCTGGCAGATTCTCGGCGTGATGGTCTTCAGCCTTCTGGCTGTCGTCCTCGACAACACCATCCTCAACGTGGCGATCAAGACGATCGCCGACCCGGTCCAGGGTCTGGGCGCCACCCAGAGCCAGCTGGAGTGGGCCATGAACTCCTACACCCTGGTCTTCGCCGGCCTGCTGTTCACCTTCGGCGTGCTGGGCGACCGCTTCGGCCGCAAGAAGATGCTGCTGATCGGCATGGTGCTGTTCGGCCTCGCGTCCCTGGCCAGCGCCTATGCCCAGGACCCGACGCAGCTGATCGTCGCGCGCGCCCTGATGGGCCTCGGCGGCGCGGCCATCATGCCCGCCACCCTGGCGATCATCTCCAACGTCTTCCCCATCCACGAGCGCGGCAAGGCGATCGGCATCTGGGCGGGCGGCGTCGGCATCGCCGTCGCGATCGGCCCGATCACCGGCGGCATCCTGCTCGCGCACTTCTGGTGGGGCTCGGTCTTCCTGGTCAACGTCCCGATCGTCATCCTCAGCCTGATCCTCAACACGGTGCTCGTGCCCGACTCGAAGGACCCGAACAAGGTCGGCCTCGACCCGGTCGGCGTGCTCCTGTCGATCATCGGTCTGATCGCGCTCGTCTACGGCATCGTCAAGATCAGCGACCTGGGCACGGTCGTCGACGTCGAGGTCATCGTGCCGACGCTGGTGGGCCTGGTCATCTTGGCCGGCTTCGTCTGGTACGAGAGCCGGATCTCCCATCCGGCCTTCGACGTGCGCAACTTCCGCAACGCGGGCTTCTCGACCGCCATCGCGAGCGTCGGCCTGGTCTTCTTCGCCGCCATGGGCGTGATGTTCTTCCTCGCCTTCTACTGGCAGATCGTCCGCGGCTTCACGCCGCTGCAGTCGGGCGCCCTGGTCCTGCCGTTCGCGGCCGCCCAGCTGATCTTCGCGCCGCAGAGCGCGAAGATGGTGGCGAAGTACGGCTCCAAGGCGGTCGGTACCGTCGCGATGGCCGTCATCGCAGTGGCGCTGGCCTGCTATGCCCTGGTCGACGTGGACACCCCGGTCTGGCTGATCCTCATCCTCGGTTTCGTCCAGGGTGCCGCGATGGCCAACATCCTGCCCCCGGCGACCACCGCCATCATGAACTCCCTGCCTCGGGAGAAGGCGGGCGTCGGCTCGTCGATGAGCAACGTCGTGCGGCAGGTCGGCGGCACCCTCGGCATCGCCGTCCTCGGCGCCGTCCTGTCGGCCAGCTACCGCGGCGACATGGAGGACAAGGTCGCGGCCCTGCCGGAGCAGCTGCGCGGCCCGGTCAGCGAGTCGATCTCCGGAGCGGCGGGCGTGGCCGAGCACCTCGGCGCCCAGGGCGCACGCCTGATGGACGCGGCCAACGGGGCCTTCGTCAGCGGTATGCACCTGGCCGCCCTCGGGTCCGCCGTGGTGGCCCTCGTGGGCGTGATCGTTGTGGGAGTGTGGATGCCCGGCCGTACGGCCGATGCCGCTCCGGCGCCGACGGGAGAGCCGGAGAAGCCGGAGAAGAAGGAAGCCGCGGTAGCGTGATCGGGCGATGACGATGCAGCAGACGGAAGGGGTGGCCCGGCCGGCGGGCCGCCCCCGCAGTGAGAAGGCGGAGAAGGCGATCATCGAGGCCGCCCTGGACATGCTCGGTGAGGGCATCAGCGTGTCCGAGCTGTCCATCGAGGCGATCGCCTCCAGGGCCGGGGTCGGGAAAACGACGATCTACCGGCGCTGGACCAACAAGGAGGATCTGGTCGTCGACGCCGTGGCGACGATCAAGCCGCCCATCCTGCCGTTACGGGGCACATCCGTGCGGGACGACCTGATCGCCTATCTCCGGGTGATCGAAGAGGAGTCCCGCCATGTGCGCACCCGCTGCATCATGAACATCGCCATGGGCCAGACGGACCGCCATCCCCGTCTGGCCGAGCGGTTGAAGGAGACCATCGTCGAACCGCGCAGGGCGACGGTCCGCGCCGTCCTGGAGCGGGGCATCGCGGCCGGCGAGCTGCGCGCCGACCTCGACGTCGAGATGGCGATGGCCATCCTCGCCGGGACGATGATGTGGCGCACCAAGTGGATCGGAGACCACGAAGAGCTGCCGGGCAACCTGGCCGAGCGGATCGTGGACGAGGCGCTCCGGGGCTTCAGGGCCGGCTGAACGCGCTCACGCCGGGGCTCGGCACCTCCGGACCCCGGCGCGACCGGTCAGGCGAGGGTCTCCCGCCACCGGTTGGTGATCGGAAGACGGCGGTCGCGCCCGAAGTTCTTGGGCGTGATCTTCGGGCCCGGCGGGTACTGCCGGCGCTTGTATTCGGCCAGGTCGACCAGCCGGATGATCCGGGTGACCAGCTCAGGGTCGTGGCCGGCGGCGATCAGCTCGTCGCGGCCCATGTCCTGCTCCACGTAGTCGCTCAGCAGCCGGTCGAGCACGTCGTACTGCGGCAGCGAGTCGGTGTCGCGCTGGTCGGGCCGCAGCTCGGCGCTGGGCTCCTTGGTGATGGAGTTCTCCGGGATCGGAGGCGGGCCGGGCTGCGCGTTGCGCCACCGGGCGAGCTGCCACACCATCGTCTTGAGCACGTCCTTGATCGGGGCGTACCCGCCGGCGGAGTCGCCGTAGAGCGTGGAGTAACCCGTGGCCAGCTCGCTCTTGTTGCCGGTCGTCAGCACGAGGTGGCCGTGCTCGTTCGACAGGCTCATCAAGATCATGCCGCGGACGCGCGCCTGCAGGTTCTCCGCCGCCAGCCCGTGCAGCTCGATCTCCTTCTCGAAGGCGGTGACCACGTCGGCGATCGGGACGACCCTGGCGTTGAGCCCCTGCCGGCGCACCAGCTCCTCGGCGTCGGTGATCGAGTGGTCGGAGGAGTAGCGGGAGGGCATCAGCACCACGTTGACCCGCTCCGGCCCGATGGCGTCGGCGGCGATGGTGGCGGTCAGCGCCGAGTCGATGCCTCCGGACAGGCCCAGGATGACCGAGCCGAACCCGTTTTTGGCGACGTAGTCGCGCACGCCCAGCACGAGCGCGTTGTAGACCTCGGCCAGGTCGTCGAGCCGTTCCGCGATCACCGGCGGCTCCGGCTCGTACGGTTCGACCGGCGTGTCCGACAGCAGCACGCGCTCGACCGTGATGTACGTGCCGTCGCGGGCGTCGACCTGGCGCTCGCCCAGGTCGCCGGTGGCCTCCGGCAGTTCGAGGTCGGTGACCAGAAGCTCTTCGGTGAACTGCGCCGCGCGGGCGACCAGCTCTCCCGAGGCGTCGACGATGAGGGAGTCGCCGTCGAAGACCAGTTCGTCCTGGCCGCCGACCATGTTGACGTAGGCGAGGGCGCAGCCGGCCTCGCGCGCCCGCCGTGCGCACAGCTCCAGCCGCACGTCGTCCTTGTTCATCTCGTACGGCGAGCCGTTCGGCACGACGAGCAGCCCGGCGCCTGCCTCGGCCACCACCGAGACGGGGCCGCCCTCCTGCCAGAGGTCCTCGCAGACGGCGATGGCCACGTCGACGCCGTGCAGCCGGATGACGGGCAGCCGGTCGCCGCGCACGAAATAGCGGTACTCGTCGAACACGCCGTAATTGGGCAGGTGGTGCTTGGCCGACTTGACGACGACCCTGCCCTGGTACAGCACGGCCGCGGCGTCGAGCGGGGCGCCCTTGGGCTGGCCGACCCGCGGGGCGTAGCCGGCCCGGTCGAGATATCCCACCACCACGGGCAGCTCGCCGAGCCCTTCGGCGGCCAGCCGCTCGGCCACCGAGCCCAGCGTGGCGACCGACGCCTCGACGAAGGAGTAGCGCAGGGTCAGGTCTTCCGCCGGATAGCCCGTCAGGAACAGCTCGGTGAAGACCGCCAGGTGGGCGCCGCGGTCGGCCGCCTTCCGGGTCCACTCCACGAGCTTGTCGGCGTTCCCGGACAGATCGCCGACGACGGGGTTGGTCTGGGCGAGGGCGATTCGGAGTTGAGCCACGACTAATACCCTAGAACGTCCCGTTTGTTGTCGTCAAAGAGACGATAAGGTCAGCTCCCCGGGCTGACCAGGCCTCGCTCGTAGGCCAGCACCACCAGCTGGGCCCGGTCGACCAGGCCCAGCCGCCTGAGCAGGCCCGCGACCTCGGCGGCGATCTCGTGTTCCGGCGTGGCGAGGGTGACGGAGATCTCCCTGTTGGTGCACCCCCGCGCGACCAGCTTGACTAGGTCGACGTCCGCGTCGAACAGGCCGTCCGGCACGGCGGGGTCGGGCCGGCCGGCGAAGGCGGCGATCAGATGCGTGGTGACCGCCGGGTCGAGCAGCGCGTCGCCCGCGACCGCCGCCTCGATCGCCGCGATGAACTGCTCGGGCGGCGAGGTCTTCAGCACGAATCCGCTCACGCCCGCCCGCAGGGCCGCGTACAGGTTCTCGTCGGTGCCGAACGTCGTCATCATGATGACCTTGGGCGGCGCGCCGGCGGCCAGGATGCGCCGGGCCGCAGCCAGGCCGTCCAGGCGCGGCATCTGGATGTCCATGAGCACGACGTCGGGCCGGACCGCCTGGACCAGCGCGATCGCCTCCTCGCCGTTCTCGGCCTCACCCGCGAACTCCAGGCCGGGCTGGTCGTCGAGCATCACCTTCAGGCCGGTCCTGATCAGCGCCTGATCGTCGGCGACGACCACGCGCAGCGCCGTTTCCGGGGCGGCCTGCCGTCCGGGGGCCTGCGGCCCCGCGTCGCCTCCCGGCGCCTGCGCGGGGATGTCCAGCTCGGGCGCCTGGGTGAGGATGTCCTGTTCGAGCCGCTGGAGCGCGGGGCCGAGGTCGAGGCCGAGCTCCTCGCGCAGCGCGACCCTGGCGCGGGAGACCGCGCCGAGGGCGTCGCCCTGCCTGCCCGCCCGGTAGAGCGCGAGCGCGAGCAGCCGCCAGGCCTCCTCGCGCAGCGGATGCGCCGCGGCGTGGGCCTCCAGGTCGGCGATCATCGCTCCGGAACGGCCGAGCCGTACGGCGGCGTCACCTTGGCGTTCGACGGCGACCAGCCGGAGCTCGTCGAGCCGCGTTGCCTCGGCCTGCGCCCAGGGCAGCTCCTGGAACTCGGCGAGCGCGGGCCCGCGCCACAACCGCAGCGCGACCTCCATCTGCTCCAGCGTCGTTCCCGGGTCGCCGCCGTGGTCGGCCTTGACCAGGTTCTCGAACCGCCAGGAGTCCACGTCCGCGGCCCGCAGGGCGTAGCCGGGCGGGGCCGAGGCCAGCACGTCCGCCTTCTCCCTGGGCGCGCGGCCAGGCTCGAGCACGCGCCGCAGCCGCGAGACGTAGCCCTGGATCGTGGCGAGCGCCTGAGCCGGCGGCTCACCGGGCCACAGTTCGTCGATCAGCGTGCTCGTCGGGACGGCGCGTCCCCGGGCCACGAGAAGGCGGACGAGCACGGCCTGCTGCCGCGGCCCGCCAAGGTCGAGCCGGGTGTCGCCGGTGGTCGCTTCGAACGGTCCAAGAACACGAAATATCACCATCGCATCGAAAGCGTAGATCACGCTTCACACGCTCAGGGGGAAGCGGGCCTCCACGACCGTTCCGCCGGTGTCCCCGCCGGTCACGACGCAGCTTCCGCCCAGTTCGGCGGCCCGTTCCCGCATCGATGACATGCCCACTCCCGCCCTCACCCGGGTGAGCGGCCCGATCCCGTCGTCCGCGACGCGCAGGCGCAACTCGCCGCGGGTCCTTTCGACGGCGATCAGGACGCGGGAGGCGTGCGCGTGCCGTCTGACGTTGTTCAGTGCCTCCTGGACGATCCGGTAGACCGCGACCTCGACGGCGGCCGGCAGGTTCTCCAGGTCCTCCTCGGCACTCTCGACGGCACCGCCGACGCCCGCGGGCAGGCTCTCCTCCGCCAGGGCCCGTACTGCTCCCGCGAGCCCGAGATCGTCCAGGGCCGGGGGCCGCAGGCCGTACACGAGGTCGCGGATGTCGCTGGTCACGGCGTCCATCTCGGCGCGCAGGTCGCCGAGCAGGCCGTCCGCCGCCGAGGGTGAGCGGCTCAGGCTCATCCTGGCCATGTTGATGGTCATGGCCATCGCGCCGAGCGTCTGCCCGAGCCCGTCGTGCAGGTCGCGGCGCAGCCGCCGCCGCTCCTCCTCGCGCGCGGCCAGGATGCGCTCACGTGAGCGCTGGAGGTCGGCCGCCATGCGCACGGCGTGGGCCACGTCGGCCACGTGGGGCAGCAACGTGGTGATCACCCGCTCGTCGTGGGCCGCCGCGAAGCGCCGTGCCCCAGGGCGGCCGATCATCAGCCGGCCCACGGGCTCCCCGTGCCAGACGAGCGTGATCTGGCGCGGGGACGGTCCGACGTCCCCGCTCTCGACATAGCGTGGCCGGCCGTCGGTGACCTCCACCGCCACGCCGTCGACCGCCAGGCCGTCCCGCACGACTGTGACCACCGATACCAGCGCGTCGGCCGGGTCGGCCCTGCGCACCTCCTCGGTGAGCCGCTCGGCGAGCAGCGCCGGGTCGCCGGCTCTGCCGTACAGGGTGCGGTCGACGACGCGCTGGAGCGCGCGCCGCAGCGGCTGGAAGAACGCACCGGCGAACAGGGCGGCGGCCAGCCCGCCGACCTGGTGATAGCCGGAGACCAGGAAGCTCGACACCGCGCCGACGCCGAAGTAGACCGCGCTGACGGAGGCGATCAGGCCAGCCGCCACGAAGGCCCTGCTGATCACCGTGTCGATGCCGTACAGGCGGTACCGCAGCGCGGAGAACAGGACGGCGACGGGGATGACCGCCGTCCACGCGGTGGCGACCGCCCACATCGGCTCGCCCATCACGTAGAACGCCACATAGCCGGCGAAGGCGATCAGGGGCCAGGCGATCTGCCGCCGTGTGGCCGGATCGGCGGTGCGCAACCGCACGACGAGGGAGGCGAGCGCCGCCACCACGCACGCCATGATCACGTACTGCAGGACCTGCCAGGCGGCCGGGTAGACCTCCGCGAGCGCCCGTACCTCCAGCGGGTTGTGGATCACCTCGGGCCACGCGTAGCCGGCCGGATCGGGGTCGGGCCGCAGGACGCTGAGAACCATCTCGGCGACGGTCGCCGCCACGGCCACGACGACTACCGGCCGCCAGCGGGGTGAAGGGAGCCGGCCGGTGGGCGAGGTGAGCGGGAGCACCACGGCCAGCAGCAGCCCTCCGGCGGCCCAGGAGGCGACGCTGAACCAGCGGGCGACGCCTGCCGTCGTCATGTCGTCGTGCGCCGCCGCGGAGAAGGACAGCGCGGTGAAGAAGACGTTCACCGAGCCGAGCAGGCCTCCGGCGCACATCAGCCACGCGACGCTGAGCCGGGGGCGCTGCGAGACCAGGAACGCGCCCACCACGGGGAAGGTCGCCGCCACCCCGAGATCGGGAGTCCACAGGATGTGGGGCTGCCATTCGGCGGGGATCCCGAGCTGGATCATGATTCCCACCGGAGTCAGGACCAGCGCCGCCGCCGCGATCACCCAGGCGAACGTCCGCCACCCCTGATCCTCTTTCATCTTGAAAGAGGATTATGCCGTTCGTGCCCCGATGGCGGTTGATTTGGCGACGGACGGCATACGCCGGGTCACACCGCCGATCGGCGCCGGATCGCCGGGCCCAGGGCAAGGGCCGCGGCGGCGGCCACCAGGCCCATGCCGCCCACCACGAGCCAGACCACCTGCGGGCCCGCCTCAAGCAGCCGTGTCCCCACGAGGGGGGCCAGCAGGCCCCCGCCCGACCAGGCCAGGCCGTGCAAGCCCGAGTAGCGGCCGCGCAGGTGGGCGGGGGCGAGCACGGCGATGATCGTTCCCGCCACTCCCGCGGTGAAGACCTCGCCCAGCGTCCAGACGGCGACCGTGGCCGCGTAGCCGAGCGTGGAGGAGACGAACGCGGTCAGCGCGAGGCCGATCCCTACGCCGGTGAATCCGACGGCCAGCACCCTGGTCGGGTCCTTGCGGGACAACCACGTGTTGGTCAGCGGCTGCACGATCACGATGAGCAGGCCGTTGACCGCCATCGCCAGCCCGTACGCCCCGGCGGGCAGTCCCTGGCCGGTCATCGCCAGCGGCATCGTGGTGTAGGCCTGCAGGTAGACGAAGGCGTAGGTCAGCGACACGAGGAAGAACGCGACCATCACCCGGTCGCGCAGCACGTCGCGGAAGCTGCCCGGCGTGGCCTCGGACCGCTCCGGCCGGGTCTCCGGGATCGCCCGCCACACCAGCACCCCGAAGATCAGGCAGGTCACCGCGTCGACCCAGAAGAGTGTGGTGAAGCCCACGCTGACGAGCCAGCCCCCCGTGACCATCGCGATGGAGAACCCGAGGTTGACCGCCCAGAAGAGCAGGCCGAACGCCCGCGGCCTGTCCTCGGGGGAGACCAGGTCGGCGACCAGCGCCTGTGAGGCCGGCCGGTAGGAGTCGACGAAGACGCCGAGGGCGAGCATCCCGATGATCAGGCCGGGCACGCTCGTCGTGTAGCCGAGGATGACGAAGGTGACCGCGGTGGCGATCATGCCTCCCGTCAGCGTGACGCGGCGGCCGAAGTGGTCGGTCAGCCAGCCGGCGAACGGCTGCGAAAGCACGGATCCGAGGCCGAACGTCGTCATGACGACCCCGGCCATGGCGATGGACATGCCCCGCGCCTGGCTCAGGTAGATGCCGATGTAGGGCTCCACCATCGTCCCGAGCCTGTTCACCAGCGTTCCGGCGAAGAGCACCCAGAAGGGACGTGGCAGCCCGCCCGTCGCGCTGCGCAGGAACCCGGGCCTCTCGATCACAGTGGTCACAGGTCCCAGCGTTGGACAACGGCCGGGGGCGATGCCAATCTTTTAGCGCTGACTAAATCATTCGGGGCGGAGGCCTTCGGTGGCGGTCGAGTGGCTGTTCGGGCCCGACGACGTGGCGCGGCTGCGCTTCGCGTTCTCGCCGATGTGGGAGCTGGTCTCCTCCCTTCGTGTGCTCCGGACCCCGGCGCGCAATCCACTCCACCTGCCCTGGTTGCATGCCGTACGGCCACGCCTGCGTGACGTCGACATGTCCGAGCTGTTCGCGCTGGTGCCGGTCACCGGCTACATGCCCGACTTCCTCACCCCGCCGCCCGACACGCCTCTGCCGGACTTCACGGCCGAGCTCGACCGGGTCAGGAGCACCGATCCCGACCAGGCGGCCGACGAGGTGGCCTGGGTGCAGAGCCCCGATCCGCGGCTGGCCGCGCGCTTCCAGGACGATCCCGTCGCGGGCGTCCGGCGGGTGGCCGACCGGCTCCACGAGTACTGGAAGATCGCCTTCGAGGAGTTCTGGCCGGTGGTCCACGGGCTGCTGGAGGCCGACGTGCTGTGGCGCTCGCGCAGGCTCGCCACCGGGGGAGTGCGCGAACTGTTCGAGGACCTCCACCCCTCGGTGACCTGGCAGGGCGACCGGCTGGTCACCGCCAAGTTCCACGACCACACCGGATCGGTCGGAGGCGAGGGCCTGGTGCTGGTGCCGAGCGCGTTCTACTGGCGCGACGTCGCGATCATGTACGAGCCGTACCAGCCGATGCTGAGCTACCCGGCGCGGGGCATCGGCATGCTCTGGTCGTCCGAGGCCGCCTGCACGCCCGGGGCCCTGTCGGCGCTGATCGGCCGCAGCCGCGCCAGGATCCTCACCGCGCTGGAGGACGTGGCCTCCACCACCGCGCTCGCGCGGCGGCTCGAGCTCACCCCCGGGGCCGTGAGCCAGCATCTGGCCGTCCTGTCCGACGGCGGGCTCGTCACCCGCCAGCGACTGGGCCGCGAGGTCATGTACGGCAGGACCTCCATGGGAGACGCGCTCGTCAGAGGGGCCTGAGTGGCATTTCGCGCACTGTCGCGGGATGGCCCCTCACAATCCCTCGTAACGCCTGTGAAACACACAAGAGGCACACTGGTAGTCGACCAGACGTAGGTTCCCGGAGAGGTATGCCTTGGACCGCCAGCAGGAGTTCGTTCTCCGCACTCTCGAAGAGCGCGACATCCGCTTCATCCGGCTGTGGTTCTCCGATGTGCTCGGTTTCCTGAAGTCGGTGGCGATCGCACCGGCCGAACTGGAAGGCGCCTTCGCCGAGGGCATCGGGTTCGACGGGTCCTCGATCGAGGGCTTCTCCCGGGTGTACGAGTCAGACATGCTGGCCAAGCCCGACCCGGCCACGTTCCAGGTGCTGCCCTGGCGGAGCGAGTCGCCCGGCACCGCGCGCATGTTCTGCGACATCCTCATGCCGGACGGATCGCCCTCGCACGCCGACCCCCGGTGGGTGCTCAAGCGCACGCTGGCCAAGGCCGCCGACATGGGCTTCACGTTCTACACCCACCCCGAGGTGGAGTTCTTCCTGTTGCGCAAGCGGCCGGAGAAGGGCGACAAGCCCATGCCGATCGACGAGGGCGGCTACTTCGACCACACCCCGCACAGCGCCGGGCACGACTTCCGCCGCAACGCGATCATGATGCTGGAGTCGATGGGCATCTCGGTGGAGTACAGCCACCACGAGGGCGCCCCCGGCCAGCAGGAGATCGACCTGCGCTACGCCGACGCGCTGACCACGGCCGACAACATCATGACCTTCCGCCTGGTCATGAAGGAGGTCGCGCTGGAGCAGGGCGTGTGGGCCTCGTTCATGCCCAAGCCGTTCACCGAGTTCCCCGGCTCCGGCATGCACACGCACATGTCGCTGTTCGAGGGCGACCGCAACGCGTTCTACGAGCCGGGCGCCGACTACCAGCTCTCCAAGATCGGGCGATCGTTCATCGGCGGCCTCCTGAAGCACGCCGCCGAGCTCACCGCCGTCTGCAACCAGTGGGTCAACTCCTACAAGCGGCTGTGGGGCGGCGCGGAGGCCATCGCCGGCGCGGGCGGGGAGGCCCCCTCATACATCTGCTGGGGCCACAACAACCGCTCCGCGCTCGTCCGGGTGCCGATGTACAAGCCGCACAAGGGCGGGTCGACCCGGATCGAGTTCCGCTCGCTGGACTCCTCCTGCAACCCCTACCTGGCGTTCGCCCTGATCCTCGCGGCCGGTCTCAAGGGCATCGAGGAGGGCTACGAGATGCCTCCCGGCGCCGAGGACGACGTGTGGGCGCTGACCAGCGGGGAGCGGCGGGCGCTCGGCATTCAGCCGCTGCCGCAGTCGCTGGACGAGGCGATCTCGGTGATGGAGCGCAGCGAACTGGTCGCCGAGACGCTGGGCGAGCACGTCTTCGACTTCTTCCTCCGCAACAAGCGGGCGGAGTGGGCTGAGTACCGCCGCCAGGTCACCGAGTACGAGCTCGGCCGCTACCTGCCGATTCTCTGATCTCGCGCGCGACGTCCGCCGCCCGGGCCCGACGGCCCGGGCGGCCTGTTTCTTACCGTCATTGTCACGTCACAGATCGCTAACTATCGGGACATCCGCGACTGATTAGCTCTTCTCTGCAGGAAGAGTAAAATCCGGTCGGTTGTTACGCATGATGCGGATGGACCGTAACGAGACGTGACGTGGGGAGAGTGCGGTTTAATGACGGCGGCTGCGGGGCTGCGGACCGTTTTGATCGTGCCGGAGCGCTTCCGGGGGCCAGAGGGCACGGCGAACGGCGGATGGATCGCGGGGACGTTGGCGAGTTCGCTGACCGGGGGCGGTCACGACTCGGCCGTGGAGGTCACCCTGCATAAACCGGTCCCGCTGGAGACCGAGCTCGCGATCGAGCATGTGGGCAACACGGTCGCCCTCGTCCAGGGCGACCGCCATCTCGTCGAGGCGATCCCGGTGCTGGGGCAGGTGTTCGAGGCTCCGCCGTTCGTCGCGTTCAACGACGCGGCACGCGCGGAGGCGGGATTCCCCGGGCAGGTCCGGCACCCCATAGCGGGATGCTTCGCCTGCGGCCTGCGTGAACCGGGCGACGGGCTGCGGATCTTCCCCGGCCCGATCGAGGGCACCGACCTCGTGGCCGCCGGTTGGCGCGTTCCCGTCGGCGTCACCGACGAGAACGGCGTCGTGCCCGACTCGATCATCTGGGCGGCTCTCGACTGCGCCACCGGATGGGCCGGCTACCGGGCCGAGGGGTCCGACGGCGGTCCCGTGCAGCCGGTGGAGTCGGCCCTGCTCGGCCGCCTGACCGGTCAGGTGTTCGGCAGGGTCTACCCCGGAGGCAGGTACTCGGTCGTCGCGCGTGCGGTCGGCTCTGAGGGCCGCAAGCTCTTCGGCGCCAGCGCCGTGTACGAGGCCGACGGCACCCTGATCGCCGCCGCCGAGGCCACCTGGATCACCCCCCGCCCCTGACCCACCCCCCTGGGCGTGATCATGCAGAAGTTCGGGCGCAAGCCCTCTGGCCTGGCATCTCCCGAGCCGTGATCATGCAGAAGTTCGGGAGAATGCCGCCTGACCAGGCGATACGCAATTCGTGATCATGCACGGAATCGGGCGCAGGCCTTCTGGCCTGCGCCTTTTCCGTACCTGATCATGCACGCAGTCACTGCTCGGCGGTCAGGCGGTCGGCCACCACGGCGGCGCAGCGCGGATCGAAGAGGATCGTGTAGTGGTTGCAGTCGCCGATGAGCTCGTGCCGCATCTCCGGCAGGCGGGCCAGCCACGCCGCGGTCAGGTCCTCGGGAAGGAGGCCGCCCTCCTCGTTCAGCAGCCCGCGCGGAGCACGCAGCAGGGACAGCGGGGACTCGATCGCCTCGAGGGCCGCGGCGATCTCCTCAACCTCGACCCGGAACCAGCGCCCGTCCTGCCGTACGGCCTCCTCGCGCACACGTGACCTGACCGCGCCGCCGTCGAGGCCCTCACCGGTGGCGTCGTAGCGCACGTACTCCTCGACCGCGGAGGTCCAGTGGCCGACGAACGATGGATGGGCCCGGAAGAAGTCCAGGTAGGCCTCGATGCTCGGATACGTCTGCCTGAGCCGCTGGATGGCCGGGCCGAGGCTGGCCTCCTGCACCGCGTCGGGATCCGCGCCCGGCGGCATGGGCAGCGGCAGGCCGCCGTCCACGAGCACGACCCGCGCGTACCGCCGCTTGGCGCCGTGCAGCGCCGCGATGTAGGCCCCCAGCGAATGGCCGGTCAGCACGCTCGTCTCGTCGGCGCCGACGTGGTCGGCCACCAGGTCGAGGTCGTCGGCGTGGCGGGGCAGGCCGTACGGGCCGGAGGCGTCCGCGCTGTGACCGCGCCCGCGCAGGTCGGGTGCGACGAGTGACCAGCCGGGCGGCAGCGCCT
The DNA here is from genome assembly GCF_016863335.1 of Planotetraspora thailandica. Lineage (GTDB taxonomy): Bacteria > Actinomycetota > Actinomycetes > Streptosporangiales > Streptosporangiaceae > Planotetraspora > Planotetraspora thailandica. Next base: position 183,115 of record NZ_BOOR01000025.1, read on the forward strand.
CGGCGACGGTGCGCCAGGCCATGAGGGACGCCGTGATGCCGTGTGCCGCGAGGATGATGCGCGGTCCTTCGCCGAACCGGGCGATGCGGAGACGGCCGCCCGGGACGTTGACATGGTCGAATTGCATGTTTGAGACCGTACGACACGACAATGCCCCGGTATACCGCGTGATCGGACGTGTACTTAAGCTCGCCTCATGCGGGAACGAGTCGTGGTGATCGAGCATGAGGCCGAGGCGGGCCTGGGATTCGTCGGCGGGTGGCTGGAGGACGCCGGAGTCGAATGCCAGGTGGTCCGGCCGTACAAGGGGGAACCGGTTCCGGCGAGCGCGCCGGGCGGGCTGGTGGTCCTCGGCGGAGCGGCCTCCGCGTGGGACGACGAGGGGTACGGCTGGCTCCCGGCGACGAGGGCCCTCATCGCCCGTTCGGTCGAGGACGGCGTGCCGACCCTGGGCATATGCCTGGGTGCGCAACTCATGACCATCGCGTGCGGCGGCACGGTCGATCGAGGCGCGGAAGGCCTGGAGGTCGGGCTGACCGCCGTGGAGCCCCTTCCCGAAGCCGCCGCCGACCCGCTCTTCAGCCGTCTTCCCCGTCGCGTGCGTGCGGTGCAGTACCACTACGACGCCGCGACCGTGCTGCCCCCCGGCGCCGTACGACTGGTGACGGGCGAGCGCTATCCCAATCAGGCCTACCGGCTGGGCCCCAACGCGTGGGCCGTGCAGTTCCACCCCGAGGCGACGGCTGCGATCTTCCAGACATGGGCGGACGAGGGCGATCTGCCGCGTGACCTGGCCGCCGAGCTGAGCGCGGAGGTCGCGGCGGCGGAGGGCGAGCTCGAGGAGACGTGGCGCCCGCTCGGGGAGGCGTTCGCGGCCGTGACGCTCGGGTGGAGGGACGAGCAGGCCGTCGCGTGACACGCGATTGCGCCATGCCGGGCAGGTCGCAAGGGCGCGCGCAATCCGCGTGATGAGGTGATTACGCTGAGAAACCGCTAAGGACGTCGCACAAGGTCACGGGTTACCGTGTGCGCGGTGCCAGTCGGGGGCCGATCTCGGGCGAGGAGAGCTGTAATCCCATGTGTACCGTTACTGGGGAGCCCCACCACGGGTGGCCGGCGTGATCAACGTCGGCGTCGAGGAAGGAACGGTCGACACGGCGCCCCGGATCCAGACCACAGCAGGAAGGCTGGCCGCCCTCGGTTTCGCCGACGGCGCCCGCGCCGAGCGGCTGCTCGACGGGCTCGGCCCTGAAGCGGTCAGTGATTTCGAGCTGCTCGGCGACCTGGTCGCGGCGGCGGACCCCGACCTCGCTCTGAGCTCGCTCGACCGGCTGGTCGCGAGCGACCCGAGCGTGCTCGGCGCGTTCCGGGAGGATCCCGCGATGCGGCGCAGGCTGCTCGGCGTCCTCGGGCTGAGCGCCGCCCTCGGCGACCACGTCGTACGGCATCCAGGCTGCCTGCGGGTGCTCGTGAACGAAGGGCGGGCCACCGATCGGGAGCTCAGGGAGGAGCTCCTGCTGGCGGTCGGCGCCGACCCGGACGTGCCCGAGCCCGTCGCCGAGCCGCTCCCCGGCGTGGCCGGCTCCGGGTCTCCCGCCCTCGACGCGCTGCGGGTCGCCTACCGGGGCAGGCTGCTCCACATCGCCGGCCGGGACGTCACGGGTGAGGCGACGCTCGGTGATACCGCCGCCAACCTGGCCGACCTCGCGGGCGCGGCGCTCGACGCCGCTCTCGCCGTCGCGCGCGCGGAGGTCCCCGGCTCGGCCGACGTACGGCTGGCGGTCATCGGGATGGGCAAGTGCGGCGCGCGCGAGCTGAACTACATCTCCGACGTCGACGTCGTGTTCGTCGCCGAGCCCAAGGAGGGCGTCGACGAGACCAAGGCGCTGCAGACCGCCACCCGGCTGGCCCAGGCCATGATGAGGGCCTGCTCGGCCGGCACTCCCGAGGGCTCGTTGTGGGAGGTCGACGCCAATCTGCGGCCCGAAGGCAAGATGGGTCCACTCGTGCGGACCCTCGAAAGCCACCTCGCCTACTACCGCCGCTGGGCCAAGACCTGGGAGTTCCAGGCGCTGCTGAAGGCGCGGCCGGTCGCCGGAGACCTGGAGCTGGGCCAGCAGTACGTCGCCGCGGTCAACGAGATGGTCTGGCAGGCGGCGGCGCGCCCGCATTTCGTCGAGGACGTCCAGGCGATGCGCCGCCGCGTCGAGGCGCACATCCGCGCCGGGGAGGCCGAACGGCAGATCAAACTGGGGCCGGGGGGGCTGCGGGACATCGAGTTCGCGGTGCAGCTGCTCCAGCTCGTGCACGGCCGATCCGACGCCCTGCTGCGCCGCCGCGCCACCCTGCCCGCGCTGGCCGCGCTCGCCAGGGGCGGTTTCGTGGGGCGTGAAGACGCCAAGGCGCTCGCGGAGGCCTACACCTTCCTCCGCCAGGTCGAGCACATGATCCAGCTCCATCGGCTGCGCCGTACGCACGTGGTGCCCTCCGACCCCGCCGACCTGCGCAGGATCGGCCGGGGCCTCGGGATGACGACCGACCCGGTGGGGGAGTTCACGACGACGTGGAAGCGCCACGCCCTCGAGGTGCGGCGGCTGCACGAGAAGCTGTTCTACCGGCCTCTGCTGCAGGCGGTCGCCCGCCTGCCCGAGTCGGAGGCGCGCCTGTCGGCTGCGGCGGCCAAGGCCAGGCTGGAGGCGCTCGGCTACGCCGACCCGGACGGCGCGTTGCGGCACATCGCCGGGCTGACCAGCGGCGTCTCCCGGCGCGCCGCCATCCAGCGCACGCTGCTGCCCGTCATGCTCGGCTGGTTCGCCGACGCGCCCGACCCCGACGCGGGCCTGCTCGGGTTCCGGCAGGTCAGCGACAAGCTCGGCTCGACCCCCTGGTATCTGCGGCTGCTCCGCGACGAGACGGCCGTGGCCGAGCGGCTGGCCCGGCTGCTCGGGACCAGTCGCTACGTCACCGGGCTGCTCCTCCACGCGCCCGACGCGGTCGGCATGCTCGGCTCCGACAGCGAGCTCGCCGTACGGCCGGCCGCGACGCTCGCGGCCGAGGCGGCGGCCGCCGTCAGCCGTCACGGGCAGGACGCGGAGTCCGCCGTCGCCGCCATCCGCGCCCTGCGGCGCAGGGAACTGCTGCGCACGGCATGCGCCGACCTGTTCGGCGTGATCGACATCGAGGAGGTCGGTCAGGCGCTGTCGTCGCTGAACGACGTGACGATCCAGGCCGCGCTCGACGTGACGATCAACAAGCTGTGCGGGGGACGGCGGGAGGACTTCCCGACCCGTTTCGCGGTGATCGCGATGGGACGCCTCGGCGGGATGGAGAGCTCGTACGCGAGCGACGCCGACGTCATGTTCGTGCACTCGCCCCTGCCCGGCGTGGCGGAACGCGACGCCACCGACGCGGCCCACGCCGTCGCCGAGGAGATGCGCAGGCTGCTCACCCTCCCGGCGCCCGACCCGCCGCTGCAGATCGACGCCGGCCTGCGCCCGGAGGGGCGTCAGGGGCCGCTGGTGCGCACCATCGGGTCCTACCGGGCCTACTACGACCGGTGGTCGTCGCACTGGGAGGCGCAGGCGCTGCTGCGCGCGAGATTCTGCGCCGGAGACGCCGAGCTCGGCGCCGAGTTCACGGACCTCGTCGGCCCGCTCCGCCACCCGGCCGAGGGGGTCTCGCCGGAGGCCGTCAGGGAGATCCGCAAGCTCAAGGCGCGGATGGAGGCCGAGCGGCTGCCGAGGGGCGCCGACCCGACCCTGCACACCAAGCTCGGCAGGGGCGGGCTGACCGACGTCGAATGGGTGGCGCAGCTCCTCCAACTGCGGCACGCGGGAGCCGTCCCGGCATTGCGGACCACCCGGACCCTCGACGCCCTACGGGCCGCGGTCGCGGAGGACCTGCTGGCGCAGGCCGACGAAGCGGTGCTGGCCGAGGCGTGGCGCTTCGCCTCCCGGATCCGCGACGCCATCATGCTGGTGCGCGGCCGGGCGGCCGACAGCATTCCCGGCCTGGTCAAGGAGCGTGCGCTGATCTCCCGGGCACTCGGCTATCCGCCGGACGGCTCCGAGGACTTCATCGACGACTACCGCCGCGTCACCCGCAGAGCCAGAGCCGTCGCCGAGCGCGTTTTCTACGAAGACTGAATCCGGTATTTCTCAGGTCAGATCTGGATTATCTGAAACGTTGCGCACCCACGTTGCCACGGTGTATCAACGGTGCGGGTGATCTCATTGATCTCGTATTACATAGATCTGGCAATCGGTCTCATTCTCGCCTTCCTGCTCCTTTCCTTACTGGTCAGCGGGCTGAACGAAGGCATAGTCAGGCTGCTCGGCATCCGCAGCAAATTCCTGTGGGCCTATCTCCGCGACACCCTCGACGGCGCGGAGGCCGTGAACAAGGTGTCGTCGCTCGCCCGGATGGTGGAGCGCGTCCTTGAGACGCTGAAGGGGCTCGGGCGCAGGATGCGGCGTCCCTTGCTCGATCTGCTCCCGCCCGAGGACAGGGACGAGGGCCGCTCCCGGCTGCCCGCGACCGTGCTCGGAGTGTTCGCGAAGCTGCCGTTCGGCAAGGATCCGCGTCCCCCGTTCGCTCCCGTGCCCGCTCCGGTGGAGAGCCCTCCGCTGGCCGCCGCGCCGGGCACCGTCGCCGCCGAGCAGGTCGCCGACACGACGGTTCTGCCAGGATCGGCGCCGCAAGAGGCGGTGACCGCGGATCCCGCCGTCGCGGACCCGGCTCACCCGGCCGACCAGGCCGATCCCGAAGAACGTGCAGCACCGCAGGTGGCCGTCGCGGGACATGGCAAGTCGATGGCCGAGCTGCTGCACGAGCGGCTCCAGGAGATCGACCAGTCCAAGCGGGGCAAGACCACCATCGCCGAGATCCCGCCGTCCCGGTTCGCCGTGGCGCTCATGGAGATCGCCACCGAGCGGGGCGGAATCGAGCCGTTGATGGCCGAGCTCGACACGCTCAAGAGCCCGCTCTACCGGCCGCTGAAAGCCGTCTGGGACAAGGCCAACAATGACCTGGAGGCATTCAGGCGGGGCGTCGAGGAATGGTTCGACGGTGAGATGCAGCGGCTCTCGCTGCTTTACAAGCGGTACGTGCGCTGGGTCGTGGCCCTGCTCTCGCTGGTCGTCACCTTGTTCTTCAGCATGGACGCCCTCGAGTACGGCAAGACACTCCTGACCGACAGCGCCTACCGCAGCGCGGTCACGGCCTTCGCCGATTCCGGCCCGGAGGCGCTCGAACCGTTGCGGGAGCAGTGCGCGGCCGGGCAGGACACCTACACGTGCGTGACCGACGTGCTCAGCACGCCGGCGTTCGTCAAGATCTTCACCCACGCCCCGGTCAGCGCGACCATGGAGAGCTCCGGTCCCTCGTGGGCCTGGCATCCCGGTGGATGGTGGGACCGGCTGAGCTCGCTCGGTCACTGGCCGGGGTATCTGCTGACGCTGATCGCGATCCTCTTCGGCGCGCCGTTCTGGTGGGACATGCTGCGCCGGGTCACCGGCCTGCGCTCACGCCTGAGCAGCTCAGCCAAGCAGTAGCGGCTTCCCCGACGGAACGGCCGTCTCCCCCCGCGATGTGGGGGAGGCGGCCGTTCCGCTGTGTCGGACGATGTCCACCAGGCGGTTGATCGTTTTTCATTGGATGCATGTACAGTCAACAATTGTCACGAGACGGATCGAAGGTTCATGCGCGACCACATGCCACCGAGCCGCCGGCTGAGCGGTTCACGCGACAATGGCTTCGGGGCGGCCACCGCCCCGGCTGAGGCCATGATGCGAGTCAGTGAGGTGGACAAGGGTGTCGCCACGATCGGCGCGGGCCAACGAGGAGATGCGCGAGCAGTCGCGGGAACGCATCCTCGCCGCCGCTCTGGAGGTTTTCACCGAGAAGGGCTATCACAACGCCACGATCTCGGACATCACCGCCCGCGCCGGGGTCTCTCGTGGCTTGATCACCTACTACTTCCCAGGCAAGCAGATCCTCGTGGACCATCTCCTCGATCGCTACATCGACAGTGTGACCGCCATCCTGGACGTGACGGGGACGCCCGACGAGCGCCTGGCGGCGATCATCGACGGCGTCCTGCTCACCGTGGCGCAGACGTTGCCCGTGCAGCGGATGACGCTCAGCCTCGTGATCCATCCCTCCACGCACCCCCTTTTCGCGCAGGCGGAGGCGCGGAAGGAGGAACAGGTCGCCGGCCTGGAGGACGGTCTGCGCGACCTGTTCGCGGCGCGCGGCGCGGACGACCCGGCCCTCGAAGAAGTGATGTTCCGCAGCGTTCTCGAGGGTGTGATCTTCAAGGCCGCGGTCTATCAGGACGACTACCCCCTGGAGCGCGTCCGCCGCCGCCTGCACGCCATGTACGGGCTTCCCGCTCCGGAGTCCGCACTCATCCAGGACGACCCGCCGCCCGTCGGCCGCATGAGAGCCGCCAAAGCCGGCGAGTAGACCCGCCCCGGTCTCCCGCGGCGGGTGAGCACCCCCACGACGCAGGGAGACCGAGCGATGATCCGGCGCGCCGACGCCCCCGAACCGGCCGCGAAGACCGACGTCCTCCCCGGCCGCCAAGGCGAGCTGACGCGGTTGCGCGCGTTGCTGAGGGGAGGAGAGCCGGCCTTCGTCGTCGTGAGCGGGGAGCCCGGCATCGGCAAGTCCCGGCTGCTCTCGGCGTTCGCCGTGGCGGCCGCGTCCCACGAGGTTCCCGCGATGTCCGGGCGGGCCACGGAGACGGCGAGCGGCATGCCGTGGGCGCTGGCGGTGGACGCCCTCGAGCACGCCGACGGGCATCCGCAACTGGCCGCGCACGCCGAGTGGCTGCGGGCCCGCCTGGCCGTCACGCCGTCCCCCGGGGACGCCGCCCCGGTCATTCCCGTGGAGCGGCACCGGGTGCACCGGCAGTCGCGGGCCCTGCTGGAGGCCTCCGCGGAGCCGTACGGCCTGCTCGTCCTGCTCGACGACGTCCACTGGGCGGACGCGGCCTCGGTGGAACTCGTCGACTACCTCGTGCGGCATCCGGCGCGCAGGACCGTCGTCGTCCTGAGCGTCCGCACCGGACGCCTGCCGGCGGAGCTCGAACGGTCGCTCGCCGGATCGGTCGCGCCCGTCCTCCACATGCCGCTGGGCCCGCTGTCGCCGGAGGACGCGGAGCCGCTGATGCCGGCCGCGTCGCCGGCACACCGCCGCAGGTTGTACGGCATCGGCCGCGGCAACCCGCTCTACCTGGAGATTCTCAGCCAGTTGCCGGTCCATGCGGTGGACGAACTGGACGCGGCGCTCACCGGGTACGGCGGGCGCATCGGACTCGACGCCCTGATCGCCAGAGAGCTGGCCACGCTCCCTCCGCCGCTGGCGACGGTCGCCCACGCCGCGTCGGTCGCCGCCGACCCGCTCGATCCCGCGCTGGTCGCCGCCGTGGCCGCGATGGCCGGAGACGACGTGAGGGAGGCCCTGGACGAACTCGTCGCCCGGGACGTCCTGCGCGTCACCGACGGCACGCTGCGCTTCCGGCACCCGCTGGTCCGAGCCGCCGCGTACCGCATGGCCACCGCGACGTGGCGGGTCGCCGCCCATCTCCGCGCCGCCGATCATCTGGCCGGGCGGGACGCCCCGTTGTCGGTGCGCGCGGAGCACCTTTTCCACGGGGTGAGACCCGGCGACGTCGCCGGAGCGGACCTTCTCGCGGCGGCCGCGCTGCACTCGGTGGACATCGCCCCCGCGACGGCGATGCGATGGCTGCGCGCCGCCCTGTGGGCGCTGCCCGAAGGGCCGCCGAACGCCGAGCAGAGGAACGAGCTGCGGCTGGCGCTGGCCAAGGCCCTGAACGCGTCGGGCCGGTTCAACGAAGGGGGCGCCATCCTGCACGAGCTCGCCGCCGGCGAGGGACCGAGCCGTTATGCCGCTCTGGAGTGCCTCGGCGCCGCTGAGCGGGCACTGGGGAGGCTGCCCGAGGCCCGTGCCCTGCTCGCCGCCGAGCTGGCCAGGACTGGCGGCCCCGGCTCGCCCGATCACGTCGGCCTGCTGGTCGAGCTCGCCGCCATCGACATGCTCGAAGGGGACTGGCTGCGCGGAGCCGAGGGCGCCGCCGAGGCGCTGCGGTGCGTCGGCCCCGGCAGCCGTCCCGGGCTCACGGCCGTCGCAATGACGATGACGGCGCTCGCCGAGCTGTACCGGTGCCGTTTCGGCAGGGGCCTGACGCTGCTGGAGGAGGCGCGCCTGGCCGCCGACGCCCTGACCGACCTCGAACTCCGTGAGGATCTCGACCTCATGCCGGTGCTGGCCTGGGCCGAGTTCCTCGTCGACGAGCATCAAGACGCGCTCCGCCATGTGGAGCGCGGCCTGCGCACCGCCCGCAGGTACGGCCACGACCATGTGGTGCCCCAGCTCTACGTCGTGCGTTCCGTCGTCCACGGCCGGCTCGGCATGGTGCCGCAGGCGCTGACCGACGCCGAGGACGGCGAGGAGATCGCCCGGCACCTGGACAGCGCGGAGCTCTACACCTTCGTCGCGGCGATCAAGTCACTTCCCCTGTTGTGGCGGGAAGGTCCCGAAGCCGCGCTGCCGACGATCACGGATATGAGGGACGGGCACACGTTGCGCTCGGTGTGGTGGCGCGGCGTCGCCGACCAGACCGTGGCGGAGGCGCGCTTCCTCGCGGGCGACCCCTCGGGGTGCCGGGACGTGCTGGCGGGGCTCGGCTCCGACCCCGAGGGCCTCGGGCCGCACGCGCCGTCGGTGTACGCGTTGAGGGCGCAGGCCGAGGTCGCCTGCGGCGATGCGAAAGCCGGATGGGAGTGGTACCTGCGGGCGGCGGCGGTCACGGAGAGGGGCGTGTCGCGGGCGCAGCTCGGCTCCGTCGCCCGGGCCAGGGCGGTCATCGCCCAGGCCCGCGGCGACCACGCGGCGGGGGCGGACGCCGCACGGAAGGCGGTGAAGTTGTTCGCGGCCGGTTCGCGCCCGATCGACGAGGGACTGGCGCGCACGCTCCTCGCGGAACTCGCCTCCGCGCTGGGCGAGACGCGCACGGCGCAGCGCGAGCTCGGCGTGGCCAGGGAGTTGTTCGCCGACAGCGGCGCGTCGTGGCTGGCCCGGCAGGTGGGCCGCGAGCAGCGCCGGGCCGGGGCGCGGGTCAGACGCCGCTCGCCGGAGCCGGGAGGGCTGTCCGGCCGGGAGCGGGAGATCGCCGAGCTCGCCGCGCAGGGGCTGACCAACCGCCAGATCGCCGAGCGGCTGTTCCTCAGCCCCCGCACGGTGGAGACCCACCTGGCCAAGGTCTTCCAGAAGCTCGGCGTGAGCACCCGTACGGCTCTGGCCCATCGGCTGGCCGAAGCGCCGTGACGGCTCGCCCTGCGGCGGCGGAGAAATCACATGGACGGGTGGGCGGAGATCGGGTCACCGCCCACCCGCCCGGCGCGATCGCCTCACCGGTGTCGCACCTGGCGAGATCACGCGTCGCGGTGGTGGCTCAGCAGATCGTGATGGCCGAGAACACGGGGTGGCAGGCCACCTTGTCGGTGAGGCCGTTGCAGCAGCCGAGGCTCAGCGCCTTCTCGGTGCTCGCGGCGATGGCGTCGGTGAACGCGCCGCCCCCGAGCTCGATGGCTCCCGCGGGGTGGCCGGCGCCGCCGGAGACGGCCCGGCTCTCCGGGTCCTTCCAGTCGCGGATGAGGTCGTCGTACATGTCGTGCCTTTCTTGTCGTCGTACCGTCAGCGGGTCACACGCAGCCGCCGACGGTCAGCCCGCAGTTCTCCGGCGGCGTGGAGATGCAGGGGAGGGAGGGGCAGCATCCGATGGTGAGCACGTACTCGGTCCTCAGGGCGACGGGGTCGGTGAACGCACCGCCCCAGACCTCGATGGATCCGGAAGGATGCGCCGTCACATCGGGGAGGGCGGCTCTGGTCTCGGGGTCCTTCCAGTAACGAACGATCTCGTCACCGGGCATGCGGCACTCCCGGGGAGCGTTTCTGCGGGCGGCTCACTGGCAGCCCATGGTGATGTAGTTGCAGGAATCCATACCGGAGAAGCAGGTGTGGTACGAGGTGAAGCCGTTGCAGCAGCCGAGGCTCAGCGCCTTCTCGGTGCTCGCCGCGATGGGGTCGCCGAAGATGCCGAGCCCCAGTTCGATCGACCCGGCGGGGTGGTCGGCGCCGGAGACGGCTCTGCTTTCCGGGTCCTTCCAGTCGCGGATGATGTCGTTGCCGGACATGAGGATCACTTCCTTGCCGCGTGAAGGGATGTGCCGGAGGGGGACATGCGGGTGGCGGGGCGCCCGCCACCCGCATGTGCGCATGTCAGCCGGTGGGCTCGAGGTGGGGCTTGCAGCAGCCGACGCTCATGATCTGGCAGCTGCCCGCCCAGACCGTGTTGGAGCACGACGGCCAGCAGCTCGCGAGGGCGGTGGCCAGGCCCACGCACGGCAGGCTGGTGGTCTCGCCCTCACCACCGGTGATGCCGAGGTCGATGTCGCCGACGGGGTGCGCCGCACCGTCGGCGCGCAGCTCGGGGTTCTTCCAGGACTTGATCAGGTCCTGTGCTTCCTCCATCGACATGATGGATTCCTCTCTGTTTCGGGGGGTGATGCCTTTCACTCACGCGGCTCGGCCGTCGCCGCGAGCTCGGGGGAGCGGGGGGACACGCCCTCGCTCGATGGGGTTTCGCCGGCCGTGGACGAAACACGGGGTTCAGGGAAGTGCGGGCTGCGCGGCGGGAGTGAACGCCGCGTCCCCGAAGAGGCTGTGGTAGTCGCCGAGCCGGTCGAGCAGGTCCTCATGCCGGCCTCGCTCGACCACCTGTCCCTCGCGCACGACCACGATCTCGTCGGCGTTCCTGATCGCGCTGAGGCGATGGGAGATGACGATCCTGGTCACCCGGAGGGCGGACAGGGCCGTGTCCACCCGGCGCTCGGTCTCGGGGTCGAGGTGGCTGGTCGCCTCGTCGAGGATCAGCAGCCTGGGCTTGTGGACGAGCGCACGGGCGAGCGCCACACGCTGCCGCTGGCCGGCGGACAGTGACGCTCCGCCCTCGCCGACGGTGGTCTTGTATCCCATGGGCAGACGCAGGACGTCCTGGTGGAGCCCCGCCAAGGTGGCCGCTTCGACCACGTCGGCATCCGTGGCGTCGGGGCTGCCGAGCGTGATGTTGTCCCGGATGGTGCCGTTGAACAGGGACAACTCCTGGAGGACCGCGCCGCATCCCCGCCGGAGGTCCCCGAGGTCGAGGTCGTCGACCAGGACGCCGTCGTGGCGGATCTCTCCCGCCTCCCCCCTCAGCAGGCCGAGCACCAGCAGCGCCAAGGTGCTCTTGCCTGAGCCGGTACGGCCGACGACGCCGAGCTTGGCTCCCGGAGCCACGGTGAACGACACGCCGGAGACCACGGGCGCCGACTCGGGCGCGTACCGGAAGACGACGTCGCGTGCCTGCACGGAGACCGGCCGGCGGTCGGGGAGGGTCCGGTCGCCGCTCAGCTCGGCGGCCGAGTCGAGCACGTCGTAGATGCGCTCGATCTGGCCGCGCAACATGGACAGCAACTGGATGACGCCCACGAACCCCATCAGTGGGGAGAGCACGGACATGGCCAGGGTGTTCGCGGCGAGCATCGAGCCGAGCGTCATCCGGCCGCCGAGCACCAGCCATACCCCGCACCACAACAGGGCGAGCGGCGCCAGCACCGACAGGGCCGCCTGACCGCCCTCGAACCACGAAGTGGCCTTACCTCGGCGCACCATGGCCGTCTGGTAGGTGTCGAACAGCGTGCTCCAGCGTCGGCGCGCCTGTTCTTCGACGCCGTTGGCCTTCACCGGGAGAATCGCCTGCAGCGCTTCGATGAGATAGCTCTGCTCCTCGGCGCGGGTGGTCAGCTCCTGCTGTGAGAGCACGCGCACCCTGTTGTACGAGCTGAGCATCAGGCCGATCTGCATCGCCCCGAGCACGGCCACGATCACCGTGTACCACGGGCTGATCAGGGTCAGCGCGGTGACATACCCGATGAGCAGCACGCCGTCCAGCGACAGGGTCAGCACCTGCTGGGTGACCGCCTCCCTGCCCGCCGACACGCTGCTCAGCCGCATCAGCAGGTCGCCCCGGCTCCGCTGGAGGAAGAACCCGAGCGGCAGCCGTAGGAGATGGGTCACGAACCGGCCGATCAGCCGCCTGTCCGCCTTGGCCCGGAGCGCGAGCAGCAGCCGGGCACGGAAGAGGCTGAGCGCACCCTGCAGAACGACGATCCCGAGCACGCCGGCCCCGAGAATCCAGAGGAGGTCGTGACGCCCGTCGGGGACGAGATAGTCGACGGCGAACTTGGTCGCCAGCGGCAGGGACAGTCCGAGGATCTGCAGGCCCGCCGCCAGGAGCAGGATCGACAGCAGGATGCGCCGCCCACCCCGCACCCCGACGAACTCCCGCAGGTAGCGGACGAGGATACGCTGCCGCCAGGGAGTGCGTCGCCGGACGAAATCCTCGCCTGGTTCGGCGTCGACGACCACCCCGCCGTACTCGTCGGAGAACTCCTCGCGGGTGAGCGTGCGCCGGCCGCGCGCGGGGTCGGCCACGCGCACCTTGGACCCGGTGGCCCGCTCGAGCACCACGTAGTGGTGTTTGCTCCAGTACGCGATGACGGGCCGGGTCAGCGGCCTGGCGAGCAGGTCCTCGACGCGTTCCGCGGTGGCACGCATCCCGAGTTTCCCGGCCGCCGCGACCAGGCTCTCCGGTGAGACGCCGTCGCGTCCCGGCTCGAGCAGGTCGCGGCATTCGGAGACCGACGTGTCCCTGCCGTGGTGGCTGAGCACCATGGCCAGGCACGCCGCACCGCATTCGGTGCGGGTCATCTGGAGACGAACGGGAACACGATGGCGCACGGCTGCTCCTCAGTGGGGATGCGCGAAGGACCAGGGGACCGAGGGGAGGGGGGAACGTCAGCCGGCAGGGGGTTCGAACAGCAGGACCGAAGGAACCCGGTCGGGGAAGGCATGGCGCATCAGGCCGTATCCGATGCCGGACAGGCCGCTCATGAAACCGGGGGTGGGCACACCGGCGGGCGTGCCGCATCGCGGGCCGGACTCGAGCTGGCCGAGGACGACGCCGAGCCGGCGGTCGCGTTCTTCGACCAGGTCGCCACGTCCTGCGGCGATCGCCGCGGTCAGCAACTCCATGTTGCCGAGCTCCCCGTGGCACAGGCTGTGCCCGTTGAATCCGGGGGAGACGGCCAGGTAGGAGGCGAGGGCGAGGTCGAGGTCGGCCGACAGGCCTTCCCGCTCCGCGAGGCCGTTTCCGGCGTGCCGCAGCAGATCGGCACGGACCATGCCGACCCCCGGCGCGCCGTGGCACCACGCCTGCATGTGCGGGATGAAGGTTTCGTCGGCGATCTCAGGGGTGTCCCGGTAGTCGGGCCAGTTGTGCACGCCCTCGTCGTAGAGGCCGCGTTCGTAGGTGAAGGCTCCGAGTGCGGCCTCCGCGTAAGGAGACGCCGGTCCGCCGGCGGAACCGGACACCGCCGCGAAACGGGCCAGGGCCCACCCGATGCCCGAGGCCCCGTGGGAGAACCCGGCGAGGGGCTTGATCGCGGGGACCGTGCCCTGCCAGGCGAGGCCCACCTCCTGCGGCCGGGCCGCCTCGAGGAGGCGATCGGCACATGCGTGGGCCAGTCGCATCGCGAGGGGCAGGCCGGTCGCGGCGTGTACGGCCAGCAGCGCGGCGAGGCCACCTGCCGCACCGCCAATGACGTCGAGTGATTTGTCGTCCGCGATGGAGAAGGCAAGCGGTGCCAGGAGCGGTTCGATCAGGTCGAGCAAAGCCGGATCGTCCAGATCTCGCGCGATGTGGACCAGCGCGTACGCCAGGCCGCTGTTCCCGGTGTAGGCACCCAGCGGCAAGGGCTCCTCACCTGGGGACATGCCGGCCACGGATTCGACGATCTCCGCCACGGGCTTCAGCGAACGACGGGCGAGGTCGGCGTAGCGGTCGTCGCCGGTGAGCCTCGCCGCCTGGGCGAGGAACATGGCGACGCCCGCGACGCCGCTGTAGAGATCCGTCCGCAGCGGGTTGATCACCCACCGGGTTTCCTGGATCAGGTCGATCCCGAGCCAGTTGACCCGAGTGCCGTCGGTGTGGGCCAGGTCGGCCACCTGGTCGGCGATCGCGCGCACGGCGGCCGTCACCCGCCCGGGGTCGACGGCCTCCCGGCTTTGCGGCGCGGAACGCGTGCCGGGCTGCGGGTCGTACGCCGCGATCGCCGTCGCCTGGTCGGGGCGGGTCGCCATCGAAGCCTCGATGATCCACTGCTGTAGTGCCAGATCGCCTGGGGCCATCGCCTGGATCTTGCCGGCCGCGTGGGCGAGGCATTCCCGGTACAACATTGCGGGAATTCGCACGCCCTGCCCGTTCCACACGTCGCGTGTCGCCGGCCGGGTGACGAACATCGGGATGTCGCCTGTCCAGAGTTCTTCGATCTCCAGATGCGCCACGGGCAGACGCACCGGGTCCTTGGCGGACAGCGCCCAGAGGAAGTCGAACACCCGATCCCGATCGAGTGCGTCGCGCAGGACGTCCGGATGCGTGGACTCCGTCAGAAGGGTTCCGTATATGCGGGTGGCCCGGACGACCACGCGGATCTCGTCGTCGGCGAAGCGCTCCAGCAGTCCCTCCGGACCGAGGAGTTCGGACCGGTGCGCGACGATGGCCTCGTACCCCGCCCGGAAACCTTCGATGAGCTCGCTGGAGAAATGTCCCGGGTTGACGGCGTGGCCGTCCATGGACGGACGGTTCTGGCTGCCGGGGAAGGTGAGGTGTTCCCGTACGAGATGCATCTCGTCGGTCCCCGCCGCGGACCAGTTGGCGGTCTTGAAAGGCATCGTCTGGCCGGCGTCCGCTCCCACACCGCCCAGGTCCATGACTTCGCCGTCCTCGCTCCACACCACGGACGGGAGGAGACCCACGCGGGAGACGGAGTCGGAGAGAACGGCGGCAGCCGGATCGGAGTCCAGCCAGGAGAAGCCCGAAGGGTTGGGCAATTCTGGATGGAACACGGATTCGAGGTCGACGAGGATGGGCTGGTCGCCGCTGGCGATGAGGTTCTCGTAATGGAAGTCCACCCCGTCGAGCGCATAGAGCATCGCCAGCAGGGACCCCTGGCTGCGGTAGAACCGGCGGATGCCCTGGAGATCCGTGCCCGGGTCGTATTCGACGAATCCCACCCAGCCGTACGCACCGCTGTCCACGACGGTGAGCGTGCGCAGGCCGTAGCCGGGCAGGTGGCCGTTCAGCCAGCCGATGACGTCGTTGACGTGCCGGTGGACGGACAACCGCCGGGGTTTGTACACCAGGCGTGCGCCGTTCTCGAAGCGCAGGATGCCGACCGATCGGCCGCCTTGGTGGGAGTCTCCGACGCCGCCCATCTTCGCTTCGGCGAGGCGGCCAGGGTCCACGCCCTCGAAGACCGACGTGACGACCTCGGCGCGGTCTTTCGCCAACCGGGCGAGCATCTCCAGGAGCGCCTCCACTGCCTGGTCGCACGACTGGGCGAGCAACCGCGCCAGGACCACGTATTCGGCCACCAGCTCCGTGAGCGAGTTTCTCGAGGAGAAGTGCTCCACGAACGACCAGAAGCGTTGCTGCGCATCGTCGCCGTGAAGCCGCTTGGTGACGCGCAGCACGTTGAGTTCGAGGACCAGCGTGCGCGAGGCCGTCATGGCCAGGCTCTCGCTCAGCTGAAGGCCCAACTGACGGGCGAGCTCGTGCACATCCGCGATCTCGTCCAGTCCGTCGGCGTGTGCGGACTCGGTGAACCGCGAAACGGAGAAGTCCACAAAGGGCGAGACGATCGACAGGAATCCGGCCTGCCAGGCCACCTCGCCGTCGGGGGGCGTCACGATCGCCGGGCCCTGGCCAGGAACCATGCCGCGCAGGACGGCTTCGACGGTGTCCGCCCAGGCCGGCCGGGCCGTCGCCGACGTCGCACGCGCGGCGAGCAGACGGGGGTCCTCGGCGAGCAGCGCCAGCAGTCCGTCGCGGTCAAGCCCGCGCTCGGCGAGGAGCCGTGCGAAGTGACCGTCCTTGCCGATCCCGTAGGAGTTCTCCCAGCGGTCCAGCCTCCGGCGGGCGCGTTCCAGCCGCTCACCCTCCTCGGGACTCGCCGGACGACCGGGCAGCCGCAACCGCTCCGCCAGCGAGAGACCCGCCGCCCACCAGTGCGCCGGCAGTTCCACCGTCACGGCATCCGGCGACAAGACGGAAGCGGACGAATGTGCATCGACAGAACCAGCCTGGGGCATGGTGATTCCTCACGGTCGATCCAGCGGTCGAAGCCCCAGATCGGGCCATACGGTTCGATCTGCGAGCGAGATCAGCATGAATTGACCGCCGCGAGGGAGCATCCGTTGAACTACGTAGTCACCGACGAGCCCGGCGCCGCCACGTACGGCTACCGTCCGTTCCCGTTGTCCGCCTGTTCTGATCACAGACGGTCACAGCCGGGGCTCGGTACGTGCCCGCCGTCACGGCAGCGCCGTACGGCGGTAGCTGATGACGTGACCGTTCTGTGGTGGTGGCCTCGTAAGGGACAGAACCGGTGGTCAGGCGGGCTGCTCGATCTCGCTGCGAAATTCCTCGAATTCCGCCTCGGCCTCGTCGCGTGACCTGAAGTAGACGACGATCTGCCCGAAGGTGTCGTCGTCGGCCCAGACGCACACCCCTGCGGGCACGTCGTCGATGTCGGCGTCGGCGCACGCGGCGGCGCCGCCGAACGGTCCGGTCTCGGTCGGCCTCATGTTCGTGACCTTCGCACCGCTGTCCGCCAAGCCGGCGAAGCTTTGGCGGACCACCACAGCCGAGGTGGCCATGCTGGCCGACAAGCCCGTGATCATGATCACGTCCTGCTTATCCGGGATGCCGTAGAAGGCGGAGATCGCGCCGGTCGCGTTCGGCGCCTGCTTCTTCAGCCGGGCGACCTGCTCGTCGGCCGTTGCCTGGAAGTCGGGATCCGTGATCCTGGCCCTGCCGGCGAGCGTCTGCGGTACGACGACATGCGAGTGGTCCATGTCGGTGTCTCTCCCGAAGTACAGCCCCGCTGCGACGGCGCCTGTCAGCACGGCGAAGACGATGACACCGACGCAGCCGAATGACCGGAGGCCTTCGTTCGGATAGCCCGGCAGGCCGGACGAATAGGACAAGGGTTTCTCCGCACGTCGGCTCGAAGCTCTTCAGAGCGTGCCGATCTTACTGATCTTCTTTCTGTATGTCGCCACAAAATAGGGCGCGGGACCTCAGTCGAAGCGTATGTGCTTGACCCCCGTCCAGGCCCGCCGGAGGCGCCCGCGTCCGGCGTTGTCCGTGTTCGGGGTGAGGATCAGCCCGGCCGAGGAGGCGATGTGGTCGGCGACCTGAGGGATCGTGAGGCGGTCTGTCCACACATGCTCGGCGAACTCCGCCTGACGTAGGCGTTCCAGACAATGGTCGATTTTCGACACGGCGAAGCTCTCGCGTCGCAGTGGGGCGTCCCGACCCGCGACGAACTGCATGACGTGCCCGAAATTGCGCTCACGCAGTCGTTGGAGCACCGTATTGCGGTCTGCCAGCAGCGCGAAGTGCCTGACGTCATGACCGCGTTCCCGGAGCCGGCCGATGATCTGATGGAAGTAGGCGGGCTCCACGAGTGTCATCGGGGCGATCACCGTGCCGTCGTGCTTGGTGAGGGCCAGGTCGAGCACCTCGTACACGCCCTGCCGCCAAGCCGGAAGGTCCTGGAAATCGCCGCGCAGGAGCGGGGGCATCATTCGATGGAGGCCGAAGCCGACATGCTCGGGGTCACAGATGACGCTGCCGGGTAGCCTTCGCTCGATCTCGTGCGCGGTCTGCGTCTTGCCGCCGCCGAAGGGGCCGTTGATCCACAAGAGCATTCACCGACTCTATGCCGAGGAGGCCCTGCCCCGCCGGGCCCACCACCTCCGAGTGGCGAACGCGGCGAACACGGCACCCGCTGCGTTCAGGATCACGTCGTCCACAGAGCTCACCCGTCCGATCCGCAAGGCGTACTGAAGGATCTCGACGGTGAGCGAGGCGGTGGCCGCGACAGCGGCAACCGCTGTGAGCGAGGCGAAGCGCGCCGAACGGACCGGGAGCATCGCACCGAGTGCCGCGAAGACCAGGAGATTGCCCGCGACCTGTACGACTGCCGCACCCGGCGGCATCCGCGTGATCTGGTCCGCCAGGTCGACCAGGGGAATGAGCTGCACACCCTGCCCTGCCCCAGGCGTGAGGATCATCCAGATCCAGGGAGCGGTTCCGGCCACGACGGCGACGTCCGCCACAGCCGTACGGCGGGGAGAGGGATGTCCCCGGCGGCTGCGGTGACGTGCGAGGAGAAGCGCGACGAGAACTGCTAGGGGAACGGCCAGGAGGGCCGCGATGACGACGAGCCCCCACGCGTTCCATGCCTGGTGCATTCGATCATGATGACAGGCCACGGCAGATGCACGGAGCCGGCGGTGGAGACTCCGTCATGAGGAGCACACGCGGCGGGCGATGGCGACTGTGCTGTCGTCCAGGAACTGCACAGGACGTCCCGGCAGTTCCTGGACGGTGGAAACCGTCAGTCCTGACGGATGGTGTTCCTGCCGGGGCCGCCGGAGAGCCGGTCCTTGCCGGGCCCGCCGTACAGCTTGTCGTTGCCGCTGTTCCCGTACAACTGGTCGTTGCCACTGTTTCCGTACACGATGTCGTTGCCCTTGCCTCCGTACAGCAAGTCGTTGCCGGTGCCGCCGTAGATCGAGTCGTTGCCGTCGGTGCCGGACAGGATCTGGTTGCCCGCGCCGCCACGGATCACGTCGTTGCCCTTGCCGCCTTCCACGAGGGTGTAGTTGCCGCTGGCGTAGACCGCGTCGTTGTCGTCACCGGCGAAGACCGTCGCGGCCTCGCCCACCGTGATGGTGTCGTTGCCCGCCTGTCCCCAGACGTAGTTGCCGTCGACCCTGCCGGTGTCCGTCAGCCGGTCCTTGCCGGTGCCCAGATAGATCATGTTGGAGTAGTAGACCTGGCCGGTCTTGTTGTTCACGGCGACGATGTCGTTGCCGTCGCGGACGTCCATCTTCATGATGGAGTACGGATCCTGGCTGTCCACGGTGGCGACCGTGCAGGAGACCTTGGTGTGGTCCGCGCTGTCGGGGTAGGTGCAGCCGCTTCCCGCGCTGATCGGGACGACGTCGTCGATCACATAGACGATGTCCGTGTACCCACTGGTGAACGACTCGGTGACGGTCACCTTGTTGGTCTGGCCGAGGGCAGCCGTGTAGACGAGCCGATTGCCGTTGTCGGTGACCGCGACGGTGGCCGACGGTGCCACGGCGAGGGCCGAGGTGGCCAGGCCGATCGAAACGGCGAGTCCCGTGCCGATGGTCAGCGTCAGCGCCGATGCCGCGCGTAACATCCGGCCGCTGACGAGGTGAGAGGGCATTGTCTAACCTCCATGAGGCTGAGCGGTCCTTCCACTACGTGGGACTCCCGGTTCAGGCACTTGGTTCGTGCCAAGAGGTACAGAGAGTTCTCACTGCGGCGGTGCTGACCCTTACCGTGCGCGGCAGCTTGAGGCGTCTCCTCGTCGAGACGGCCGGAGGCGCCTGACCTGATCCCGTCGCCCCACCCGGCCCGGGCCGGATGGCAGACTGCCGAGGTGATCGAATCGAAACCCAAAGCGGACCTTCTCCGCTATTTGCAAACCGCCCGCGAAGCCCTGCTGTGGAAGCTCGATGGGCTTTCGGAGTACGACATACGCCGTCCGCTGACGCCGACTGGCACGAATCTGTTGGGGCTGGTGAAACACGTCACCGGCGTGGAGCTGGGGTACTTCGGCGATACCTTCGGACGCCCGTTCGGCGAGCGGCTGTCGTGGCTGGCGGAAGACGCTGAACCCAACGCGGATATGTGGGCCACTCCAGACGAGTCGCGCGAGCACATCGTCGCTCTGTACCAGCGGGCGTGGGAGCACTCGGACACCACGATCGCCACTCTGACGCTTGACGCGATCGGTCACGTGCCGTGGTGGCAGGAGGAACGAAGGGAGGTGACACTGCACCAGATCCTGGTGCATGTGATCGCTGAGACTCACCGGCACGCCGGCCACGCCGACATCGTCCGGGAACTCATCGACGGGACCGCCGGGATGCAGGACGGCAACGACAACATGGCGCCCGGCGATCAGTCGTGGTGGGAGAACTATCGGCACCAACTGGAGCGGGTGGCGCAAGAAGCCGATCCCCGCTGACGCTCTTCGCCGCGTCGGTCCTTGCCGACGACGGTGTCGTGTGCCCTGGGTGTGCCCTGCTGAGTAGTCTCTCTCGGGCCTTGACCCGTACGAAAGGAATCTTTCCCTCGTGAACCTGGGCATCATCGGGCAGGCGACGGGTCTGTTCGCCGTTACCAACGTCGACGACATCCTGATTCTGGCCTTATTTTTCGCCCAGGGCATTGGACATTACGGCGCTGCAACTCGGATCGTGTCGGGTCAATATCTCGGTTTCCTCGGCATCCTGGTGGCTGCCCTTGCCGCGGGTTTCGGCGCAACCTTCCTGCCTGAGTGGATCATCCCCTACCTTGGCCTGTTGCCGCTTGCGCTGGGCCTCAGGGCCGCATGGCAGGTATGGAGGAACCATCGAAGTGATGCCGATCCTGTCGAAGAGACCAGAGGCGGGCCAAAGATCCTAGAAGTGGCTGCGGTCACTTTCGCCAATGGCGGCGACAACATCGGGGTCTACGTGCCGGTCTTCGCTACTGCGGGTATCGGACCCACGAGCGTTTATGTCGTGGTCTTCTTGGCCCTGGTCGCTGTTTGGTGCATGGCTGGCCGATTCTTCGCCACCCGTCCAATCGTCGCCATGGCCCTCAGCCGATGGGGTCACATTCTGGTGCCACTCGTCTTGATCGGCATCGGTGCGCTCATCCTCGTTGAAGGCGGCGCTTTCGGGCTCTAACCATGCGGTGCGCGGGCCGCTGTGACGTGTTAACCCCGTTCCACGGGGTCAACGAGGAATTCGCCCGCGTGGAAGGTGGAATACGCCAAGAAGAGCGAATAGAAGACCAGTGCGCCTCCGACGGTCATCGCCGTGACTCGCTTGAGGACGGAAAAGCGACCGCCGATACGGGGCACGATCACGAACGCATCATGAAGCTTCTCGGTGGTGCGTCCGGGGGTGATCAGCAGGGCCAGGCCCACGCTGAGAAGTCCGGTGAAGACCACCGCGAAGTAGACCAATGTGCCGACTCCGCCACGCATAGGGCTTATCTTCACGTACGAGGATGGGCCTGCTCAGCCTCCTGACGCAGATCTAACGGCCTGTTGACGCGCATGCGTTGCTTGGCGCTTTGCGGTCTCGGACGGAACCAGAGCGGAACGGAGGCCCGCTCCGCTCTGGTCCGGCGAGCAGGTTGCGGGGTCGTGTCACTCCTCGCCGGAGAACCGCTCCCATGCGGACTGGCGGGTGATCCCGAGAGATTCGCCGATCTTGGTCCAGGTGACGCTGCGTCGGCGCAGTTCCTGCACCCACGAACGCAGGTCGGCCTCGGCCTGGTCGATGTGCGCGGCGACGCGCGGGATGTGGCTCAGCATCTCCGCGTCTGTCAACGACTCCCAGATGGGCATGCGCGGTCGTGCGGGGTTGTTGAGGCTCGCGTCGATGAGCGACGCGGCGAGAGCCACGCACTCGTTGCAGATATGCACTCCAGGGCCGGCGACCAGCTTGTCGACCTCGGTGTCCGGCTTGCTGCAGAAGGAACACCGAGCGAGTTCCGTCAGGGTGTCGGGCGATGTCACAGCGCACTCCTAAGGTGTCAGGATGTCCCTGACAGCTTAGATCGTCAGGGAATCCCTGACAACCGGTACGCGTGTTGCCGAGCCCTCTGCTCGCAGGTGGGTTGACAGCAGAGCGAGGTGGTCACGGCCCGATGCCCAGAGAAGGATCGGCAGGCGAAAGACCCGCCCGCCGGTCCGTCGCACAGCCGGTCACCGGAACCCTGTTACCCGCGCCGCCCCATGTGTCAGACTCGGGCCGGATCACGGAGAAAGGCGGTACCCGATGAACTCTCGTAGCTTCACGGCCCGGCTCCTCGCCGGGGTGGCGATGGCCATGACCGTCGCTGTGCTAGGACTCACGGCAGCCCCCGCGTCGGCCGCGGCGGCCGGCGACAGTGGCCCGGTCATGCACACCGACGGCAACATCATGGGCAGTTAGCCCGGGCGGGCCCGGGCACGGGTCACAGCCGTGACGGTTCACGCGGGACGGCGTCGTGCCGGACCAGGAACTCGTCGAGTTCGGCGTTCGCCGCGGCCGGTTCCTCCCGCAGGCCGTGCAGCTTGGCCTGCGCCCGGGTCCCCGGCGGGGATGGCTCGGCCGTCCACCCTCGGTCCAGATCGCGAAGCAGACTGGACCGTACGCTGAATCGCGCTCGTGATGGACAGGAGGCTGAGGTGGCCGAGACGACGCTGACCGAGACGACGGTGGCCGAGGTGATGGCCGAGCTGGCCGAGCTCGAGGACCCGAAGACACGCGAGGTGAACGAGAAACACGGTGACGATCACGGTGCGAACCTCAGCAGGCTGCGCGCGCTCGCGAAGCGGCTGAAGACGCAGCAGGAACTCGCGTGCCGGCTCTGGGAGACGGATGACACCGCGGCGAGGCTTCTGGCGATCCTGATCTGCCGCCCGAAGGCGTTCGAGCGTGGCGAGCTGGACGTCATGTTGCGCGAGGCGCGCACACCCAAGGTGCACGACTGGCTCGTGAACTACGTGGTGAAGAAGAACCCGCACTCCGAAGAGCTGCGCCTGGCCTGGTCCGCCGATTCGGATCCAGTGGTTGCGAGTGCCGGCTGGGCGCTGACCACCGAACACGTGACGAAGAAGCCCGAGAGCCTCGACCTCGCAGGACTGCTCGACGTCATCGAGGCGGAGATGAAAGACGCCCCGGATCGCCTGCAATGGGCGATGAACCACTGCCTGGCTCAGATCGGGATCGAGCACGCCGACCACCGCGCCCGTGCAATCGACATCGGTGAACGCCTGGAGGTGCTCAAGGACTACCCGACTGCCCCGGGCTGCACGTCTCCGTTCGCGCCCATCTGGATCACCGAGATGGTGCGCCGACAGCACGACAAGTAGGAAGGTTCGGGCCTGGCCACAGCGACTCGACTTCCGGTGTTTTACGACCGCAGACGGCACCGGAACGGAACTGGGAGTGCGTCGACACCTCGGATGGCTCCCTCACGCTGGGCTCGGTTCGCTCCGCCCCAAGCGGTCGCCCACGAACGCCGCGAGCGTCTCTTGGGACGGGTGCCCCCAGCCGATGCAAAACGGATGGCCGGCCGGATCTGCGTACACCTGGTGTCCCTCGGCCGCATCGAGATCAGGAGCTGGTTGGAGCAGCCGGGCACCGAGGGCGATTGCTTCTTCGTGCGCGGGTCTCGGATCGTCGACATGGAGGTCGAGATGCACTTGTTGGGGAGTCCCATGAGGCCAGTCGGGCGGAACATGGTTCGGCGCCAGTTGCACGCCGATCCGCCACTCTCCAGCGGCGTCGATGACGCTGTGCCAATCGTCGTCTTCGAAGACGTGCCCGCCGAGAATGCCAGCTCAGAACGCACTCTCGGCATGTAGGTCAGCCGCATCGAACACGATCACCTGACGCAGCATGTTCATGACACGCACACTACGGAAGTGAGTGCTTGCCGGGTGGATCGTTTCGGACCAGCGGGGGAGACACCGTGAGAGAGGCAGCAATGGACCAAGGCACCCGCGGCGAGCTCATCAGTCGGCTGGCCGAGGCGATCAGGTCCGTCACGACCGCGCACCCGCTGCGGGTCGCCATCGACGGGCCGCCCGCCGCCGGCAAGACCACTCTGGCCGACGAGCTCGCCGTCGTCCTGCGCGCGCAGGACCGCGACGTCATCCGCGCGACCATCGACGACTTCCTCTTCCCCCGTGCACAGCGCTACCGACGCGGCCAGTACTCGGCCGAAGGCTGCTACTTCGACGCCCACGACCACGCCGCGCTGTGCCGGGTTCTGCTCGATCCGCTGGGCCCAGGCGGAGACCGAAGGTTCCAGCACGCGGTCTACGACAGAGACACCGACACCCCGTCGTCCCCGTCGGCCACGACCGCCCCCGCAGACGCCGTACTGCTCTTCGACGGCGTCTTCCTCCTGCGCCCAGAACTCATCGACCGGTGGGACCTGCGCATCTTCGTGTCCGTCCCATTCGAGCAGACGGTAGATCGCGCCCGGGACCGAGGCACAGCGCTGGCCGGATCCACCGCCGACACCGCCGAAATCGAACGGTCCTGGCGCAACCGCTATATCCCCTCCCAACAGCTCTACTTCGCCACAGTCCGCCCAACCGACCACGCCGACATCATCGTGTACAACGATCAACTCCAACGGCCGACCTGGGAAGTCCGACCGCACTCATCGATACACAGGATTTGACAATTGCTCCCACTGGAACCGGACCTGAACTGGGATTTCATGTTTCAGCGGTTGCCAACAGTTTCGGAAATCTCTCGCGTTGCGGCGGAACAGAGACGAAACAGAGTCGACCTAGGCGCGGTGTGCGACTGGTCTAATGTTGTCTCGGTCAGTCGAGGGCTTCGTACTCAGGCGATGGGTAGACGAACTCCGGGTGCTCCACCCAGTAGAGGTCTCCGTAGATCGACAGCATCGCCCAATGCCAGGCCTCGTCATGGAAGATGAGCCCGCGGAATAGCACGGTGCCCGCCTCGTAGGGATAGCGCTCCAGGGCTGCTACCTCCGCCTGAGCCGGCGTGATTCCTCCGTATCGTTGCATCACCCACGCGAAGCGCCGACGCTCGCCGTGCAGGTACTCGACGTATTCGTCTTCGGTCCAGTCGTCGGCCACGCTTCACTGTAGAGCGGGTGATGCCGCGATCAAACTGTGTCCCGGACCCGCTCGGCCGGCGGGGCGATAAGCCTCGAATCAGACTTTCCCCGTGTCGATCAGTTCACGCTGAGCCTGATGCGAGGTCAGGCCGGTCAACTGAGTCCAGACCCGTTCACGCTGGTTCATCGCGTGTGGCTTCCGACTTGGCTCCCCTTTGGGCGCTCAGGCAATCACGCTTCTGGAACCACTGGAATGACCTGGCGTTGGTCCTCTCGGTGGTTCTCAGCATTTCGCGGCTGATCACGGTGTCATGTGCCCTGACTATGCCCTCCGGTGTGCTTCCTCAGCGTTACCAGCTGGTTGCTGAGAATGGCGGAGGGCTCTAGCCTGAGGTCATCTTTGACGTGGAGGAATCATGATGGGACTCGGTATAGCCGAGCTAATCGCTTTAGTGATCCCCGCTGCCATTCTGTTTCTCATTGTGTACGGCGCAGTTCGACTAGCACTGAAGCATGACCGTCGTAGCCAAGGGCGTGGACGCTAATCGCCTCCGTCTTGATCTTCAATGATCGATCCGGAGGCGTGCCTGATCAGTAGTGAGCGAGGATCTGGGTAACTGGGTGGCCGACAATACTGGCCATGTCGGCGAGTTCCTGGGCGTCGAGTTCGTATTTGGCGCGAGTCGGGTTCATGGCACTCACCTCGAACCGCGCGAAGCCGACCGGCCAGTCATAGTGGAGCGTATCCAGCCCGACCACGGCGCCACAGCAGGGCACCGTCATGTCCAGGTGCTCGAAGCTCACGCCGCCATTTTCTCTGACCACGTCGCCTAACCAGTCCAAGCTGATGTCACTTCGGCAGCGCGGGCATGTGATCTGGCTGGTGTTCTCGCCGGCGTCTATCAGGGTGATCCGGTCGTAGAACTCATAGTCGACATGCTCCACGGCGTCGCCGGGACCGGAGAAGAGTCCGGCGACGTAGGCCACGGCCGCGCCGGCGGCCTCGGGGCTCGGCTGCCAATTCAGGTCGGTCGGAATCAGACGGATGTACATGTCACTCACGGCGCCCAGGATGCCTGATGGCGTCACGAAGGCCCGAGCTTGGGTGGGTCAGCCCTGTTGTGATCATGTAGAGCATCGCCCGAGACCAATCCGTCAAGCATCAACCGAGGTCTGACACTCGATAGTGCTTGTTCTCCGGGTCTGGTGGCACGGGTGGGAGTTACGTTCCTTGCTCTGGCGCGTCCATGCCAAACGAGTCATGGGCTTGCCGTACCTCTACTGCCATGACGTGGAAGTGAGTCGCTGTACATCAACACCCTTTCAGACGCGCATGCGATAAGGAGAAGGACGGAGATTTCTCGCGAATATCCGCATTTCAGACACGCGGTGTCACGATTCGATTACGCATCGGCTGGTTCATGTTGCCGCGCGTAAGTCTTTGGATACCTATCGCGTCGTGGTCCTGTTTGGGCCATCGAGAGTCACGATCTGGGGGAATCAGTGCTCAAGAAGCTCATCGCAACGGGGATTGTGGCAGCGGCGGCCACGGGTGTCGTGCTGCTCGGCGGTCCCGCTAACGCGGACAGCCTGCACGCCAACCGGACGGCTGTCCTGCATCCGGTCCACTGCTACAACGGACCCGGGTATTACAGGCCGACCTGGTGCAGGAACTATCGGCCGACCACGTACTACCCCACCACGTACTACCCCGGCCACCGCTACAGCTGGGACCGGGACAGGAACTGGGACAGGGGCGACCGGTGGCACCACCGGGACGGGTGGAATCGGTAGCAGTACCATCCCTACCACTAGGCAACTATTGCCGCAGCGCATTCAGCTCCTGCCGCGATAGTCAGGTGGCCGCCGTGGCCCGCTTGTGTCATGACGAGCGGGCCACGGCGTTGTTTGACAGCCGGTGGCGGGTAGCGACAGCGTTCGGAAGCTGAGTCGGTGATTGGGCTGGCCACGGTTGTGGCCGGTCAAGGTCGTGCAGCTCCCGCTGCCCATGCTGCTCTGTAGGCCCGGACTGGCGCATCGGCCAAGTCGCGTGCAAACGTCACATGGCGCGATGATCTGCCGCGTGGTGTGGGCACTGCACGACGCGATGCCCGAGCGATACCGGGCGGCAATTCTCCTCGGCGCGTTCGTCGGCCTCCGTACGGCCGAGGTGTGCGAGCTACGCGTCGCAGGTATCGACTTCATGGAAGCTCGAACGAGCAATGCGAAAAGCCCGTGGCAAGGTTCAGGACCTTCCCACGGGCTTCCGGTTCCACGACTTGCGGCACTACCTCGCTTCTGATCGCCTCAGGTGCCGACGTCAAGGTCGTCCAAGCCCGCCTGCGGCACGCGAGCGCCAAGACGACGCTCGACACCTACGGCCATTTGTGGCCGGACTCCGACGAGTCGACGCGGGCCGCGATCGATGCTGTGATCGCCGCTCGGACGGAACTGAGGCAGAACCAGACCGGGGCCGCGCGGTGAACGTCCACGTCACCGCGCGGTAGCCGATCACACGTCGTAGTAGAGCTCGAACTCGTGCGGGTGCGGACGCAGCCGGATCGGGTCGATCTCGTTCTCGCGCTTGTACGCGATCCAGGTCTCGATGAGGTCGGGCGTGAAGACGCCGCCCTCGAGCAGGTAGTCATGGTCGGCCTCGAGGGCGTCCAGGACCTCGGCCAGCGAGCCGGGCACCTGCGGGACCTGGCGAGCCTCCTCCGGGGGAAGCTCGTAGAGGTCCTTGTCGACCGGCTCCGGCGGCTCGATCTTGTTGCGGATGCCGTCGAGGCCCGCCATGAGCTGCGCGGCGAACGCGAAGTACGGGTTGCACGACGGGTCCGGCACGCGGAACTCGATGCGCTTGGCCTTCGGGTTCGACCCGGTGATCGGGATGCGGACGCAGGCGGAGCGGTTGCGCTGCGAGTACACCAGGTTGACCGGGGCCTCGTAGCCCGGCACCAGACGGTGGTAGGAGTTCACCGTCGGGTTGGTGAAGGCGAGCAGCGACGGGGCGTGCTTGAGCAGGCCGCCGATGTAGTACCGCGCGATGTCCGACAGGCCCGCGTAGCCGACCTCGTCGTAGAAGAGCGGCTCGCCGTCCTTCCAGAGCGACTGGTGGCAGTGCATGCCCGAGCCGTTGTCGCCGAAGAGCGGCTTCGGCATGAAGGTGACCGTGTGACCGGCCTCGATGGCCGTGCTCTTGATGATGTACTTGTACAGCATCAGGTTGTCGGCGGTCTTCAGCAGCGTGCCGAACCGGAAGTCGATCTCGGCCTGGCCCGCGGTGCCCACCTCGTGGTGCTGCATCTCGGTCTCGATGCCGGCGTTGATCAGGTTGCGGACCATCTCCGAGCGAAGGTCGGTGAAGTGGTCCATCGGCGGAACCGGGAAGTATCCGCCCTTGTAGCGGGGCTTGTACCCGAGGTTGCCGCCTTCGGAGGCCTTGCCCGTGTTCCAGGCGCCCTCGATCGAGTCGATGTAGTAGTAGCCCGCGTTCTGCTTCGTCTCGAAGCGGACGTCGTCGAAGATGTAGAACTCGGCCTCGGGGCCGAAGTACACGGTGTCCGCGATGCCGGTGCCCTTGAGGTACTCCTCAGCCTTGCGGGCGACGTTGCGCGGGTCGCGGCTGTAGGCCTCGCCCGTCAGCGGGTCGTGCACGAAGAAGTTGATGTTCAGCGTCTTGTGCTGGCGGAACGGGTCCAGAACGGCGGTCGACGGGTCGGGCAGCAGGAGCATGTCCGACTCGTGGATGGCCTGGAAGCCGCGGATGGACGAGCCGTCGAACATGAGGCCGTCGGTGAATACGCCCGGTCCGAAGTTCTCCGAGGGGAACGTGAAGTGGTGCGTCGTGCCCGGCAGGTCCGTGAACCTGACGTCGACGAACTCCACGCCCTCCTCTCGGATGAACTTGAGGACGTCATCGGCAGAGTTAAACACTCTTGAACCTCCCAAGGGCATGTGCTAGCAGACCCGAAAATAGGCCGACGCCGTTTCCGCCCCATGTCTCGATTGTTTCGTACGCGTTAAGGGGGCCGACCGCAGACGTTAGTCTCGAAGGTCGAGCACAGCCCCTCTGACCTGCGACGGTTGACTGACTCTTGTCCCGGATCGGCGGGCCCGCGCGGGTCCTCGTCCGGGGAGAGGACCGATCTACCGCCCCGATACCCTGGGGGCCATGAGCGACCGGCAGCCACGATGGACCCAGACCTGGATCAGCGGCACCCGCGCGGCCGGAGTGGATCTCGGCTACCCGGGGGGGCGGCTCGGCCTGCCCGAGGAGGGCCCGGGCTCGGTCGCCGGTTTCGGGCGAAGGATCGCCGCGGTCCTGGTCGACTGGCTCGTGTGCACCGTGGCGATCGCCAGGGGACTCCTGCACGCGGAGGGCCAGAGCCAGGGGTGGGTGGGCCTGGGTGTCTTCGCCGCCGAATACGTCCTGCTCGTCGGCACTCTGGGATTCACCCTCGGCATGCGGATCTTCGGGGTGCGGGTCGCCACCCTCCAGGGCGGGCGGCCGGGCCTGCTGTCCGTGCTGATCCGCACGTTCCTGCTCTGCCTGGCCGTACCGGCCCTGATCTGGGACCGGGACCGGCGGGGCCTGCACGACCGCGCGGCCGGCACGGTCGTGGTCAGGATGTGAGCCTCACGGCCGCCGGCACTGGAAGATCGCGGTCCCCGGGATCAGGCGGCCGCGAAGGGGGCTCCATCCGCCCCACACGCCGTCGTGGCCCTCTGGCCACTCGGGTTCCACGAGCCCGTCCAGGACCAGCCCGGCCGAGGCGATCGCGGCGACCCAGTCGCCCATCGTCCGGTGGTGCTCCACATAGGACGGCACGCCGTCCGTGACCTCCACGTACGGCGCCCGGTCGAAGTACGGCCGGTCGACGGTGAGGCCGGGACGGCCGGGATCGTCGGGGAAGGCCCACCGGATGGGGTGGCTGACCGAGAACACGAAACGCCCGCCGGGCCGCAGCACCCGGAAGACCTCCGACAGCGCCGCCCCGGCGTCGGCCACGAACGGCAGCGCCCCGAACGCCGAGCAGGCCAGATCGAAGGAGCCGTCGGCGAACGGCAGCGTCTCGGCGTCCGCCTGCACCACAGGAAGGGCGCGGCCGGCCGAAAGATCGATGCGGCGGGAGTGCTGGAGCTGCCGGTAGGACAGGTCGAGCCCGACGACGGAGGCGCCCTGGGCGGTCAGCCACCGGCCGCACTGGCCGGCGCCGCACCCCACCTCGAGCACGCTCTTGCCCCCGACCTCGCCGAGCAGACGGGCGTCGGCCTCGTCGAGGCCCTCGGGGCACCAGATGAAGCCCTCGTCGCGCAGGAAGTCTCCGTGCTCGGCCTGGTATTCATCGGCCGCTCCGTCCCACCAGCCCCGGTTGGCCCGGGAGGTATCGGATCGGGAGACCGGTCTTCTGTCGACGTCCACGCTCGGAGACCGGCTAGCGGGGCTTCGGCGCGCGCGGCATTCGGGCGCCCTTGGGGATCGGGCCCTTCGGCATCGGCACCGCCGGCGTCAGCGCGCGCATGCGGTTGTTGACCTCGGTCACGACGGGCTTCTTGAGATTGCGGGGCAGCTTCATCAGGTGCCGCTGCAGCTTGGCCAGCGGAACCTGGCCTTCGCCGTCGCCGCACTGGATGTCGTACACCGGGATGTCGACCGCGACCCGCTGCACCCGCTTCTTCTCCGCGACCAGCATCCGCTGGACCCGGTTGCCCGGGCCCTCGGACACCAGGATGACCCCGGGGTAGCCCACCAAGCGGAAGACCAGGTCCTGGTCACGGTTGACCGCGACCGGCTTCTCCTCGACGTGCCAGTTGCCGCGCAGACCCTGCAGGATGGCGTAGGCCGCGCCCGGCTGGCCGTCCAGCATCGAATACTGCGCCTTCGTGGCCCGCCGGCTGAAAACCAGCATGCCGGCGAGCACAGCCGCGAAGACGCCCAGGACATACCAGGTCCAGCCGAAGAACAGGCCCAGCACGACGAACACGACAAGCGTCCCGAGGGCGGAGCCGTAGACGAGCGGCATTCCCTTGGGGTCCGCCTGCTTGATGATCTGAGCGACCATCCGGATCTGCTTGAGCCGTCCGGGAGTCTCGGGGTCTTTCGCCATGTTCTGAAGGATACAAATTCCAGGGTCGATTAATGAAAACGAGACCGTTTAGATGGTCTGCCGCGCGGCGATCGCCTGCTGGTACAGACGCCCGGCACGGTAGGACGAGCGCACGAGCGGACCGGACATGACTCCGGCGAAGCCGATCTCCTCGGCCTCCTGCTGCAGCTCGACGAACTCCTCGGGCTTCACCCAGCGGTCCACCGGGTGGTGGAGCGGGGAGGGCCGGAGGTATTGGGTGATCGTCACGAGGTCGCATCCGGCCTCGTGCAGGTCGCGAAGAGCCTGCGAGATCTCCTCGCGCTCCTCGCCCATGCCGAGGATCAGGTTCGACTTCGTGACCAGCCCGGCCTCGCGGGCCATGGTGATCACCTGCAGGGAGCGCTCGTAACGGAACGCGGGGCGGATCCGCTTGAAGATCCTCGGCACGGTCTCGACGTTGTGCGCGAAGACCTCGGGCTTGGCGGAGAAGACCTCCTCCAGCTGCGCGCGGTCGCCGTTGAAGTCGGGCACGAGCAGCTCGACGCCGCAGCCGGGGACCGTCGCGTGGATCTGCCGGGCCGTCTCCGCGTACAGCCACGACCCGCCGTCGGGCAGGTCGTCACGGGCGACACCCGTCACCGTCGCGTACCGCAGGCCCATCTGGCTGACCGACTCGGCGACGCGACGCGGCTCGTCCCTGTCGTACTCGGCCGGCTTGCCCGTGTCGATCTGGCAGAAGTCGCAGCGCCGCGTGCACTGGTCGCCGCCGATGAGGAACGTCGCCTCGCGGTCCTCCCAGCACTCGGAGATGTTGGGGCATCCCGCTTCCTGGCAGACCGTGTGCAGTCCCGCACCCTGAACCAGAGATTTGATCTCGTTGAAGTTGGGACCGTTCCGCAGACGCGTCTTGATCCACGGGGGCTTCTTCTCGATGGGGGTCTGGCTGTTGCGCACCTCCAGGCGGAGGAGCTTGCGGCCTTCCGGCGCGACGGTCATGCGACATCCTTCGCAGAATCCGGTACGAGCGGGGATCCGGGTATGGGTCGCACTCCCGGGGTGCCGTGGTTGTCGGCTCGCTCGTTCACGAATCCAGCTTATTACCAGGTTTCACGTGATCTGAGACGGCTCCCGGACGGCGGCGGACGACCCCGGCGTACCTCAGGTGAGATCTTCCTCATACAGGTCGTACGGCTCGGCACCCAGGGTCTCGGCCAGCCGCTTCTCCGCGAACGGCATGACCTCTTCGACGGTGATCCGCCGGCCGGTCTCGGCGGACAGGGAGGTCACGACGCCCTCCCCGGGGATCCGGCTGTACCAGCTCAGATCATTGGCGCAGTTGAGCGCGAAACCGTGCATGGTGACGCCGCCCGACACCCGGATGCCGATCGTGCCGAGCCGGCGATCGGGCAGGCCGCGCGCGGGATCGCCGGCGACCCAGACGCCACCTCGGCCGGCGAGCCGCCCGGCGGCCACCCCGAAGTCGGCGCACACCTGGACGAGCGTCATCTCAAGCGCGTGGATGTACGCGGCCAGGTCCGCCACTGCCACGATGGGATATCCCACAAGCTGGCCGGGGCCGTGCCAGGCGATCTTGCCGCCGCGGTCGACGTCGACGACCGGAGTCCCGTCCGCGGGCCGCTCGGCCGGCAGGGTCCGGGTGCCGGCCGTGTACACGGGCGCGTGCTCCAGCATGAGGCACAGGTCATCGACGTCGCCCGCCACGCGGCGGCCGTGCAGCATCCGCTGCATTCTCCACGCCTGCTCGTACGGAACGTCGACGCCCAGGCGGACGATGGCCAAGCGCTTCACGGTCTAGAGGGTAGATGCCAGTTGGCGGGGCTCGATACGGAACTCCTTGACCCCCGTGCCGTCGCGCTCCACCCGGTAGGCGTAGCCGGCCGGGTCGACGGTGACGGCCTGGATGAACTCGGTGCCCACGTAGTGCAGGGCGACGCCCTCGTCGGCGGCGTAGCCCTCAGGCAGCTCACCGGAGGCCACCGACTCGTGCAGCAGCTTCCTGCGCTGCTCGTCGGAGTTGTAGTGCACGCCGCAGGAGTAGGGGAGCAGGCCGAGGCCCTCCGCCCACGGCCGGAGCGCCGGCCCGAAGGAGTCGGTGTTGCCGCCGACGTGCCAGCACAGGGCGCCTGCGCTCTGGCCGGACAGGACGATGCCGGACCGCCAGGCCTCGGCGAACGCCTCGTCGAGCCCGTGGAGGCGCCACAGGGCGGCCAGGTTGGCCACGCTGCCGCCGCTCACGTAGATGGCGTCCTGCTCCAGGATCCATTCCCTGGGGTCGGCGACGTTGGGCATCGGGAAGACGGTGAGGTGGCTGACCTCGACGTCCCACTTGCCGAACGCCCCGTACATCTTGAGAAGCCACTCGGCGTCGTCGCCTGTGGCGGTCGCGAGGAGCCCGAGCTTGGGACGGTCCTCGCCGGTGAGGTCGAGCACGTACCGCAGCAGGCCGGTGGGCTCGATGAACCCATACCGTTCCGACTGCCGGAACGACCCCCCACCGATCGCGACGATGTGCGACTGCCCGATCCGGCTCATTTTTCACTCCAGTGTCTGAAGAAGGACTCACTAGAGTACGGCCGGCAGTGCCTCTTCGAGGGTGGGATGCGCGAACCGGTGCCTGGCGTCGAGCAGGCGGCGGGGCAGCACGCGCTGGCCGGTCAGCAGGCCTTCCTGCGCGAACTCCCCGAGGGCCAGGCGGAGCACGAAGCCCGGCGTGGCGAGGGGCATGGTCGGCCGGTGGAGGGCTTTGCCGAGTTCTTTGGTGAACTCGGCGTTGGTCACCGGCTCCGGCGCCGTGAGGTTGACCGGCCCCGACAGGTCTTCGGCCGTCAGCAGGAACCGCGCGGCCGCCACCCAGTCGGGCAGCGAGATCCACGACATGTACTGCCTGCCGCTCCCGAGCACCGCGCCCGCCCCGATCCTGAAGATCGGCAGCAGGCGGCCGAGCATGCCTCCCCGGCCCGTGAGCACCAGGCCGGAGCGCAGGCGGACCACCCGGATGCCCGCCTTCTCCGCGGGCTTGGCGGCCTCCTCCCAGTCGTGCACCAGGCCGGCGAGGAAGCCCTTGCCCGGCGACGCGGATTCGTCGACCGCGCGGTCCTCCGTGTCGCCGTAGAAGCCCACGGCCGATCCCGAGAGGAGAACCCGGGGCTTGCGATCCAGCCGGGCCAGGGCCTTGCAGAGGGTCCGGGTGCCCGCGACCCTGCTGGCCGCCAGCGTGCGCTTGTACTCGGGCGTCCACCGGCGGTCGCCGATGCCCGCCCCGGCGAGATGGACGACGGCGTCCGCGCCTTCCAGCGCGGCGGGGTCCACCACCCCTCCTGCCGGGTCCCAGAACGCCTCGTCGGAGCTTCCCGGGCGGTGGCGTACGAGTCTGAGCACCTTGCTGCCGTCGCCCCGCAGGGACTCGATGAGGGCCGAGCCGAGCAGGCCGGACGAGCCGGTCACCACGATCGTCATTTCGTCCACGCTAGAGCTTCTACCCCGGCGCGGGCGTCGATGCGGATTCGCCGGCCGTACAGGGGGCCATGGGGGCGAAAACGGCGGAGGCCGCCCCGCGGCGTGCGGGGCGGCCTCCAGTGGTGCGTGCGTGCTACGCGAGCCCGAGCTGGCCCTCGAAGCGGCCCTCCTCGAGACGACGCTTGATCGTCGTCAGGAAGCGGGCGGCGTCGGCGCCGTCGACCAGGCGGTGGTCGTAGGTCAGCGCGAGGTAGACCATCGAGCGGACCGCGATGACCTCGCCCTCGGGGGTGTCCACGACGACGGGGCGCTTGACGACCGAGCCGGTACCCAGCATGCCGACCTGCGGCTTGTTGAGGATCGGCGTGTCGAACAGGGCGCCGCGGCTGCCGGTGTTGGTCAGCGTGAACGTGCCGCCGGTGAGCTCGTCCGGGCCGATCTTGTTCGTCCGGGTGCGCTCCGCCAGGTCGGCGATCTTGCGTGCCAGGCCGGCGATGTTCAGGTCACCGGCGTTCTTGGCGACCGGGACGATGAGGCCGCGCTCGGTGTCCACCGCGATGCCGAGGTTCTCGACGTCGTGGTAGGTCACCTCGTTCGTCTCGTCGTTGATGACCGCGTTGAGCTTGGGGTGCACCTTCAGCGCCTCGACCGCGGCCAGGGCGAAGAACGGCATGAACGACAGCTTCACGCCCTCACGGGCCTCGAAGGCCGCCTTGGCACGGGCGCGCAGCGTGGCGACGCGCGTCACGTCGACCTCGACGACCGTCGTGAGCTGCGCGGAGGTCTGGAGCGACTCCAGCATTCGGTCGGCGATGACCTTGCGCAGGCGCGTCATCTTCTGGGTGGTGCCGCGCAGCGTGGTGTCCACCTGCACCGGCTCGGGAGCCGGGGCCGGAGCGGCGGCGGCCGCCGGAGCGGGCGCGAAGGCGGCGGGAGCGGCCGGGGCCTGCGGGGCGGGCGCCGCCGCCGCGGCGGCGGCCTCGCGCTGGACCCGGGCGGCCTCGATCACGTCCTGCTTGCGGATGCGGCCGCCCACGCCGGTGCCGGCCAGCGCGTCCAGGTCGACGCCGTGCTCGGACGCGAGCTTGCGGACCAGCGGCGTGACGTACGGGCTCTCGGCCGACGACGGCAGCGGGGCCGGCTCGACGGCCGGGGTGGTGGCGATCGGCGAGACCGGGGCCGGAGCCGGAGCGGGCGCCGGGGCCGGGGCCGGCGGCGGCGTCACGACGGCGGGCGCCGGCTGCGGGATCGACGAGATCGGCTGAGCCGGAGCGGGCGCCGGGGCGGCCGGTGCCGGGGCCGGCTCGGGAACAGGCTCCGGCTCGGGAGCCGGGGCCGCGGCGGCAGGGGCCGGAGCCGCCGGAGCGGGAGCGGCGGCTGCGCCGTTGGAGTCGATCAGGGCCAGCTCGGCGCCGACCTCGACGGTCTCGTCCTCGCCGACCATGATCTTCGTGAGGTACCCCGCGGACGGCGAGGGGATCTCGGTGTCGACCTTGTCGGTCGACACCTCAAGGAGCGGCTCGTCGGCTTCGACGTGGTCGCCTTCGTTCTTCAACCAGCGTGTGACGGTGCCCTCGGTAACGCTCTCACCGAGCTGGGGCATGGTTACGGAGACCGGCATGGTCCTTCTCTCTCGCGTTTCCTAGAGGGCTTCAGTTGTGTACGTGCAGCGGCTTGCCGGCCAGGGCCAGCATGGCCTCGCCAAGGGCCTCGGACTGCGTCGGGTGGGGGTGGATCAGCTGGGCCACATCGCCGGGCGTGGCCTCCCAGTTGAAGATCAGCTGAGCTTCCGCGATGAGCTCGCCGACGCGGCCGCCCACCATGTGCACGCCCAGGACCCGTCCGTCGCGCTCGGCGACGACCTTGACCTCGCCCTGAGTCTGGAGGATCTTGCTCCTGCCGTTGCCGGCGAGGTTGTACGAGAGCTCGACGATGTCGTGGCCGCGCTCGCGGGCGACGGCGGAGCTGATGCCCACCGACGCGACCTCCGGCTCGGAGTAGGTGATCCGCGGCACGCCGTCGTAGTCGATCGGGACCGGGTTGACGCCCGCGATGTGCTCGGCCACCAGGATGCCCTCGGCGAAGCCGACGTGGGCCAGCTGCAGCGTGGGGATGAGGTCGCCCACGGCGTAGACGTTCGGCACGTTGGTCCGGCAGTACTCGTCGACCTTCACGTAGCCGCGGTCGACGGCGATGCCGGCCTCCTCGTAACCGAGGCCGGCGGAGACCGGTCCGCGCCCGACGCAGACGAACATGAGCTCCGCGTCGAGGGTCTTGCCGTTCTCCAGGGAGACGACGACACCGGTGTCGGTGGTCTTGACGCTGTCGAACCGCACGCCCAGCTCGTACTTGATGCCCCGGCGGCGGAAGGCGCGCTCCAGCAGCTTGGAGCTGGACTCGTCCTCGAGCGGGAGCAGGTGGGGCAGGGCTTCGACGATCGTGACCTCGGCGCCGAAGGAGCGCCAGACGCTGGCGAACTCGACGCCGATCACGCCGCCGCCCAGGATGACGACCGAGGAGGGCACGCGGTCCAGGACCAGCGCGTGGTCGCTGGAGATGACCTTGTCGCCGTCGATCTCGAGACCGGGCAGCGACTTCGGCACGGAACCGGTGGCCAGGACGACGTTGCGGCCCTCGAAGACCTGGTCGCCGACCACGACGCGGCCCGGGCCGTCCAGGCGGCCCTCGCCCTCCACGACCGTGATCTTCTTGCTCTTGATGAGACCGGACAGGCCCTTGTAGAGCCCGCTGATCACCTTGTCCTTGTAGGAGTGGACGCCGGGGACGTCGATGCCGTCGAACCGGGTCTTGACGCCGAACGACTCGCCCTCGCGAGCCTGGTCGGCCAGCTCCGCCGCGTGCAGCAGGGCCTTGGTCGGGATGCAGCCGCGGTGCAGACAGGTGCCGCCGACCTTGTCCTTCTCGATGAGGAGGACGTTCATGCCGAACTCGGCCGCCCGCAGCGCGCAGGCGTATCCACCGCTACCGCCACCTAGGACCACGATGTCGTAGGGGCCGCTGCCATCAGCCACTGGAATGCTCCTCGCTGGATTCGCTCACCGTCGGGTGGACCCGACAGCATCTTTTCACTTGTCTTTGGCGATCGGGGTTCAGTTGCCGGCGTAGCGCTCGGCGATGCCGATCAGCGTCCGGGTGATCGCACCGGTACCACCCTTGGGGGTGTAACCGTGCGGCTCGCCCTTGTTGAAGGCAGGGCCCGCCATGTCGACATGGGCCCAACGAATGCCGTCGGGCACGAATTCCCGCAGGAAGATGCCCGCGGCGAGCATGCTGCCCCACCGCTCGGGCTGCAGGTTGGCGATGTCGGCGACGGGGGAGTCGAGGCCCTTGCGCAGCTCCTCGGGAAGGGGCATGCCCCAGGCCGCCTCGCCCTGTCCCGCGGCGATCTCCACGACCTCCTCGCGGAGCGCGTCGTCGTTGGACATGACGCCGGCCGTACGCCAGCCGAGCGCGACGATCTGCGCGCCGGTCAGGGTCGCCACGTCGACGATCAGGTCGGGGGAGTCCTCGGCGGCGCGGGCGATGCCGTCGACCAGGACCAGCCGGCCCTCGGCGTCGGTGTCGAGCACCTCGACCGTCTTGCCGCTGTAGGTGTGCAGCACGTCGGAGGGGCGCTGCGCGGAGCCGGACGGCATGTTCTCCGCGAGGCAGAGGTAGCCGACCGCGTTGACGGCCACGCCGAGCCTGGCGAGGGCCAGAAGCGAGCCGAACACCGCCGCGGCGCCGCCCATGTCGGACTTCATCCAGTCCATCGAGGCGGCGGGCTTGAGAGAGAGGCCGCCCGAGTCGAAGGTGATGCCCTTGCCCACGAAGGCGACGCGCTTCGTGGCCTCGGGGTGCTCGTAGGCCAGCCGTACCAGGCGCGGCGGGTTGACCGACCCCTGGCCGACGCCCACGATGCCGCCGTACCCGTGCTTCCTCAGCTCGGTGTCGTCGAGCACCTCGACCGACAGCCCGGCTTCCGCGCCGATCTCCTGGACGATCTCGGCGAACTTGGCGGGGTAGAGGTCGGACGGCGGCGTGTTGACGAGGTCGCGGACCAGGCTGACCGACTCGGCCACCGTCGTCGCCCGCTTGACGGCCTCTTCGGCGCCGGCGGCCGCGGACAGGACGACCAGCTCGCCGACGGGGGCCTTCCCGTCGCCGTTCGTGCGGTACTTCGTGAAACCGTAGGCGCCGAGCAGCCCGCCGATCGCGACCGCCTCGACCTGGGCCGCCGTCGCGGCCGGAAGGGCGAAGGCGGCGGAGGCCGTGCCGGCGAGCGACCGGGCGGCGGCTCCGGCCGCGCGGCGCAGCGTCTCCAGGTCGTGGTCGCCGTCCGGGGCATCGCCCAGGCCGACCGCGACCACGACGGGAGCGGGCAGCGCTCCGAAAGTGGGAATCTTGGCGATCTCCTGAGCCTTGCCGCTGAAGCCCACCGTGGTCAGGATTTCGGCTAGCCGGCCGTTGAAGGCCTGGTCAAGGCTGTCGGCGCCAGGAGCCGTCCGGGGTCCGTCCGGACTGGTGTGAATGCCGACGATGAGCGCACCGGTCTCGATGGAGACCGGTTCAGAGCTGTTGAGGCGCACTATGGTCACGTGTGCCGATGCTAGCTGGGCTTTCTCCCCGACGCATAAACGAGGGTTCGTCCTACGATTCATCACCCCCAACTTGTGATCATCTCCCATCGCCCCCAACCCTGGGGGTGATCATGCAGAAGCTCGCAGGCATGCCCCCTGACCTGGCTGAACGCGACTCGTGATCATGCAGAAGTTCGGAGATGTACATCTTCACCTGCGGGAACGCGATTCGTGATCATGCACATGCGGCCGGTTACAACACGGCC
Organism: Planotetraspora thailandica; assembly: GCF_016863335.1. Classification (GTDB taxonomy): domain Bacteria; phylum Actinomycetota; class Actinomycetes; order Streptosporangiales; family Streptosporangiaceae; genus Planotetraspora; species Planotetraspora thailandica. The sequence goes on from NZ_BOOR01000025.1 coordinate 222,410, forward strand.
CACGTGAGCAGGGCCGCCGTCGTGGCGGTCTCGATCAGCGCGCCGAACACGTCTCCGGTGACGCCTCCCAGCCGCCGTACGGCCCGGCGCCGGAGGACGGCGGCGGCCGCGAGCCCCGCCCCGACGGCCAGCAGGCACGCGGCGACAGTGGCCGGAGGTCCGCCCAGCGTGTCCCTGAGCCTGAGTCCGGCGTCGGAGCCGGGCGGGGAAGCGGCCCAATGAGCCGCGGCCCAGGCGGCGCCCCCCAGCACCGATGCCGACACGACGGTCGCCGCCACCGCCCAGCTTCGCCGTACGGCTCCCGCGACGAGCGCGCCGAGCCCGCCGGGCCGGGCGGAGGGGACGCCGTCCCGGCAGGCCCACGTCACGGCGAGCCTGCCCGCCGTGCAGGAGGTGACCAGGGCAAGCGGCCCGATGGCGGGCATGCCTGGTCGTTGGACCAGCGACAGGGCGGCGATCTGGGTGAGGAGCGTGAAGACCAGCGTCATCACGCCGAACGGCCCGATGTCGGATTTTTTCATGATGTCCAGGGCGGGGCCTGCGGGCTTTCCGCTGCCCAGGCCGTCGGCCAGGTCGGCGAGCCCGTCCAGGTGGAGCCCGCGGGTGAGCCAGGCAGTCGACGCGACGGCGAGCACGGAGGCCAGTGGCGCCGAGCCGGACGCGTACGACACGAGCAGGAGAACCGCCGACGACACGAGCCCGACGAGCATTCCGGCGAACGGCGCCAGCGCCATGCCCCGGCCGGCGACCTCCCGGTCCACGTCGCCGAAGCGGACCGGGAACACCGTCAGCATCCCCAGCGCGAACCGCCACGCGGGGAGGAGCCCAGGGCGGCGTGAGGGTCCGGACACGACCGACGATCGTAGCGACCGCTGCGCGCCCGGGACGGGCAGGGCTCAGAGGGGCATCAAAGGGGCAACTGGACCGGTCTTCCCGCCACCACAAGGGCGACGTCCTCCGACTCCTGGGCGAGCCGCTGATTGAGCCGGCCGAGGGCGTCGCGGAACAGCCGCCCGCTGGCGGTCGCCGGGATCACCCCCAGGCCCACCTCGTCGCTCACGGCGACCACCGGGCCGGGCGTGCGCCGCCAGGCCTCCACCAGTTCGTCGCATCGCCGCGCCACCGACTCGGCCGGGGAGGCCTCCGGCGTGATGGCGGGAGCCGTACCGGTCTGGCCGGGCCACGCTCCGCACTCGTCGAACACGGCGGCCAGCCATGTGCCCAATCCGTCGATGAGCAGAGTGCCGGGCGGATCATCGAGCAGCCGTGGCAGATCGGTGGTCTCCACCGTCCGCCAGTGCGCGGGCCTGCGGTCCCGGTGGGCCTTCACCCGGGCCAGCCACGACGGGTCGTCTCCGCCGGACGGCCCGGTGGCGACATAGGTCACGTGCGGATCCGCCGCCACCCGCATCTCCGCCTCCTCCGACTTGCCGGAGCGGGACCCGCCGAGCACCAATGTGCGCTTCGGGCGTTCGGGAACTTCATCCGGGGCCCATCCGGGGGCGATCCGCACGACGGTTCCGTCGGGTACGGCTCTCGCTCCCCAGAAGGCCAGTCTTCTGCCGAGTTCGGTTTCGGAGGAGACGCGATGGTCGGCGCCCACGGCGATCACCTGCGTGGTGGATGCGACCAGCCCGCGCAGCCGCAACCGGCCGAGCCGTTCGGGCCGGTCGAGGAGATCGATGAGCACGAGATCGAAGGGGCCCTCATGGGGATCGGGGTGTTCCCGCATCTCCTCGTACGGCCCGGCGGGGTGAGGGGGGAAGGCGAGCAGCAGTCGTGTCCCGTCGGGGGCGATGATCTCGTCGCCGTCCCCGCTGTGTCTGATCGTGTAGCCGTCGGGAAGCGGAGAGGCGGCGAGATCCCCGGAGGCTGGGGGAGTGGTCGAGGGGGGAGCCGCCGTATCGACGGAGTCGGGGAGGCCGGAGGCGGCGACGCGCGGAGGGGCCGCGGGAGCCGGCGGGGCCGAGGGCTGATAGGGCGAAAGCCGTACCCGGCGGTCGATCACCACCGAGAGCGGCCGGCGCTGCGCGGGGGCGAGCCGTCCGCAGGAGGCGCAACCGCATCCGGGAACCGGCCAGCCGCCGGGGCCGGCGGTGCCCTCAAGGTAGACCTCCATGCCACCTCCCCTCGTCTTCTGTGTCTTGCCTTCTGTGTCTTCCGGCGGTGCCTGAGACTAGCGGCGCTGTCCGACACTTCTGGACGGGCCAGTAGCCGTGCATGATCACGAACGGCGTTCCCCCAGGTGAGGATGCGCATCGCCGAACTTCTGCATGATCACGAGTGGCGTTCGGCCAGGTCAGGGGGCATGCCCGCGAACTTCTGCATGATCACGCCACGTGGGGGTGCCTGATCACGCCACAGGGGGTGCATGATCACCCCAGGGAAGGTGGGGGAATGGGGATAGGGTCGGCTGGACCTGGCGGAGACGGGATGACGCTGCTCGGCGAATCAGATGACGCTTCCCAAATCAGGGGAAGGCGTTCGAAAACCGTCTCGGCTGTGCAGAAAGGGTGTATGAGCATGACATGGCGGTGGCGTTATGAGGACGCGACCGGAAGCGAGCTGACCGACAGGCCGCTGCCGCGCGAGATCTTCTCGAGCCAGGCCGACGCCGAGTCCTGGCTGGGCGAGACCTGGCGTGACCTGCTCGAATCCGGTGTCGAGCAGGTCACGCTCCTGGAGGACGAGCGCATCGAATACGCGGGGATGTCGCTGCGCGCGGTCTGAGATCCGCCGAGAACTCGCGGAGCAGACCGCCCGGGCGGGCCGGGGGAACGACGCGCCTCCGCCAGTGCTTACGGGCGGCGGGCGGGCGACACGGTCCTGGCGGGGTCGCGCTCGACCACGGAGCCGAGCACGTCGTCGATGCGCTGCAGCGTCTCGGCGTCGAGTCGCACGCCGGCCGCCTTGGCGTTGTCGCGCACCTGCTCGGGACGGCTCGCGCCGACGATCGCCGACGACACGTTGGGGTTCTGCAGCACCCAGGCCACGGCGAGCTGGGCCATCGTCAGCCCGAGATCGGCGGCGATGGGCTTGAGCTCCTGCACCCGCCCGAGGACGTCGTCGCCGAGCAGGCGCTTGATGACTCCGGCGCCTCCGGCCTCGTCGGTGGCCCGCGACCCGGCCGGCGGCGGCTGGCCGGGCAGGTACTTGCCGGTGAGCACACCCTGGGCGATCGGGGAGAAGACGACCTGCCCGATGCCCTCCTTCTCCGACAGGGGCACGACCTCGGCCTCGATGACCCGCCACAGCATGGAGTACTGCGGCTGGTTGGAGACGATCCGGTCGAAGCCCATCTCGTCGGCGATCTTCAGCGCACGGGCGATCTGGTCGGCCGTCCACTCGCTGACGCCGACGTACAGGACCTTGCCCTGCCGTACGAGGTCGTCGAACGCCTTGAGCGTCTCCTCGAGCGGGGTTTCGACGTCGAAGCGGTGGGCCTGGTAGAGGTCGACGTAGTCGGTCTGCAGCCGGCGGAGCGAGCCGTTGATCGACTCGACGATGTGCTTGCGGGACAGCCCGCGGTCGTTGCGGCCCGGCCCGGTCGGCCAGTAGACCTTGGTGAAGATCTCCAGTGACTCGCGGCGCACGCCTTTCAGCGCCCGGCCGAGCACTTCCTCGGCCTTCGTGCCCGCGTAGACGTCCGCGGTGTCGAAGGTCGTGATGCCCTCGTCGAGGGCCGCGCGCACACATTCGGTGGCGGCGTCCTCCTCGACCTGGGATCCGTGCGTGATCCAGTTGCCGTAGCTGATCTCGCTGACCAGGAGACCGCTGCGGCCGAGATGGCGATGTTCCATGGCTCGACACCATAGATCAAATACGTCACGTGTGATCGTGCGCACCCGGCTGGCCGTTCCCAGCGGTCTGAACGTTCGCACCGGCCTCACCGTGCCCGCCCATCTGGGCGTGTGCGGCGCGCAGGGCCATGACGGCCTGGGGATAGACGATGAGCGGGCGCATCATGCCCTCGTCCTGATGCTCCAGCAGATGACAGTGGTAGGCGAAGCGGCCGGTGGCCCCCTCGAAGCGGCCCGCGATGGTCACGACCTCGTTGACGCCGACCCGGATGACGTCCTTCAGCCCCTTTTCGCCGTCTTCGAGCACCCCCGCCTGCTTGTACGCGATGGGTTTGGTCGTGGCGCCCAAGGTCGCGTCGAATCCGCTGATGTCGTAGATGTCCCGCGACAGTGCCTGGAATCGCATCAGGTGGATGTGCATCGGGTGCGGGAAGTCGGTGGCGTTGATGAACGTCCACAACTCCCAGGAGCCCTCCACGGCGAAGTAGTTGACGACGTCGTCGGGCCCGTTGGCGATGCGCCGGTAGGTGAGGACGTTGCCGTCGGCCGTCTTGAGCTGGACCACCCCCTCGCTTCCGAGCTCCACGGAGTGGGGGTTGACCTTCTCCATCTCCCACATCTCCGAATGCTTTCCGCCGCCCACCTTCGTCAGGACGACTCGGTGGGTGCGGTCCGGGGGCAGGCTGTCGTGCGAGGTCCGCACGAACGAGGGGGAGACCACCCGCGGAAGCGTGAACAGATCACCGGTCCGCGCGCCCTTCCCCTCGCCAGCCTCCGCATGCTGGTCGTGCCGGTCCGTCTGCCCGCCCTGACCGGGCCGCGTGGGCTGCCCGGGCCGCACGGGGCCGCGGCGGCCCGTCCCGCCGACCCGGAACTGCACGACCTCCGGGTACGGCACGCCGGGCGCGGGGCTACCCGGCGAGGTGCCCTCCACCGTGTTGACCAGGCGCAGGCGCCTGCCGGAGTGCGCGCCGAAGTCGACCAGGACGTCGGCGCGCTCACCCGAGGCGAGGGTGAGGAAGTCGACCGTGATGGGCACGTGCAGCAGGCCGCCGTCCGTGCCGATCTGCTTCATGGCGCCCATCACCTGGTCCCCGGTGGACTCGTCGATCAGGGCGAGCCGGAAGGTCCTGGAGTTGGCCGCGTTCAGCACCCGGAACCGGTACCAGCGGGGCTCCACCTCGAGATAGGGCCAGATGACGCCGTTCGCCAGTGTGTACGGACCCTCGAAAGGCCGCGTGACGGGCTGCATCTCGTTGCGGAAGGTCACCTTGTGGAGCAGCCGCCCGGTCAGCAGGCCTGACGGGTCGGTCTCCAGGTTGCGGTCGCACAGGATGAGCGGCAGTTCGTAGTCGCCGGACGGCAGGCCGAGCGCGTGCTCCTCCTCGTCGCGGATCCAGTACATGCCGAACAACCCGGCGAACAACGTCCAGGTCGAGGTGTGCATGGCGTGGTCGTGGTACCACAGCGCGGCCGAGGGCTGGCGGTTCAGATACTCCGCGTACTGCACCTCGCCTGCGACGTGCCCGTTCTCCGACCAGCCGTCCTGCCCGCCCCCGGTGATGGCGCCGTGCAGGTGCACCACCAGCCACGGCGGGATGTCCGCCACGTCGCGGCGCGGCACGGCGCCGCCGCTCCCGGGCAGGATGTTGGGCATGTTGGGCGAGCCCACCTGCGCGTAGGACTGAACCGCGGTGACCGGGACCGTCTCGTTCTCGATCCGGTTGGTCCAGGCGACGCGCAGCCGCTGCTCGCGGTGCACCTCGATCGTGGGCCCGGGAAACAGGCCCTCGTACGTCCACAACCGGGTGGGCGGCAGCTGCGAATGCAGGCGCGCGGCCACCGACCGCATCTCGATCGTCAGCTCGGCCGTCTCGGGCCTGATCAGAGGGGGCACGCGCATCGCGTCGGCGAACGGCGTGAGCGTGGCCGTCACCGGCTGGTCGGCTCCCGCGAGCTCCGGCACGTCCCATCCGGAGAGGTGCGCACGTATGTCGGGGGTCGCCGAAGACGCCCCGGCACCCGTTTCCGGCATCGCGTCCGGCACGGGAGGGACGGCGGCCGTGCGGCGGACCGACGCCGAAGCCGGTGCCGCGGCTCCCGTCACGGCCATGGCCGTGGCGAGCCCGAGAAAGTTCCGCCTGCTGGTATCCATCGATCAGCCCCTTGTCGAGATCGTTTCGCGCCCCAGCGATCCGACGGCAAATCCCGGAGCCTAGTGACGGGACAGGGGAAGATCGTCGCGCGACGCGGGGGAGGAGCCGAATTTTGGCGCACCTTGACCTGGTCCGGGGGTTCTCGTTGGCCGGCCGGCGTTCACCGCGGGTTCGAAGACGAATGCCGCGGGCCCGCGATCGGAAAAGCCGCCGACGGGGAAGGCGCGCGGCCCGAGCGGCCCGGCGACAGGAAAGGGAACGCCCCGGATACGGCGCGGCGCCGGTGGAGGCGATGCCGCCACCGGCGCCGTTCGTGGACGCCGTGCCGTACGAGGACTAGTTCTTGGGCGGGATCGGGATGCCGCCGGGACGCACCGTGGGCTTGGGATAGCGCAGGGGGCGGATCTGCAGGGCCCGCATCGCGGCGTAGAAGCCGACGCCCTTGAGGTTCTCGTCGGGGAACTTCGCCGCCGCCTCCTTTTTCACCTTGTTGGAGGTGTAGAGGGAGCTCGGGATCACCAGCACCAGCACCAGCGGCACGGAGACGCTGTAGACGGCCAGCACGATGCTGCGGACCTCGACGGGGAACGGCAGCATCGACAGGATCATGATCCCCAGCATCACGGGCAGGAAGTACTGCCCCGGCAGGCGCCGCGAGTCGACCCATTCGCGCGCGAACTTGCGCGCGGGGCCGCGGTCACGCGGCTGCAGGTACCGCTCTTCTCCCCGCAGCATGCCTTCCCGCGCACGGGTCCGGTCCGCCCTGTCGCGATCACGCTGGAGGCGGTAGGCCTCCTTGCGATTGGAGGGCGCGGTCATGGGCGAGCGGCGGCGGCCCTGTGACTCGCTCCGCTTCGGGGTGGGACGCCCCTTGCCCGGAGTCGTCCCTAGCTTAGGATCAGTTACAGGGACGGGGGAGTCCACAGGGGTCTGGATACGGCGTCGGAACACGCCGCCCAGCCTACCGGGAGTGCAACTTAGTGACGCCCTCGCGCGTTATGCGTAGGGTGAACCCAGGCGGCTGAGCCGCTTATCGGAGGGCTGGAACGGCTGGGGTCACCCACGCACAACCTTGAGAAGGGGACGGCCGACGCGCATGAGCGTGATGAAGAGACTTTCCATGATCTTCAAGTCCAAGGCCAACAAGGCTTTGGACAAGATGGAGGATCCGCGGGAAACCCTTGACTACTCCTACCAGCGGCAACTGGAGCTGTTGCAGAAGGTCCGCAGGGGCGTCGCCGACGTGGCCACCAGCCGCAAGCGGGTCGAATTGCAGATCAACCAGCTTGAAGGCCAGGCCGCGAAGCTGGAGAGCCAGGGCAGGCAGGCCCTTTCCGCCGGACGGGAGGACCTCGCGCGCGAGGCGCTCAGCCGGCGCAACGGGGTGAACACGCAGATCGCGGACCTCCGCATCCAGTACAGCAACCTTCAGGGTGAGGAGGAGAAGCTCACCCTCGCCAGCCAGCGCTTGCAGACCAAGGTGGACACCTTCCGCACGAAGAAGGAGACCATCAAGGCCACCTACACGGCGGCCGAGGCGCAGACGCGGATCAACGAGGCGTTCTCCGGCATCTCCGAGGAGATGGGCGACGTCGGCCTGGCGATCCAGCGTGCCGAGGACAAGACGGCCCAGATGGAGGCGCGGGCCGGGGCGATCGACGAGCTTCTCGCCAGCGGCGCGCTCGACGACTTCACCGGGCAGCGTGACGACATCCAGGCCGAGCTCGACCGCATGGGCGGCGGCTCCGACGTGGAGCTCGAGATCGCCAAGATGAAGGCGGAGCTGGGCCAGGGCCCGGCGCCCAAGAGCGCCATCGAGGCCGGCCAGCCCGGTCAGGCCGGGCAGCCCGTCCAGCAGCCCCAGCAGTACCGGCAGGGGGAGGGCCTGTGATCGTTCGCATCATGGGAGAGGGACAGGTCGAGATCGGCACGGCCGACATCGACGTCCTCAACTCCCTCGACGTGGAGCTTGAGGCGGCCATCGAGTCCGATGACGAGGACGTCTTCCGGACCAAGCTGCACGCGCTCCTGGAGAAGGTCCGCCAGGTGGGCAAGGCCCTGCCCGACGACTCTCTCGAGCCCTCCGAGCTGATCCTCCCGCCGGCGGACGCGTCCATCGAGGAGGTGCGGGAAATGCTCGGCGACACCGGGCTCATCCCCGGCTGATGTCTCGCACAAGGTTCGCCCCCGACCGTGGTCTGTCGGCACGGATGACCGTGACGATCTTCCTGCTCGGGTTGCTCTATGTGGCCTTCATGGCCATTTTGATCGCCGTGGGCGTCCAGGCCGTGACGGTCCTGGTGATCGCTGCCGGCCTCCTGCTCGTGCAGTACTTCTTCTCCGACAAGATCGCGTTGTTCGCGATGCACGGGCGGGAGGTCTCTCCCGAGGAGGCCCCCGAGCTTCACGGCATCATCGACCGGCTGAGCGCCATGGCCGACATGCCGAAACCGCGGGTGGCGATCGCGGATTCCGACATGCCGAACGCGTTCGCCACCGGCCGCAATCAGAAGAACGCGGTCGTCTGCGTGACGACGGGCATCATGCGCCGCCTGGACGCGAGCGAGCTGGAAGGCGTGCTCGCCCACGAGATGTCGCACGTCGCCCACCGTGATGTCGCCGTCATGACGATCGCCTCGTTCCTCGGCATCGTGGCCGGTCTCATGACCCGGTTCGCGCTCTACACCGGCCTCGGCGGCCGCAGGGACAGTAACAACGGCCCGCCGATCGGGCTGATCATCTTCCTGGTGTCCGCCCTCGTCTACGCCGTCAGCTTCCTGCTGACCCGGGCGCTGTCGCGTTACCGGGAGCTCGCGGCCGACCGGGCGGGCGCCCTGCTCACGCAGCGGCCCTCGGCCCTGGCGAGCGCGCTGGTCAAGGTCAGCGGGGACATTGCGCGCATCCCGACGAGCGACCTGCGCCAGGCCCAGCCGTTCAACGCGTTCTACTTCACCCCCGCGCTGTCCGGGCAGAGCGTCGCCTCCCTGTTCTCCACGCATCCCTCGCTGGAGCGCAGGCTCGACCAGCTGGCGAAGATCTCCGCCACTCTGGGGCGCTGATGGGCTGGCTGGATGCGCTTCTCGGCCGTACGAAGCCCGCGAAGCCGGATCTCGACGCGTTGTTCGCTCTGCCGTCCGCGGCCGTGACCTTGCAGGCTGCCACGGGCTTCACGCCCGCGGGAGCGGGGTCGGTGGCGTTCCGCGCCGCGGAGGGCGGCGCGTTCGCCCAGCTGGAAAGGGACGTCAAGGACCTGCTGGGCAGGGTCGAGGTGTCCGAGGACACCTACGGCTACACGTGGCTGCTGGTCCGGGGCGACGACGTGTCGACCGTGGTCACCGACCTTCACGCGGTGAACTCGTCCCTGGAGTCCGCCGGGTTCGGCCCGTCGCTGCTGTGCTCGCTCGTGACGTTCGCCGACCCGGCCGGGCGTACGCTCGCGCTCGTCTACCTCTACAAGCAGGGCACGTTCTATCCGTTCGCGCCCGCCGGCGGCACCCGCCGCGACAACGCGCTCGAGCTGCAGGTGCGCGGCGCCATCGAGGGCGAGCTCAGGATCGAGCCGGACCTGTCGCGCTGGTTCCCCGTCTGGGGCGCCCCCGGCCTGTGACGCCTTCCTGACCCGCCTCGCCGTACGGGGACGATCCCGGTACGGCGAGGCAGGCGATCGTCACGGAAGCGCCAGCATGCGGTCGAGCGCGACCTTCGCCCAGTGCGTGGTGTCGGGGTCCACGGTGATCTGGTTGACGACCTCGCCGGCCGCCAGCGACTCCAGCGCCCAGACCAGATGCGGCAGGTCGATCCGGTTCATGGTCGAGCAGTAGCACACGGTCCTGTCCAGGAACGTGACCGTCTTGTCCGGGAACATCTGGCCGAGGCGCTTGACCAGGTTGAGCTCGGTGCCGACGGCCCACGACGACCCGGCGGGCGCCTCCTGGAGGGTTCGGATGATGTACTCCGTCGATCCCACGTAGTCGGCCTTGGTGACGACCTCGTGGCGGCACTCCGGGTGCACCAGCACGTTGACCCCCGGGATGCGGGCGCGCACGTCGTCGACGCATTCGGCGGTGAACCTGCCGTGGACCGAGCAGTGGCCCTTCCACAGGATCATCTTGGCGTTCTCGAGCTGCTCGCGGGTGAGCCCGCCGTTAGGGCGGTGCGGGTTGTAGACGACGCAATCGTCCAGCGACAGGCCCATCTCCAGGACGGCGGTGTTGCGCCCCAGGTGCTGGTCGGGCAGGAACAGCACCTTCTCGCCCTGCTCGAACGCCCATTCCAGCGCCCGCCTGGCGTTGGACGAGGTGCACACGGCGCCGCCGTGCCGTCCGCAGAAGGCCTTGATGTCGGCGCTGGAGTTCATGTAGGTGATCGGGACCACGCCCGAGGCGATCCCGGCGTCTTCCAGCACGTCCCAGCAGTCCTCGACCTGGTTGAAGGTCGCCATGTCGGCCATGGAGCAGCCCGCCGCCAGGTCGGGGAGCACGACCTTCTGGGCGTCGCCGGTGAGGATGTCGGCGGACTCTGCCATGAAGTGCACGCCGCAGAAGACGATGTATTCGGCCTCGGGCCGCGCCGCCGCGTCACGTGCCAGCTTGAAGGAGTCACCGGTCACGTCCGCGAACTGGATGACCTCGTCGCGCTGATAGTGGTGCCCGAGCACGAACAACCGGTCGCCGAGCCGTTCCTTGGCCGCGCGGGCGCGTTCCACCAGGGCCGGGTCGGACGCGGGCGGGAGGTCTCCCGGGCACTCCACGCCACGCTCGCTGTGCGGGTCCGCGCCCTGGCCGAGAACGAAGAGCGGAAGCCCGGTCTCGGAGATCGTCACGGATCACACCCCCTTCGGGGACTTATCGTCGAACTGACGACTAATGATTACACATGCGCCGTGCCATGAACGGAGGGGGTGTGGGAATGGGGGCGAACCAGGGCTTTCCGGAATCCGGTGGCCCACGCAGGAATGTGTATCGATCGGCGGGTGTTGGTAGCGTCTTAGTAGGACGTCGAAATCAATCGGCCGCTCCGAGCGGGCGGCCGGCGCAGACGCGGGAGTCAGCACATGACGGTTGAGAGCAGCGAGACGACGCAGCAGGGAATCATCCTGACTGACGCCGCCGCCGCCAAGGTCAAGAGCCTGCTCGAGCAGCAGGGCGAGGAAGGACTGCAGCTTCGCGTCGCGGTCCAGCCGGGTGGCTGTTCCGGCCTTCGCTACCAGCTCTTCTTCGACGACCGCTCCATGGACGGCGACGTCGTTTCGGACTTCGGCGGCGTGGGCGTCGTCACCGACCGGATGAGCGCGCCGTACCTCGTCGGGGCGACGGTGGACTTCGTGGACACCATCGAGAAGCAGGGCTTCACCATCGACAACCCCAACGCCACCGGCTCGTGCGCCTGCGGCGACTCCTTCAGCTAATCGAGCCGCCCGCCCCGGCGACGGGGAGGGCGTGACATGAGCGGACAGGCCGGACGCCCTACCAGGGGCGGCCGCCGAGTTCACGCGACCTGACCGGCCCCGTACGGACATCCGTACGGGGCCGTCGTCGTCTTCCACGGTAAGCTCGACAGGTTCGGCAAGATTGCCTTTCTATCCCCGAGATGCTGACAACGAGGAGATCGACCCCGTGCGCATCGCCATTACCGGCTCCATCGCCACCGACCATCTGATGACTTTCCCCGGCCGCTTCGGCGATCAGCTGATCGCCGAACAGCTCGACCGGGTCTCGCTGTCGTTCCTCGTGGACGATCTGCAGATACGCCGTGGCGGGTGCGCCGCCAACATCTCCTTCGGCATGGGCTGCCTCGGTCTGACCCCCATCCTCGTGGGAGCGGTGGGCTCCGACTTCGCCGACTACCGGTCGTGGCTGGAGCGCCACGGGGTGGACTGCGCCTCCATCCACGTCTCCGAGCTGCACCACACGGCCCGTTTCCTGTGCACCACCGACGACGATCACAACCAGATCGCCTCGTTCTACACAGGCGCGATGGCCGAGGCCCGCCTGATCGAGCTCGGCCCGATCGCCGAGCGTCTCGGCGCGCTCGACCTGGTGCTGGTGAGCCCCAACGACCCCGAGGCGATGCTCAGGCACACCGGTGAGGCCCGCACCCGCGGCATCCCGTTCGCGGCCGACCCCTCACAGCAGCTCGCCCGGATGGGCGGCGACGACATCCGTCAGCTCGTCGACGGTGCGGCCTACCTGTTCAGCAACGACTACGAGCTCGGCCTGATCGGTCAGAAGACCGGCTGGTCGGACGAGGAGATCCTCAGCCGGGTCGGCGTCCGCGTCACCACGCTCGGCCCCAAGGGCGTCAGGATCGACCGCGAGGGCGAGCCGTCGCTGCACGTGTCACCCGCGCCTGAGCGTGGCAAGGCCGACCCGACGGGCGTCGGCGACGCGTTCCGTGCCGGTTTCCTGTCCGGCCTGGCCTGGGGCCTGCCGCTGGAGCGCTGCGGCCAGATCGGCAACCTGACGGCCACCCACGTCCTTGAGCGGGTCGGCGGCCAGGAGTACGAACTCGGCCAGCAGGTCTTCCTGGAGCGCTTCGGCGCGGCGTACGGCCAGGCCGCCGCGGACGAGGTGGCCGAGCACATCCGCTGCCACTACGCCTGACGGCGGCTCCGCCGGCCCTGGCCCAATAGTCGGCCCAGTAGTCGGCTCAGTAGTTGCGCCGCACGTGGATCGACCAGCCGCCCTGCGGCAGCTCGTAGGTGTCCACATGGGCGTGCGACTTGAGACGGCACCAGGCGGGGATGTCGGTGAACGCGGCGGGGTCGTCGGCCAGCACGGCGACCACGCCGCCCAGGGACACGGAGTTGATCTGCTCCGCGAGCATGATGATCGGGATGGGGCACTTGCGGCCCAGCGCGTCGATGGTCAGGTCGGCCGCGGGCTCGGCCCGCACCGGAGCCTGAGGAGCCTCGTGCGCCTCACGCGGTGAGGTCTCCTGCGTGCCCCCGCCACCCGACCGCCTGCGCCACATCAGTGCACTCCCAAACTCGACCGGATCCTGCGCACCACGTCCGGAAGCACGGCGAGAAAACGATCGACGTCGCTCTCGGACACGCCACGGGGCAGCGATACCCGGACGTTCCCGTGGGTAAGCACACCCATCGCCTCCAGAACATGCGATGGGCGAAGCGTACTCGCCGTGCACGAGCTTCCGGACGAGATAGAGAAGCCGGACTTATCCAGTTCGGTCAGAAGTGCCTCACCTTCCACGTAAAGGCAGGAGAACGTCACGAGGTGCGCCAGGCGCCGCACCGGGTCGCCGATGACCTCCACGTCGGGGACCAGGCGGGGCACCTCGCGGCGGATCCTTTCGACCAGCGCCGACAGGCGGGGGCCCTCCTCGGCCTCCTCGGCCGCCCTCGCGCGCAGCGCGGCCGCGGCGGCCACGATCGCCGGCACGTTCTCGAACCCGGGCACCCTGCGGTGCTCCCGCTCGTCCTCCGGGTACGGCGAGCGCCACCGGGTGCCTTTGCGGATCGCGAGCACGCCGACTCCGGCGGGCCCGCCCCACTTGTGCGCGCTGGCCGTCAGGACCGACCAGCCGCCGGGCACCGGCAGCCGGCCGGCCGACTGGGCGGCGTCCACCAGGAGCGGCACACCCGCGGCCTGGGCGGCCTCGGCCGCCTCGGGGACGGGCTGGAGGGTCCCGACCTCGTGATTGGCGGTCTGGAGGCACGCGAGGGCCGTGCCGGGGCGGGACAGGGCCGCGGCGAACGCGCCTGCGTCCACCCGTCCGGTGATGTCGACGCCGGCCGTCTCCACCTCGCCGCCCTCACGCTCGTGGGCCGCGGCGGCGTTCAGCACGCTCGAATGTTCGACGGCGCCCGTCACCATGCGGCGGCCGATCCTGCGGCGTCCCTGGAGGGTTCCCAGCACGCCCAGATGGATCGCCTGGGTGCCTGAAGAGGTGAAGGAGACCTCGTCGGGACGGGCGCCCAAAATCTCCGCCACATCGGCCCGCGCTTGATCGAGTAACATCTGGGCGCGACGAGCCGTGCCGTACAGGCGAGCCGGGTCGGCCCAGCCGGCCTCGAGCGCGGCCATGAAGGCGTCACGGGCCGCTGGGTGGAGGGGTTCGGTCGAAGCCGCGTCCAAGTAGGCCACGGTTAGGACACTAACGGGGGCTGCTCGGAGGGGCATGGCCGGTCCACGCTAATGTGTCCCCCAGCGTGAAGTCGTTGAGATAAAGGGGAAACCGGCGAGAAGGAAGTGCCGGTTGCCCTTAAAACGTGAAATGTGAAGAACCGCCCAGGAGAGGGACTTCTGGGCTTCATCTGTGGGGTAGGCGATCCGTGAGTCCGACCCGCCGTACGACACGGCGACCGTTGGCCCGCCGCCGGTTGACCGGCGTCGTCGCCGTGGGGCTGGTGCTGGCGAGCGCAACGGCGTGTAGCAGCGAGGCCGCCGACCAGTGGCGGCGTGGGGGGATGCCCGAGGGCATCACCCAGCAGTCGACCATCATCCAGACGGCGTGGATCGGAGCCTGGATCGCGGCGCTCGCCACCGGCGTGGTCGTGTGGGGCCTGATCCTGTGGGCGGTCGCGTTCCACCGTAAGAAGAAGAACTCCCCGGACCGGTTGCCTCCGCAGGTGCGGTACAACCTGCCGATCGAGATCCTCTACACGGTCGTTCCGGTGATCATGGTCGCGGTGTTCTTCTACTTCACCGCGCGTGACGAAACCGAGATCATGAAGGTCGACGGCAACGCCCCCGTCAAGGTGGCCGTCGAGGGTTACCAGTGGAGCTGGCGCTTCACCACGGACTTCCAGGGCCAGAAGGTGGTCACCGCCGGTGTCCCCGTGGACCTGAGCAAGCAGAACGTGCAGACCCCGCAGGGTCCCCAGCTCGTGCTGCCGGAGAACACCAAGATCCAGTTCGACCTTCACTCGGCGGACGTCATCCACTCGTTCTGGGTGCCGGCGTTCCTCTTCAAGGAGGACGTGTTCCCCGGGAACGTGCACAACAAGTTCGAGATCACGACGCTCAACAAGACGGGCGTCTTCTTCGGCCGCTGCGCTGAGCTCTGTGGTGTCGACCACAGCAGGATGCTGTTCTCCGTGAAGCTCGTGCCGCAGGCGGAATTCGACCAGTACATCAAGACCCAGGCGGGGAGTGCGCAGTGACCGCCATCCAGGAACCGGTCCGCGTCGCGGCGCGGCCGTACACCAAGGGTTCGGTCATCGCCAAGTGGCTGTCCTCGACCGACCACAAGGTGATCGGGCACCTCTACCTGATCACATCGTTCGTGTTCTTCCTGATCGGCGGCGTCATGGCGCTGGTCATGCGGGCCGAGCTCGCCCAGCCGGGCCTGCAGTTCGTGTCGAACGAGCAGTTCAACCAGCTGTTCACGATGCACGGCACGATCATGCTGCTGATGTTCGCGACGCCGCTGTTCGCCGGCTTCGCCAACGAGCTCATGCCGCTGCAGATCGGCGCCCCTGACGTCGCGTTCCCGCGGCTGAACATGGTGAGCTACTGGCTCTACCTGTTCGGCAGCACGATCGCGGTCAGTGGCTTCTTCACCCCCGGCGGTGCCGCGGCGTTCGGCTGGACGGCCTACGCCCCGCTGTCGAACGCGGTGACCTCGCCCGGCCTCGGCGGTGACCTGTGGGTCCTCGGCCTGGCGCTGTCGGGTCTCGGCACGATCCTCGGTGCTGTCAACTTCATCACCACGATCATCACCATGCGGGCTCCCGGCATGACGATGTTCCGGATGCCGATCTTCACCTGGAACATCCTGCTCACCAGCATCCTGGTCCTGATCGCGTTCCCGGTGCTCGCGGCCGCGCTGCTGGCCCTGGAGGCCGACCGGAAGCTCGGGGCGCACATCTTCGACTCGCCCACGGGCGGCCCGATGTTGTGGCAGCACCTCTTCTGGTTCTTCGGCCACCCCGAGGTGTACATCATCGCCCTGCCGTTCTTCGGCATCATCACCGAGATCCTGCCGGTCTTCAGCCGCAAGCCCGTCTTCGGCTACATCGGCCTCGTCGGCGCGACCATCGCGATCGCCGGCCTGTCGGTCACGGTCTGGGCGCACCACATGTTCGTCACCGGCCAGGTGCTGCTGCCGTTCTTCTCCTTCATGACGTTCCTCATCGCGGTGCCCACCGGGGTGAAGTTCTTCAACTGGATCGGCACCATGTGGCGCGGGCATCTGGTGTTCCACACGCCGATGCTCTTCGCCGTGGGCTTCCTGGTCACCTTCCTGTTCGGCGGTCTGACCGGCGTCATCCTGGCCTCCCCGCCGCTGGACTTCCAGCTCAGCGACAGCTACTTCGTCGTCGCCCACTTCCACTACGTGGTCTTCGGCACCGTCGTGTTCGCGATGTTCGCGGGCTTCTACTTCTGGTGGCCCAAGTTCACCGGGAGGATGCTCAACGACAAGCTGGGCAAGTTCCACTTCTGGACGCTGTTCTTCGGCTTCCACCTGACCTTCCTGGTGCAGCACTGGCTGGGCGTCATCGGCTTCCCCCGGCGCTACGCCGACTACTCGGCGGCCGACGGCTTCACCGACCTGAACATGATCTCGTCGGTGGGAGCCTTCCTGCTGGGTGCCTCCACACTGCCCTTCCTGTACAACGTGTGGCGGACCTGGAAGACCGCTCCGAAGGTCACCGTCGACGACCCGTGGGGCTTCGGCGGCTCGCTGGAGTGGGCCACCTCGTGCCCGCCGCCGCGTCACAACTTCACCTCGCTGCCGCGGATCAGGTCTGAGCGTCCCGCGTTCGACCTCAAGTACCCGCATCTCGCGAGCAACCCTGAGTTGGAGGACGCCCGATGAAGATCCAGGGCTGGATGTTCCTGCTCTGCGGCCTCTTCTTCGCCGCCGCAGACGTCGTCTACTGGTTCTGGTCCAAGGAGCCGACCGGCACCACGGCCATGGCGATCTCCGTCGGCCTGGCCTTCATGATCGGTTACTACCTGCTGTTCACGGCCCGCCGCATCGGCGACCAGCCGGAGGACAACAAGCAGGCGGAGATCAGCGACGGAGCCGGTGAGCTGGGCTTCTTCAGCCCGTCCAGCTGGTGGCCGCTGTTCCTGTGCCTGTCGGCCGCGCTGACCTTCTTCGGGTTCGCCATCGGCTGGTGGCTGTTCTTCATCGGGCTCTTCGCCACGATCATGAGCGCCATCGGGTTCGTCTTCCAGTACTACCGGGGGAACTTCTCCCACTGATCCACCTCGCACACGGCCGGTCGACGCACATGTTGACCGGCCTTGTCGTTTTTTGTGTCGCTTTTTGCGTGTCGTCTTTTTGCCGGGAATCAGGCCACTCGGGTGCAGGGCCTGAAAGTGATCAGGGAATAACGGCTACAAACTGATCACGGCGGGGGGAGATCGACGTGCGCGCTGGTGCAGGGGCCCTGGCCCTCCTCATGGCGACCGGTTGTTCAGCGTCCGCGGTTCAGGACGCGGACGAGTCGGCATCCAAGACCACGATCACCATCACCCCCCTCAACGGGTCGCACGACCTGGCGCCCGAACTCCCCATCACCGTGGGAGCCACGGCGGGAACCCTGAAGAACGTCACCGTGCGGGCCGGAGGACAGCCTGTGGCGGGCGTTTACAGCGCCGACCGTACACAGTGGCGCAGCGAGCGTCCGATGTCTCCTGGGCTGTCCTACAGCGTCTCGGCGGTGGCCGCCCAGCCCGGCGGGGGCACCGTCGAGCGGTCCAGCACCTTCTCCACGACCAAGGCCACGTCGACCTTCGGCATCGACACCCTGCTGCCCAACAAGGACACCGGCTTCACGGTGGGCGTGGGCATGCCGATCATGATCACGTTCGACAAGCCCGTGAAGGACCGGGTCTCGATCGAGCGCAACCTCTTCGTGGAGGCCTCCAAGCCGGTCGAGGGGGCCTGGCACTGGTTCGACGACAAGAACATCGTCTTCCGGCCCAAGGAGTACTGGCCGGCGCACACGAAGGTCCGCTTCGTCGCCCGGCTGGCCGGCGTGCGCGGCGCCGACGGCATGTACGGCAAGCAGGACTACTCCAGGGACTTCACGATCGGCCGTTCGCAGATCAGCGTGGGCAACACGCAGACCCACTACATGAAGATCGATCGGGACGGCAAGCAGATCAAGAACATGCCGATCAGCGCGGGCATGGGCGGCGCCATGCGGCACCACACGACCAGCGGCATCCACCTGGCGATGTCCCGTGAGGACGTGACCGTGATGACGTCCCCGGACGCCGGCCCCGGTCAGGCCGGCTACTACCAGACGACCGTCTACGACACCGTGCGGATCTCCAACAGCGGAGAGTATGTCCACGGGGCGCCGTGGTCGGTGGGGGACCAGGGCAACTCCAACGTCAGCCACGGTTGCGTGAACGTCAGCCCCGCGAACGCGAAGTGGTTCAAGGAGAACACCCTGATCGGTGACCCGATCATCATCGAGGGCACGCCGCGGAAGCTGGAGCCCACCAACGGCTGGGGCCACTGGCAGGAGAGCTGGGGCGACTGGCTCAAGTGGAGCCGCCTGCGGGCCGACATGACCGGTCAGCTGACCTGATCGCGCCCGGCCGTACGAGAGCGTGGGGAAAGCGAAGGGCCCGGGCGGGGAGATCCCGCCCGGGCCCTTCAGCGACAACCGGTGATGCTCAGTGGCCGTCCTTGTGGCCGTCGGAGTGGTCGCCGGCCCCGATGGCCGCGTGCTCCTCGTGACCGTGGCCCTCCTCGAGAGGGATGTGGTCCGTGCCGTACGCCTGGCTCATCTTCGAGCGGAGCCGTCCGAGGGCGGTGCGGGCACCCTTCGGCGGGATGCCGTCGGTGTCCTCGCCGCTCTCGACGACCGGGATCTCCTTCTTGCCGCGGATGTGGTCGGCGATGTCCTCCATCGGGGGCGTGTGGACCTCGATGTATTCGCCGTGCGGCAGGCGCTTGATGACGCCGGACTCCACACCGTGGGACAGCATGGCCTGGTCGCTGCGCTGCAGGCCGATGCAGATCCGGTAGGTGACGAAGTAGGCGATCGCCGGGACGATGAAGATGGCGAACCGGCCGACGATCGTCGTCTCGTACAGGCTGATGTGGAAGTTGGCCGAGATCTCGTCGTTGGCGCCGAGCAGCCACAGCACGCCGTAGAACGTGATGCCCGTGAAGCCGATCGCGGTGCGGTGCGGGTTGTTGCGCGGACGGTCGGCGATGTGGTGCTCGCGCCGGTCGCCCGTGACCCATTGCTCGATGAACGGATACAGCGCCAGGCCGGTCATGACGATGCCCAGCGGCACCAGGGCGGGGATCAGCACGCTCAGCGACACCGTGTGATCCAGGAAGTTGATCTCCCAGGAGGGCATCAGGCGCAGCGAGCCTTCCAGGAAGCCCATGTAGAAGTCGGGCTGGCTTCCTGCCGAGATGTCCGCCGGCGTGTAGGGACCGAACAGCCAGATCGGGTTGATCTGGGCGAACGTTCCCAGCAGTGCGATGACGGCGAACGTGAACAGGGTGAACGCGCCCGCCTTGGCCATGAAGGCCGGGTAGAACGGCGCCCCCACCACGTTCTTCTCGCTGCGGCCGGTGCCCGGCATCTGCGTGTGCTTCTGCACCCACATCAGGATCATGTGGGCCGAGATCAGCGCCAGCAGGATGCCCGGGATCAGCAGGATGTGGATCGTGAAGAACCGCGAGATCACGTCGTGCCCGGGGTACTCGCCCCCGAACAGCAGGAACGTGAGGTAGGTGCCGACCACCGGGATGCCCAGCATGACGCCCTCAGTGATCCGCAGACCGGCACCGGAGAGCAGGTCGTCGGGGAGGGAGTAGCCGGTGAGGCCCTCCAGCAGCGCCAGCGTGAGCAGCCCGACGCCGATCAGCCAGTTCAGCTCGCGCGGCTTGCGGTAGGCGCCGGTGAAGAACACGCGGAGCATGTGGACCATCATGCCCGCGATGAACAGCAGCGCCGCCCAGTGGTGGATCTGCCGGATCAGCAGGCCGCCGCGCACGTCGAAGCTGATGTTCAGCGCCGAGGCGTAGGCCTCGGACATCTTCACGCCCACCAGTGGCTGGTAGGAGCCCGAGTAGACGACCTCACCCATGCTGGGCTTGAACCACAACGTCAGGAACGTGCCGGTCAGCAGCAGGATGATGAACGAGTAGAGCGCGATCTCACCCAGCAGGAACGACCAGTGGTCCGGGAAGATCTTCCTCATGTTGCGCTTGAGGAAGCTCCCCGCGCCGAGGCGGTCGTCGAGGAAGGTGGAGACCCCTGCGATGGGCTTGGGAGTGGTGTCCATCACGCCTTCTGCTCCCTTGCTTCCGCTTCGGCGTCGCCGCGCTCCCAGAAGCTGGGCCCGACGGGCACCTTGAAGTCGGACTTGGCGATGAGGTAGCCCTCGCTGTCGATGCCGATGGGCAGCTGCGGCAGCGGCCGGGCGGCAGGACCGAAGATGACCTTGGCGCCGTCGGCCGCGTCGAACGTCGACTGGTGGCAGGGGCAGAGGATGTGGTGCGTCGTCTGCTCGTACAGCGCCGCCGGGCAGCCCACGTGTGTGCAGATCTTGGAGTACGCGACGATGCCGTCGTGCGTCCAGTTGAGGTTCGTGCCCGACTTGAGCTCGTCGGGGCGGAACTTGAGCAGGATCAGCGTGGCCTTGGCCAGCGCGTTCAGGTCCTCCTCATAGCCCTCGGGGACGACCGACAGGATGCCGCCGGGGGAGTCGAAGTCCGCGGCGCGGATCGGCTGACCGGTGCCCTCGACGACGAGGCGGCGGGGCTTGCCGTCCTTGGTCGGGGCGCCCCACACCGTGTGCCGCAGCGCGGTGCCAGGCAGCGGGCCGAGGTCCTTGAGGAGCACCAGCGGG
Organism: Planotetraspora thailandica; assembly: GCF_016863335.1. Lineage (GTDB taxonomy): Bacteria > Actinomycetota > Actinomycetes > Streptosporangiales > Streptosporangiaceae > Planotetraspora > Planotetraspora thailandica. Next base: position 243,167 of record NZ_BOOR01000025.1, read on the forward strand.
GCCAGGCCCAGCGGTGCCGCGGCCAGCAGGAGCGTACGGCGCAGCATCTTGTGCTTGACGAAGCCGCTCTCGCCCGCGCCCTGCAGGAACGTCTCCTCGACGTACTCCGCGGTCTCGGGCTCGGAGGCCATGGGGTGGCGCTCCTGCACGAGGTTGTACTTCGGCATGATCCGCCGGACCCACACCGTGATGCCCGCGGCGAGCGACAGCAGGGCGATGCTGAGGGAGCTGCCGAGGGCGTAGTTGGAGGCCGCGGTCTTGTCGATCGTGCCGACCTGGAAGATCACGTAGGAGGCGATGAACGCCACCCCGGCCAGGAAGGTGATGGTGAACAACAGCGCGACGACCCGCTCCGCCTTGCGGGCGGAGATCGGGTCGGGCGGGATGACCCCGGGAACGTCCTTCACCTCGTGGACGGGCTCGCCCCCGAGGATCGGGCCGTTGGAGGGCGGGGTGCCGATGACGCGCGCCGGCACGCGGCCCTCAGGCTGATCGTTGATGTTGTCTGTCATGCCTTCGCCCGTCGCTTCTTAGCGGTGATCCAGATGGCGGCCAGGATGAGAAGGCTGAGCCCCACGACCCACGCGACGAGTCCCTCGGTCACGGGTCCGATGCGGCCCAGACCGGAGCCGCCCGGGTCGACCTGCGAACGGACGTGCGTGATGTAGGCGATCATGTCCCGCTTCTTGTCGGGCGTGATGATCGAGTCGTTGAAGACCGGCATCGCCTGCGGGCCGGTCACCATGGCCTCGTAGATCTGGGTCGGCGTCGCCGGGTTGAGCGGGGGAGCGTACTTCCCGTAGGTGAGCGCGCCGCCGGCACCGACGAAGTTGTGGCACTGGATGCAGTTGGCCCGGAAGAGCTCGCCGCCCTTGGCCGGGTCGCCCATGGTGGGGTCGACCTGTTCGGCGGTCGGCCGGGTCGGGCCGCCGCCCAGCGACTGCACGAAGGCCGCGAGGTCGCCGATCGTCTCCTCGTTGACCCACTCGGCCGTAGGCTTGCGGGCGGCCTGCGGGCCCGCGTCCGCCGCCGGCATGCGGCCGCTGCTGACCTGGAAGTCCACGGCCGCCGCGCCGACGCCGACCAGCGTCGGGGCCTTGGCGGTGCCCTCGGCGTTCAAGCCGTGGCAGCTGGCGCAGTGAGCCACGAACAGGCTCTTGCCCTGGGCCACGTCGTCGGCCTTACCCGACGCTATCGCCGCGTCCGCGTTGCTGCTGCCGGGCCCGGCTACGGCGTAACCTCCGCCGAGCAGGCCGAGGGCGAGAGCCACGACGGCATATCGCGCGAGAGGATGGCGCCGTCGGGCGGTGATGGAGTTCACCGAAATTCCCGTTCCGATCATTTGATGATGTAGATGGTCGCGAAAAGGCCGATCCAGACCACGTCCACGAAGTGCCAGTAGTAGGACACGACGATCGCGGCGGTCTTCTGCTCAGTGGTCAGGCGCTTCGCGGCGTACGTGCGTCCCAGGAGGAACAGGAACGCGATCAGGCCACCCGTGACGTGCAGGCCGTGGAAACCCGTGGTCAGGTAAAACACTGAGTCGTACGGCGAGTGCGAAAGAACATGACCTTCTTCCGCGAGGTTCGCGTACTCCCAAAGCTGACCGCCCACGAAGAAGGCGCCCATCAAGAAGCTGACGATGTACCAGAAACGCAGCTTCTTGACGTCGCCCCGCTCCACGGCCCAAACGCCCAGCTGGCAGGTGACACTCGACAGGACCAGGACGGTCGTGTTGACGGTCGCGAACGGGACGTTGAGGTGCGCCTCAGGCCAGGGAAGGTGCTCCCCGAGGCTGACCGACCGGATGGTGAAGTACATCGCGAACAGCGCCGCGAAGAACATGAGCTCAGAGGACAGCCACACGATCGTCCCGACCTGAACGAGGTTCGGCCGGTTGTACGCGTGTGGTCTCGTCGTCGTAGTAATTGCGGATGCTGTCGCCACGGGCAGCATTATTGCGGCTCTGGGGGGCGGGTCGCCGCACGACCCCCCGTTAGGGGTCGTCGCAGCCCAGAAAACGGGCATCTCACAGCAATAACCCCGGGACTACGCGCCTGGCGGCCACGCCGGTAGCATCACGATGACCATACCCCGCGATTCGACAGTGAGCGTGACATGAGGGTTCTCGTCTACAGCGACGACGCAGGCACCCGGGAGAAGGTGCGACTGGCCATCGGACGGCGTCCCGCCGCGGACGTGCCGCTGGTCGAGATCGTCGAGTGCGCGACTCAGCCCGCGGTGATCAAGCTGCTCGACTCCGGCGACATCGACGTGGCCGTCCTGGACGGCGAAGCCGTGCCGGCCGGAGGCATGGGCGTGGCCCGGCAGGCCAAGGACGAGGTGCACAACTGCCCGCCGATCCTTCTGCTGGTCGCCCGCCGCGACGACCGTTGGCTGGCCAACTGGTCCCGCGCCGACGCCGTGGTGGCGCAGCCGATCGACCCCGTCGTCCTCGCCGAGACGACCGCCGACCTCATGCGCCGTCGCCTCAGCCTCACCGGCACGAATGATTCCGTCTGACATCTGACCTCGCGGAGCCCGCCCATGGACACGCGCACCACCTGGCCCACACTGTTGAACGCCCTGCTCTCCGGTGAAGACCTGACGTCGGAGGAGACGTCGTGGGCCATGGCGGAGATCATGTCCGGCACGGCGACGTCCGTGCAGATCGCCGCCTTCGTGGTCGCGCTGCGGGCCAAGGGCGAGACGGTGGCCGAGGTGACCGGACTCGCCCGCACCATGCTCGAGCGGGCCACCCCGCTGTCGGTGGAGGGGCCCGTCCTCGACATCGTCGGCACCGGCGGAGACCGGGCCCACACGGTCAACGTCTCGACCATGGCCGCGATCGTCGCGGCGGCCGCGGGCGCCCGGGTCGTCAAGCACGGCAACCGGGCGGCCAGCTCCCTGTGCGGGGCCGCCGACGTCCTGGAGCACCTCGGCGTCACGCTGGACCTCGCGCCCGAGGTCACCGCCAGGGTGGCCGTGGAGGCGGGCATCGCCTTCTGCTTCGCGCCGGTGTACCACCCCGCGCTGCGGTTCGCCGGGCCAGCCCGCAAGGAACTTGGCGTGCCGACGGTCTTCAACTTCCTCGGCCCGCTGACCAACCCGGCCAGGCCGTCGGCGCAGGCCATCGGCGTCTACGACACCCGGATGCTGCCGGTGGTCGCCGGAGTGTTCGCCGAGCGCGGCGTCTCGGCGCTGGTCTTCCGCGGCGAGGACGGCCTCGACGAGCTGTCGACCGCGGCGCCGTCCACCGTCTTCGTGGTCAAGAACGGCACCGCGACACGGACGATGTTCGACCCCGCGGAGATCGGCGTGCCGCGCTCGCAGCCAGGCGATCTGCGGGGCGGCGATGTGGAGTTCAACGCGGCCGCCGTGCACGACCTCGTGCGGGGCAAGACCGGCCCGGTGCGCGACGCGGTGCTGCTCAACGCCGCCGCGGCGCTGGTCGCCCTCGACGGGCCCGGCGACGACCTCGCGTCGGATATCGGTACGGCGCTCGCCCGCGCGGCCGAGGCGGTCGACTCCGGCCGGGCCCAGGAGACGCTCGACCGCTGGGTCGAGGTCAGCCGTTCCCTGAAGCCCTAGCCGGGTCTGTCCGGCGAGGTGAGCGCCGGGTGGCGTCAGCCGACCTGCTGGGCGGCGCCGTTCCACACCGGCGGCGCGTAGCCGGCCGGTTTGTCGCCGATGCCGAGTCCTGGACTCACGATCCAGGACTGGTACTCCGGGGTGAACATCGCGTACGGCGAGGCCGCCGGCGGCGCACCGGCCTCGTCGAGCCTGCGGCGGGCCTCCTGAGGAATCTCGAAGTCGAGGGAGGCCAGGTTGCCGTCCAGCTGCTCGGTGCTGCTCGCCCCGATGATCACCGACCCGACGGCGGGCTGGGTCGCCACCCAGTTGATCGCGACCTGGGCCATGCTCCGGCCCAGATCGGCGGCCACGCTCTCGAGCGTTTCGATCACCTGCCAGTCACGGTCGCCGATCGGCCGCTGATTCTCACCGATGCCGAGCCGTCCCGCGCCGCTCAGGCCGCCTTCGGTCCGCCGGTATTTGCCGGTGAGCAGCCCTCCGCCGATCGGGCTCCACGCGGTGAGCCCGAGCCCCAGAGACTGCGCCATCGGCACGAACTCCGGCTCGATGCCGCGGGCGATCAGGGAGTACGGCAACTGCAGGTTGATCATCGGGGTCAACGCGTGGGCCTCGGCGAAGCTCTGCGCCCGGGCGGCGTACCAGGCCGGCACGTCGGACAGTCCGGCGTACCGGATCTTGCCGGCGCGCACCAGATCGTCGAAGGTGCGCACCACCTCTTCGACGGGGGTGATCCGGTCCCAGGTGTGGAGCAGGTACAGGTCGAGGTAGTCGGTATCGAGCCGGCGCAGCGAGGCCTCCAGCGCGCGGATCATGTGTTTGCGGCCGTTGCCGCTCGCGTTGGGGTCGCTAGGGTCGATGCTGTTGGTGAACTTGCTGGTCAGCACGAGCCGGTCGCGCACCCCGGCGGAGGCGATCAGCCGGCCGAGGATGTGCTCGCTCTCGCCGGCGGTGTAGAAGTCGGCCGTGTCGACGAAGTTTCCTCCCGCCTCCAGGTAGCGGCGGAAGATGGGTTCGGCCTCCGCCTCGGTCTTGCCGTATGCCGCGTGGAAGCCGCTGGTGCCGAAGTTCATCGTGCCCAGCGCCAGCCGGCTCACCCGCAGCCCGGACCGGCCCAGCAGGTAGTAGTCGTTCATGGTCATGTGCCCCTCAACATGCCTTTTGCCTGATCGGCCAAGTTTGGACCGACTGGTCCACAACCGTGCCACGTTGATAATGGACCGTCAAGTCCAAATTGTGAGTGGCGCTTCCCACGGATGTGAGTGGGCCCCTATGCCTGGGTCGTGCACCTTGCCGGCCACGGCCTGTGGGGGTCTCCGGGCCTGGCAGTGCATGATCACGAAATGCGTCACCGCAGGCCGGAGTGCATTTCTTCGAACTACTGCATGATCACGATATGGATCGGCGCAGGTCGGGGGGCCTGCCCCCGAACTTCTGCATGATCACCACAAGGGAACGCATGATCACCACAAGGGAACGCGTGATCACCACAAGGGAACGCGTGATCACCACAAGGGGAGTGTGTGAATCGCCCCAGGGGGTCAGTCGGAGGTGTCGAGGCCGATGGAGAAGGCGGCTTCGAGGTCGTGGCGGGAGTAGGTCCGGAAGGCGATGTGCGTCTCCGTGTGGGTCACCCCGGCCACCTTGTTGAGCCGGTTGGGGATCACCTCGGCGATCTCCTCGTACCGCTCGACCCTGATCATGGCCAGCAGGTCGAACTCGCCGGTGATCGAATAAACCTCGCTGACGCCGTCGAGTTCGGCGATGGTCTGGGCGACCTCCGGGATGCGGTCGACATCGGCTTTGATGTGCACGATCGCGGTGACCATTGGGGTCTCTCCTGCTTTGTGGCGAGTACGGCTATGCCCCCGACCCTAGCGTCATCGCAGCGGCCTGCCCTCACGCGCCTGGCGCGGCTGCAGCGCCTGGTAGGCCCGCTCGATCCGGTCCCTCAGGCGGCCGGCGCCGTACGCGGGGACGCTCCAGCCGCCGTCGACCTGAACGAGTCGCACGCCGGGTGAGTCGAGCCAGCGCAAAACGCACTCGGTCTCCTCGGCGCTGGCGGCGGGAGTGGGTCCCGGCCCGGGGGTGACGGTCTCCGCGGTGGCCACGAGCGCGTCGACGTAGGGCGTGGGATGGGCGCCGCGCGGCATCACCCCGGCGGCGGCGAGCCTGCCGTACCGGATGACGTGGATGTCCCATCCGCCGTCGAACGCGGGGCTGGCCGCCACCATGTGGGGGATCGTGGTGAGGGACCTCAGGCGTTGCATCCGGGCGGCCGTCCTGACGTAGGCCGCGAGCCGGTCGCGGTCGACGGCGGCCTCCTCGTAGCGCTGCTCCGCGGACAGCCGCCGCATCCGGGCCTCCAGCGCGGAGTAGACGGCCTCCCCGTCCTGCTCCATGGCGCGCTGCGCGCCGCGGACGTGGCGCGCGTACGCCTCCTCGCTCTCCCGCCCCTCGCAGGGGGCTCCGCAGCGGCCCAGCTCGGCCAGCGTGCAGGCGCTTCGCCGGGTGCGGGCGGAGATGCGCTCGGTGCACTGGCGCAGGGGAAGCGCCTCGTGCATGGCCGTACGGGCCTCGTCGGCCGTGCGGCTGTTGCCGAACGGCCCGAGATAGGTCGCCCCGTCGTCCTTGACCTCCCGCACGATGCTGAGCCGGGGGAACGGCTCGTCGGTCAGCTTGAGCCACACCGCGCGCTCGGGAAAGCGGGATCTCCTGTTGTAGCGGGGCTTGGTGGCGCCGATCATCCGCAGCTCGCGGATCTCGGCCTCCAGGCCGGTGGCGCACACGATCGTGCGCACCCGCTCGGCGATGCCGACCATCTCGCGGACCCGGGAACGGGTCTCGCTGGCCGTGAAATAGCTGCGCACGCGGTTGCGGAGGTTGGTGCTCTTGCCGATGTAGAGGGCCTCTCCGCGGGCGTCCTCGAAGACGTAGACGCCCGGCGCGCTGGGCACCCCCTCAGCGAGGTGCCGCTTGCGCTGCTGCTCGGGGGTGGGGGTCCGCGCGTAGCTTCGCAGCTCTTCCAGGGTGTGCACGCCGAGCGAGCCGACCCGCGCGATGAGTCCGTGGAGCACGTCCACGGTCGCCTGGGCGTCGGCCAGGGCCCTGTGGCACGGCTCGGTCGAGCTGCGGAAGAGCCGGGCCAGCGTGGCGAGCTTGCAGTTGGGCGTCTCGTCGCGGGTGAGCACCCGCCGGGCCAGGTCGGCGGTGTCGACCACCGGGTTGGCCGGCGGCGGGTAGCCGTTCGCCGCGCAGGCCGCGCGGATGAACGACATGTCGAAGGGCGCGTTGTGGGCGACCAGCGTCGCGCCCCTGGCGAACTCGAGGAAGCTCGGCAGCACCTCGGAGAACGGCGGCGCGGCCATCACCATCGCGTCGGTGATGCCGGTGAGGACGGAGATGAACGGCGGGATGGGACTGCCGGGGTCGACCAGGGTGGCGAACTCGCCGACGACCTCGCCGCCGCGCACCTTGACCGCGCCGATCTCGGTGATCGCGTGCTCGGCCGACGACCCGCCGGTGGTCTCCAGGTCGAAGACCACGAAGGTGACCTCGCGAAGGGGAGTGCCGAGATCGTCCAGGGTGCCCTGTACCGCGTCCACGGCCATGACCATAGGGACTCCCACCGACATTCGGCGCTCCGGGGCGTCCTCAGACGATCTCCGCCCGCCGCGGTCGTGCCCTGACGAGGGAGGATTCCGCTATATGTGCTGGCATTCTGGTAGAGATTAGCGGAAAGCTCTGGGAGCTATGTCCACATCGGTGCGGCTCACTGGCTCGACGTGGCGGTCGATCTGCCCGGCTCGACCTGCGGAGCATATTTACATTTCCGACCAAGACAACGTGGATTGTGCATGTCTTGCCGGGGTACGGGTGCGGGACTGATCGGCGAGCACGACTCGGACAGGGGTGCGTCAGCCGTACTCTTGAGGTAAGGACAAGTACAAGGAGCGACAGGATGAGTTCAGCCGGAGAAGGCCTATCTCGTCCGTTGCCCGAGCCCGTCCGGTTACAGGTGGTGGAGCTGGCCGCTCAGGTGCTGGGCTCCATGCCGGCGGCCACGATTCCGGGGCCGCTGCGGGGAATCGCGAAGTTCGACCCGCGTAAGCGCGCCCGTCTCGCCGGCGCTCCCATCGCGGCACAGCTCGAGAACGACAAGGAGTTCCGCGAGCTCGTGGCCGAGACCCTTCAGGGTGCCTGGCCCGAGCTGGTGGCGAGCCTGGCCGAGGGCACGGTGCCTCCGGCGGCGGAGCCGGTCATGGTGGCGGCGGCCGCGTACCTGAGCCGCCCCCCCGGCTGGCCCGACCTGGTCGAGCAGGCGCGGGCGGACATCGAGCAGACGGCGGCGGCGGACTCCCAGCGCGAGCACGCGGAAAGCCGGCTGCGCGAGCAGCTCGCGACGCAGCGGGCGAGCGCGAGGGAGGAGATCGACCGCATCCGCGAGCAGCTCAAGGCCGCGCGGTCGGAGAACTCCGAGCTGCGCCGCAAGCTGCACGACGCGCGCGAGCGGACCAGGGCGGCCGAGGCCAGGGCGCTCGCGATGGAGGCCGAGACCGCCGAGGCCCGAACCAAGGCGCTCAGCGCCAACGGCGCGGCCGAGTCGGAGCTGCGCAGGCTCAAGGAGCGGCTGGCGGACGCCGAACACCAGGTCGAGGCCGCCCGCAGGGCCGCCCGCGAGGGGCGCAGCGTCGAGGACACCCGCATCCGCGTGCTCATGGACGCCCTCCAGGACGCCGCGGCGGGGCTGCGCAAGGAGCTCGCCCTGCCCCTGTCGATCAGCAGGCCGGCCGACTACGTGACCGCGGTCAGGCCCGACGAGCCGGGCGTGGGCGCCGTGCCGGCCCGCGCGCTGGCCAACGACGACCCCCAGCTGCTCGACCAGCTGCTCGCGATCCCGCATCTGCACCTGATCGTCGACGGATACAACGTGACCAAGACGGGCTATCCGTCGCTCACCCTGGCCGACCAGCGTGGCCGGCTCCTCACCGGCCTCGGCGGCCTGGCCGTACAGGTCCGGGTGGAGGTGACCTGCGTCTTCGACGGAGCCGAGCTGGGCGGCCCGGTCCAGGTGTCGGCGCCGCGCGGTGTGCGGGTGATGTTCAGCGCGCCGGGGGAGATCGCCGACGACCTGATCAGGCGGCTGGTGCGCGCCGAGCCGCCGGGGCGGGCCGTCGCGGTCGTCTCGTCCGACCGCGAGGTGGCCGAGTCGGTGCGCAAGATGGGGGCGCGTCCCATCCCTTCGACGCTGCTGCTGCGCAGGCTCGGCCGCGCCTGACTACGATACGGCCCGATTTCGTCGCATTCGGTGACGATTGCCGTGAATAGCTGCGAATAGGTTGAAGCTCCATGATCGCCTGAGTAGGCTCACGCCGCCAGGTTTGGTCTATTCCCCCGAGGAGCCTTGATGCGAGGGCGCGTACCGGTGGCCGCTGGACTGGCCGCCGCGGTTCTGTTCATACCGATGGCAAGCGCGCAGGCGGCTCCCAAACCGACGATCCCCCAGGCCCAGGCCAAGTTGAAGGAGCTCAACAAGCAGGCCGACAAGATCGTCGACGACTACAACGCCGCCAACGAGAAGTGGAAGAAGGCCAAGGCGGCCTACGACAGCGTCAACGGTGACTACCAGAAGCAGAACGCCACCGTGGAAGCGCTCCGGCAGTCGCTGGTCTCTCTGGCGGTGAACTCCTACCAGACCGGTGACGTGTCGATGCTCGGCGGGGTCTTCTACGGCCCCGACCCGGAGGCCACCCTCAGCGGCATGGCCTCACTCGACCAGCTGTCGCAGACCAGGGCGCAGCAGCTCAAGGACTACGAGGCGGCCATCGCGGGCCTCAAGGCCAAGCGGGACAAGCAGAAGGCGACCTACGACGACGCCACCAAGTCGAAGGCGGACCTCAGCAAGAAGAAGTCCACGGTCGAAAAGCTCGTCAAGGAGCAGACGGCCCTGCTCAAGCAGCTGGGGGCCTACAACGCGGGCAACCCGAAAAGCGCCGGCATCACCTACACCGGCCCCGCGTCGGGCAACGCGCTCGCGGCCCTGCAGTTCGCCTACAAGCAGGTCGGCAAGCCCTACCGCTACGGCGGCACCGGCCCGGACTCGTGGGACTGTTCGGGTCTCACCCAGGCGGCCTGGGCCGCCGCCGGAGTGAGCCTGCCCCGGACCACCTACGAGCAGTGGTCATGGGGGGCGAGCCGGCGGGTCTCGATCAACAGCCTTCAGCCGGGGGATCTGCTCTTCCACCCCGGCATCGGGCACGTCGGCATCTACGCGGGCGACGGCAAGGTCGTGCACGCCCCCCAGACGGGCGACGTCGTGAAGGTCGTCACCCTGGCCGGCTACGGCAGCATCGCGGGAGCCGTCCGCCCCTGACTTTTTTCCGCGTGATCATGCAGAACTTCGCGCGCAGGTCCTGTGACCTGCGCGCTTTCTTTTTGTGATCATGTAGAACTTCGTGGATCCGCCCGCTGACCTGCGCGTTCGCGGTTCGTGATCATGCACTTCGACGCGTGGCTTCCCGTACGGCGGTGCCGTCCGGAGCCATGCCGTTTCGCTATGAGCACAGCGCGGCGTTCGGAGTCCGCTCATCCCATGCGCGCACGGCACTCCTGTCACCGCGTACGCCAGGGGTTTCGGAGGTCGCAGAGGCCGCGAACCAGAGTGACGGATGTGGCCAGTGTTACGTCACTCAGAAAGCCGATAATCAAATGTGAGTAGAGTCACATTTAAGGTAAATATCCGATAGATATCCAGCAGTTTCTCTTTCGTGATGCACCGAATTTGATCTTTGAATTTCGCTTGTGGTTTTGCCCAATCTTGGAATGGTTCGGTAGCTTCTGCCGTCGCGACGAGCACGCCATGCGCGTCGCGAACACGGATCGGCCCGCGGGCCGGTCCCGGATGACCATCCAGGCGTCACCGTCGCCCGTCGACTCGATCGTGAGCGGGCCCTCCCCGGGCCCCTCGTGGGCCCTTCCGAGGGCCTCGGCGCCGGTGACCTGCCGAGTCCGTGCAGTCAGGAGGCACGGAGCCGGGGAACCAATGGGCCTTCGCAGAAGGTCCCGGGGTGAATCGGCGCGACAGCGCCGTAGGGCGGCTTCCCAGCCCGAACCCGTCAGCTAACCCGGTAGGCGCAAGCGGAAGATCATAGGAGCAATCCTGTCCAGAATCCCCGTACGTCTGTCTCGTCGTGCCCTCATCTCCCTCGGCGGCGTCGCGTTGACCGCCTCCGTCGGAGCCGTGGCCGCCCAACCGGCGAACGCCCAGACGGTGACGTCCGTGAAGAGCGCCACGACGACGACGGCCACGGCCGTCAAGAGCACCACGACGGTCAAGAAGACGGCCAAGAAGAAGCTGAGCAGGGCCGCACTCCAGCAGGCCAAGGCCCGGCGGGCCGTCTCGGTGGCAAAGAAGCAACTCGGCGACCCGTACCGATGGGGAGCCGCCGGACCCAGGGCGTTCGACTGCTCGGGTCTGGTCATGTACGCCTGGCGCAGGGCGGGCGTGAAACTCCCGCGCACGACCTATTCCATGCGTAAGGCCGTGAAGAAGAAGATCAAGTGGGGCCACTTCAAGATCGGTGACCTCATCTTCACCAGCGGCGGCGGCCACGTCGGCATGTACGTCGGGCACGGCAAGATGATCCACTCGCCGCACTCCGGCTCGCGGGTCAGGATCGACAAGCTGAACTCCTACCGCAAGCAGTCCTTCGTGGGGGCGGTTCGGCCGGGTCTGTGACCCTGCAGGTTCTCAACAGAGATGACCTTTTCTCAGCAGGGATGCCCGCGATGTGTTCTCCTGGACATCCCTGCTGAGAGGGGAACTCCAAGACGCGTTAGACCCCGGCTCGAGTGCGGTTACGCCCCGTGCCCGGTGACCGCCCGCGACAGCCGGCTCGCAACCTCGCCGGTCACAGGGGTACGGGCGATCAGAATCCGGTACCACATCAGCCCGTAGATCTGGTCGATCGTCAGTTCCAGGTCGGTCTCCGCCGGCAATTCCCCACGGTCCAGGCCCCGGAGGAGCAGGCCCCTGAGTTCGTTTCTGCGGGCCGCGACGAATTCGCGCATCCCCTCGGCGGCCACGGTGTCGCGCAGGGCTTCGGCCATAAGGGCGCGCAGCAGGGGAGCCACCTCTTCTACAGCGCGGAAGGTGTCCGCGAGGAACACCTCCAGATCCGTGGTGAGCGCGCCGGTGTCAGGGACGGTCACCTCTTTCTGGGCGCGTTCGACCGTCGCCTCCAGCAGCACCGCCCCCTTGGACGGCCACCAGCGGTAGATCGTGTGCTTGCTCACGCCGGCGGCCTGGGCGATGGCGTCGATCGAGACGGCCATGCCGTCCGGCCCGGCGAGCAGTTCCGCGGCGCGGTCCAGTACGGCCTTGCGCACCGCGGGATTGCGCCGGCGCCCCGTGTGGGGACGGGGCGTGACCGGCTCTCGAGCGGAATCGAGCGACATGTGCCGACCCTACCAGTTGACGAAACCGTGAGTTCCGGCAAAGCTTTGACGGAACTCACGGTTTCGTCAACTGCTTTGACGTCGCACACACGGGGGATGCGATGAATCTGAATCTGCGCGGCAGACGCGCTCTCATCACCGGCGCGTCGAAGGGCATCGGCGCCGCGACCGCGGAGGTGCTCGCCGAGGAGGGTTGCGACCTGCACCTCGCCGCCCGCAGCGCGCCTGCGCTCGAGGACCTCGCGCGCCGCCTGCGCGCCGCCCATTCCGTCGGAGTGTCCGTGCATCCGGTCGACCTGCGACTGCCGGAGGATCTCGACCGCCTCGCCGGCGACGTGCCGGATCTCGACATCCTGGTCAACAACGCCGGCGACATCCCCGGTGGCTCCCTCGACGCGGTCGACGGGAAAGCCTGGCGGCACGCCTGGGACCTCAAGGTCTTCGGCTACGTCGATCTCACGCGGCTCGTCTACGCGCGGATGAAGGCCCGCGGCCGTGGAGTGATCATCAATAACATCGGCAACGCCGGCGAGCGGGTCGACTCCAATTACATCGCCGGAAGCTCCGGCAACGCCGCCCTCATGGCGTTCACCCGGGCCCTGGGCGGACGCAGCCTGAACGACGGCATCCGTGTGGTCGGGGTCAATCCCGGACCGGTGGCGACCGAGCGGATCCTCACCCTCCTCAAGGCACATGAGGGCAAGGAGAACGCGTACGCCGACCTCATGGCCGGCTACCCGCTCGGCCGGGCGGCGAACCCGCGCGAGATCGCCGACCTCATCGCCTTCCTCGTCTCCGACCGCTCCGCCTACACCAGCGGAGCCGGCTTCACCGTCGACGGCGGCATGTCCGCCGCGGGAGCCTGATCTGCGGTGGAACATGATTCCGCCCCGGTGGAGAGCCCGCGTGGATGCGGAACGTCCCCGCCGGGGCGGATCGGGACCTCTGGTCAGAGCGCGTCAGCTTCGGGTGGAGTACGAATGCGCGCCGGTCCCGGCCAGG
>NZ_BOOR01000026.1 GCF_016863335.1 Planotetraspora thailandica
GCTCGCCGTAACGGTCTTACCGGCTGCCAGGTTGGGGCCTGCCGCTGAGGCCGGCAGAACCGGTCCGGCCAGAACGAGCAGGCCGGCCGCGAGCATGGCCGCGACCAGCCGTAAAAGGTGGTGCTTGTTATTCATCGCGTTCGCTAACTCTCGTCAGGGACCAAGGGGAGCGGTGCGGAGAGTCCACCGCTGGGTGCTGATCTCAACGCAAAGGCTGGAAAGCGCTGGTTGTCGCCGCTCAGGGCGGCGATCGTCCGCGCAATGCCGTAGCCGACATCACCTGCGGCCTCCATGGGGAGATGGGGGCGGGGCGAGTGCACGGACGCGGTGCGCTCCAGACAGAACTTGCGAATTATGGAGAGAAGAGAACGGATAATTGCAAAATTCTTACAGGACGTTGGCCAAAGGTTACATACGTGCTACGGCCTCGTCAACGGGTTGAAAGCAGCTTTCCCCTTCGGCTCGACCTCATATGTGACAGAGGGTCATGGGCGGCGTGAACGCCTTCATGAAATGCGGCCATAAATCCAGTTATTTGCTGATGAAGTGCCCTGGGCCGATGCGCATGATCGCCCAGCGGGCGAAATGTCAGACGCCCTTGATATCCCTGGTACGGCCGGCCGGCGAGTAAGGGGGCGCTTTGATCACCGATGCCACGGGCGACCTGCTCCGCGACGACGCCCAGGCGCTCGTCAACGCCGTCAACACGGCGGGTGTCATGGGCAAGGGAATCGCTCTGCAGGTCAAACGTGCCTTCCCCGACGTGTTCGCCGCCTACGCCGACGCATGTGCGAAGGGGCGGGTTCAGGTGGGCCGCGTCTTTCCCGTACGGCTGGGCGACGGCGATCGGTGGGTGCTGAATTTTCCGACCAAACGCCACTGGCGGCGGCCGTCCCGGCTGGAGGACGTCGAGGCGGGGCTGGACGACCTGGCCCGGCTCCTCGTCGACCTCGGCATACGAAGTGTGGCGATCCCCGCGCTGGGCTGTGGCCACGGCGGGTTGTGCTGGTCCCAGGTCCGGCCGCTCATCGTCGCGAAAGTCGGCCATCTCGACACCGACGTCCGGCTCTACGGGCCCGTCACTTCGCCGTCCGAGGGGCGCCGCGACGGCCGGCCCCGTTGACCAGTGCCGGCCTGGCGCGCGATCCAGTGCCCGCACCGCCGGTGAAGGCGTTACGCCCGATGAATCTTGCGTGACGCGCATCTTTGCCGATCGCGCAACTTCGGTTAGGGTGATGGTGTGAGCACAGAGGACGGCGCCCGGATCGGGTTGCGCGAGCGTAAGAAACGCGAAACCAGGGCGGCGCTCAGCTGGGCCGCCGTGCGTCTGGCCGTCGAGCGCGGGTTCGACAACGTCCGCGTGGACGACATCGCCGAGGCGGTCGGGGTGTCTCCGCGCACGTTCAACAACTACTTCTCCAGCAAGGCCGAGGCGATCGTCGCGCGTCACCTCGACCGGTGCCTGCGCGTCGCGGAGGAACTGCGCCGCAGGCCCACGACCGAGCCGCTCTGGGACTCCATCACCCACGCCGTGCTCGCCCAGTTCGCCCTCACCCCCGAGATAACGGCGAATCCTCCGATGGCCGACGCTCAGCAGTGGGTCGCCGGTGTCCGGCTGATGGTCGCGGAGCCGGCGATGCAAGGCGAGTTTCTGCGCGCCGGCGCAATCGCCGAGGAGGAACTCGCCGTCGCCGTGGCCGAGCGCACCGGCACCGACGCCGAGCGCGACCTGTACCCGCGGCTCGTGGCCGGCGCGGTCATGGCCGCCACCAACGCGGCCATGCAGCACTGGATGCGCGCCGACCCGCCCATGGAACCCCTGGGAATAGCGCCGCTGTTGTCGGAGGCTTTCGCCCAGTTCGCCGCTGGTCTGCCGACGCCCTAACCCGTTCACCACCTGTCCTGTTCAACCCGGCGCCGCCGGGTCTGTTCACCATGCCTGCCGAACTTGGAGGACATTGCCATGCCCATCGATGTCGTCATCGTCGGCGCCGGGCCCAACGGCCTCATGCTGGCCTGCGAGCTGGCGCTGGCCGGCGTCCGGCCGCTCGTGCTGGAGCGGCTTTCCGAACCGTCCACCGAGCAGCGGGCCAACGGGCTCGTCGGCCAGGTCGTGCGGATGCTCGACCGGCGCGGCCTGTACGAGCGGCTCAGCGGCGGCATCACACCGCCGCACCCCGTACCTCACTACATGTTCGGCGCGTTTCCGCTAGACCTCGCATCCCTGCCCGGCAACCCCGTCTATCTGCTGATGGCGCCGCAGCGCCGCATCGAGCAGATGCTGGCCGAGCGGGCCTCCGAGCTCGGCGTCGAGGTCCGGCGTGGCCACGAGGTGACCGGGCTCGCCCAGAACCCCGACATGGTCACGGTCGAGGTCGCAGGCCCGGCTGGGCCGTACCGGATCGAGACCCGGTTCCTGGTGGGAGCCGACGGAGGGCACAGCGTCACCCGCAAGCTCGCCGGGATCGAGTTCCCCGGCGTGACCACCGACCGCACGGTCTCCCGCACCGCCCACGTCAGCCTGCCGGCCGAGCTGATCGACCCGGTCGGGGGCGGTCTGGCCGTTCCCGGGTACGGCACCGTGCCGCCGTTCATGCACCACCGCACCGAGCGGGGGCTGATCGCGTACGCGCCGTTCCCGAGCGGCCCGCCGGCGGTGACGACGATCGAGCTGCGCACACCCGATGACCGCCTGAACCAGCCGCTCACCATTTCCGAACTGCGGGAGAGCGTCCGGCGGGTGCTGGGGGCCGACGTCCCGCTCGGCCCGCCGGAGGGGGAAGGGCCGCACCTGATGCGGCGGCTTGCCGGCGGCAACACCCGGCTGGCCGACCGGTTCCGCGAAGGCCGTGTGCTGCTGGTCGGAGACGCCGCCCACGTGCACTCGGCGATCGGCGGGCCCGGGCTCAACCTGGGCCTGCAAGATGCGATCAACCTGGCTTGGAAGCTCGCCGCCGAGCTGAACGGGTGGGCGCCGACGGGACTGCTCGACACCTACGAGTCCGAGCGGCGGCCGGTCGGGCGACGCGTGACCATGCACACCCAGGCGCAGTCCGTGCTCATCGGCCCCGGCGGTGAGGTCACCGCACTGCGCGAGCTGTTCGGCGAGCTGCTGGCCGACCGTCACACCGTACGGCGTCTTGCGGACCTGGTGGCGGGAGCGGACATCCGCTACGACATGGGCCCGGCCTCCGGGGACGCCGGCGCGCACGCCCTGACCGGCCGCTGGGCGCCCGACCTGGTGCTGCACACGGAGACCGGCACGGTGCGGCTCGCCGAGCTGACCCGTACGGCCCGGCCGCTGCTGCTGGACCTCACCGACGGCGGGACGCTCGCCGGAGAGGCGGCGCCGTGGAGCGACCGGGTCGACGTCGTGACCGCACGATGCGACGACCCGGACGTCGCCGCGCTGCTCCTGCGGCCGGACTGCTACGTCGCCTGGGCGTCGGCGTCACCGCGTCCCGACGGCCCGCAGCGCGAGGGGCTGCGGTCCGCCCTCACCTGCTGGTTCGGGCATCCGGGAGACGCGGCCGAGGCCGGAAGCCGATCGGCGGGCGGTGTGCCGGCCTCTCGTTGATCGCCCACGTCACGTCAGCTTCTCCGCACGGGTCGCCCCAGGGGCCGGGCGAGGCGTGTGCTTGTATGGCCGCCGGTTGCCAACTCTGAATCGTTTGCCCTACAGTCCAACCAGCTTCTACGCGCGTGTAGAAGTTGGTTGTGTCTCGGAGGCTCACCGGCTCCTGGCCGCATCTGCTGATCGAGCGTTTCACCACGCCCCACGGGCCAGCACCAGAGAAGACGACCTATGCGCTTTTCCAGGCGCCGTGCGCTCATGCCGGCGGCCGCTCCCCACCGGATCACGATCGTTTCCGCGAGTGTGGGCGCCGGGCACGACGGTGCGGCCGCCGAACTGACCAGGCGGTTGCAGGCACGAGGATTCGGAGTCGACCGCTACGACTTCCTCGACCTGCTTCCGTTCCGGCTCGGAAGGCTGCTGCGGCGGATGTACGCACTGCAACTGCGGGCCGCGCCGGGAAGCTGGGGCTTCCTGCTGGACGCGGTGGAACGCTGGGCCGTGATGGAGGTGGCCGTACGCGGGCTGGCGAGGCTGGCCGCGCGCCGGACGGCGGCCGTGGCAGGACCGGACACCGTCGCGGTCGTGTCGACATATCCGCTGGCCAGCCAGGCGCTGGGCGGGATGCGGGCGCAGGCGTCGCTCCGGGTGCCGGTGTTCACCTATCTGACCGACCTGTCGGTCCACCCGCTGTGGGTCGCGGACGGGGTGGACGCGCATGTGGCGCTGCACCCTGTGGCGGCGGCACAGGCGCAGCGGCTGGGCGCACGCGACGTCCAGGTCACCGCCCCCGCCGTCGCACCCGCTTTTCGCGCGGCGGAGTCCGCGCTGGAACGGCACGCCGCCAGGCTGGCGTTCGGGCTGCCCCCGGACCGCCCGCTGGCGCTGGTGGTCGCCGGCTCCTGGGGGGTGGGCGAGGTCGGCCAGACCGCCCGCGACATCGCCGCGCACACGCCGGCTGTTCCCGTCGTCGTCTGCGGGCACAACGCGGGGCTGCGGCAGGCGATCGAACGGCGGGGAGACGGGATCGCGCTGGGCTGGGTGGACGACATGCCGGCCCTGCTGCGCGCCTGTGACGTCGTGGTCCAGAACGCCGGCGGGCTGAGCTGCCTGGAGGCGATGGCGACCGGGCTGCCGGTGATCAGCTATCGGTGCCTGCCGGGGCATGGCCAGACCAACGCCGCCGCCCTTGAGGAGGCCGGCTGGGCCCCCTGGATTCACCGGCCGGAAGACCTTCCGGATGCCCTGCACGCGGCACTCCACCCATCCGACGGGGCGGCCGGTCCGCTGCCTGCCGCCGGGATCCGGCTGGGCCCCGACCCCTCGGCGATCATCGCCGACCTCGTTTGTGACAGGGCGGGGATACGGATCCCGCGGCCGTTGAAGCCGCCGGCCGGCCGGGATCTGCGGTCGCCGGAGACGATGCCGTCCGCGCTGGGAGCGCGGTGATGCTCGGCGTGGCCCGCATCTGCCTGGAGGCCACCGCCGTGAGCGCGACCGCGGTCGCCGCGCACGCCGGTCCCGCGCTCACCTCGGTCGCGCCGCTCCGGCGGCTGCTGCTGCCGCGGCTGTCGGGAGTCGGCGACCGCGGTCATGTGGCGCTCAGCTTCGACGACGGGCCTGATCCGCACTCCACGCCTGCGTTCGTGGAGGCGCTGGCCGAATACGGCGTGAAGGCCACCTTCTTCCTGCTCGGCCGGATGCTGGAGGCCGCGCCCGAGCTGGGGCGTGAGCTGCTTCAGGCCGGGCACGAGGTGGCGGTGCACGGCTGGGAGCACCGGCCCATGCCGCTGCGCGGACCGCGTGCCACCTTCGCCGACCTGGCGCGGGCCACCGACCTGATCGCCTCGGTCACCGGTGAGGCGCCTCGCTGGTACCGGCCGCCGTACGGCGTGCTGACCGCGCCCGCGATGAGAGCGGCCCGGCGGCTCGGCCTCACCCCGGTGTTGTGGACCAACTGGGGGCGCGACTGGGCCGGCGGCAGCACCCCCGAGTCGGTCCTGGCCACGGTCACCCGCGACCTGAGCGGCGGTGCGACGGTGCTGCTGCACGACTCCGACTGCACGTCGGCCCCCGGCTCCTGGCGCAACACCCTGGGTGCGCTGCCTGCCCTGCTGGAAGAGATCGACCGGCGAGGCCTGACCGTCGGGCCGCTCCGCGACCACGGGCTCGACCGGTAACGAGCCGCTGCGTCGCCCGTAAGTGTGATCCACCATGCGCCGGGGGTAGGTTTGGCCGTTATTGCTGGGCCTGAAAGCTATTGGTGGAGGTATGCCGGAAGTGGTGTCGTCCTTGCTGGTCGGCCGGTATCAACTGGACGAGATGATCGGCCGCGGCGGGATGGGCGAAGTGTGGCGGGGCCGGGACCTGCAGGCCGGCCGTCCGGTGGCGGTCAAGATGCTGGTGTCGCAGGCGGCCGAGGTCGGGGGGCGGGAACGGTTCGCCCGCGAAGTGCACGCCGTCGCGCGAATCGTGCATCCCAATGTGGTGACGGTGCTCGACGTGGGCGAGCAGGCAGGGCAGCCGTTCCTGGTGATGGAGCTGCTGACCGGTCGCAGCCTCGCCGCCGAGCTGGCCGAGCGGGGCCGGTACGCCGTAGCCGAAGCGTGTGACCTGATGAGCCAGGCCGCCGCCGGGCTGGAGGCGGCTCATCGCGTGGGCGTGGTGCACCGCGACGTCAAACCGGCCAACCTGCATCGGACCGCGCAGGGCGTGCTCAAGGTGGTCGACTTCGGGGTGGCGCACGTGTCGAGCGAGGCGGCGCGGCTGACCATGGTGGGCACCGTGGTGGGCACCGCGGCCTATCTCGCGCCCGAGCAGATCGCCGGTCGTGGCGGGGAGCCGGCCTCCGATCTGTACGCGCTGGGTTGCGTCCTTTACGAGCTGCTGTGCGGACAGCCGCCGTTCGTCGGACCGGTGCCGCAGCTGATGTACCAGCACATCCAACAGCCGCCGGTTCCGCCCAGCCGCCATCGGGCGGACATCCCGCCGGAGCTGGAGGGACTGATCATGGCGTTGCTGGCCAAGGAGCCCGGCGCCCGGCCCGCAAGCGCCGGAGTGGTCCGCCAGGTGCTCGACGCGGTCGTCCGGTCGGCGGCGACCGGCGGTGGCCGGCGCCCGGGCCTGTCGATGCCGCCGGCACCGCCGGCTCGTGGAGGGGACACCGCGCTCCTCGATGCGCCGCCCGTCGGCCTGCCTCCCACACCGCCATCTCTCACACTGCCAGCTCCCGCACCGCCGTCGAGGGGACGGCGACCGCTCGTCCAGGTCGTGGTGGCCGTGGCGGCGGTGGTGGCCGTCGCGTCGGTCGCGGTGGCGTTGTCCACGGGTTCGGGCGAATCTCCGCCCTCGGCGGCGCCCTCCGTGGCCGCCTCGGAGCAGGCGACGACCACCCCGCCGGCCACGTCCGAGTCCGCCACATCCGAGCCCGCCACTGCACCGTCGACGCCTCCGCCGTCGCCTGAGGGATGGCTGGCCGACCTCGATCGCGCCGTGCTCGCGCAACAGGCGCAGGGCGGCATCGATCCCGATCTGGTTCACTCGATCCGCGAGAAGATCCAGAAGGCGCTTTCGGAGGACAAGGGGAAGGGCAACCGGGCGCCGAAGCAGATAAGGGACCTGCGCCGTGATCTGACCGATGCACAGCGGAAGGGGAAGATCGCGGCCGGCGGCCCGCTGAGCACATTCCTGAACGCATCAGGCCTCAGCGGCGACGGAGGCGACGACGAGGACGAATAGCTCGTCTCCCACAGGTCGTCCCGTGCCCCCGGCCGCACGACCGCGAAGCCGGGGAGAGGAACTGTCTCTTGGCATGCGCGCGGGCCGCGGTTACCGTCCGGGTAAGAGCGAGCCCTGGAACGCGTCCACGAGGAGACTCGATGATCGCCAGCTCGGACAGCGTGTTCCGTAGTCGTTCCTCATCCCCGGCGGCCTTCGGGAGCAGTTTGGCCGCCCTGGGCCGCGAGCAGCCGGTCGTCCACGACGAGTTCATGGCCGCGCCCCTTGTGCTGCGCCACAGGGATGTCTCGGCGGCTCTGCGCGACACGGCGACCTTCGGCAACCAGTTGTACGGCGTGGGCCCGATGAGCTCGTCCATGATCGCCCTCGATGGGGCGGAGCATAACCGCCAGCGCCGCATCCACAATCGGTTCTTCAGCGCGGTGGCCAGCGCCAGATATGCGAGCATCGTGGCGCCGATCGCCGAGCGCACATTCGGCGCGCTGGCCGCGAAGTCCGAAGCGGACCTCGTCGAGGACGCGGGGGCCCGGTATCCGATGGAGGTCTTCCTCGGACTCCTCGGCATCCCCGACGAGCTCGGCGACCAGGGACTGCAGTGGGTGCGCACCATCGTCACCTGGCTCGGGTCGCCCATGAACGAGGAACTCGCCGGCCCCGGCCGGCAGGCCTTCGCGGACCTCGAGGCCTACACCAGGCAACTGGTCGAACGAGAGCGGCGCAACCCGGGCGACAACCTGCTGGGTGAGGTCATCCGGGCCTACCTCAGCGAAGACGCCTACTCACCGGAAACGGTCGCGATCGCCCTCATGGGCCTGCTGCTCGGCGGCTTCGAGACGACCATCCAGATGTTGTCGGCCACCATCGCCTCGCTCCTGCTCAATCCGGAGTCGCTCGAACGGGTCCGCGCCGACTCCGGCCTCGTCGACGCCGCGATCGACGAGGCCTTCCGATGGGCCAACCCGTCGGCCGGGCTCTACCGGTTGGTGCGGCAGGACACGCGGATCGCGGGAACCGACATGCCCGCAGGGAGCATCGTGTATCTCTGCATCGCGGCCGCGCACTTCGACGAGCAGGCCTACCCGGATGCCGGGCGCTTCGACGTGGATCGGCGCGGCGGGCATCTCGGATTCGGTCTGGGACCGCACTTCTGCGTGGGAGCGCCGCTGGCCCGCATCGAGGTGCGGGCCGCGCTCACCGCGCTCCTCGCCGCCTGCCCGGGCATGCGCCTGAACCCCGGCTCCCCGCCCGAGTTCTACTACGGCGCGCGAGGCTTCGTGCAGCACGGCACGGACACGCTTCGCGTCCTTCTCGACCGCCGATAACGCGGCCGGCCACCGCTTTCACCTCGTGACCCGTACGCCCGGTCTCTCCGGCGTCTACCCGGCGGGCGTGTAGCTCCGTCCGCATGGGGTGCGGTCACCCCTGCGCGTCGTCCTGCCCGTCTGTTTCAGGAAATTTCCCGTTACGTCGCCGTTGACAGAAGGTCGCTCCGCTGCCAAAGTCACCAAGTGACTAGTTCACTTGGTCGTTACGAGTTGGAAACAGGGGAAACATGGCGGAGTACGACGCTCCGGTCTCCCCGTCGGTGAGGCCCAGCCTGACCGACGGATTGATGACCCAGATCTTGGAGATCATCAGGCAAGGGCACCTGCGCCACGGCGACGGGCTGCCGACGGTCCGGGAGCTGGCGAAGCGGTTCTCCGTCACGGCTCCGACCGTCCGGGAGGCGCTTCGGGGCCTCCAGGCGACGGGAACGGTCGAGTTGCGGCACGGCTCCGGTGTCTACGTGGGAGCCGGTGCTTCCCGGATGGTCCTCGCCAATCCCCATACGACCGGGATCACCACGGAGGCCACCCTCCAGCTCGTTGAGGCCCGGTTGATGATCGAACCGACCATCGCCATGCAGGCGGCGCTGCACCGCACCCCGGAGAACCTCGACCGGCTGCAGGCGGCGCTCGCGACGGCGCTGCAACCGCGCGACGACGGACAGCCCGAGGCGCGGCTGAACTTCCACCGCGAACTCGCCGCGTCGTCGGGCAACACCGTCATCTACGAGGTGATCGACTCGCTGCTCGCCGTACGCAGACGGGAGCAGCGGGAGGTGCGGCGGGTCTACGACCACCGGGCCGACTACGACCAGCACGTCGCCATTTTCGAGGCGGTGGCCGGCCAGGACGCGGAGCGGGCAGGCGAGCTGACCCGCGCGCACCTGATGGAAATTCGCAACGCGGTCGCCTCGCGCCTGTCCTGACATCGGGCCGCCCCCGGCTTCTGTGCTCACGGGCGTGTCCGGCTGTATCGAGAAGACTGGAGAAACACAGTGCAAGGGGTAGGGCCGCAGCAGCAGAGTCGCACTCGGGGGAGCGGTTACCTTCTCGCCGAGATGACCTGGCCCGAGGTGGAAGCCGCCCGCGAGGCGGCGCCGCTGGTGATCGTGCCGCTCGGCTCATGCGAGCAACACGGCCGCGGCATGGCCCTGCAGACGGACACGGTCCGCGCTGTCGAGATGGCCAAGCTGGTCGCCGAACGGATGGCGCCGCAGGCGGTGATCGCGCCGGAGACGACGGTCGGCCTGTCGGAGCACCACATGGGCTTTCCCGGCACGATCACGCTGACACCGCAGACGTTGCAGCAGGTCATCTACGAAATCGTGCACAGTCTGTACCGCCACGGCTGGCGCAAGGTGTTCCTGCTGAACGGACACGGTGGCAACAACGCGGTGGTCGACATCGCCTCGATCCGGATCCGTACCGACTTTCCTGACATGCACCTGGCCTCCAGCGGCATCTCCGCCCTGGTGCCGGATGTCATCAGCCAGGAGGGAGTCAGCGAACTACGCGGTCATTCGTGTGAGGTGGAGACCTCACAGGCCCTCTATCTGGCGCCGGAGCTGGTGCGTAAGGAGAGCCTGGTCCGGGGCACGGATCGGCGCGCGGACCTCGACGCGGCGGGCCGGCTCAGCCGGATGCACTCCGCGATCCACTTTCCCCAGCCCTACCACCGGCTCGACCCGAACGGCGCCCTGGGTGACGCCACCGCGGCGAGCGCCGACTTCGGTGAGCGGCAGGTGTCGGCCGCCCTCGACCGTCTCACCTCGTTCTTGGAGCAGTTCATCGCCCTGCCCCTGCCGGATTCCGGCTCGGCGTCCGGCCCCCGATCCCTCTGAACATCGGCCTGTTCTACGCAGAAACCCTCCGTTCGACACATCAAGGAGCCACCATGCCCCCCGCATCCGTACGCGATAGACGCCGGACCTCCTTACGGCTGGCCACGGTAGCCGTGGCGGTCGCGCTGGCCGGCACGGCCTGCGGCGGCACCGGCGCCACCGATGCCGGCACGCAGAGCGGCGCCGGCTTGGGGCTGATCAAGCCGGGCATCCTGTCCGTCGCCTTCCGCACCGACGACAAGCCCGCGTCGTTCCTGCAGGACGGCAAGGCCACGGGCATGTACGTCGACCTCATGGATGAGATCGCCAAGCGCATGGGACTGAAGGCGACCTACGTCTCCAGCGACTTCGCGAGCCTGCTCCCCAGCGTGCGCAACCACCGGTACGACACCGCCGCGTTCGGCGTGCTCGTCACGCCGGAGCGGGAGGCCGTCACGAACTTCACCGCCGCGGTTTCGTACGGCGAGGCGCAGCTGATCTCCCTCAAGAAGTCGCCGCTCGCGGCCATCAAAGACTCGGGGGGCAAGACGGTCGCCATCACCCGCGGGAGCGCGCTCATCCCGTTGCTGCAGAAGACCGCTCCCACGGTGGTCATCAAGGAGTTCCCGAACATCGCGGCGAGCGCGAACGCCCTGACCGCGGGTCAGGTGGACGGGCTGTTCTCCGGCACGGCCACCGTGCGCGAGTTGCTCGCACAGCATGACGACTTCACCGCCTCTGAGGTGATCACGTCGGGCAAGACCGCGTTCCCGGTGGCCAAGGACAAGCAGAAGCTCCTCGACGCGGTCAACAAGAACCTCGACAGCATGATCGAGGACGGCACGTACGCCCGGCTGTTCTACAAGTGGAACCCGGCGGACGCGCAGATCCCCGAGGAACTGGTCGCCGAGCATCCGGGCATGCCGACGACCGCACCCGCCGGGGCCGCATCGTCCACGGCGCCCTCCTCGAGCTCGTAGGAGGCCGCAGATGTTCGACGGGCTTCAACGCGTGTGGGAGACGTTCTTCGACCTCGACCTCATCGGGCAGACGCTGCCGACATTGCTGCGGGTCGGCCTGCTCAACACGCTGCTGCTTGCGGTGCTCGCCAGCTTGATCGGCGTCGTGGTCGGCGTCGTGATCGCGGCCGGGCTGATGTCGTCCAAGGTGGCGGTCCGCCTGCCGTGCCGGGTGTACGTCGACGTCCTGCGCGGCCTGCCGCACATCCTCACCGTGTACCTGGTCGGCCAGGGGCTGCCGCTCGCCGGCGTCACCCTGTTCGGTGAGAACACATACGGATATGCCGCGCTGGCGATCGGGCTGCTCGAAGGGGCCTACATGGCCGAGATCTTCAGGGCGGGATTCCAGAGCGTCGAGAAGGGACAGATCGAGGCGGCCCGCGGCCTCGGCCTTTCCCACCTGGAGACGCTGCGGTTCGTGGTCTTCCCGACCGGCGCCCGTCGTGTCCTGCCGCCTTTGACCGGGCAGTTCATCCTCGTCATCAAGGGCACTGCGCTGGTCTACCTCCTCGGCCTGACGGCCGGGCAGCGGGAGATGTTCGCGATCGCACAGGACACGGCGGTCCTCCACGCGTCGCTGTCGCCGCTCGTCGCGGCGGGCCTCCTCTTCCTGGCGATCACCGTGCCGATGACGTACGCGGTCAACGCCTGGGAACGGCGGCTGCGGGAGGGGCGGCAGGACATCGCGGCCGACACCGCGAGCGACAGCGCGAACGACAGGGACCGGGCGCTCGCCCCTCAAGGCACGGGATGACCCCATGACGACACAGACCACATCGCAGACCCCCACGGCCCGCGGCACCTCGGTGACCTTCGAGCACGTGAACAAGAGATTCGGGCGGACGCAGGTCCTCCACGACATCTGCCTGCAGGTTCCCGGCGGTCAGACCACGTGCATCGTCGGCCCCTCGGGCTCCGGCAAGTCGACTCTGCTGCGCTGCACCAACCGCCTCGAGGAACCCGACGAGGGCAGAGTGCTCCTCGGCGACACCGAGGTGACCGACCGGTCGGCGAACATCGACGCGGTCCGCGCGCGGGTCGGCATGGTCTTCCAGAACTTCAACCTTTTCCCCTACCGCACCGCGCTGGACAACATCACGCTCGCGCTCCGGCGCGTACGCAAACTGCCGGCGGAGGAGGCGGCCGAGCGGGCCCGCGAGCAGCTGGCGTCCGTGGGCCTGGCCGGCCTGGAACACCGGAGGCCGGCACAGCTGTCCGGCGGCCAGCAGCAACGCGTGGCGATCGCCCGCGCCCTCGCGATGGAACCAGAGGTGATGCTGTTCGACGAGGCGACGTCCGCGCTCGACCCCGAGCTGGTCAAAGGCGTGCTGTCCATCATGCGCGACCTGGCCGGACAGGGAATGACGATGATCGTGGTGACGCATGAGATGCGCTTCGCCCAAGAAGCCGCCGGACAGGTCGTCTTCCTCGACCACGGCAGGCTGATCGAGAAGGCTGCTCCCGACAAGTTCTTCGGCGCGCCCGAAAGCCCGCGACTCCAGGCGTTTCTGAGCGCGGTCACCTGACACCGCCGCTCCTCGCACCCCCCACCCGCAAACCTTCGACAGAAGGCTGGTTCAGCATGCGCAAACACACCCCCAAACTCCTGCGCGCCACAGCGTTGGCGGCGCTCGCCGTGTCGCTCGTCGGGGCGCCGGCCGTTGCCGCCGTGACGCCGGCGTCGGCGGAGCCGGTACGGCAGTCAAGCCCGCGCGGCCATCAGTCCGGGATCGTCGACCACCAGGTCCCGACCCGCGGCTGTTCGCGACAGCTCACGGGAGAGCCCGGCGTGTCGGAAGAGCGCACCATCGTCTCCGGCGGCGTGACCCGCTCCTACGTCCTGCACCTTCCCGCGGGCTACCGGCCCACCAAGAAGACGCCGCTGGTCATGGCATTCCACGGCCGCAAGGGCAGCGGCCAGCAGATCGAGGGCTTCTCCGGCATCTCGGCGCTCGACGCGATCGCCGTCTACCCGCAGGGCCTGATAGGGGAGGGCGACCACACCGCGTGGCAGGGCGCCCCGTACGCGTCAGGCGCCGACGACGTGCTGTTCGTCAGCGACCTGCTCAACGAACTGCAGAGCACCCTCTGCGTCGACCCGGCCCGGATCTACGTCACGGGAAAGTCCAACGGCGGCGGCTTCGCCGGCGTCCTGGCCTGCCGTCTCTCCCGCCGGATCGCCGCCGCCGCACCGGTCTCGGGCGCCTTCTACCAGGCCGGGGAGGAGAACTGCGCACCGCGGCGGGCCGTACCGATCCTGGACTTCCACGGCACGGCCGACTCGATCGTCGACTATCTGGGTGAGCCCGAGGACGGCCTGCCCCCGGTGTTCGACTGGACCGCCGCGTGGGCCAAGCGCGACGGCTGCGACGACACCGCGCAGACGATCGTCGCCAAGGACGACATCACCGCCTTCCAGTGGACGGGCTGCCGCGCCCATTCGGAGGTCGTTCACTACCGCATCGAGGGCGGCGGCCACACCTGGCCGGGTGAACTGGCCGACAGTGGCCCCGGGCACGTCACCAAGACCATCTCCGCCACCGCGGTGATGTGGGACTTCTTCAAGGCGCACCCGCTGCGATGAGCATCCGAGGCCGAGAGGTGACGGTCTGAACCACTTCGGCGGAGGCGGCTTTCGTCACGGAGGCCGCCTTCGTCGACGCTCACGGAGCAGGCCGGCCAGGCCGTACGCGAGCGGGGCCGCGTCGCTTAACGCGGCGCGCATGAACGCTTTATGTCGGCTTTACGCCCACCCATGTTTGTTAGACCGTTTCGCCGTGATCGGCAAGGTCGTGTTCACGGCGTGCCCATCGTGGTGCGCCAGTGTTCCTGCGTTCGTATGTAACGAAAGGGACATTGTGGACACTTCCCACAACAGCGAGGAAAAGCCCAGCCGGCTTTCCCGCCGCGGCGCTCTCGGCCTGCTTGGATCGGTCGGCGCCGGTGCCGCCGCCATCCCGATGCTCTCCGCCAGCCCCGCCGCGGCGGAGACCGGGTTCGACGCTCCCGCTTTCATCGCGACCCCCGACAGCGCCAACGCGTCGCCGGTGCAGGGTCTCCACCTCACCTTCGGGGCCGACCCCAGCACCCAGATGGTCGTCTCGTGGATCACGGACGGCGTCGTGAAGAAGCCCCGCGTGATGTACGGCACGCTGGAGCACGGATTCGGCTCCCACGTCGACGCGACCACGCGCACCTACGTCGACGGCAAGTCGGGCCGGACCGTCTACGTCCACCACGCGAAGCTGAACCGGCTCAAGCCGGCCACCGACTACGTGTACATGGTGACGCACGACGGCGCCTCGCCGGACAGCGCCATCTTCAGGACCGCGCCGCGCGGCCGCGTGCCGTTCACCTTCACCAGCTTCGGCGACCAGGCGGCCCCGCAGGTGACCTGGGGCTCGGACGGTTCGGTGACGCTCGACAACAACTCCACGGCGGCGAGCAAGGACATCGTGACCGGCATCGAGCAGGTCGCGCCGCTCTTCCACCTGCTCAACGGCGACCTGTGCTACGCCAACAGGGACGTCGACCGGGTCCGCACCTGGAACAACTTCTTCACCAACAACACTCGGTCGGCCCGCTTCCGTGCGTGGATGCCCGCGGCCGGTAACCACGAGGTCGAGTCCGGCAACGGCCCGATCGGACTGGGTGCCTTCCAGACGTACTTCGAGCTGCCCGACACCGAGTCGGATGCCGAGCTCAAGAACCTCTGGTACGCGTTCACCGCCGGCTCGGTCCGGGTCATCGTGCTGCAGAACGACGAGGTCGCGCTCCAGGACGGCGGCGACTACTACATCCGCGGCTACTCCGGCGGCCGCCAGATGGCCTTCCTGGAGCGGGAACTGAAGGCCGCGCGGTCGTCGCGTGACATCGACTGGATCGTCGTCGCCATGCACCAGGTGATGGTGAGCTCCTCCGACGCCAACGGCGCCGACCAGGGGCTGCGCCAGGCGTACGGCCCGCTGTTCGACAAGTACCAGGTCGACCTCGTCGTCTGCGGTCACGAGCACAACTACGAGCGGTCGCTGGCCGTGCGCGGCGTGGTGAGCGGCAGTGAGACGCTCACCCCCAACCCGGTGTCCAGCCGTACCGACATGATCGACACCTCGCAGGGCACCGTGCACATGATCCTTGGTGGCGGCGGCGTGTCGGGCACGACCAACCAGACGTTCTTCAAGGACGGCACCGCCAAGGTCATCCACGACGTGCAGATCGGCAGCAACGGCAGGGGCTCCTCGGTCTACGTCAAGGAGGAGGCCGTCTGGGTCGGCGTCCGCGACATCGACCACCCGTACGGATTCGCGGCGTTCGACGTCGACCCGGGCCGCCACCCCGGCGACACCACCAGCATCAAGGTGACGTACTACAACGTCAACAAGCCGAACGGCGACCTCTCGATCTTCGAGCAGTTCGTCCTGTACCGCAAGCGGTCCGACGGCCATCGCTGAGCCGTCGTAGGTTCGCCGGGTCGTGTGCGCGGCCCGGCGGACTTTGTGTGACGGCGGCCACGGGCCGCCGTCACACCCGTTGTCCCAGCCGATCCGGCGGTGGTGTGGGCGGTGGCGCGGCCCGGGTGCGACCCGGCTCGTGCCGCCACGTGCCGAACGCCGCCGCGGTGGCGGCGATCACGGCCGTTCCGAGCAGGGTCCCGGCGACCACGTCGCTCAGCCAGTGAACCCCGAGCGCGATCCGTGTGTAACCGACCGACAGGGCCAGGAAACACGCGAGGGCCCAGGCGACGCGCCGGCCCCACCGGGGCAGCATGGGCGCCACGACCAACACGACGACCCCCACGCCGAGCGTCGCGTTGAGCGCATGGCCCGAAGGGAAGGACTCGCCCGGTGCGAAGGCGACCGGGTGGGGCAGGTGGGGCCTGGCACGGCCGACGACGACCTTGAGCGCGCTGCCGAGCAACCCGCCCGCGGCCATGGTGGCGAGCGCCCACACGGCAAGCCGGTGCGCTCCGGTGCGCAGCAGCCATACGGCGAGCGCGGTGACCACGATGCGCCACGGCCAGGGTCCGAAAAGATCCGTCCACACGATGAGCAGCCCGGTCACGCCGGAATGAGTGACCGCGTAGTCGTGCAGCGTCTCTGCGGTCCGCACATCAAGCCGGCCTACGGTGAATCTGAGGATGACGAGCAGCAGAGTGAACGGGATCATGACGTGCGGTGCTCCCGTTCTCTGTTTGTCCATGCCCATTGACCAGCGGCGATGCCGATTGTAGAGGGTCGTGCGGGCATCGCAGGGTGTGGTGGGATGCTCCGTACCGCCGCGTGTTGTCGGTGGCCTTGCCTACTGTGGGGGCGGCACAGGATCCGCATCGAGCATCAAGAGGTTTCCATGACGACCCTGCCCGATCGCCCGAACACGGCGTTACTCGTCATCGACGTGCAGAACGGCGTGGTGGCCGGCGCCCACGACCGCGACGGCGTGATCGCGAACATCAACACCCTGGTCGGCAAGGCTCGTGCGGAGGACGTGCCCGTGGTGTGGGTGCAGCACTCCAGCGACGAGTTCCCGATGGGCAGCGAGACCTGGCAGTTCGTGCCGGAGTTGGTCCGCCACGATCCCGAGCCTCTCGTCCACAAGACCTACGGTGACTCGTTCGAAGACACCGACCTGGAAGATGTGCTGGCCGGGCGCGGGGTGGGCCGGCTCATCGTCACGGGCGCCCAGACCGACGCGTGCATCCGCTCGACTCTCCACGGGGCCATCGTCCGCGGGTACGACGCGACGCTGGTCGGCGACGCGCACACGACGGAGGACCTCAGCGCGTACGGCGCGCCGAGCCCGGACCAGGTGATCGCGCACACCAATCTCTACTGGCAGTGGCAGAGCGCACCCGGTCGCCGCGGTGGCACGGTCAAGACGGCGGAGGTGGACTTCGGGGACGCAGGCTGAGCCGTTCAGGAGAGCAGTCCGAGCACCTGCTCCGACGTCAGGCAGCCGGCGGTCGCCAGGTCCAGGTTGGCCAGTGACGCGATATGCGCCTCGTCGGTCGCGGCCGTGACGCAGTCGCTGACCGTGTGCACGGTGAAGCCGAGGTCGGTGCCGTGCCTGGCGGTCTGCTCGACGGTGAGGTTGGTGGCGACTCCGGTCACCAGCAGCGTGCCGATTCCGCGCTCGGCCAGCCATTGCGGGAGGCGGTTCCCGGCCAGGCCGGACAACTTCTGGTTGTCGACCACCTGGTCGGGCTCGGCCGGCTCGAGCATCTCCGGGATCAGCTGTGCCCCCGGAGCATCCGGCCGGAAGGCCTCCTGCGCGTCGCCGACGGCATTCATGAAGCCCGTGTTGCGGACCAGCTCGCCTTCTCCCTCAGGGACGGTGAACCGGGTGAAGACCACCGGCACTCCCGCGGCGCGAACGGATCGGTGGAACCGTACGGCGCGTTCCACGACGCCGCTGCGCGCGACCGGTTCGGCGAGCATCGCGCCGAAGAACCCCTCGGGTTTGATGACGTTCACCTGCCAGTGCAGGGCGAGAACGGCGGTAGTGCGCGGGTCGTAGCTCATGGTCATGATCCTGCCGCATCTGCATCGTGGCCAGGTGGAAAATCCGCTTCCTTCAGGAGCAACCCGCGCAAGAGTGCTCACGACAAATGGGATGCCTCGGAGGGTGGCTCCCGCCTAGGGTCCGGGGCTATGAGTGCAGGGCGTGAGGCCGAGCAGTTGCGCGTCATCGCCGAGGTCGTGGGGATCGCCGCGGAACGCGGCATCGAGGTCTGGCTTCGCGGAGGCTGGGCCATGGATTTCTACCTCGGTGAGATCACGCGTGATCACCGGGACGTCGACTGGTTCGCCTGGGCTGAGGACGCGCAGTCTCTTGCCGGAGAGTTGCTGAAGCGCGGTTACGAGCCGCTGCCCGGTCCGCCGCCGGAACAGCAACTCGACTTTCTCCGTGACGGTGTCGACGTGAGCTTCGCTCTCCTGGCCCGAGACGAAGTCGGCCGCGTGGTGGTCGGCGGCGGTCCCTGGAGGGGCGAGCCGTGGCCGGAAGGCATGCTCGACGGGCCTCCCGGCCGCCTGGGCCGGCTACGGTGCGCCATCGTCAGCCCGGAGGCCCAGATCGAGATCAAGCAGATGATGCCGGTCTGGGTTCCGGGCATGCCGCGCCGGGCGAAGGACGCCGACGACATCGCCCGGCTGCAAGCGGCGTTGCGCGACAGGGACGGCATCGCCTGATACGGGTTGCCGCTCGGGCTGATCTGACGGCAGTGTTGCCCGACGTGATCGAGCTTCGTGTGGTGACGCAGGAAGACTGGGCCCTTTGGCGGCGGCTTCGCCTTTCCGCGCTGGCGGAAGCGCCCCACGCCTTCGTCTCACGCCTGTCGGACTGGCAGGGAGAGGGAGACCGTGAGGAACGCTGGCGTGCCCGGCTGGCCATCCCCGGGTCGCACAACCTCGTCGCCGAGTTGGACGGGGAACCGGTCGGGATCACCAGCGGCGTCCCGGGTGAAGGAGCCGGCGTCGCGACGCTGATCTCTATGTGGGTGAGCCCGCAGGCCCGGGGTCGTGGCGTGGCCGACCGTCTGATCGGCGAGGTCGAGCGGTGGGCCCTGCAGACCCGGGCCGAGGTGCTCAAGCTGGCCGTGACGCCGGGAAACGAGCACGCGATCGTGCTCTACCGCCGTAACGGCTTCGACGACGCCGGAGAACCCGGCGATCTCATGCCCGACGGCTCGGGACGAGAACGGGTCTTGTCGAAGAAGCTCCGCTGACCGACGGAAAGTTCGGCGGCGGTTCTCCGCCCGCCTCTGGACTCCCTTACTGGAATGGACGACATCGGTGTGGTCGAACTCCGACGTGGGCGCGGTCGCAAGATCTGCCAACGTTTGAGAGCTGAGATCAGAGGGTTTAACCGTAACTAAGGGTGCGGCCGGACTCTAACGTGACTGCGCTTCTCAAGAAGGAAGGAAGTCATCAGTCATGACGAGTCCAGGGGGCCGACCCGGCCCAGCGCCTCGGTGGTGTTCCTGCCGCGTCGAGGATGAGGCAACGGAAAGTCGCGGTGTCAGCCGCAGGCAGGTGCTCGGCGGGCTGACCGCCGCGAGTGCGCTCGCTCTCGCCGGCTGGCCCGGCTCGGCTGAGGCGGCGACGACCGCAAAGGGCGCAGGCCATTCGGTGACCATCACCGTCATGGGCACGTCCGACATCCACACGCATGCGGTGAACTGGGATTACTACCAGGACGCCGCGTACAGCGACAGCGCGGGGAACGTGGTCGGCCTGGCGCGGGTGTCGAGCCTGGTGAAGCAGATTCGCGCCGACCGCGGGCGTGAGCGGACTCTGCTCTTCGATGCGGGAGACACCATTCAGGGCACCCCGCTGGGGTTCTACTACGCCACGGTGGAGCCGATCACGAAGACCGGGCACATCCACCCGATGGCGCTGCAGATGAACGCCATCGGCTTCGATGCCGTGGCACTGGGCAACCACGAGTTCAACTACGGACTCGAGTTCCTCGACAAGTGGATCAGCCAGATGAAGGCGCCGGTGCTGGCCGCCAACGCCGTGCACGCGGGCACCGACCGGCCGGCGTACCGGCCGTACATGATCAAGACGATGCACGTCAAAGGCCACCCGCCGATCAGGGTCGGCCTGCTCGGCCTGACCAACCCGGGCGTCGCCATCTGGGATAAGGCCAACGTCGCCGGCAAGCTGGACTTCCTCGACCTGGTCGAGACGGCGAAGAAGTGGGTGCCCGTCATCCGTGCGCAGGGCGCCGACGTGGTCGTCGTCAGCGCGCACGCCGGTGACAGCGGCGTGTCGTCCTACGGCACCGACATCCCGGTCGAGAACGCCGCCGCCATGGTGGCCCAGCAGGTGCCCGGGATCGACGCCATCCTCTTCGGCCACGCGCACAACGACGTCCCCCAGCGGTTCGTCATCAACGACATCACCGGCGAGACCGTGGTGATGAGCGAGCCGAAGTGCTGGGGCGAACGGCTGTCGGTCTTCGACCTCACGCTCACCCGCGACCGAGGCCGCTGGAAGGTCACCGGCAAGTCCGCCACGACGGTGAACACCAACACGGTGAAGGACGACCCAGAACTCGTCGCGCTGGTCAAGAAGCAGCACGACGCGGTGGTCGCGTACGTCAACCAGGACGTGGCGAACTCGACGGAGGCGATGTCCGCGGCCGAGTCCTGCTGGAAGGACACGGCCATCCTCGACTACATCCACGTGGTGCAGATCGCGTACGTCAAGGAGGCCGTCGCCGGCACGGCCTACGCGTCGCTGCCGGTGCTGTCGATCGCCGCGCCGTTCAGCCGGGCCGCCACCTTCCCGGCGGGTCAGGTCACGATCAAGGACATCGCCGGGCTCTACATCTACGACAACACGCTGCTGGCCAGCGTCCTTACCGGCTCCCAGATCAAGGCGTACCTGGAGTACTCGGCGAAGTACTACCAGCAGGTCGCCGCCGACGCGCCGGTCGCTCCGCAGTCGTGGACCAACGCCCACAACCTTCCCGACTACAACTACGACCAGTTCTCCGGCGTCACCTACGACATCGACATCGCCCAGCCCGAAGGCGCACGGATCCGCAATCTCGCCTACAACGGCACGCCGGTCGCCGACGACCAGCAGTTCGTGGTGGCGGTCAACAACTACCGTCAGTCCGGCGGTGGCGGCTTCCCGCACATCGCCGGCGCCCCGGTCGTCTACAACGCCCAGGTCGCGATCCGGGAGGCGATCGTCGCGTACGCCTCCGCGGCCAAGACCATCGACCCCTCCACGTTCCACGAGGAGAACTGGAGGCTGGTGCGGAACGGCGTGCCGGTCTTCTGAACCCGTCCGCATTGGCATGTACGGCCCGCCACAGGCTCCTGTGGCGGGCCGTTCGCATCGCTCAAATGCGTCGGCGACCAGCAGGCGGCCGTTTATGCGTGTCATATGACCTTGTGTGCGTATTCGTCGCGCATTCATCTCGTCGTGCGATCTGAGGCTTAGTGTCCGGCGCGACCATGGCCAAATCGCGCAGAGGTTGAAACGTGCTATTCGCGAGAAGAGTGCTGTCAATACTGGTGGCGGCCGCGGCGGTGATGACCGCGGCGGTCCCTCAGGCGGCCCAGGCGGCCGGAACCGGGATTGAGCGGATCACCCCTGCGGTGGACCCCGGTAAGCCGATGCAGGACCAGATGGTCCTCGCCGTCATCGGGGACTACGGCGGTTGCGGTGCGGACCGGGCCTGCGCCTCGGAGAACCAGGTGGCCGACATGGTCCACTCGTGGAACCCGGCCTACATCCTGACCGTCGGCGACAACACCTACCAGCAGGGACGCCCCGAGGAGGTCGTCAAGGCGCAGGCGCCGTACAAGGCCGACATCGACGCCGGCAGGTTCTTCCCCATCATGGGCAACCACGACTACGGCAACGGCTGCACCCCGGAGAGCGTCCAGCCCAGCGTGGACTTCTTCAAGGTGCCGGTGGCGTACGTGGCCGGGTTCGGCAACGGCCTGGTCGACTTCGTCAACCCCGACGCCAACTGTCAGACGTCGTCGGGCACCACGATGCCGCCCATCTACGACGCGTACAGGAACACGGTCGACGACAGCGCGGCGGCATGGGTGCTCAGCGGCGGCCACCAGCCCATCTACTCCTCCGGCAAGGCGGGCAACAACCCCGACCGGGCGTGGATGATGACACCGGGCGTCGACCTGATCCTGTCCGGCCACGACCACCATGCCGAGCACATCGTCACCCCCGGCGGCTACAACATCGCGATCACCGGCAACAGCGGCGAGGGCGTCACACCCTT
This sequence comes from Planotetraspora thailandica, assembly GCF_016863335.1. GTDB lineage: Bacteria > Actinomycetota > Actinomycetes > Streptosporangiales > Streptosporangiaceae > Planotetraspora > Planotetraspora thailandica. The sequence goes on from NZ_BOOR01000026.1 coordinate 22,241, forward strand.
GTTCAGCACGGCTCCGGGGAGCCTCTACCGCGAGGCCGAGGACTTCGGAGCGATGCGGCTGACCGTGACCAAGGACTCCCTGAAGGCCGAGTTCCTGACGCTGCCGGGCAAGGTCGACTACTACTTCATCCTGAAGAAGGACGCCCAGGGAAAGGCGTACGTCGCGGAGCGCTCCAACTGGGTCGACCCGAATCCCGACCCAGGACAGAGCCCGGTTCCCAACAAGGACAACGTCTCGTTCGACGTCGCGGCCGGCGCGAGCGACGGACTGACGTACAAGACCTATGAGGACGGCCCCTACCTCGAGACCACCGTCGACGGCCGGAAGGCGCTCCAACTGCAGAAGAACCCCTTCGGCGGCGCCAACCAGCTCTACATGTTCGTCGACGACGCGGCGATCTCCGGCGGGCCGTACTCGGTCAAAGCCACGATCACCTATCGGTCCTCGGTCCCGGGCACGTTCGCTCTCCAGTACGACTCCGCGACGAGTGGCTCGGCGTACCAGAAGTCGGCCTCGGTGACGATCGGAGCCGGCCAGGTGAACCAGTGGCTGACGTCGACGATCGAGATCCCCGACATCCGGTTCACCAACCGGGAGAACGGCGGCGCCGACATGCGGCTGTCGGCTCCGGGCAACCTCCCGCTCGCCGTCTCCGGGGTGAGGATCGACGTCAATACCCCCAGGCCGGTCGTGACCCACGTGTCGATGGACTTCTCCGGCGAGCCCAACGGGTTGGACTGGATGCCGTACGAAAGCGGCCCGGCCCACGAGATCACCGTTGACGGCCGCCGCGCGCTGCAGGTGGACCGCAACACCTTCAACAGCGGAAACAACCTCTACCTCGTGGTCGACGACAAATACATTCACGGCGGGCCGTACGACGGGAAGGCGACGATCGAGTACCGCTCTCCGGTGTCCGGGTCGTTTGTCCTGCAGTACGACTCCGCGGCCACCGGGTCGGCCTACCAGAGCACCACTCGCGTGCAGATCAGCTCGCAGATGGTGAACACCTGGCAGACCGTGACGCTGGACATGCCGCAGGTGATGTTCCGCAACCGGCAGAACGGCAACGCCGACATGCGCATCGTCGGGGCCAACAATCTGCCCTTCATCATCGGGTCGATGAGCGTGGACGTCGCCGGGGGAGAGGACGAGGCGCTCGAGGACGCGGAGAACGCGGTCGCCGCCGCAGAGGCTCACCCGTCCGCGGAGACCGTTCAGGCCGCCGAGTCGGCCATTGCCGAGCTTCCCGCCGGGCCGGACGCCGACGCGCTGACCCAGCGGCTGGAGGCGGTGAAGGCGATCATCCGGGCGCAGGAGCTGAAGGCCGCTCAGGATGCGGTCGCCGCCGCCGAGGCTCAGCCGTCCGCGGAGGCCGTTCAGGCCGCCGAGGCCGCAATCGCCAAGCTTCCCGCCGGGCCGGACGCCGACGCGCTGACCCAGCGACTGGAGGTGGTCAAGGCAGTCGTTCACGCTCAGGAACTGCTCGCGGGGATCGCTTCCCGCGACCTGACCGGCGAGGCCGGGATCGACACCTCCATCGCCGACCTCGCCCAGGTGAGGACGGTCATCGACGGGCTGCCCGACGATCGCCGCGGGTCCCTGCCGTCGGACGCCGCAGCCGCGCAGCGGCGGATCGTGGAGGCGATCACGACGCTCCTCACGGCACCGCACCAGGGGGAGCCGGCTTCGGTCGCCCGCCCCTGGCTGGACCTGCTCATCTCGGACACGTATGCGAGGTACGGCAAGGACAACCTGCAGGGCCAGGTGATGCGGATCGTGGCCGGCCACAGCACGGGCCACGAGGTCAAGGCGGCGATCGAGGAGTTCCTCGCCGCCGAATGAGCGGGTGAACACTGACAAGGGCCGTCTCCGCTGCGGAGGCGGCCCTTTCCGGCTTGACGCGAACCGCTCGTGCAGGTTGGCTCCTGCGAGATGAGCCTTGAACCGACGCCGCTCCGGGGGACGGCCGAGCACATGATCGAGATCCCGGCCGGGGAGATCGTCCTGCGGGACGAGGGCACGAAGACGAACTGGAACGTCGAGGTCGGAGCCTTCCGGCTGGCGGCGTATCCCGTCACCCGCGAGCTCTATGCCGCCGTTCAAGGCGAGGCGCCCGAGAACCCGGCCGCGCCGGTGACCGAGGTCTCCTGGACGGATGCCGTGCACTTCTGCAACATGCTCTCGCAGGCGGCGGGGCTCAGCCTCTGCTACTCGATGGGCGACGACCCAAACGGGCGGGACGTGGCCTGCGACTGGGAGGCCGACGGCTACCGCCTGCCGTCCGAGGCGGAGTGGGAGTACGCGTGCAGGGCCGGGACTTCCGGTGTCCGCTATGGAGAGCTTGACCAGATCGCCTGGTACCGCGAGAACTCCAGCGGCGAGGTGCACGACGTCGGCACCAGGGCGCCGAACGCATGGGGTCTCCACGACATGATCGGCAACGTGTGGGAGTGGTGCTGGGATCTCTACGATCCCGCGGTCTACGGCCCGTACCGCGTGTTCCGGGGCGGGGGAGCGCATGATCTGCCCCGAGCGTGCCGGGCGTCGTGCCGGCGCAAGAGCCACCCGACCTTTCGTATCGACGACCTCGGGTTCCGGCTCGCCCGCTCGTTGTGAGCGAGAACTGCCTTCCAGGTGATCGTGGCGTTGCCGACCGCCCTCCTTGCCGCGTCCCGACGCTCGGAAAAGCAGTTGCACCCCCTCGTACTGTCTATTCCGTGCTGGATATCGACAATTTGCTCACGGCCTACGACGAACAGATGCGGGGAGCGCCGCCCATCCCTCCCGTGGGGGTCACCTACGAGAAGGACGGCCCGCTGCTCCGGATCGTCGGCCACTATCGGGGCCTCGTCAGCGCCCCACGCGACATAGGACTCCGCGGAGCCGAACTCGACCGCCTGATCGCTCGCCAGCGTGACTATTTCGCTGCTCGCGGCGAGGCGGTGGAGTGGAAGACCCGCGGGCACGATCAGCCGGCCGATCTCACCGACCGTCTGCGCGCCGCGGGCTTCGTTCCCGAGGACGAGGAAGCCGTCCTCATCGGCCTCGCCCAGGAGATGGCCGCGGCACCGGTCCTGCCGGACGGTGTCACGCTGCGTCAGGTGACCGCGGACGCCGACATGCACCGCATCGCCGCCATGGAGTCGGCCGTCTGGGGAGACGACTTCAGCTGGCTCAGCGACGACCTGATCGGCCGCGTCTCGGCGGCCCCGAACGAGATCGCCGTCATGGTCGCCGAAGCCGAAGGCGAGGTGGTTTCCGCGGCCTGGCTGGTCTTCCGTGAAGGAACGGAGTTCGCCAGCCTGTGGGGCGGCTCGACGTTGCCTGCTTGGCGAGGTCGCGGGATCTACCGCGCACTCGTGGCCGCCCGCGCCCAGTTGGCCGTCGCCCGCGGCGTCAGGTTCCTGCAAGTCGACGCCTCCGACGACAGTGCCCCGATCCTGGGCCGACTTGGTTTTCACGCCGTGACCACCACCACGCCCTACGTCTGGTCGCCGCCGCAGCCCTGACACGGGCTCCAGTTGCTGCCCGCGCTCTCAGGCGATCGGATGGCGGGCCTGGAAGGCGAGCCGCTCGTCGGCGTCCCGGGCGAGAGCGTCCAGGACGTCGTCCAGGACCATGAACGCCTGCCAGGGACTCTCACCGGAAACCCGGCAGATGCGCTCGACAACGAGATCCTCAAGGTCCCGGAGCCGTTTCGCCTTCCAGATCTTGTCCGCGAGGCTGACCAGGAGGTCCTCCGTACTGATGTCACGGGCGGTCCATGTCGCGTGGTTCCTGGCGAAACGGGCGAGGCGGTCGTCGACGCCGTGAGCGAGGAGCAACTCGTATCCGGCCTGCTCATGCGCGTGCCCCGGACCCGTGAGCTCGTCAGTGTGGATCACCTTGCCGATGTCGTGGGTGGCGGCGCCGAACAGGACCTCCTCCTGGTCGAACCGCAGCCGGGGACACGCGTCGCCGAGCGCGTCGATGAGCCGGCGAGCGGTGTCGTGGACCGCCCGGAGGTGAGCGGCGAGCCGCGGCGGCGCTTCCAGATCGAGGAGAAGGCGGGCGGCATCCTGCGGCAGGGGTCCCATGCTGGACACCGCCGGCTCGGTCAGGGCACGCCGCAGGGCGATCACGCTCATGCGAGAAGACCGAGCCGGACCGACCGCGATGCGTCAGGGGCTTTCCGTGCGACCGTACGAGGGCCGCAGCGCCGGAAATCGCATCCGTTCATCGGGTGGGACCGGCCCAGGGGCGCACGGTGATCTCGGTGACATGGGCGTCGGGCGTTGCGCTCACGGCGGCCAGCACGGCCCGCGCGACCGAAGCCGCGTCAAGGTACCTCTCCGGCTCGTACGGGCCGGACTCCTGGGCGCGGACGTCCCTTTGCATGTCGGTGTCGGCCCGCCCGGGATAGATCGAGGTGACCCGGATGCCTTCACCGTGCTCTTCCTCGCGGAGGACGTCGGCGTAGGCGCGCAGCGCGAACTTGCTCGCCGCATAGGAGCCCCAGTTGGGGTTGGCCCGCTGGCCGCTGCCCGAGTTGATCAGAACGACGTGGCCGTGAGCCGCCCGGAGGGCGGGGAGCAGCAGCCGGGTCAGCTCGGCCACCGCGACGACGTTCACCTCGAACGTCTGCCGCCACACTTCCGCGGGCGTCTCAGCCAGGGCGCCGAGCCGGGCGATGCCGGCGCTGTGGACGAGCAGGTCGAGCCTGTCGATCTTCTCGACATCGGCCGCGTTCACGGCGGTGAGCTCCACCGCCCATGGGCGGGCGCGGGGCAGTTCGGCGCACAAGGCGTCCAGTGCCGTGCGGTCCCTGCCGCCGAGCAGCAGATCGTACGTAGGAGCGAGGGCTCGGGCCACGGCGGCCCCGATCCCGCGCGAGGCGCCCGTGATGAGCGCCACCGGTCGTTCGGACATGGGCTCACCTTAGAGCTCCGGACGCAGGTCCCCGTCGGCGGTCGTGCGGGTTCTGCGTCCGCGGGCGATGAGCCAGATGAGCCATGCCTGGAACAGCCCGGCGGCGGTGAACGGCAGCGAGGGGATCAGAGGGCTGGGCAAGCCGAGTGGCAGGAACATGAGGAGTTCCGAGAGGGGAGAGGTGACCGCGAACAGCACGAGTGCTTCCAGTCCCTGGCTGTCGGGTTGGCGTGTGGCGATCTCGACGTAAACGGTCGCGGCGACGACGATCAGCGCGTAGGGGCCGGCGATGGCCAGGGCGAAGGTTCCGCGCTCATATCGGGAGACGTAGTGGGTCAGCGAGGGTCGCATAGTTGGCATTCTGCGCACCTTGCGGCGTTTATTCCTGAGTAAGGCTACTCAGCTGAGCTAGGCACCTGACGGTCCTGATCTGGGCCAGGTGGGTACAGTCAAAGAAAGAACTGAACAGGGCACCGTCCGGCCGGATTTCATCTGCAAGCACGGGGACGCCCGTAAGGCCGCCCACACCGGCCACGACCAGTTCACCGCAGGTCTCCCGTCCGCCGTTCCGGCCCGCCGACTGTCCCGTGTCGGCATGCGCGTGGTGATCGCCGCCCTCGCTGACGGCGAGGCGGATCGCCGAGGAGGAGCAGCAACGGGGCTTATGCGCCGGATGGGGCCCGAGGGTCTGGCTCACCAGCGGCTTCACCGGCCAGGGGTGAGCCCCACTGCGGCCGTCGCTTGAAGAGGGGCATCATGAAGGCTCCCCCGAAAGTCATCGCCGGCGTCTTCGGCTTCGTCGACGATCGCCTCGGCACGGGGAGCTTCCTCAAGCGCAACCTGAGGAAGATCTTCCCGGACCACTGGTCGTTCCTGCTGGGTGAGATCGCGCTCTACTCGTTCATCATCCTGCTGCTGACCGGCACGTTCCTGACGTTCTGGTTCAAGCCCAGCATGGGAGAGGTCGTCTACTCCGGGTCCTACCAGCCGCTGGTAGGTGTGCGGATGTCCGAGGCCTACGCCTCGACCCTGAACATCAGTTTCGACATCCGGGGCGGTCTGCTGATCCGCCAGATTCACCACTGGGCGGCCCTGATGTTCGTCGCGGGCCTGACGGCGCACATGCTCCGCGTGTTCTTCACCGGCGCCTACCGCAAGCCACGCGAGCTGAATTGGCTCATCGGCCTCGGACTGTTCACCCTGGCACTCCTGGAGGGCCTGACCGGCTACTCCCTGCCGGACGACCTGCTCTCCGGCGCCGGTCTGCGGATCACCCAGGGCGTGATCCTCTCGATCCCCGTGGTGGGGACGTATCTGACATTCCTGCTCTTCGGCGGCGAGTATCCAGGCACTGACATCATCTCGCGGTTCTTCACGATCCACATCCTGCTGATCCCGGGCCTCCTGGTGGCGCTGATCTCGGCCCACCTGATCCTCATGTGGGTGCAGAAGCACACGCAGATGCCGGGCACCGGCCGCACCGAGCAGAACGTGGTGGGGGCGCCGTTCTTCCCGGCCTTCATGGCCAAGGGGGGCGCGTTCACCCTGTTCACGTTCGCCGTCCTGGCGCTGCTGGGAACGTTCGCCCAGATCAACCCGATCTGGCTGTTCGGCCCGTACACGCCGGCGAACATTTCGGCGGGATCCCAGCCCGACTTCTACATGGGCTTCCTGGAGGGATCGTTGCGCCTGATGCCCGCGTGGGAGATCAACTTCCTGGGGTACACGATTCCGTTCAGCGTGCTGATCCCCGCGCTGGGGCCGATGGGGCTCGTTCTGACGGGCTTGGCGATCTTCCCGTTCGCCGAGCGGTGGATCACCGGTGACCGCCGGGAGCACCACATCGCCGACCGGCCGCGCAACAACCCGGTCCGCACCGCGATCGGCTTCGCGGGCATCACGTTCTACGGCGTGCTGTGGCTGCTCGGCGCCAACGACGAGATCTCGGCCTTCTTCCACATCAGCCTGTACCAGACGACGATCTTCGGGCGGTTCGCGATCATTCTCGGCCCGATCATCGCCTTCTTCGTGGCCTACCGCACCTGCATCGGCCTGCAGCGCAGCGACCAGGCCATGCTGTCCCACGGTGTGGAGACGGGCGTCATCAAGCGCCTGCCGCACGGCGAATACATCGAGGTGCACGCCGCCCCGATGCAGGACATCGCCGACCACGCCCGCGGCAAGAAGGAGATCCCGGTCATCGAGAGCCGCGAGGACACCGACGGCGTCCCGCCGAAGGGAGCCCGCACCGCCCTCGGACGGCTCCGCGCCAGGATCAGCCAGGCGTACGGCGCGGACCACGCCCCCCTCGGCGAAGCTCACAAGGGGGAGCGCGCTGCCATCGGTGCAGGAAAGCGCAAGCCGCCCGCAGAGCACTGACGACAGCGCTCCGACAGGTCCCCTGGGGCGTTTCCTCTCGGCAGGCACCGCCGACCCCGGCGTCGGCTGAATGCCGTACGGCTGGTAGAAGGTCAGGTGGACGTCGGAGCGCCGGTCGCCATTTCTCCGTGATGGTTTCCGTACGGCTGTCGCTCTGGCGTGGGCGACTGTTCACCACAACGTGCAGCTAATAAAGGAATCGGTATGCGCAGCGTCTTCGCGGTCATGGCCGCCGTGGCCGTCACCATTGGCGGATGCTCGGGAACGACGGGCGCTGTGAGCCGGCCTGGTTCCTCGGCCGCCCCATCGATGGATGGATCTGCCACGACGGTTCCCACCCCGGCTCCGGCGAAGCCGCTGTCTCAGAAACAAGCCGCGATTCGTTATCTGAAGACCGTGAAGCCCTACGACATCGCCCTTGAGCGGCTGGAGCAGGCGATCAACACAGGCCGGCCCGCGGCCACGCTGAGGGAGCTTGCCGCAAAAGTCGCGTCGGCCAATGCGGCGCACATGCGCGACCTCCGAGACGTCCCCTGGCCTCTTGCCGTTCGCGCGCCGATCAAGGCACTTCGCGCTGAATCCGCCAAGGCGCAGGTCTACTGGCGGCAGGCGGCCCAGGCCAAGACCCGTGGCGAGTTGGTCCAGGCGGTGCTGGAAGCGGCACGACATGACGGTTCCGTAGCCGCCGGCAAGATCCGCAGTCTTCTCCACCTGGCGAAATATGAAGAAAGTGTCTACTCCTGAGTGGCCGAGTCTTCATCCTCGGTCGAAGCGACGGAGGGCTCCAGCTGCGGCGTCTGGTTTCAGAGTATTTCCTGCATGCGATGTATTTCGGCGGTCTGCTCCGCTATGACATCTTGGGCCCACTGCTGGACGGTAAGGTGCGAGCCGCCGGTCAGTTCGTCCGTGGCCATCGTGATCGCACCCTCATGGTGATTGATCATCAACTGGAGGAAGAGCCGGTCGAAATCCGCGCCTGAGGCTGCCCTGAGCGCGTCCAACTGCTCGGGCGTGGCCATGCCCGGCATGTTCGTGTGATCCGTGTGGTGGCCGGGCTGCTGAATGTTCTCCTGCGTCAGCCAGGTCGTCATCGTGCGGATCTCCGGCCCCTGCACGGCGAGAATTCGGTCGGCAAACCCCTTGACCTTGGGAGAACTGAACCGTGACGGTGCGAGGGCTGCCATGTCCAAGGCCTGCCGATGATGAATGACCATGTTTTGGGCATATCGGACGTCGGCTGCATTCGCGACGGGTGACGGGACGGCGGTGACCGCCTCTCCAGGGCTGAGCGTCCTGGCTGCCTCGCCGGGCCGGCCCGGAGCGATCACGGGCGCGGTCGACTGTGCGGCGGTGTCGTTCCCGTCGTTGGAACAGGCGCCCAGAAACAGGGCGGCGCCGGACATCAGGATAAGCGCGGCGCGCACCCTACCTCCTTGCGACAAGGCGATGAGGATCGACATTAATCGATACGGGCGCCCTTGAAAAGATGACATGTCTAAAGAATTTGCTGACATGTTGCTATCTGGCCAGAAGAATTATTGCGAGTCATGATCCTGTCATTTATGTCCCCTTTATGAGGAGGCTCCTACGTGTTCACCTCCCGCCGGCGTGGCCTGACCGGCCGTGTCCTGGCCGTGACGGGCACGGTGCTGGCCATCGGGCTGGCCACCGTCCCGGCTCAGGCCGCGGACGTCCTGGCTCCCGACGAGATCGCCATGAGCGGCAACGTCACGCACGTGGCGAACGTGCCGAAGCCGACCGCCCTCGCAGGCACCATCAACACCGACATCGCCTTCCAGGGTGATTACGCCTATGTCGGCAACTACGGTGGCTTCAGCATCGTCAACATCAAGCATCCGAAGAAGCCGGAAGTCGTCAGCTCGGTCGTGTGCCCGGGTTCCCAGATGGACATGTCCGTCTACGGCGACCTGCTCTTCGGCTCCGTCGACTCCTCCCGCAACGACGACTCCTGCAGCAGCGTCGGCCAGAGCGCTGCGAACAAGGACTCGTGGGAGGGAATCCGCATCTTCGACGTCAGTAACAAGTCCAACCCGAAGTACATCAAGTCGGTCGAGACCAGCTGCGGTTCGCACACCCACACCCTCGTGCCGGACAAGACCGGCAAGGCGGTGTACATCTACATCTCGTCGTACAGCCCCTCGGCGTCCTTCCCGGACTGCCAGCCGCCGCACGACCTGATCTCGATCGTCAAGGTCCCGCTCAAGAACCCCACGGCCGCGTCCGTGGTCGCGACGCCGAACCTGTTCCCTGACGGCGGCAACCCGGGGGAGAGCCTCCCCTACCCCTACCGCACGTCGGCGACCACCGGCTGCCACGACATCACGGCTTACCCCGAGAAGGGCCTTGCCGCGGGAGCCTGCATGGGCGACGGCATCCTGCTGGACATCAAGGATCCTGAGCACCCGAAGGTTCTGGACGTCGTCCGCGATGACGAGAACTTCGCGTTCTGGCACTCGGCGACCTTCAACAACGAAGGCACCAAGGTCATCTTCACCGACGAGCTGGGCGGTGGAACCGCGGCCACCTGCAACGAGGCCATCGGCCAGACCCGTGGAGCCGACGCGATCTACGACATCGAGGACAACCAGTTCACGTTCAAGAGCTACTACAAGATCTCGCGTTACCAGGCGGACACGGAGAACTGCGTGGCCCACAACGGCTCGCTGATCCCCGTCAAGGGCCGCGACATCATGGTGCAGGCGTGGTACCAGGGTGGCGTCTCGATCTGGGACTTCACCGACTCCGCCAACCCGCACGAGATCGGCTACTTCGAGCGGGGTCCGTGGGAGCAGCCGCTGAACGGCGGTTACTGGTCCGCGTACTACTACAACGGCTACATCTACGGCAGCGACTTCAACGAGGGATTCGACGTCTTCAAGATCAACGATCCTCGTACCAACCAGGCCAACAGCGTGAAGGTCGACCGGCTCAACGTGCAGACGCAGGGCTCGTACCCCGAGCGCGGCAAGGGAGTGCCCGGAGGGCACTGACGGGTCGCGTGACGAGTAACAGGCAATGAGAAAGGAGCGGGCACTGATCCGGTGCGCCTCATCCTCAGGTACCGGCCCAGTGCCCGCTCAACCCCACCGCGCCTGACTGGCGACCGCCACACCTGCCGCCGTCAGGGTGCCCGTCGGCGGAAAACATCCCGGTTCTTTATCGTTCGTCCCCTTTGGGGGTGTTCGCTATATGGACAGCACCAATCGGCAATTTTGGCTTCGGCTCCTCGTCGCCTGGGGGCAAGATCTCGCGGCTAGCTTCGTGCGGCACGTCCCCGCACGCGGAGGTCTGAAGCCATGTCTGAACTGTCCCGCAGAAACTTTCTCGGCACTGCCGCTGCCGTAACAGGAGCGGCAGCCGTCGGCGCTGCGTTGCCCAGCACGAGTGCTGCCGCAGCCACCACGCACAACAAGCCCGGTCACTCCCCCAAGCCGTACGGCGACATCCGTGACATCAAGCATGTCATCGTGATCATGCAGGAGAACCGCAGCTTCGATCACTACTTCGGCGCCATGAAGGGAGTGCGCGGTTTCGGTGACCGCTCGACCATCATGCTCCCCGGTGGCAAGACGGTCTGGGAGCAGCCGAAAACGCTGACGGCCGGAGCCGACACCCAGTACCCGTGGCGGCTGAGCGGAGCCAAGACCTGGAGTGGAGCGACGCCGCCGAGCGCCGAGCTCGGCGCCGCCAACTACGGCGGCACCAGCCACGGCTGGACCGACCAGCACGGCGCCTGGTACGGCGGCCTGATGACCGGCTGGTACTACGCCAAGGGTGGGCCGACCACGCTGGGTTACCTGGACCGCCGCGACCTGCCGTTCCACTACGCCCTCGCCGACGCCTACACGGTCGGCGACGCGTACCACTGCTCCGTGCTCAGCGCGACCGGGCCCAACCGCACCTACCTGTGGAGCGGCACGATCAACGCCGACCACAAGCACGGCACCTTCACCGCCAGCGACGGCGGCGACGAGCTCGGCAAGTTCCTGCCGTGGAAGTCCTACGCCGAGACGCTCCAGGAGGCGGGCGTCAGCTGGCGGGTCTACCAGTGCGCCGACGACTACGGCGACAACGGCCTGGAGTACTTCAACACCTTCGCCAAGCTCGACCCCGACCAGGGCGGGACCGCCGCTCCGGGCAACGTCTACTACGACAACGGCGTGAAGAACGTCCCCGAGCCGATCACCGGGCTGTCGGGCAATGCCGACAACCTCATCGCCGCGATCCGCGCCGACGTGGTCAACGGCACGCTGCCGCAGGTGAACTGGGTCGTGAACAACCAGTTCTTCTCCGAGCACCCGGTCACGGCGCCGAGCAACGGTGCGTACTTCCTCCGTGGCGTCCTCGAGGCCCTCAACGCCGACCCGGATGTGTTCAACTCGACCCTGGTGATCATCAACTACGACGAGAACGACGGTCAGTTCGACCACGTTCCGCCGCCCATGCCGGCGCCGGGCGAGACGGACGAGTTCGTCTCCGGCACCATGGCCGCGTACGGCGTCACCGCTCCGCTCCCGGTCGGGCTCGGCTTCCGCGTGCCGCTCATCCTCGTCTCGCCCTGGACCCGTGGCGGCTGGGTGACCTCGGAGGTCTCCGACCACACCTCGGTCATCCAGTTCATGGAGAAGTGGACCACCGCGCTCGGCAAGCCGGCCATCTCGCCCAACATCAGCGACTGGCGGCGCAAGGTCTGCGGCGACCTGACGAACGCCTTCGACTTCGAGAAGCCGGTCTACGGCATGCCCCTTCTTCCGCAGACCGGGGCGCTCATCCCGGAGACTCGGTACACCCCGCTCCCGGGTGACAACACGATGCCCACGCAGGAGAAGGGCACCAAGCGGGCGCGCCCGCTGCCGTACCAGCCGAACGCCAACCTGGCCGGATTCACCAGCGGTGCATCCGGCGTCGTGGCGAATCTGACGTTCAGCAACGAGGCCGAGTTCGTGACCAAGGCGAGCCACTTCGCCGTGTACAACAACCGGGCAGGGCTCCCGACGCTGGCGCAGTACCCGGCCGCGTTCCCGGGCCAGTACACCGTCGCGGCCAACTCGACGGTGTCCGGTGTCGGCGTCGTGGGTGCCTCTGCCGACGACACCGCGTACGACATCACCGTCACCGGGTCGAACCGGTTCCTGCGCCGGTTCACCGGTGACGTCACCACCGCCGGCAAGGACCTCGAGGTCGAGGCGGACTACTACGACGGCAAGTCGACCAAGCACCCGAAGCTGAAGCTCTGGCTGCGCAACCACGGTGACTCGCGCGTGACGTTCACGATCACGCACAACAACTACAGCTCGGACAGGCCGCACACCGTGAAGGTCAACGCGCACGGTAAGGAGGCGTGGACGGTGAGCCCGGTGAAGGACAGCGACGGCTGGTACGACGTGACCGTCACGGCCGACTGCGACGAGGCCTGGTCGCAGCGGTTCGTCGGCCACCTCGAGACCGGTGAGGCCAGCATCACCGGCTGATTCGGCACCGCATCGAGAGTCGGCCCTTCCCGCCGTGCCCGGACCGCGAGTGAATCGCGACCGAGCCCGCGGGGAGGGCCAGCCCTTTTCCGGGCGCCGTGAACTCAGCCGCCCTACGTGGACCGCGCAGTCAGTTCACGGCGATCAGCACGCCCGCGACGGCCTCGCCGGTCTCGGGATGCGATGCGAGCAACTCCGCCACCTCACCGCTCGCGCCGGCGATCGTGACCGCCGCCTCACAGCCCAGCACCTCCGCCACGGCCGCACCGGTCTCGGGATGTACGGCCAGCAGCCTGCCGACCGGCCCAGAAGACGGGAGCGCGACCGCCTTCCCGGTTGCCCGCGCCAGCCACGGGGGCGTGAAGGAATCCACGTCGGCCAGCCGTGCCGGGAAGGTCCGGCCCGCCTCCCGCACGAGCATCGGCACCAGTTCAGGCGCCTGGTCACGCAGGGTCGTGATCAGCTTCGGCAGCCACGGCAGCAGCACGTCGTCGGGAAGCTGTCCGAACGCCCGGGACAGCACCTCGACCACGAACGGTGCCAGCGCCGGCGCGGACTCCAGCGCCTGGACGAATCCGCTGATGTACTGCGGGACCGACGGCACCACCAGCGGGTTGCCGAGCAGTTCGCCCACCTTCTCGCGAAGCTCGGCCATGCTCAGCAGCCCGAGCTGGAAGCGCGCCGTCCACAACAACGCGACTTTGGCGGGGCTTTCCGGGTGCGACTGCTGTACGGCCAGCTCCAGCTGGGCCCGGTCACAGCCCAGCGACAACGCCAGGCCCTCCATCGTGAACAGGAACGCGAGCATCGCCCCCACCTGGCGCACACTGGTCTCCTGCTCCACGAACGCGGTGGGCAGCAGCGTGCAGTAGTGCGCGTATCCGGTGGTCACGAACGACTTGACCCACGCCGGCAGCTCGGGCTCCGCGGCCCGGTAGTGCGCGAGCAGCCGGCGGATGCGCCGCACCACGTCGGGTGCCTCGTCCACGGTTCGCTCGCCCGCCAGCAACTCCACGGCCCGGACCCCGAGCTCGTCGGTGCACCGCCGGCTGCCCAGGTAGAGGATGGAGTCCTCGACCGCGTCAAGCGCGGTGGCCGCGGTGGCCTTCTCGTCCCAGCATGCGCGCCGCAGCCGCTGCTCCAGCACCTGCTCGATCGTGACGCCCTCGTAGCCGAGTTCGATGATCGAGCGCTGGTTGCGAGCGATCGCCAGGTCCCAGCTCTCCTGATGGGAACGCTCGCCCAGCCTCCGCGAGCCCATGATGGGCCGTACGGCGTCGCCCGGCAGCAGGCGGCGCAGGATCCACAGCAGGTGCGAGCAGGATTCCAGCTCAGGATGAGCGTCGAGGTCGATCAGCGCCCGCTGAATCGTCCGCTTCTCCAGGTCGAGTCCGAGCGGCCGGAGCCGGTCGAGCACGTCGCGGGCCAGCGGCGGGAGCGAGTCGTAGCCGACCTGGCCGATCTTGTCGCCACCGAGCAGGATCTCGCACAGCCGCCGCACGTCGCGGCGGCCGGGCACCGCGTCTTTCTCGATGCACGTGACCGCCGCGTCCTGGAAGTCGTACGGCGTGGGCCGCTTCCTGCCTCGCATGCCTGCGAGCAGGATCGAGGTCTCGAAGACCGCGATGGCGTCGGCGGTGCTGGCGAGATATCCGTTGCGGCGGGCCAGCCTGACGATCTCCACGCACCAGCCGAGGAGTTCCGCCTCGTCGAAGCCGTCCAAGGAGGGCGGCTGGGTGAGGAAGCCGGAAAGCCGGTCTTCCGTCACCCCCGGCGTGCTCGGCGGCGGGCCCGTGCGTGTTGCCGTCCTCGTGGCCTTGCCGCCCAGTGTGTACGGCGTGAGCCCGGTGCGCTTGACGGCTTTCCTCCAGGTGGCCGCGGCGATCGAGACCGAGCCGGGAGCCAGCCCGAACTGTTCCTCGATCGCCGAGTGGCTGGAGGGGATGAGTCCGTACAGCCAGGTGGTGGAGGTGCGCGGGCTGATGTCGAGGTGCTCGCCCATCACCGGGCTGGCGGCGTGGAAGGCGCCGCACACGTACAGGCACTCGGCCGGGTCGGTGCCCGTCGTGGCCAGGTGCTCGCGCATCCTGGTCCACATGTAGCGCTCGCGATCCTCGTCCACCTCGTTGCCCTCGGGCTTGAGCCGGCGGAAGAGGCTGCCGATGAGCACCATGACCTGGCGGTAGGTGTCGTGGTCCGCGCCGGACAGCGGCTGCTCGACGTATTGGTCCCACCACTCCGACCAGTGCCGCACTTTGCCGTGGTGGAGCAGGTGCTCCTCCAGCGCGGCGAATCCGGGCCGCAGGTCGCCGATCTCGATGCCGACGTCGGCCGGGGCGCCGGCGCGCGGCTCCCACTGGAAGACATGGTCGACCGACCGGTCCACCAGGACGATCTCCACGCCTGGCGTGTCGAGAGCGTAGGCGAT
Organism: Planotetraspora thailandica; assembly: GCF_016863335.1. Taxonomy (GTDB): domain Bacteria; phylum Actinomycetota; class Actinomycetes; order Streptosporangiales; family Streptosporangiaceae; genus Planotetraspora; species Planotetraspora thailandica. The sequence goes on from NZ_BOOR01000026.1 coordinate 37,452, forward strand.
GGCCTGGTATTCCGCGGAGGACTCGGTGATCGGCGCGATCACGCTCAGCGGCGCCCACTCGGCAGGGAAGCCGTCGATGTCGGAGGCGAACGCCTGCAACGCGACCGGCAGCCTGCAGTTGCGCAGTTCCTCCAGCACCGGCCGCAGATCCTCGCACAGCTCCAGGTAGATGACCTTGGGCCGTTTCTCCCTCAGCCGCCTGACCATCGCAAGGGCGGAGGCGGGCGAGTGATGGCAGACGGGGAAGATCTCCACGTCCGTCTTCAGCGCCTGCTCGACGTCGTCGACCAGGCCGGCGCCGAAGGCCGCGGCCGCGCTCGCGAGCTGCTCGCGCAGGGGATCGAAGGGGTTCACGACAGCGCTCATGAAAGGGTGGCGATCGCGTCTCGCCCGCCGTCGAGGAATTCCTTCCACGATCCGTTCTCGTCCCGCTTGCTGCGCGGCTCGACGACACCATGCAGGTACTTGTTGAGGATGGCCAGGTCCTCCGGGGTGCGCCGGGCCAGTGAGCCGACCAGCGAACCGGCCAGCGTGGCGGCCTTCAGCGTGCTGTCGCCGAAGAACCTGCTGTGCAGGATGGCGTCCTCCAGAACGCCGATCTGCTCGGCCGTGGACAACGCCGACTCCAGCTTGTCGTCGTCACCGGTGGCGGAAGCGGCGGCCGCCCGCAGGTCGGCGAAGCTCTGCAGCAGGATGTCCAGCAGCGTAGGCGGCAGCTCCAGGTCGATCTGGTGCCTGCGCAACAGCTCCGCCGTACGGAACCGCACGATCTCGGCCTCGCTCTTCTTGTTCGTCACCACGGGGATGCGGACGAAATTGAAACGCCGCTTCAACGCCGAGGACAGGTCGTTGACGCCGCGGTCGCGGCTGTTGGCGGTGGCGATGATCGAGAATCCGGGCTGGGCGAAGACGATGTTGTCGTCGTCGAGCTCGGGGATGGAGACGTACTTCTCGGAGAGAATCGAGATCAGCGCGTCCTGGACGTCGCTGGTGGATCTGGTCAGCTCCTCGAAGCGGCCGATCACGCCGCGCTCCATGGCGGTCATGATGGGCGAGGGGATCATCGACTCCCGGGACTGGCCCTTGGCGATGACCATGGAGACGTTCCAGGAGTACTTGATGTGGTCTTCCGTGGTGCCTGCCGTACCTTGCACGACCAGCGTGGAGTTGCGCGAGACGGCGGCCGCGAGCAGCTCGGCCAGCCAGCTCTTGCCGGTGCCGGGGTCGCCGATGAGCAGCAGGCCGCGGTCGGAGGCCAGGGTGACGATGCTGCGTTCGACGAAGCTGCGGTCGCCGAACCACTTCTGCGGGATCTCGCGGTCGAGGCCGTCGGAGCGCTCGGAGCCGAGCACGAAGATCCGTACCATTCGCGGGCTGAGCCGCCAGGAGAACGGCTTGAAATCGGTGTCGATCGACTCGAGATAGTCCAGCTCGTCGGCGTACTTGATCTCTGCGGGGGCGCGCAGCAAGGAAGTCTCCTAGGTGTTCAGGAAGGTCTTGAGCTCGAGCACGAGCTTGCGGATGTGTCCGGAGATGACCGGAGTGCCGAGGGCTTTGAACTTCGTCCGGAACCAGGGGTTCACGCTCTGATGGCCCGAGCTGTTCACCGAGCCGACCGGGATGAACTTGACTCCGGAACGGTGAACGGACTCGATGCCGTCGAACAGGGGCTGCGACCGGTCGAACTCGTAAAAATCGGAGATCCACACCATCACGGTGTTGCGTGGATCGGCGATCTTCGGCCGCGCCATGGCCATGGCCACAGGACCGTCGTTGCCGCCACCGAGTTTCGTCCTCAGCAGCACTTCGAACGGGTCGTTCACCCACGGCGTCAGGTCGATGGCGCGCGTGTCGTACGCGATGAGGTGCACGTCCACCTTGGGCAGCCCGGCGAAGATCGAGGCGAGGATCGTGCAGTTGACCATCGAGTCCACCATCGACCCCGACTGGTCGACCACCACGATCATCTTCGCCGGCGTGGTGCGCTTGGCGGTCTGCCTGTAGAAGAGCCTGTCGACGTAGAGCCGCTCGTCCTCAGGGCTCCAGTTGGTGAGGTTCTTCCAGATCGTGCGCTCGAGGTCGAGGTTGCGGAAGACCCGCTTCGGCGGCACCGATCGGTCGATCACGCCCGTGCTGGTCTTCTCCACCTGCGTGCGCAGCACCTCGGCGACCTCGTCGACGAACCTGCGGATCAGCGCCTTGGCGTTGGCCAGGGCCACTCCCGACAGGTTGGACTTGTCCCGCAGCAGCTGTTCGATGAGCGACATACTCGGCGTGAGCTGCTTGGCCAGCACCGGGTCGGCGAGCACCTCGCGCAGATGCATGCGCCTCACGAGGTCGCCTTCGACGGCGGCCAGATCGCCCGCGCCCTCCTCGCCGAGCGCCTGCCGCAGCCAGCCTGCGTCCTGCTTCCACCCGGCGAGTTGCGTGGCGGTGACCGTACCGCCGCCGGTCGCGAAGACGTTGAGCAGCAACTTCGACACCAGCGCCGCGTTGCGCACCTCGTCGCCGTCCAGGTCGCGCAACTGCTCGCGCAGTTCGGGGAAGCGCTGCACCAGGTTGTCCACCGAGACGCCGGGATCGAGCAGAGCCGGCGGCAGCCCGAGGTCCTCGACGATGGCGACACTCGCCGCTTCCAGCGACGGTTGCTCCTCGGAGTCGAACACGCGCGCCAGCAGCCGCCAGTAGAGGATCTGACGTCGGGTCTCGTTCATTTCCGCAGCAACCGCCCCGCCCGCTCGCGCAGCACGGCGACCGGGTCGCCGGCCTTCGCGCCGCTCTTGACGACCTTTTCGTCAGTGGGTCCGAGCGCCCAGTCGCCGTTGTGCGCGGCGACCGGCTCCTTCTTCGCCTTCGCCTGTACGGCCAGCGGTTGCAGGCGCCACTGCCCGCCGTCCCAGCGCATCAGCCCGATGCATGAGGTCGACGCCTTGAGCAGCTGAGGCGTCAGCGGACCCGACCGCGGCAGCCGGTCGAGGTCGAAGGCCAGCCCGGCGCCGTCGAGCTCGAGGGTGCGGCCGTCGGTCTTGTAGCCCTCGACGAACACCGGCTCGGCGATGCGGACCGGGTGGCGTTCGAGCGGCGGCACCGCAGGCGCGCTCGCCCCGCTCAGCCGGACCCGCGCGGTGGCGAACGGGTCGGCGTGCGGGCCGGCGGTCACGTTCTCCTCCCGCCACAGCAGGTCGCCGCCGGGCAGCAGCGGCATGTCGGTGATCTCCAGGCTGAGCTTCCTGGCCAGCGCGCTCAACAGCACGGGATATGAGCTCAGCAACTGCCAGACGAACGGGCCGGCGATCGTGTCCACCTTGGCGGCGGTCACACTGGCGCGGACCAGGCGGTCGTGCGGCTCCAGGATCGCGTGGACCTGGATCTGCACCGCCGTACTGTGCTCGTGGACGTCGACGCCGAGGGGGAGCAGGCGTCCCGAGACACGCTCGGTCGCGTCGAGGCCGCCCGTCTGGGTGAGAAGCAACGCGCGCGCCCACAGATCGGCCCAGCGGCGGGCGGGCAGCTGCTCCATGGCGCCGATCGGGGAGCAGGCCCTCAGCTCGGCGGCGAGCCCGTCGAGCAGCACCGCAAGGCGCCGCAGCCGGGGCTCGGCGAGCAGGTTCTGGATGGCCTGGTCGGCGGAGGAGGCGAGGTCGTGGTCGACGCCGCGCCATCCCGTGACGGCCAGCTCGGCGAGCCAGGAACGACATGCGCCGGCCAGGGGATCGGCGCTTCGGAGCTGCGCCCCTTCCCAGGCCGTTCTGGTACGGCCGAGGGCACCGTCGAGGCGAGTCAGCAGGGCGGCGTGGACCGCGCCGAACAGTGTGGTGCGCGCTCCGGCCAGCGTCTCAAGATGCTCTTCTGAGATCGAACCGGCCGCGATCTTCTCCGCGGCCTCGGCGGCAGGAGAGCCAAAAGCGGTCCCACCCATGGCCCCGGCCAGCGCGGCGACGGCCGCGGTTCGCTCCTCACCCAGGCGAGCGAATCCGTTGGTCAGAGCGTCGTCGAAACCCGCGATCAGGCCGAGCGCCTCGTCGACGCCGGGCAAGGCGCCGTCGTGCAGCGCCGCCAGCTGTGTTCCGAGCATCAGCCCACCGCGCCAAGCGAGGGGAACCAGTGCATTTCGGCGACGGGCTCGGATGTGCCGGGCAGTTCGAGGTAGGCCAGGTGCCGGAGGAATCGGCTGAAGACCACGGCGGCGGGGATGGACTCGTGCCCACCGCTCAGGTTTCGCACGAGGCTCGCCGCGCTGTCACCCTCGACGCGAAGGTAGCGTGCCACGCGCTCCAGGCCGTACTGGATGACGGCCTCGTCGACCAGTGACTGCAGGTGCTTGCACGGCGCGCCGCGCAGCCCGCCGCAGGGCCTGTTGTTGTTGGTGCTGCAGTTGTATCCGTGCGTCCCGGCGGTGATCGAGGAGACGTACACCCTCTCGATGTCGGAACCGCTCGACACGACGCCCTGCAGCCGTCCCTCCGCCATCTCGACGAAGGGCACTTTCGCCAGCTTGCGCGGCTGGACGGGGGAGAGCACCCCGGCCCCGCTGAGCTGCTCCCACGCGGGTCTTTCCGCGTTCAAAGGACAACCTCCGATTCGGTGGCGGTCGATCAGCGAACGGGAACTTACCCGAGCGGTCCGACAAAGTTCGATCAACGAAGGCTTCGGCCGATCATGCGCCGCCCGAGGGGAGCCGATCCGTCCGGCCCCGGAATTCCGGACGGAAAACGTCGGGCACGCGGTCTACGGTGGCGCCATGACCGACAGCGACCACGCCCCATGGGAACCGCCCCTCGCCGGCAGCGAGATCGAGCATCTCGTCGGGGCGCTCGACCGCCTGCGCACGACCTTCCGCTGGAAGGCCGACGACCTCGACGCGGCCGGGCTGCGGGCCCGCGTCGGCGCCTCTTCGCTGACCCTCGGCGGCCTGCTCAAGCATCTCGCCCTGACGGAGGACAACACCTTCACCAGGAAGTTGACGGGTGAAATGATCGGCGCCCCGTGGGACGCCGCCGACTGGGACGGCAGTGACGACTGGGAGTTCACCTCCGCCGCCGACGACACCCCCGAACAGCTCTACGCGCTCTGGGACGGTGCCGTCGAACGCTCCCACGCGAGGCTCGAAGCGGCCCTGGCCGACGGCGGGCTCGACCAGCTCGCCCACATCTCCACGCCTGACGGGCGCCATGCCAGCCTGCGCAGGCTCCTCTGCGACCTGATCGAGGAGTACGGCAGGCACACCGGGCACGCCGACCTGCTGCGCGAAGCGGTGGACGGCGTGGTCGGTGAGGACCCTCCGGCTGGATGGCGCGCACGAGCGGGCCGATCACCCCTTAACAGCTGAAGAGCCGGCACGGCAGAGTGAAAATCCGGCCAGGACCTCACGGCCCTGGACCAGGCAGCGTCCTCGTCCAGGGCCGGCGCGACGGCGTCAGTGGTGCATGTTGTCCATCGAGTGCTCCGGAGCGCTCCCGTTCGCCTGGTTCATGTCCATCGGGTGGCCCGGAACGTTTCCGTTCTCGTCGGTCACCATGAACACCCCGGCCATTCCCATGTCGGAGTGGCTCTGGACGTGGCAGTGGTACATCCACATCCCGGGCCCGACGCGCTCGCCGGCGATCACCTGGAAGCCGAACGACTCGGCCGGTCCGGTGATCTTGGTGTCGATGATCCTGCTCGGGTCCTGATTGCCTTCCAGCAGGCCGGTACGGTTGTCGGCCCAGCGGTGCCCATGGATGTGGAACGTGTGGAAGAAGTCCCCGTGAGTGATCACGATGAACTCCACTCGCTCGCCGATCTTCGCCATGAAGTGGGGTCCTTCGTGGCTCGTGCTGTTGTTGATCGTCATGTCGTTGAAGACGACGGTGAACTGCTTGTCCGGCAGCACGTCGCCCTTCCGGCGGACGATCAGCGGCCCGTAGAGCCCTGCCCGGATGCCGCCCGTGCCGTGGTCGGTGCCCACGACGTGGTCGTGGTAGTGCCAGTAGCCGGCGCTACCGGGTTCGATGGTGCCGCCGGGCCGGCGGCCCTGCGCGTGGGTGCGCCAGGTGAAGATACGCCGGCCTCCCGGTTCCACCACGCCGTCGTTCATCCGCGTGCCGTCGCTGGCCACGTCGTAGTCCACGCCATGCACATGGAGGCTGGCGGCCACGTCCAGATTGTTGACCATCTCGATCTCGAGGGTCTCGCCCTCGATCATCTCGATGAGCGGCCCGGGGATCGTGGCCTTGCCCGGCTCCAGGCCGTAGCCCAGTTGGCCACCCGGCAGTTTCTCGGCATAGAGGGTGATGCGGCGGACGTCGCCCCCCGGCTTGCCCGCGGACTTCTCGGCCAGGGCTGCGCCGGCCGGAACCGATGCCACTAACGGTGCGAACGCGGCCACTGCCGCGGACGCGGTGAAAGCGCGCCGGGAGAACGAGCCTCGCGCCATGCCTCTGCCTACCTCGGTCATGGTTCCCCAATCGGTGACGGCGCCCCATCTGCGTGAGGCGAGCTGCTGCTGTTCGTGACGCCGACGGAGAGCCGGCCTGAACGACGTGGTCGAGCCGGCCTGCGGAACGTGTCCGTTGTCTGCCGGGTGGGAGGAACGGGGCGAAGTCGGTTGCGGTGAGGGACTTTCGATGGAAGTAGGCGACACTTTTGATGAAATGTCAAGAAGTGCTGCATAAACTTGCAGAACTTTCTCACATATCTGGATGAAGTCCAGTGAAGCTGTTACGTTGCTCGACAACCGCCCCCTGCACGCATTTCTGGACAGCCAGCGTCCACGCCACCCCCGCGGAAAACACATGCCGGCGGCATGGAAGTGCCCCGAGCAGCATCGATGGCCCTCGATCCACCCATCCGCCACACGCAACCAACCGCCACGGGCGTCGCCGGCGGGCCGGCGCCAACAAGCACGAGGCCAGGGGCAGGCCGCCGCCCCGGAGCCGACCTGAAGCCGGAGACGTATGCCCTCTCCGCGCTGCCACGGCTGACCAGACAGCTCTCCGCAGGTGCCGATGTAACCCCCCAACCCGAAGGAGCGCACGATGGGTCGAAAAGGCCTTTTCGTACAGCCCCGACCACCCGCCTGGCGGCGCACACTGATCATGGTGTCGAGCGCCGCCCTGATGCTGGGACTGGCGACTCCGTTCGCCGTTCCGGCGCAAGCCCAGCCCAATGACCAGTCGGCGGCCGCCGCCGACGCCGCCGCCGACGCGGTCAACGTGCTGGTCTTCCACGGCCCGGCGGCCCAGCAGGACGACCCGGTCGAGCAGGCCACGGCCGCGGTCAAGGAACTGGGCAAGAAGAACGGCTTCTCCGTCGCCGTGTCCGAGGATCCGGCCGTCTTCACCGCCGACAATCTGGCGCGCTACCGCGGCGTGGTGTTCCTGTCCGCGAAGGGCGCGACGCTGAACGAGGCCCAGGAGGGCGCCTTCCAGGCGTACATCAAGGATGGCGGCGGGTTCGTCGGCGTCCACGATGCGGCGCGTGCGCAGGCGAACTCGTCCTGGTTCACCGAGCTGATCGGCACCCGCCCCGCCGGCAGCCTTCCGCCGGCCGAGAAGGTCGTGGAGAGCGCGGCGAGCGGGAACAACCCGCCGAACGAGACCGTGGACAAGCTGTTCGACGGGAACAACAACAGCAAGTGGCTGGTCCGGACGCCGACCGGGTGGGTCCAGGCCAAGCTGGAGAAGCCGGCGGCGATCGCTCACTACGCGCTGACGTCGGCCAACGACTTCGACGGCCGTGACCCGAAGAACTGGACCCTGCAGGGCTCCCAGAACGGGACGGACTGGACCGATCTGGACAAGCGCAGCGGGGAGACGTTCCCCCAGCGGTTCCAGACGAAGGAATACACCTTCGACAACAGCACGGCGTACCTGTACTACCGGCTCAACATCACCGCGAACAGCGGCGAGCCCCTGACCCAGCTGGCCGAGCTGCGGCTGTTCGGCCCCGCCGCCGGGCCGCCTCCGGAGAGCACGGTGCAGAAGGCGACCGTGGACCTCACCGACCGCCAGCACCCGGCGAACAAGGGGCTGCCGCTCACCTGGGAGCGGTCGGACCAGTGGATGAACTGGAGCCCTAGCCCCCTGGGTAAGGTCCAGACGGTCGCGCAGGTCGAGGAGCGGACCTACAACGCGGGTCTGAACGGCAACGGCGCGTTCCACCCGATCTCGTGGTGCCGCGACTACGACGGCGGCCGGTCGTTCTACACCGGCATGGGCGGCACCGAGGCGAGCTACACCACCGACGAGAAGTTCCAGAGCCACCTCAGCGGCGCCATTCAGTGGGCGGCCGGTCTCGTCCGCGGTGACTGCCAGGCGACCATCGCGTCGAACTACAAGACCGAGCGGTTGACCGGGCAGAACGCGTCAGGTCAGCTCGACCAGATCGGGGAGCCCCACGGCCTGACCATCGCACCGGACGGCAAGGTGTTCTACATCGGCAAGGCGGCCTGCCCCACCGGCCCGATCGCCGACTGGAACAACCCGAATGTCGGCCTCGGCTGCGGCACCATCCACCAGTGGGACCCGAAGACCAAGCAGGTCAAGCTCCTCACCACCCTCCCTGTCATGGGCAACCGCGGCAGCGGCGACGAGCTGGTGAAGAACGAGGAAGGCCTGGTCGGCATCACGCTCGACCCCAAGTTCGAGCAGAACGGCTGGGTCTACGTCTACTGGATGCCGCACGAGTCGATCGACAGGGACAAGCGGATCGGCCAGCGTACGGTCTCGCGGTTCACCTACGACGCCGCCAAGCAGTCGATCGACCAGGGCACCCGCAAGGACCTGCTGCACTGGAACACCCAGATCCACAGCTGCTGCCACGCGGGTGGAGGCATGGCGTTCGACAAGGACGGCAACCTCTACATCGGTTCGGGTGACAGCAACTCCTCGGGCGGCTCGAGCGGTTACTCCGGGAACAACTGGACCCAGGACTACAAGGGCACCTCGTTCCAGGACGCCCGCCGTACGGCCGGCAACACCAACGACCTGAACGGCAAGATCATCCGGATCCACCCGGAGCCCGACGGCACGTACACCATCCCCAAGGGCAACCTGTTCACCGGACAGGAAGGGGGCGGGGGCAAGGCCCGCCCGGAGATCTACGTGATGGGTGTCCGCAACATCGCGCGGATCGCCTGGGACAACGTGAACAACTGGCTGACCGCGGGCTGGGTCGGTCCGGACGCCGGGGGCCCGAGCGAGACGTGGGGTCCGGCGAAGTACGAGACCGCGACGATCCTCACCTCGGCGGGCAACCAGGGCTGGCCGTACTGCATGGGCAACAAGCAGCCCTACCGCGACCGCAGTAACACGGACGCCACCCAGCCTGCCGACTGGTACGACTGCGACCACCTGAAGAACACCTCGCCGCGTAACACCGGCCTCGTCGACATCCCGCCGGCGCGCAGCAACATGATCTGGTACTCGCCGCAGGGCGGAGGCCCGGTCTACCCGAAGCGCACCGACGGCAGCGGCCTGCCGACGTACAAGCTGGGCGACGAGACCTTCACTCAGCCCTACCTGAGTGGCGGCGGCCAGGCGATCATGTCGGGCCCGACGTATCACCGCTCCCTGGTCGACACCGGCAGCGGTGTCGCGTGGCCGGCCTACTGGGAGAACAAGTGGCTCATCGGTGACGAGTCCAACGGCAACAACCGCGTCGCCGTGACCGTCGACCCGAAGACCGTTCCGGACGCGGGCGCGCCGGCCTTCGCCGAGGACGTGCGCAGCATCATCCAGCCCGGCGGCGGCGCCACCCAGCTCCAGGCGTGGATGGACGCCAAGTTCGGACCGGACGGCGCGCTCTACATGCTCGACTACGCCGGCGGCTTCTTCAGCCTCAGCTCGAACCAGAAGCTGATCCGCATCACCTATCAGGGTGGTCCGGCGACGCCGAACCCGAGCAAGGCGGATGTGCGCGCGGTCAGCCAGAGCACGCCAAAGACTGTTCACTTCTCCAACACGAAGGCCGGCGGCGTGTCCTGGGAGTGGAACTTCGGTGACGGCAGCAAGCCGTCGACGGAGGCCGACCCGACGCACACCTACGCGGACTTCGGCACCTACAAGGCGACGGTGAAGGTCACCTACGCCGACGGTGAGGTGGCCACCGGGACGATCGACGTCAACGTCGGTTGCCCGGCGCCCGACGCCCGGCCGACGGTCCGCCTGCTCGACACCGACACCGGTGTGGCCAACCGGGTGGTCGGCGGCGGTTGCACGATCAACGACCTGATCGACGACGAGCGCACCTGGAAGAACCACGGTGAGTTCGTGAGCAACCTCAACCATCTGGTGGACGAGTTCCGCAAGGACGGCGTCATCGACAACGGTGAGGCGTCCACGCTCAAGAAGGCGGCGGCCCAGTCGGAGATCGGCAAGACGAACGGGTACGAGTCCATCTTCGACGGGACGGCGCAGTCTCTGCAGGGATGGTCGCAGGCTCCGTCCGGGCAGTTCACTCTGCAGCAGGACGGCACGATCCGCAGCTCCGGCGGTCTGGGAATGTTGTGGTACTCCAAGAAGGCGTACGCCGACTTCTCCGTGAGACTGCAGTTCCGTGACGTCGCGCCCACCGGCTTCAACGCCAACAGCGGAGTCTTCGTACGGTTCCCGGACCCGAGAACCCCGCTGGAGCAGCGTCCCACCGGAAGTTGCGGGACCGTCGGGTCCGCCCGCACGTCCCCCGCGTGGGTCGCGATCTTCTGTGGCCACGAGATCCAGATCTACGACGGTACGGGGAGCGAGCCGCAGAAGACGGGCTCCGTCTACAACTTCTCGTCCAACGGTCTGGACAAGGCCGGCGTGACCCCGAAGGGCCAGTGGAACGACTACGAGGTCCGCGCGGTCGGACAGCACTTCACGATCATCCGTAACGGTGCGGTGATCAACGAGTTCGACAACACGCCGGGCAAGCAGTCGTCCCGCGCGGGTGACCCGCCCACGGACCTGCGCCAGTTCATCAGCGGGTTCATCGGGTTGCAGAACCACAGCAACAACGACCTCATCGAGTTCCGCAACATCCGGGTGCGCGAGCTCTAAGCCGGTAGCCGGTCGGTGCCGGGCGGGGGGCGAGCATGCCCTGCGTCCGGCACCCCACTCCGCAGGTCCTCGGCCGGAGCCCGCAGTCGGCCGGCACACATGCAGATCGTGAGAGGTGCAACGGTAGATGAATGTCCGATCTCTTCCCTCCACCTTATGGAGGGTCCTCAAGGCCTCCGTCACGGCGCCGCGCCTTGCCGTGGCGCTGTTGATGGTGACACTTCCCGCGCTCTTCCTGACGTCGGTCAAGGCCGGCGCGCAGACCCCGATACAGCTGCAGGCGGCTCAGGCGGACCAGGTGCTCGTCTGGACGGCCGACAACGGCATGACCACGTACAAGTCGGCGCCGACCACGGCGACGGCAGGACCTGCGACGATCGTCTTCGAGAACAGTGCGGCGACCGGCAACACGACCGGAATGACGCACACCCTGACCTTCGACACGTCGACTCCCGGCTACAACCACGACGTCACGCTCAACATCATCGCCAGCCCCTTTGACGCCGCCGGGGGCCGGCACGAGGTCCAGGTGAACCTCACCCCCGGGAAGTACCGCTTCTTCTGCGCCATCCCCGGTCACATGATGGTCGGCGAGCTCGTGGTCACCGACGGCGGTAGCACGGACACCACGGCACCCC
>NZ_BOOR01000027.1 GCF_016863335.1 Planotetraspora thailandica
GCGCGACGGACAAGGCCGGGAACACCTCCGCCGTTGCGTCGGTGGCGTTCACGGTGGTGGCCCCGCAGGAGCAGGACACCACCGCGCCGCAGGTGACGGCGCAGGTGTCGGGAGAGAAGAACTCCGACGGCGCCTACGTGGGTTCCGCCACGGTGACGGTCTCGGCGAGTGACACCGGTTCCGGGGTCGACAAGGTCGAGTACTCACTCGACGGGCAGCCGTTCGCGGTCTACACGAACCCGCTCGTGGTCAATCAGCCGGGCGCGCACAACGTGGGCTACCGGGCCACCGACAAGGCCGGGAACACCTCGAATGTGAGCACGGCGACGTTCACGGTGGTGGCTGCGCAGCCGAAGGACACCACCCCGCCGCAGGTGTCGGCGTCGGTGTCGGGCAACAAGGACGCGAACGGCAACTACATCGGCTCGGCCACGGTGACGGTTTCGGCGAGTGACACCGAGTCCGGGGTGGACAAGGTGGAGTATTCGCTGGACGGTGGTGCGTTCGCGGCGTATTCGGCTCCGGTGTCGGTCAACCAGGTGGGCGCGCACACGGCGCGGTACCGGGCGACGGACAAGGCCGGGAACACCTCCGCCGTGGGGTCGGTGGCGTTCACGGTGGTGGCCCCGCAGGGGCAGGACACCACTGCGCCGCAGGTGACGGCGCAGGTCACCGGAAACCAGGATTGGGCCTGGAACTACGTGGACTCGGCCACGCTGACGGTTTCGGCGAGCGACACCGGGTCCGGGGTGGACACGGTGGAGTACTCGATCGACGGGCAGCCGTTCGCGGTTTACACCAAGGCGCTCGTGGTCAACCAGCCGGGCGCGCACACCGTGAACTACCGGGCCACCGACAAGGCCGGCAACACCTCGAATGTGAGCACGGCGAAGTTCTCGGTCGTCGAGGCCGGCTCGGACTGTTCGAAGCCGGGCAAGGGCAACTGCAAGTGATTCATTGAGCCGGCGGGCGACCTCAATCCACCAGTGGGCAGAGGTCGCCCGTTTGGCGACGGTTCGGAACGTCTCCTGACGGGTGCGGCTCGATCAGTCTCCACCCATTCAGACATTCAAAAGTCAAGTAGCGACAAAGCCGGTGAAAATAGCTAATCTCCCGTGGCATCCAATGATCACGGGAGTGTCTATGAACATTCGCCGAAAGACATCGACCGCCGCGGCGGCCGGTGCACTGGTCACCATCGCCACCCTCGCCGCGGGCGGATTGCCCGCAGCTGCCCAAGCCGGACCGGCGACTGCGGCAGCCGGGGTCCCGGTCACCCACGAGGAGAACCCACGGGTTCCGGAGGGCGCTGCATGGACGGAGGCGTACTTCCCGTCCTCGGATGGCAGCGGTGTCGAACTGCACGCCGACGTATTACGTCCGGCACATCTGCCGGCCAAAGCGAAGACGCCGGTGATCCTCTCGGTGGGCCCCTACTTCGCACACGCGGGGCAGACGGGGCCCGAGGGATGGGACCGGGTCGGACCATCGGCCCGCTTCCAGGACTTCATCGACGGCGCCGACCTGATGGCGCGCGGCTACACCTTCGTCATGGTCGACCTGCGCGGCTTCGGCGGGAGCACCGGGTGCCTGGACTGGGTCGGTCCGGGTGAGCAGGCCGACGTCCGGGCTGCCATCGACTGGGCGGCCGGCCAGCCCTGGTCGACCGGCAAGGTCGGCATGTACGGCAAGTCGTACGACGCCGTCACCGGGCTGGTGGGCAACAACCTCAAGATGAAAAGCCTGAAGGCGGTCGTCGCGCAAGAGCCGGTCTGGAACATGTACAACTACCTGTTCAGCAACGAGGTTGCGCGCCCCAACGTCACGGGCACGCCGGACGCGTACAACTCGATCGCGGTGATGCCTCCGATGGGCGATGACAGCGACCGCTACAAGGCGAATGCGGAGTACGAGGAAAGCCATCCGGAGTGCCTGAGCGACAACCTCACCAACAACAACAACCCCGACCTGGACTCTGCGTACTGGAGAGCCCGCAACCTGGCCGCCGACGCGAAGGGCACCAGCACGCCGTTGTTCGTGACCCAGGGGTTCATCGAGAACAACACCAAGCCTGAGGACATGGACGTGTACCTGGCCAACCACCGGGGCCGGGAACGCGGCTGGCTCGGCCAGTGGGAGCACGTGCGGGGCAACGAAACCGACGCGAACGGCCGACTGTTGCAGGGCCGTGCCGGCTGGTTCGACGAGGTCATGCGGTTCTACGACCAGTACCTCCGCGGCGTCAAACCGTCGGTGACCGACCCGGCGTTCGCAATCGAGGACAGCCTGGGCCACTGGCGCGCCCAGCCGACCTGGCCTGTGACCACGACGTCGTACGACTCGCGGCTCGCCTCCGGCCAGTACGTCGACAACGGCGGTGGCTCGGCGGTGAGCACCCTGGCGGACAACGGGCGCTGGGACATGGAGCGGGCGCCTCAGATCGAGCCGCTGACCGACACCGAGAAGAACCAGGCCAGGCTGGCCGAGACCACCGACACCAGCTTCTGGACCTGGTCCACGCCCGCGTCCCAGACGGTCCGGATCACCGGTACGCCGAAGATCAGGCTCAACGCGAGCGCGAGCGGTAACGTCATGGTCCGCCTGTGGGACGTCGCTCCGGACGGCACGGCAACGATGTTCGACGAGAACGTCGCCCTCCTGAAGGGGGGATCCATCTCGTTCGACCTGAAGTCGGCCGACTGGACCATCAAGCAGGGCCACCGGCTGGGGGTCCAGATCGGGACCATCGACTCCCGCGGCTGGCGGGACGTGCCCTCGAACCACACGATCAAGGTCTCGGACGCGCGGCTGTTCCTGGACGTGCAGGCCCTGAGGTTCGACGTGCCGACCCAGGGTGACCGCTCGCCGTATTTGGACCGGTACCTCGCGGCGAACACCACCACGCTCAGCGACATCGGTCCCGGCACCTTCCCGCTGAAGGTCTCGAAGCACTGACCAAGCGGCTGCCCGGGACCCGCCGTGGCGGGTCCCGGGCAGCCGGCCGACCGCCTCGCCTAGAGGCCGAATCCATGGGATGCAACCGATTGCGACAGCCGTATCAGCGGACGGGCGGATCGGCGGTCGGTGGGGCGGCCGTCACGCACGCGCCTCCTCCATCAGCGCGGCCAGTTCGGGCTCCGGTTCGAGGACGAACAGCCCGCCGTGGGTTCGATCGGTCACCCATACGAGTCCGTCCGCGTCGACGAACAGGTCGTTGGCCTGAGGCGCATCCTGGCCTGGCGGCGTTTCGGAGACCCAGTGGGCGATCTCGCGTGGGTCGTCCGCATCCTCCAGGTCATAGACGCGCACGCCTGCGTTGAAGTACGTGGCGAAGACGAGCCGCTCGCTCCGGTACGACCCCTGCCTGTTCTCGTGCAGGCAGTGCGGCCCGAAACGCATCGGACGGTCGTCGTACGGACCGTCCGGACGGGGGAGGGCTCCGCGGTACCGGGGCTCCGACGGGTCGGCGACGTCGACGAGGTGGATGCGCCGCTCGGGAGCGTGCGGACCGTCGTGCTGCTGCTCATCGGTCACCACGAGGAGGTTGCGGGCCGGCAGGGGGAGACAGGTGTGCGTCGCGCCCCCGCCCCACCGGCAGCGGCCGATCATCTTCGGTGCCGCGATGTCGGACACGTCGAGCACGACCAGGTTGGCGTCGTCGAAGCCGAGGTAGGCGACGTCGCCGGAGAGGAGGGCGTGGTGAGCGGCGTACCGCATACCCTTCGGCCAGTCCGGCTGCTCGCCGCCCGCTTCCCACTGACCCGGCCACCACCAGCGGCCCGCCTCGACGGGATGCGCCGGATCCGCGAGGTCGACCACGACCCAGATGCGATCCCTGAAGCCGTCCGGCACCGCCGACATGTGGGCGTACCTGCCGCCCTCCCACACGATGCGGTGGACGCCCTTGCCCCCAGACTCCCAGAACGCGATCTGCTCGGGGGCGAACGGGTCCGTCAGGTCGTACACCGCGAGCCCGGCCGAGTGGGGGCCGAGCGGCCCGGTCGGCCGGTACGGAAAGCGCTCGTGGTTGACGAGCAGCAGTCCGCCGGCGACCTGGACCTTGTGCGTGTGGGTGTTGTCGGGCGCGGGCCACTGGTCCACCAGCCGAGGACGCCGCGGGTCCGACACGTCCAGGATCGAGGTGCCCATCCGGGACGTCCCGGTGTGGCCGACGTAGAGCGCGTCGCCCTCGCGCATCACCTGCATCCCGTCGCCGTTGCCCGCGAGGTCGTGATGCGCGAGAAGCCGCAGCCTCTTGGCGCCGGCTGTTCCCACTCCCATGGCTCAGACGCTCCCGAGGGCGGGCCTGAACGGCAGGCCGAGGATCTTCTGGGCACGCCACAGTGGGACGAGGTAGGTGTACTGACGCCAGTCGGTGCCTTCGGGAACCGACTTGAATCCGATCTGGTCCTGGATGAACTTGTCCATGTCGGCGGGCTCGAATCCGCCGTCGGCGACGTGGTAGTCGGGGGCGTTCTCCGCCGAGTACGCGTCAGCGAACTCCGGCGGGACATCGAAGCCGTGCTTCACCATCAGGGCCAGGACTTCGTCCTTGTTCGCCTGGTTCGTGATGAACTGGCGTGCCTTCAGGGTGGCGGTGAGGAACGCCGTGACGGTTTCCGGGCTCTCCTGGAGCAGCTTGTTGGCCGCCCACCCGTTCTGCGGCACCCTGCGGGTCTCCTCGAACAGGAACTTGCCGCCCTCACGCTCCAGCACCTTCCGGTGGCGAAGCTGGAGGCTGGCGCCGTCGACCACGCCGGCGATCACGGACTGCAGGCGCTCGTTGGACTGCCCGCCGGTGCTGACGATCTTGACGTCCTGGTCCGGGACGACGCCGTTCTTGGTGAGCAGTTCCCGCAGGATCGCGTCGTTGCGGCTGTTGAACTGCCCTCCCGTGATCGTCTTGCCCTTCAGGTCGGCGGCCGTGTTGATGCCCTTGTGGACGCCCAGGATGTTGGCCTCCCCGCCCAGGTAGACCGACAGGAACCGCACTCCCGTGTTGCTCTTCTTCGCCGCGGCGATGGACGTGTCGGAGTCGTAGAGCGCCATGTCGAGCGAACCGCCGATGAGGGCGGGCAGCGGGTCCTCGATGGTCTTGATCTCGACCGTGTCGATGCCGACCTCCTTGAAGTAGCCCTTGTCCTGGGCCACCAGGATGTCCTCGTGGAACAGGTAGTACGGGTTGTCGACGCCGACCACGAGGTCGCGCTTGACCTTGCTCGTGTCGATCGTGGCGCTGATGTCCGCGGCGGTCGTCGGAGCGCCGGAGTTGGCGGCGTTCGGGGCGGCGCCGCCTCCGCCTCCGCCGCCGCAGGCCGCAAGGAGGAGCGTGACGCTGAAGACGGTCAGTAGCTGCTTGGATCTGTGCATCGGTGACTCCTGGGCGTCGTCCCATGGACAGGTGGGGGGACAGCGAACCGTGCCGGCTCTGGGGGGAGATCTGTATGGGTGGCGGTGAGGAGATCGGTGCGTGCGTGTCGCCAGGTCTACGCGCGGGCGATGTCGCGCCATGGCGCCGCGCGCTGTTCGAGCCAGCGCATCGCCTGCACCAGCCCGACGGACATGACGGCGAGAAGGATCAGGGTCGCGTACAACATCGGCGCGTCGAACTGCTCGCCTGCCTTGTCGAGCAGGTAACCGAGCCCGTTTCCCCCGCCGCCGAGCAGCTCACCGATGAGCATGCCGACCAGGCCTCGGGCGATGCCCTGGTTGACGCCGGCGATCACGAAGGGAAGCGTGTACGGAAGGATCACTTTGAGGTAGATCTGGGGCCTGTTGGCGCCGAACACCTCGCCCGCGCGAATCAGTGACGGCTCGACCGTCTTCACGCCCGCCATGCAGTTGACCATGATCGGGAACACGGCCGACAAGACGATGATCGTCAACTGCATGGCGTTGCCGAATCCCATGATCAGGATCAGCAGAGGGATGAGGGCGACACGGGGGAGCGAGGTCATCGCCCAGACGTAGGGGCTGAGGATGAGATCGGCCACCTTGCTCGCGCCCATCAGCAGGCCGACGGGGATGCCGATGACCGCGGAGATCGCCAGGCCGATGAGGAAGTTCGTCAGACTGTGGCTGAGCTGCGGCCAGATGGTGCCGTCGGCGAACCCGTTGAACAGGGCGGCGAACATGTCGCCGGCCTTCGGGAAGAACAGCGGATTGATCACCTCAGCGCGGGCGACGACCTCCCACAACACGAAGAAGACGCCCAGGTTGAGCACGGTGATCGCGATGGTCCTGAACCGCGCGAACCGGCTGACGTGGATTGTCTCGATCTGCCGGCCGTCCGCGCGCTCGATGCCAGGCGTGCCCTGGGTCGTCTCGGTCATCGTGCCGCCTGCTTCGCGCCCAGGGCCTCGTCGGCGAGAAGCGACCATAGATGGCTGCGTATCTCTCCGAACCTGGGCGACCGTTGAACGTCGGCCTGTTCGTCGAACCGCGGTCGCGGGAGGTCGACGTCGATGACCTCCCGGATGGTGCCGGGGCGCTTGCTGATGACCACGATGCGGTCGGCGAGCAGGATGGCCTCGTCGATCGAGTGCGTGATGAAGACGACCGTCTGCCGGGTCTCAGCGATGATCTTCTCCAGCTCCGCCTGCATGGCTTCACGCGTCATGGCGTCCACCGCGCCGAACGGCTCGTCCATGAGCAGGATCTCGGGTTCCGTGACGAGCGCCCGCGCGATCCCGACCCGCTGGCGCATGCCTCCCGACAATTCGTGGGGGTAGGACTTCTCGAAACCCGTCAGCCCGACGAGCTCCAGCGCACGCGCGACCCGTCCGGCCTGCGCGGACTTCGGCACGTGCCCGCGCCGGTTCTCCATGGCGAACCGGATGTTGCGTTCGACCGTCCGCCACGGCAGCAGCGCGTAGTCCTGGAAGACCATCGCCCGGTCGGCGCCCGGTCCGGCGACCTCGCTGCCGCGCACCCGTACGGATCCCTCGGTCGGCTTGACGAATCCCGCGATCAGATTGATGAACGTCGTCTTCCCGCAGCCGGAGGGGCCGACGATGGCGAGGAACTCGCCCCGCCGTACCTGGAGTGAGACGTCCCGCAGCGCGATCAGCCGGGTGAGCTCTCGCCTGTTCTCATAACCCGCGGTCACATGTAATGCCTCGATGAGCGCCGGCTCCGGCGATTCGTCGCTCACGGCGCGTAGTGCGCCGGGCGCATGGTGAGCCTCCACATGCCCCATCCCAGCTCCCTGCTCAGATCAGTCTGTTTTCCTGCCTCTGGCGTTGACCACTGCAATCGGTTGCGCTGACGGTACCCAACGGGTCTAACAGCGTCAAGAAGGTAATTGTGCTGGGCCTTTGTATTAAGGGGGCTCATCTGGGCCGATAGGAACAGGCTGGTGCGCAATCGATTGCTAAATGAGATCGATTCCAGGGTTCGATGTGTGCAAGGGGCCGCATGCAAGATCACGTCGGGATTCGGGTCGGATGAGATCACTTCCCGGCACTCAAGAACTCATAAATTACGAATTATCGTTGACATGCCGCCGTAACGAGATACAAGATCCTGGGAACCAAACACCTCAGGAGTGCGGACATGACTGGGTCTGGCAGCCGGTCGGGGACGTTCCTCGAAGGAACGCACGGTGCCACTCCGGGCTCCCGCGCCGGTGCGCAACCCGCACATGCGCTGGAGCGGGGTGAAGGCGGACACGCAAGCAGGTCCAGGACGCGATGCAAGTAGCCCATCGTGGCGTCCGCCATTCCTCGGCAGTAAAGGAACCCGATGTGAAACGACATGTGCTCACCGCTGTGACCGCCCTCGTGGCAGGTCTGCTGGTCGCACCCGCGACCGCCCAGGCCGACACGGGTACCGGTGCGGGGGTGGCAGGCCGGCCGCCGGCACCACAGCAGGTGATCAGCCCGACGCCGTACCAAGGCTGGAACACCTACTTCGGCCTCGGCGGCGCCTTCTCGGAGGAGTCGGTGAGGGAGGTCGCCGACGCCCTCGTCTCCCGCGGCCTGGCCAAGGCCGGCTACGACATCGTCTGGCTGGACGGCGGCTGGCAGGACCCGGAGCCGCGGACGGCCGCAGGCGACCTGCAGGCCGACCGGACCCGTTTCCCCAACGGGTTGAAGCCGCTGGTGGACTACATCCACAGCAAGGGCCTGAAGGCCGGCATCTACACCGACGCCGGGCCGTACATCCCCGGCAGGTGCGGGCTCGGCAGTCACGGCTACTACCAGCGCGACGCCGACCAGTTCGCCGCCTGGAAGTTCGACGCGGTGAAGGTGGACTTCCTCTGCGGGATCGCCGCGAACCTGGACCCGAAGACCGTCTACACCGAGTTCGCCCAGGCGCTGCGGAACAACGCCAGTCACCGGCCGATCATCTTCAACCTGTGCAACCCGGTGACCTCGCCCGACTGGGGCAACTACCCGGAGGAGCAGCAGTCGACGTTCACCTGGAGCTACGCCCCGGCGATCGCGCAGTCCTGGCGGACCTACACCGACGTGGGCTTCGTCGGCGACATCAAGTTCAAGGACGTGCTGCGCAACTATGACGCCAACGCGCGGCATCCCGAGGCCGCCGGGCCCGGTCACTTCAACGACCCGGACTACCTCGGCCCCGAGATGGGGATGACCGACGAGGAATTCCGTACCCAGATGACGCTCTGGTCCGTGGCCGCCGCGCCGCTGGTGATCGGCAGCGACGTCCGTAAGCTCAGCCAGACCTCCGTGGACATCCTCACCGACCCTGACGTGGTCGCGATCGACCAGGACGCCGCCGGCGTGCAGGCCGTCCGCGTCGGCCCCGCAGGTACGACGGAGACCTGGGTGAAGCGGCTGGCCGACGGCGACCGGGCCGTCGTGCTGCTCAACCGGGGCGACAGCTCGAAGACCCTGACCACGAAGGCGTCCTCGGCCGGCCTGTCCGGGGACCGGTTCACCCTCAAGAACGCGTGGACCGACCAGGTCACCGAGAGCGCCGGCACCATCAGCGCGGCCGTCCCCGCCCACGGCGCGGCGCTGTTCCGGGTCGGCCCGGCCCGCGGCAAGCCGGGTCTCCCGCACGTGGTCGCCGGTCTGCCGCAGGTGACGCAGGTCGGTGGCGACCCGGTGCCGGACGGAGCGGCGCCCGTCGTCGCCGGTGGCGACGAGGCACGGGTCGAGGTGGCCGTACGCAACGACGCCACGCGGCCGGTCTTCTCGCCGCAGGTCACGTTGACGGCGCCCACCGGCTGGACGGTCCGTGAGCTCGGCAAGGCGCCGAACCTGCTGGACTCCGGCCACGCCGCCACCTTCACCTTCGCCGTGACCCTCCCGGCCTCCGCCTCCGCCGGCAACGCCGCACTGACCGCCACCACGTCGTACGACGCGATCGGGAACGGCCGCCTGCAGCAGACGACGGCGTCGCCGGTGGTGGTCGCGCCGGTGCCCCCGGACGGCGAGGCCGTCCTGTCACACCACACCTGGATCAGCGCCACCAGCGGATGGATGAGCCCGACGGTCGACGCGAGCGTCGGCGGCTGGTCGCCGATCAGCATGCTCGGCACGGTGTACCCGACCGGTCTCGGGGTCGCCTCACCGTCCACGGTCCGCTACTACGTCGGCGACCAGTGCAGCCGGCTGACCGCGACCGTCGGCCTGGATGACGCGGTGCGCAACGTCGGGCCCGAGGGGGCCACATCGACGTTCCAGGTCGTCGGCGACGGCCGGGTGCTCTTCGACAGCGGAGTCCTGACCCGCGACGACGTCCGCCAGATCGACGTCGACCTGACCGGTGTCCGGATGCTCGACCTGGTCGTCGGCGACGCGGGTGACGGTGGCTACAACGACCGTGCCGACTGGGCGGGTCTGAACGTCAGCTGCTGAACGTCAACTGCCGAACCCGGGACAGCCGCGCCCAGGTGATGATTCACCTGGGTGCGGCTGTCGTCGTCCGCCGGCTCGCCGTGGAGTACGGTCCGGGTGAACACCGTGCTCCCGGGGGTGCGAGCCTGGTGGACGAAAGCCTCAGCCTGGAAGATCGACAGGGGCGAGCGAGAAGGGTGCGAAGAGCATTGGCACAGTATGCCCGCCGGGGAGTCCACGGGCAGACCGTCGAGGTCATCGCACGCCGCATCGTCGCCGGAGAGATCGCCGCAGGTGAAACGCTGAACATGACCGCGCTCCTGGAGGAGCTGGACGTCAGCCTCACCGCGCTGCGGGAAGCGCTCAAGGTGCTCTCCGCCAAGGGCATGGTGGACGCCCGGCAGAAGCGCGGCACGTTCGTGCGGCCTCGCGCGGACTGGAACCTGCTCGACGGTGACGTGATCCGCTGGCAGTTCGCCGAGGGCGCCGATCCGCGACTGTTCGACAAGTTGCACGAGGTCCGCAGCATCATCGAGCCGGCCGCCGCCCGGCTGGCCGCCAGCAGAGCGACCGAAGACGACCTGGCCGCGTTGGCCGGCGCGCTGGACGAGATGGCCGCCGTGAACGGCGACCCGGCCGCCGCCGTCGCGGCCGACCTGAGCTTCCATCGCGCGCTGCTGACCGCCACGCATAACGAGTTGCTGGAGCGCATGGAGGTTGTCATGGAGACCGGCCTCGCGGAGCGCGACCGTCTGGTGCACGGCGGCGTCGGGCCGCATGACGACCCGGTGCCGAGCCACCGGGCTGTGGTGGACGCGATCCGGGCGCAGGACGCGACCGCGGCCGAGACCGCCATGCGGGGATTGCTGGAGAAGGCCGTGCGGGACGTCGAGAAGGCACGCGGTTGAAGATCGGCCTTCCTCGTCGCACCGCGGTGATTGCTCTGCCGCGCGGAGACCGACGAGGGGCTGGTGGGGCGGAGTGAGCCTCAAGGAGGCGGCCTCGGCACAGCCATCCAGGCGCCCTGAATGATGGCGGCAGGATAGGCAGGTGCTCATCGTACGCGCGACCAAGAAACTGCTCGACCGCATCGGCCCGCCCAGCCTGGGTGAAGGCGAGCAGCCCACCACATTGTTGGGCCAGTGGTACGCCACAGCCGTGTTCTGGAAACCCCAGGTTGCGCTGTTCGTCAATGAATCGACACTGGTGCCCGTGCTGATGCCGCTGGCTCCCGCAGCGACCCTGCTGGCCAGATTCCCGCAGCAGGTCGCCACGGTGCTTGCCGCGCTCGGAGCCCCCGACATGATCATCGGTGAGGAATTGCAGCAGATGCGCGACAGCCGCCTCGCCAAGACCGCCAACCGCAGCGTCGTCGGAATCATGAATGAGTTCACTTACCTCGCCGAGACCTACCGAGGTGGCACCCCGGCGCCAGATTTGCTCGGCCTCGCGATACGTCTGGCGGCCACACCCTGCGGACCCCTCTACAGCAAACACATCAGTCCCGACCGCGAATTGCAGGCGTTGCTGCGCTCTATCACGCCTCCAGCGAGCTGACCCGCCGACGACGGCCAGTACCCCTCCGCCGCAAGGATCAAAGGCGGGACCGGACACGATCCTCTCCCTACCCGAAAGACTTCGCCGACGTCCGCGACATCGCCCTGATGCGCTCGGGCGCTGAAGTCGGCCGTCTCTCCGCCCAGGCCGCGGAAAATCCGGATACTGATCAAGGGGCCAGACGGTGCGCCCGACGCGTCTGCGCGGCGACAGATGGGTGCGCCCCCAAGCGCCCTGGCGGTTGTAAGTGTCAACGCCTTAATCGGCGGGAGGGCGGCGGCAGGGCATGCGGGTGACGATGACGAGCGCTGCCGCGCGGACTGGCCACGCGAACGAGGACTTCGCCGGCGCCGTACCGACGGCAGCGGTGCTGATCGACGGTGCCGGCATCTCCGGCGCCGAGTCGATCTGCCGGCACGGCGTGGCCTGGTACGCCAGCCGCCTGGGGGGCAGCCTCCTCGGCCTCTTGTCACTCGTGCGGGACCGCAGCCTTTCGGAGCTGCTGGCCAGGGCCATCAAGCAGGTTACGGACGATCACCGGGACACCTGCGACGTCGCCGACCCCATCAGTCCGTCGGCGACGGTAGCCATCCTGCGCCTGTCCGACGGTCTCGTTGAGCACCTGGTGCTCGGTGACTCGGTCCTCGTGCTCGACAGAGCAGACGGAACGCCGCTCGTCGTCTCCGATCCCCGGGAGGTGGTCATCAGCCGGTCGTACCGGTCCGCGCTCGAGGCCGCCGCCGAGGACGGCGATGAGTACCACCGAATCCTCCGAGACTTGCGCGGAAACCGGAACCAGCCGGGCGGCTTCTGGGTGGCCAAGGACGACCCACGGGCGGCAGACGAGGCGATCACCGGAAGCTGTCTGATCTCCGAGCTGACCGGTGCCGTCCTGCTCAGCAATGGAGCCAGCCGCATCGTGGACCGGTTCCGGCTCGCCGAGTGGCCAGAGGTCATGGCCGTCCTGGCGTCGAGCGGACCCGCCGAAGTCATCCATCGTGTTCGGCAAGCGGAGGCGCGGCACGCGGTGGCGGCGGACGATGCGACGATCGCACACTGCACCGACCTCGGCGAGACCTGACGCTCGCCGGCGGGCGTGCGTCGCTCCCGATCAGGCATGCTGCCCGCCGGGGATGGCCGCGAGCAGCTCGCGGGTGTAGGCGTGGTTCGGGCGGTCGAAGAGTTCGCTGGGCGTGCCGATCTCGACGATCCGGCCGGCCTGCATGACGGCCACCCGGTGGGCGATCTGCCGCACCACGGCGAGGTCGTGGGAGATGAACAGGTACGCGACGCCGGTGGACGCCTGGAGTTCGGCGAGCAACTCGAGGACCTGGGCCTGCACCGAGACGTCCAGCGCGGAGACCGGCTCGTCGCAGACCACGAGGTCCGGGGAGAGCGCCAGGGCCCGGGCGATGGCGACCCGCTGGCGTTGCCCGCCGGACAGTTCCGCGGGCCTGCGGTCAAGGACGGAAGCCGGCAGCGCGACCCGGTCGACGAACTCGCGGGCGCGCGCCTGCCGGGAGGCCCGGTCACCGACGCGGAACACGCGCAACGGTTCGGCGATCACCTCGCCGATCGAGAAGCGCGGGTCGAGCGACGCGTACGGATTCTGGTAGATGAGCTGGGCGCGCCGCCGCAACCGGCGCAACGCCTCGCCCCGAGCCCGGGTGATCTCCTCGCCGTCGAAGGAGATCCGGCCGGCGTTCGGTTCCGCCAGGCGCAGGACCAGGCGGGCCGTCGTCGACTTGCCGGAACCGGACTCGCCGACGAGGGCGAAGGTCTCGCCCCGGTTGATCGAGAAACTCACGTCGTCCACCGCGCGCACCGACCGTACGGCGCCTGCCACCTGGGGTAGCGAGAACTCCTTGGCCAGGTTCTCGACCGTCACCAGCGGCCGGTCGGCCGCGATCCGGCCTGGAGCGGGACGCGGCGGTGCGGCCGGGCGGGCGACCGCCAGGCTCGGGGCGCTGCGCAGCAGCTGCCGGGTGTACGGGTGGCCCGGTTGATCGAGGACCTGCCGGGTGGGTCCGGCCTCGACCACCCGGCCGCGCGACATCACCACGATCCGTTGCGCCCGGTCGGCGGCGACGCCGAGGTCGTGGGTCACCAGCAGGACGGCCGTGCCGAGTTCCTCGGTCAGGCTCTGGATGTGGTCGAGGATCAGCCGCTGGACGGTGACGTCGAGCGCGCTGGTCGGCTCGTCGGCGATGATCAGCTTCGGCTTGGCGGCGATCGCCACGGCGATCAGGACCCGCTGTCGCATCCCGCCGGAGAGCTCGTGCGGGTACTGCCGGGCCCGTACGGCCGGGTCGGGCAGACCTGCCCGTTCCAGCAGGTCGACGGCGTCCAGCGGCGCGGAGCGGCGGTCCGCCAGGCCGTGCACCCGCAGCACCTCCGCCACCTGGTCGCCGATGCGCTGCACCGGATTGAGCGACACGGTCGGGTCCTGCGGGACGAGACCGATCTGAGCCCCACGGACCAGCCGCAGCTCCCGCTCGGACAGGCCGGCGAGGTCCCGCCCGCCGAACCGGATCCGGCCGGCGTCGATCCGGCCGGTGCCCGGCAGCAAGCCGATGACCGCGTGTGCCGTGGTGCTCTTGCCGGAGCCGGACTCGCCGACGACCGCGACGATCTCACCGGCGCGGACCGTCAGGTCCACGCCGTCCACGGCGCGCACCACCCCCGACCGCGAACGGTAGGAGACGGCGAGGTCGCTGATTTCGAGGAGGTTCTCCGGCATCGCGGCCGGACCGCTCGGTGTGCTCATCGCCAGGTCGCCGACTCTCCGTCGAGGGCGCGGGCGATCCGGTTGACGGCCAGGACGGTGGCCGCGACCGTCAGGCCGGGCAGCGTTGAGAGCCACCACGCGTTCGCCAGGTAGTTCCGGCCGGTGGAGATCAGAGTGCCCCACTCCGGAGCGGGCGGCGGGGCGCCGTACCCGAGGAAGCTCAGCGACGAGACGGCCAGGACCGCGAGTCCGAATTCGATGGTGGCCAGGACGAGCACCGGGCCCATCGCGTTCGGCAGCACGTGCCGGAGCAGGACCGAATACCACCGGGCCCCGGTGGAGCGGGCGGCCTCGACGTAGACGGCACGGCGTACCCGCAGCACCTCCGACCGCATCACCCGGGCGAAGCTCGCGACGCTGGCGAGACCGACTGCGACGGCGACCTTGACGGTGCCGAAGCCGAGCGCGGTGACCAGGGCGAGCGAGAGGAACAGCGCGGGTATGGCCAGCAGCACGTCGACGATCCGCATCAGCACGTTTTCGACCCACCCGCCGATGAAGCCGGCGACCAGACCGATCGTGCCGCCGGCGACGAAGGCGACCCCGACCGCGATCAACGTCGCCTTGAGGGAGAGCGCCGCGCCGTGCACGACCCGCGCGTAGATGTCCCGGCCGAGTTCGTCGGTGCCGAACCAGTGCTGGGCACCGGGGCCCTGGAACCGGTCGGCGGGCACCCCGAGCAGGGGGTCGCGCGAGGTGAACAGCGTCGGCCAGAAGGCTGCCAGCACGACGAGGGCGATCACCAGGAGGGAGAGCACCAGCCCGGGACGCCGCAGCAGGAACCGGATCAGCCGCCGCACCTCGGCGCCGCCGACGGCGCCCGGCTCGACCGGTTCCGGGTGGAGCGGGCGGCCGGGGTCCGGCCCGGTCTCCGGCTCCAGTTCGCCGACCAGCGATTGACTCATCCGGTACTCCTTGGCTGTGCGGCCGTGACGACGATTCGCGGATCGAGGAGCGGGTAGATCAGGTCGACGGCGAGGTTGGCCAGCACGTAGGCCAACGCGCCGAAGACCACGACACCCTGGACCACCGGGATGTCCTGCACCGTCACGGCGCCGACGGTCTCCCGGCCGATGCCGTTGCGTGAGAAGACCGTCTCGACGACGACCGAGCCCGCCATGAGATTGCCGACCAGGATGCCGACCATGGTGAGCGCCGGCAGGGCGGCGTTCCGCAACGCGTGGCGCAGGTGGACCCGGATCCGGCCGGCGCCCTTGGCCCGGGCGGTCTCCACGTACGGCTCGTCGAGCGTGGTCAGCAGACTCTTGGCGAGCAATTGCGCGACCATCGCTCCGGTCGGTATGGCGAGGGTGACCGCCGGCAGGATCAGGCTGGCCGCGCCCTCGTTGCCGAAAGCGGGCAGCAGGCGGAGCCGGAACGACAGGAGCTGGACGAGCATCAGGCCGATCCAGAAGGTGGGCAGCGACACGCCCAACGACGGCAGCGACATCAGCAGCTGACGCAGCCAGCGGTGGGGGGTGTAGGTCGCGTACAGGGCGAGCGCTCCGCCGAGGAGGACGGCCAGCGCCAGGGCGGCGGCCGTCAGCTGCAGGGTGTAGGGCAGCGCGTCGGCCAGCGTCGAGGTCACCGGCCGCCCGGTCGCCACCGAGTTGCCGAAGTCGCCGCGTACGGCCCGCCCCAGGTAGTCCAGATATTGGACAAGGGGCGGCCGGTCGAAGCCGTACTCCCGGCGCAGCGCCTCGAGCTGCGCCGGGTCGACGGCGGCCTGGTCGAGCCCGCCGGCGGCCATCGCCGAGACGGGATCGCCGGGCAGCCAGACGAGCACCAGGAAAGAGATCGTGTAGGCCGCCCACAGCACCGCCACCGCCTGCCCGAGGCGACCGGCTAGATATCGACGCATGCTCGGTGGTTCCTCCCGCCCCTAGCTCTTCCAGGTGTCGTGCAGCTGGATTCGGCTGGACGCCTCGAAGTCCAGGTCGTGGACCCGCTTGGCGACGCCGAGCTCGGTGGTCAGCTCCACCACGGGGATGGCGTACGCGTTCTCGGCGATCAGCTTCTGCGCCTGGCTGACCAGGGCCTGGCGCTTCGTGGTGTCGGTGGTGGCGGCCTGCTCGTCCAGCACCGTGTCCAGCTCGCCCGGTTCGAGCCGGTAGGTGTTGGCCAGCGCCGTCGAGTAGGTGCTGCGCAGGATGTCCGGGTCGGCCCGGGTGATGTTCCCCCACAGCGCGTCGAAGTCGCCGGACTGCTGTATCTGGGTGATCTGGGCGATCGGCAGCTCCCGCAGCCGGATGTCGACGCCGACCGCCTTGAGCTGCTGCTGGATCAGCTCAAGGGTCGGCCGGTTCGTCGCGGCGTTGGCGAACCAGTCGACCTCCAGGCTCAGCCGGGTGCCGTCCTTGGTCCGGATGCCGTCGGCGCCGGGCCGCCATCCGGCCGCGTCGAGCAGCGAGGCGGCCTTGCCGGGATCGAAGGTGAGCTGCGCGCTGAAGTCCGTGTAGAACGGGGTGGTGTGGGCCAGGATGCTGGTCGCCGGCTTGCTGCCGGTCGGGAAGATCGTTTTGACGATCTCCTGCCGGTTGATCGCCACCTGGATCGCCTGGCGCACCGCGGGGTCGCGCAACAGCGGCCGGGAGTTGTTGAGCCCCAGGTTGAACACCACGCCCGGGTTGGCCCGCGCCTGCAGGTCGACGTTGCCGCCGGCCTGTAACGCGCTCTCGTCGGCGAGCCCGACGCTGCCGATGGCGTCGACCTGTCCCGACTGGAGGCTGCCGGTGCGGACCCCGGCCTCCGGAACGATGGTGAACACCACCTTGTCCAGGTAGGCCTCACCGGGCTTGCGCCACAGGGACGACCCCCACTTGTAGCCTGTGCGCCTGGCCAGGGTGATCGACTGGTTCGCCTGGTAGCTCTCCAGAGTGAACGGGCCCGACCCGACGATCCCCTCGGTGCAGCGCTGGTCCGCCGTCTTCTTGGTGCTCGCCGAGGAGACCAGGCCGAGCGAGAAGGTCGACGTCGCCTGCAGGAACTGGGCGTTGGGCTGCTTGAACGAGACCTCAGCGGTGAGGTCGTCGACGACCTTGGTGCCGGTGTACCCGCTGAGGTAGCCGATCGCGAGGGTCGCCTTGGCACCGAGCTTGGGCGCGGCGTCGAAGGTGTCCTTGACCGCCTGGGCGTTGACGGGCGTCCCGTCGCTGAACGTGGCTCCCGGGCGGAGGTGGAAAGTGAAGGTCCGCGCGTCCGGGCTCACCTCCCAACGCTCCGCGAGCCAGGGAACGATCTTGCCCGTGGCCGGGTCCTGGTCGGTCAGCGAGTCGACGATCTGCCGCAGGGCGTAGATGGTGTCGTTGCTGCCGACCTGCTGCGGGTCGACGCAGCCCGCGTACGACCCGACCGCGAAGGCCAGGCTTCCGCCGGCCTTGGGGGCGTTGTCGTCGGCGACGCCGGCGGTTCCGACGCCCGAGCCGCAGGCGGTGGTCAGCAGGATCGACCCGGCCACGGCAAGTCTCGTGATCAGCCGCCGGCGGACCACGATGGACTGGGGGGCTCGGTGCACGTGTACTCCACTTGGATCGAGAGAGGCGTTGAGGTCGCCTCCGTGCTGGGCGTGACAGGAGCGGACCGATCGGTGGGGAGGTCGGGGTAGGCACCGATGCGCTCGGTGTGCCTGGCCGACCTGGCGGTTACTCGAGGGGATGGCGGTCGGGCCGGGGTGCGGTGTCGCTCAGGCCGGCGGTTCGGCGGTCGCGCAGTCGTGACAGAGGGGACCCCGGACCCGATGCAGGTCGATGTGGTGGCGGAAGAAGCGCAAAGGGGAATGGCTCGAAGCGGCCTCGGGCGGGATGACGTACACCTGCGTATGCAGCATGTTCGCCTCCTTGTCGACCGCGCTGTACGGCTCGTCAGCTCGCGTCGGCGCACCACATCGTGCCGCCGGGCGGGCCCGGTTGATCACCGGCGTCTCGTCGCGCTCATGGTAGGCAGCCGGCAGAATTTAAGTCAATCCCTACATGGAAAGTAGGTTATTGCGATGCGTTTCTCCCGCTCGGTCGGGCGGTGCGGCCCTCCTCCGGGTGCGGATGACAGGAGAGGGCGGACGCACGGCCGTACTGCACGATCACGAGCTTTCACGTGCCCGCTTGGGTGAGTGGGCTGGTCTGGCGGGCAGCAACGGGCGATCACTTGTCACGAGATGACGGTCATCGTGTTGGGTCGTCCGGCTTCTTCAGGACCTCATCGATCCAGTCGTCCCCGGAGCCGGACTGCAACCTGCGGCCGTATGGGCCGGTATCAAAGGTCGCCTCTCTGCCATGTGTCGAATTGGGGGACGGGCGAGTCAATGAATTCTTTGAGCTGTTTCGCCCTGTCCACGCAATCGGAGCAGATGTATTCCTTAACCGATCTTGCGGTGGCTTCCGGTGTCGGCTCGCGGAAATTACCTGACAGCGTCATGCCTGGCGGAAGATTGGTCTCGGGGTCCATCATGACCGTCATGACACTCGCAGGGGTGAAGCTGAAGGTTCGCTTGCACACGTAACATCTGCCGATTGTCGTGATCTGCTCGTCTGCCATAAAGCGTCCGCCCTCCTCCGTCGCACCGTACAACCCGCTCCGGTCGGCTGGCTTTGGGGAGCAGGTCAAGGCCCGCTGCGCACGGCCAAGGTGGCCGGGAACCGGCTGAGGGTCTATTCCTCGAACTGAAGCATCTCGTCGACCTGCCGGCGCAACGAGCGGGCGGTGGGGGGGCCCGCACGCCCGAGGCGGAAGATCATGATCTCGGCCGTGTCGGGAACGATCTCGAAGAACTGCGCGAACCGCCGGCGGAGCCCGCTCAGGGTGTGAATCTCTTCGGCGTCGAGCCCCTCGCCGCCTCGTTCGACGCGCGTCCACAGGTAACCGGTAACCGCCATCGGCTGGAAAGCGATTCCGAGCGAGGTCGCCGTCAGCCATACCCGCTGGAGCGTGCGGCCGCCGCGGAAGTAGCTCCCCGGACCGACGCCGGGGATGGTGAGCAAGCCCAGCGCGGACGAGGAGACGAGCGCCCGCCGCGACGGATTCTCGAACGCTCCACCGCCATGGATCGCGCGCAGGAAACGTATGTTCGACCATTGACGGGCGGCCCTCATGCCCGCCAGGTCGTCGAGCGGCAACTCGAGCTGCGCGAGCCCGATGCCGTCGCGGATCTCCTCCTCCGCGGGCGTCCAGCGGAGTGCGTCCATCATCTCGCCGTGCATGCGCTGATTGAGCATGCGGACCCGGTCGCCGATCCCCAGGATGCGCCCGAGCTCCGCGAGCGCGTCGGGATCGGTGACGAGCTGCAGACGCGCTTCGTCGTCAGCGGCGGCGGCGTGGAGGGCCTCGATCACCGTGGCTTCCAGCGGTGAGTACGGCCCGAGCTTGCGGTTGGTCACGCGCCGCCCGATGAACGCGGCGAGGGGGGGAGGGTCGTGCCGCCGCGAGGCCGGCAGGAGCGACACCTCGCAGACCAGATCGGGGTCGCGCGGATCGGGGAAGGTTGCGACGTGGCAGTCGAGGCCCGCGGCGCGCGCCGCGAGCTCCATGTTGAACGCCGCCGCGCCGTGGGAGAGGTGGGTTGCGCCACGCTCGAAGTCGAGCAGAGTCGGCGGCCGGGACGTGTCGACGTAGCAGCGGATGACCGGCCCCCGGGCGACGAAGCGCCAGGGCTGGGTGTTGCCTCCGGAAGGTGCCATGAGCCCGTGCGCCACGATCCGACGAACATCCTCCGCGGTCGGCTCGCCGCGCGCGTCCGGGAGCCGGAGCTCGGGCTCTTCGACGGTGAGTGGGCTGAAGGGCGCGTCGATCGGGCCCGGAGGAGCGAGCGGTACGAGGTTGCCCTCGCCGACGATGTCGTCGAGATCGACGAAATAGCGTCCCTGCCCGCGGAACTGGTCGAGCAGGATCCGCCGGGTGACGTTGGTGATGATGCCCGCCCCCAGCGTCACGCCCTCGGCGAGCTGCGGCCAGGACTTGATGGTCTCGTTGATCTCCACGAGCGAGGGAATGAGGCGCGGGGAGAACTTATCCTGCGCCAGGATCCGTAGCACGTACGGCACCTTCTCGCGCATGGTGAGGTGCTTGACGTCGCGGGCGCTGACGCCGTGGAGGAGGCCGTGGAGCAGCGGGCGATCCGGCTCCAGATCGAAGCGCTCGACATCCAGCATCCCGCGCTCGTTGGTGTCCATCACCACCGGGATCTGGTGCGCCTTGGCCCGCTCGCGCACGTGCAGCTTAATGAAGAGGTCGTCGCACTCCTCGACCAGGACGTCGATGGGGCGGCTGCCGACGAGGAACTCGTCGACGTTCTCCTCGGTGAGGCCGTGAGGCCACAGGGCGATGTCGAGGTACGGGTCGATCTCGAACATCTCGCGCGCGGCGATCACCACCTTAGGGACGCCGATGGAGTGCACCGAACAGCGCAGCCGGTTCATGTTGGACATCGAGAGATGATCGAAGTCGGCGAGGCGGAAGACGCGCCCGACCCCTTCCTGTGCGAGGGTCACGGCCGTCGCGCCCCCCACAGATAGGCCGACGATGCCGATCGCCTTGCGGGCGAGGATCTCCTGCTCGTCCGACGTGATCTTGTATTGATTGCGGGCGTGGCGGAGCTCGCGATACTCCAGCTCGGGCAGCACATGGACGAGTCGGCGGGACCACGGGAAGAAAACCCAGGTCCCGTACTCGAAGAGGGATCGGGGACCGAGGTGCGCCTTCGTCCGGGCCGCCAGCTCTGCGGGAGAGAGTTTGGCCGCAGCGTCGCGGGTGGCCAGAAGCTCCTCGAGTTGGGCTCCGAGGGTGTTGGATACCACCGCCACCCGACCGCTCTCCAGGAGCGCCTCGAGAGCCCGGTCGGCCCCGTCCACGGCGAGGTCGAAGAGCTCGGGCCGCCAGGGCGGTATCGCGCTGGGATCTTCCAGCAGGTCGAGGACTCGGCGTTCCAGGGTCATCGACGATCACGCTCCTCGGCCTCCAAGCGGAAGCCGTCGGGCCACCTCGAGATCTGGGTCACTGAACTCAGCCGAGGCACGGTGACTGGGGTGTGGCGGTCGGTGGTGGTGCCGTCACCGAGGTGCCCCCAGAAGTTCCAGCCCGCCGCCGGCCCAGCCGGACACAGGCCGGCCGCCTGGATACGGACGAGGATCTCGTCCGCACAGGGCGCTTCGAGATCGGCGTCGATGATGGTTAACGGAGCCCCCGCGAATTCGACCAGGGCGGCTTGGATGCACATGATGATGGCTCCTGTCAGGCGCGGTCGAGGATGAAGTAGAAGAAGGGGCCTTCCTCGGGTACGTCCTTGCCGTTCAAGACGCCGATCAAGGTGTTGTCGTCGACCTTCTTGAAATGGTCGAATATCGGCTGGCCGTCATAGATCATGGTGGTCGTCGACTCGAGCAATCGTCAATACCTGTGGATCAAGATCTTTAGGTGGCGGCCGAAGCTCTATTGACGCTCGTCGACCATCGGGGGATGATCGCGAGATATCCACGGCTTCAGCACAAGTGAGTGTTCCACGCCATATCCAGAGGGACATATGGCTAGCTGGTGGCCGATCGGCATCAACGCACAGAAGTCATTACTGCGACGCTTGTGAGGCCGCCGAAGGGCGCCCCCGTCATACCCGGGACCGAATTTACTGTCCCGGTGCACCGACTCATCTCATTAATCAACGAGGGATACCGATGCAGGACCAGTTTAATCGCATAGCGCTGAGAATCGGCAAACCGAGACGATTCCTTCGGCCGATCCGGACCGGCCCTTGGCCGGATACGTCCGCGCTGCAGACTGCCTCTCGGACACTGTCGTGAACGACAAGCTGACGACGGGACGGCCATGGAGAAAGGGTCTCCAGCGGTGAGCCGCGAACCGATGGGGCAGCTGTCTCTTGTGCACAGCCTGGAATATGCCGCTGCCGTTCATGCTGATCGTGCGGCGCTGCGCTTGGCCGGCGGAAATATGACGTGGGGTCAGACGCGGGAGCGGGTCGCCCGCATCGGAGGAGCCCTGCGGGAGGCAGGAGTGCGTCCCGGCGACCGCGTTGCCGTCGGCTTGGCCAATCGACCCGAATATCTCGAGCTTTTCTATTCGATTGCATGGGCCGGGGGAATCGTCGCTCCGCTGAATACCCGTCTGACCGAGTCAGATCTGCGTGGATACATGGACTGCATCGCGCCGCGCCTCGTAGTCAGCGATTCCCTGCAAGTCACCCAGGCCGTACAACAAAAGTATCCGGTGGTGGCTATTGAAGGGGCGGCACCCGGAACGGGGCTGGACGACCTGGCGGCACAGGGCCCATCGGTCGGGCCGCACCTCAGGCACGAGGACGACATCGCAGTGCTCTTCGGTACGGGAGGGACCACTGGAATCCCCAAAGCTGTCGCTCATACCGACCGCAGCCTTGTGAGCAACGCTTACCACACGGTCATGGAACTCGGCTATGACGAGCACACGGTGTACCTCCACGCGGCCCCCATGTTCCACATCGCCGACTGCTGTTCTCTGTTTGCTGTCACGCTCAGGGGTGGGTCGCATGCGTTCCTGGAGCGCTTCTCCCCGCAGGGCTTTCTTACCGTGATGCAGCAGCGGCAGGTCACCGCGACGCTGCTGGTGCCCACGATGATCTCAGCCGTGTTGGACAGTGACTCGCTTGCCCGCACTGACCTGTCTGCCTGGCGAACGCTGTTCTACGGTGGCGCGCCCATCCATCCGCGGCTGCTCGACCGAGCGCTTGCCGAGTTGTCGTGCGACCTTGTCCAAGGGTATGGGATGACCGAGATCTCTTTAGGAGCAATTCTCGGAGCGCGCCCGCATCACGCCGTGCGGCACAACGGCCCGGACTTTCCCCTCGCTCGCTCTTGCGGAAGGCCTGCCACCGGCGTCCGGATACGAATCAGCGGCGCCGAAATCCCTGGCGACGTCGGTGAAATCGAAGTGGCAGGCCCCAATGTGTTCTGCGGATATTGGGACAATGGCGTCGCGAAAGACGTGAGACAGGATGGGTGGTTCAAGACTGGAGACCTGGCTTTCCAGGACGCGGAGGCCAACATCTACATCGTCGACCGCGCCAAGGACGTAATCATCACTGGGGGTGAGAACGTCTACTCAATCGAGGTCGAACGTGCCATTCAGGCGTTGCCGGGGGTCAAGGACGCGGTGGTCATCGGGCTACCCGACCCATATTGGGGTGAGCGAATCCACGCCCTCGTTGTGCCGTCGTCCCCGGACGTCACAGCGGCAGACATGACCGTTCAGCTGCACGGCAAACTTGCAGGTTACAAACGTCCTCGTTCATATGATTTCGTTCAAAACCTTCCGCGTACTCCCGCCGGAAAGATCAATAAGGCGGAATTGGTGCATCGCTACTCTGTACAGGAGCAAGAGCGGTGACCGAGCCCTTCCCTATTCGGTCCGGCACATTTGTGCTTCCCACCCCGGGGAAACTGGCTGAGGCAGGCCTTGATCTGAAACTGGTAGGGCAACCCGGTGACAACGCTCCGGCGCCCCTCATGCAAAGCTGGAGGAAGCGCGTCGCTTCCATTCAAGAGTTTCGGGGCGCCGTGGCCTGGGATAATGGTCGCCGCCCGGCCTTCCGCCAGGTCGACGGAACGCTACGTGACTCCGACCCCGTAGATGCCGTCTCGTGGCACATCCTGATAATCCGCGCCGGCGGACGTATTCTCGGATGTGTTCGTTACGCACCACTAGAAGCGCTGGGGGAGCACAGTCATGTTCGACGCGCGGCCCCTGTGGCCGCCACTTCACTCCTGCAGGATATGAAAGCTACGGATAGGGACGTTCTCGAAGGGGGCCGACTTATCGTCGCGAGCGAGGCGCGTAATCAAGGATTCGCTGCAATCCTGCTCGCTGCCGGAACACTCCTGGCCCGAAATATCAACCGCAGGCTCATCTGGGGAACGGCCGGTAACCGGCAGGATCAGGAGCGGATATTCCGAAGGTTGGGCTACGCCCGCTATGGCAGTACCACATTCGCGGCACCTAAATTCGACGATGAACTGAGCCTGGTGTACCAGCAGACCACATCGCTTCCACCAAACGTCGCCGCTGCCATCGACGAGTTCTTCCCCCCGCCACAGACGCTGCCCTGAGAGGCATGATGAGCACCCCTGCCAACATCCACACCTCCGAGGTGGCCGCCGCCATCGAAGCCTGGCGCGAAGCCCTCGGCGACAGCTCAGTGGCCGCCGACAGCCGTTCCCTGGCCGATCTGGCACTCAACGCCGGCGGTTTCCAGCGCCACGTCCCAGCGCGCCTGCGGATATCCACCGTGGAACAGCTACGCCTCGCCTTGATCATCGCAACAGAACATCACGTACCTGTTTATCCGGTGAGCACCGGAAAGAACTGGGGCCTGGGCTCGTCCTTGCCCGTGCGTGACGGCTGCGTCGTCTTGGACCTGTCTGGTATGAACCGCATACGAGTCCTGGATCAGGATGCCAAAGTGGCCGTCGTCGAACCCGGAGTGACTCAGGGCCAACTTGCTTCGTGTCTCTCTGCCGAAGCGCCGGAACTTCACCTCAACGTCACGGGGTCTGCCCGTGGAACCAGCATTGTCGGCAATATCGCGGAACGAGGCGACGGCTGGCTGGGTCCTCGCATCGATGACTTGAGGGGATTGGAGGTGATGCTGCATGACGGGACCACGGTCCGCACCGGCTACTGGCACTACGGTCACAGCGAGGCGACACACCGCTGGCGACACGGCATCGGCCCCTCACTCGACGGCATGTTCACCCAGTCGAACTACGGCATCATCACCGCGGCGGCGATCGGCCTGCGATCCAAGCCACCAAGCCACCGTGTCTTCGCCATCGCCGTCAGCGACGAGTGGGACCTCCCCGAACTGGTAAACAAGCTCCGCATACTCCACGAATTAGGAGTGATCCGCAGCGCCACCCACATCTTTGACCGCGAGCGGCTTCAGTCCGCCCTGGGCGTCCCCCATCGATCCTGGGTCGCCATTGGCTCGATCGGCGGCACCACCCGAGGTTCGGCAGCTGCCTGGCAAGACCTGTGCAGCACCTTCACCGGCATCGCAGACGTGCTGGACGCCGGCGGTACAGAACACTCCACCGACCCGGCTCTGCAGGGTGCACTCGCCGCCATCCGCCCCATCCTGCAAGGGACACCCACGGACGCGGGGGTGAGCGCCCTCGCCACACGCTATGGCCCTGCCGTCGAGGCGACCGAGGTCGACGCATCAGACACCGGAATCCTTTTCTGCCTGCCCGTGCTTTCCTTCACGGGCAGTAGCGCTCACCGTCTCGTCGAGCTCACACGGCGCCATTGCCGATCGTACGGATACGAACCCGCCATAACGCTCAATGTGATGAACGACGTCACACTGCAGGCAACAATCGACGTCACTTTCGACCGTCGTGATGCAGCAGCGGCCCCAGCCGCACAGGACTGCGTAGACGGGCTGCACGCGGTACTCGCCGACAATGGATTCATGCCTTACCGGCTGGGCATACAGACGATGTCGAGACTCATTCGGTCGAACGACGACGCGTTTTGGGAAACTGCGGCACGCATCAAGTCCGTCCTCGATCCTCTGGGAATCATCGCTCCTCAGCGATACGACCCCCATATATTGGGGCGGAACTTTTGAACCGAGGCCATTGCTTGACCGTCACGACACGGATACCCAGGTCGATGGCCGACCAGTTGCCCTATCGCGCAGCCTGGGGCTGTTCGTCGACGACCTGAACCTGCTCGACGCGGTGTCACTGGCCTTGTTAGGGCAGCTTATGAAGGCGGGTGACATCTTCGTGCTGACCACCCTTCCTACGAGCCAGCCGCCGCCGGATGTACTGCACCGGATGTGGTCGGCCGACCGTGCCGTATGGGTCGAGTTGTCCAGCTTGACCGGCAGGGACGCCAAGGTCTTGCTGACTCTCGCTCTGGGGAGCCCAGTCAGCGCCGACACCGCCACCACCTTGTAGAGCGTTAGCCAGAGGAACGTGCTGTACCTGCGGGATCTGGTGCTCGGCGCGCTGGAGAGTGGCGCCCTTGACTCTCGCGATGGAGTATGGCGGCTGGGGGACGAGCCTCTGCCGACGAGCCACCTTCAGGACCTGGTTGCGAACCGGATACGAACCCTCTAGCGCGGGCCGTACTCGAGCACCTGGCGGTGTGCGGACCGGTCGGCGCCTCCGCTTTGACCGCTCTCGCGCCCGTGGAGGTGCTCGAAGGTGGAACGTTCCGGCCTCGTACAGGTAGGGGCAGAAGGGCGACGCAGGCCGGTGACACTGTCCCATCCCTTGTACGCCCACGTGATCTGGAACCGGCCTTCCCAGCTCGCCGTCGACCACATGATGGGCGCCCAGATCGCGAAGGTGTCCGAGCTGGGAGCGCGTCGGCTAGACGACCCGGTGAAGGTGGCGATCCGGCAGCTCGGGGGAGGCGGCCAGGCCGATCCCGAACTTCTCGTACGGGCGGCGCGGCTGAGCAGGGGCGCCAATGACTTCCCCCGGGTGAAACGGTTGGCCCGCGCCGCACTGACGGCGGCCGATCCCACATCCCGGTCTGATCGCCGCCCCGACTTCCGCATCGGCTCCGCAGCGACGCGCCGGCCGAGTGGAAGCCCTGCAGGGACATATGCAACACAATCATGACAAAGGAGCCAGCAAGTGAGCACTGCGCCCAGCTTACGTATGCCTGAGCTGTCCATTGAACGGCCGCTACACGTGGAGGATGTCGAGTCGGCCAAGGGTCCATTGCAGGTCCTGATGCACGGCGACGTCCTTGATCCGGTTCGCCGCTGTCATGAATTCGTGATCAGTCAGAGCACAGGCGAGACCATGATCTACGGTCAGACCACCGGGTACGGTGCCCTCGTCAACTACCGTGGCAGGGCGGATGACACGGACAGGGCCGAAGGTCTCATCGACTTCCTCACCGTCGGGCAGGGCGATCCCCTTCCTGCCGAAGTGGCGCGCGGCATGCTGTTGGTGCGCCTGGCCACTCTGTCCCGGGCCCGCTCCGGGGTGTCCGCGAAGGTGCTCCAAGCACTGGCCGCCGTTCTCGCCACCCCGCTGGTGCCGGTTGTGCCGCGGTACGGCTCGGTCGGCGCGAGCGGTGACCTGGCACCACTCGCGCACGCCACCCGGCTGCTCACTGGGCATGGCGAGGCGTTCGTGCACGGCACGCGCCTGCCTGCCGGGGAAGCCCTGAAAGGAATGGGGATCACTCCTCTCACACTGACTGGACGCGACGCGCTGGCGCTGGTCAACGGCACATCACTCTCCTGCGCCGCGGCGGCACTGGCGGTAGCCCAGGCCAAGAGGTCACTGCTCGTTGCGCTGCATCTCACGGCTGCTCTGGCCGAGGCTCTAGGCGCGTCTCCGGCCTTCGCCGACGACGACCTCGCTGCCGCCAGCGGGCACGCGGGCGTTCGTGCGGCTGCGGCCGAACTGCGCGACCTTCTCGCCGGTGGGGTAACCGTTCCCGATAGGCCGTTGCAGGAGGTTTACAGTATTCGCTGCGCTCCTCAACTCGTCGGCGCTGCATGGTCGGCATTGGAATGGGCCGGCCAGACGGTGGAAGCGGAGCTGAACGGGGTGAGTGACAATCCTCTGTTCTTTCCCGAGCAGAGCAAGGTGGCACACGGCGGCAACTTCTTCAGCCAGTCGATCGCTTTCGCGGCCGACCTGGTAGCGAACGTGCTCACCCAGCTCGCGAACCTAGCCGAGCGGCAACTTGACCTCCTGGTTGACCCGCACCGCAACGGCGGACTCCCTCCTTTGCTGGCCGCTGACCCTGGTCGCCAGCACGGTCTCACCGGCGTGCAGATCGCTGCGACCTCCGTCGTCGCGGCTATGCGGAGGGAATGCCTCCCTGCGGGAATGCAGAGCCTCCCCACCAACCTGCACAATCAGGACGTCGTACCGTTCGGAAACCAGGCCGCGCTCAGCGCACTGGAACAGGCCGAGCGCCTGAGATGGATGCACGGCATGCTGGCGGTCGCTCTTCGGCAGGCCTTCCACCTGCTCGACCGGACCCCGCAAGCGTCGGGCGCTAGCTCCCTTGTCGCCGCACTGGCGCCCTCAATCGCACCGCTGACCGAAGACAGGCCCTTGGACGAGGATGTCCGCACCGCTGCTGACGCCATGGATTCCCTCGTCGCCGATCGCGCAGCGGGTCTTGTCATTCCTCGCCTTAAAACCGCCCCAAGCCACCGCGAGGAACAGTAAGCAATATCAAGTGGCGCGGGTACACGCGCGGACGAATAGAAGACGCCGCAGACAGGCATGCTGAACCGTCTCGCCTTCCATGGAAACCACCGTGACAATCCCTGCAATGGGTCAAGCCCCGCCGTTCCTGGAACGATGCGCAGGAACGGTGGGGCCGGATGGTCCCAGTCTTGGACGCCTCCCACCAACCCGGGGCACCTCAGGTCACTGTCGATGGGGGGCCACTCAGCACGCTGCGAAGCGGCTCCTGAAACAAAATGGCCTCTGGCCAACCAATCATCGTCCGCCGTCATAACGGAGAGCGCATGACCTATCGGGTCCGTATGTCCGCTGAGGTCCGGGATTGGCTGTCTACGCT
This sequence comes from Planotetraspora thailandica, assembly GCF_016863335.1. Classification (GTDB taxonomy): domain Bacteria; phylum Actinomycetota; class Actinomycetes; order Streptosporangiales; family Streptosporangiaceae; genus Planotetraspora; species Planotetraspora thailandica. The sequence continues at coordinate 28,702 of NZ_BOOR01000027.1, forward strand.
GGTAGCTCAAGATCATGAGAAGGGCAGGGCGATTGGCGAGGCCGTGGCGGTCTTGTTCGAATGTGACGCCGAAACGGGGGCGCCTCTGGTCGTCCCTCTGCAGTCTGCGCTCCGCACGCAGAGTCCCGGCAGCGCACTCGATTACTGCTACCGGCGCCTGCTCCAACTGCTGCAGCGGATTCGCCGAGACGTCGCCGATATGGCAGCTGCCCGCAAACGCCTGGGACTGCAGATCAGTAGGGCCGGCCACGAGCAGAATGCTCGCGTTGCGCGGAGGCGGTACGAGGAGTTGGTGAGGGAAGAGGAACGCGCTGCCCTGCAGTCACAGCGGCTCCAGGCCAAGGTGGACGCGTTCCGGGTCCGCAAGGAGGTCGTCAAGGCCAACTACACGGCGGCGCAAGCCAGGCAGGAGATCGACAAGGCGTTCGCCGCGGCCGGTGAGCCGAGCATGTCCGAACGGGCGGTCGACGACATGACTGCTGTCCACGCCGCCATCAGCGAGTTGCTGCAGGTTGCTGACGATCTACAGCGGCAGCTTAGCGATGACGCGGCCAATGAGGGCACAAGTGAGTTGCGGCTTGAGTCGGCGGATCTGCGCCTTCTGTTCGCAGCAGAGTCCCCGGACACCGCGGTACTGCTAGTTGTGGGGATGGGCCAGGACTGGGGGGCGTGGTATGACGAGGCGTTGCCGCTGGCACAAGCGGAACGCGAACTTGCAGGCGACGACTTCACCGACTACGACCTGGCAACGTTCCTCTCCGAGTACTTCCCTGGTGAGGAGACCGAGGTCCGTGCGGGGGCCTTCCGGCTGATTGAACTGAACCGTGCACAAGAGATTGGGCCGACAGGCGCGGACGGTCTCCCTTGATCGAGCTGGGACGGGACTGAACTGTAAACCCAAACTGCAACCCTCAGCCGGGCGTGGTGACGGCTTCCTCATCAGGACCATCCCCGCCGTGGTCACAGGATTGCGCCGCGCTTCTTACGATTGCTGGGCGGTCGTGGACGTGAGCGGTCGTGCGAGGTTGTCACCCATTGCAGTACGCCGACCATGCGGGGTCCCTACTGCAGCGAAGCCAACACGATGGAAAAATGACCGATTACCAGCTTGCGTCCGACGCTGAGCCTGCCCGGTGGATCGTCGATCGGATCGGCCCGTTCGGCGTGGACGTACTGTCGGTGCTGCCTGCTGGTTTCGACAGATACGCGCGAGTGTTCCACCCGGCCCATCTCGACGGTCAGACGGTGTCCTGGCGCCAGGTTGCCGAGGCCAACGGCCGCATTCCACATCCGGGGATGCAGTGGCCGTCGATCACGGGCGACTACCGCTTTCACTGGCGGGATGATCAGCCAGGTCTGTGGGATCAGCATCCAGCAGAGGGCACCATCCCCGCACATCTCGCGCGCCTACTCGCGACTGAGTTGGCCCGGCACACCACGACCCCGGAAACATGCTGGTACGGCGTCTGGGTAGGTTTCGGCGGGGTGCCCGTGCCACCAGAGGCTGCCCGGTTCGAGATCCCTGAGAGAGAGATGTTCCTGCTGCGGGGGACTGTGACCACCATCGTGGACGCCCCGGCACTGGACGGCTTCGATCAGCGGCCGAACCTGTGGTGGCCCGACGATCACGCGTGGTGCGTGGCCACAGAGATCGACTTCATGACCACCTACGTCGGCGGTTCTGTGACGGCCATCGCCGCGCTGCTCGCTCTCCCAGATGTCGAGATCATGGCGGTACCCCCTCAGATGCGGACCACCTTCGACGGCGACACGGTCAACCCGTCGCCGGCCGGTCACTGATCACCTGCCAAGCTCGCAGCGGTTACGAGCGGCGATGCGGAGGTGCCAGCAGAATGCCAACCGGTGTCGTAACCACTATCAGTGCCAGACAGGGCAGCGCACCTTGGGGCAGTTATTTCGGCCTTCGTGTGCGGAGCGGGCGACGGGAATCGAACCCACGCTGTCAGCTTGGGAAGGTTGCGTCCACGGGAGCGGCCGCCCAGCACCACCGACCCGGCGTCGCTGCCGTGCCGTACCGCGGTCCGTCCGGGGTTGTGTCTGCCCCTCGACCCGCACAGGGCGGTGACGTCCTCCTCCAGGAGCGCGAACGTCACCGCCAGCCCGGACTGCACGGCCAGCGCGAGCAGGCCGTCCTTCATCGAGGCGGCGATCTGCTCCATCGCGACGCTCACCTGTGACGGGACGGCCACGTCTTGTGCGGCTTGCTGGGCGCGGCGGCGCTGGTTCTGGTAGGTCTTGCTCACGGTCCCCGTCTCCCTACTCGGAGTGATTTGGCGATTGCTTGAGACCTACCACCAGGTAGGCCGCGAGGCGGGGACCACCACTTCAAGTTCTACGAGCTACGGGACAACCTCGAACGTATTGCCGCCGAGGTTGAGCGGGAACACGTCGATGCCACTGGCGCCCAGCGCGCTCACGGGAGCACATCCGTGCGCAGGCGGGTCTGGACGAACTTCTCTATCCGCCAGGAGCCATCGACCTTGGCGAACTCGCCGTGATAGTGGCCGTAGCCGCGCACCGTGAGGGTGCTGCCGTCGATCCAGTCCTCCATGTTGATGGTCGAGGACGCAGCCACCGGCGAGTGGACCTCGGTAGTGAAGGAGAACAGGTGGTGGATCGCGGTGGCGTCGCCGACGCTGGTGGTGATGACGTCCTCGATCTCCTTCGGGCCGGCCATCTGCATAACCTGGACGCCTTGCGGGTCATAGATCGTGAAGGTCGCCTCCGGTGCGAACAGCCGCGCGAGCTGGTCGAACTGTTTGTGGTCGGCGTAGTAGGCGTACCGCGCCATGAACTGGCGGATCTCGTCGACGATGACCAGCCGCTCAGTATCGGACACCGCGAAGAATTGGCGGAATCGCTCGGCGGTGGCCTGCGGGTTGTCGAACGCGTACGCGTGGGAGGCCTGCGCAATGACATCGGTTTCGATGTTCTCGGCGACCTCCCGGACGCCGGCCAGCAGCTGGTCGCGGTAGTAGCCGTGGTCGCCGTTGAGCGCCAGGACCGGCATCGGGAGCCGGGTCGTGAACTCGGCCCGGTTGGCCTTGCCGTCCTCGATCATGGCGCCGTAGTGCTGGAAGCCGCCGCGGATGCCGTTCGGGCCGGTGAAATGCGGCAGATAGTGGGCGACGCCGTATTCCTCGGCGTCCGGCCGCACCGAGGTCAGCCGGTAGAACGGCGTGAGGTATTCGGTTTCCTTGCCCTGGGTGAGGAACGTGGCTAGGTCGACCTGGCCGTGGAACCCGAAGCCGAAGGTGCCGCCCTCGACGGAAGGGTTCATCATCTCTTCAAGGCCGAAGCCGGGGATCAGCGTCTCGGAGAGCACCAGCCGGCGGACCTCGTCAGGGTGCCGTGACGCGTACGCGTAGACCACCATGCCGCCCACGTCCATGCCGACCAGGTTGATCGGTCCGAGACCCAGCCCGAGCACGATCTGCCGGATGTCCTCGGCGACGTTGGTCTTGGCGAAGGTGTCGCTCTCGGCTGGGTCGGAATCGCCCATGCCGCGCAGGTCGGGGGCTAGCACGGTGTAGCCCTGGGCCGCCAGCATCGGCATCAGCTCACGCCATACCGCCCAGGTGAACGGGAAGCCATGCACCAGCACGACCGCCGGGCCGGCGCCGCCGATCACGTAGTGGATGCGGGTGCCGTTCCCTTCGGCGTAGCGGTGGTGGAAGCCGGGCAGGCCGTCTACCGCAGTTCCCGGTTCGGGATGAGTCACAGTCATTGGAGCCTCCTTGATTGTCGGTCGGCTCGAACGTAAACCTTGGAGTATGCTTCAAGGTCCAGGGTGATCCGCGTCTCACTCCACTCCGCTCGGATCGACAGGGAGGCTCAGCGCATGTTGATCGGCGAATTCGCTAGACGCGTCGGCGTCAGCACCGACACGATCCGCTTCTACGGGAAGGTGGGCTTCTTCTCCAGCAGCCGCAGCGAGAACGGCTATCGGCATTACACCGAGAAGGACATCGAAACGGCCGACCTCATCGCCTCCGGGAAATCGATAGGTTTCTCCCTGCGCGAGATCCTGGCCTTCTCCCAGGAGATGACCGACGGCGTGCTAGATCACGCGCGAGCACAAGAGAGCCTGCAGTCCAAGATCAACCTCATCGACGAGCGGATCGCATCACTGAAACGAGTCCGGAAGCTGGCGAAGCAGCAACTCGACTATTGCCAGGCGGTGGAGGCGCAAGAGCTCTCTGTGTGAGACGCCGCTCTGGGCAGATAACGAAGTCCATTACCAGGAAGGTCGTCGACCACGCGGCGGGATCGGCGGCGTACGCGTCAAGCATCCCGGGCCGCCGTCGAATCGGGCAAGCCCCGGCACCCTCCCTGCCCCTGAGCGCTCTCTCCGAGGCCCTGGAGCTATGAGGATCGCGCCCGTTCCCGTGGGAAGGCATTGGGAAGGATCAGCCGCACACGCCCGGCGAGGGCCGTATACGGCCGGACCTGAGCACTCCCCGCCCGAGTGTATAACCGCAGGTCAGCAGGTGTTTTGGCTGGTCAGGATGGCGCGCCCTGCAGGATTCGAACCTGCGACCGGCGGATTAGAAGTGGGTCGCCTTCATGATGGGCCGATTGGTTGCTAGCTGCTGATGGTCAGTCGGCTGCGGTGCTGCGGGGCTGATCATTCCGGGCATATTCCGGATCTTGCTCCTGTCGGCGCGCTGATTCCTCAGCTCTCGTTCGTGGGCGGGCGGTGGGTGCTCGGCATTCAGGCGGTTGTCCCTGGAGGAGGGCAACGCCGCTTGACCTGACCACAGTCTGGGCGCGCTGGTGTACAACTGCAACCATGGATAGCGAGGCTCTCCAGCGGGCGCTGGACGATGTCTTTGACCAGGCGCTGGTGTTCCACGGGTTCGTCGACTACATGCGCGACTACGAGGTCATCGTGTACGCAACGGCCGATCCGAGCACCGGAATTCAACCTGCTTACTTGCGATATCTGTTCCGGTATTGCGTTGATGCCCGATGCCAGACAGCGGTTCCTTCGGAGATCTGGCACGAGTCGTTGGATGACCGCCTCATCGACTACGAGACCGGCGTAGACCTCGATGGGTACGTCTGGGGTGTGAAGTGGCACCCCCTCTATCCCGGGGCTACAGTCATGGCTGAGTCGACGTCGGCTGATGCCTGGACCGCAGCCATCGGGATTGAATTCCACGAAGTGCGTATCCAGACCAACGCGCATGACCTGACCTTGGTCTTTTCCGACTTGGACGTGAGCGAGCTGCCGCCCGGCTACACACCTTTCTCCGTGCCTGTCGAGGTAGAGGCCGCGGCCGACTCCGTCGAAAACAACCTGCAGTAGCGCCCACGCCGGACGGTTTTGTCCCTTGGCCCGGCCAGAGCGCGGTGCCGGTGCGCGTGCCGGCGTCGCGACTCTCAGGCGAGAGATACGTCCAAAGCATGGGGGCGGACCATCCTCAGTCCGCTCTCGGACCTTCTGTTTACAAGGTTCCCAAACGATCTCCAGCGGCGTCCGAATCAGTTCGCGGCGCTGGTCGACAACGCCGCGGCCGTTCAGGCCCGTACGGCTCCATCCGGCATCGTCCGCACCGGTGGCTCCCAAGATGGCTCCCAAAGCGCACCGGGCCACCTATAGAAAGGCGCTGGCTGGCTCGTCGGGCTAATCCGACGACCTTCTACGCTGACGGAATCGGATTCCAGTTAGTCGTCAGGTCGTGGAGTCGCTGCCGGTGGCTCGCGATCCAGTCCTCTGGTGGGACGACTGGAACGCGCACGGTGACCATGGAGCCGGTCACGTCCTCAACGACCACTTCTGGGCAGTCACGCTCGCCCGTGAGCTGGATGGAGATGGAAGGTCCTCTGCCCATGGCCATCCATGCAATGTCCTCGCCGGCGTCGAGTCTGGCTAGGGCGTCGGCCCATGCTTCCAGTTTTGAGGCCGACAACACCAGGTCGATGCGGCCGCTCACAAAGGGGGTCTGGACGACGATCTCAGCCGCAAGTCCGGCAGACCAGTCAGGATGACGCCCCAGAACCTTGACGCAGACGCTGTTGCCCTCATCATCGGCAAGGACGACCAGATCCATTGGAACGACCCCGGCCATAGCGTTCCCTCCATCGATGCGCCTGAGGGATTGTGGCTCACCTGCGGTCCTCAGCACCAACGCATTCCAGTTCGCCCGATGGCGGACCAGGGCCATGTTTCGGCCTTCCGCGTGTGGGGCGGATGACGAGATCGGACCCGCGCTGTCAGCTTGGGAAGTGTATGGATCAGGGGTCGTAGGGCCGCTGAGCTGGGCTTCAGGCCGGTCGTGAGTGACCGTGGTTGACCCCTCGTCCCCCTCTCTAATTGCACGCTGATTGCACGACGATCAGGCGGGTCACCCGCGGCTTGACGGGTGTAGCTGCTGCTCAACTCCCACACCGCGTGCCAGTGGTTGATGAGCGCAGCCGCTCCCTACCGGGTCAGCGGTCAAACCACGCTTTAGCAGAGGGCAGGAGCAACAGAAGGAGTACGACGACGGGCAGGACCAGGCCGTACATGTTGGGAGGGGGGTCGAGCGCACGTGTGGAGATGTAGGTGAGGGCCATGAGGCACTCAAGTCCAAGCGCGGCGATCCTGACCCGTCTTCTACGCGAGATCCACTTGCCTGCCCACCAGCCGATCAGCACTGCGATCACAACGCTGAGGCCGAGAACCAGCGATGTCAGGACATCACCTTTGCCGCCCGACGCCGCCAGCAGAGCGATAAGCAGCACGCCGGACAAGAGTCCCAGCGCCCCTTGGACGATCATGATGAACTGGGCACTTTTAACCGCGAGCGACATGCGCTCGTTCTTCTCTGCCTCAGCCACAGGACCTCTTGGGGGGCTCGCAGTTTACCTAGGCACTGGGTGTCTGGTCGTGTGCCTCATAAGGACTGTAATGGTGATCAGAGCCTACTTCCTGCGAGGCTGCGGTCCCGTCCCGGATGTCACCGTGTGGCTGTGACTCGGGCTCTGAACCTCATGCCTAGTAAGAACCGCCCCGGAAATACATGCTCTAGTGTGGCCGCGGACGGTCGCCGCGCTCATGTGCGACGTCAGACCGGTCGGCAGGCGCCGACCGCTTGGCTAGAACTCGCAGCCTCTCCAAGCCGGCGAGGACATCAGAGCGATTGCCAGACGCCTTCATCCATCGTGGCAATCGCGCGAACATGGCCATCGTCGGCCGAGCGACGCCACGCTCACGTAACCGGGCGCCAACGTAGGCCGCCAGCTCGTTGACGTGCTCCTCGTTGTAGGCCCAGAGGATCTGGCCGACACAACGGGTCTGAAGCCACAGAGGTCGACGGAAGAACGGGTCCTCAGTGCCTCCCAATACCACGCCGACCAACCCGGCACCCCGCATTTCGGGCGCCCACTCGGCGACGGTTCCGCACTCCGCGCAAGTCAGACGGCGCGGCCGGTACAACAGCTCACTGAAGTATCTAAGTTCAGGAAGACCCGGCAGGGGAACGACGACGGCACAACCGCCGCACGGCGGGCACACTACGAGGATTCGGCCGGCGAACTGAGCCAACCACCGTCCAGGGTCGTGGTGGCGGTCCGGATAGATGCCCGGCTCAAGCTCCATGGCGGACACCATGACAAAGCGGCGATCCTGTCTGCAACCAAGTTTGCGTACCCGCGCACAGTTCACCCTGCCTGATCACCCCGTATGCCGTCGACCCGCCCGAAGGGGAAGCGGACCCGGCGGCCTTGGTCTGCTCGGCTTGTCCCGGGTCGATGGCCGGCGGGGTGATCAGGCCTCTACCTCAGCCATATACGGGCCGGTGAGGGGTGAGCAACCCCTCGGCGATCACCCTGGAGTCGGAGCGCCCCCGCCGGAGGCATGCTCCTTATCCAGGCCTGGCCTTCGAAGCCACGAGTGGATCAGCTCGACGGCAAGCCAGTGACCGCTAAACGTCGCCATCTGCAGGGGCGTTCCGTAACGGTGGGATGGGGCTAAGGGGTCAGCGCCGCGGGCGAGAAGGTATGCCGTCACATCTACATGTAGAGGCTCGCCGGTCTGGTGGTGTCCATCGATCTCCCCGTCTATGGCGTGATGCAGCAGTGTCAATCCAGACGTATCGGCGTCTTGAACGTCGTGCCCGTTGTTGAGCAGGTCGCGCAGCGTCGGTAAGTCTTCATGTTCGACCGCCAGATGGGCGGGGCTCCACTCCATTTGCGGAGTGTGTCATACGCGATTCATGCGGCACGAGCCGCCGGCGGCCGGGACCGGCCCCCAGGCCGCATGCCCGGCCGACGAGCGGGCGGAGGGCCGCGAGGCGGCGCGCAGCGCCGCCCTTGATCTCTATGAGCGCAATTCGGCAAGCATGAGCCTGGCGACTTGAGCCTAGCGCCACTGCGCTGACATATCGTCGCGTCCGTACGGGCTCGCGCCTGGAGCTAACCCGTGGCCTCTTGATGATTGCTAAGGAACCAGTTACTACCTCACATCCTGTCTCGGCATCATGCAATGGGGATGTCGCTGGCTACTTTCCGAGGGACCGGAGGACCCTTCCGATCGAAGCCATTCAGTAATCTGGGTCTTTGATGCAATTGGGCGGGGTCAGCAGAAGCTGACCCCGCCCATTTTCAGGTGTTTCATTCAGTGGTTCGTAGGAGTTCTGCTAGTTCTTGCGGTTGCCGTTTCCGTTACCGTGGACCTTTGACTCGGATGCGACGGTGCCGTTGGCGGCGAGGGTGAGGCGCATCGCCTGTCCCGGGGGTGCCTTGAAGTCGAACATGTTGTCCAGGTCTCCGGAGGTGGCATCGGCGGAGACACCGCCGACCCTTCCGGTGTTCCAGTTGTCCTCGATGAACTTGAGGATGGAGGACTGGGTGGTCAGGGTGTGGTCGATGAAGTTCTTCTTCGCGTAGGGCGAGATCACCAGGAGCGGCTGGCGGGGGCCGGGGCCGCAGCGGTTGACCTGGCCGCCGATGTCGAGGGTGGCGGCGTTGGTGCAGATTGCGGAGTTGCCGCTGGCGGCGCTGCCGTTGGTGATGGTGGCGGCGACGTGGTCGTACCAGCCGTCGGAGTCGTCGTAGGCGATCACGATCGCGGTGTCGGCCCAGGCGGGCGAGGCCTCGATGGCGTTGATTTCCTTGACGAGGGAGATCTGCTCGTCGACCGGGTTGGAGCTGCCGGGGTGTCCGTCCTGGGCGGCCGCGGCCTTCACGAAGGAGACCGCGGGGAGCTTGTCGGCGGCCAGCGCCTGGTAGAAGTAGCTGACGTCGTAGTTGTGGTTTGCCTGGCCGTCGTGGCCGACCTCGTCGAGCGAGGCGGGCAGGAGGTGGTGCGGGTTGGAGGTCGACTCGTAGTAGGCGAACGGCGCGTGGTGTGGCACATAGGCGCCGAGCGGGAAGTTCGCGTTCTCCGCGGTGATCGGCACCATGGCGCCGCAGACGGCGTAGCCGGTCGGGCTGTCGGCCGCGGTCGTGGTCGGCGTGAAGCCGTCCTCGAACCATCCCCAGCTGACGCCGCGGGAGTTGAGCAGGTCGCCGATGTTCTTGCCGGTCATCATGGTGAGGTTGCCGGTCTTGGCGTGGTTGCTGTCGGCGCAGTCGTCGTAGAACGGGTCAGGGTCGCTCGTCACGGTCGTCGTGGTGGTTGAGGTCGGGACCCCGGTGACGGAGTTCACGCTGAGCGCGCCGGAGGTGTTGCCCGAGACCAGGTTGAGAGCGCCCGGCGTGGACGGGCCGAAGCCGGTGCTGAAGCTGTTGTCGCTCATGGCGTAGTTCTGGGCCAGGGTCCACAGCGCGGTCACGGTGTTGCCGTCATAGTAGTCCATGACGATTCCGTCGGTGCCGTAGAGGGTGGACGGGCTGCAACTGCTGGTCTCGGTCTCCTCGACGAAGCGGTCCATCAGGCCGCCATCGAAGGCCTTCTGCTCACTGCCGTAGGAGTGGGACTGGTCGCAAGTGAGCGCGTGCGCCGCGTCGAGACGCTGCGGGTTGAACGCGTTCGGGTTGTTGGTGAGCAGGTCCGGGTGGGAGATGTAGTTGTTCGGGATCGGCGTTCCCGTCTTGGCGGTGAACGTGGTGCCGTCGGTGTTCGCCGCATGCGGGTAGGTGCCGAAGTAGTGGTCGAAGGAGTTGTTCTCGTCGTAGATCACCACGACGTGCTTGATCGGGGTCGCAGTCTTGGCGGAATTGTCGGCCTTCGGTGCGGCGTTGGCTGACGTGCCGAGGTTAGCGACGCCGAACACGGTCGCGGCCACGGCGGCAACCGACGCGGCCGCGACGGCGGCGCGTTTGTAACCGATGGAGCGCATTGCATGGTGCCTTTCGGGTTTTCCTTTTGGTGGGTACTTTCGCGGGCCGGTCAGTTCATCAGGGTGCGGCCGAGCCAGTCGTTGGAGTCGCGGGCACCGGGCAGCGCGAAGTAGTAGCCGCCGCCGAACGGGGAGATGTAGTCGGTCAGGGCTTCATCGACCAGCCGCTGCTGCACGGCGGCGAACTGCCGCTTGATGTCTTGGTTGAAGGTCGTGAAGATGAGGCCCATGTCGAGCTGGCCGTTGGTGTCGGTGCCGGCGTTGTAGTTGTAGCCGCGACGCAGCAGCCGCGAAGAGTCGGTCGCGGGCGTACGCGGGTTGGCGAGCCGGATGTGGGCGCCGGTGGGGATCGCGTCACCGTTCGGGTCGTTGAGGTAGTCCGGAGTGTCCGTCTCGTTGACTCCGGTCAGGGGCGCGCCGACGTCGCGGGAGCGGCCGATCATGTTCTCCTGCTCGCGCAGCGAAACCCGGTCCCAGAACTCGACCAGCATGCGGATGAGCCGGACGACGTGGTAGCTGCCGCCCGCGGTCCAGGCGGGTTCGCTGCCGTCGGTCGCGGCCCAGACCAGCCGTGCCATCTCGGCCGGGTCGTGGATGTTCGGGTTCGCGGTGCCGTCCTTGAACCCCATCAGGTTGCGGGGTGTTCCGGTCGGGCGAGGCGGGGAGATGAACCCGTCGGTCCGCCACCGGACAGCCATGCCGCCGCGGGTGGCGCGGGTGATGTCGCGCATGGCGTGGATCACGGTGTCGGCATGGTCGGCGCGCAGCTGCAGCAGGAGGTCCCCGTCACACATGTCGCGGCGCAGCGCGTCGTTCGGGAAGTCCGGCATCGTCACCAGCCGGGCCGGTTTCCGATCCGCCAACCCGTAACGGTCATCGAACAGGCTCGCGCCCACCGACAGCGTCACGGTCAGACCATCCGGGCTAATGTCGGGCCCCACGACGCCAGAGTCCGACGGCGGCGCGGTGATGCCGACCGACGGCGGCGCACCACCAGCAGCCAGAAACCGTGCCCGGCTAGTGACCGCCTGGAACAGCTCGGACAGCTCGGCACGATCGGCTGCGGTGACATCGAGCGCCAGGAATGCCGCTGCGGCTTGGGGCGGAGTGAGCACACCCTGTTGGTGCTCGCCGTAGAAGGCGAACCGCCCACCGGTAGGCGCGGCCGACGAGTCCGCAGCCGATGGCGCTGCGTCGGCGTGAACGGCCGCCGCACCTATCCCCGCGCCGAGGGCGGCGGTGCCGAGGCTCGCGCCGACCGCGCCCAAGAACCCACGCCGGCCCACCATCCGCGTGGGGCCGTTTCCGCCCGTGCTGGCGTTCCGGTTCTGGGTCACTGGTCGGCCACCCTCGGGTCGGTGACCGCGGCGATGGGGGCGAGCAACTCCACGGTGCGCTCCAAGTCGGCGTCGAGCGCTTCGCGCTGGGCGCGGTCCAGCGAATCCAACGCCCGCCAGGTACCGCCGGTCTTGTAGGAGGCGACCAAGGTCGCGGTGCGGGCCAGCCACGCGTCCGCGTCGCTCAGCCCGGCGTAGCGGGATGTCACGAGGGGGCGGATCGGGTCGAGCACCGCGCGGGTCGCCTCGATATCGGCCGCAATCACCGCCAACCCGGTGTGCGAACCGGCGTCGTCGGCACCAGTGAGGGTGAACTGGATCGCGTCTTCCAAGATCTCATGCGAACGCAGACCGAGATCGATGGCGTTCACCGGCGTCTTGGCCAGCGTCGCCGTTAACGATCCGATGTCGGTGATGAGCCGCGAGGCGACCGGCGCGGCGTCGGCGATCGGTCGATCGCTCCACAACAGCGCCTCGATCTTGCGCAGCCCGTGCAGATCGGAGTCCTCCAGCGCCGAGCTACCGGCGGCTGGATCACCATCAATAGCGTCGGCCAGATCCCCGAACGCCCCGTAGGCCGCACCGAGGCGCGAGTAGTCCTGCTGGGCCGTCAGCCAAGCCGCCTGTGAGACAGCACGGTCGCCACTCACAATCGCTGTGTCGAGTCGTTGTGCGTCGCTCGCCAGTCCCTTGATACGGGAGCCGACCCACTCGTTGTAAGTGTGAGCGGCGGGAAGCAAATCCGCTCGGGTCACCACCTCGATGCCAGGAGTCGGGACAAGCCCAGCCGGGGAATCACGCACCGTCACCACCGGCCCGGCGATCGGATCGTTACCAGCCGGCATACACACGAACCGGTACCGGCCGTCGGCGAGAGTGACCCGCAGGTGGTAGACCGTGCTCGGGCCCAGACCCTCAGCCTCGGCATACACCTTCCGGTCATCGGCCCCTTCGAGGTAGACCGCTTCACCGGCGACGGTGGAATTCGACACCGCGAAATCGAACGCGCCGCCGGTGGCCGGACCCGACCAGCCGTCACCACATGCATCGAAGCCGTTCACCACCGCTATCGCGCCCGCCGAAGGCGAAGAGGATTCCCGACTTAAACCGAAGGTCCGCGACGCGAACACCGCACTCACTGCAATAAGCGCGGCCGCAACGATCATGGCCACAACCACCAACAGCCGCCGCCCGCCGGGCACGACAAGAACGGAAGAACGCACGGCAAGGGCTCGCAGGGTAGACAGCGGTTAACGAACTGAACTTAAGGCCACGCTTGGCAGCACAGTCGTTTGACGCAAGAGTTTTCCCACGAGATTCATGCTCAGTTCAGCGACACCGCTCAGATTGTCAACAGATGTTCATCCGGGCGTTATCTCGGCTGCTCAGCCTCGTGACGTACTTCACAGTTGTTTACCCTTGGTCTTGTTCTCAAGCCAATCCGATGGCCTGGTTCGGATTGCGGATGATGTTGTTTTTGAGAAAGAAATATCTACTGAATTGCTTCGGGGGCGGTTAGGGTCCATCACGGGCGGGTTGGCTGCAATATCCGAACTACAAAATGATCCAACCGTTGATAATTTGACGTTGGGCTGCATTATTCGTGATGCCTGTAACGCCGAATGGGGCGACGCAACGATCGAATTGGCCGGAAAGCACTTTCGTGGTTGGGCAAAGAGGGATGGAATCGTAGTTCGAAGAGCGAGGGAAGCACAAGACGCGAGAGATCGCCTGTTCTAGGGTCTGTTTCAAAAGTGGTTTAGGGGCGTAGACCGTCGAGGAGTCGGGCGACGGTGCGGTGACGAAGATCGGGCGCCCATCCGGCGGCCAGTGCGCCGTGGCAGGCGGCGGTGAGCAGTGCGATGACTTCATCGAGTTGCACCTCAGCGCGGACAGTACCCGCCTCCCGGGCTCGCGCAAGCAGGGCGTCGAGAGCCTCGCCAAGGCCCGCGACCTGGCGGTCGACGCCCACGTCCGTCCCGCCGGCGGCGAGAAGATGGACCACTGTGCGGGCGCTAGCCGCGCGCTCGACGACTTCGGCGAAGAACGTGAGCAGCGCGGTGGGGTCGCCCCCGGCGGCAAGTGTCTCGGCCTGCGTGGCGAGTCGGCCCTGCAGTTCCTTCATGATCGCGGCGAGCAGGTCGGCCTTGGTGGGGAAGTGCCGGAAAACAGTGCCGACGGCGACGCCCGCACAACGCGCGACCTCCTCGGTCGATGCGGACGTGCCGTGCTTGTCGAAGACCTCGGCGGCGGCGGCGAGGATGCGGGCCCGGTTGCGGCGGGCGTCGGCGCGAAGGGGCGGCTCAGGCACGGTGGGCTCCGGACATTGACAACATGAGTGGCAACTCATAATTTGGGCTGCAGGATCGTGAGTGACAACTCATGTTAGGAGTGTACGGTGACTGGAGTGGACCAAAGGGCGCTGGCAGGGCCGCGCGAGGCGTTCGAACGATTCCGGGACTACCTGCTGGCGGGGACATCGGCCGGGCTGGAGAGGTTCCTCGCCGACGACGGCGTGGTCGAGAGCCCGTTTGCCCCGTCCGGTGTGCCGCGGCGGGTCGAGGGACGGGAGGCGTTCGCCGCCAGGGCCGTCCCGCAGCGGGAGGCGCTTCGGGGACGCATCCGGTTTACCGCCGTGCGCAATGTGGTCGTCCACGAGACGACTGACCCGCAGGTCGCCGTCGTTGAGTACGAGGTGGAGGCGGTCCGCGAGGCCGACGGCTTGCGTGCCGCAGCCCCATTCGTGGTGGTGGTGCGGGTCCGGGACGGGCGCGTCGCACTGTGGCGCGAGTACCAGAATCCCGCAGCGATGGCCCTACTCGCGGCGGAGTGATCGATCGGGCCTTGTGCACGCCTGTGCTGTGATCTATCGCCGACTTGGGCGCGTGCTGAATGCGCCGATCACAGCCACTCGTTGATGGCCGCGACGAGGACGGTCGCCTCGTAGCGGACGGCGAGTTTGTCGAAGCGGGTGGCCACGGCCCGGTTGCGCTTGAGGCGGCCGATGCCGCACTCCACGGCATGCCGCTGCTTATACAGGTGCAGGTCAAAGGCCGGTGGCCGGCCGCCCATGGACCCCTTCTTGCGCCGGTTCGCCGCCTGATCCGCCTTGATCGGGATCGTGGCCTTGATCCCGCGACGGCGTAGATACCGCCGGTTGGCCGCCGAGGTGTAGGCCTTGTCGGCCAGCACCCGGTCCGGGCGGGTCCGCGGCCGGCCACCGCCTGGGCGCGGCACCCGGATACCGTCCAAGACTGTGATGAACTGCGGGCTGTCGCCACGCTGTCCCGCGGTCAGCACCAGCGACAACGGCTTTTGCCCCTGCTCGCAAGTCAGATGCAGCTTGGTGGTCAGCCCGCCGCGCGAGCGGCCCAGCGCATGATCGGCCGGTTCGATCCGCACGCCGCCCGGTGGCTCGGCCTGCAGGTCCCCCTTTTCCGGGCACCGGCTGCGTGCTGGTGCGCCCGGGCGATCGTGGAGTCGACGCTGACATCCCAGGTGATCAGACCGGCCGCGTCGGCGCGGGCCTGCAAGGCGGTCAAGATCTGCTGCCGGACGCCGCGGCGTTGCCACCGCCGGAACAGGCCGTAGACCGTTTGCCAGGGTCCGTACCGCTCGGGCACGTTCCGCCAGGGCGAGCCCACCCGGGTTCGCCACCGGATGCCGTCGATGAGCTGCCGTTTAGTCCAGATCGGCGGGCGTCCGGGCACGCGACCTTTAGGCAGCAGCGGTTCCAGCAGCGCCCACTGCGCGTCGGTCAGGTCGGCCCGCCCCGTCACCGTTAAGGTGGCCACGAGGTCTCCGGGGGATGGTCGTCTTGGTCGATGAACCATCTATCGGAGACGTCGTCGTTTAGCGATCAGCGACACACCAGAACTTGCGGATCACGACGACCGCGCCGCTTATGCTCTCCTGAGATAGCGGCCCGGCCGTACGATCTCCGGCATGCGGCCGTCTCGCTCTGGTTGAACGCAGGGGTGCACGCACCGGAAGCGGCAGAGCGGGCTGGCCATGGCATAGATGTGATGCTCCGCGTTTACGCCAAGTGCATCGATGGCCAACGCGAAGTCGCCAACCAGCGGATCGAAGGCGCTAGCAACATGAATGACCGCTCGCGGGATACTGGCCCGCTGGAACTGCTGCCAGAGCTCAGGGATCGTCTGGCCGAGCTTAGGGGCGAACTCCTCTGGGGCCGGCTCGCTGGGACTGCGCCTGATGCCGGATGGCTGGCCTGTGAGCTCATCGAAGCCGGACTTGATACGCCTGCGGTCTGGGAACTCGCGGGCTACGCGTTGTCCATCGGGCCGATGACCGAAGTCGAGCCGCTGGTCCGTCAGGTGATGGTGGAGAGCGGCTTCCCACCCATCGATCTCCAGCGCACGCCGTGCGAGGTCACCCTGGACGTAGCGGAGGTACCAAGGGTCTCGGTTCACGCCGGGACCCTTCGGCGTGTTCGGGGAGCCCGGGATCATTCCGGAAGCCGTCGGAATCTCACCGTTGACCTGCGAAAACGCCGTCAAGATCATTCCGGATATATTCCGGGAGTGGCGGCATCGGGGTGCATCCGGCAGCCTCCGGTTGCATGCGCGGCGGGAGCCGTACAACGCGAAAGACCAGCTCAGAGGGCATCTGGGCTGGTCTGGGGAGCGCGCCCTGAGGGATTCGAACCCCCGACCGTCGGATTAGAAGTCCGATGCTCTATCCGGCTGAGCTAAGGGCGCTCGTGCCTAATTCTGCATGATCCCACGAGTGCCTGGACAACTGGTATTCGCCTGGACGTCAGATCATGCCGCGCGGCGACAGCCCGGCCTTGCGGTAGATCTCGTCGATGACGGCCATGTTGGCGATCGACGTGGCCGGCGGCGTGAGGTTGCCCTCGCCGGTCTGCACGGCCGACAGGAAGGCGCGGAGCTGGTAGGTGTAGGTGGCTTCCCCGGCCACACGCTCCCGCTTCTTCACGCCGTCCACCGTGTACGAGAGGCGGTGGAAGACCTGGGGGGCGATGAAGTTGGTCACCCGCATTTGGCCTCGTGATCCCGTCACCCGGGCGGCGATCTTCAGCACGTGAGACGACCACATGGAGGCGGTGACGCGTCCCGAGGCGCCGGAAGGGAACCTCAGCGTGGCGGTCATCGCGCGGTCCACCTGCGGTTTCCTCAGCAACGCGCGGGCCGACTCGACGGCGGGCTCACCTCCGCCGAGGAACCGGGCGAGGTGTACGGCATAGCAACCCGCGTCCATGAGCGCCCCGCCGGAGAGGGGCAGGGAGTATCGGATGTCGGAGAAGCGGGGGAGTGGGAAGCATAGAGCCGTCTCGATCTGCTCGATCTCTCCCAGTTCGCCGACGATCGACGCCATCCGCTCAGCGAGCGGGTGATACCGGTAGTGGAACGCCTCCATCACGACAAGTCCGGACTTGTCGGCGGCGTCGGCCACCGTGCGGGCTTCCTTCTCGTTCGAGGCGAACGGCTTCTCGCACAGAACGTGCTTGCCGGCTTCGAGAGCGCGGATCGTCCATTCGGCGTGCAGGGCGTTGGGCAGCGGGTTGTAGACCGCGTCGATCGAAGGATCGTCGATCAGCGCCTCGTACGAGTCGTGGACCATCGGAATGCCGTGTTTGGCGGCGAATTCGGCGGCTCGGGAGCGGTCCCTGGCGGCGACGGCTGCGACCTGGACCTCCGGCACGGACCGAGCTGGCTTGATCAAGGCGGCGGGGGCGATTCGCGCAGCCCCGAGTGTTCCGATGCGCACGCGGACATCCTAGATCCCGGTCCACGGCCGAGTGATCTCGGTCACCCGGCGGTCCTTTGTGTGACCGATGCACCGAACTACCCGCACGAAGAGATCATGACCATTAGGGTGATTGGCCATGGTCGTGCGCTCGGCTCCCTCGATGATCCTGCTCGGTGGCGATGTCACCGAAGGAGTCGTCAGGGTGGGGGCCACCGTACATCGCTCGATGAAGCCCTGCTCTCCGTCGGTTCACGCGGTGCTGCGGCATCTCGAAGCCGTCGGGTTCGAGGGCGCTCCGCGCGTGCTCGGCACGGACGGACGGGACACCGAGATCCTCTCCTTCGTCGAAGGTCACGTGCCCTTCGGCTCGCTCCCCGCCTACGCCGTCACTGATGCGACGCTCATCGCGCTCGCCCGCCTTCTGCGGCGCTTCCATGACGCCGTCGCGTCTTTCACGCCTTCACCCGGTTCGATCTGGGAGGAGGGGTCGGTTCTCGATGATGAGCCCGAGTTGGTCGGGCACTGCGACGTGACCCCTGGCAACGTCGTGTTCCGCGAGGATTTCGACGAAAGCGGGCAACTGCGGCTCGTGCCGTACGCGTTGATCGATTTCGACATGGCCCGGCCCACGACGCGGCTGTTCGACGTGGTGACCACACTTAGGCACTGGGCCCCGATCGCCGACCCGGTCGATCGCGATCCCCTCCTGCGCGACCTCGATGTGGGTGCGCGGCTGCGGCTGTTCTGCGACGCGTACGGCCTCGCCTGGCAGGACAGGCTGAGGCTGCTCGAGAAAGCCCGCACTCGATTCGATCGCGTCTATGTGGCCATGCGGTACAAGGCGGAGACCTCGGGCGGCGGCTGGGCCCGGATGTGGGAGGAAGGAGTCGGGCAGCGGATCAGGAGAGCCGCCGCTTGGCTCGACGCCAACCAGGACACTCTCCACGATCAGCTCGTGAGGTGATCACGCAACCGTTGGGGTGTGATCACCCCAACCTTGGGTGTAGGTCAGAGCGCCCAACCTTGGGCACAGGTCAGTGCGCCCAACCTTGGGCGTGATCATGCAGAACTTCGGGGACATGGCGCGTGGCCTGCGCATTTCCAGTTCGTGATCATGCAGAAGTTCGGCGGTATCACTCCCGACCTGGGTGAATGCGCTTCGTGATCATGCACTTACGCCCTCGCTCCGGCCTGCCGTACGGCAAAGAAGTCCGCAATGCGCCAGAATGCCCCACGTGATCAGGGGAAACGGAACATCGGCCGGTCTGCTCCTCGGTGCCGCGGTCGACGCGGCCATCGGGGACCCGCGCCGAGGGCATCCAGTGGCGGTGTTCGGCAGTCGAGTCGCCGTCCTGGAAAAACGCATATATCGCGACTCCCGGCTTCGGGGGGTGGCGTTCACCACCATCTGCGTCGGTGCGGCAACTGGCATCGGCCTGGCCGCGCACCGGCTGACCCGGGACAGGCCCATCGCCCGTACGGTCGTCACGGCTGCCGCGACCTGGGCCGTTCTCGGTGGGACGACCCTCGCGAAAGAGGGCGTTCACATGGCCGGCTCGCTCGAAGCCGGTGATCTCGCCGCCGCCCGCGAGCGCCTTCCCCATCTGTGCGGACGCGACCCCTCGCGCCTGGACGAAAGCGAGTTGGCGAGGGCCACCGTCGAGTCGATCGCCGAGAACACCTCCGATGCGGTCGTCGCGCCGCTCTTCTGGGGAGCGGTGGCCGGTGTGCCCGGTCTTCTGGCGTACCGGGCGATCAACACCCTTGATGCGATGGTGGGTCACCGTTCGCCGCGCTATAACCGGTTCGGTTGGGCGTCGGCGCGTCTGGACGACGTCGCGAATTTCGTGCCCGCACGGCTGACCGGCCTGCTCACGAGTGCGCTCGCGCCGGTCGCGGGCGGGTCGCCGCGCCGCGCCCTGGCCGCGCTGCGCCGCGACGGCCACCGTCATCCCAGCCCCAACGCCGGCAGGTGCGAGGCCGCCTTCGCGGGCGCCCTCGGCGTACGGCTCGGCGGCGTGAACGATTACGGCGGACGCCTGGAGCACCGCCCCGAGCTGGGGGACGGCCCGCGCCCCGCGGTCGCGGACGTCCGCAGGTCCGTACGGCTGGCGCGCGCGGTGTCGTTGTCGGCGGTCGCGCTGGCGGTCGGGGCCCGGCTCCTGCGTCGTGCATGATCACGAACAACCGACTCGCAGGTCATGGGTGGTCAGCGCGAACTTCTGCATGATCACGAAGGAGAAACCAGCAGGTCAGCGGCCGCATCCCCGAACTTCTGCATGATCACGCGCAGGAAGGTCGCAGGTCAGCGGCCATGTTCCCGAAGTTCTGCATGATCACGGGACGGGGGAGTCGCAGGTCAGAGGCCATGTTCCCGAACTTCTGCATGATCACGCGCCACAGGGCGGTTGCCGGATGTGGGAAGGGAACCGGCTTGAAGTTGTCCGATCTTCGGCATACCGCAGGGCCTGGTCGCAGCAGGAACATGTCGTCCATGACAGCAGTAGTGGAGACCGAAGGGCTGACGAAGTTCTACGGCACCCGCAAAGGCCTCGAGGACCTCACTCTCCAGATCCAGCCGGGCGAGGTCTTCGGCTATCTCGGCCCCAACGGCGCGGGGAAGACGACGACGATTCGCCTGCTCCTCGACGTCATCCGGCCGACCTCCGGCCGGGCGACCGTGCTCGGGGCGGACACCCGCGACACCGCGGTGCGCGGCAGGATCGGATACCTCCCCGGCGAGCTCGCGCTGGCGGGTCGCGAGAGGGCCCATGACTTCCTCGGCTTCCTCGCCGAGGTCCGGGGCGGGGTGAGCCGGGGCCGCATCGACGAACTGGCCGACCGCCTGGACGCCGACCTGTCGATCAGGATGGGCCAGCTCTCCAAAGGCAACAAGCAGAAGGTCGGCCTCATCCAGGCGTTCATGCACGAGCCGGAGCTGCTCATCCTCGACGAGCCGACCAGCGGACTCGACCCGCTGGTCCAGCACGAGTTCCTGGCGATGGTCAGGGAGGTCCGCACGTCCGGCCGCACCGTGCTGATGTCGTCGCACGTGCTGGGCGAGGTGCAAAACGTGGCCGACCGCGTCGGCATCGTCCGGGCCGGACGGCTGGTGGCCGTGGAGGACGTCGCGGCCCTGCGTGAGCGTGCCGTCCGCCATGTGGAGTTCCACTTCGACGCGCCCGTGCCGAAGGAGGCCTTCGAGGGTCTGCCTGGCGTGAGGGACGTCGTGGTGGAGGGCGCGAGCCTGCGCTGCACGATCGACGGCCGGCCCGACGCGCTGATCAAGGCCGCGGCGAGGTTCACCGTCGTCCACATGGTCAGCTCCGAGCCCGACCTCGAAGAGATCTTCCTCACCTACTACAGCGAGGAGGCCCCCCGTGCCCACGCTGGTGCGTAAGACCCTGCGCGACTACCGCCGGAGCGTCATCGGCTGGGCGGTCGGCATCTCCGCCTTCCTGTCGCTGTACCTGTCGATCTATCCGAGCATCAGGAGCAATCCCGACTTCGCCCAGCAGGCCGCCCTGTCGAAGTACCCCGGCCCGCTGAGGGACCTGATGGGCGGCCTCGCCGACATCGCGTCGGGCACGGGCTATCTCCAGGCCGTCGTCTACCAGCTGTTCGTCCCGATCCTCCTGACCATCTGCGCGATGCTCCTCGGCACACGGGCGATCGCCGCTCCGGAGGAGGACGGCACGCTGGAGCTCACGGTGACCCTGCCGATCGACCGTGGCCGGCTCGTGCTGGAGCGGTGGGCGGCCGTGGCCCTGGGCGTGCTGGCGGTCGCGATCGTCACGCTGGCCCTGGTCCTGGCGCTCGGGTCCGTGAGCGACATCGGCGTCCCGATGGGCAACATCATCGCTGCGCACACCGGGCTGTTCCTGCTCGCGCTGTTCTTCGGCACGCTGGCGCTCACCGTGGGGGCCGCCACGGGCAGCAAGGCGGTCTCCCTCGCGGTCGGCGGAGGTTACGCGCTGGCGGGGTACGTCGTCGAGACGCTCGGCAAGAGCGTGGACGCGATCTCGTGGCTGCGCTGGGTCTCGCCCTTCCACTACTACCTGGACGGCAGCCCGGTCGCACTCGGCTGGCCCCTCGGGGACTACCTTGTGCTTCTCGGCGCGACCGCCGTGCTCGTGACGACGGCGATGCTCGCCTTCTCCCGGCGTGATGTGGGTGTCTGATGGACGACGTTCTCGCTCGGGTGAGCGAGGCGACCGGGGTGCCCGCCGACCTTCTCGGCGGGTACCTCTCTGTGCTCGCGGCCACCGCCGCGACCGGCCGGCTGCCCGGCCGCGCCGAGGTCGACGACCTCAAGGTGTGCGGCGCGCTCGCCGCCGAGCGCGGCATCCCCCTGCGCGTGCTCGCCGACGCCTGCCTGCACGCCGCCGAACTGACCGCCGGAGGAGCCTTCGGCGCCGTACGGCGGAGCATGGCCGCCTTCGCGGAAGGCTACGAGGCGGCCCAGCTCACGGCCATCAGGAAGGAAGAGGAGGGCCGCCGTGCGTTCGTCGACGACCTCTTGTGGGGCAGGGCCGACGCCCGCAGGGCCGAGCACTTCGGATTACGCCTGGCCGAGGCTTACATGGCGACCGTCGTCAAGGCCGACAGAGCCCTGGCCGCCGAAGATCCGCTGATCCGGCGGATCGAGCAAGCGCTCGTCGCGAGGTTCGGATCGCACAACATCCTCGTCGCCGCGCGCGACGGGCTGCTGGTGTGCGTCGCGCCGGGCTCGCTGGGTGCGGCGGGAGGAGAGTTCGTCCACCATGTGCGGTCGGCGCTGCCGTCGTTCCGGGCGGGGGTGGGCAGGCCGCACGCCGGACCCGGCGGGATCGTCACCTCCTATCAGGAGGCGGCGAACGCCATCGAGCTCGGGGAGCGGCTCGGCCTTCGCCCCCAGGTGCTCAAAGCGTCCGACCTGCTCGTCTTCCCCGTCCTTCTCCGCGACAGGAGCGCGATCGTCGACCTCGTGTCGACCGTGCTCGGCCCGCTCACGACCACCCGGGGCGGCCCCGAGCCGCTGCTGGAGACCCTTGAGGCGATCTTCGCCTCGCAGGGCAACCACACCGCGGCGGCCCGCAGGCTCGGCATCAGCGCCCGCACGATCACCTATCGGCTGGAGCGCGTCCGCAGACTCACCGGCTTCTCGCCGACCGACCCCACGCAGCGGTTCACCCTGGAGACCGCGGTGCTCGGTGCACGCCTACTGGAGTGGCCCGCGCAACCCCTGACGTGACGCCCCTCCTGTCCTATATTCGACGCATGCTCACCCCCCTTGGGCTTGTCCGGCGGTCCATCGGGCTGCTGATCGGGCTCGGCGCTCTCAGTTGCGCGCTCACCCTGCTCTACCTGGCCGTCAGTGCGCTGATGACGCTCGGCGGCAGCTGCGGGGCGGGCGGGCCGTACGTCGTCGAGACGCCCTGCCCGGCGGGCATCGCCTGGATCATCCCTGTTTCGATCTTCGGTGGCCTGGCCGCGCTCGGCCTCTACGCGGTCAGTCTCCTGCCCGTGGGCCCGAAGCTCGTCGTGCTGGCCTGGCCCGCGTTGTTCCTGAGCCTCGGCTGGGTTTTCCTCGACGCGGCCCTCGACCCCGAGCTCGGCGTCGACGTGGGCTTCATGATCTGCGCCGTGCTGTTCATCGTCATGGGCGGTCTCCCGCTGCTGTTCATGGCCAACCGCGACGCGCTGCGGCGCGTGTTCTGGGGCGTCGCACCTCCCCGGACCGCGCAGGCCCCGGTCGCCACCCGCCCCGGAGAGGTGCACTGGACGACCACGGTCGAGCTTCCCGGTGACCGCGACCGCGACCGTCGACACGCCCACCCCCGCCGCCCTGAGCCGGAGCGGGCCCCGTCGGGCGCCGGAACGGGTCTGGTCGAGGCGCTCGAACGGCTGGCCGCCCTGCACAAGGAGGGCCGGCTCGACGACGCCGAATACGCCGCCGCGAAGAATCGCCTCCTGAACGGATGACGCAGATGAACACCACCGCCGTACGCGTGTTGTCGATCATCCTCCACGTGGCCGCCATCGCGGGCGGCGTCTACCTCGGCGTGTTGATCTTTCACGCCGCCACCTAGGGCCTGTACGGAGTTGAGATCAGAGGCAGCAGCACGATCCGGTAGTCGGCACCCCACCGGTGCCTCCTTGAACACCTCCGCGGGACCGGCGACGTCCAGCAACGTCACTCCGTCGTAGACGAGGATCGCAACGCGAAGTCGCAGGCCACGCGCTGGACTCGGCTGCGCGACGTGGTGCCGCGCCGTGGTGGAGCGCACGGCTGCGATTTCGCCCTGTCCGGATATAAGTGCTTCCTGGCCGGACGAAGGCGGCGCTGCACGCCGATCGGTAGGCAGCATGAAAGTCGGACACGCGATCCACAATCAACACAAATCTGACACGCGGTCCGTCGATGGGCATTGAGCCTGCTGTTCAGCCGGGCTGGACGGCTCCGCGATCGGCACCCTGGTCGAGCGCACCACCCTTTCACCATGCTGCTGCATTTGCCCCGCATGGAAGGCCACGGCGGCCCGTGGCTTCACAACGGTCTCGCGCCGGCCGGGCACGGGGGCGGAAGCCGTCCGGGACGCATCGCCTCCTCCATCACGAGTCCAAATACGGAAAGGTGAGATAAATGACCTTGTACGACACGGCGGGCCCAGCCTCGCTGAGCAGGGCCGAAATTGCCGATCTCACGGCGCAGGTCGCCGGTCCGGTGGTGCTGCCGGACGACGCGGGCTACCAAGATGAATGTGCCACCTTCAACCTGATGACCCCGGTACGACCTGCCGTCGCCGTCGGCGCGACCAGCGCGGCCGACGTGCAGGCCGCGGTCCGGTTCGCCGCCGGACGAGACCTGCCGGTGGCCGTCCTCGCGACCGGACACCAGGTGGTCCGCTCCGCCGAAGGCGCGGTACTGCTCAACATGTCCAGGATGAACGCGGTGCACGTCGACCCCACCAGAAACCTCGCCCGCGTCGAGGGCGGCGTCCGCTGGCGTCAGGTACTCCCCGAAACCGACAAGTACGGCCTCGCCCCGGCCAGCGGCTCCAGCCCCACCGTCGGCGTCGTCGGCTACCACCTCGGCGGCGGGCTGAGCCCGGTCCTGGGCCGCATGCACGGGTACGCCGCCGACCACGTACAGGCGCTCGAGATCGTCACCGCGGACGGCGAGCTACGCCAGGTCACCCCCTCCTCCGAGCCGGACCTGTTCTGGGCGCTGCGCGGTGGTAAGAGCAACTTCGGCGTGGTCACCGCCCTGGAGTTCGCCCTCTTCCCGCTCAAGCACTTCTACGGCGGCGGCCTCTTCTTCGCCGGCGAGTACGCGGCGAAGGTGCTGCACACCTGGCGGAACTGGGTGGTCGGCCTGCCGCCGGAGATGACTTCCTCCATCGCCTTCCTGCGCCGGCCTCCGCGGCCCGAGATGCCGGAGCCCCTGCGGGGAACCTTCGTCATGCACGTACGGTTCTCCTCGCTACAGCCCCAGGAGGAAGCCGAACGCCTGCTCGCACCGATACGCGAGATAGCACCGACGGTGATGGACACGATCACCGAACTGCCTTACAGCATGGCCGGCAAGGTGCACATGGACCCGCCCAATCCCGTGCCGTGGGTCGAACGCGCGGCAGCGTTGCGAGACTTCCCCCGCGAGGCCGCCGACGCCCTGCTCGCCGCGGTCGGTCCCGATTCGGGTGCGCGGCTGGTCCTCGTCGAGATACGGGCCCTCGGCGGCGCGCTGGAACGGCCGCCCGCGGTGCCGAACGCGGTAGCCGGTCGGAGCGTGCGCTGGCAAGTCGTCGGCCTCGGTGCGGGCAGCCCCGACCAGATCCCGGTGTTCCAGGAACAGCTGAAGAACGTGGTCGACGCGGTGGCACCGTGGGCGCAGAACGAGATGTACGCCAACCTGCTCACCGCCGGCCAGGGCACCACTCCAGAAGAACTGCGCGCCATCTACGGCCACGAACGCTACGACCGACTCGCCGCGATCAAGAAGCGGTACGACCCCCGCAACCTGTTCCGCATGAACCACAACATCACGCCCGCCTAGCGGCTCTCTCGGGGTCACGGTAGTACTCGCGAAAAATCGGGCGGATATGCCTCGATAGGCTCCTGAGCTGGAGTTTCGCTCGACAGGACTAGTGCTTATGGAGTTGCGGAGGGCCTACCTGCCCTGGTTCCCCGATTCTCCAAAATGCGGCCGGCCGCCGGAGGAGCCGGCTGCTCTGACCAGGCCCGGACGCGGGTGAGACGTGGGCCACTGTCACAGTCTGGACGGCTGCCCTGTCTGGGAGGGTATGACCAAACCTTTTCTCACCTTCGCCGGGTACGTCGCGGCACGCTCGGACAACCGGACCACTTCGGCTCGGGGGCGGCGATGAGGACGTGGACAAGGGCACTCGTCGTTGTGCTCGCCTTGTTGACGGCCACGCTCGGTGTGTGGGCCGGGTTCGCGCCATTGTCCTTCTACGAGCACGGCCCCCTGCCCTTCCCGGACACGGGCTGGGTGGCGATGCTGCCGCCGTACAACGAACACCTGGTGCGGGACTACGGCTTCATGAACCTCGGGATGACCGTGGTCTTCGTGGCGGCCGCGATCAGGTTGACTCCGGCGTTGGTCCGTACCAGCACGGCCGCGCTGTTCGTGTTCGCCGTACCGCACACGGTGTTTCACAGCTTCCACCTGCACCACTTGAGTGCCGCTGAGGCGGCCACCCAGACGATCTCCATCGTGGTGCCGACCGTTGTCCTACCCGCTGTCGTGTTCTTGATGGCCAGTGGGCTCAAGCAAGCAGAGATCAAAGCGTGACTCCATAGATCCAGGAGAACGGCACCAGGCCATAGGTGGACGTCCATGACTCATGGTCATCGCAACGCAGGCCGTACGGCAACGCCGTACCGGGCCGTCTCCGCGGGTCCTCCGACGTGGCCTTCCTGTGGTTGCCCGTACCGCCGGGGCTGGCGACCCGCGAGGTGACGCGCGAGCGGCGGTTCGTCGCGATGCCGGCCGGCCACGAGCTGGCCGGGCGGGAGGAGGTCCCCATCGCGGCGTTGCGTGGAGAGCCGTTCCGCTCTGCCGCACGCCGCCGGGCCGGCACGACGCGCGGCGGAGGACGCGAGCACTTCACCTACGACTGCTCCCTGGAAGGGGAGCGGTTCGGCGACTGCGTCGGCCGGTACGTCTGATCGTCAGGGGATCAGCAGCAGCTTGCCCGTCGTACGGCGGGCCTCCAGGTCGTCGTGCGCCTGCCGGGCCTCGGCCAGCGGGTAGCGCCGGGAGACGTGCACGTTGATCGCGCCGGAGGCGACCCACCCCAGCAGGTCGTCGGCCCGTGCGACGAGCTCCTCGCGCGTCGCGGTGTAGTAGCCGAGCGACGGCCGGGTGACGAACAACGCGCCCGCCTGGTTCAGCCGCTGGAGGTCGAAGGGCGGCACGGGCCCGCTGGCCGCGCCGTACAACGCGAGCAGCCCGCGCGGGCGCAGTGAGGCCAGCGAGCCCTCGAAGGTGGAGGCGCCCACCCCGTCGTACACGACGTGGGCGCCGGAGCCGGTGAGCTCCTTGACCCTCTCGGGGAAGTCGTCGTAACCGAACACCTCGTCGGCGCCGGCCTGCCGCGCGAGCTTCTCCTTCTCGGGCGTGGAGACCGTGCCGACGACCCGGGCGCCGCGCAGCTTGGCCATCTGGGTCAGCAGCAGGCCCATCCCGCCGGCCGCCGCGTGCACGAGCACGTCGTCACCCGGCTTGACCTGGTGGGTCGAATGAGTGAGGTAGTGCGCGGTGAGTCCCTGCAGCATCACGGCGGCCGCCAGATCGGGGGACACGCCCTGGGGCAGCACGATCGCCTTGTCGGCGGGGATGACGGCCTTCTCCGCGTAGGAGCCGAGCACGTCGGCCCATGCCACCTGGTCGCCGGGCACCACGTCGGCGACGCCCTGCCCCACCGCCGTCACCGTGCCCGCACCCTCGGAGCCGAGCACGAGCGGCAGCTTCGTCCGATAGCGGCCCTCGCGCCGGTAGACGTCGATGAAGTTGACGCCGCTCGCCGCCACGTCGACCAGGACCTCTCCCGGACCCGGCACCGGGTCCGGGATTTCGGCGAGTTCGAGCGCCGACGAATCCCCGTGGGCGTTGACGACGATGGCACGCATGCGCGACTCCTCATCTCGGATCTACCTCTGATCCTGCCCAACGGGAGCCGTGCCGCGGCTGTTCCCCGCCCTGGTTCAGGCGTCGCGCGTCACTGGAATCGGGACGCCAGCAGCCGCAGCAGCGGCACGTCCACGCTCTCCAGCGTGGTCACCCTGGCCACCCCCTCCGGTACGGCTTCCGCCCCGCCGGAGAGGACGACCGTGCACCCGGCGGCCTGGGCGGAGGCCACCCCCGTGGGGCTGTCCTCGATGGCGACGCAGTTCTCCGGGGCGACCCCGAGTTTCTTCGCGGCGGTCAGATAGGGGTCGGGGGCGGGTTTGTTCCTGCCGCCCTCGTCGGCGGCGATCGACAGCTGGAAACGGTCGGCGCCCACGGTCTCCAGCACCAGGTCGACGACCTGCCGGGGCGAGGCGCTGACGAGCGCCGCGGGCACTCCCTCCGCACGCAGCGCGTCGAGCAGGGCGAGGGCTCCCGGCAACACGGTCACCCCCGCCTCGACCCGTACGCTGAACGCCCTGGTGACCATGGCCTCCACCTTGTCCTGGTCCAGCGGATCCTCGGCCAGCCGTACGAGGTGCGCCGCGGCGTCCTCGATCGACAGGCCGAGAAGGGTCCGCTGGTCGGAGGCGGAAAGGGCCGATCCGAGGTGGAGGGCGACCTCGAAGCAGGCCGCCCACCACAGACCTTCGGTGTCCACGACGGTGCCGTCCATGTCGAACAGGACGGCGCCCAGCTCTCCGGAAATCTCGCCGACCGGCCCCTTGGGCTCAGACGACATCGTGCTGCGGCACCAGGCCTTCCACCGTTGCCGACTGAGCCTGCGGCGCCGCCGCCGATACGAGCACGGGGCGCTCCACCAGGGAGACCCGTACGCGCGTGCCGGGGGCGAGCCGCGTGGTGTCGTGACCCGGCACGTCGGCCAGCACCTCGGTGTCGCCGAGCTGGATGCGCAGCCGCGCCGTCGACCCGCGGAAGGACGAGACCAGGACCATCCCGATTGCCTCAGCATCGGGAGTGACCTGCACGGCCTCCGGGCGGACGAGCACCTCGACGTCGGGGGTCGCGGGGACCTCGCCGTCGACGGGCAGGAGCTGCCCGAGCACGGTGACCTTGTCGCCGGACACGCGGCCGGGGATGCGGTTCATCGTGCCGACGAACTCCGCGACGAACGGCGTGGCGGGCCGGTCGTACAGCGTGGCCGGGTCGGCGACCTGCTCCAGGCGGCCCGCCCGCAGCACGGCGACCCGGTCGGCCATCGACAGGGCCTCCTCCTGGTCGTGCGTCACGAAGATCGTCGTGATGCCGAGCGAGAGCTGCAGCCGCCGGATCTCGTCACGCAGACTGATCCGCACCTTGGCGTCGAGCGCGGACAGCGGCTCGTCGAGCAGCAGCACGCGCGGCTCCAGCGCGAGCGCGCGGGCGAGCGCCACACGCTGCTGCTGACCGCCGGACAGCTGGTGCGGGAACCGCTCGCCGATGTGCGGCAGGCCGATCAGCTCCAGCAGCTCCTGAGCGCGGGCGTGCCGCTTGGCGGCGGCCACCTTGCGGACCCGCAGCCCGAAGGCCACGTTGTCCTTGATGCTGAGGTTGGGGAACAGGCTGTAGGACTGGAAGACCATGCCGGCGTCACGCTTGTTGGCCGGCACCCGGGTGATGTCCTTGTCGTCGACCAGCACGGCGCCCTCATCCGGCTGCTCGAAGCCGGCGACGCACCGCAGGGCGGTCGTCTTCCCGCAGCCCGAGGGGCCGAGGAAGGCGATCAGCTCGCCGGGCTCGATGGTGAGATCCAGCCCGTCAAGCGCGAGTGTGCCGGCGAAATTCCGGCGGAGCCCGCGCAGCTCCACCTTGGCCCCGTTCATGAGCCACTCCTTTGCCTAGCGCCGGCCGACGACAGGGCGAGCAGCAGCAGCCAGGTGATCAGGAGGCTGAACACCGAGACGGCCACAGAGACCTGCGCCTGCGAGCCGGAGATCGTGTAGATCCAGACGGGGAAGGTCTGGAAGTGCAGCAGACTCGCGATCGTGAACTCTCCGAGCACGAGTGCCAGCGTGAGGAAAGACGCACTGGCCAGGGACGACCTCAGGTTCGGCACGATCACCCGGAAGATCAGGTGCGGCCACGACGCGCCGAGGTTCCTGGCCGCCTCCACGAGCGTGCGCACGTCGATCGCGCCCAGGCCCGCGTCCAGGGCCCGGTAGACGAACGGCAGCGCCAGGATGACGTACGCCAGCACCAGCACCACAGGGAAGTTCTCGTCCTGGATCGCGAAGATCGTCTGGTAGAACGGCGTGCTCGCCAGGTAGTCGGGCCCGAACTGCAGCACCGTGTTGATGCCGGCGACGAAGGTGATCGGCGGCACCACGAGGGGGAGGGTGCAGACGACCTCCAGCACCGGCTTCAGCTTGGGCATGCTGAGCCGTACGGCCAGCATCGCGGGCAGCGTCAGGAGCAGGACCACCACGATGGTGGCGACACCGAGACCGATCGACAGCAGCAGGGACTGGCCGAAGCCCTCGGTGGTGAAGATCTGGCCGTAGGCGTCCAGGGAGAAGTCCTGCTCGGGCGCCTTGACCGTGAACATGAACGAGGCGAGCAGCGGAACCAGGAAGTAGACCGCGGCGATCGCCAGGATCACGCCGCGCCACACCCGGATCCGGCGCCGCCTTCCCTGCCCGGTGGGAGCGGTGGGCCCGTCCGCGACGGTCATGGCCGGGGGAGTCAGCGGAGCCATCGGGCCCTCGGGAGTCAGCGCAGCCATCGGGCGCTCCTTCGCTGCAGCGGGAGGTAGACCGCCATGACGAGGCCCGCAACGATGATCATGTCGAGGCTGAGGGCGAGCGCGACGTTCTCGTGGCCGATCAGGACGTTGCCCGACAGCGCGTTGGCGATCTGCAGGGTGACCAGGGGGACGGTCCCTCCGACCATCGCCGCCGCCGTCGCGTACGCCGCGAAGGCGCCGCCGAACAGCAGCACGACTCCGCCCAGCAGGGTCGGCGTCAGCACCGGGATCCCGACGTGCCGCCAGTACTGCCAGGTGTTCGCGCCGTTGTTCTGGGCCGCCTCACGCCACTGCGGGCGCAGGCCGTCCAGAGCAGGCACGACCACGACGACCATCAGCGGGACGGAGAAGTACAGGTAGACCAGGGCGAGGCCCCAGAAGTTGTACAGGCTCCACCCGACCGAGTCGAGGCCGAGGGCCGAGGTGATCACGCCGGAGTTCCCCAGGGTGGCGATCCAGGCGAAGGCCAGGGGAATGCCGCCGAAGTTGGACAACACGCCGGACGCCGTGAGCACCGCCTCACGCAGCATGCGGAACCGCGAGGTGACCACGGCCTGGGCGAGGAACGTCCCCAGCAGCGCCCCCACGACCGCGACGAGCGCGGAGAGCTTCACGCTCCCGATCATGGCGGTGAGGTAGGCGCCCTGCACCGACTCGGTGATGTTCGCGGCGCTGAACGCGCCCTCACGCTTGAACGTGCCGCCGAGAATGATCACGAGGGGCACGCCGAAGATGAGGACGACGAAGGCCAGCAGCGGTACGGTCGCAAGCCAGCTCTTGGACCTCGTACGGCCGCCGCGGGGGGCGGCCGTACGAACTTCGGACGGTGCCGACATCAGCCCGCGACCGCCGCGCCCCAGCCGCTCGCCAGGGTCGCCTTCGCCTTGTCGACCTGCTCAGGCGTGGGGAAGGTCGGGGTGCCGTCGACCTGGGGAAGCGCGGAAACCAGCGAGGCGTCGGCGCTGCCGTCGGCCTGCATCGCGGGCAGCAGCACCGGGCGGGCGTAGCCCTTCAGCCACAGGTTCTGGCCCTCGGCGCTGTAGAGGAACTCCTCCCAGAGGCGGGCGGCCGCCGGGTGGGGAGCCGTCTTGTTGATCGCCTGGGAGTAGTAGCTGGCGTACTTGCCGTCGGTCGGGATGGCGATCTTCCAGTCGACGCCCTTGCTGGCGAACTCCTTGGAGTAGCTCGCGTTGAGGTAGTCCCAGTCGATGCTGATCGGGGTCTCGCCCTTTTCGACCGTGGCCGGGGTGGACTCGACGGGGTTGTAGTTGCCGGACTGCTTCAGCTTCTTGAAGAAGTCGAGGCCGGGCTGGATGTCGTCGAAGGAGCCCTGGTTGGCCAGCGCGGCGGCGTAGACGCCGGCGAACGCCGAGCCGGACTTGGTCGGGTCGCCGTTCATGGCGACCTTGCCCTTGTACTCGGGCTTCAGCAGGTCGGCAAAGGTCGTCGGGCAGTTGGTGACCTTCTTGGCGTCGCAGCCGATGGAGATGTAGCCGCCGTAGTCGTAGAACCAGGCGCCGTTCGCGTCCTTCTGGCCGTCAGGGATCTTGTCCCAGCTCTGGACCTTGTAGTTGGCGAACAGGCCCTCCTGCGCGCCGCTGAGGGCGAAGGCGGCGCCGAGGTCGAGGACGTCGGGGGCGCGGTCCTGGCCCTTCAGGGTCTTGACCGCGTTGATCTCGTCCTGGCTGGAGCCGTCGGGGTTGTCGCTGTTGACCTTGATGCCGTACTTGGTCGAGAAGGTCTGGATGATCTCGCCGTAGTTCGCCCAGTCCGGCGGGAGCGTGATGACGTTGAGCTGGCCTTCCTTCTTGGCCGCCTCGACGAGCTTGTCGAGACCACCGAAGTCCTGGACGGAGGTCGCCGTGGCGGCGTTAACGCCTCCCGAGGCGGACGTGGTGTCCGACTTGGGGGCCGAACCGCACGCGGCGGCGGTCAGGGTGGCTAGGGTAAGCGCGGCCATTGCGCCGACGATACGAGTGGACAACGTTCCTCCCACTGAGATATGTGGATCGAACCTAGGGCAACTTGTACAAACAAGCGAGACCAGTAAGTCGCATATCGATGTCAGTCGAGTGAACGGAGAGGGACAGGGACGATGGCGCGTTATGAACACATCGCAGGGGAACTGCGGGACGCGATCGTCCGAGGCGACTACCCGATCGGCGCCCAGTTACCCTCAGAGGCCGCCCTGGCCTCGCGTTTCTCTGCGTCCCGCGGCACCGTCCGCCAGGCCGTCGCCATGCTGGTCTCGGAGGGCCTGGTCGGCTCCCGGCAGGGCGCGCGGCGCATCGTGCTCGGCAGCGAGCGCAGCCAGAGCTTCGCGGAGTTGCACAGCTTTGCGCAGTGGGCGCGCTCAGTCGGCCATCAGGCCGGCGGTCAGGTGATCGGTTCCCGCCGCCGTTCCGCAACCTCCGGTGAGGCCGCGCGGCTGGGGATCGAGCCGGGGGAGGAGGTGCTCGCGGTGCTCAGGCTCCGGCGGCTCGACGGAGAACCGGTGCTGGTGGAGCGGACCGTTTACGCGAGCTGGATCGCCCCCGCGGTGGAGCGGCTCGACCCGGCCTGCGAGTCGGTCACTCAGGAGCTCTACGAGACGGTCGGCCTGGTCTTCGCCTATGGCGAGCACCTGATCGACGCGGTCTCCGCGGGCGCCGAGGACGCGCGGATGCTCGGCGTGCGCCGGGGCAGCCCCTTGTTGCGTCAGCGGCGTACCACGACCACCCAGGAAGGCCGTCCGGTCGAGTGCTCCGACGACCGTTACCGGGCGGGCAGCGTCACCTTCAGCATCCGCAATTCTCACTCGGCCAACTCCCTGGTCCGCAGGGCCGGCGACTGACGCCGCGCGGCCGGCTAGAGGGGGAGGGCCGCCGCGTCCGGTGAACGGCGGAAGAGCTCCGCGTATCGTCCGCCGCGCTCGATGAGCTCGTCGTGGGTGCCCTGCTCGACCAGGCGCCCCTCGTGGAGCACGAAGACGACGTCCGCCGAACGGGCCATGGCGAGACGATGGGTGACGCCGATGGTCGTACGGCCGGCGAGGAGAGGCGCCAGCGCCTGGTGGACCTGCCGCTCGCTCTCGGCGTCGAGAGCCGAGGTGGCCTCGTCGAGCACGAGGACGCGCGGGTCGTTCAGGATCGCGCGGGCGATGGCGAGCCGCTGCCTCTCCCCGCCCGAGAGGCGGGAGCCGCGCTCGCCCACCATGGAGTCGTAGCCGTCCGGGAGCCGCATGATGCGGTCGTGGACGCGCGCAGACGCGCAGGCCGCCTCCAGTTCGGCCGTCGTCGCGGACGGCTTCGCGTACCTCAGGTTGTCGGCGATCGTCGCGTGGAACAGGACCGGTTCCTGGGTCACCACGCCGAACAGCCCGGCGAGGGATTCCCGCGTCAGGTCGCGGACGTCCACCCCGTCGACGGTGACCCGGCCCCGGTCGGGGTCGTGCAGGCGCATGATGAGGTGCGCCAGCGTGGTCTTGCCCGACCCGCTCGGTCCGACGATCGCGGCGAACTGGCCGGTGCGGACGGTGAGCGACACGTCCTGCAGCGCGGGCCGGCCGTCGTGGCCGTCGTGCCGGAACGTCACACCCTCCAGCCTGATCTCACCCCGGGTCGTCTCCGCGCGCACCGCCACCGCCCCGGGGCGGTCGGCGACGTCCGGCGTCAGGTCGAGATACTCGAAGATCCGCTCGAACACGGCAGTGGCGGCGCGGAACTGGACGGCGACCTGCATGAGCTGGCCCGCCGGGAGGAAGAGCCGGGCCTGTAGCGAGGTGAAGGCCAGTAGCGTCCCCGGTGTCGACGTCCCGGCGAACCCGGCGGCGGCGTAGACGACGGCGGGCATCACCAGGAAGAACGCCTGCAGCGTCGCGCCGAGCGCCTGCGCCGAGACGGAGGCCCGCACCTGCAGCGCGGCCAGGCGCCGGCTCTCGCCTCCGAACCTGCGCACTCCGTGGTCCTGCCGGCCGAAGACGCGGGCGAGCAGGACACCCGAGACCGACAGGGTCTCCTCGGCGATGACGGTCATCTCCGCGCGCGAGTGCTGGACGCCCGCGATGACGCGGCGCTGGTGCACGGCCACTTTGGCCGTCAGCCAGGCCGCGACGGGCAGCAGGCAGATCGAGACCAGCGTGAGCCTCCAGGAGAGCGCGAACATGCACACGACTGTGGTCACGCAGGTCACGGCGTTGGCCAGGATGGTGGGCACCGTCGTGCTGACGGTGCTCTGCACTTCGGCGACGTCGCCGATGACCCGCGACTGGATCTCCCCCGTCCTGGTGCCGGTGAAGAAGGTCAGCGGCAGCCGCTGAAGGTGCGTGTACAGGCCGGTGCGCAGCTTCTCCATCACGTCCTGGCCCATGCGGCTCGACAGGTGGGACTGGAGCACGCCCAGCCCGCCGCCCAGCGCCGTGACCACGAGCATGACGCCGAGAAGGCCGGTGAGCAGCCCGATCCGCGGCCCGCCGGGCCCGAACAGGCCCTCGTCCACCATGTCCCGGCTCAGGAACGGGAGCACCGCGCCGAGCCCGGCCGACGCCACGATGAGGCCGGTGATGAGGAGCACCCGCGTGACGTACGGCCGGAACAGCGCCAGCACCCGCCGGGTCATCGGGTCGCTTCGCCGTACAGGAAGCCGGTGAACGCGTCGATCAGCGGCAGTCCGGTCATGCCTTCGACGAACAGCCACTGGCCCTGCGGGTTGAGCTCCAGCCAGACGTATTCGCCCTCGTCGGTCAGCTTGAGGTCGAAGACGCCCATGGTCAGCCCGAGCCGCCGCAGAATCGCGCGGAGGGCCCCCTCGATCGCGTCGGGCAGCGTGTGCTCGGCCGCGGGAATGTTCAGGTTGGGGCGCCAGTCGAGATCGTCGGACTCCAGAAGCGCGGCCAGCACCCGGTCGCCGAAGACCTGCACCCTGACGTGCCGCCTGCCGGGCACGAACTCCTGATAGATGGCCGGGCACAGGCGCATCGCCGCGTCGTCGGCCAGCAGTTCCTGTCCGACCGTGATGGTGCCGGCCGGCGCCTGCATCACCCCCTGGACCGCCTTCACGATCGCGTTCGGGCGCGCGCCGCAGAATTCGCGGATCCGCTCGGGCGACTGGCTGACCAGCGTCTCAGGGATCCGCACGCCCAGCTCGTGGGCCAGGCGGAGCTGGGCGACCTTGTTCTGCGCGTCCCAGATCGACGACGGGCGGTCGATCCACCGGCCGCGGAAGTCGGTCAGCAGCATGCCGAGCGCGGCGGCCCTGGTGTCGGTGTCGATGAGCTCGCGGTGTGCGGGATCGGTCACCTCGGGATTGGCCGAGGTGCGAGTGTTGCCGAGCCGGCGGAACCAGACGGCGTCGAGCTCCCGCAGGTCGACCCGCGTTCCCTCGGCGTCAGGGAACACCGGCTCGGTGAGCCCCTGCGGCGACCAGCTGAGCCCTGGTCCGTCGCCGAAGTGGTCGGTCTCGAAGATGTGCACGCTCGCCGGCAGGCGCCGCTCCATCTCCGCTTTGACGGCGTGGGCGTGCAGGTCGCGCTCATGCGTGACGACGGCGATCCGCACGGACTTTTCGTGGACACGCATGAGCGCAACCCCTCTCTACTTCGCTACCAGATCAGCGCGCGTAGTCGCAGTCGTCCCAGCCGTCGCCCGAACCGCTGATGGTCTCGTTCGGGTGCATCGACTCGATCTGGTGCAGGGCGCGCTCGATCTCGAGGCGGGCGATCAGGTCCCGCTCCCACTGGGCCAGCGCGGGCGCCGGGGCGAGGGTCATCTGCTCCTGACCCACGAAGATCGCAGGGCGGACGGGCGTGTCAACCGTCATCGTGTTCCTCCTTGGACGCGGCGGACGCGAGTTCGTCCGCCGTCCTTTGAAGCGTGGAGGCCCGCTCTTGCAGATCGGTTGGGCCGATCTTGTCGATCGCTGGTAATCGGCTGCAGGGTGCCGTTCTCGAACGCGGGCGAGGCTCCCGGCCGGGGCATCGGATCGTGACCGACCGCCGTCACCGGGAGCCTCGTCTCATCCGCCGTGACCAGCATGATCACGATGGAAAAGGCTCAGTTGTACGGATTATCAATAGGTGAGGCCACTGGCGGCGCAGTCGTCCGACCACAACGGGATGTCCACGCAGAATTCCCAGATGTTCCAGGGGTCGGAAGAAGTGGCGTGTCCGATCGTTCCGCCACCGCAGCCGCCGCCATAGCTGTCGGGGTCGTACATGTGCGACGTTTCCGAGCCGTGGAGCTTCTTGGCGAAGACGTATACCCGGCGGCCGTCGTTGTCGTTGTCGCAGACGGTGAATCTGCCTGTGGAGCTGTCGAACGACGCCCAGCTGTTTCCGTGATAGAGGTGGTCGACGTATGCGAACGCCGGTGTGGCAACGGCCGTCAGGGTGACGATTCCGGCGGCGATGGCCGTCGTGGCCAGCGCGGCTCGCGACAGGATGGACATGGGCGCTCCCTACTCCGATGTCTGGCGTGCCAAATCGGTGTCATTGTTACGAAAATGGGCGCGGTACGTCGAGATGATTGCATGCCGAAAAATCTGAATATGGGTTAAAAAAAGTTAACTTGACCGATCTGAATACTCGATGTAATGGAATGCGTCGGCTTATATGGTGCGGTGTGATTTAATTCCGGTAATTGCAGGTAGGAATGGTTCTGGGGATAGGGGAGGCCACGCGGCGACGGGCTCCTTCTTCGCCGATGCGGCATCGTTCCCCGCGTCCCCGCGGCGGGCGTCGAAATCCGGCCGGCACCTGGACACCGCTGCGAATCGTCCGGCGGGTCGTTCCCTTGGCTCGCCGTCGCGCCGGGAAGTGAGGGTGTCGACTTGCGTTCGATCTTCTGGGAACGTATGTTCGAACTAGCGGGCGTTCTGCCCGATTGATCCGCCCGTCTTCCCCCGGGTGGCCGCACAGCCACAGGGAGAAGACGTCTTGAGCAGACTCTACGGCGATCCGATCGAGGTATGGGCCCGGGACGGTCAGCCTGCTCAGTTCGTCTGGCGGGACCGGCTCTATACCGTGCGCCAGGTGCAGGACCACTGGGTGGTCGCCCGCGAATGGTGGAAGACCTCCGACGCCGATCCCGGCGAGCGGCGGTTCTGGCGGGTCGAGGCCGCCGCCGGCCGGGACGTCGGCACCTACGAGCTGCGCTTCGACACCGCGAGCGGCGGCTGGCTCCTGTTGAGGGCGTGGGACTGATGGGAACGTTCCCGATCCTGTCACCGGGGAGGCGCTGATGACTCCCTTCACTCACCTGCACGTGGCCTCGGCCTACTCCCTGCGGTACGGCACGGCCTTCCCCGGCGCCCTCGCCCAGCGGGCCGCCGAACACGGGATGGACGCGCTCGCGCTGACCGACCGCGACGGCCTCTACGGCGCGATCAAGCACGTCCAGGCGTGTCACGCCAACGGCGTCGCCCCGATCGTCGGCGTCGACCTCGCGCTCGGGCCGCCGTCCGGCGAGGACGACCCGGCGCGGATCGTCGTGCTCGCGCGCTCCGGCGGCTGGGCCGCCCTGTGCCGTCTCGTCACGGCCGCCCACCACGCGGGCGAGCGCGGCGAGCCGTACGTGACGCCGGGGATGGTGGCCGAGCACGCGACCGGCCCCGGAGGAGAGGCCCGGCTGGTGGTGATGCTCGGGCCGCACTCCGGCGTCGGCCGCGCGATGGCCGAGGGGCGCGACGACCAGGCCAGGTCCCTGCTGCTGGCCTGGCGCTCCGTGGTGCCCGACCTGGTGGTCGAGCTGACCGACCTGTACGGCTACCGCGACACGAACATCGCCACCCGCATGCTCGGGCTGGCCCGCTCGGCGGACGTGCCGGCCGTGCTGACCAACGCGGTCCGCTACCTC
Source organism: Planotetraspora thailandica (assembly GCF_016863335.1). Lineage (GTDB taxonomy): Bacteria > Actinomycetota > Actinomycetes > Streptosporangiales > Streptosporangiaceae > Planotetraspora > Planotetraspora thailandica. The sequence goes on from NZ_BOOR01000027.1 coordinate 66,807, forward strand.
GACTCCGCCGACCACCAGGTGGGCAACGTGCTCGACGCGGCGCGCAAGCTCGTGCCGCTCCACTCCCGGCACGTCGACAGCCCCACCGCCCACGCCTACCTCAAGGACGGCCAGGAGATGACCCGCCTGGCCGTACGGATCTGCGGGGGAGACCGCGACCTGGCCGGCCGGCTGCTGGCGGAAAACCGGCGCGTCGCGGACGCGTGCGTGCTGGACCCCGTCGAGATCGTCCCGCTCCTGGACGAGCACGACCCCCGGCTGCACCTGCCGGAGATCGGGGAGGACCCGGTTCCGCTGCTGCGGCACCGGTGCGCGGACGGGCTGATCGACCGCGGCCTGGCCCGCTCCCGAGAGGCCAGGGAGCGGCTCGCCGCCGAACTGGAGATCATCGAGAAGAAGCGCCTGTCCGGATATTTCATCTCCGTCGCCGGCATCACGGACATGATCCGTTCGATGGGCATACGCTGCGCGATCCGGGGCTCGGGAGCGGGCAGCCTGGTCAACCACCTCATCGGCATCGGCGAGGTGAACCCCCTCGACCACGGCCTGCTGATGGAGCGCTTCCTGTCCGAAGGGCGCCGCGGCCTGCCCGACATCGACGTCGACGTGGAGTCGGCGCGCCGGCTCGACTGCTACCGAGCGATCCTCGACCGGTACGGCGAGGCCCGCGTGGCCTGCGTCTCCATGATGGAGACCTACCGGGCGCGCAGCGCGCTGCGCGACGTGGGCGCGGCCATGGGCCTGCCGCCGCACGAGATCGACGCCATCGCCAAGGCGTTCCCGCATGTCAGGGCCAAGCAGATCCGGGCCGCCGTGTCCGACCTGCCAGAGCTGCGCGACAGCGGGCTGAACGACAGGTCGCTGCAGACCGTGTTCCGGCTGGCGGAGAAGCTCGACGGACTGCCCCGGCACATCGCGCTCCACCCGTGCGGGGTGCTGATCGGCAACTCCGCGCTCCGCGACCGCACGCCGGTCGAGCGCAGCCTGCTCGACTTCCCGATGTCGCAGTTCGACAAGGACGACGTCGAGGAGGCGGGCATGCTCAAACTCGACGTGCTCGGCGTGCGCATGCAGTCGGCGATGGCCTACTCGCTCAAGGAGATCGAACGGGTCGACGGCCGGAAGATCGAGCTGGACGCCGTCCCCCACGACGACCAGGCCACCTACGACATGATCCGTACCGGCCGCACGCTCGGCTGCTTCCAGATCGAGTCGCCCGGGCAGCGCGAGCTGGTGGCCAAGCTTGAACCCCGGACCATGCACGACCTGATCGTGGACATCTCGCTGTTCCGCCCGGGTCCCGTCAACTCCGACATGGTCACCCCCTACCTGGAGGCCAGGCACGGGTACCGCGAGCCGTTCTATCCGCACGACAGGCTGAAGGACGCGCTCAGGGAGACCCACGGCGTGGTCGTCTTCCACGAGCAGGTCCTGAAGATCATCGACGTGATGACGGGTCAGGGCCTGTCGTTCGCCGAGAAGATGCGCCGCACCCTCGGCACCCCCGCGGGCCGGGAGATCGTTCGGTCGTGGTTCGTCCCGCTCGCCCAGGAGAACGGCTTCGGCGACGCCACGATCGACAAGGCGTGGAAGGTGCTCGACGCGTTCGGCGGGTTCGGCTTCTGCAAGGCGCACGCGGCGGCCTTCGCGCTGCCCACCTACCAGTCGGCCTGGCTCAAGCGGCACCACGCCGCAGCGTTCTTCGCGGGCGTGCTCACCCACGAACCCGGCATGTACCCCAACCGGGTGATCCTCGACGAGGCCCGCCAGTGCGGCGTCGACATCCTGCCCCTGGACGTCAACCACTCGGGCAGGGACTGGCTGGTGGAACGCACGCGCGCCGCCGCGCCGGCCCCGCCCGGCGAGCTCAGGATCGAGGAGATCGGCCGCGGGTACGGCCTGCGCGTGCCGTTCTCCGCCGTCAAAGGGGTGAGCGCGGCGGAGGTGGACCGGATGGTCGCCGGCCGGCCGTACACCTCGATGGCCGACTTCTGGGAGCGGGCCCGCCCGTCACGCCCGATCGCCGAGCGGATCGTCGAGGTCGGCGGGTTCGACGCGTTGTACGGCCTGCGCCCCGGCGAGCCCCGATGGCGGCCCGGCGAGGTGACCAGACGCGACCTGGTGGCCCAGGTGGGCACGCTCGACCGGGCCTCCTCGGCGGTGCCCGGGCAGCTGCCCATGGGATTCACCGAGCGGGTCACGCCGGGGGAGCTGCCCGAGATGACCGAGGCGGAGGCGGTCGAGGCCGAGCTGTCGGTCCTCGGCATGGACGTCAGCCGCCATGTGATCGCCTTCCACGAGGAACTGCTCGACGCCATCGGCGTGACCAGGTCCAAGGACCTGCTGAAAAACAGGAACGGCGCCGAGATCCTGGTCGCCGGGGTCAAGGTGGCGACCCAGACGCCCGCCGTGCGCTCGGGCCAGCGGGTCATCTTCACCACGCTCGACGACTCGACCGGCCCCGTCGACCTGACGTTCTTCGAGTCGGTGCAGGCCCACACGGCGGCCACGGTGTTCGGGTCGTGGCTGCTGGTCGCCAGGGGAGTGGTCAGGCGGACCGGAGCGAGGGCCGTCTCGCTGCGCGCCCTGCGCTGCTGGAACCTGGCCGACCTCGACCGGCTGTGGCGGGCCGAGGGCATCGGGGCGGTGCGCGCCGTGCTGGACGCGCCGCCGCCGGAGGGCGCCGGGGTGGGCGGCCGTGCCATCGAGTACGGCAACGGCTTCCGGTTGTCGCCCTACTCCGATATCGGGCCCACCCCCGGGGTGCGGGAGGGCCGCATCTTCGGCCGGCCCGGCGAGCCCCAGCGGCGGCTCTGGCACGCCAGCTCCGGCAGTTCGGGGCCGCCGCCGGCGCGGTGACGCTCACGGAAGTAGCCGGAGTGGTGGGCGGGCTGCCGGGAGGGGCGGATCTCCGGAGTCCGCCGCACCTCGCCGAGGGAGGTGACCTCCCGGATGGCGGCGGCGCACAGGACGGCCGCCACGATCGTGGCGCCCAGCTGGGGCAGGCCGATGCCCGTCAGCCCGTCATGGCCCGGCCGTACGAACACGAGGAAGAGAGCCGCCAGCCAGCTCGCCCACCAGCAGTAGGCCAGCACGAGCCAGCGCCCGCGGCCCTCCTGAGCGGGTTCGTCGGCGGGGCCGTTCCAGAACCCGCCCCTCCGGGCGGGGGCCGGGCTCGTTCCCGCCTGGCGCCAGGCGCGGTCGGCCAGGGCGAGCGGCGCCACCAGGTTGACCACGGGGACGATCCACGCCAAGACGATCCTGAGCCGGGAGACGTCGGGAAGGACGCGCCGCAGCCACACCAGGTAGCTCATCGCCGCCGCGCAGGTCGCGACGACCAGCGCCATCACCAGGACCGCGAACGTCGTCACCGCGCCCACCACCTGGTCGGCTCCCGGGGCGTCGGGATCGCCGCCGAGGGCCGCGATCTGCAGGGCGAGCCGGTGCCCCCGGGACTCCTCGAAGACCATGAGCGCGGCCATCGCGATGACCTGGACGGTGAACCAGGCGTACAGGGCGGTGGCCGCCCGGCCCGCCGGTGACGAGGTCGACCGCATGTGATTCTCCCCCTGGCATCCGCGGAACTCTCCGCCGCGCTTGAGGACGTCGCCGCACTTCTGCTTCGCCGTACTTTCTGACTTCGCCTCACTCCTATCCCGTCCGTGATCCTCTTAATCAGGCGAAGTCGTCCAGCCCAGGCGACGCGAAGATTCTCCGTGCCGCAGACGAGGGCCACTATGCTGCCGCCTACTCACAAGCGCCGACGTATCCGTAAAAGCTGGCCGATACCGCGACAGAACCGGCAATTTCACTGTGGACAGGTGATCGCACTGAGCATCCGGGAGACGTCGCCGAGCCCTACCGATGAGTTCGCGACGTCCGGTCCGTACGGGCATGGGCGGCTCGGTGAGTCCTCACGTGACGCCGTGGTTCCCGGCGCGGCTGATCAGGCGGACGGGTCGTCCACAGCCGACGGGGCGAGACGCTCGAGCCTCTTCCGTGGTGACATCGAAGGGCTCCGCGCGGTGGCCGTCGGGCTGGTGGTCCTGTATCACGCGGGTATCCCCTTCCTTCCCGGCGGATTCGCCGGCGTCGACGTGTTCTTCGTCATCTCGGGATTTCTGATCACCACCCAGCTCGTGTCCGAGGTGGACCGGGCGGGAACGATCTCGCTGGTGCGTTTCTACGCCAGGCGAGCCAAGCGTCTCCTGCCGGCCGCGGGCGTCGTCCTTCTCGTGACCGCCGTGCTCACGCGCCTGCTCATCCCGTCGACGCGATGGAAAGAGATCGGCGGGGACATCGCCGGTTCGGCTCTTTATGCGGTGAACTGGCGTTTCGCCGACCGAGCGGTCGATTATCTGGCCGAGGACTCCCAGCCTTCGCCGGTCCAGCACTTCTGGTCGCTGGCGGTCGAGGAGCAGTTCTACCTGGTGTGGCCGCTGTTGATCCTTGCCGGCGTCGTCGTGGCCAAGCTGATCCGCTCGCTGCCGAAGCCGACGCTCTGGGCCTGCCTGGCTCTGGTGATCATCCCGTCCTTCGCGTGGTCGCTGAGCGAGACGGTGAACGTGCCGGCCCGTGCGTTCTTCGAGACGACTACGCGCATGTGGGAGCTGGGAATCGGCGCGGCGGTGGCCCTGGCCGCCGGCGCGTTCACCCGGCTGCCACGCGCCCTGGCCATCGGCGTCGGCTGGGGCGGCCTGGCCGCCATCGCCGCGGCCGGGCTGCTGGTCACCGCGGACACCCCGTGGCCCGGCTATGCCGCCGCCCTGCCGGCGATCGGCGCCGCGGCGGTCATCGCGGCCGGATTCGCGGTGACCGGGGGAGGGCCGGCGTCGATCCTCGGCCTGCGGCCGTTTCGATGGGTCGGCGGCCTGTCGTACTCGCTCTACCTGTGGCACTGGCCGCTCCTTGTGGTGGCGACCGCCTACCTGGGCGGGTTGTCGGTGGCGCGCGGCCTGATCGTGGCCGCCGTCTCGGTCGTCCCCGCCTGGCTGAGCGCCCGTTTCGTGGAGAACCCCCTCCGGCATTCCGCGGCCGTCTCGCGCTCGGCGCGGCTCGCGCTCAGCGTCGGGGCCAACTTCACGCTCCTGGGCGTGGCGGCAGGCCTCGTCCTGGTGCTCGGGGTCGCGAGCACGCAGGGCCCCGCCGGTTCCACGCAACACGGTGTCGCGCTCGGTGCGGCGGTTCTGGGTGACGAGCCCCGCAACGATGCGGCCGGCGCCGTGGTCGATCACGTCGCGTGGATGACCCCCACTCCCGCCCAGGCGACGGCCGACGTCCCAGAGGCGTACGCCGCCGGGTGCCAGCAAGGCACGGAGAAGGCCGAGGTCGTCACCTGCCAATACGGCGACAAGAACGGGAAGGTCACCGTCGCGGTCGTCGGCGACTCCAAGATGGTCCAGTGGATGCCGGCGCTGCAGCCGCTGGCCGAGCAGAACGGCTGGCGGGTGGTCACCTACTTCAAGGCCGCCTGCGCCTTCTCCCTGGCGACGACCATTTACAACGGCGAGCCGTACGAGTCGTGCCGGCAGTGGAACGGCGAGGTGCTCCGCCGGCTGAAAGCGGACCCGCCGGACTTCATGATCACCTCGCAGGGGCAGGGCAAGGGACGTGACGCCGGAGGGGGTGTGACGACGAAGGCCATGGCCATCGGCCTGCGGGCCGTCTGGTCCGAGCTCACGTCACTGAAGACGAAGATCGTGGTGGTGGCCGACAACGCGCCCCCCGGCATGAACGTCTACGAGTGCGTCGAGAAGAACCCGGAGAAGTTGTCGGCCTGCTCGTTCGACCGCGGGCACTACGCCGCCGGCGCGGCGCCCGCCCAGCACGCGGCGGTCAAGGGCCAGGCGAACGTGCGGATCGTCGATCTCTTCGACGCGATCTGCCCCGCGGACCGGTGCGCACCCGTGATCGGCAATGTGCTCGTCTACCGCCAGGGCTCGCACATCACGGCGACGTACGCCAAATCGCTGACTCCGCGGCTCGCCTCCGGCCTGTCCAAGGCGCGCCTTCCCGCCAAATACGCCGGCGGGGCGAACTGACGGAACGGGCTCCCTACCCGAGGACCAGGTCGCGGACGGCCTTCAACGTGGGTTCGTCGCGGGGGCCCATGACGAGGAGGCTGGTGACGGGGCTCTTGCGCCACAGCTCGAGCCTTTCGCGGATGCGGCCGATCGGCCCGACGAGGGAGATGCCGTCGGCGAGCTCGTCGGGGATCGCGTCGAAGGCCTCGTCCCTGCGCCCGGCGAGGTAAAGCGCCTGGATGCGCTCAGCCGCCTCCGCATAGCCCATGCGGCCGACGATGTCGGCGTGGAAGTTGCGGGCTCTGGCCCCCATGCCGCCGATGTAGAGCGTGAGCATCATCTTGACGCCGTTCAGCGCCGCCCGTACGTCGTCGGTGACGATCACGGTCACCATGGCGGCGACGTCGAAGTCGGGCCCCGCCCCGGCCAGCGCCTGGCCGTACATCGTCTCGATCTTCTCGGGGAAGACGAACAGCGGGAGCCAGCCCTGCGCGACCTCGGCGGCGAGCGCGACGTTCTTCGGGCCTTCCGCGCCGAGGTAGACGGGAATGTCGTCCCTGAGTGGATGTGTGATGAGCTTGAGCGGCTTGCCGAGCCCGCCGGGCAGGGGAAGCGGGTAGTGCGGGCCGGGGGCGGTCACCGGCTCCTCCCTGCGCCACACCTTCCGCATGATCTCGACGTATTCGCGGGTTCTGGCCAGGGGCCGTGCGAACGGCTGGCCGTACCACCCTTCGACCACCTGGGGGCCGGACGCGCCGACGCCGAGAAGCAGGCGGCCGCCCGTGAGGTGGTCGAGCGTCATGGCGGTCATCGCGGTGGTGACCGGGGGGCGCGCGGACAGCTGGGCGACGCTGGTTCCGAGTTTGATCCTGCTGGTGCGTGCGCCGTACCAGGCGAGCGGGGTGAAGGCGTCGCTTCCGTACGCCTCGGCCGTCCACACCGAGTCGTACCCGAGCCGTTCCGCCGCCTGCACCAGCTCGGTCGCGTCGTCGGCGCCGCGCTGCCAGTATCCGAGGTTCAGTCCCAGCCGGAGGTCGTCAGCCACCCTCCAAGTAGAACACGTTCTAGCTTTCGGTGCCAGGCGGGTACGCGCGAGCCAGGTGGACGGCGATCGCGGCCACTGCCGCGTCGGCGTCGCCGTCCGCGATCGCCCGATGGATCCGCCGGTGGTCGGCCTGGAGGTCCCCGGTGTCGCCCGCCCGCGCGACGGCGGCGACGGCGAAGTGCCGTACGGCGTCGCGCAACGCCTGCGTGAACGCCGAGGTGAGCCGGTTGCCGGACGCCTCCACGATGGCGGAGTGGAAGACGACGTCGTGCTCGACGAACTCCTCGGGCCCGGCCGCCGTGTCCATCGCCGCCAGGGCGCGCTCCATGGTGTCGAGCGCCATGCCTGAACGGGCCGCACGCTGCGCCGACCACTGTTCGATCATGAGCCGGGCGTCGACCACCTCCCGCATCGACAACGTGGCGATCCCGAGGTGCAGGCGCAGCAGCCCGCCGAGCGCGTCGGCGGGCCGCGAGGTCAGTACGGCTCCCGCGTCCGGGCCCCGGCCCACCTGGGACGACACGACGCCCAGGCTCTCCAGCACGCGTATGGCCTCCCGCACCGACGAGCGGCTGACCTGGAGTTGCTCGGCGAGCTGGCGTTCGCCCGGCAGCCGGTCGCCCACGGTCAGGCCGTCGGCCGCGATGCGCTCCTCGATGCGGGCCAGCACTCCTTCGAAGGCGCGCACGCGGCCCGCCCGTCCGCTTCCGGCGTCAGCCATCGGGCCTCCCTCGTCTGTCGTGGTGCCATCGGGATAATCTCGGTATGGTCTGACCATATTTGGTACGACCATACACGCAGGAGGACACGTGCGGGTCGCCCTGTTCATCACCTGTGTCAACGACACACTCTTCCCGGGCACGGGCAAGGCGGTCGTGACGTTGCTGCGCAGGCTCGGCGTCGACGTCGACTTCCCCGAGGCGCAGACCTGTTGCGGGCAGATGCACCTCAACACCGGCTACCGCGACGAGGGCGTACGGCTGGCCCGCCGGTTCGTGGACGTCTTCGCCGGCTACGACGCCGTCGTGGTGCCCTCGGGCTCGTGCGGCGCGATGGTGCGCGAGCACTACCCCCGGCTGGCCGAGGAAGGCGGGTTCGCGGCGGCGGTGGCCGAGACGGTGCCCAAGGTCTACGACCTGTCGGAGTTCCTGATCGACGTGCTCGGCGTGACCGACGTGGGGGCCCACTTCCCGCACAAGGTCACCTATCACCCGACCTGTCACTCGCTGCGCGGCCTTCACCTGGGTGACCGGCCGGCGCGGCTGCTCCAGGAGGTCAAGGGCCTGGAGCTCGTCCCACTGCCGGCCGCGGAGCAATGTTGCGGTTTCGGCGGCACCTTTGCCGTGAAAAATCCGGATATCTCGGCTGCCATGTGTGGCGACAAGGTGCGCAACATCCTGGACACCGGCGCCGAGGTCCTCTGCGCCGCGGACAACTCCTGCCTCATGCACATCGGCGGCACGCTGAGCCGCCAGAAGGCCGGGGTGAGGGTCATGCATCTCGCCGAGATCCTGGCCTCCACCGAGCCCGAACACGGGGAGTCGCGATGACCAGCACCTTCCTCGGCATGCCGGGGACCGTCTCGATGATGGGCTACTCCGGCAAGGAGGGTTTCCCCGACAACGCCGCGAAAGCCGTACGGAACTCCCAGCTGAGGTTCAACCTGCGCAAGGCGACCGGCACGATCCGGGAGCGGCGGGCGAGCGTCGTGGCGGAACTGCCCGACTGGCAGGGGCTGCGGCAGGCGGGCAAGGCGATCAAGGACCACACCCTGCGCGACCTCGACGCCTACCTCGTCCAGCTCGAGGAGGCCGTCACCGAGGCCGGCGGGCACGTGCACTGGGCCCGCGACGCCGCGGAGGCCAACCGCATCGTCACCGGCCTGGTGAAGGCGACGGGGGAGACGCAGGTCGTCAAGGTCAAGTCGATGGCCACCCAGGAGATCGGGCTCAACGAGGCCCTGCACGACGCGGGCATCACCGCGTACGAGACCGACCTCGCCGAGCTGATCGTGCAACTCGGCGACGACTGGCCGTCGCACATCCTCGTCCCCGCCATCCACAGGAACCGCTCGGAGATCCGCGAGATCTTCGTGCGCCACATGGCCGAGTGGGGCCGCCCCGCGCCGGAGACCCTGACCGACGACCCGGCCGCGCTGGCCGAGGCCGCACGGCTCCACCTGCGCGAACGCTTCCTGTCCACCAAGGTGGCGATCTCGGGCGCCAACTTCATGATCGCGGAGACCGGGACGCTCGTCGTGCTGGAGTCGGAGGGCAACGGCCGGATGTGCCTGACGCTCCCCGAAACCCTGATCAGCGTGGTGGGCATCGAGAAGCTGCTGCCGACCTGGCGTGACCTGGAGGTGTTCCTCCAGCTGCTGCCGAGGAGCTCGACCGGCGAGCGCATGAACCCCTACACGTCCATGTGGACCGGGGCGACGGAGGGCCAGGAGTTCCATCTCGTCCTCCTCGACAACGGGCGCACCGACGTACTCGCCGACAAGGTGGGACGCCAGGCGCTGCGCTGCATCCGCTGCTCGGCCTGCCTCAACGTCTGCCCGGTCTACGAGCGGGCGGGCGGCCACGCGTACGGCTCGGTCTATCCGGGGCCGATCGGCGCGATCCTGACCCCGCAGCTGCGCGGGATGGGCACCGAGCTGGACCGTTCGCTGCCGTTCGCGAGCTCGCTGTGCGGCGCGTGCTACGAGGTCTGCCCGGTGGCGATCGACATCCCCACCGTCCTGGTCGAGCTGCGCGCCCGCGCCCGCCACGGGGTCGCGGAGCGGGCCGGCATGGCCGCCGCCGGCTGGGTCTTCAAACGGTCGGGACGGCTGGCCCGTGCGCAGAGGATGGGCGGCCGGATGCGCAGACTCGTCCCCAAACGCCTGCCCGGGCCGCTCGGCGGATGGACCGACACCCGCGACGTCCCCGCCATCCCGAAGGAGTCGTTCCGCGACTGGTGGACCCGCACGGACGGAGGCAACCGATGAACGCCCGCGACGTGATCCTGGCCCGCGTGCGCGCGGCCACCGAGGGCGCGCCGCCCGTGGAGATCCCCCGCGACTACCGCGGACCGGCTCCCGCGTCCCAGACGGCGTCGCCCGAGCTCGCGGAGCTGGTCGCCGACCGCATCCGCCACTACAAGGCCGACGTGCACGTCGTGGACGAGGCGGGGGTCGCGGCCGTCGTCGCCGAGGCGCTGGCCGGGCGCGGTGCGGGGCGGTTCGTCGTGCCCGAGGGCTTCCCCCGGGAATGGCTGCCGCCGGAGGGCTTCGAATGGGTCGGCGACGAGCCTGAGCTGACCGCGTCCGACCTCGACGCGGTCGACGGCATCGTGACGACGTGCGCAGTCGCCGTCGCGGAGACCGGCACGATCGTGCTGGACGCCGGGCCGGGCCAGGGCCGCAGGGCGCTGACGCTCGTGCCCGACTTCCACCTGTGCGTCGTACGGCCCGAGCAGGTGGTGGCGGGGGTGCCGGACGCCGTCGCCCGGCTCGACCCCGCCAGGCCGCTGACGTGGATCAGCGGGCCGTCGGCGACCAGCGACATCGAGCTCAACCGCGTCGAGGGGGTGCACGGCCCCCGAACGCTCGTCGTGGTGCTCGTGCGCTGACGCCTCACGGCCGGCGGCGCTCCACCCCCAGCCCGAGCGCTTCGGCGACCTGCCCGACGTTCTGATACCTCAGGTCGGGCAGGTCCCGTACGGCCCGCACCACCGCGTCGGGGGCGTTCTTGGCCTCGGCGTGTGCGAGGAGGTCACGGGAGTCGGCGGGGTAGTGCGCGTCGCTCAGCCATTTAGCGAGGTTGCTGCGGCGTTCGACGTCGGCCGGCGTGATCCCGAGGGCGGTGCCGGGCTCGTGTCCGGGAGGCCGCTTGCGGGGCGGCATGTCGTCGTCGGGGTCCCGGGACGGCTCGCGCTCGGTCCACTCCTGGGCCCTGGTCGTTCCCGAGCCGCGCACGAGGCCTTGCGTCTCGTGCTTCTGCTCCTCGTCAAGCCGCGGGCCGTGCTTGGCGCTGCCCCGTTGCATACTCATGACCGCACCTCCCGAATAGGGTCATGAGGTGCCTCGTACCCGGCCCGCCCGCCCCAAACCTGGGTATCGGCCTGTCGCGGGCCGTACGCGGCCCTTGACGGACGAAGGATCGGCATCTTCCCCTGGAGTGACGCTGTGTTCGACGAGCAGCTGACGATCAGAACCGAGCGGCTGGTGTTGCGGCCGTTCGCGCCCTCGGACGCCGTGATGGTGCGGTCGGTCATCGACGAGGGCGCGCATTCCACCGCGCTGCCGCCGGGCGCCCCCGGCCACGTGGTGGGCATACCGCAGTGGCTCGCCCAGGGTGTGCACGAGCTGTGGCGCTCCGGCCAGGGCATCCACCTGGCCATGGAGGCCCACAGGACGATCGTCGGCGCGATCAGCCTGTTCAAGACGCAGTGGGGTGCGGGCACCTCCGAGGTCGGCTACGGCGTCCACCCCGCCCACCGCGGCCGCGGGTACGCGACCGAGGCGGTGAGGGGCCTGACGTCCTCCCTGCTGCGCCCTGGCGCGCTGCGCCGCATCGAACTGCGGGCCAACGCCGACAACGTCGCCTCCATCCGGGTGGCGGAGAAGGCCGGGTTCACCCGTGAGGGGCTGCTGCGCGGCGGCGGGTTCGAAGACGACGGCCCCCACGACCTGGTGATCTTCGGCATGCTCCGGGGCGACTCCCAGGTGGAGCGCAGGCTGGAGAGCGACCGGCTCCTGCTGCGCCCGTTCGTCAAACGGGACGCCTTCGACCTGCTGGCCGCGGTCAAGGACGATCCCGAGATCGGCCGCTGGATGCCGTGGGCCGCGGGGTTCACCCTGGAGCAGGCGCTCGACTGGTGCACCCGGGTGGCCCATGTGGGCGGCGCCGCCGTGGGAGGAAATTACGCGATCGAGCCCCGCGAGGGCGGGCGTCTGGCCGGGGCCGTCGGCGTGCAGCGCGAGGACCACGAACGCGGCGACGTCGAGATCGGCTACTGGATCTCGCCCTGGGCCCGCCGTCAGGGCTATGCCGTGGAGGCCACCAAGACCGTCACCGGTTTCCTTTTCGACGCGGGATTCGAGCGGGTGCATCTGCTGGTCGCGACGGGAAATCACGCCAGTCAGGCGGTCGCCAGAAGGGCGGGATTCATCGAGGAGGGCATCTTGCGCAAAGCCCTCCGGGTGAGCGGCGGGCGTGCCGATGCCGTACTGTTCAGTGTGCTCAAAGGTGAATTTTGGTGATAAAAGGTAAAAATTCCCCCGGCCACCTGGGCTGATCGGTCAAGGGGCGCCCATGATTGGGCCCCGAGGGTTATCCTCACGAGCCGGATCACGTCTCCGCAGGTCAAGGCATGGGAGATCAGTACATGAAACCGCCGCTGCTGCTCATCGGACATGGCACCCACGATGAGACCGGCGTAGCCGAATTCGGCAGATTCGTGCACCGCCTCCGCTGCCGTCTCGACGCGCTGCCCGCGGAGGTGAGCGGCGGGTTCATCACCAACGCCCGCCCCCCGCTGAGCGAATCCGTCGCCTCTCTCGTGGCACGCGGCCACCATCACATGATCGCGGTGCCGCTGAGCCTCACCGGCGATCGGTACGCGCTCGGCGACGTGCCCGGGACGATGGCCCTGGAGCAGGAGAAGCACCCGACGCTCGAATACGACCTCGGCCGGCCGCTCGGCCCCGACCGCCGTGTGCTCGACCTGCTCGCCGAGCGCCTGGCCGACGCGCGTGCCGAAATGCCGAGACTGGTGACCGACGAGGTGCCGGAGTCGATCTCGCCCGCCGAGACCGCCGTGGTCCTGGTCGGCCACGGCTCCGCCGATCCCGAGGTGAACGCCGAGGTCCATCGGGTGTCGCGCCTGTTCTGGGAGACGCACGCCGCCGACCTGCTGACGGTGGAGACGGCCTACGTCTCGCACAGCCGTCCCGGCGTCCCCGGCGGCCTGGAGCGCTGCCGCAGGCTGGGGGCCAAGCGCGTGATCGTCCTGCCGTACATCCTGTTCGCCGGGGCGGTCCTGGAGCGCATCTGGGCCCAGGCCCTGGCCTACGGCGCCAACCACGAGGGCATGGACATCCGCTGCGCGGAGGTCATCGGCGACTGCGAAGGGCTCGCCGACGTCGTCATCGACCGCTACGAGGAGGCGCTCGCGGGCGTGGATGAATGGCCGGCGCGGCGCCGCTACCATGACATGCTTACGCTCGAATCACCCGCACGCGCTGATTTCCGGCCATCCCCGGCTGCCGAGACCGGCGTGCGCCACGCGGCCGTCGTCACGGAACTCGGACTCGTCGAGCCCCATGCCGGAGCCGTGCTCGACGAGGACGCAGGCACAGATGTCGACTTCGTGCCCGACGTCGTGCTTGATGAGGAGAGCGAACCCGAGTCGGAGGTCGAGGCCGACGCGGGGACGGAGATCCCCAGCGCCGTCTGAAGGAGTGAGCATGACGTTGCTCGACGGGACGATCGCGGCCATCTGGCCGGTGGACCCGGTCGCCATGGCCGAGGCCCGCACCCATCAGGACCGGCTCACCAAACCGCGCGGCTCCCTCGGCGTCCTCGAAGACGTCGCCGTACGGCTGGCGGGGATCGCCGCCGCCTGCCCCCCTCCGATGCCCGAGCCCGCCGCGCTGGCGATCTTCGCCGCCGACCACGGTGTGCACGCTCAGGGTGTCAGCCCCTGGCCGCAGGAGGTCACCGCCCAGATGGTGGCCAACTTCGCCGCGGGCGGCGCCGTCGCCAACGCCTTCGCCGCCCAGGTCGGCGCTTCCATCACGGTGGTCGACGTGGGTGTCGCGGCCGACGTTCCCGCCGGCCCGGGAGTGATCTCCCGCAAGATCGCGTACGGCACGGCCGACCTTTCCGAGGGCCCCGCGATGACGCTCGACCAGGCCGTGGACGCGCTGTCGGCGGGCATCGAGATCGCCGGCAGCCTCGTCGCCGCGGGCAACCGCTGCCTGGTCACCGGAGACATGGGCATCGCCAACACGACCGCCTCGGCCGCCCTGATCTGCGTCTTCACGGGTCGTGAACCGGCGTCGGCCACGGGGCGCGGCACCGGCGTCGACGACGCCATGTATCAGCACAAGATCGATGTCGTGCGGCGGGCGATCGAGGCCAACGGTTATGAGGAGGCGGTGGCCGTACCGGAGGGGCCGGACGCGGCGCTTCGCGCGCTCGCGGCCCTCGGCGGGCTGGAGCACGCGGCCATCGCCGGGTTCATCCTCGGCGCGGCGGCGGCGCGGGTGCCGGTCATCCTCGACGGTGTGATCGCGGGCGCGGCGGCGCTGGCCGCCGCCGCGCTGGCCCCCGAGGCGGCGGGCTACTGCGTCGCCGGGCACCGCTCGGCCGAGCCCGGTCACGCCGTCGCGCTCGCCCACCTGGGGCTGCGTCCCCTCGTCGACCTGGAACTGCGCCTCGGCGAGGGTACGGGAGGCCTCCTCGCGCATCCCCTGGTCAGCGCCGCGGTGCGGGTCATGCATGAGGTCGCGACGTTCGACGCGGCAGGGGTGGCCGACAAGGAGCGTTGACTCCTGGAATCGCCCGTCAACCCATCGGCCTACCGATAAGTCACATCCAGTGAGTGCCGTCACAGGTCAACAGGTAGGTTTGCCTCCTAACAGACCACGCTTGACGCATTAGGGAGACTGGGGTCATGGCGCCCTACCTGCTCGGCCTTCGCCTTGACGGGCGACGGGTCCTCGTCGTCGGCGGCGGACGCGTCGCCCAGCGGCGGATCCCCGCGCTGCTCGAGGCCGGGGCGTCGGTGACCCTGGTCTCGCCCAGCACCACTCCGGCGCTCGACGATCTCATCGCCGACGGCAGGGTGACGTGGGAGCGCCGGCCGTACCAGGTGGGCGACTGCGACGGCGCCTGGCTGGTGCACGCGTGCACCAGCAGCCGCGAGGCGAACACGGCGATCGCCGCGGAGGCCGAGGCCAAGCGGATCTGGTGCGTGCGCGCCGACGACAAGGACGCCTCGGCGGCCTGGACGCCCGCAAGCGGCCGCGTGGACGAGATCGGCGTCGCCGTCACTGCGGGAGGCGACCCCCGGCGGGCGGCCGGGATCCGCGACGCCGTCGTGGAGGCCCTGCGCGACGGCACCGTCGACGCGCGCCGCCACCGCACCAAGCCCGTCGGCGTCGCGCTGGTCGGCGGCGGCCCCGGCGATCCCGGACTGATCACCGTCCGCGGCCGCCAACTGCTCGCGCAGGCGGACGTGGTCGTCGCCGACAGGCTCGCGCCGCGCGCCCTGCTCGACGAACTGCCCCCCGACGTCGAGCTCATCGACGCCGCGAAGATCCCTTACGGCCGGGCGCTCGCCCAAGATAAGATCAACGAGCTGCTCATCGAGCACGCCCGCCAGGGCAAGTTCGTGGTCAGGCTGAAGGGGGGCGACTCCTTCGTCTTCGGCCGTGGTGGCGAGGAGATGATCGCGTGCGCGAAGGCGGGCATCCCGGTGACGGTGGTCCCGGGCCTCACGAGCGCGGTCGCCGTTCCCGCGTCGGCCGGGGTGCCGGTCACCCATCGCGGCGTCAGCCAGGAGTTTCACGTGATCTCGGTCCATGTGGCTCCTGACGACCCGAGATCCACGGTCGACTGGGAGGCGCTGGCGAGATCGCGGGGGACGCTCGTGCTTCTGATGGGAGTCGAGCGAATCGAGAGACTCGCCCAGACCCTGATTCGAGACGGACGTTCGCCGGAAACTCCCGTAATGGTGGTACAGGACGGTACTCTTCCGACCCAGCGAGCTGTCACCGCCACGCTCTCCACGGTGGCGGAACGAGTGACCGCGGCTGGGATTCGGCCGCCTGCGATCGTGATCGTCGGCGATGTCGTCAGAGTCGGCCAGGAGATCGAGATGGTGCGAGCGGAGCGGGTCCCGTGAAATCGGCTGCCAGGAACACGCCCGACCCCAAGCCCGCCGGGCCGGACGGTGACGCCGTGACCGAAGAGCGGGGCTCCGGCGCGCCGCCCGAGGCGCCGGGCGAGCAGACGATCACGTTCCATGCGATCCGCGACGACGGTCCCGGCACCGTCCCGGTCGCGGGGAGCCCGGGCCGGGAGGCCGCCGCCGACGGCGGATCCGCCCCCCGGAACTCGGGCCCGCCTGGTACGGCCGAGCCCGATACGGCGCCCGCCTCCGGCGGGGGTGACGGCGAGGACACCGCGCCGACGACGACAGGCGGCGGAGACGCCCGGGACGACCCCCAGAACGATTCTCAGAACGACGCGGACGGTGAGGAGCCGGGTGGTCCCGGGCGCGCCGCCGGGTCCGGAGACACCGCGGAGAGCGCAGGCTCCGGTGCGCGGACGATCCCGCTTCCCGACCCGGTGTCGGAAGCCCTCACCGCCGCCCTCTCCCAGCTCCGTGTCGCCGTGAAGGGCCTGCACTTCGGCCTGGACGTGCCCGGCGCCGACGAGGCGCGCAAGACGCAGGCCGCCGTGCTCGACCAGATCGACGACTACGTCGTCCCACGCGTTCACATGAACACGGCCCCCGCATTGATCGTCGTGGCCGGTTCCACCGGTGCGGGCAAATCCACCCTGGTCAACACGCTCGCCGCCCAGAACGTCACCGCGACGGGCGTGCGCCGCCCGACCACCTCGACCCCCGTGCTCGCCTGCCATCCCGACGACTACGAATGGTTCTCCAAAGGAGACCTGCTGGGCGGGCTCACCCGTGTCACCGAGCCGGGCGCCGACCCGCGGCCCGGCTCGGTCGTGCTGGTCCGCACCCCCCGGCTTCCCCAGGGCGTCGCGCTGCTCGACACCCCGGACATCGACTCCGTCGTCGAGGACCACCAGGACATCGCCCACCGCATGCTGGACGCGGCCGACCTGTGGGTGTTCGTCACCACCGCCTCCCGCTACGCCGACGCGCCCTCCTGGGGGCTGCTGCGCCGGGCCAAGGAGCGCGGAGCGCGCCTGGTGATCGTGTTGTCCCGGGTGCCGCTGAAGTCGCGCGACGTCATCGTCAAGCACTTCGGCCGCATGCTCGACGAATACGGCCTGGTCGACGTGGAGCGGTTCGTCGTCAACGAGACGGCCGTGCGCGAGGGACGGCTGGCCGACGAGGAGGTCACCGAGCTGCGCCTGTGGCTGGCCGAGCTGTCGGTCGACGACGAGCGCCGGGCGCTTGCCGTACAGGCCACGTTGAACGGCGTGCTCGACAGCTTCAGGACGCGGTTGCCCGCCCTGGCGAGGCACCTGGAAACCCAGGTCGCGTTGCGAGCCGACCTGCGCTCGGACGTCGACACGGCCTTCATGGGCGCGCTTGCGCAGATCGACGAGGCGACCAGGAACGGCTCCCTCCTGCGGGGCGAGGTGCTCGCCCGCTGGCAGGACTTCGCGGGGTCCGGCGACCTCATGCGCACCCTCCAGTTGCGGCGCGGCGGAAAGGCCCAGCACAAGGGCCCGGAACGCCTGCGCGCGCTGAAGTCGGCGTTGCGCACCGCCCTCGAATCGGTGATCGTCTCGGCGGCCCAGCGGGCGGCCGAGGACGTCGTGACGCGCTGGCGGCAGCGGGCGGGGGCGGGCGACAGGCTCGCCGCGACGCCGGGGCTCGGCCGGCCGTCCGAAGAGGTCGTGCGCAAGACGGCGCGGACCATCTCCGCCTGGCAGGACCACGTCACCGAGCTGATCAAGACCGAGGGCGTGACCAAGCGGTCGGTGGCGCGGCTGGTCTCCTTCGATGCCGAGTCGCTCGCCCTGATCTTCACCGTCGGCCTTCTCGGCTACGGCGCCGCCGACGTCTCGGCGGGTTCCGGCAACGGCGCGCTGCCTCAGAGGCTGCTGCGCGGGCTGCTGGGCGCGGAGTCGCTGCGCAGCATCAGCGCCAAGGCGCGCAGCGACCTGAGGGCCCGGATCGGGCTGCTCTTCGACGACGAGACCCTGCGCTACGTCGACGAGCTCGACAGCGCGGGCATCCCGGACGAGGCCGCGGCCACACGGCTCTACCAGGCGACGTACAACCTCGAGGTCGCGCGATGACTCCCGTGGCGGCTTCCGCGACGTTTCCCGGCACGACGGTGGGAGATCGATGAGCACAATCAGCACCGCTGCGACGCGGCAGGGGCTAGGCGCCCGGCTAGCGGCCCTCGGGCGCATCGTCGAGCTCGGTCAGGGCAGGATCGACCCCGGGCTGGTCACCGAGGCCGCCCAGCTCATGCTGCGCGCCGGCGACCGGCTGAAGTTGTCGCCCGATCACACGGTGGTCGCGCTCGCCGGCGGCACCGGCAGCGGCAAGTCCTCCCTCTTCAACGCCGTCTCGGGGCTGGAGCTGTCGCCGATCGGCGTCCGTCGGCCGACGACCGCGCGCACGCACGCCTGCGTCTGGGGCCTCGACGGCGCCGGACCGCTGCTCGACTGGCTGCAGATCCAGTGGCGGCACCGGTTCGCCCGGGCCAGCGCGCTCGACAAGGGAGAGAGCCAGCTTCACGGGCTGATCCTGCTCGACCTGCCCGACCATGACTCCATCCGGGCGCTCACCGATCCCGAGGCCAACCGGCTCATCCAGGTCTCCGACCTGGTCGTCTGGGTGCTCGACCCGCAGAAGTACGCCGACGCCTCCGTGCACCGGCGGTACGTGACCGACCTCGCCGGGCACGACGCCGTGACGGTCTTCGTGCTCAACCAGTCCGACCGGCTGAGCCTGGAAGAGCAGGCCGAGTGCGTGGCCGACCTCGAAGACCTGCTCAAGCGGGAAGGGGTGACCCAGCCACGGGTCGTCGCCACGTCGGCGCTGACCGGCAAGGGCATCGACGCGCTCAAGGCGGTGCTCGCCGAATCGGTCGCCGCGCGCCGTGCGTCATATCAGCGCCTGGAGGCCGATCTCGACCGGCTCATGCTGCGCCTGAACAAGGACGTGCCCGATCTGGTGCACGTCGAGGCCACCGTGGACGGCGCCCGCCGGGCGGGGCTCACCGACGCCCTGTGCGACGCGGTCGGCGTCGCGGCCCTCGGCGAGGCGATGGAGAACGTCTACGGCGTGCGCTCGATCGACTGGGTCGGCTGGCCGTACGCGCGGTGGGCGGGCAAACTCCGCCGCGACCCGCTCAGCAGCCTGCGTCTCGGGGCCGTGAAGGACGACATCCACACCCTGGTGGGCAGCGCGGTCAGCGCCCAGCCCGCCGAGGTGGAGACCGCGGTGCAGGCCCTCGCCGACGGTCTGACCGCCGGCATGCCGGACGTCTGGCAGGCAGGCGTGCGGGAGGCGGCACGGGGACGCTCGGGACAACTCCCTCAGGCGCTGTCGGCGGAGCTGTCGGAGGTGGCGCCGCCGCTGGACCGGGTGCCCGGCTGGTGGTGGCTGCTGAAGATCTGGCAGTACCTGCTCGTGGTGCTGTTCGTGGTGGGCCTGGCCGTGGTCGGCACGATCCTCGCTTACGGCGTGTTCAAGGCGGGCGAGCCGCCGGTCGAGGTGCTCGGGAACGTCGACGTCCTGCCGTGGGTGGGGCTGATGCTGGTCAGCGTGCTCGGTTTGGGCTACCTGTCGGGCGTGGCCAGCCGCAATTTCGTCCTCTTGGGAGCGAGCAAGGAGCGCGACCGCCTGGAGCGGGACATGCGCAGGCGCGTGTCCACCGTGGCCCAGGAGACGGTCATCCAGCCCGTCGAGCGGGAGCTCCAGCGTTACAACGAGTTCTACGCGGCCCTGAACGACGCCAAACGCTAACCCGCCTCTGGGGGGAGCCCCCACCCTTGATGGTGGGCCCCAACCCTTGGTGGTGAACCCCCAGCTTTGGTGGTGATCATGCAGAAGTTCGGTGGAGGGCGTGCTGACCTGCGGCGATCCTGATCGTGATCATGCAGAAGTTCGGTGATTTGCTTCCTGAGCTGCGCCGATGTCATGCGTGATCATGCACCGCCGTACGGCGGGCCGGCCGCGAGAGCCGTACGGCGCGGCGGGAGCCGACGTGTGAAAGCCACGCCAGGACACCTGCGCCGTACGGTCACGCCGAGAGGGGCGAGTGAGCTCAGTCCTTGGAAGTTCCGCCGAGATCGGCGAAGAGCTTGCCGGCAGCGGGTTGGCGCAGCTCGATGAAGTTGGGATCGGGCGGATAGACGCGCCAGGGAACAGTGACGAAACGGACGCCTGTTGACGTGCTCTCCGCCACGTTGCGGGCGATGCCGAGCATCTCCTTCGGGCCCATCTCGGGATCCGTCTTGATCCATTTGCTGGACGCGCGGACGAGGGCCTCAAGCCGGGCCGGGTCGGTCAGGGACGCCTTGGCCTTCGTGAGGAGCGACTTCATGAACTGCTGTTGCCGTTCGATGCGCTCCAGGTCAGACCCGTCGCCGATATTGTGGCGGACTCGCACATAGGCCAGCGCCCCCTCGCCCTTGACCAGGTGCCTGCCCGGGCTGAGCCGAAGCCCCGAGCTTTTGTCGTCCACCGCCTCCGGCAGTGTGATCTCGACCCCGCCCAGGGCGTCCACGACGTCCTTGAACCCGGCGTAGTTCAGCTCCACCACATGGTCGATCCGCATTCCGGTCGTCGCCTCGACGGTCTTCTCCGCGCAGGCGGCCCCTCCGTCGGCGAACGCCTCCGCGAGCCTGCCGAGGTGAGCGCCTCGTCCTCCGGAGGACGTGCAGGAGGGGGTGCGGACCATGAGGTCACGGGGGAGGGAGACCACGGTGATCTTCTTACGGTCGGCGGGGAGATGCACCAGCATGACCGTGTCCGTCCGGGCGGATTTCCGGGGTTCGGTCGATCCCGCGCGCCGGTCGACGCCCAGCACCAGGAGGTTCATTTCGCCGCTCATCTTCACGTCGGCGGGGCCGCCCTGGCCCACCTTCGCCGTGTTGGAGTGCAGGAACATCGACGGCACCACGATGGCGGCCGCCGTGACGGCGGCGATGGCGCCGAGCAGCGCACCGCCGTACATCAGGCGGGGCATCCGGCGGCGCGGCCGGGAGCCGTCGAGCAGTCGCGCCCGTTGCCGGACGAGGGACGCCGGAGGCTCGTGCTCCAGGGTTCGCCCGAGGTCGCGGAGTGTCGTGAGATCGTCCATGTCAGTTCTCCTCGTCCAACGGGTTGGTGTCGCCGAGTGCCGCCCGGAGCTTCTTCCTCGCGCGGTGGAGCCGGGACCGCACGGTGCCGACCGGCACGTCGAGGGCCTGCGCGGCCTCCTCGTACGACAGGTCGCCCCAGGCGATCAGCAGCAGGACGTTGCGGTCCTTGGCGGAGAGCCCGGCCAGGGCGCGGGCGAGCAGGGGGCGGGACGCCTGCGCGGTGACGCCGGCGGTGATCCGGTCGGCGGAGCTTTCGACGACGTCGTCCATGGGGCTGCGCTGCAGGGCCCTGTAGCGGGCGGCCTCGGTCCTGCGGTGCCGGGAGATGAGGTGGGTGGCGATGCCGAACAGCCACGGGCGGGCGTCGGCGTGGGACAGGTTGTAGGTGTGCCTGCCGGCGAAGGCCACCAGGAACGTCTCGCCGACGAGGTCTTCGGAGAGCTCTGGCCCCAGGCGGCGCGATACGTACCGGTAGAGCATGTCGGCATAGCGGTCGAAAAGGGCCGCGAAAGACTCGGCGTCGGTCCGTGAGTCGGCGATCAGGTCGCAGTCGCGGGGCAGAGCGGTGTGAACGGTCATCGCAGGCACCGTTGCATGGAGTCGGACCTTTCGGAGGAAACGGAGGGACATCGATGTCTTGCCGTTTCCGGCGATTTGAGTTCACGCCTTTTTCCACAGCCTCCCGGTAATCCCCAGAACCGGATTCGGGAGGCTCGGGCCCGCTGCCGCCGGGCGACTGTGTGACCGGAGGCCGGCGAATGCCCGGCCACCGGGAAGGCGCCTCATGAGCGACATCTACGTCACGCTGAGCGGGAACGTCACCGACGACCCCCGGCAGTACCAGTTCAAGGACGGCTCGCGCGTCACCTCGATGCGGATGGCCGTCAACAGGAGGGTCCTCGACCAGCAGGCCAACACCTGGCAGACCAGGGACACCACGTTCTACACGGTCCGTTGCTACCGGGGCCTGGCCGACAACGTCCACCAGTCGATCACCAAGGGTCAGCCGGTCGTCGTGTACGGCAGGCTCCGGATCAAGCAGTTCGAGCGGGACGGCGAGAACCGGTTCTGGGCGGAGGTGGAGGCCATCTCCGTCGGCCATGACCTGAAGTGGGGCATCGCGACCTTCGAAAAGCCCGCACGCGCGTATTCCGGTGTCGTGGCCACCGACGACGACAGGCGGGCGATGGAGGACACCACCCGGGAGTGGGAGATGGCGGCCGCCGCCGGCGCCCGAGTCGCCGACGCCCTGAGAGCGATCGAGGGCGGAGGAGAAGATCTGGAACGCCCTGCGGACGGTGAGGCCGGTGAGGATCGCGAGGATGCAGAGCGCGATGATTCCTGGCTCACCGGAACGCGGGCGGCGTGACGCCGATGAGCCGGCATCGGCCGTAGCCGGACAGGGGGACGCGGTGATCGTCAGATAGCGGGGAGGGGCATCGGCCGTGCGCGGCCGGTGCTCCACCGCTGGGGATTTTCCGGGGGATCGGCCGATGGCGACTTCCGCGTCACAGCAAGAGCACTAACTCAGGTCCAGGTGACACCCCGCACCATGACTGCTCCTTTCCCGAAGTCCGCTCGGGAAGAGCGGGTTCCCACCACGATGGGTCCCCGGCCAAATCGCCGCAGATCCACCCTTAGGCCATCAGATGCAGATGACCACCGTGTCAAGGTAGCGGTTTCCGTCGCGCATCGCACACTCCGCAACTATTGTGTTACACATCGTGAGACACCGTTTTGGTGCGATGGGGGGCGGGATGACGGGGCGCAGTCACATCTCGGCCAGGCCGCGAGAAGCGATCCACTCGCGGGGCCGCTGGCCCTTGCTGTCCCTGCCGCGAGCCCTCAAGGCCTATCTCTGCGGAATCGTCGCACTCGATCTCGTCGCCATCGGGGTCATGGCGACCCGCACCGATCTGAGGGCCGCCGACCTCCTCACGTTCTCCGCGCTGACGATCTGCGGTGCGGTCTGCATCGAGGCGACACGGCGGCTGGGGATGCCCGCAGGCGTCTCCCGTGACCTCCTGTCGGCCTGGTGGCTGCCCGCGGCGCTGCTGCTGCCGCCGCTCTATGCGTTGCTCGCCCCGATTCCCCTGCAGTTGCTGCTCCAGGCCCGGGTCAGGGCGACGCTGCTGTACCGGAGGGTGTTCAGCGCTGCCGCGATCGGGCTGGCGGCCTGCGCGGCTTCGGCGGTCTTCCACGCGTGGATCGGCGATCCCGCCCTTCTGGCGGGCGGCGGAGCGGGGCCGATCGCGGTGGCCATCGCCTGTGCGGTGCTGTTCACGGTGTTGAACACGGCGCTGATCGCGCTCGCGGCGCACGCCGCCGATCCAGATGGCCGGTGGGCCGCCGTGCTGTGGGACCGCGAGCGGCTGATGCTCGACGCGGTCGAGCTCTGCCTGGGAGTGCTCGTCGCCATCGTCTGCGGCCTCAACCTCGCCCTGCTGCTTCTCGTGCTCCCGCCCGTCGTGCTCCTCCAGCGAAGCCTGCTCCATGCCCAACTCCAGGCGGCGGCCCGTACGGATCCGAAGACCGGCCTGCTGAACGCGGCGGCCTGGCAGCGAGAGGCCGACACGGAGATCGTCCGGGCCCAGCGCACCGGTGAGACGCTCGCCGTGGTGATCATCGACATCGACCACTTCAAGAGGGTCAACGACACCCACGGGCACCTGATCGGCGATCAGGTGCTGGTCCAGGTCGCGGCCACGCTCCGCAGCCAGCTTCGTGAATACGACGTGGTCGGCCGGTTCGGCGGCGAGGAGTTCGTCGTGCTGCTGCCCCGCGCCGATCTCACCGAGGCCCGCAGGATCGCCGAGCGGCTGCGCACACGGGTCGGCCGGACGGCGGTGGCGGCCGAACACGCGATGGTGTCGGTGACCGTCTCCGCCGGAGTCGCGATCATGAATACTCACGGCGAGGATCTGATCGAGCTGCTGGCCGCCGCCGACCTGGCCCTCTACCGGGCCAAGGCGCTGGGCCGCGACCGCATCTGCCTCCCGGCCACTTCGGTGCCTCCCCGTCAACGAGGAGCGGACGGCGCTGCCGGCGCCATCCCCTAGTCTTATGGGCATGCCGGAGTACATCTACACGTTGCAGCGCGTGCGCAAGGCGCACGGCGACAAGGTGGTCCTCGACGACGTCACGTTGTCCTTCCTGCCGGGGGCCAAGATCGGCGTCTTGGGCCCGAACGGCACGGGCAAGTCCACGCTGCTGAAGATGATGGCGGGCATCGAGCAGCCGTCCAACGGCGACGCGCGGCTGATGCCCGGCTTCACGGTGGGCATGTTGCAGCAGGAGCCGCCGCTGAACGAGGCGAAGACCGTCCTCGGCAACGTCGAGGAGGGCGTCGCCGAGACGAAGGCGATGCTCGACAGGTTCAACGAGATCGCCGAGCAGATGGCCACCGACTACAGCGACGAGCTGCTGGACGAGATGGGCAAGCTGCAGGACGCGCTCGACCACCGCAACGCGTGGGACCTGGAGAGCCAGCTCGAGCAGGCGATGGACGCGCTGCGCTGCCCGCCCCCGGACGCCGACGTCACGTCGTTGTCGGGTGGTGAGCGCCGCCGGGTCGCCCTGTGCAAGCTGCTGCTGGAGCAGCCCGACCTGCTGCTGCTCGACGAGCCCACCAACCACCTCGACGCTGAGAGCGTGCAGTGGCTGGAGCAGCACCTGGAGAAGTATCCCGGGACCGTGCTGGCCGTCACCCACGACCGCTACTTCCTGGACAACGTCGCCAACTGGATCCTCGAGCTCGACCGCGGCCGGTGCTACCCGTACGAGGGCAACTACTCCACCTACCTCGAGGCCAAGGCGGCCCGTCTGAAGATCGAGGGCCAGAAGGACGCCAAGCGCAAGAGGCGCCTGGAAGACGAGCTGGAGTGGGTCCGCTCCAACGCCCGCGCCCGCCAGACCAAGAGCCGCGCCCGTCTCCAGCGGTACGAGGAGATGGCGGCCGAGGCCGACAAGTACCGCAAGCTCGACTTCGAGGAGATCCAGATCCCGCCGGGCCCCCGGCTGGGCACGACGGTCATCCGGGCCGAGAAGCTCACCAAGGGCTTCGACGACCGGGTGCTCATGGACGAGCTCTCCTTCGACCTGCCGCGTAACGGCATCGTCGGCGTCATCGGCCCCAACGGCGTCGGCAAGACCACGCTCTTCCGGATGATCACTGGGTCGGAGACCCCGGACAGCGGGTCGATCGTCGTGGGCGAGACCGTGAAGATCTCCTATGCGGACCAGAGCCGCGCGGGCATCGACCCCAAGAAGAACGTCTGGGAGGTCGTCTCCGACGGGCTCGACCACATCAAGGTCGGCAACGTCGAGATGCCTTCACGCGCCTACGTCGCCGCCTTCGGCTTCAAGGGCCCCGACCAGCAGAAGCCCTCGGGCATCCTGTCGGGTGGCGAGCGCAACCGGCTGAACCTGGCGCTGACCCTCAAGCAGGGCGGCAACGTGCTGCTGCTCGACGAGCCGACCAACGACCTCGACACTGAGACGTTGTCCAGCCTGGAGAACGCGCTGCTCGAGTTCCCCGGCTGTGCGGTGATCACCTCGCACGACCGGTGGTTCCTCGACCGCATCGCCACCCACATCCTGGCGTGGGAAGAGGGCTCGAACTGGTTCTGGTTCGAGGGCAACTTCGCCGACTACGAGAAGAACAAGATCGACCGGCTGGGCGCCGACGCGGCACGCCCGCACCGCGTCACCTACCGCAAGCTCACCCGCGAGTAGATCCACCCTGAGACGCTCGAATGGCCGGTGCCCGTGCACCGGCCATTCGCGTCTTCGCCGCCCCTTCCACCGAGGCCGTCCGCTCAGATCCGTTGGACCGAGGTCAGGCCGGCAGCCGGAGCCAGGCGGCGGTGTCCGGCGGGAGTTCGTCACCGTCCAGCGGCCCGCTGGCGATCAGGACCTGCTCGTGCGGCGGGAGCCGTACGGGGCCGATGCCGCAGTTGATCGCGCAGAGCAGGGTGCCGCGGGAGAAGAACAACGCGTCGCCGGGAGCGGTGCGCCAGTCCAGCGCCTCGGGCAGGGTCCCCCGGAGCTCACGGCGGGCCGCCAGGGCCTTCCGGTAGAACGCCAGCGTGGAGGACGGGTCGGCGGCCTGCCGCTCGGCGGTCAGCTCGGCCCACTCCGGCGGTTGGGGCAGCCAGGAGCCGCCCGTCCCGAAGCCGTACGGCGCTGCCGTACCGGACCAGGGGAGGGGGACGCGGCAGCCGTCCCGGCCGAGCACCTCTCCCTGCGAGCGGAAGAAGATCGGGTCCTGCCGCGCCTCCGGGGGAAGGTTCTTCACCTCGGGGAGGCCGAGTTCCTCCCCTTGGTAGAGATATGCCGACCCGGGGAGGGCCAACATCGCCAGCAGGGTGGCCCGCCCACGGGCGAGACCGGCGGCCGGGTCGGGCGATCCTTCGCCGTAACGGGTGATGTGGCGGACGACGTCATGGTTGGACAGCACCCAGGTGGGGGCCGGGACGGCGCGCAGCGTCTCGTCGATGACCTCGCGGAAGGCGGTGGCGGACCACGGCGCCTCCAGCCAGGCGAAGTTGAAGCTCTGATGCAGCTCGTCGTGCCGGACGTAAAGGGCGAGGTCGTCGGCCGAGTCGGTCCAGACCTCGCCGACGGCGGCCCGTTCACCCGGATAGGAATCGAGCACCCGCCGCCATTCGCGGTAGATGTCGTGCACCTCCGGCCGGCTCCAGATCGGCGACGTCGCGCCGAAGCCCGGCTGGGTGTCCGGAAGGCCTTCTGCCTTGATGAGCCCCATGGCGACGTCGATCCGGAACCCGTCGATCCCGCGGTCCAGCCAGAACCGCAGGATGTCGGCGAACTCCTGGCGGACCTCCGGGTTGCGCCAGTTGAAGTCGGGCTGCTGAGGCGCGAACAGGTGGAGGTACCACTGCCCGTCGGGCACCTGGGTCCACGCGGGGCCGCCGAAGACGGAGACCCAGTTGTTCGGCTCCCGGCGGCCGTCCTGGCCGCCCGGGGAGGCCGCGTCGCGGAACATGTACCGCTCGCGCTCCTCCGACCCCCTGGGGGCCGCCAGGGCCTTCTGGAACCAGGGATGGGCCGAGGAGCTGTGATTGGGCACGATGTCGACCATCAGCCGCAGGCCGTGGGCGTGGGCGTCGGCCACCAGTCCGTCGAAGTC
Organism: Planotetraspora thailandica; assembly: GCF_016863335.1. Classification (GTDB taxonomy): domain Bacteria; phylum Actinomycetota; class Actinomycetes; order Streptosporangiales; family Streptosporangiaceae; genus Planotetraspora; species Planotetraspora thailandica. Next base: position 94,047 of record NZ_BOOR01000027.1, read on the forward strand.
GCCGAGCGACCCGAACAGCGGATCGACGTCGCGGTAGTCGGCGACGTCATAACCGCCGTCGGCCATGGGGGAGGGGTAGAACGGGGTCAGCCAGATCGCGTCCACGCCAAGGGCCGCCAGGTACGGCAGGCGGCTCCTGACGCCTGCAAGATCGCCCACCCCGTCACCGGAGGCGTCGGCGAAACTCCGGACATAGATCTCGTAAACGACGGCATCGCGCCACCAGGGGGTAGTTTCCATGGAGCTGTCGTTGCCCGTCGTTTTCGCTATTTATGCGTTGATGAGACTGTGGGCCGCGTACACGAGGTAGTCCCACAGCTGCTTCTCCCGCTCGGGCTCCAGGCCCAGCGACCGTACGGCGTCGCCCATGTGGGTGAGCCACGCGTCCCGCTGGGCTTCGCCGATCACGAACGGCGCGTGCCGCATCCGCAGCCGGGGGTGGCCGCGGCGCAGGCTGTAGTCGTTGGGTCCTCCCCAGTACTGGATGAGGAACATGCGCAGCCGCTCTTCGGCCCCGTCGAGGTCGTCGTCGGGGTAGAGGGGACGCAGGAGCGGATCTTCGACGACGCCTTCGTAGAACCTGTGGACCAGTCGCTGGAAGGTCTCCTCGCCACCGACGAGGTCGTAGAAGGAGGCGGTCTGCTCGCTTGTCACCGCTTCAGCCTAGGCCAGACCGCAGACAGCTACGTCAGGCGGCGGGGGTCGCGAACACCAGGCCCTGCCGGTCGAACGCGTTCTTGATCCGCAGCCGCAACTCGCGGGCGACCGCCAGCCGGCTGGACGGCACGGTCTTGACGCTGACCCGGAAGATGACCGCGGTGTCGGAGATGTCCTCCAGCCCGAACACCTGGGGCTCCTCGACGATGACGGCGTCGCGGTATTCGGGGTCGGCGTACATCTCGGCGGCGATGTCCTTGAGCAGTTCGCGGATCGCCGCGACGTCGGCGTCGTAGGGGACGGGGACGTCGACGAGGGCCCGGGACCAGCCCTGCGACTCGTTGCCGACGCGGGTGATCGTGCCGTTGCGCACGTACCACACCGTGCCGTCGGCGTCGCGGATGCGGGTGATGCGCAGGGTGACCGCCTCCACGGTGCCCGTCGCGACCCCGGTGTCGATCACGTCCCCCACGCCGTACTGGTCTTCGAGCAGCATGAACATGCCGGCGATGAAGTCCTTGACCAACTCCTGTGCGCCGAAGCCGACGGCCACGCCGATGATTCCGACGCTGGTCAGCAGCGGCGCCAGCTCGACCCCGAGCCTGGCCATGATCATCAGGGTGGCGGTGCCGAGGATGACGACCGAGGCGAGGCTGCGCAGCACCGACCCCATCGTCTCGGCGCGCTGCCTGCGCCGCTCCGTGAGGATCGCGGCCGTGGTGTCGGCGCCGAGGGGGTTCTTGCCGCGCAGCCGCTCGGGGAGCACGCCCTCGCTCGCCCGGAGCGTGACCCGGGTGATCAGCCGGTGCGCCACGCTGCGCACGACGAGCGCGATGGCGAGGATCAGGGCGAGGGCGAGGATCACATCGGTGGCGCCGGCCACGAAGGGCACCCACGAGGGAAGGCCCTTGTCGGGCACAATCGCCTGGATGAGCGAGCAGACGAAGCCGTCGCCGTTCTTGCAGTTCTCCACCATGCTGGTCCATGCGGCACTGGGGTTCGCAATCTCAACCGGTTTGGGCGACGGTGTCGCGGGCGACAGCGGAAGCAATGCGGACGACAGCAGGAGCACGAGGTGGATCCCCCTCGGATCGGTTCGGTGGGCAGCCGACAGGCGTAAACCTAGCCGATGCAGCCGACCGAACCGGCCACAGTCACATCGCCGGGGAAGACGGAAGCGCTCTGTGGCCCGGGGCCGCGGAGGGCGGGCCGGGAACGCTCCAGTGATCTGCGGCAGGGCTGGGACACGCACCCGGAAGCATGTCCCTGGCCGTTCTCCGAGAGGGGGATCCCCCCGATAGCCCTCCGGCTCTACCTCTTCGGTCGTGCCGGACGGCGGTCCAGTGCGTACGGCGGGCCCGTCGGGTTCGGGTGGCGCCTGCCGTACGGAAGTCGTGGGCGGGTGTCGCGGAGCCGGTGGAATGCCACAGCGTTCCGGGGGAACGCTCCGCACCGGGCGTCCCACCGGCTCCGCGGAGCCGCGGTGGGGGCGGCGGGCCGGCGTGGCTGAGCTTCCTCCGGCCCATCGCCTCTCCTACTCGCTCACCGCGGCGAGTACGCGGGCGACCTTGGTGGCCGCGCCGGCAGGATCGTCGGCCTGATGCATGCGCTCGCCCCACGACCACCAGTAGTCGGCGGCCTGGCAGACGACGTTCTCCGTGAGGCTCGTCGCGTTCGGATTGATGACGCGCACGTAGGCGCGACCCGACGGCGCGTGCACGACGCGTGCGACCAGCCCTCGGGCATCGAGCTCGGAGACCAGGTGCTCCAGTCGCCGCACATCGTCCTCGCCCACGGTGCGTCCCTCCTTCATTTCGTTTCGGCCGGAATCGACACTTTGCGATCCTGCATCTTCGGCCTGGTGCGCCCACCATGACTCACCGAACTCAATGGGTCAACGAGGGGAAGAGGGCCCTGTGGTGAAGGAAAACCCAAGTGGGTTGAAAGAAAACCCCTATCGGAGGACGATCCTTAGTCAGCACGCGCGGGCTTGTTGCAACGTCGGGTAAAGCTTGCGCCATCATTATCGGTAGGCGGAGCGCGACAGTGGTGTTACTCTCCGTTTACAGATGAGGACCGGTCGGGACCACGTGAACGGCGAGTGAAGCCGGTCGCGAAGAGAGGGGCCGGAATGTCCGGCAGGCAGCACAGGGAGACGGAGATCGCGCGCCGGGTCCGAGCTCGTGGCCTGGCGGTCGGGCACAGCCTGGCGACGATCGCCGAGGAGATCCACGAGGTGTGTGGCGCGCAGTTCGGCACCACGAGGATCAAGTCCCATCGTCTCTCGAACGGCATCGCGCTCGCCGATGTGATCGAACAGGTCAGAGCTCTGTTCGAACGGGACGGCAAACCCGCTCCCGGCATCGGTGAGACACTTCTGTCCGCCTACGAGTCGGGCATGAAGCGGCCGGGCCCGGAATACCTCCACTATCTGTGCGCGGTCTACCGTGTCGAGCCGCCCTCGCTGGGATTCGATGGTCCCTGCATCTGCGGCAACGGTCACGGTCAGCCGGTGTCCGGCGACGCCGGTGTCGTGGAGCTGCAAGAAGAACGACCCGACACTTCCCTCAGGCCGCGTGACCTGCCGGTGCCACAAGACGGCGGCCGGTTCTCGGCGGATGGGGGCGAGGAGGACGAGAACGTGCTACGGAGGACGTTGTTGAAGCTACTCGCCGGCGGGGGTGCTGCCACCGCGGGCGTCGGCATGGACAGTCAGTTGCTCGGCGCGGTCGAGAACATCAGGAGAAGAATGGACGACACCATGGTGTCGGCCAGTGTCTCCCCTGCGATGCTCGACCAGTGGGAGCAGTCCACGAACGGCTTCGGCCGGCAATACATGAATACGCCGCCCCTGCGGCTCCTCTGCGACGTCATGCTCGAGTTCTCGTCCGTGCGCAAGGCCATGGAGCGACGCCAGCCCGTCGACGTCCAGGAGCGGCTCAGCCGGATGGCGGCACAACTCGCGGGACTGTCCGGAATGATCATGATCGACCTGGGCGACCACCGTCTGGCCCGTTCGTTCTTCCGCACCGGGCGCACGGCGGCCGACGAGACGGGCGACAGGGCGCTGCGGGCCTGGGTCACGGCGCGTGAGGCCCTGGTGCCGCTCTACTACGGCGACCCGCGCGAAGCGCTGACCCTGGCGAAGAAGAGCCGCGACATGGCGGGGCACACTCCGTGCGCCGCCAGGACGATGGCCCCCGTCGTCGAGGCCAGGGCGCTGGCCATGCTGGCCGGTGCCAACGGATCACGGCAGGACGTCGTCGAGCAGGCGAAACGCGCGCTCCACCGGGCCCGTCAGGCGTTCGCGCAGATGAGCGTGAACGACCAGGAAGACGCCGCCTTCGGCTATACCGAGCGGCAGTTGTACTTCTACCAAGGCGACGTGCTGGTGAAGCTGGGGCAGACCCTGGAAGCCGACGTCGTGCTCGAACAGGCCCTGGGGAAGTATTCGGGCGAAGACCTCCTCGACCAGACGCTCATCCGGTTCGACCGGGCGATGTGCCGATTCATCGAAGGGGACGTGGACGAGGCGTTGCGGATGGGACGCCAGGCCATCGAGATGGTCGACGGTGCTCACCGCACCGAGCTGATCATGCGCCCCGCCCACGACCTGCTCAAGTCCGTCCAGTCCAAGTACGGCGAACACCCCGCGCTGAAGGACTACCGCGAGTGCCTCGCCCCCGAGTCGCGGACGACCTACATGCCCGTCGAGGACGTCCTGTGACGAGGCTCGGGAAAGGCGTGACATGGTCGCGACACTGAGGATCCGGCAGTACCGCTGGTCGGATCTCGACGCGGTGTGGGCTCTTCACCAGATCGGCCTGGCCCAGGTGGGCCTGCTCCCCGGCGACGGCGTCTATTACGACGACGACTTTCCGCGGATCAGTGAGGTCTATCTGTCCGATCGAGGGGATTTCCTCGTCGGAGAGGTGACGGGATCGGGCATCGTGGCCATGGGCGGGTTGCGCCGGATCGATGACCAGACGGCGGAGATGTGCCGGCTGCGGGTGCATCCGGAGCATCAGCGCCGGGGCTACGGCGGTTTGATCATGGCGGCGCTGGAGGAGCGGGCCGGTGCGCTCGGCTACTCGGTGCTCCGTGGCGACACCACGCTCCAGCAGGTCGCCGCGCTTGAGCTCTACCGCAAAGCAGGGTGGCGCGAGCTACGGCGGGAGGTCAGAGGCAACGCCGTCGTCCTCTATGGCGAGAAGATGCTGAATGCCGGTGTTTCGCAGGTTTTCACTAGATAGAGAAATATATTTGGGCCCTTGGCGGATCGCTGGTTTGTACCAATACTTGTGCCTTATCCGTTAGGACGGGGAAAGAGGCACAATGAAGAAGATCATGGTTCGTAAGCCGGGCACGACGAAGCTCACGGGTACGTCGAGCGTCATCCACAAGGGGTGAGAGGCCGCTCTCGCCACATCTGGGTCCGGGGGGACAGCTCTCGCGATCGCGTGGCAGCGCTCCGTGCACTGGAGTCGCCTCCCCTTGTGGCGCCGGTCGTCAACGGGCACCGGCGGCTGCGTGGTCCCTACACGGTCGGCAGCGCCATCTTGCGCGAGCTCGTTCCGGTCGCGTTGGAGCGTTCCCCCGACCTGGTGGCACGGCACGACATCGAGATCCGGGCCGCCGCGCCAGACCTGCGTCCCCTCGTGCCCTTACGGCGTGACACCATCGAGGCGCGCCTGCCCGAGAACGAGCGGATCCTCGTGCCTGCCCCCCGGCGCACGCTCCGCATCGCCAACGGGCTCGCGGAGTTCATCCGCGACTGCCTGTCCGGGCCGCACGCCCTCATCGTGGACAACGTCCACCAGGCGGACCCCACCGACCGCGAGTTGCTGGCCGTACTGGCACGCCGGGTGGGTGATCTGGCCCTCGCCCTGGGATCGCCGCAGCGTCCCCTCGACATCCCGATGACCGTCGTGGACGCCGCCGGAGACCACGATTCCGGTTCGGCCGCCGACTACGTCGCCGCGGACGGCACGGGCGATGACGACTCCGCCCATCAGGCCTACCTCGAACTGCCCGCGGCCGAGCGGCAGCGGCTGCACGACCTGCGGGCCGCGGAGCTCGGCGAGGAGTTCGCCCTGGGCGCCAGGCTGTACCACCTGGAGCACGGCAGCGATCCCGAGGCCGCCCTCCAGGCCCTGTGGGCGGCGGTGGACCGATGCGTCACCGAGGGCTTCCTGCACGCCGTCGCCGAGCTGGGCCCGCGCGGCCTGCGTCTGGCCGAACCCGGGTCCGACCTGTGGTGGCGCTTCACGCAGCGTACGGCCACCGCCCTGGGCGGGCTCGGGCGCCGCGACCGCGCCCGCGAGCTCTACGACCGGGCTCGCCGCGAGAGCATGGACCCGGTTGTGCACGCGGCATGCGCGTACGGCACGGCCATGCTGGACGCCCGGCACCCGGACCCCGAGCAGCGAGATCTGGGCCGGGCAACCGGATGGATCAACGAGGCGGTGGCGATCTCGACGCTGCTGCCGGACCGGCGGGAGCGGGCCTTCAAGCTCGGGTTCGACCAGAACGGCCGCGCCCTGATCGAGCTGCGGCAGGGCCGGGTCACCTCGGCGCTCGACCTGGTGGAGTCGGCGATCGACCTCGCGGAGCGCGACCTGCCTGCGGACGCGCACCCGGTGCATCGGATGGTCCTGTTGGCCAACAGGGCCCAGCTGCTGGCCAGGACCGGCAGAGCGAAAGACGCGCTGCGCGACTTCGACCGGGCCATCGCCATCGACCCCGTCTTCCCCGACCACTACCTCGACCGGGGCAACCTGCTCCTCGAGCTGGGCCGCGTGGACGACGCACTGGCTGACTACGAGACCGCGATGGCGGTGAGCCCGCCGATGCCCGAGGCGTACTACAACCGGGCCGAGCTCCGCCTCGCGTCCGGGGACCTGGAGCGCGCCAGGGCCGACCTCGATCATGTGATCGAGCTCGATCCCGGCTATCTCGACGCGTACGTGAACCGGGCGGGGATCCTCGAGATGCTGGGCGACCACGACGCGGCGCGGCGGGACGTGGCCGCCGGGATCTCCATCGACCCGGGCAACGCGCACCTCCACGGCGTGCTCGGCCAGCTGGAGACCGCGGAGGGAAGGTTCTCCGAGGCGCATGCGGCGTTCGACGCCGCTTTGCGGGCCGATCCCAAGCTGGCGTCGGCCTGGGCCAACCGGGCGATCCTGCGGTACGAGACCGGCGACGCCGCGGGCGCGGTCGACGACCTCACCCGTGCCCTCGCGATCGAGGAGGACGCGGCGGTCTACTTCAACCGGGCCACGGCGCTGTCGGCGCTTGGGCGGGATGACGAGGCCGGGCGGGACCTGCGCCGGGCCCATGATCTGGCACCCGACGATCCCGACATCCGCGAGGCCCTCGAACGGCACGAGGCCGGCTGATCCGGCGTGGGGGCATCCGTCCGGCGAAGGTGATGCCCCTACGCTTGGTCGGGTAAAACGCACCCCTCGCTGAGGATCAAGGCATGAGCGCTGAGTATGTGCTGACCCTGTCCTGTCCCGACCGTCCTGGAGTGGTCGCCGCCGTCTCCGGGTTGCTGGCCCGGCAGGGCGGCAACATCACCGAAAGCCAGCAGTTCGGCGACCCGATCGCGCAAAGGTTCTTCATGCGCGTCCAGTTCGTGAGCGAACTCGGCCTCGACGAGCTCCGTACGGCTTTCGCCGCGCTCGCCCCCGAGTTCGGCATGGATTTGCAGATCTTCGACCGTGCGGTCAAGACCAAGGCGTTGCTGCTGGTCAGCAAGTTCGACCACTGCCTCAACGATCTCCTCTACCGGGTTCGCTCGGGCACGCTGGCGATCGACATCGTGGGCGTGGCCTCCAACCACCCCGACCTGCGCCCCCTCACCCAGTCGTACGGCATCGACTACCACCACCTGCCGGTCACGGCCGACACCCGGGCCAAGCAGGAGGCGGAGGTCCTCACGCTGGTCGACCACTACCAGGCGGACGTGGTCGTGCTGGCGCGCTACATGCAGGTGCTGTCGGACGACGTGTGCGCCAAGCTAGCCGGACGGATGATCAACATCCACCACTCGTTCCTGCCGTCGTTCAAGGGCGCCAAGCCGTACCACCAGGCCCACTCCCGCGGCGTCAAGCTGATCGGGGCGACCGCCCACTACGTGACGTCGGACCTCGACGAGGGGCCGATCATCGAGCAGGAGGTCGCCCGGGTGAACCACACGCACACCCCGGACGACCTCGTCGCGATGGGCCGTGACGTCGAGTGCCGGGCGCTGGCCCGTGCCGTCGGCTGGCACGCGGAGCACCGCGTGCTGCTCGACGGCCACAAGACGGTCATCTTCCCGCGTTGATCCCCAGGCCCGTGTGGCGGGCCAGGAAGGCGAGCTGGTCGGCCGCGAGCTCCACGGACTTGCTCACCGCGCGGGCGCCGTGGCCGACCTCCGTCTCGTTGCGCAGCAGGATCGGGCTGTCCCCGGCCTGGGCGTGCTGGAGAGCGGCCGCCGTCTTCCAGGCGTGCAGGGGATGCACCCGGGTGTCGGAGCCGAAGACGGTGAACAGCGTCGCCGGGTAGGAGACGCCCTCACGGGCGTGGTGGTAGGGCGAGTAGCTCCACAACCAGGCGAACTCCTCGGGCACGTCGGCCGAGCCGTACTCGACGTTCCAGGTGGCGCCGAGGCCGAACTTCTCATAGCGGATCATGTCGAGCAACGGAGCCGAGCACACCACCGCCGCGTACAGGTCGGGACGCTGGGTGAGCGCCGCGCCGACGAGCAGGCCGCCGTTGGAGCCGCCCGAGATCGCGAGTTGCTCCCGAGTGGTCACCCCGGTCGCGATCAGGTGCTCCGCGGCGGCGTGGAGATCGTCGAACACGTTCTGCTTGTTGCCGAGCATGCCGGCGCGGTGCCACTGCTCACCCTCCTCGCCGCCGCCGCGAAGCTGGGCGACGGCGTAGACGCCGCCCGCCTCCACCCAGGCCAGCGTCGAGGCGGAATAGCCCGGGGTCATGGAGATGCCGAAACCGCCGTAGCCGTACAGGATCGTGGGCCGCGGGCCCGACCCCTCACGGGAGACGATCAGCATGTGGACCTCGGTGCCGTCCTTGGAGCGGTAGACCACCTGCTCGGCGTGCACCGCCGGCACCTCGACGGCGCCGGGCGGGGCCGCCCACAGGGTGGTCTCGCCGGTCAGCGCGTCGAATCGGTGGACGGCGGTGGGGGAGACGTTGTCGGTGTAGGCGAACCAGGCCTCGTGGCCGCCCTCGGGCCGCTCGACGATGCCGCCGATCGTGCCGAGGCCGGGAACCGGCACCATGCCGGTCCGCTGCCCGCTTTCCAACGCGTGGACGGAGATCTCGGAGATCGCGTGCCTGGTCCAGCCGACGAGCATGACCGGCTCGGGAAGGTCGTCGAGGATCGCGAAGTCGGACAACACGGCCTCGGAGTCCTCGGGGATCAGGTCACGCCAGTGCTCGCGCGTGGGGGTCTCCGGCGAGGTGACGCAGATCCGGCCGCGCGGCGCGTCGAGGTCGGTGAAGACGTAGAGCCGCCCGTCGCGGCCGAACAGCAGGCCCGTCTGGGCGTCCACGTCCTCCTGGACGGTGATCAGCTCGGGGTTCTCGGCGGGAGAGGCGGACAGGTCGGCCACCCACAGGTCGTTGCGCGGAGCCGTGCCGCGCGAGGCCGAGATCGACAACCACCGGCCGTCCCTGGAGACCGAGACGCCGTAGTAGTTGGTCTTCTCCAGGCCGTCCCCGAAGATCAGCACGTCGTCGTCGGGGGACTGGCGGACGCGGTGCAGGTAGACCCGCCGGTGGAACTGCTCCTCACCGGCGGGCACCTCGGAGGGGGCCAGCTTGCGGACGTAGTAGAACGCCTCGCCGCCGGGCAGCCAGGCGACGGGGGAGTAGCGGCAGCGGTCGATCGGGCCCTCGACGGTTGAGCCGTCGGCGACGTCGATCACGTAGAGCTTCGACTCCTCGTCGCCGCCCTCGGAGATCTGGTAGGCCAGCAGCCGGCCTTCCTTGTCCGGCTGGTAGGAGTCGAGCGTGGTGAGGCCGGAGGGGTCGAGCGTCATCGGGTCGAGCAGAACGCGCTCGCCCGCCTCGTCGGCCACATGAAGCACCGGATGCTCCTGGTCGGGGGTGCGCCGGGTGAAGAAGCGCCGCTCCCCGCGCCACGCCGGAGTTCCGACCGATCCCGACCTGAGCAGCTCGGCCACGCGGTCGCGGAGGCGCTCGCGGCCCGGCAGTTCGGTGCCGCGGAAAACCTCGTCCTGCGCCTCCAGCCATTCCTTGACGGCCGGGTCGTCCGGGTCCTCCAGCCACCGGTACGGGTCGGGGACCGGGGTCCCGTGCAACTCGTCGACGATGTCGTCACGGCGGGCGGGCGGGTACGGCTGTCGGGTCATGCTCGCACTTTAAAGCAGTCGGAGGTCCGAGGCGTACATGCGGCCTCACCTGGCCAAGAAGGGAGTAAAGGGACGATCGCCTGGGCATAACAAGCATCAGGCGTCCCAGTCGTCAACTCCCTGCCTTGGTTATGGGGTGGCGGAGTGGCCGCCACAAAGGCCACACTTTGGTGAAGGGCGGTGCCGTGGTGTCCATCCGCTGGACCGTCCGGCGGAGGTCCCTGTGACGGATGCATGCGGGTCCCAACCGACGGGCCCACAACCAGGGCGCACAGCCGTGCCGGAGACGCGAGTCCCCGGCTATCTCGTGCCGACGTGTGTGACGGTCACGCCAGGCTGTTTCACGCCGACTTCAGAGATAGCTGTGGAGGCCGGCTGATGCGCCAAGTTCTTCTACTCAACGCCACCTACGAACCCCTGACCACGCTCTCCCTGCACCGGGCCGTGATCCTGGTGCTGCGGGACAAGGCGGAGGTTGTGCACCGCGACGGACGGGGGGCGGTCCTGCGCTCGGCCACCCGGACGCTCGACGTGCCCTCCGTCATCAGGCTGCGACGCTACGTCCGCATCCCCTACCGGTCCCGGATTCCGCTCACGCGGGCCGCGCTGATGAGGCGTGACGACTTCCGCTGCGCCTACTGCGACCAGCGGGCCGAGACCATCGACCATGTCATCCCGCGTTCCAAGGGAGGCCCCCACACCTGGGAGAACTGCGTCGCATCCTGCATGACGTGCAATCACAGCAAGGCCGACAGACTGCTGGAGGAACTGGGGTGGACGCTGCGCGTCGCCCCGGTGGTGCCACGAGGCGCCCACTGGCGGCTCATCGGCGCGCAGCTCGATGGAGACCCGCAGTGGGCGCCCTACCTCGAGAAGTCCGCGGCGTGACCGCACCGGCATGAATTGGACGTTCACCACGGATGCCGAGGAGTACGCGGCGGCCGCCGAGCCGTGGCTGCTCCGCGACCCGGTGCGGAACACGGTCCCCCTGACCGTGCTGCGCGGGTTGCGGAGCGGCCAGTTCTCGGAGGACCCCCTCATGGGCTGGCTGACCGACGAAAGGGCCGTCCGGGGCGCGTTCGTTCATACGGCGCCGTACCCGCTGCTCCTCGGTGTCGTCCCGCTCGGGGGGCTGCCGGCGCTCGCGGCCGGCCTGCTCGAGCGGGAGCGCTCGGTCGCCGGGGTCAGCGGCCCGCTCGACGTGGCCGAGGCGTTCGCCCAGGAGTGGTGGCGGCCTGAGAAGGACCGCAGAAGCGAGCGGCTCTACCGGCTCGACGCCCTCGTCCCCCCGTTCGCCCCCGGCAGGGCCCGTACGGCTGTCGCCGCCGACGTCGACCTGGCCACCCGGTGGTTCGTCGACTTCCAGCGGGAGGCCGACGTCGACGTGGAGGCCGATCCCACGCCCGTGGTCTCCGCCCGGATCAACCGGGAGGAGCTGCTCCTGTGGGAGGACGGGGGCAGGCCGGTCGCCCTGGCCTGCGTGTCCCGTCCGCTGGCGGGGATGTCGCGCGTGGGGCCCGTCTACACCCCTCCCGACCACCGCCGCCACGGGTACGGCTCGGCGGTGACGCACGCGGTCACCCGCCTGGCCCTGGACGCGGGGGCCACCGAGGTGCTGTTGTTCACCGATCTCGCCAATCCCACATCGAACTCGATCTACCAGGGCCTCGGCTACCGGCCGGTGGCCGACTACGCCACGATCCATTTCGGGTAGGTCGTATTCTTTGGGCATGCCGCGCTATGACTACCGCTGCCGCGCCTGCGGATCGACGTTCGAGCTGAACCGGCCGATGGCCGAGGCCAACGCCCCCGCAGCCTGCCCCTCAGGGCATGACGACACCGTCAAGCTGCTGTCCACGGTCGCCGTCACCGGCAAGGCCGCCACGGCCTCCGCGCCCCGCTCCTCGGGTGGCGGCTGCTGTGGCGGCGCTTGCTGCGGATAGGAACGCCCGTCAGGCCGCTGCGCGGCGCTGGAAGGGCAGGTAACGCTCCGACAGGTGCGGCCGGGCTGGCAGGTCGGTGGGCTCGACCGAGACGATGCGGTCGAAGCGGAACGCTCTGATCCCGCGCCGCATCCGGCACCAGCCCACGAGGTACCAGAACTCCCGGTGGACCAGGCACGTCACCGGCTCCACGTCGCGCACGGTGAGCCTGCCGGAGGCGTCGTGGTACTGCAGGCGGACCACCAGCCGTGCCGTGATGGCGCCCGCCGCGGCCCGCGCGCGCCGGGCCACGTCCGCCGGCAGCGGTGTGGTGAGGGTGGACAGGGTGGTGGCGATGACGTCGTCGTCCAGGTCGAGGTGCTCGAACGCGTGGCGCAGCCCACGACGGGCGGTCACGGACTGGGGCCCCGCCCCCAGGTGGGCCAGGGACAGGGCCAGTGCGGCGAGCTCAGCGGTCGTCAGAGGTGCCGGGTGCCTTGTGACGTTTGCCATACCTTGACAATAACCGGCACCACTGACATTTTTCCGAACGGATTATCGCAATCCGGCTACCGGGACAGCTGCGACAGGTCGCGAGAGGCGCCGGTGGAGGCCGAGGTCGTCATCGCCGCGTACGCCTGCAGCGCCGCCGAGACCGGCCGGTGCCGGTCACGCGGGCGGAAGCCGCCGAGGTCGGCCAGGATGCGCTCGCGGCGGACGGCGAGCTCGTCGTCGGCCACCTTCAGCTCGATCGACCGGTTCGGGATGTCGATCGCGATGGTGTCCCCGTCTTCGACCAGGGCGATGACGCCGCCCTCGGCCGCCTCGGGCGAGGCGTGGCCGATCGACAGGCCGGAGGTCCCGCCGGAGAAACGGCCGTCGGTGATCAGGGCGCACGCCTTGCCGAGGCCCCTGCCCTTGAGGAAGCTCGTCGGGTAGAGCATCTCCTGCATGCCCGGCCCGCCCTTGGGGCCCTCGTACCGGATGACGACGACGTCGCCCTCCTTGACCTTGCCGCCCAGGATGCCGTCGACGGCGTCCTCCTGCGACTCGAAGACCACGGCCGGGCCGGAGAAGGTCCAGATCGACTCGTCGACACCGGCCGTCTTCACGATGGCGCCGTCGGGCGCGATGTTTCCGTACAGCACGGCGAGGCCGCCGTCACGGGTGTAGGCGTGCTCGAGGTCGCGGATGCAGCCCGCCTCCCGGTCGAGGTCGAGCGAGTCCCACCGGGCGTTCTGCGAGTAGGCCTTGACCGTGCGGACGTTGCCCGGGGCCGCGTGCCACAGCTCGATCGCCTCGTCGGTGACCTCCGGCGACTTCGGATCCCACTTCGCGAGGTAGTCGCCCAGCGTGGCCCCGTGGATGCTGTGAACGTCCCGATGCAGCAGGCCAGCCCGGTCGAGCTCGCCGAGAATGGCCGGGATGCCGCCCGCGCGGTGCACGTCCTCGACGTGGTACTTCGCGGTGGCGGGCGCGACCTTGCACAGGCAGGGCACGCGCAGCGAGACCTCGTTGATCTCCTTCAGCCCGAAGTCGACTCCGGCCTCCCTGGCCGCCGCCAGCAGGTGGAGGATCGTGTTGGTCGAGCCGCCCATGGCGACGTCGAGGGCCATGGCGTTCTCGAACGCGTCACGGGTCGCGATGCTCCTCGGCAGGACCGACTCGTCGTCCTGCTCGTAGTAGCGCTTGGTGATCTCGACCACCGTGCGCCCGGCCTCCTCGAAGAGCGCCTTGCGTGCGGTGTGGGTGGCCAGCGTGGTGCCGTTGCCCGGCAGGGCCAGGCCGATCGCCTCGGTGAGGCAGTTCATCGAGTTGGCGGTGAACATGCCGCTGCAGGACCCGCAGGTCGGGCAGGCGCTCTCCTCCATCGCCAGCAGATCGGCGTCGGAGACGCTGTCGTCGGCCGCGGCGATCATGGGGTCGATCAGGTCGAGCTTGCGGCCCGGGGTCTTGCCGGCCTCCATGGGGCCGCCGGAGACGAAGACCGTCGGGATGTTCAGCCGGAAGGCGGCGAGCAGCATGCCCGGAGTGATCTTGTCGCAGTTGGAGATGCAGATCAGCGCGTCCGCGCAGTGCGCGTTGACCATGTATTCGACCGCGTCGGCGATCAGCTCGCGCGACGGCAGCGAGTAGAGCATGCCGCCGTGGCCCATCGCGATGCCGTCGTCGACCGCGATCGTGTTGAACTCGCGCGGGATGGCTCCGGCCTCCCGGACCGCCGCGGCCACGACGTCGCCGACCTCGCGGAGATGCACATGGCCGGGCACGAACTGCGTGAAGCTGTTGGCGACCGCGATGATCGGTTTGCCGAAGTCGCTGCCCGCTACTCCCGTCGCCCGGAGCAGCGCCCGGGCACCGGCCATGTTCCTGCCGTGGGTGACCGTACGAGACCTGAGGGCGGGCATGGCCTGACTCCCATCAGAAGACTATGAGTCTTCAAATGGTACGGCTCTCGCCCGGCTGCTGAGACCGGTGGTCCACTACTCGGGATAGCGCGGCGGAAGCACCCGGTCGGCGGCCCGGTAGATCGACTCGATCTCGGCGGTCGTGAGCGACCTCTCCCGCTTGGTGATCCACTTGCGGACGAGGCTGCCGGAGAAGACGTCGACGTCGCGGATGTTGAGGATGCGCCACGGGATCGGCGGGCCGTAGATCGCCAGCGACGGTACGACCGTGACCTCGCGTCCCAGCGCCTTGCTGATCAGATCGCCTGCCTGCGTCGCCTCCCACCGGGCCTCGTCGAGCCGGGGCTTGCGGTTGAACGGCCCGTGGAACAGCTTGCGGTGCGACTGCACCCGCACCGGCAGGCGCTTGTCCCACTTCTCCGAGTCCACGGCGTAGACGCCGGTCGGGCCGACGACCAGGTGGTCGATCTGGGCCTCGCTCGAGGGGATGGCACGCGCATGGAGAGTCCGGTAGCCGTTGCGCTCCAGCTTCTTCAGCTGCGCCTCCGTCCGCCGCTCCGCCGCCGAGGCGCGCCGCCAGGCGGGCACCGACGACACGGTCCTGGCCCGGTAGACGGTGTCGGCGACCGCCGCGATGATCGCGAAGGTGACGCCCAGCCGCCAGCTGGTCAGCAGCACCCCCGTCACGGCGCCGACGCTCACCGCGAGCAGGGCGCGCAGCCGCAGATGGCGGTAGCGGGGATGCTGAAGCAGACTCTTGACAGACGCACGCTCGACCGGCGCGTATGTCGACGCCGGAGCGTCAGGCGGTGTCGGGGGGCGTTCCGACGGGTGGTCACTCACCCAGATGGGTGACGTATCGTGACCGTCTTCTGGCGCTAGACCGGTATCCACATCACTCACCGTAATTGAGTGGTCGGCGGGTGCCTAGTGTTGGATGGTTCATACTTTTGTGGCCTGCTTGAGTTGATTCGCCGTGCCGCGGGCTGGGTATCTTCTCTAGATATCTCGCCCGCTTCGGCTTACCGTTCAGTAGCGTGGCGCACATTCATGATCTTACCGCCCTTGATCAGGCGGCCGCCGTACGAACGCGGGAACTGTCCCCGGTAGAGATCACCGAGCACTATCTGGAGCGCGCCGAACGGCTCGGCGGCGCCGTCGGCGCGTTCGTCACCCTCACCGCCGAACGGGCCCTCGATCAGGCGCGCGAGCAGGAGGCGCTCGTCACACGGGAGGACGCGGCCGATCTCCCGCCGCTGCTGGGCGTGCCGGTCCCGATCAAAGACCTCAACCTCGTGAAGGACGTGCCGATCCGCTTCGGGTCGGCCACGTACGAGGGGTTCGTCGCCCCGGTGGACGACAGCGTCGTCGAGAAGCTCAGGGACGCGGGCACGATCATGCTCGGCAAGACCAGCACGCCCGAGTTCGGGCTGCCGTGCTACACCGAGACCTACGTCGGCGACCCCGCGCGCACCCCGTGGGATCTGACCCGGTCAGCCGGAGGGTCGAGCGGGGGAGCCGCCGCCGCCGTGGCCGCGGGCCTCGCTCCCGCCGCCCAGGGCAGCGACGGCGCCGGATCGATCCGCATCCCCGCCTCCGTCTGCGGCCTGTACGGCATCAAGCCGACGAGAGGGCGGGTCTCGTGGGCGCCCATCGTGCCGGACCTCGCGGGTCTGTCGACCAACGGCCCGATCACCAGGAACGTCGCCGACGCCGCGGCGCTGCTCGACGTGATGACGCACAACAACCCGGGGGACCTCTACTGGGCGCCTCCGCCCGCCCTGGGCTCGTTCTCCGCCTACGTGGGCAGGGATCCGGGCCGGAGGCGCATCGCCCGCTACGCCACCCCCGCCGTTCCCGGAGCCGAGGTCCACCCCGACGTGCTGGCCGCCTACGAGAGCGCCTCGGCGGTGCTGGAGGCGCTCGGCCACGAGGTCGTGGAGATCGCCCCTCCGTTCGGCGGCGACATGGTGCCGGAGTTCGAGAAGTTGTGGTTCGGCTTCTCGTGCATGCATCCGGTCGCCAAGGAGATGGAGTCGAAGCTGCGCCCGCTCACCGCCTGGCTGAGAGAGCGCGGGCAGGCCGTGCCCGCCCCGGCCTTCCTCCAGGCACAGTCGGCGCTGCAGCTCGCCACCCGGTTCGCCATGCTGGTCACCGACGCCTTCGACGCGGTGCTGACCCCCACGGTCACGCAGCCGCCCGTGCCGGTCGGCTGGTTCGAGGACGTGGACTCCCCGGAGGAGACGTTCGAGCGGATGAAGCACTTCGCGCCGTTCGCCGCCATGTACAACGTGAGCGGCCAGCCGGCCGTCAACCTCCCGCTCTACTGGACGCCCGACGGGCTGCCCGTCGGCGTGATGCTCGCCGGCGCCTTCGGCGACGAGGGCACCCTCATCTCGTTGTCGGCCCAGATCGAGGCGTCCGTGGGCGGCTTCTGGGGCGAGCGCCGCCCGCCCGTCTGGTAGAGCCGGTCAGCCGAGCAGGTGAACCAGATGGGCGCTCACGTCGGCGAGCAGGCCGCCGGGACCCACGGGCGCGGCGGCCACCGCCGACAGCAGGGTGGGCAGGCCGGGAAGCGGGAAACCGTCGTCCGCTGCCGCCTCATGGCCCACGGCGGTCCTGGCCAGGTGCGCGCGGCTGCGCTCCCAGGCGTCCAGCACCTCCTCGGCTGAGGGAACGCCGAAGCCGTGTCCGACCGGGGCGGCGTGGCGGAGCCGTACGAGGGGGGAATTGGCGAACGCCAGCGCCACCTCGGCACGCCGCGCGAGGTCCTCGCGGTCGGGCACCCAGTCCATCGCCGGGCACGGGTGGCGGCATCGCGCCACGCACGTGGCGAGGGCTCCGGCGACCTTGCTGTGCTGCCGGTCGAGGTAGGCCCGCCAGCCGGTGGAGGGCTCGACCGCCACCCGCAGCGTGCGCTCGGCGGCCGACTGCTCGGCCCGCGTGTGTGCGCACACCCGGTCGCCGATGACGCCGAACCTGCTGCCGGGGGCGCGCAGCCCCTCCGGCCACCGGACCGGGTCGCCTCCGTGCCCGAGCGCGGGCTCGAACGCGAGGAGCGGAAGATACTCGCTCGCGATGTGGACGGCGGCGATCATCGCGCTGAACTCACGCCGCCGCCAGCGGGCCTCGATCACATCCAGGAAGAGGCCGTACGCGGGGCGCATCGACTCCAGCGCGCCCCGGGGCTGCGATTTCGCCGTCTGCGGCATGTTGCAGTCGCGGGCCCGCCTGCGCAGGTCGGCGGGCACGGCGTGCGGGCTGACCTCGGCGGCGAAGTCCTCGGCGTCGAGCGTCAGCAGCCGCTGCCCGAACTCGCAGGCCGTGACCACCAGCTCCACACGCTCGCCGTCCTTCAGCACCGCCGGCGCGAGAGCCCCGACGTCGCCGAAGGAGTACCTGCCGGCCAGGGCGACCAGCAGGTCCCGGGCGGAGTCGATCCGCAGGCCCGTCACCTGCGCCCTTGCGGCAGGCGGCTCATCCGCTCCGCGGCCGTGTGGGCCAGGTCCATCATCTTGTCCGACGACGGCGGCCCCGAGGCCGACGTCACGTGGATCATGAACGTGCCCTGGTCCGTCACGACGCTCACGATTCCGGGGTGGAGCATCGCGTTGATCCCCAATCCCTTGATCTGCCGCCCCTGGGCCCGTGACAGGGCGGAGGGGAGGACCATGAGCGTGCGGGATCGCCTGCCCGTTCCGGCGTGCACGTCGACTGTGGTGCCCGTGGCCGTCCGGTAGCGGATCGACCGGATGCGGACCACGGCGGGGAGCACCGGCGTGTCCGTGTACGCCTCAGCGGGACCCACGTCGAGCCCCAGGGCCTGCTTGATGTCGGCGGGGGTGACCAGGTCTGCCGGGCGCACACCTCCCTCGTCCTCCGTGTCCTCGTTCCTGGTGCGACCCGGGATGACCTTGACCTCGCCGAGGTGCTCCGGGGCGTCGATCTTGTGCTCCCCGGTGTCGTCGTAGGTGGTGCCGCGAGGGCGGGCACGCTCGAGGACCTCGATGTTCCTGATCCAGCCCAGCTTCCGGCCGGCGACCGCCCGCACCCGGTCGCCCTCGCTGAGGGGGCCATAGTGCTCGGCGGACAGGCCGAAGGCGTCGACCTCCCGGGAACGGCCCTCGTCGATGGCGCAGTAGTAGGAGGGGTTCGACGGGCTGTCGCCACTGGATTCGCCGAACACCCGCAGCCGGACGATCTGTCCCTCGATGACGGTGTTGCCGCTGTAGTCGATGATCGTGAAGGCGATCGGGATGGCCGCGATGGTCCCGGCGATCAGCAACGGTGTGGGTACGAGCAGCGCCTGCGGCCACAAGTCGTAGGCCGTGGCGAAACCCAGGCCGATGAAGACCCAGACCCCGATCATCATGCCCGCGAGCAGACCGTGGCCGATCAACGTCAGCGGCTTGCGACCCCAGAACCTGCGGGACCGGTAGCGCACCTGGACGGGGTGCCACATGCCGCCGTAGTCGGACCACGCCCGGTTGGCGTCGGCCGTCGTGGTGATCGGCAGGCTCGTCACGGCGCGGGGTGCGAGGCCGAGCGCCGCGGCGTACGCCAGATGCCGGCCCCAGATCGTGACGGACGCGGCGGGCTGCTCACCGAAGCGCCCGGTGTCGGCCAGGTGCTTCTGCACCCCCAGCCAGCGGCCCGCCGTCTCGGCGCCGAGCTTGGTGCCGCGCTCTCCGTTGAGCCTGCTCATCAGGCCGCCGAGCAGCAGCAAGCAGAAGAATCCGGCTGCGACGCCGGGGCTGCCCTCCGAGTCGGGGGTGTCCGCCGCGAAGCCGGAGGCTTCTGCCGCGATCCCGACCATCACCGCGACACCGGCCGCCGTCACCCAGAGGAGCGCGGCCTGGGCCTTGCTCCAGCGCATACGGGACAACCCCAGCGCCCGGGCCTCGACGATCACCTTCTTGCGGAAGCTCTTCCGCCAGCGGCCGATGTCACGCGAACCCTCGGCGAGGGCCCCGGTCGCCACGACGCCGTCGACGGCGAGCGAGCGGACATGGTCGTAGACGAGCTTCTCGTAGGGCTTCAGGTCGCCGGGCTCGCGGCGGAGCCGTACGAGTGAGAACTCGGGGCCGACCTCCTCGATCGCCAGGGCGCCCTTGGCGGCCAGGTCGAGCACCGTGGCCGAGGCCGCCTCGCCGGTCAGCCGCCAGCCGCCGGTGATCAGGTCGACGAGGGCGGGGGACTCCTCGCCCAGAGCGCCGGTGGCAGGCCCTGGCTTGACGTCCGGGGTCTTGGTCGCCATGGCCATCGAGAACAGGAGCAGCAGCCAGACGCCGGCGGCGACGGCTGCGCCGATCCACAGCGTCATGGCTAGAACCGCACCTGAACCGTGCCGCGCTCCTCGCCGGGGGCCTGGAAGTAGACCCGCGCGGTGAACCCGGTCATGCCGGCGACGATGTTGGCGGGAACCGTCTGGATCGCGTTGTTGTAGGTGAGAACCGCGTCGTTGTAGTACTGCCGGGAGTAGGCGATCCGGTTCTCCGTGGTGGCGAGCTCCTCCTGGAGCTCGGCGAAGTTGCGGCTGGCCTTGAGGTCGGGGTAGGACTCAGCGACGGCGAACAGGTTCTTCAGGGCTCCGGTGAGCGCGTTCTCGGCCGCTGCCCGGTCGGCCGGGCCCTGCGCGTTGATGGCCGTCGACCGCGCGGCGGTCACGGCCTCGAGGGTCTGCCGCTCGTGGGCCGCGTAGCCCTTCACCGTCTCCACGAGGTTGGGGATCAGGTCATACCTGCGCTTGAGCTGCACGTCGATCTGCGCCCAGGCGTTGTCCACCGCGTTCCTGCTGCGGACCAGGCGGTTGTAAACAGAGACGATCATCAGGGCCAGCACGGCCACGATGACGATCACGACGATCAAAGTAATCACGGGGGGCCTCCTGGAAGGGACGTTAGAACGGGACCTTCCGTGCTGTAAACGATCCCGCGCGATCATGTCACCGCTGGTGGCTTGCATCGCGCTTGCGCGGGGCTTTCATACCGCCGATCAACTGGTGAAAGGCGCGAGACGCCGCCTCCCGGCGACCGGTGGGAGCGGCCGCCGGACGCGGGCAGGGAAGAGAACGCCGGAGGCCACGGCGCGTGTGCACCGTGGCCTCCGATCCTCAGATCCGGGCTGGACTCACTCCGCCGAGACGTCCTTGGCCCTGGCCCGCAGCGCACGGCCGATGCCGTCGGCGCCCTCGAGCAACAGCCGCCGCAGCGCGTGCGGAGGCTGCGTTGCCGAGATATGGTCCTGGGTCTTCGCCACGGTCTCCGGGCTGATCAGCAGGGCGGGGTAGCAGCCGACCACGAAGTTCTGCGCTGAGTCGAAGGTCCACTCCGCCCAGATCCGGCCCACCTCGTCGAGGTACTTCTGTCCGTACGGCTCGAGCAGGTCGACATGGTGCGGGTCCATGAAGCCGAGGATGGTCGAGCGGAGCAGCGCGCCGCTCAGCCCGCCGCCCACGATCGTGTTCCACGTCCGCGCCTTGGCCTCCGCCGTGGGGATCGAGGCGCGGCTCAACGCCGCGGACCGCTCACCCGTGGCCGTGGCGTCACGGGCCAGCTCGGCATCGATGTCGTCCGCGCCGAGGACTCCGCCGGAGACCAGCGCATGCGTGAGCGTCCAACGCAGGTCGGTGTCGACCGCGAGGCCCTCGGGAACGGCGGTGCCGTCGAGGACGCCCCGCACGAACGCCAGGTCGTCGGGTGACGTGGCGACCGCGGTGAAGGCGTTGACGTAGGCCAACTGGTGGTCCGAGCCGGGCTCGGCCGTGCCGATCAGGGCGCGCAGCGCCGCGGCGAGCCGGGCCAGGCCGGTGTCGCGCCAGACCGGGTCGGCGTACTGCTGGATCGCCTGCCGGGCCTGGCGGAGCACCGCCTGCACGACCGTGATGTCCTTGACCGAGTCGATGCCCGAGATGACCAGAGCCACGTAGTCGCGGGTGGCCATCTCGCCGTCGCGGGTCATGTCCCAGGCCGCCGACCAGCACAGCGCGCGCGGCAGAGAGTCCTGGAATGCGGCGATGCCGCCGTTCACCAGCGTCTCCAGCGACCGCGAGTCGAGCCGGACCTTCGCGTACGTCAGGTCGTCGTCGTTGATCAGCACCAGGTCGGGCCTGACCTCGCCGACGAGCTCGGCCACGGGGGTGCGGGAGCCGACGACGTCGAGCTCGACCCGGCGGGTCCGGGTGAGGACGCCGTCCACCAGGGAGTACAGGCCGACCGCGACCCGGTGCGAGCGCAGCGTGGGATGCTCCTGCGGCGCCTCCTGCAGCACGTCGAAGGTCAGGAAACGGCCCTCGTCGTCGGTGGTGAACGACGGGCGCAGGGTGTTGACCCAGGAGGTCTCCAGCCACTCCTTGGACCACGACGACAGGTCGCGGCCCGAGGTGCGCTCCAGGGCCGACAGGAGGTCCTGCAGGGTCGTGTTGCCCCAGGCGTGCTCGTTGAAGTAGTCGCGCACGCCGGCCAGGAAGTTCTCCAGCCCGACGTAGGCGACGAGCTGCTTGAGCACCGAGGCGCCCTTGGCGTACGTGATGCCGTCGAAGTTGACCTCGACCGCCTGCATGTCCGGGATGTCGGCCGCGATCGGGTGGGTGGAGGGCAGCTGGTCCTGCCGGTACGCCCACGCCTTCTCGACGTTGGCGAACGTGGTCCACGCGCCCTGGCCCCAGCGGGTCGCCTCGGCCTGGCACAGCACGGACATGTACGTGGCGAACGACTCGTTCAGCCACAGGTCGTCCCACCAGCGCATGGTGACGAGGTCGCCGAACCACATGTGCGCCATCTCGTGCAGGATCGTCTCCGCGCGGCGCTCGACCAGCGCGTCCGTCACGCGGGACCGGAAGACGTAGTCCTCCAGGAAGGTGACGGCGCCCGCGTTCTCCATGGCGCCCGCGTTGAACTCCGGCACGAACAGCTGGTCGTACTTGCCGAACGGGTAGCGCAGGCCGAAGACGCGGTGGAAGAAGTCGAAGCCCTGCTTGGTGACCTCGAAGATGTTCTCGGCGTCCAGGTGCTCGGCCAGGGAGCGGCGCACGAAGACGCCCAGCGGGATGCCGTCGTGCTCGTCGCGGACCACGGCGTACGGCCCGGCGATGAGCGCGGTGATGTAGGTCGACATGACGGGAGTGGGCGGGAAGTGCCAGCGCCGCGCCTCCTGGAGTGTGCCGTGCCGCCCGTGGTGCTCGTCGAGCGCCTCGACGGAGTCGGGGGCGGCGTTGGAGACGACCTCCCAGCTCCCCGGGGCGAGGACGGTCAGCTCGAAGGTCGCCTTGAGGTCGGGCTGGTCGAAGCACGCGTACATGCGGTGCGCGTCGGCCGTCTCGAACTGGCTGTGGAGGTAGACCTGCTGGTCGACGGGGTCGACGAAACGGTGGAGGCCCTCACCCGTGCGCATGTAGGACGCGTCGGCGTCGATGCGCAGCTCGTTGTGCTCGGCCAGCCCCGGCAGCGGGATGCGACCCTTCTCCGCGTCGTAGGACGCCGGGTCGAGGTCGGCGCCGTTCAGCACGATCTTGCGAACGTGCGCCCCATGCAGGTCGATGAAGGTGTCGGCCCCCGGGCGGGTGGAGGTGAAGTGGACCGTCGTGATGCTCTCGAACCGGTCCTCCCCTTCCGTCAGATCGAGTTCGACCCCGTACGACTGGACGGTCAGCAGCCGGGCTCGCTCCCGGGCTTCGTCACGCGTCAAATTGCCTGCCACACCTGCTCCTCAAGATGCACCATCGCCCCGATCCCCCTACGCCCCGTCGCGAGAGGGTTCCCTGAATCCTGCCATGCCAGGCCGACAACCCGGCATTCAAGTCGTCCCCTACCGGGATTAACGGCGCCGACGCCCCCGCGGCGGCGGCGATACCCGTTCCTTCTTACTGGCGGAAGTGGACCTTGAGAGGCCAGTATTGACAGGGGAAACCGCGTATCCCGTCCTGTCCGGCATGCGCGGCCGCAGACGCTCACGACAAGGACAGCCGCCGCGCGAGGATGAGGGTTGATGCGTCACCTTTACGTGAATGGAGCCTGGACCCCTTCGGCCTCCGGCGAGGGCATCGACGTGATCAATCCCGCCACCGAGGAGGTCGTCGACCGCGTCCCCTCGGGATGGCCGGGTGACGTCGACGCCGCGGTCACGGCGGCGCGCGCGGCCTTCCCCTCCTGGTCCGGTACGGCTCCCGCCGAGCGGGGCAAGCTCCTCGCGGACGCCGCCCGGCTGCTGGAGGAACGCGCCGGCCAGATGGCCGAGACGATCGCCACGGACATGGGCTCCCCGCTCCGTTTCGCGCTGAAGGTTCAGACCCTGATGCCCGCCGGAGTGCTGGCGTCCTACGCGGAGCTCGCGGAAACCTACGAGTTCGACGAGGGCAAGGTCGGCAACTCGCTGGTCGTCAGGGAGCCCGTTGGTGTCGTCGGCGCGATCACCCCGTGGAACTATCCGCTCCACCAGGTGATCTGCAAGGTCGCTCCGGCGCTCGCGGCCGGCTGCACGGTGGTGCTCAAGCCCAGCGAGGTGGCCCCCCTCGCGGCCTACGCGCTGGCGGACATCTTCCACGAGGTCGGCCTGCCACCCGGCGTCTTCAACATGGTCAGCGGTTACGGCCCGGTGGTCGGCGAGGCGATCGCGACCCACCCCGGCGTCGACATGGTGTCGTTCACCGGCTCGACGGCGGCCGGGAGGCGGGTGGCGGCGCTGGCGGCCGAGACGGTCAAGAAGGTCGCGCTGGAGCTCGGCGGAAAATCGGCCAACATCATCCTTCCCGACGCCGACATCGAGACCGCGGTCAAGGCGGGCGTCGCCAACGCCTTCGTGAACTCGGGCCAGACCTGCACGGCGTGGAGCCGCATGCTCGTCCACTGGGACCAGTACGACGACGCCGTCGCCCTCGCCGTCCAGACGGCCGGCGCCTATGTCCCCGGTGACCCGTTCGCCGAGGAGACCCGCCTCGGGCCCCTGGTCTCCGCCGCCCAGCGCGCGCGGGTGGTCCGCTACATCAACCGGGGCCATGAGGAGGGCGCCCGGCTCGTATACGGCGGCACGGACAACCCCGTCGGCCGGGGTTTCTACGTCGAGCCCACGATCTTCGCCGGCGTCGCCCCCGGGATGGCCATCGAGCAGGAGGAGATCTTCGGTCCCGTACTGTCGGTCGTCCCGTACGCCTCGGAGGACGACGCCGTCTCCATCGCCAACGGCACGCCGTACGGCCTGGCGGGGGCGGTGTGGGCGGGCACGGACGACAAGGCGCTGGCCGTGGCGCGCAGACTGCGCACGGGACAGGTGCACGTCAACGGCGGCCGGTTCAACCCCCAGGCGCCCTTCGGCGGCTACAAGCGCTCAGGCGTCGGCAGGGAGCTCGGCCGACACGGCCTTGAGGAATACCTCGAGGTCAAGGCCATTCACGTGTGAAGACTACGGCGTCTGGAGGAGGATCTTCCTGCGTTCGTCCTTGGCCAGCCGGTCGACGTAGAGGGTGCCCTCCAGGTGGTCGAACTCGTGCTGGAAGCAGCGCGCGAGCATTCCGCGCGCCTTGACCTCCACCGGCCGGCCGAGCCTGTCCAGGCCGCGGATCGTGGCCCCGGCGGCCCGGGGGGTCGGCGCGTACAACGGCTTGCCGGTCTGCTTCCCGGGCACCGACAGGCAGCCCTCCTCCTCGACGACCTCCTCGGGGTCGTCGACGACCAGCTCGGGGTTGATCACGTGGCCCTTGCGGTTGCTGATGTCGTAGACGAACAGCCGCCTCGCGACGCCGATCTGGGGCCCGGCCAGGCCGACGCCGTCGGCGGCGTACATGACCGAGAACATGTCGTCGATCAGCCGCCGCAGCTCCTTGTCGAAATCCGTCACCGGTTCGGCGGGCGTGCGCAGGACCGGGTCGCCGACATAACGGATCTCACGCATGACGCTCCCGCGTGCTCTTGCGGGCCACGACTCGCCCGCAGGGGGAATGTAAGGACCCAGATAGGGTCACGTCTCTTACTCTAATGCAGCCCCCACGTCGTGTCTCCTGGAGGAACCTGCGAAACTTGAACCGTGCGTGTCTACATCGGTTCCGACCATGCCGGCTACGAGCTCAAGAACCACCTGGTCGCCTGGCTCAAGGACCAGGGCCACGAGGTCGAGGACTGCGGGCCGTCCGTCTACGACTCCGAGGACGACTACCCGCCCTTCGTGCTCCGCGCCGCGAGCGGCGTCGCGGCCGACCCGGGCAGCCTGGGCATCGTGATCGGCGGATCGGGCAACGGCGAGCAGATCGCCGCCAACAAGGTGCGGGGCGTCCGCGCAGCGCTCGCGTGGAGCGAGGAGACCGCCAAGCTCGGTCGTCAGCACAACGACGCCAACGTGATCAGCGTGGGCGCCCGGATGCACTCCGTCGAGGACGCGGTGCGGTTTGTGGAGATCTTCCTCGCCACGCCGTTCTCCGGCGAGGAGCGGCACGCCCGCAGGATCGACCAGCTGGCCGAATACGAGGAGACCGGCGAGCTGCCGCCGCTTCCGTAGCCGCTGGTCAGCCGCTGGTCAGCGCTAGTCCTCGGGGCGGGCCGTCCTCTCGCCGTTGCCGTCGGTGCCCCGGCGCGATTCCCGCCGGGGCGTCTCGTCGCGCAGAGGGCGGCGGTCGGCCGCCTCCTGCTGCTCGGCCGTGGGGCGCGACACGTCACGCGCCCGCATGGCCGTCATCGCGGTGATCTGCAAATTCTGCAGTGCCATGCCGCAAGCCTAGAAGACCAGTCCCGCCCAGGGCCTCGGGTCCCAGGACATCGCGGTGGAAAGCTCGCGCAACGCTCCCTCGCGGTGCTCCCGGACGATCCCCGCTCCGGCGAGCGCGGTCAGCGGCCTGCCGCCGAGGTAGGCCGCGCCCAGGACCTCCACGGGCAGGGTCAGGTCGGCGGGGTCGTCGGTGCGCTCGCAGGACGCCTTGTCGGTGGTGAGGCGCCACCGGCCCGCGTTCCACGGGCAGACCTGGTCCTCGACCTCGATCACCAGGTCGGCCGGGGCCGTGTAGGAGCGTGAGGCCAGGGCACGGTCGACGTCAACGAGCCGCACCCACAGCTCGTCCACCCAGCCGGCGTTCAGATGACGCGGTTCGGCGAGCAGGTGGATGACCGGGTCGTCCACGGGGCGGTTCCACGCGAAGACCCGCGAGCACAGGTCACGGTCGAGCACGCTGCGCCAGACCATCGCGTACGCCGCGGGGTCGACCGCGAACAGCTCGGACAGGCGCAGTTCGCCGTCGGGAACGTCGTGATCGGTCGCCCCGGGCTTCACCCGGAACAGGGCGTAGCCGCGCGGGCCGTCGTCGTCCTCGGCGATCACGCAGCGCAGCGGCCCCAGGCCCCGCCTGTCGTGGTCGTCGTCGGCGAGCACCTCGTGCCGCCAGCGCGGGTCCGACCTGGCGTACATGCCGGGACGGGAGACGCGCACCGCGTCGAAGACCGTGCGGAACGCGGCGAGCTCCTCGGCCGGCTTCGCCACGCGCAGGCGCAGGGCGGGGTCGGAGGGGGCTGTCCGGACGAAGGCCGAGCCGTGCTTCGGGATGCGGAAGAAGAAGTTGTCGGCGGCCCTGCCGTACCCGAACCGGCCGTAGATGCCCGCCTCCGAGGCGTAGAGCGCGGCGACGGCCTCGCCGCCGTCATGCAGGTCGTGGAGCTGGCGGGTCATCAGGGATGTCAGCACGCCGCGGCGCCGGTGGGAGGCCAGCACGCCGACGGCGGTGACGCCCGCGACCGGGATCGGGCCGCCGGGGACCGTCATGCTGAAGGTGTAGACGCTGGTGCAGCCGACCATGACGTCGCCGTCGAAGGCGGCCAGCGACCGGTCGATCTCCACGAGCTCCCGCCAGCGATCGGCGGCCACCGGGGGATTGGAGGAGTTGAACGTCTCGTAGTCGACGGCCGCGAAGGCAGGCCACTCAGACTCGGTGATGGGACGAACCTCGACAGTCACCCACCCCACACTAGGAGCAGCGTGTGATCGGCAGCCACCCAATATGCGTGACCGATGATCAAGGTCTTGGTCAAGTGGGTGCCTTCACGTGGGTTGGGCGGATACAGTCGAGCCCATCATGAGTTCCCGTCCCGCCCCGCTGATCCCTCCCCGGGTGCGCGCGCTGCTGGGACGGGTGCCTCTGCTGGTGCCGCTGGTGCGGTTCGTGCGCAGGCTCTCGGCCAAGGACCGCAACCTGCTGATCGCGCTGGTCGCCGTCACGCTGCTCATCGGCGTGCTCGACGCGGAGGTCTCGGCCTACTGGTTCTCGCCGTCGCTGCTGATCCTGGTCACGCTCATCGGCGGCCTGCAGCTGCGGCTGCGCAGCCTCGTCGTCCTGCTCTGCACGGTCGCCCTGTCCCTGAGCTACATGGAGGCGGTCAGGCGGGTCGGCAACATCGGGCCGGGCTTCCTGATCACCATGTGCTTCACGGCCGTCCTCGCCTGGCTGATGGCCCGCACCCGGGGCAAGCTCGGCGTGCAGGGCCTGCGCGGCGACGCGATGCTGCTGGAGCTGCGCGACCGGCTCAAACGGCAGAGCGAGCTGCCGCCGTTCCCCAAGGAGTGGGGCGGCAAGGTGGTGCTCAAGCAGGCCGGCGGCTCCTCCTTCGGCGGCGACTTCGTGGTGTCCCTGCGTGAAGGCGACAACGTCGAGATGGCCGTCGTGGACGTCTCCGGCAAGGGCGTCGACGCGGGAACCCGTGCGCTTATGCTCTCGGGCACGTTCGGCGGCCTGCTCGGGTCCGTGGACGACTTCCTGGCCGCCTGCAACACCTACCTGCACAGGCAACTCGGAGACGAGGGCTTCGTCACCGCCGTGCACCTGACCCTCGACCTGTCGACGGGGGCCTACACCATCACCTCGGCGGGCCACCCTCCGGTCGTGAAGTTCGACGCGGGCACGGGGACCTGGCGGGTCTCCACGGCCAAGGGCGTCGTGCTGGGCGTGGTTCCCGACCTGCACTGCGAGGCCGACAGGGGCGTGCTGCGCAAGGGCGACGCGCTCATGCTGTTCACCGACGGCCTCATCGAGCAGCCCGGCCGCGACATCGACGCGGGGCTCGACCGGCTGCTGGGCGAGGCCGAGCGGCTGCTCCCCTCCGGCTTCCGCGACCGCGCCCGCCAGCTCGTCCAGTCGATGACCTCGGGCCACAACGACGACTGCGCCCTCGTCCTCATCTGGCGCCAGTAGCACATCCCGGCCGTACGGATCCGCGACAGGGCCGGAATCGTCACGCCATGTAATCGCCCATGCGCGTATCGTGTGCCACGTCAACGGCCGCGCGCACGGCGGCCCCGGTCCCGGTACGGCCGGCAGCTGAAAAGGGGCGGATCATGGAGAAGCGGTACGAGCCTTACTGCCGTGCTGATCCGGCCTTCTACGACTCGCCCCTGACGGGCCTCGA
The DNA here is from genome assembly GCF_016863335.1 of Planotetraspora thailandica. Lineage (GTDB taxonomy): Bacteria > Actinomycetota > Actinomycetes > Streptosporangiales > Streptosporangiaceae > Planotetraspora > Planotetraspora thailandica. The sequence goes on from NZ_BOOR01000027.1 coordinate 122,795, forward strand.
CGACTCCGGCCTTGACTACGCGCCGGCCCACCGTGCCGTGCCCGGAGGCTGGGTGCGGACGGTCCGGGCCGACTGGGTGATCTACCAGCCCGTGGCGGGCGAGCTGCCCGGCCAGGGATGGAAGATCCACGTCTCGGCCCGCATGGACGAGGCCGCCGAGATCCTGGACAAGGTCGCCGGCTACTGCCTGGAGCGGGAACTCGCCTTCAAGTTCCTGCGCTCGCCCGCCGTGCTCCACCTCAACAACGCCGAGCACACCGCCCCCGGAGCGAGCGGGAAGTTCATCACCGTCTATCCGGCCGCCGAGGCCGTGCTGGAGACCGCCCTCGCCGAGCTCGGCCGCCTGCTCGACGGCCATCGCGGCCCGCGCATCCTGAGCGACCTGAGATGCGGCGACAGCGTGCTCCACGTGCGCTACGGCGGCATCGCCGAACGTCGCCGCGTCGTCGAGGACGGGTGGTCGCAGCCGGCCGTCGTCGCGCCCGACGGCACCCTGGTCCCCGACCGGCGGGAGGCCGCCTTCACGATGCCTCCCTGGGTGACGCCCCCGCCGTTCCTCGGCCCGCACCTGGAGTCGCAGGGCGGCGCGCCGGGGGCGGCCCTGCCGTACAGGATCGAACGCGTGCTGCACCGGACGAACGCGGGCGGTCTCTACGTCGCGAGCGATCCGGCGACCGGCGAGCGCCTCATCCTCAAGGAGGCCCGCCCGCACGCCGGGCTCGACAGGCACGGCGCCGACGCGGTCACCCGGCTCGAACGCGAACGCGAGGTGCTGGAGCGGCTCGCGGACCTCGGCGTCGTACCGGTGCTGAGGGACCACCTCGTCGCGGGAGAGGACCACTGGCTGGTGATGGAGCCGGTGACCGGAGAGCCGCTGAGCGAGGTGTTCCCCACGCGTTATCCCCTCGGCGGGGCGGAGGAGGGCGACCTCGACGGCTACGCCCTGTGGGCGACGGAGATCTGCGCCGAGGTGGAAGACGCCGTCATGAAGGTCCACATGAACGGGTTCGTGCTCGGCGACCTCGACATGTCGGCCATCTACCTCCGGCCGGGCGGCGGGGTGACGCTGATCGGGTTCGACGCGGTCAGGCCGGCGGCAGAGGCCACCGGGACAGGACTGGCGAGCCCCGGATTCGGGGCGCCCGATGGTTTCGTCGGTTTCGACGTCGACAGGTTCGCGCTGGCCTGCCTGCGCTTCGCGCTCTTCCTTCCACTCACCGAACTGTTCCTGCTCGACCGGGGCAAGGCCGCCGAACTGGCCGAGGTCATCACGGACCGTTTCCCCGTCAAGGAGGGCTTCCTGCGGCCCGCGGTCAGGATCGTGGGCGGGGGAGCCGCCCGCAGCACGCCCGCGATGGGCACCTGGCAGGAGATGCGGGCGTCGATGGCCGGGGCGATCCTCGCCTCCGCCACCCCGGAGCGTGACGACCGGCTCTTCCCCGGAGACGTCGCCCAGTTCGACGCGGGCGGTCTCGGGTTCGCGCACGGCGCGGCCGGGGTGCTGTACGCCCTGTACGTGACGGGCGCGGGCCGCGCCCCCGAACATGAGCGGTGGTTGCTCGACCGGGCCCTGCGCGGGGCGGCCGGCGGCAGGCCCGGCTTCTACGACGGCATGCACGGCGTCGCACACACGCTGGCCGTGCTCGGCCACCACGAGGCCGCCCTCGAGGTGCTCGACGCCGCCGGGGACCCCTCACGGGCGGTGGGCACGGACCTGTACGGCGGGCTCGCCGGGATCGGCCTCAACCAGATCTATCTCGGAGAGCTGGACGACGCCGTCGAGACCGCCGGAATGATGGCCGACCGGCTACCCCGGCAGGTGCCCGGCGTCAGCGGCGCGGCCGGGCCGTACGCCGGGTTGATGTACGGGGCGTCCGGCCCGGCCCTGCTGTTCGTCCGCCTGTTCGAAAGGACCGGCGACGTGCAATGGCTCGACCGGGCGGAGGAGGCGCTGCGGCTCGACCTCGCCAGATGCGTCGTGCAGGCGGACGGATCGTTGCAGGTCAACGAGGGCTGCCGGACCATGCCGTACCTCGACCGAGGCAGCGTCGGCATCGCGTGGGTGCTCGGTGAGCTGCTGCGCTACCGGGCCGATCCGGAATTGTCGGCGGCACGCCATCGGCTCGATCGGGCCGCCAGGTCGCACTTCTACATCCAGTCGGGCCTGTTCACCGGCAGGGCGGGGATCCTCGCCTATCTGTGCAGAGACAGGGAGGGCGGCTGGGGGATCGAAGACCCCGAGGCGTCCCGCCAGCTCGCCGCGCTGTCGTGGCACGCGCTCGCCTACCAGGGACACCTGGCCTTCCCCGGAGAGCGGCTGCTGCGGTTGTCCATGGACCTCGCCACGGGGACGACGGGGGTGCTGCTGGCCGCCGGGGCGGCGCTGCACGGGGAGCCGGTCGGGTTGCCGTTCCTGAGCGGGGCGATGCCGGCGAACGTCCTCGGGCGCGTGAGCCGTACGGCACCGGCGGCACGCGAGGCCGATAACGGGTGAGCGAAGGGGCGAGCCGTCGTGGGCTAGAGCCATCCGGCGTCGCGGGCGATCCTGACCGCGTCGACGCGACCCCGGGCCCCGGTCTTGCAGATGACCCGCGACAGGTGATTGCGGACGGTGCCGACCGACAGGCGGAGCTGGTCGGCGATCTCCTTGGACCGGGCGCCTCCCGCGGCCAGACGCATGACGTCGAGCTCGCGGGGGGTCAGCGGGTTGTCGGCCGCCTCGATCGCGGCGACCGCGAGGTCGGGGTCGACCACGCGATGGCCGGAGCTGATGCGGCGGATGCCGTCCGCGAGCTGTTCCGGCCCGACCTGGATGCTCATGTAGCCGAGGACGCCCGCCGCGAAGGCCCGCTTGATGTGACCGGGGTTGGGCTGGGGGGCGAGGACCATCACCCGGCACCGGGGCACCTTCTCGCCCAGCCTGGCGGCCGCCCCGAGGCCGTCCATCCCCGGCAGGTCGACGTCGATGACCGCCGCGTCGGGCCGGACGTCGAGCGCCGCGGGGACGATGTCCTCGGCCGAGGCTACGTCCGCCACCACCTCGAGATCGCTTTCGCCGTCGAGCGAGGCGACGAGGCCTCGCCGTACCAGTGGAAGGTGTTCGGCAACCAGGATCCGAATCAAGACGCTCCCCTCAGCGCGGTCTTTCACAGGGTGATCGAATGGATGCGTACTGTCAACGAAGTGTCTCGTTCTGGTCGGCGGGCCGCAACCTGAGCCTCATTCGGCTGAGCCGGGGCGCGAGCGGGGTGGGCTACCCTCGAAAGGTGCGACGACTGGCAGGACACTTTCTCCGACTCGGGGTGACGCGCTGATGATCCTGCTCTTCTTGGCCGGCTTCGCGATCGTCTTCGTGGGACTGCTGGTGTCCATCGCCCTCCACGAGATCGGGCACCTCGTTCCGGCCAAGCTTTTCAAGGTGCGGGTCACGCAGTACATGGTCGGGTTCGGTCCCACCATGTGGTCGCGCAGGCGCGGGGAGACCGAATACGGCATCAAGTGGGTGCCGCTCGGCGGCTACATCCGGATGATCGGCATGCTGCCTCCCCGGCCGAGCGACGACCCGACCAAGCTGCGCAGCGTCTCCACGGGCCCCTGGCAGGGACTGATCGAGAACGCCCGGGCCGTGGCGTTGGAGGAGGTCAGGCCCGGTGACGAGGACCGGGTGTTCTACCGCAAGCCGTGGTGGCAGAAGGTCATCATCATGACCGGCGGCCCCGCGATGAACTTCGTGCTCGCGTTCGTGCTGTTCGCCGTCGTGATGATGGGGTTCGGCGTGGCGATGCAGAAGCCGGTCGTCTCGACGGTGTCCAAGTGCGTGATGCCGATCAGCGAGGCGGACAACCGGCAGTGCGGGCCCAGCGACCCCCCGACGCCCGCGAGCCTGGCCGGACTGCGCCCCGGCGACCGCCTCACGTCGGTGGACGGCACGCGGGTGACGTCGTGGGACCAGGCGAGCCGGCTGATCCGCACGCACAAGGCGGGCGCCGCGGCGCTCGGGATCGAGCGCGCAGGGAAGCCGATGACGGTGAACGTGACCCTGGTCGCGCACGACATGCCGTCCCTGGACGACCCCTCCAAGATCGACAAGGGTGTCGGCTTCCTCGGCGTGACGCCTGTCACCGTGACCGAGCGGGTGGGCCCCGGCTACGTGGCGGGGCAGATGTGGGGCTTCGTCGAGAAGACGGCCGCGGCGATGGTCAACATCCCCGGCAAGATGGTGGGCGTCTGGCACGCGGCCTTCTCCGACGGCAAGCGCGACCCCAACGGGCCCATCGGCGTCGTCGGCGTCGGCCGCATCGGCGGGGAGATCGCCACGTCGGACCTGTCGGCGGAAAACAAGATCGTCTTTTATATCCAGCTTCTGGCGAGCCTCAACCTGGCCGTCGGCATGTTCAACCTCATCCCGCTGCTGCCGCTCGACGGCGGGCACATCCTCGGCGGGCTCTGGGAGGGCCTCAAGCGATTCCTCGCCCGCGTGCGGCGCAGGCCCTCACCCGGGTACGTCGACGTCGCCAAGGCCCTGCCGCTGACCTACGTCATGGCCGCGCTGCTGCTCGTCATGGGCGGCCTGCTGATCTACGCCGACCTGGTCAACCCCGTCCGCATCTCCGGCTGAGTCTTCCGGGCGCCGGGCCGCTACTCGCCGGTGACGCCGTCGATCTGCTCGCGTATGAGGTCCGCGTGGCCGTTGTGCCGCGCGTATTCCTCGATCATGTGCACGAGGATCCAGCGGTGGGAGTACGTCACGCCGCGCGCCTCCCGCTTGGCTGGCGTGTCGAGGTCCGGGTACGCGGCCGACACGGCGCGCGCGGCCTCGACCTCGGCCCGCCACGTCGAGAACGCCTCCCCTACGGAGGCGGTTTCGACGTCGTCGAACTCGCCGTCGGGGTTCTCCAGGCTGTAGTAGAGGTGATCGATGTCCTCGCCGTTCAGCCTCATACGGAACCAGGCGCGCTCGACGCCGGCCATGTGCCGCACCAGGCCCAGCAGCGACAGGGTGGACGGCGTCGACGGCCGCAGGCGCAACTGCTCCTCGCTCAGGCCGTCGCACTTGAACGCCAGGGTCTCGCGGTGCCAGTCGAGCCAGGCGGTCAGCATCTCGTGCTCGCCCGCGGAGGCGGGAGGGGCGATTCGTTTGTCAGGCATGCTGTGATCCTGCCGGGAAGCGGTGATCGATGTCATGCGATTTCCGCGGCGTCACAAGGTGCCGGTGAGTCGGGAGGTCTTCAGCACGACCAGCACCACGAGTACGGCGAGGACACCGGCGGTCGCGGGCAGGTGCCACTTGCGGGGCAGGTGCGCCAGGCACAGGGCGACCCCTCCGCCTGCGAGCAGGCCGCCCAGGTGGCCTTCCCAGGAGGTGACCGTGGCGGAGATGACTCCCCAAAGCAGGAATGACACGATGAGCCGGCGCGCGCCGGCCGGGTCGTGGTTGAGCCGCCTGCTGAAGATGTAATAGGCGGTGGCGAGGCCGAAGATCGCGCCGGAAGCGCCCAGCGCGGCCTCGTCCGGGGCGATCAGGTAGCCGAGGACCGAGCCGCCCAGCGCGGACAGCAGGTAGAGCGCCGCGAAACGAGGTTTGCCCAGGACCTGCTCGATCACCCGGCCGAGGGTCCAGAGCCAGTACATGTTCAGCAGGATGTGCAGGATGCCGAACAGACCCTCGGTCGGCTGCAGGTGGAGGAAGGCCGAGGTGATGAGGCGGTACCACTCGCCGGTGGCGATGCCGACGGGGGTGAACGGCCCGCCGTCGGCGCCCACCAGGCTCGCCGGGTCCTGGTAGACGTACTGCTGGCCGTCCGCGCCGATGAGGCCGAGGCCCAGGTTCGTGAAGCGGTCGACGAGATCCGGGTAGGTCAGCTCACCCAGGTAGGCGATCACGTTGACCGCGATGAGGACGTACGTGACGGCGGGCACCACCGACACCTTGCCGCCGAAGACCGTGCGGGCCTGCCGTATGGACTTGTTGCCCTCCTTCACGCAGTCGACGCACTGGTGGCCGACCGACGCGGGCCGCATGCAGTCGCCGCACATGTAGCGGTCACATCTGACGCACCGGACGTGGCTCTCCGTCTTGGGATGCCGGTAGCAGACGGGGGCCGGGGCCTGCTCAGGCGCGGAAACCTGATCTTCCATGGGGGGAGTTCACCTCGTGCGGTGCCGGGGAGGGGTGCGGCTGGCGCAGCGAGGTTATCGGAGAAAGGCCGCGGCACGAGACTCCGGAAAGTGATCACGCGGGTGTGCGAGTCGCGGGGGCCAGACTCGCACACCCGCGTGACCGTGGGGGTGGGACAGATGGTGGGTCAGTACATCGAGATCTGATCAGCCCTTGATCGTGACCTGGGACAACTTCCGAACCACCGGGATGACCTGGCGTTGGCCGTCTCGGTGGTTCTCGGCATTTCGCGAATGATCACAGTGCCATGTGCCCTCACTGTGCCCTCCGGCCCGCTCGGACTATCAGCTTGGGAAGTCTTTCAACACCCTGCGGTCTGAGCTGGGGAAACGGTGACCTGGGCGTATGTGGGTCGAGTGACCGTGAGTCCCCGTGATTCCCCACTGGTTACCGACCGTACGGGCACGCAACGGGCACGGCATGGCAGCTGAGGGCCGGTGACGGATGGCGATGTGCGGCGGCGTTGCTCGGGGGCTCACAGATCCGAGGCGGCGGCCAGACCCACCCTCCAGACCCTGCCGGTCGGTCTGCGGCTGGGCTTCGTGCCGCGCTGGTCATCCCAGTGTGGTGGCGCGCCGGACCCCTGAAACCACCTTCGGCCGAGATCCGGTACTTCGGTGGGTGTCACCATGAAGGCCATGAGGTATGGCAGATCCTTGGTCGCCAATGAGCGCGTCCGTCGCGGCGCGCAGCTTGGGTGCGGTGTTTCCGAGACGCCGTGGCCGCCCGGGTAAAGGGATCCGGGCCTTCATGCGTAATTGGGGCGTGGAGCAAAGAGGACAAGAATTCACCAAGTTCTACACCGCCTCCAAGGATGACTGCCTGCGGATCGTGCTGGTCAACGTCGGCGACAGGCAGCTCGCCGAGGACCTGGTGGCGGAGGCGTTCACCCGGGCCTGGATGTCCTGGCGCAAGGTGCGTGATCACCCTGTCCCACGCGCCTGGGTGGTGCGGACAGCGCTGAACGCCCACGTGTCCTGGTGGAGGCGCCGCCGGCGCGAGCTGACAGTGGATGATCCAACAGCGTTGGCAGGCCTGGAGGGCAGCCAGTTGGCGGGTTCGGCGGACCTGAGCCTCGACCAGGCGCTGGTTGCGGCGCTCCGGTTGCTTCCGCTCAGGCAGCGCGAAGTGATCACGCTAAGGGTCTTCTTCGACCTGGATACCGATGCCACGGCGAAGCTGCTCGGCATCTCACCGGGGACCGTTGGCGCGCACCTGCACCGGGCGCTGGCCACGCTCCGCACGCAAACACAATCCTTCAGCGACCAGGAGGTCACCTCATGAACGACGACGACATGCTGGCGGCAATGCGAAGCTCCCTCACCAGCACCAAAGATGCCCTCACCCACGTGCACATGGACCAGCGGCCCGAAACGATCATCGCGCGGGCCCGCGGCCGCCGGCTGCGCCGTGGCCTGCCGGGAGTGGGCGCGGGCGCACTGGCGCTCGGGCTTGGCCTGGCGCTGTTCTTGCCCGGCGGTCACCCTGCCGGTCCCAGCGGCTCGCCGACTGCGTCCGGCGCACGTGACGCCCAGGGGGTCCACGTGAACCTAGCCGCATGGTCGGTCAATACGTCGCCGGCCGGCCTGGTGAACGTCACGATCCGCGAGCTGAAGGACCCAGCAGGGCTGAGCAAGGCCCTGGCCGACGCCGGCGTCCCCGTGGTGCTGACGTCCGGCCCCGTGTGCACATCCGACGACCAGCTGCAGATCTCCCGCGTGGTCCGCAAGCTGCCCGGGCCCGGCGGCCTTTTGATCACCATCAACCCGAAGGCGATGCCAGCCGGAACGGAACTGGTGATCGGGATCGGCACCCTCCGGATCGGGTCCCAGCAAGGGCCTGCTGCGGCGTTCGGCCTGCAAAAGAAGGGGTCTCCGCTGAACTGCGGAAAGCCCAAAGCAGCCACCAAGTAGCTCCCATCCCACTGGCCGCAAGCCAGGACGGCCAACCACACGACGGCCTGAACCGTGAACCCCATGCCAGCGGGCTCACGGTCCAGGCCGCGGCCACGGGTTCACCCTGCGGACGTACACGCACCTCATGCCTTCCAGCGCGGACCGTATGCGCGCGGCCATCGAGAGCGCGTGGTCCAAGACGCCGGCGGGCGGCTCAAGTGCCCTGGATGTGCCCTGAGCCGCCCGATGACCCCTGGGCGCGCCGCTCACGCCGGAGTGACGCACTCGCTGAATGTGCTGGTCACGCGGGTGTGCGAGTCGCGGGGGCAAAAACTCGCACACCCGCATGACCGTGGGGGTGGGACAGATGGCTCAGTACATCGAGATGTGCACGTGGTCGTAGTGGTTGGCGGTCGTCCCGCCGCGGTCCTCCATGGTCCGCCAGCCCGGACTGCCGAGGTTGTAGATGCGCTGCCGCCAGATCACGTACATGACGCCGAGCTTAGGCCCGTTCTTGATGGCCCAGGCGGCCACGTCGTCGCCCATGGCCTTCATGTCGGCGGTCGGCATCGCTCCGCCGGAGCTCATCATGAAGTCGCAGGCCCGCCCGAGCGGATGCTCGCCGCTGTCTTCGGCGCGGTAGCACCCGACGGTGTAGCGCAGGGAGAAGTGCTTCTCGACCTCGCTCTTCATCAGGCGCATGCGGGGAGTGATGTTGTCGGCGCCGCCGGGCAGCTCAGGGGCCCAGGAGCCGTTGGCGAGCCTGCCGGGGGCGAGGGGGATGAGCGCGTCGAGCTTGTTCTTGATCTGGCCGATGAGCTTCTGGGCATCCGCGCGCTGCTCGGCCACCTTGGCCGACTTGGCGGTGAGCTGGGCCGTCATCGCCTTGGCGGCGTCGGCCGCCTTCCGGCGGTCCTCCCGGATCTGGGAGAACCGCTCGATGAGGGCGACCTGTTCGGCCTGGAGCTGAGCCAGCACGGCCGACCCCGACGGGTCCGGCATCACAATGGCGTTGCTGGTCTGGTACTGCGCGGCGGCGAGATGGCCGACCTCCCGCTGCGCGGTCTCGTAGTCGCCTTCGGTCGAGGCGAGCCGGTCACGGGCGTCCTTTTCGGCCGTCTTCGCCTTGGCGAGCTCGACGCGGGTGGCGTTGTAGTCGGCGATCAGGCGGTCGACCTGCTTGCCCAGGGAGGCCAGCTGCTTCTTCAGCTGGCTTTCCGTGGGCTTGGGGGCGGCCTGGCTCGCCGTCGTCGTCCCGAACACGAGCACGGCAGGCACCAGCACCCCGGCGACCAGGGGCAGTAGGCGGGGCAGAGCCCACTCCTCTCCACATGCCGACCGGGTTAGCTGACGGGTTCGGGCTGGAGCTGCCCGGGCACGACGTGCCTTCACCCCATGTGCGAGTTGGGTCCCCGGTTCCCGGGCGAGGCGCCCGGGATTAGGCGTACCGGCTGCGTCAGCCGGTGCGATGGATAGTAGTGGTAAAGAACGGCCCTTTGCCAGTTAAAGTCGAAATAAATCAGTGATCAACTCGTTATGTCCGCATCGCGGAGCATATGAGCTGCTTCTTCCGGAAGGATGTCGTTGACGAAACCGCCCATCGCCGACTCCGAGCCCGCGAGGTACTTCAGCTTGTTGGGCGCACGCCGGATGCTGAACAGCTGGAGGTGCAGATAGGCGAGGTCCCGCCCCTGGGACACGGGCGCCTGGTGCCAGGCCGCGATGTACGGCATGGCCACCCCGAACAGGCCGTCGAGGCGGCGCAGCACCCGCGTGTACAGCGGACCGAAGGCCGCCCGCTCCTCCGCAGACAGCGCGGGGATGTCGGGCACATGCCGGTGCGGGTAGACGTGCACCTCGAACGGGTAGCGGGCGGCGGCGGGCACGAAGGCCGTCCAGTGCTCGTTGGCCTCGACCACCCGCGGGCCTGAGCGCTCGGCGGCCAGCACGTCGGCGAACAGGTTCCCGCCCTGGTGCCGGGCGGCCACGTCGAGCATGCGCCGCGTCCGGGGGGTCACGTACGGGTAGGCGTAGATCTGCCCGTGGGGATGCGGCAGGGTGATGCCGATCTCCGCCCCCCGGTTCTCGAAGCAGAAGACCTGCTCGACGCCGGGAAGCGCGGACAGCTCCGCCGTGCGGTCCGCCCAGGCCTCCATCACGAGCTCGACCTGCTCGTCGCTCAGCGACTTGAACGAGGCGTCGTGGTCGGAGGTGAAGCAGACCACCTCGCAGCGCCCCACGCCCGGCCGTACCTGGCTGAGGCCGCCCACCTGCTCGTAGTCGCCGGTGTTGAAGCTGAAGGACGGGAAGCGGTTCTCGAACACCGCCACGTCGTAGGGGGAGGGGATCTCCGACCACGGCCGGGCGGGGCACAGTGGGCACTCGTCGGCCGGGGGGAGATGCGTCCGGGTCTGCCGGTGCCGCGCGACGGCCACCCACTCGTCCAGCAGCGGGTCGTACCGCAGTTCGGACGCCAGCGGCCGAGGCGGGAGATCACGCCGGTCGAGGGCGCTGTGGTCGGCGTCGTCGCGCCGGTCGAAATAGATCAGCTCCCGGCCGTCGGCCAGATGGCCGATCGTGCGCTTCACCGTGACGGCCATGTGATGCCCCCCATGTTTCCACTCGTCATGCGTTCATTGATGTGCTCGCCGGCCACCCGATCCATCAGGCACCGTCCGCCGCGGCCTGGCCGTCGTGAACCGCCTCGCCGTGAATCCGTGCGAGGACCAGTTCACCGGCGTGCCGGGCCAGCTCCGCCCGTGCGTCCTCGGGCAGGCCCGTGTCGCTGACCACCGTGTGCGCCCGGGCCAGTGGTGCGATCGTGCTGATGCCGACCGTGCCCCACTTGGTGTGGTCGGCCAGCACGACCAGCCGGTGCGCGGCAGCGACCAGTTCGCGGTCGGTCTCGGCCTCCAGGAGGTTAGGCGTGGTGAACCCGGCTCTGGCGTCCATCCCGTGCACGCCCAGCATGAGGACGTCCACGTGCAACGACCGGATGGCCGCCACGGCGACCGGCCCGACCAGGGCGTCGGACGGCGTGCGCACCCCGCCCGTCAGCACGATCGTCTGGTCGCCGCGGCCCCCCCTGTGGAAGACGTCGGCCACCCGCACCGAGTTGGTGATGACGGTCAGGTCAGGCACGTCGATCAGGTGATGGGCGAGCGTCCAGGTCGTGGTGCCCGCCGACAGGGCCACCGCGCTGCCTGGCCGTACGAGCTGGGCGGCCCGGCGGGCGATGGCCTCCTTCTCGGCCTGCTGGCGAGCGGACTTGGCCGCAAAACCCGGCTCCTCGGTGGAGCCCGCGCCGGTGGCGGTCGCGCCGCCGTGGACCTTCTCGATGAGCCCCCGCTCGGCGAGGGCCTCCAGATCGCGGCGGATCGTCATGTCGGAGACGCCGAGGTCGCGCACCAGCTCGGCGACCCGGGCTCCACCGGTCCTGCGGACCTTGTCCAGGATGGCCTGTTGCCGCTGCTGGGCCAGCATCACCGCTCCTATCAAACAGATTCCACCAAATTATGACATATGGATGTTGGTTCCTGGTGATATGCCGGGACCGGCCACTTGTACGGCAGGCGAACTCGGGAGACAGTGGAAGGCCGTACCCGTACCGAACCGGGAGGCGATGCGTGATGGGCAAGCGAGCGCGCAAGTCCAAGGCACGCAAGAAGAAGAAGGCCAACCACGGCAAGAGGCCGACGGGCCGTTAGGGCGCGTCAGCCGGCGAGGGAGGCCTGGGGGCGGGCCGTGAGGTGGAGTGCCTGCACGGCCCGGTTCAGCCCCCTGTGCTCAGCCCCTCCTGCCCCAGGCCGCGAGCAACCTGGTCTGCTGGTCCGCGTCGTCGGGGACGTTCCGGTGGTCGGCGATGACGCCGGCCTGGTGGTAGCCCTCCTTCGCGGCGGCGAACCATTCGGCGCACGCGGCGACCAGCTCGGGATCGAGCCTGTCAACGGCGCCGATCGCGCGGGCCAGGTCCCAGGTGTGGATCAAGGCGTCCGCGAAGAGCTCCGTGACGTACTCCTCGCCGAGCACGTCGCCGAAGGGCAGGTGGGCCACGCTGGTCAGGGCGCCCTCGGCGTACACCGCCTGGACCGCGGCCTGGGACGACACCTCGAACGCCTTGATCGCGTCGTCGCCGAGGACGTCGCGCTCGTAGGTGTCGCTCACCTCGGTGACCGTACGGCCGGCGAGGAGCTCCGGCGCCCAGAGGTTCTCGTTCACCAGGTGATTGACCAGCACACGCACGCTCCAGTCCACGCAGGGGGTCGTGAGCTCCCACTGGTCGTCCATCACGAGGTGGAGTCGGCTGCCGAAACCGTCCAACGCCCTGCGGTACGCATCACGGATGTCGATCATCATGTCCCCTCCTCGCCCAGGAGCTGTCCTTCGACCGTAACTCTTCCGAACGATCAGGTCATACCGGTCTTTGTGGGGCGAACGGGTCAATGAATGCGCTGTTCGACCCAGACGATCTTTCCGTACACGGTTGGGCGGGTGCCCCAGCGGTAGGCGAAGCGCTTGACGAGCTGCAGCCCGCGGCCGGTGTCCTCGTCGGACGTGGCCGATCGGGGAGCGGGGGTTGCGGGCGACCCGTCGGCGACCTCGCAAACGAGCGTGCGGCCACGCAGCAGGCGCAGTTCGATCGGCGGCCAGCCGTGCTTGAGCGCGTTGGTGACCAGCTCGCTGACGATGAGCTCGGTGCTGTCGAGGAGGCTGCCGAGACCCCAGGACGACAAGGTGGCCCGCACGAATCGGCGGGCGTGCGCCACGAACCTCGGATCGGCGGGCAGCGGGCAACTCGCGACCTCGTCCGGGTCGAGATCCCTCACCCGGGCGAGCAGCAGCGCGATGTCGTCACGCTCGTGGCCGGGCCGCTGACTGCTGATCGTCAGGTCGCACTTGTCCTCCAGGTCCTCGACGGGTCCCGCCAGGAGCCGGCGCAGCGCCATGATTCCCGCGTCGATGTCGCGGTCTCTGCTTTCGACCAGGCCGTCGGTGTAGAGGGCGAGGATGCTGCCCGCGGGCAGCACGAGTTCGCGTGTCTCCAGGGGATCGCTGCCGATGCCCAGCGGCAGTCCCGAGGGCAGCTCGATGATCTCGGTGGAGCGGTCGGGATGGATCAGCACCGGAGGGACGTGCCCCGCCCTGGCGAAGGCGCACGTGCGCGTGACCGGGTCGTAGACCGCGTAGACGCAGGTGGCGATCTGGGTCGGGTCGAGGTCCTGGCTCATCAGGTTGAGCCGGAAGAGCACCTCGTCGGGCGGCAGGTCGAGGCTCGCCAGCGTGCGCGCCGCCGTACGAAGCTGGCCCATGGTGGCGGCGGCCCGGGTGCCGTGGCCCATGACGTCGCCCACGACCAGCGCGGATCGGCAGCCCGGCAGCGGGATCACGTCGTACCAGTCGCCGCCGACGCCCATCAGGTCGCTGGCGGGCAGGTAGCGGGAGGCGACCTCCATGCCGAGCGGCTGCGGCAACTCGGCGGGCAGCAGGCTGCTCTGCAAGGTCAGCGCGGTGCGCCGTTCGCGGGTGTACAGCCTGGCGTTGTCGATGCACACGGCGGTTCGGGCGGCGAGCTCCTCGGCCACCGCGACGTCCTGCTCGTCGAACGGCCGGCTGGCCGGCCTGCGGCTGAACACCGCGCAGCCCAGCACCCGTCCGCGGGCCTTCAGCGGTACGGCGAGGAACGAGGACTCGGTGAGGAGATCGGCGACCGCGTCCTCCCGGCCGGGCTGGTCGCCGGCGCCGATCAGCCGGGCGCTTTCCTTGTCGAGCACCGGGTACATCAGCGGCTTGCCGGTCGCCATGCACAGGGCGTGGGGGAGGGTCGCGGGGTAGGCCGTCACCTCGTCGAGCGGGAAGGCGTGCAGCCAGGCGTCCGGGTTCTCCCCGGCCAGTCCGAGCGCGACCCGGCGGAACAGCGTAGCGGTGTCGATCGGCCGGGACGGCAGCTCCCCGTCGATCATCAGCCGTTCCTGCACCATGATCGCCGCGGTGTCGGCGAAACGCGGGACCGCCACGTCCATGAGCTCGCGGCTCGTCTCCGCCAGGTCGAGAGTGCTGCCGATCCTGCGGCTGGCCTCGTTGAGGAACGCCAGCCTTTGGTGCGCGGACGCGGCGCTGCTCCGGCGCCACTCGGCCCGGTTGTCAGGAGAGGGGTCCTTGACGACGCAGTTCCGGTTCAATCGCTACTCCGGCGGAAACAGACGGTGTCCCAGAATCGTATGAAGGAGACAGGTCACAGTTCAGCGATCCCGGAAGTCGGTCCGAGATTGCCAAGAAATGACGAAATTTCCGAAATCAACCCCGAGATCGCTCGGCGTGGCGGCCGAGACTCTTGGCGGCAGATCCCCCGACCCCGCGCCGTACGGACGATCATACGACTCACCGAGCGGCCCCTGTCCGGCCGGTCCGAAATCAGGAGCTGCCCCCGGAGCGCCAGTACACGTTGTTCTCGCGGCTCAGGAACTCCTCCTCCACCAGATAGCGCCGCAGGGCCGCGTAGTCATCATGAAAAGCACGAAGCGCGACATTTACTTCTTTTTCGGGATATCGGATGCCTGGCTCGAAGACCTGCGCCACGTAGTCCAGCACCACGAGCCGCTTGGCACGCTTGGTCGGGATCGACGCCAGCCTCCCGTCGACGAGGAAGGTGTCGAGCATGGTCGTCCGCTCCTTGGGCGCCGCCCTGAGCAGGCTTCGGAAGGCCTCCGGCTCGGCCCGCCAGCCGTCCCCCTCCCGTACGGCCAGGCCGGCCCGGGCCAGCCGTTCCAGCGCCCGCTCGGCCGCCTCGTCTTTCAAGCCGGTGACCTCGGCGGGCGGGTCACCTGGCCGCAGCACGAGACCGGCGAAGACCTGCAACGTGTCGTCCTGCCCGAGGAGGCCGAGGACGCGGTGAATGTCCCTTTCGATCATCGCTCCACCGTACTTTCCACGGGTCGTGCCACGCCTTCCCTTTACGTCGGTTGAGCGGCCTGGGAGGCGGCGGTGACCAGCGATTTTGTACCGTCGGGAATGTACGGCCGGTTCTGACCCCGGAGGTTCCCGTGCCCGCGAAACTCGACCACACCATCGTCCACAGCAGCGACAGATTCACCTCGGCCCACTTCCTGACCGACCTGATCGGCGCTCCCGAGCCCAAGGCGTACGGACCGTTCGCCGCGGTCCCGCTCGCCAACGGTGTGACCGTGGACTACGCCGATTCCATCGTCAAGCCCGACCGGCTCGTGATGCAGCACCTGGCTCTGCTCGTGTCTGAGGAGGAGTTCGACGAGATCTTCGCCCGGATCGTCGAGCGGAGGCTGCCCTATTGGGCCGAACCCGCCCACAAGGGCTCCCAGCAGATCAACCATCGCCATCACGGGCGAGGGGTCTACGTCGACGACCCCGATGGGCACGCCATCGAGTTCCTCACCCACACCTACGTCATGGACGGCACGGGCTGACTCCGATGGTGGCCCGGCGCGTTCACATGATCGCCTTGTGATCGGCTGCACTCAGCCGTCGGCGAAGGCCGCCGTCCGATGATCGCGGTGGCCGTTGATCTGGTGCGATCAGGTCGCCCGTCAATCAGGGATCACCGTGGTTGCCGGCCGGATGAGCGCCTGACCGACGATCACGCGTTCACCGTTGAACGTCAGGGAAGGCGACCCGTGCAACTCGTAGCCGAGATCCAGCATTTCGCTGATTCTCCGGCAGAAAGCAGCGTCGTCGGGACCGGTGAGGACGCGGTATCTCGGGAGATCTTCGGTGGAGGTCATGCCGCGATCCTAGAGTCGGGCGGAGCGGGCAGCCGTTGACCTGCTGCGATGGTGGTCGGGGCGACAGGATTTGAACCTGCGACTTCTTGCTCCCAAAGCACTGGTCATGACGCTTTGGACCTGGCGTTTATCCAGGTGAAGGCACATGTTCAGTGCATGGATGTGCAGTGGAAGGCTGGGCTAGTGGCCCGTCACGCAACCTTGGCCGGGTAACTGGTCCAGCTTCGGATGGGTGAGCTGGCGGCGAAGTTGGTCTTGGGGGCGGTCCGGGCGTTGCGCCAGCGGACGTAGCCGGCGATGGCGGCGTTCTGTTCGTCGTGGGTGCGGTGGTCGGTGCCGTTGAGGGCGTAGTAGCGCAGCGCGGCGAACTCCGATTCGATCCAGTTCAGCCAGGAGCCGTAGGTCGGCAGGAACACCAACTCGATGTCGTTGGCGGCGGCCCAGGCCCTGACCTCGGGATGTTTGTGCGGAGAGTAGTTGTCGGCGATCACGTACAACGTCTGGCCGGGCCAGCGGGCGCGGAGCGTTTTGAGGAAGGACAGGTACTCGCGCCATCGCTTGCGTCTGCGGATCCGGTAGTACAGCTTGCCGGTGGCCAGATCCAAGGCGGCGATCATGTGCATGACACCGTGGTAGCGGTTGTAGGTGGCCCGCAGCCGAGCCGGGGACCCGACCGGCCGCCAGCGTTTGCCCTTGCGCGGCATCAGGTTCAGCGGGCCGAACTCATCGACGCAGATCACCCGTCCGCCGTCGGGCGGGTGATCGTATAACTCCAGCACGCGCTGCATCTTGGCGATGAAGTTCGGGTCGGTGGAGGCCTTCCACGTTGTGGTGGTCTGCCAGCTCACCCCGCCCTTGCGGAGAATTCGGCGTAGATGCTCGCGGCTGATCGCTGCGACCACGCCGCGGGCGATCAGGTGCTCGGCCAGCGTCTTCAGGCTCCAGGTGGACATCCCGGTGATGCCCCACTCGGCGGGGACCGTCTTGGCGATCAGGCAGATGTGCTCACGCACCTCAGGACTGATCGCCGGTGGACGGCCCCCGCTCCATTTTGGGTCCAGCGCCTCGAACCCCATCTCGTTGAAAGCATGGATGACATCACGCACGTAATCGTCACTGACCTGCATCAACGAGGTGATGTCCCGGACGCTTTGGCCCTGGCCGGACATCATCACCACAATCGCCCGCCGCAGCTTGATCGGATCCTTCGCAGTCCGCGTGATCCGCTGCAGCTTGCGGCCTTCCTCCATCGTCAACGGCCGGACGAACACTTCCGGTCGGCGAGCCACGACCACCTCCATGTTGCGGAAGCAGCCAGCCTGACGGGTTCACCGCACGAGATCAATTACCCGGCCAACGTTCAGTGACGGGCCACTAGGCATCCCGGAAGTCACTCAGTTTGACACTCACTCGGCGGAGGCTCGGCGACCGTCTGGTGCTCGTAGCCGCGGTTCAAAGCTGCTTGCGTGTCTGCTCTGGGTTCGTCGCCGGTGCGTGTGAGGCCGGTGGAGATGCGGTCAGGTCGAGCAGGTGCAGCGCGTCATGGTCGGGGGTGCCGGGTTCGGCGACGTACACGCCGAGGCGCTGGCCTGGGGTGTCCTCCAGATGCATGGACTGGGCGGAGAGAGTGATCGTGCCGACGTGGGGGTGATGGAAGGTCTTGTGTGCGGGTTTGCGGCCTGTGACGTCGTAGCGTTCCCAGAGCTTGGCGAAGTCGGGGCTCTTGAGAAGGAGTTCGCCGACGAGGCTGGTCAGGTCGGGGGCGTCGGGCGCGGTGCCGGCGACGGCGCGCAGCCGGGAGACGCAGGCGCGGACCTGGTTGTCCCAGTCGGGGAACAGCGTGTGGGCGGTGGGGTGGAGGAAGAGGTAGCGGGCAAGGTTGCGCTGTCTGGTGGGCCAGTCGTCCAGTCCTGCGTACAGGGCGAGACCGCCGGGGTTCCAGGCGAGGAGGTCCATGCTGCGGCTGATGATGTAGGCCGGATTCGGGCGTACTGAGTCCAGCAGCAGCTTCAGGTGGGGGCGCACAGTTCGGCTGGGTGCGGGCGGTGGCTCGGGCGCGTAGCGAGCGGCGCGGGCGGCCAGCTCCCGCAGATGGTGATGTTCCTGGTCGTTCAGGTGCAGAGCTCGGGAGAGGGCGTCCAGGACGGAAGGGCTGGGGCGGGTCTCCTTGCCGCGCTCTAGGCGTACGTAGTAGTCGATGCTGATTCCGGCCAGGGTGGCCAGCTCCTCCCGTCGCAGTCCCGGGGTGCGGCGCAGTCCGGGGCCGGTGGTGAGGCCGACCTGTTCCGGGCTCGTCTGGGTGCGGCGGGCGCGGAGGAATCGTCCCAGCTCCGTGCCCCCGCTTTCGCCGCTGCTGGGGGTGCGCTGAGCTGACATGGTTCCAGTGTCACATCCCGCTGACCTGCCGGGCAGCACCGTTGGGGGGCCCTGTCATTACCCCCGAACGGCCCGGCCTGCCACCTGCGCCGTATAGGGGCGAGGGTGGGATCACGGCAACCTTGAAGCTGTCCCCCTAGCTCGCGGCGAAGGAGCGAGCAGCTCAGTGCCCGAACCGATCGTGACCTGAAGTGGAGATGGAGTAGCGCTGTGAAGCATGTAACGCTCGGTGACCTTTATGTTTCTCGTATCGGCCTAGGGACGATGGGGATGTCCCACGGGTATACCGGAGCTGGCATGGACGATGCTGAGTCGATCCGCACCATCCACCGGGCCCTGGAGCTGGGTGTCACGTTCCTCGACACCGCGGAGGTCTACGGCCCGTATACCAACGAGGAGCTGGTCGGTCAGGCATTGAAGGGTCGCCGCGGGGAGGTGGTGCTGGCGACGAAGTTCGGTTTTCTGTCCCACGCTGGCCGGCCGTCCGGGCAGCTCGACAGCAGTCCGGCCAGCATCCGCACCGCCGTCGAGGGCTCTCTGAAGCGGCTGGGCACCGACTACATCGACTTGTACTACCAGCACCGTGTCGACCCGCAGGTGCCGATCGAGGACACGGTCGGGACCCTGGCCGAGCTCGTAACCGAGGGCAAGATCCGCCACATCGGCCTTTCAGAGGCCAGCCCGGAGACGATCCGCCGGGCCCATGCCGTCCACCCGGTCGCCGCGGTTCAGACGGAATACTCCCTGTGGACCAGGGACCCGGAGGCACGGGTGTTGCCTGTGCTGCGGGAGCTGAACATCGGCTTCGTGCCGTACTCCCCGTTGGGTCATGGATTCCTCACCGGGAAGATCAGGTCCACCGACGACTTCGACGACACCGACTGGCGCAAGAACAACCCCCGCTTCACTGGCGAGAACTTCCAGCGCAACCTGCGCATCGCCGATGAGGTCCAAGCCGTCGCCATCGAAGCAGGCGTCACCCCCGCCCAGGTCGCCTTGGCCTGGCTGCTCACTCGGGGCGAGGACATCGCCCCGATTCCCGGCACCAAGCGCGTCGCACGCGTCGAGGAGAACACCGCAGCCGACGCCGTGAAACTGACCCTCGAGCAGATCGAGCAGCTGAACAATCTCACCCCTGCATGCGGCGACACCCACGACGAGGCCGGCATGCGCCTCCTCGAACGCTGACCAGCACCCGCAGCACCGCACGACGGGCCCGAAGGGCCCGCACGCTGAGAAAGGACACACCGTGGACTACACCCGCCTTGGAACGTCGGGACTGAAGGTCAGCCGCATCGCCCTGGGGTGCATGAGCTTTGGCGACCCCGGCAAGCGAATGCCATGGGTGCTCGACGACCACGAGGCCGACCCGATCTTCCGGCAGGCCGTCGACCTGGGCATCACGTTCTGGGACACTGCGAACATCTACGGCCTGGGCACGTCGGAGGAGATCGTCGGGCGTGCTCTCAAGAAGTACGTCCAGCGCGACGACGTCGTGCTGGCCACCAAGCTGTTCCAGCCGATGCACCAGGGCCCGGGCGGGTCAGGCCTGTCCCGCAAAGCAGTCATGGAACAGATCGACGCCTCCCTTAAGCGCCTGGACACCGACTACATCGATCTCTACCAGATCCACCGCTTCGACCCCGAGACACCGGTCGAGGAGACGATGGAGGCCCTGCACGACGTGGTCAAGGCCGGCAAAGCCCGCTACATCGGGGCCTCATCGATGTGGGCCTGGCAGTTCGCCACTATGCAGCACACCGCGCAGGCGGGCGGATGGACCCGGTTCGTGTCCATGCAGGACCAGTACAGCCTGATCCACCGCGAAGAGGAGCGCGAGATGTTCGGCCTGCTCGCCGCCCAAGGCGTCGGAAGCATCCCCTGGAGCCCCCTGGCGGCAGGGTGGGTCGCGCGTCCATGGGGAGAGTCCTCCACGCGCCGTTCGCAGAACTATCCCGTCACCGACCCCAAGGGGCGGCCTCTGTTCCTCGACAGCGACCAGGCCATCGTCGACACTGTGCAGCGGATCGCGGAGGCCCGCGGCGTGCCCATGGCGCAGGTCGCGATGGCCTGGGTCCTCAAGAACCCTGTCGTCTCGGCACCGATCGTGGGCGCCACCAAACCCCACCACCTGGCCGACGCCGCCGCCGCACTCGACCTCCAGCTCACCGACGAGGAGACCCACTCCCTGGAGGAGCCCTACGTGCCCCGCATGCCCACCTGGTTCTGACGGGCTTCACCGCCAGAGCCCGGCCGCCGCGGTACTGGCTGGAAACCAGCACGCCGAATGCCCCGCGTCTTGCCCCGTCCACCCTGGCCGCCTGTAGAAGCCACATCGAACATGTATGCCCAACCAGGCAGCCAGTTTTAAGGTTTCGGTACGCGATCGTCTAGCCTGCTGCGACGCAGGTCACGCGCCTAATCGTCTCGCTCATGGCTTACCGTGGCTTGCCGTGAGTCACCGCACTGACGGGCACGCGACGGGCACGGGCAAGCAGCGCCCGTCGCCCCCGAAAATGAGTGCGGGGTCATATCATGCGGTCGCCAGCTCGTCGGACTCGGCATTCTTATGCACGGGTCGATCGAACCGTGTCAGACTCAACTGGCGTGATCAGGGCGCCTTACAGACAAAAGGCAGGACACCCGATGGCAGCCGACGCCCACCCTCCCGTGATTTCGCTGATGCTCGCCGTGCCTGACGCCTCAGCCGCGGCGCGATGGTATGCCCAGGCGCTTGGGGCCAACGAGTTGTGGAACCTTGGCGGCGTGGTGGGACTGACCGTCGAGGGCGCCCCATTCTTTCTCGGTGAACCTACGAACAACAAATGGGACACCCCTGCCGTCCTCGGCTCCAGAACGGTACGCGTCGAGGTCTTCGTGGATGATCCCGACAGCTTCATCGAGCGCGCCGTTGCGGCCGGAGCGGACGGCAGTGTTGACGAGATTCGCGACCACGAGGCGCCATGGGGCGTTCACCGGCAGGGCGGCTTCATCGACCCGTTCGGCCATCTGTGGCTTGTCGGCGACAGATCCCCGCTCAGGAAACACGACATCCGGAACGGCTGACTGGTCACGGGTTGGTGGAGGTACAGAGGTCGAGCGCTGTCGCGCTGGATTGATCGAGAACAGCGAAGGCGAGATGTAGGCAAGGGGACCACCTACTGGCGGGCACGGGGCTATCGCCCCGGCTGGACTCACTCCGCCCCCGATAGCTGCCGGATTCGCGACTGCCGCCCGGGTTCTGTCAACTGGTGCTTCGCGTGTCCATGTTCCCGGTGACCTTCCACGCGCGCTGGTCGCCCTACCTGCACAGCGCCGGTTGACAGGTTCCGGGTGCCGCGAATACTCGGGCAGCGGGGGCGGGGGACCCCGCACCCTTCCAGCTCAGCCAGCTACGACCGAAGTCGGCACGGCCGTTCCTGAATCGCGCTGGGTTCCCTGGAGGCCCTGAAGCCAGCATGATCTTGCTGGCGGAAGGGAGAATGACGCACGATGCCAGCCCCCAGGAAGTACCCCGACGAACTGCGTGAGCGCGCGGTGCGGATGGTCTTTGAGGTCCGTCAGCAGACCGGGCAGGCAACCGGCACGATCGCCCGCGTCGCCGATCAGCTCGGTGTGCATTGCGAAGCGTTACGCGGCTGGGTGCGCCAGGCCGAGATCGATGCCCAACAGCGGCCTGGCACCTCCACCGCCGATGCCCAGCGGATCGCAGAGCTGGAACGGGAGGTCCGTGAGCTGCGCCGCGCCAATGACATCCTCAAGGCCGCGGCCACTTTTTTCGCCAAGGAACTCGACCCTCGACCGCCCAGGTAGTCGATTTCATCCAGGCCCACCGAGACCAGTTCGGAGTCGAGCCGATCTGCCACGTGATCGAGTTCGCTCCCTCGACCTTCTACGCGGCCACCACCCGGCCGCCCTCGGCGCGAGCGGTACGTGACGAGCAACTGAAGGCCGACATCATCCGCATCTGGAACAGCAACTTCGAGGTGTACGGCGTGCGCAAAATGTGGAAGGAGCTGGCCCGTGAGGGCATCACCGTGGCCCGGTGCACCGTCGGACGGCTGATGAGGCAGCTCGGCCTGACCGGTGCGGTTCGCGGTGATCACAAGATGCGGACCACCATCGCCGAGACGCAGGCCGCGCGGCCTGCCGATCTGGTCGAACGCGACTTCAGTGCGACCGCACCCAACCAGCTGTGGGTCGCCGACCTGACCTACATCCACACCTGGTCCGGGTTCGTCTACGCCGCGTTCGTCATCGATGTGTACTCGCGGATGATCGTGGGCTGGCGACTGACTGACCACTTGCGCACCGACCTGCCTTTGGACGCGCTGGAGATCGCGCTGTGGCGGCGCGGTGGCCAGGTCGACGGGCTGGTTCATCACTCCGATCGGGGATGTCAATACCTGTCACGACGCCGGCGCAGTCTGCTCGGTGGGCTCACGTGGTGATTCCTACGACAACGCCCTGGCCGAGAGCACCATCGGCCTGTACAAGACCGAACTCATTCATCGGCGCGGCCCGTGGAAGGGCCTCGACGACGTCGGGATCGCCACCATGGAATGGGTGGACTGGTACAACAACCGGCGCCTCCACAGCGCCTGCAACGACCTACCACCAGCAGAATTCGAAGCCCTCTACCGCACAAAGATCAACCCGACTATCCTCACCGCAGCCAGCTAATCCGGCCTCCAACAATCTGGGCGCGGTTCACGTTGATGGATTGGACTCCGCCGCGTGGACGCCCCGCGAGCTCCGGCACAGCTTCGTTTCTCTGCTCTCCGACAGCGGCATCCCTCTGGAGGAGATCTCCCGCCTCGTGGGGCACAGCAGTACGGCCGTTACGGAAGCGGTGTACCGGAAGCAGATCCGGCCAGTGCTGCAAGGGGGAGCGGTGGCCATGGACCGCATCTTCAGGGAAGATCCGGAACCGTAGTCACTCAGTTTGTCACGCAGAAGGCCACCCCCGATCTTGGGGATGGCCTTCTTGCTGGTTAGAGAGTCGGGGCGACAGGATTTGAACCTGCGACTTCTTGCTCCCAAAGCAAGCGCGCTACCAAGCTGCGCCACGCCCCGTCTCGTCAGGTACGCGCACGCTCCGAGACTCCGGTACGCTTACGCCCTGACGACCGGATGAAGTCTAAACCAGATGAAGACCGGCGCGCGCGGACGTAGCTCAATGGTAGAGCCCCAGTCTTCCAAACTGGCTACGCGGGTTCGATTCCCGTCGTCCGCTCCAAGCACGAAAGGCCAGGTCACCCCACCCGGGGAACCTGGCCTTTGTGATCTTCGTCTGCTGTTTTGGATCTTCCGTGCCACACACGTGCCACATTAAGTTTCTTTGATCTTGAGCTTGTTGCGTCCGTGAACGCCTGGCCGAGTGCCTTGGCGATGGCCTGATCGCGGTCCTGGGAGGCGTGCAGGTAGATCAGCGCTGCCCGAGGGGACGAGTGACCCATTCGCGCCATTGGCTGCTGCCAGGGTGTTTCCCACGTGGCGTAGATCGTGGAAGCGAACGTCAGGTAGGCCGACAGCCGTACGAGCCTTGTTCCAGATCCGTCGGAAGCTGGAGCGCCGCAGGCGGGCACCCTTTGGGCCGACAAACACCCAGCCGTCCGCCGCCTGTTCGGAGTAGAGCTCCAGGTGCTCGCGAAGGTGAGGGATGAGCTCCGGAGGAATTGCGACCCCCGACGGCTGGCGCGGGACTTGGGCGTGTCGACGAGAAGGGTGCCACCGTCGAGTTCGACCAGCGCGCCGACGACCCGCACCACCCCGGCTTCTAGGTCGAGGTGGGTACGGCGAAGGCCCGCCAACTCCCCCCACCTCAAGGTCGTGAAGGTCGCCAAGGGCACGAGCGCGCGATAGCGCCCAGGCACCACGTCGAGGAACTCGAGAACCTTCGTAAGAGGGATCAATTCCCGTTCCGGAGTGTCCGGCGTGCTCGCGCCCTTGATCTGGCAAGGGTTGCGCCTGATCTCCTCGTCCTCAACCGCCGTGTTCAGGATGACTTTGAGCGGCGTGTACGCCTTTGCGACCGTGGATTGGCCGACAACCCGTAGGCGCTCCTTGCGCCAGCGGCGGCGCGCACCACGCCGACAAGCGGCGTGAGCATCAGATTGACGGCATTACGGCTTGTGCGGATGAAGGTCTCCCGATTGGTGGACGGTCATAGCCATGGGCACGCGCAGAGTCGATGAGACCCGGAAACCGACAGGCGCCGATGAGCGAAGGGGAAGAAGAGGAGAGGGGCAGGGGGGAGGAGTAAGGGGGTCGGGGTTCACCGAATCGTTTCGGAGCCAAATCGACGGGGGCCCCTCCAAGATCAGCTTGGGGGGCATGGGAGGAGAATCGCGGGCAGGGGCGGTGCCCCTCCCGAATTGGCGGGCCAGTGTAATTGCACCCCAAACTGATCTTGCCCCGTCGATCCAGCACCACCGCAACGATTCGTCAAACCCCTCATGTGGAGGTCAAATGCGTGACGAGCCGCGCTTTACGTGAGGGTTTGTAGGGGGGTGGGCGGACGGGGCGGGGGTTACCAGTACGATCACCGCGTGGCGTCTATAGGTCCGATTGAGCTCATAGTCCTTGGTTTGCTCCTTGTGTTGGCCGTCTGTTTTGTCGGCTTCATCATTTTCGTGGGGGCGAGGGTTGTAAGAGCGCGCGGACCGTTCGGCGGGGCTGGCTCGAACGGCTCCCTTGATCTCGCAACGAAGGTTCGCGGGCTGAAGGCTCAGGGACGGTTTGAACAGGCCATGTTCCTCGTTCGAGGCGAAACCGGTTTCAGTGAAGAAGAGGCGCGCTCATTCGTGGAACGCGCATGATCGAAGGCCGTGCCACAGACGTCCCAGACGAGGCAGTAAATGAGGGGGACTTGCGGGGACTCACGGACAACGGAATACGCCGACTGGCCTGCACACCAGCGGGTCAGCAGAGGATGGCCCGAAGTCTTCCAAACTGGCTACGCGGGTTCGATTCCCGTCGTCCGCTCCAATCATGAAAGGCCAGGTCACCCCACCCGGAAGCCTGGCCTTCATGATTTCCACACGAGCTGAGGGATCTTCCGTACCCGATGCGGTTTCGTCGTGCCCGTTCATCGCCTGCTGAAAGGCCATCACGTCCAGTTCGACGCGGGCCGCCGGCCGCTGAGATCTACGGCCTGGAGCCGAACCTGCACTGTGGCCGAGGAGACCGAATGCTGGGAGGAACTCCTGCCCTGGTGGACGAACGAGAACCTAAGCGGCGGTTGGTGACGGTTCGTCCCTGAGGCCGTCAGCCGTGTTGTCTACACCATCCCGGGCTGCGTCAACTAACCGTCCGGTGGATCCGTGTCCGGATGCACTACGAACACGGATCCACCGAACCAACTCTTAATCTGTAGGTTCAGAGTTCGAAGACCGCGACGGCGGTCAATGGGCATCGCCAAGACGCTCGTGTACGGCTCAAGCCGTACCGTGCCTGGGCGGTTCGGCCGTCCAAGCCGACGCCTGCAGCCATGGGGTGAGCGCCACGTCAGTCGCCCGCCGGACGGCCTCCTGTATCGCGGCCGGGTCTCCGAGCCCGTCGAGGTCGTCGAGCAGCACCTGCAGCGCGCCCGTGACCGCGCCGACGAACGCCCCGGTCAGCGCTGCCGCGCTTACTTCATCGAGCCGCTCGGGGAACGCCGCGGCCAGATGTCTGGCGATTTCGCGCTGCGCGTCGAGCTGGATCTGCAGTGCGCGCCCGCGTACCACCGGCACGCTCCGCACCAACCGCAGCCTCAGCGCGGCGAGCCGGCTTGTCATCTCGTCGCTGTCATCGCCGACCTTGTGCAGCGCCCGCAGTAGCACTTCGGCCGGCCCTTCGCCTGGGCCGCGTGACGCGATGGCCTCGACCGCCGCCTGCACCCGCGCGTCACTCTCCGGGAACAGCAACTCCTCCTTGCTGGCGAAGTAGCTGAAGAACGTGCGTGTGCCGATGTCGGCCTCGGCGGCGATGTCGGCGATGGTCGTCTCGTCGTAGCCGTTGCTCTCGAACAGCTCCGTCGCGGCGTCGACGAGGGTTTGGCGGATGCGGGCCCGCTTGCGGTCGCGAAGAGACACGCGACCCAGCATATGGCACTCGACGCAGGCCCGCATCCAACGCGTATCGGCACTCATTGCAAACCTGCATCGAGTGCGGTTATCGTGTCGGCATGTCCCCTCGCAGCGTGCTCATCTCCGGTGCCGGCGTCGCCGGCCCCACCCTGTCCTACTGGCTGGCCCGTCACGGGTTCGAGCCCACCGTCGTGGAGCGGTCGCAGGGCCTGCGCTCCAGCGGCAACCCCGTCGACGTGCGCGGCCCTGCCCTGCCCGTGGCCGAAGGAATGGGCATCATGCCCCGCCTGCGCGAGGTCGCCACCCAGGTGACCGACATGCGCGTCGTCAACGCCTCTGGACGGCAGGTAGCCCGCGTGGCCATGCCCGCCATTCGTAGCGCCGCCGGCAATCAGGAGGTCGAACTCCCGCGCGGCGACCTGGCCGCCGTCCTCTACGAGGCCGCCCGCGACGACACCGAGTTCCTGTTCGACGACACGATCGTCACGATGCGGCAGGACGAGCACGGGGTCGACGTCACCTTCGATCAGGCCGCACCACGTCGCTTCGACCTTGTCGTCGGCGCCGACGGTCTCCACTCCACGGTCCGGCGACTGGCCTTCGGCCCGGAGGCCGACTTCGTGCGGCACATGGGTGTCTACGTCGCGACCATGCCCCTCGACGGCCCTGTCGACCACCCGCACGACGTGCTCATGTACAACACCCCTGGCAGGCTGGTCTCCATCCACCCGTCACGGGGCCGTGCCCTCGCCGCCTTCATCTTCCACAGCCCGGCGATCACCGGCTTCGACTACCGCGACACCGAGCAACACAAGCGGATCGTCACCGAGGCCTACGCCGACGCCGGCTGGCGAGTGCCGGAACTGCTCGAGCGGCTCCAGAAGACGGAGGACCTGTATTTCGACTCGGTCAGTCAGGTGCGTCTGCCCACGTGGGCGCAGGACCGAATCGCACTGCTCGGCGACGCGGCCTCGTGCGTGTCGCTGTTCGGCGACGGCTCCAGCCTCGCCATGGCCGGCGCCCACACCCTCGCCGAGTCCCTCGCGCGAACGGCCGACCACGCGGCCGCCTTCCGCCGCTACGAGATCGAGCACCGCACCCTGGTCGACCCGAAGCAACGCAACATCGGCCGGGCCACAGCGCTGCTCATCCCCAAGACACGGATGGGAATCGCCGCCCGAAACCTCGCCGCGCGGGTCTGGCTGAACCGCCGCGGTTCTAATGGATGATGTGCCTCGGGTTCGCCGCAGTCGCTAATCCTCATCTTCATAGGCCTCGCACGAGACCAGGCCATTCATGAACTCCCCGAACGAGCCGGCGATGCGCCGGGGAATTCTGTCTTCGTCGACGTAAACGACCGCCGGCTCCCCGTCCGGTCCGGATTCGGAATAGTCCAGCATGACCGTGTCATGGCCTGCCGCAGGGGTGACGCCCAACACCACCCCGACCTCCGGGTACTCCCACTCGGAGATCAGGTAAGCGGACTCGGCGTCGAGGCCGTGCTCATATCCGATGCCCACGATGATGTCTATCTGGAAGTGGTCAGCAGCCCAGGACGTCCGAAAGCTCGTTGGATGGCAGCTGTTCTTCAGTACACCGCCGTTCTGCCGATACATGAGGTCCACGTAACTCCGCGGCAACCGAACTCCGAGTGTTTCCTCGGCCCGCCGAACCATGTCCTCGGTCAGAGGTGGTCCAATCCATGGCGAGGGGCTTTCTTCGAATGGAGAAGTCATTTCGGTACAACCTCTTTGTGTGACGAACTCGCGTGGCGACACACGGACTGCCGTGGACGCCGGCGGACGACAGTGAACCATGGCAGAAGGCAGGGCGAGCGCCCAGGCGGTTCAGGCGCGTGCCAGATGTCGTCCGCTCCAATCACGAAAGGCCAGGTCATCCCGTACAGGAGACCCGGCCTTTTGTGCCTTCCTCGTGCACGTTAGTCGCCTGCTGGGAGGGTGTCCCAGCGCTCAGTCGATCGCCTCCTCACGACCTAACGGGAGCAGGCGGGGGGTTGGCGCATAGCGTGTGGTCCGCACGGGCTGTCACGGGCTGAGGCGGTGCAGGTCGCGAGGGAAGAGGGTGGTCTGGCGAATGTTCGCGGCGCCCGTCAGGCGGGAGGTCCAGCGTTCCAGGCCGATGGCGAAGCCGCCGTGTGGCGGCATGCCGTGGGCGAAGGCCTTGAGATAACCCCGGTACGCCTCTGGGTCCTCGCCCCGGCCGGCGAGCGCCGTCACATAGTCGGCGTGAAGGTGCAGCCGCTGGCCTCCCGTCACCAGCTCCAGCCCGCGGAAGAGCAAGTCGAAGCTGCGCGAGTACTCCGGCCTGGCGGGGTCGGGGTGAGTGTAGAAGGGGCGCTTGGCCATCGGATAGCCCGTGACGAACAGGAACTCCGAGCCGTGTTCGCGCAGTGCCCACTCGCCGAGCCAGCGTTCGTGTGCGGGAGCCAGGTCGGGCTCGCCGCGCGGGTCCTCGCTGGTGTGCCGGGCGAGAAGTTCCTGCGCGTCGGTGAAGTGAATCGCTGGGATCTCCTCCGGGACCTTCGGTACATCTATTTCCAGGAGGGCGGTCGCAGTCCCGGCGCGTTCGGTGACGGCGGCATGCATACCGGTGAGGGCGTGGGTGAGGACCGCCATGATGTCGCGGTGGTCGTGGATGAAGCCCAGTTCGGCGTCGAGGCTGGTGTACTGCGCCAGGTGCCTTGCGGTGTCATGTGGCTCGGCTCGGAAGACCGGCCCGACCTCGTACACCCGCTCGAACACCCCGACCAGGGCTTGCTTGAAGAACTGAGGAGACTGGGCGAGAAAGGCGGGCTTGCCGAAGTAGTCGATGCCGAACACGTTGGCGCCCGACTCCGTCGCCGAGGCCACGATCTTGGGCGTGGAGGTCTCGACGAAGCCGAGGCCGTCCAGGGCGGCTCGGAATCCAGCGACCCCTGCGGCGGCGATTTCGAACGGTGCCCGTAGCCGGGGGTGCCGCAACGCCACGGGCGCATGGTCGAGGACTGTGGGCAGTGCGCCGGCGACGACGGGCCGGTACAGGTCGAACGGCGGCGACTCGACCGGCGAGGAGAGTACTTCGATCACCGGGTCGACCAACTCGGCCCCACCGGGCGCCTGAGGGTTGGCGGCGACAGTGCCGGTGACCTCGACGACGGTCTCCTCTGCGAGCTGGACCGGTTCGCGCAGCACGATCTGGGCCAGTCCGGAGCGGTCCCTCATCACAAGGAAGGACACCGACTTGAGTTCGCGGCGGCGGTGCAGCCAGCCGGCGAGACGGACGTGGCTGCCGACGTGCGTGGGCAGGTCGGCAGCGAGGATACGAGAGATCATCACAATCCTTGAGGAATATGAGCGATCCCTTGGGAGTGCGGGGGAGAAGGGAACTCCCGGTGCCACCGCACTTTCGCCGCCGCCTCAGCGGCGGCCTCATCCTGGCCCGATTACGGGGGCCGACCGGCGGGGCATTGGGCGACTTCGCCGTTCCTCCCCGCACTCGGGAGGGTCTTCGTCTCGGGAACGCGAGACCGCCTTCGCAGCTTCCGGCGGCTCTCTGACTCGCGTGATCCCGGAACTACTTGTCTCCGTCATCGCGTTGCGCCTCATCCTAGGATGATCAGCGAGCTCGTGCGCTCCATTATCAGAGCGGAAGAGGGCTGTATCGCCAGCTCAGCGACGTGCCGAAGCGTGAATCGCCGGTCTACTGAAAGAACGCCGGCAGGTGCCTTCAGGACGATGAGTAACAGGTGAGTCTTTCGGGCAGACCACGGCACGGTCGGACCTGCGACGCGGCTATGAGATCAGGCCTTTGAGTGACTCGCGGGAAAGACAGCCGCTTACAGCCGAGCCTGTGCTTCCTGGACGTGGCGCAGGATGCCGTAAGCGCCTGCCGCCTCGGCGATGGAGCGGGCCTCGTCAAGAAGTCCCAGCGCCTCGTCGCGACGGCCTTCCTCGGCGGTCACGTAGGCCAGCCCGACCAGGTTCGCCGCGACACCGGGAAGGAATCCGACCTCACGTCGTAGCCGTGTCGATTCCTCCAGGCGTTCCCGTGCCGACTTCAAGTGGCCGGCCCTCTGGTCGGCGATGCCCAGGTGCCTGAGCGCGTAGGACGCGGTCAACGAGTCGCCGATGCCCATCGCCTTCTGGCAGGACTGTTCGAGCACCGGAATCGCTGCGGCGTCGTCGCTCCGTACGACCTGGTGGAAGGCTCCGATCCAGAACAACGCCTCGGCCTCGCCACTCACGTTGCCGAGTCTCCGGTAGAGGTCGGCTGCGCGCTCGAACAGACTCAATTCCTCAGGGTTCTCGTGTCCGCTCTGCAGGAACCACGCGTGTACGACACGGCCTCGGGAGAGGGCGAGGTCCGCCTCCACCGCGTCCAGTTCCCGCTCGGCCGCCGTCACAGCATCGGTGTCGCCCCCGAAGACCGCCTGTTCGTAAAGCAGCCTGGCCTGCTCGATTCGATCGTCAGCACCCATCTCGCCCCGTCCACCGGTTTCGCTCGCCTCGTCGAACCCCAGAAGGCCGAGACTCGGATCCTGGGGGAGTAGACGGTCTCTTTCATACTCGGCCCCGTCGCACATGGGAAGATCAAGATCGTAACTTCGCGGGCTGAGTCCGGACACGGGCCGGGCCCCTTCGATACGCCCTCGGCACAATGCAGGCGTCCACTGCGCGGCAGCCGTTTAGCGTCGCGGCATGGAACCCATTCCGATCACCCGCACGGTCTGGCAGTTGCGCTTCCCGGTCGGGCACGTTCACGTGGTGCGCCTGCCGGACGGGTACGCCCTGATCGACACCGGCATGCCTGGTTCCGCCCCCGCGATCCTCGACGCCCTGGCACAGTTGGGTGGCCGTCCCGCAGACGTCCG
Source organism: Planotetraspora thailandica (assembly GCF_016863335.1). Lineage (GTDB taxonomy): Bacteria > Actinomycetota > Actinomycetes > Streptosporangiales > Streptosporangiaceae > Planotetraspora > Planotetraspora thailandica. Next base: position 153,940 of record NZ_BOOR01000027.1, read on the forward strand.
GCAGATCGTGCTGACCCACTCGCATGTCGACCACATGGGATCGGCCGCGGATCTCGTCGCAGCCACCGGTGCCCGGGTACTGGCCGGAGCCGTAGACGCCCCGTTCATACGTGGCGCGGCTCCTGAACCCGAACCGGTGCACACCCCCTCGGAACGCGCACTCCATGAGCAGGTCATGGCGAGGTTCGCGGATGCGGACCTCCCGCCCCTGCGGCGCCTGGAGGTGGACGCGGACCTGCATGACGGGGACACGCTCGACGACTGGGGTGAGCCTGTTCATGTTCTGCACGTGCCAGGCCACACCCCGGGGAGCATCGCACTCCATCTCCCGGCCGGCGGCGTGTTGTTCTCCGGCGACATCGTCGCCACTGCGGAAGGCCGCGTGATACTCGGCCCGTTCAACGTCGCCAGGGAGCAGGCCATCGCCTCCTTCCGGCGGCTGGCGGCGTTGGAGGTGGAGATTCTGTGCGTGCCGCATGGCGAGCCGGTCACGGAAGGCGCGGGCGACCTGCTGCGAGCGGCCACACCAGAAAAGGACTGGATATAGACCTCCTCCCCCTCGCCGGGAGATCGCCACGGCCTGATATCCAGTGGCGAGCCCGCCCGGTCGTGGCCAGGATCGCGGCATGGACATCTTCCTGGAGACCGACCGGCTGGTCCTGCGCGCGTTCACGGTCGCCGACGCCGACCACCTGCTCGCCTTGGACAACGACCCCGACGTCATGCGCTTCATCAACGGCGGCCGGCCGACCAGCCGTGAGGCGATCCAGGCGCAGACCCTGCCGCGGCTTCTGCACGACCACCCCTGTTTCGGGACGCGCGGCTACTGGGCAGCGGAGGAGAAGAGCACCGGCACCTTCCTGGGCTGGTTCGAATTCCGGCCGTTGGACGACCATGACCCTGCCGTGGTCGAGCTCGGCTACCGGCTGAACAAGGCGGCGTGGGGGCGCGGCTACGCCACCGAGGGATCTTCTGCCCTGATACGCAAGGGGTTCACGGAGCTCGGCGTCGAGCGGGTGACCGCGAACACCATGGCCGTCAACATCGGGTCTCGTCGTGTCATGGAGAAGTCGGGCCTGTCATTCGTACGGAACTTCACCGAGGACTGGCCGGACGCGATCGCGGGCTCCGAGCACGGTGAGGTCGAATACGAACTCACCCGGGCCGAGTGGCAGCGATCTCAATAGGCATCAGCGGCACGATCCCGTCGTCCGCTGTCCCGCCGCGATGGGGTCGCGTGGACGAACATAGGGAAGTGAGGCCGTGATCGCGGCCGTCCAGCCATCCCTGGGAGGACCCACGTGGCCGCGACCGGCAGTCTCCTCTACGTGATCGTCTGTGCCGCCGGACCCGCCGGTGATGTCGGCCGCCTCGTCGCCATGGCCCAGGACGACGGATGGGCCGTCCAGGTCGTCGCCACTCCGGCGGCGCTCGATTTCGTCGACGCGCAGGCGTTGGAGGTGCAGACCGGCCGGTCCGTCCGCAGCCGGTATCGCAAGCCCGTCGAGCCCAAGCCGCCGCGGGCCGATGCGATCATCGTGGCCCCCGCGACGTACAACACCATCAACAAGTTCGCCCACGGAATCGCCGACACCTACGCCCTCGGCCTCCTCGCGGAGGCGCCCGGACTCGGCATTCCCGTCGTCATGGTTCCGTACGTCAACGACGCCCTGGCTGTCCGCGCCCCGTTCCTACGGTCGGTCGAGCAACTCCGCGCCGAAGGCGTGTGCATGCTCACCGGTCAGGCCAAGCCACACATCGCCGACACCGGAGCAGCCGACGTGTTTCCCTGGCGCTCCGCTCTGGCCGAGCTCGAAGACCGGTGATGTACGGCCCGGGCGCTACACGATCACCTGCCAGGGCCGCATCATCTCGTTGTCCTCGTGTTCCACCATGTGGCAGTGCTGGACGTACTCGGCGGGGGTAACGCTCCGGGTGCCCGGGACGCCGGCGATCTCCGGAGGCAGGTCAAATCGGAGAACGATCCTGGTCACCATGTCGGGAAAGGCGACGGCGATGTCCTTCCAGCCCATCTCCTCCGGCATGGGGCCGATCACCTCGCCGCGGAGGTAGTGCCGCAGCACCGGCTTGGCGGCAGGGTCGCGCCCGGCGGCGATCCATTTCTCGAAGGCCCTCCGGTAGGGCTTCGCGTCGAACCTCTGCCGGTTGAGGATCTGGAACTGCACGAGATGAACGTGCATGGGATGGGCGTCGTCGGAGGCGTTGACGTACTCCCACACCTCCGTGGTGCCCGCCCGGGGGAACTCCTCGACGGGGTCGGTGAAGAACCGCTGGTTGATGGCCAGATGTGTCGACTTTCCCGCGGCGTCCTTGTTCGCGATGAGGACGAACTCGCGGCTGGGCAGCCCGGGTGTGGGCCGCAGCGGCGGGACCGACGGCAGCCGGAGCCTGTCGGGCGTCGCCGTACGGTCCGGACTCGACAGGCCGGGGGTCACATTGAACCGCATGATCTCGGGCATCGGGGTGCCCTTGCCGCCCTGGGGGTACGGCGTGGGCGCGTCGTTCCTCAACGTGATCGTCGTGCCGGGCGGCGTTCCGGTGAGGTCGAGGATCAGGTCCAGCCGCGCGGCGGGCGGGAGCAGGACGCTCGTCAGCCGCAACGGCGAGGCCCGGAAGCCGCCGTCGGTTCCGATCACCCAGAACGGCCGGAGGGTGCCGCCCTCCTGGAACCACATGTGGAAGAAGCGTTGGTTGGAGGCGTTCAGAACCCGCAGCCGGTAGCGCCGTGGTTCGACCGCGAGGTACGGGTACGCCTTGCCGTTCACCACCGGGATCTCGCCGAAGACGTTGGGATTCCACTTGGGGTGGTAGGGGCTCGGCCCCTTGTCGGGGTAGAAAAGGGCCCCGCCGGGCGTGAAGGACCGGTCCTGCAGGATCAGCGGCACCTCGAAGTCGCCCCGCGGCAGCGCCAGGCTCTCCTCCAGTCGGTCTCGGATCAGGTAGGCGCCCGAAAGCCCGGCGTAGTTGTTCAGCCGGGTGATCGCCATGGCATGGTCGTGGTACCACAACATGGTCGCCGGCTGGCGGCTCGTGTAGCCGTACAGAGCCTCGTTCGCCGCGGCGCCACCCATGGTCGCGTAGCCCGGCCCGTGGATGCCGCCGGGGGTGAACCAGGCCTCCGGGCCGCCGTCGAACTGGGGAGCGTCGAAGCCGCCGTGCAGGTGGGTGACCGTCCAGACATCGGGCACTGCGGGGAAGTCCTGGGGCATTCGCCCGCCGGGCGGATCGGGCGGCACGCCGGGGACGTTCTTCCAGAGCGTCACGTCGACCGCCGACTGCAACAGGTGGGTCGTGGGCAGGTCGTTGCGGTATTTGACCACCACAGGCCGGTCCCGGTGCGCGACGATCGTCGGCCCCAGATAGCCGAGGCCGATCAGCCCGCCCGCGGCGGACGGGCCGGACGCCCAAAAGCCCCAGGCATGCGCCTCCGGCAGGTCCCGGTGAAACCGCCAGGGGCTCTGCCGCATGGTCAGCTCGTAGTAGTCGGCGCCCGGGTATGCCGCCGTGTGCGGCACGGCCACCGGCAGCCGCGGCATCGGGTCGACGTACTTCGCCAGCCGTACGGGTGGCGGCGGCCGATCCGGCGTCTTCACGGTGGACGCGGCGGCACCGGACACCGCCGCGAGGAGTAAGAATTCCCGCCTGGTCAGCTCCATCGGTTCGTTCCCACAGATCCCGGGGTCGCCGTTCTGGCCACCGTGCCCGGATATTGCGGGCAATATCGATGTCCGATATCTGATTCCGTAAAATCTGCTGCGATTCCGGGTCGTACGGCAGGCGAAATCAGCACTGGAGCGCGTGATGCCGAGCAGGACCAGGCCACAGCCGCCGAGCGATGCCGAGACGGCCGAGCGCATGCGCCGCCTGGCCGAGCTCTTCGTCGAGCACACCCGCGAGGACGGCTACTCCTTCGACTGGAATCCGGCGCTCATCCACCACCTGGACAACTTCTGCAACGAGTTGGCCGCCGCCCGCCCTCCAGGAGAGATCGTCGACAGCGTGATCATGGGGGCGGGCGCCTATCTCGGGGAAATGATCGTTCGCAGCTGCGGGTGGAAATGGGTCTACTGCCCTTTGCAGAACGCCCCCGCCGTCACAAGCCCCCAAGGGCTCCGCGGTTATCCGCTCCACAAGGTGTCCAAGCGAATTCGCCTCGGAGGCGAGCACGACCTCGAGGCGTTCTTCAAATTCGCCGCGACCGGAGAGGCCCCGTACGGCACGACGGCTCGCGAGGTCCGGCCCCCATGGTGGAGGCGCCTGAAGCGGCGAACGTGATCACGTCGTTTCAGGACTCTTCCAGGAAGTCCTCGTAGTAGGCGATCTTCGCGTCCAGGGCCTGGCCGTTGAGTTGCAGCCCGCGGATGCGCTCGGCCAGTCGATCACGATGCCGGCGCAGCAGGTCGAGCCGTTCGGGGATCGTCGTGTCTCCGTGGTGGTGCATCTCCGCGAAGCGTTGCATGTCGGCCACCGACATGCCCGTGTCGCGCAACCGGAGCAGCAGCTCGATCCACGAGATGTCGGCGCGGGAGTAGCGGCGCTGCCCGCCCGCCGACCGGCCGACAGGGCTGATCAGGCCACTCTTCTCGTAGTAGCGCAGGGTGTCCTGCGACAAACCCGTCAACGTGGCCACTTCCGAGATCGCGAGCGTTTCCGCAAGCAGCGGCTGCGTTTCGGTCATGCGCATCACGCTAGAAGCTGGAGCACGCTCCAGGCAAACAGACGACCTGCCGCATCCGGCACAGTGGCCGCAGGTGGAGAGGCTCGCCTCGCCAGGCGCATGTGCTGAAGGTCCACGCGGACCCGCGGATCGTCGTGCCCGGCACCCAGCACATCGACCCCGCGAAATGGAGCCCTTTGATCTACAACTTCCGTCACTACTTCGGGCTCGGGCGGGAACTCGGGTACAGCTACCGCTCGGAGACGCCGCGCGGCTGAGATTTCAGCCCTCGGCGCGGAAGAGGGCCCAGACGGCCTTCCCGCCGTGGTCGAGCGCGTCCCAGCCCCACGCCTGGCTGTAGGTCTCGACGATGTAGAGGCCCCGGCCGTTCTCCGAGATGAAGTCGGGCTCCTTGGGGGCGGGCACCTCGTCGCTCGGGTCGGACACCGCCAGCAGCACGTGCGGGGCGATCCGTACCAGCAGGAGGGTTATCGGGTGGTCGCGGTCGCTGGAATCGCGTGTCGGCCACAGAGAGTAACGGACGGCGTTGGTCACCAGTTCGGACACGACCAGCGCGGCGTCGTCACTGAGCTCCGGCAGGCCCCACTCGCGGAGGGTCGACCTCGTCACGTCCCGTGCGGTCTTCACGGAGTCGGCCTGGGGACGGAGAAGGCAGGTGGTCGTCTCGGAGTCGTTCCCCGACTGGAAGAACCGTCCGAACCCGATCTCGTGAGTCAACTGGCCGGGGGAATCGGGCTTGTCCGACATGCTGCCCGTACCTCCAGCTGATCAGTTTCGGGGATAGTGCATGTTTGGCCCACTATGCACCAAGTCATCATGGATCACTCATGAGCCTGCCTGCAAGACCCAAATGCACGTGCAGTTGGCGCGTGCATGTGCACGCCTTCCTGACCCGCGAGTAAATGGGACACGGAGATCAGCCCTTGTCATCGTGGCCAGAAGTGGTGACACTGTGTGGGCTGGGGGTGTCGCGCGGGACTTCCCTTTAGAGAAAAGGCCGAAGTCGAGAGGGAGGCGCCGTGATACAGATCCAGCCTGGATCCGGACCGACGGCGCTCCGCATCCTCCTCGGCTCACAACTTCGGCGCCTCCGCGAGAACAAGGGCATCACGCGAGAAGAGGCGGGGCAGACGATTCGCTGCTCCGAGTCGAAGATCAGCCGGATGGAGCTCGGCCGGGTCGGCTTCAAGGGGCGTGACGTGTCAGACCTTATGAGCCTCTACGGAGTGGAGGACGAGGAGACGCGCACGGTCGTGATGGACCTCGTCGAGCGCGCCAACGAACCCGGCTGGTGGCACAGGTTCAACGATCTGCTCCCTACCTGGTTCCAGGCGTACGTCGGCCTGGAAGAGGCGGCCCAGCGCATCCGCACCTATGAGGTCCAGTTCGTCCCGGGTCTGCTCCAGACGAAGGAATACGCGCGGGCGGTCATCATGGCCGGCGCGGTCGGCGCGGCGCCCGAGGAGATCGCCCGGCGTGTCGACCTGAGGCTCGAGCGCCAGCGCGTGCTGGACGGCGACGCCAGCCCGAGGTTCTGGGCGGTGATCGACGAGGCGGCCCTGCGCCGGCCCATCGGCGGCGTCGAGGTCATGCGGGGGCAGATTCAGCACCTCATCGACCTCATGAACCAGCCCAACATCACGATCCAGGTCATGCCCTTCAGCTACGGGGGACACGCGGCGGAGGGCGGCGCCTTCAGCATCCTGCGGTTCGGCGACCCCGAACTCCCCGACATCGTGTACGTGGAACAGCTCGCGAGCGCCCTCTATCTCGACAAACGCGAAGAAGTCGATCGCTACAGCGAGGTCATGGAGCGGCTCTGCGCGGTCAGCACGACTCCCGCGGAGACGGTCGACCTGCTCCGGCAGATCATGACGGATCTCTGATCAGTCGCTGGTTGGCATTCGACTGTTCTAGACTGCCCTTGGCGCTGGACAGCCGCCACAATGCAGCATGCCTACGGTGCACGCGGTGGCGGGGGTGTCTCTGCGCCGCTCACGTGGGCGCGGCGCGCGTTAATGTGCCGCGGTTGCCGTGCACGACGCGCCTGCGATCACCAGATGCTGGATCAAGGAGACCACCCCGTGAAGACCGCTGTCGAGGAGCTCAGCCCTACTCGGGTCAAGCTCACCGTCGAGGTGCCGTTCAAGGAGCTCGAGCCGAGCCTGCAGGCCGCCTACAAGAAGGTCGCGCAGCAGGTCCGCGTGCCCGGCTTCCGCCCCGGCAAGGTGCCGGCCCGGATCATCGAGCAGCGCTTCGGCCGCGCGGTGGTTCTCGAGGAGACCCTGAACGACGCCCTGCCCAAGCTGTACAGCCAGGCCGTCGACGAGAGCGACGTCTTCCCGGTGGCCCAGCCTGAGATCGAGGTCACCAAGATCGAAGACGGCGAGCAGGTCGAGTTCACCGCCGAGGTGGACGTGCGCCCGTCGTTCGACGTGCCCGACTACGAGGGCGCCGAGATCGTCGTCGACGTCGCCGAGGTGACCGACGAGGACGTCGACACCCAGCTGGACGCCCTGCGCCAGCGCTTCGCCACGCTGACCGGCGTCGAGCGGCCCGCCGCCAACGGCGACTACGTCTCGATGGATCTGCGCGCCGAGATCGACGGTGAGAACCTCGAGGAGCAGCAGGCCGCAGACGTCTCCTACGAGGTGGGCGCGGGCTCGGTGCTCCAGGGCCTCGACGAGGCCCTCGAGGGCATGTCGGCCGACGAGGAGAAGACCTTCCGGACCACCCTGGTCGGCGGTGAGAACGCCGGCGAGGAGGCCGACGTGATCATCAACGTCAAGTCGGTCAAGGAGAAGGTCCTGCCCGAGCTCGACGACGAGTTCGCCCAGCTGGCCAGCGAGTTCGACACGCTGGACGAACTGAAGGCCAGCATCAGCGAGCAGGCCCGCCGCAACAAGCTCATCGAGCAGGTCGTGCAGAGCCGCGAGAAGGCCCTCGAGGCGCTCCTGGAGAAGATCGACATCCCGATCCCCGAGAGCGCGCTCAAGTCCGAGATCGACGCCCGCAAGCACAACCTCGAGCACCAGATCGCCGACAGCGGCCTCAGCCGCGAGGCGTACTTCCGGCTCTACCAGACCACGGAAGACGAGCAGTTCGCGGAGTTCGAGGAGATCTCCGCGAAGGCGCTCAAGACCGGTTTCGTCCTCGACAAGATCGTCAAGGCCGAGGACATCAACGTCAACGAGCAGGAGCTCACCGACTTCGTCGTCCGTCGGGCCATGCAGCTCGGGGTCGCCCCGAACACGCTGGCGCAGCACCTGGCCGACAACGACCAGCTCACGCTGGCCATGATGGAGATCGTCCGGGACAAGGCCAAGACCATCGTCGGCGACGCCGCCAAGGTGACCGATGAGGCGGGCAACACGATCGACCTCAAGGCCATCTACGCCGAGCTCGACAACGCCCAGCAGGGCGAGGAGCTCGAGGACGAGTCCGCCGAGAGCTGATCACGGCTCCGCGATCGCACGTGCCGGCCGGAGCGCTTCCCGCGCCCGGCCGGCCGTACGGCTATGCGACCGGCCCCCGGCGTGTCTTGCACGCGCCGGGGGCTTCTTTCTTCGCGGAAATCCGCCTAGTGCGGGGAAAATCCATGCAAATTCCTCAAGGTACGGCTTTCGCCTGCTCAGCCGTACGAGAGGGATGTTCGGGCGGGGATGCGGCCCATCGCCCGCGGCAGGCCGAGGATGCCGCATCCGGGTGATCGGTTCCGCGAGCATGCGCCGTCAGCGAACAGTCGCGCGAGGAGGCATGAGCTGTCTGCGGCGCGCGTTAAGGTCACAAGCAAAGCCAATCGATTACGACGCATCGGAAGGTGACGCTGTGACCAGCCCGCCGACCTTCTTCCCGCACGCCACCTCCGGCTTCGAGGCGCGTGGCCGTGAGGACGGCTCGTTCCGCCTTGAGGACCAGCTCTACCAGCGGTTGCTGCGCGAGCGCATCGTGGTCCTCGGCACCCAGGTCTCCGACGAGGTGGCCAACAGGCTCTGTGCCGAGCTGCTGCTCCTGGCCGCCGACGACCCCAACAGGGACATCTGGCTGTACATCAACTCCCCGGGCGGCTCCGTGACGTCCGGCATGGCGATCTACGACATGATGGAGTACGTCCCCAACGACGTCTGCACGGTCGCGATGGGCCTGGCCGCGTCCATGGGGCAGTTCCTGCTCTGCGCCGGCGCGCCCGGTAAGCGGTACGCGCTGCCGAACGCGCGGATCATGATGCACCAGCCGTCCGGCGGCATCGGTGGCACCGCTGCCGACATCGCCATCCAGGCCGAGCAGATGCTTTACGTGAAGAAGACCCTTGCGGAGCGCATCGCGTTCCACACGGGTCAGCCGCTTGAGCAGATCGAGAGCGACTCCGACCGCGACCGCTGGTTCACGGCCGAAGAGGCCAAGGACTACGGCTTCATCGATCACGTCGTGCGCAGCGCCCGGCAGGTGCCCTCTGAGGGCGCCGTCTCATGAGTGGAGCTTCCCAAGTGAGTGAGCTGATCCGGCCGGGAGACATCAACGGCCGCTACGTTCTCCCTTCGTTCGTCGAGCGCACCTCGTACGGCGTCAAGGAGATGAACCCGTACAACAAGCTGTTCGAGGACCGCATCATCTTCCTCGGCGTGCAGATCGACGACGCGTCCGCGAACGACGTCATGGCCCAGCTGCTGACGCTGGAGTCCCTTGACCCCGATCGCGACATCAACATCTACATCAACTCGCCCGGCGGGTCGTTCACCGCCATGACGGCGATCTACGACACCATGCAGTTCGTCCGTCCGGAGATCCAGACGGTCTGCCTGGGCCAGGCGGCCTCCGCTGCCGCGGTCCTGCTGGCCGGAGGGACGCCGGGTAAGCGGTTCGCGCTGCCCAACGCGCGTGTCCTGATCCACCAGCCCTCCACCGAGGGCGGCGGCCAGGGCAGCGACATCGAGATCCAGGCGCGTGAGATCCTGCGTATGCGGTCCCTCCTCGAGGAGATCGTGGCCAAGCACTCGGGCAAGTCGCCCGAGGAGGTCCGCAGGGACATCGAACGCGACAAGATTCTCAGCGCCGACGAGGCGAAGGCGTACGGGCTGGTGGACGACATCATCCCGTCGCGGAAGAAGCGCGCGGCGGCGATCGCTTCCTGAGGGGGGTTGCCGCACCGGAATGGTGCCCAATTTGGCACCTTCCGGTGCGACTCACCGCTTGGGGGCTCACTGAGGGCTCAGAAGACGGTAACGTCGAAACCTGAGCGGGATGACGTTTTCGCGCCGGAGCAAGAACAGGACGCGGACGGACGCGACCGCGGCAGCAGGGCGGTCCCACGCAAAGGAGTATCTGGGGTGGCACGCATCGGCGACGGGGGAGACCTGCTGAAGTGCTCGTTCTGTGGCAAGAGCCAGAAGCAGGTCAAGAAGCTCATCGCCGGACCAGGCGTCTACATCTGCGATGAGTGCATCGATCTCTGCAACGAGATCATCGAGGAGGAGCTCTCCGAGTCCTCCGAGCTCAAGTGGGACAACCTCCCCAAGCCGCGTGAGATCTACGAATTCCTCGACGCCTACGTCATCGGCCAGGACAAGGCCAAGAAGGCCCTGTCGGTAGCGGTGTACAACCACTACAAGCGGGTGCAGTCCGGGGAGCACGGTCGTGACGACGGCCTGGAGCTGGCCAAGTCCAACATCCTGCTGCTCGGCCCCACGGGCTCCGGCAAGACCCTCCTCGCGCAGACGCTCGCCAAGATGCTGAATGTGCCCTTTGCGATCGCCGATGCCACCGCGCTGACGGAGGCGGGTTATGTCGGTGAGGATGTCGAGAACATCCTGCTGAAGTTGATCCAGGCCGCCGACTACGACGTCAAGAAGGCTGAGACGGGGATCATCTACATCGACGAGGTCGACAAGATCGCCCGTAAGAGCGAGAACCCGTCGATCACGCGGGACGTCTCGGGCGAGGGTGTGCAGCAGGCGTTGCTGAAGATCCTGGAGGGGACGACGGCGAGTGTGCCGCCGCAGGGCGGGCGCAAGCATCCGCACCAGGAGTTCATCCAGATCGACACCACCAACGTGCTGTTCATCTGCGGCGGGGCCTTCGCCGGCCTCGAGAAGATCATCGAGTCGAGGGTCGGCAAGAAGGGGATCGGCTTCAACGCCATCATCCACTCCAAGGAAGAAGCCGACACCTCGGACATCTTCTCCGACGTCATGCCGGAGGACCTGCTGAAGTTCGGCATGATCCCCGAGTTCGTCGGCCGGCTTCCGGTGATCACGTCGGTGCACAACCTCGACAGGGAAGCACTGATCCAGATCCTCACCGAGCCGCGCAACGCGCTCGTGAAGCAGTACCGCCGGCTTTTCGAGCTGGACAACGTCGAGCTGGAGTTCTCCGAGGACGCCCTGGAGGCGATCGCCGACCAGGCGATTCTGCGCGGCACCGGCGCCCGCGGCCTGCGGGCCATCCTGGAGGAGGTCCTCCTCTCGGTGATGTACGAAGTGCCGTCACGCCAGGACGTCGCCCGAGTAGTGATCACTCGCGAAGCCGTGCTGGAGCACGTCAACCCCACGCTGGTGCCGAGGGACCAGCTTCAGGCCAAGCAGCAGCGCACCCCGCGCGAGAAGTCGGCCTGACACCAACCCAGGCGGGGCCTTAGGGCGGTTCACACGTTCGGACGGCACGTGAGGCACGCCGACGTCCTTAGAATTGGCCATCATGACGACGCCTGAGCTGCCTACCCAGTACGCGCCCACCGAAGTCGAGACCCGCAATTACGAGCGCTGGGTATCGAACGGGTATTTCACTCCCGACCCGGGCAGCGGGCGTGAGCCGTACAGCCTCGTGCTCCCGCCGCCCAACGTGACGGGGTCTTTGCACGTCGGCCACGCGCTGGACCACTCCATCCAGGACGCGCTGAGCCGCCGGGCCCGTATGCGCGGGTTCGAGACGCTGTGGCTGCCCGGCATGGACCACGCCGGCATCGCGACCCAGAACGTCGTCGAGCGTGAGATCGCCAAGGAGGGCCTTTCCCGGCACGACTTCGGCCGGGAGGCTTTCGTCGAGCGCGTGTGGCAGTGGAAAGAGGAGTCCGGCGGCCGGATCCTCGGCCAGATGAAGAAGCTCGGCGACAGCGTCGACTGGTCACGCGAGCGCTTCACGATGGACGAGGGACTGTCCCGGGCCGTCCAGACGATCTTCAAGCGGCTCTTCGACGACGGCCTCATCTACCGTGCCGAGCGGATCATCAACTGGTGCCCGCGGTGCCTGACCGCGCTGTCGGACATCGAGGTGGAGCACAGCGAAGACGACGGCGAGCTCGTCTCGATCCGGTACGGCGAGGGCGACGTGCAGATCGTCGTGGCCACCACTCGGGCGGAGACCATGCTGGGTGACACCGCTGTCGCGGTCCACCCGTCCGACGAGCGGTACGCCCATCTGATCGGCGAGTTCGTGGAGGTGCCGCTCACCGGCCGGCGGATCCCGATCGTGGCCGACGAGCATGTCGACCCCTCTTTCGGCACCGGCGCGGTGAAGGTGACACCCGCCCACGACCCGAACGACTTCGAGATCGGGCGCCGGCACTCCCTCGAGTCCCTTGTGATCATGGATGAGCGCGGGATCATCACCGCGCACGGCCCCTTCCAGGGACTAGACCGGTTCGAGGCACGCCCCGCCGTCGTGGCGGCGCTGCGGCAGCAGGGCCGGATCGTCGCCGAGAAGCGCCCTTACGCGCACTCCGTCGGCCACTGTTCCCGGTGCAAGACCGTGGTCGAACCCCGGTTGTCGCTGCAGTGGTTCGTCAACGTCTCACCGCTCGCCAAGGCGGCCGGTGACGCGGTGCGTGACGGCCGCACGCGCATCCACCCGCCGGAGCTGGCCAAGCGTTACTTCGACTGGGTCGACGACATGCACGACTGGTGCATCTCCCGGCAGCTGTGGTGGGGCCACCGGATCCCGGTCTGGTACGGCCCGGACGGCGAGATCGTGTGCGTGGGACCCGACGAGGAGCCGCCCGCCGGCTGGGAACAGGACCCGGATGTCCTGGACACCTGGTTCTCCTCGGGCCTGTGGCCCTTCTCGACACTCGGCTGGCCGGAGGCGACGCCGGACCTGGCGCGGTTCTACCCGACGAGTGTTCTGGTCACGGGGTACGACATCCTCTTCTTCTGGGTCGCCAGGATGATGATGTTCGGCCTGTACGCCATGGACGGCGAACCGCCGTTCCGCACGGTGGCGCTGCACGGCATGGTGCGTGACCAGTTCGGCAAGAAGATGTCGAAGTCGTTCGGCAACGTCGTCGACCCATTGGACTGGATCGAGCGCTACGGCGCCGACGCGACCCGGTTCACCCTGCTCCGGGGTGCCAACCCCGGCTCGGACGTGGCCATCAGCGAGGACTGGGCGGCCGGCTCGCGGAACTTCTGCAACAAGATCTGGAACGCCACGCGGTTCGCACTCATGAACGGCGCGAGGTCCGACGGGCTGCCGTCCGAGCTGACCACGGCTGACCGCTGGATCCTGTCGCGGTTGCAGCAGGTGATCTCGTCGGTCGACGCGGCCTTCGAGGACTTCGAGTTCGCCAAGATCTCCGACCAGCTGTACCACTTCGCCTGGGATGAGGTGTGCGACTGGTACGTCGAGCTGGCCAAGGTGCAGATCGCTCAGGGCGGCGAGGTCGCGGAGAACACCAAGCGCGTCCTCGGGCACGTCTTCGACGCCGTGCTGCGGCTGCTGCACCCGCTCACCCCGTTCGTCACCGAGGAACTGTGGCGGGCGTTGACGGGCAAGGACTCTCTTGCGGTCGCCTCATGGCCCGTCGTGTCACCCGAGCTGGCCGACCCCGCTGCCGAGGCAGAGCTGGAGTCGCTCCAGGAGCTCGTGACGGAGGTCCGGAGGTTCCGGAACGATCAGGGACTCAAGCCGGGGCAGCGGGTCGCCGCCAGTCTCGGCCTGTCCGGTACGGCTCTGGCCGCCCACGAGGGCGCGATTCGCGTGCTTCTGCGGCTCGACCCGGCCTCGGACACTTTCAACCCGACGGCTCGCCTCACGGTGGGTGCGTCGACGGTCGAGATCGACACCGCGGGAGCCATCGACGTGGTGGCCGAGCGGAAGCGGCTTGAGAAGGACCTGGCGGCCGCGCGCAAGGAGCACGCACAGGTCACCGGCAAGCTCGGCAACGAGCAGTTCATGGCCAAGGCGCCTGACGACGTCGTGGCCAAGGTGCGAGGACGTGCCGCGCAGGCGGAGGCGGACATCGCGCGTCTGGAGGCTCACCTGGCCGCGCTGCCGGCGTAGCCGACTTGTCCGAACCATTGAGGTTTGGGAGGTCGGCTGGCAGGGAAGGCTTCGGAAGTTGCGGAAGTGTCATCGGCACCCCGCGAGGGGTGCTAATCTTCATGTACGCAGAAAGCACGGCGCGTCTCATCTCTCCAGAGAGAAACACACGCTAGTCTTCCTGCTAACCCCTCTCTCTTCATCCTTCTTTGGGATGCGCTGCCGAATGTTCGGTGGTGGTCCAAATGTCGGGTAAGGTAGGGGAG
>NZ_BOOR01000028.1 GCF_016863335.1 Planotetraspora thailandica
CCAGACCCCGCGCTCCAACAACCGGCCCGGGCAGGCCGTGAACCGGCGGAAAAGTCCCGCAAGCCGTCCGCTGACGACCCGAACGACGTGCCGCCCTTCTGACTACCGAGAGAGTCAGCAACACTGCCAGGTGAACACCGCCCGGTCGAAACGCCGGGCGGCGAGGTCGTCCAGCCGGATCAGCCAGTAGAGGGCGCCGACGTCGCCCCACATCATGCCGGCACGGTCGTCGGTGTCGAACTGCGCGAGCAGCACCCACCCGGCGGCCTCTTCCTGGAGCGCGGGATCGTGCCACTCCACGTCGCCGAGTACGGTCGTCGCGATCTCGTACTCCACGTCGTTCTGGACGGGTGCCGCATAACCGGCGACCCGGTGGCCGATGTCCCCGCTCGACGGCAACGCCTGGCGGAAGGCGCGCGCCGAGACGGGATGGTCGGCGATCGTGCCGAAGTCGGCTTGGAAGGCCGCCAGGACGACGGGATGCGTCGGCGGCGGAGCGGTCACCACGAGGTCGGCCCGCAGTGGCACGCGGGGATACGGCTCGATCCCCGTGGGGGCCTCGCGCGGCGACGTTTCGACTCCGGCGGGGACGTAGAGGACGCGCGCCCCTGCCTGGGTTCCGGGATCCCACGGGCCCACGATGGTGTCGCCGTCGTCGATCTGGCCGTCGAAGTAGAAGAACGACAGGACGCCGTCGGCGGGAAGCCCCCCGACGCCCGCGAGGTGCGCGCAGTCCAGGCAGGCGACGAACGCCAGCGGCCCCTGCTCCTCCCATTCGGGCCAGGGCACGCCCGGGGGCAGCGAGGGCTGCCCGCCGAGATGCCCAGCCATCTGGTCGCCCTCCTCCGCATGCCGGAGCCGGATGCCCGGCCGCAGCAGCGAGATCCAGACGTCTGCGATATCGCCGGGAAGGTGATCGCGGGCAGCACCGGCGAGCGCTTCCCCGCAGCCCGCGCTGACGGTCATGCCGAGGCCCTTTCGACGGGCACGATCATCGGAACCGAGAGCTGGGGACCGGCCCTGACGAGCGCACACCGTCTCTGGGCCCAGCCAGCCAGCGGTCCGCGACGCCGACCACGAACGCGGAAAGGACCTCGTCGGTGTCGGCGGGAGTCCCGTCGGCGTCAGAGTCCAGGCCGGACTCCGGCTCGGCGCGGACGATCTCCGCCGCCAGTTCGTCAGCCGGCCGTTCGTCTGGCGGTGTTCTCTCGGCCGAGCCGTCCGGGCCCGCGCGCAACACGCCTCCCCACGACGGCCCGCCGGCCTGGCGGAGCAGCACACTCACGTCGGCGGTGACCTGTGGCGGATCGGTCCAGCAGGTGGCGTGTTCGAAGAGCACCTCACCCGGCGCCCGGTCCCTCAGTCCCGTAAGGATCTCGTCGCCGGCTTCGTTGAGGTCGTAGGCGACGACGACGGTGTCCGTACGGCCCGGCTTGTACGGCTCGGCCGGAAGCCCGAGGATCTCGGCGGCCGCCAGACCCAGGATGCGGCTCGACCGGTCGGGCAGAACGCTGACGGAACGCGGGCGTGTTCGGGTCGCCTCCAGGATTCGCCGCAGCCGCAGCAGCCCGAGAAGACACTGGTCCGGAGTGTCCTGCTGGTAGGCGTAGCGGCCGTTCATTCCCTGGTCGAAGCCATGCGGCGAGATGGTGGCGAGGATGCCGCCGGTCAGCACGAAATGCCAGCCGCGCAGGTCACGGTGGTCGAGCGAGGTGGCGATGGCGGCCGCTGCGGCCCGGCCGAGCATGCGGCCGGCGCGCTCCCACGCCGGCCGCCATCGAGGGTCACCGGGCTGCGCGAGCCGGGCGAAGTTCGCCTCGGCCACCGGCAGGTCACCAGCCATGATCGCGTTGTAGGTGAGGAGGTATCGGTCCGGCCAGTCCTGCAGGGCGGCGTCCCGTTCGGCCAGGACCGCCACCGCTTCGGCGTGCCGCCCTTCGCCCTCGAACGCCTCCACCAGTTCCGCGACGACGACCATCGAGCCGGGAACGTGACGCAGAGCCTCTCGCAACGCGGGTATCGCGACGTAAGGCACTCCCCGCTCGACGCAGGCATACCCGAAGTCGTACATCGCCTGCGGCTCGCCGGGGGAGGCGGCCAGACGGGACGACGCCTCGGTGAGGTCCTCGAAGCTCATGCCGGCAGCCGCCCACCCGACGAGGCGCGCCACCTCTGCGAGGGGCAACTTCTCCGCAGTGAACCGCAGATTGCCCATAAGTCCGGAAATATCGCCAGACTTCACGAAGTCTTGGGCCTTTTGCAGATCATCCATTTCGTACGGATATTAGCGATGATCTAGTGCCTATACGGCGAGCGCCGACGTGCCGGACTTGCCCGGCAGACGGCTCGCCCACGCCATCGACCTCGATCGGCGCAGGCCGTCCGTCATGCGCCGAAGGTCTGTCAGGTCAGAGCTGCGTAGTAGGAGTCGACCGCCGGCTGTCCGGTGTAGTTAGGCCCGGCATGCTCGTCCGATCCCAGGTATCGGTAGGGCAGCGCCCTTTCACCGGCTTCGCCGCGGTGGCTGATCCGGCGGTTCCGGGAGTCGTAGGCGAACCCGGCGGCCCGCAATGCCGAGGTGAGCCGCCGCCCCGCCGGCGAGCCGTCCTCCAGCACGACGCTGCGCACGTCGAAGTTGCTGGCGAACAGGCCGCCGTCCGCCAGCCACGCGGGGATCCGGGACAAAAGCCCGAGCTTGTCCCCGACGTAGTGCAGGCCGTGGACGCAGGTGATCAGGTCGAACCGCCGGTCCGGCTCCCACGTGATGATCGAGCCGGTGACCAGCCGCAGCCGTGGCGGGGCTGGAGGCCCGGCGAAGTAGCCCACGAGGTCCACGCCGACGATCTCGGCGTCGTCACCGAGCTGATGGGACGCCTCGAAGAGGGCGCGTGCCGTACCGCAGCACAGGTCCAGCCAGCGCACCCGCCGCCCCGAGGCCCGGGAGCGGAGGAAGGCAAGGACGTCCATGCCGAGCTCACGGCCGTATCCGTTGGAACCGGTGAGGCAGCGTTCGCGGTTCATCGTGCGGTTGGCCACCACCGCCGACCGCTCCAGCGTCTCGTCGTCGACCAGCCGCGTCATCTCGCCTCCCTGCCGTGGCGTAACCGCACCAGCCAGGCCGGTGGACGCCTGCCGGGCCCCAGCCGGTAGGCGTCGATGAGCCAGTCTCCCAGCCGGTCACGGTCGATGACGATCAGGTCGTGCTCGCCGGCCGTCCGGGTGGCTTCCGCGCTCAGATAGTGCGAGGTGATCAGGACGCCCCGATGGTCGCGGTACGGCTTGGCCTGCAGCGCCCCGACGAAGTCACGCACCTGACCGGGGCCGACCGCCCTCGTGTAGTACTTGCACTGAATCGCGTACCTGGCGCCGTCGGAGGCCACCCCGACCACGTCGATTCCCCGGTCACCCGCCCCTCCGACGACACTCACCCTCCTGAACCCGTCGCGGCGCAGCAACTCGGCCGCGAGTTCCTCGAACCGGCGCGGATCCAGCCGTTCCACCCCCGCCCTGCGCAGCGCGTCCCTCCGGTAGGCGGCGCCGAGCCGGCGGATCACCAGCACCGCCACGCCCACCAGGACGCCGAGCACGACGGCGACGGCCAGCAGGGTCGTCCACGACGACGCCACGACATTGGGGACGGCGATCAGCAGCACCACCCCGACGGCCGGCGCCCACCACACGCCGCTCTCGCCTCTCTTGCCGCCACGCCGTCCTTTCCGCACCGGTGATCCACGCCTCGCCATCGAGACCTCCAGAAGGGAAAGACCCTGCTGATTCTGTACGGCCCCACCGACAAAAACGCCGAGCTAGGAAGGCTCACCGAGCGGGAAGCAGGCGACATTCCGCCAGATCGTCCCGTCGTAGGAGTGCAGCGAGACGCTGCTCACATGCGCGGCGACCGGCAGGCCGGCGGCGAGCCCGGCTTCGATCGTGTCCTGCACGTCGACCGGCACACCGTCCGCCACGGTCAGATGCGGAACGACCTCGTCGAACCGCCCGCCGTACGGCGGAGCCTCCGGCCAGCGCGCCGCCACCGCCTCGGTCAGGTCCGCGAACGGCCTGCCGGGGTCGGGAGCGAGATAGAGCACCTCGGGAAACCGGCCGCAGCCGGAGAACCGCACGTCGAACGGCGCATGAGCCGCGAACAGCGCGCGAAGATCCGCCAGCATTCCGGCGTCGATCCGATCGGCACGGAGGAAGGGATAGAGGATCGTCACGTGCGCCGGTACCCCGTAGGCCACCGACGGGTCGAACCTGCTCCTCCACTCGCCCACCACGGGTTCCGCCTCGGGAACAGCGGCAATGAGCGCGGTCTCACCCGCTACGAAATCGGCCACAGTCAGCACCTCGCACTCAGTGGGACAACCAAGTCGATCATGCCACCGGCGGCCACGTGGGCTACCAGATCGGGTCGCGGCTTCCTTGATCTGCTCGGCCGCGGTGAGGCCGAATCGTCCGGCGTGCTTCACCGCGATCCGGGCGGCCCTGGCCCGCACCCGGTCCGAGGGGTGATGGGCGCGACGGGGGCGGAGATGAACCGGGAGATAAACGAAACCAGCGCGCCACGACCGAGATCATGAACGCGCTGGCTGGTTCCGCTGTGCGCCGCCAGGGACTCGAACCCCGGACCCGCTGATTAAGAGTCAGCTGCTCTAACCAACTGAGCTAGCGGCGCTTGCGACGTGCGTAACCCTAGCAGCCTGTCAGGCGCTGCGCACATCCGAAATGCCGCACGGGAAGGACGCCACGGTGGAGATCGTCAGCTGCTGCCCCATGCGCCGCTGGAGAAGGGAACCGGCGTTCCCCTCTTGCCGGGGCCGTCTCCCCATTTGGTCACGATGTAGTCCACCTGAATGTGGCCCTGGTCGCTGCCGACGGTGAGGGTCTGGGAGTCCCAGGTGGCGCCGACCAGGTCGGCGTAGGTCTTGCCGTCGATGTCGAGCATGACGCCGTCGTCCGAAGGGGTGCCGGGGCCGCGGTCGCCGATGAAGAACTTGGCCGTCTTGCCGTTGTAGCGGATGTAGCCCTCGGTGCCGAGAGGCCAGCTGGGGCTGGCGAACAGGCCCTGCTGCATGGGCTTGCCGATCGCGGGAACCCCCGTGTCGCCCTGCTGGCCGGAACCGTCGTCCCAGAAGTACGACCCGCTGGTGGTGCCGCTCAGCAGTACCTGCTCGTTGGCCGGCACTCCGGCGGCGTTGGCGGCCTGCTGTGAGACGGGCACGACGCCGATGACGGAGCCGCCGATGATTCCGGCGCAGGCGACGGCGGTCACGGATGCGAGGGTCCGGTGGCCGCGCACCTCCCGTACGGCCTTGTCACGCAGGCCGGTCAGCGTCTTGCCACAGAGATCGATGAAGGCTTTGGCACGCGGGTCTAGAACGGTCTTCATGGAGAGGAGGGGATCTTTCGTGAGACGACTGGGCGGGCGGTCTTCGCATCGTCGATCCGCCCGCCGGTTGAAGGCGGGCGACGCGACACGCGCCGCTGAGCGGGGCGAGATTGATTCGATCGCCCGCGGGACACACGCTCCGGCACGGAGGCCAGGAGGAGCGGCCCGAGGGCCGTCGTATGTCAGACGTGATCCGAAAAATCTGGAGCCGCTCGCGGTGGGGTCGCCCTCCGCTGATCTCGTCTCCGGTCTTGCAGCCACCGGTCGGTAGCAATTTGGACACTACAGGATGAGTCAGGACATAACCAAGCAAATCCCTTATAAGTCCCAGAAGATCTACCGCGTTCCCTCAAGTCCTCACCAGGACACCAAACCCCAGCACAAGCCGGTTTCTTGCCCGGCGCACCGCCGTCATGTGGGCGTGACGGCGCCCCGAAGTAAAGGTCGGAGAGTAAAGAACAAGCTCTCGGCGAGCTTGTGGCAGGGGTAAGGCACAGGTCGGCATGGAAGCCGTAAAGAGGGGGGTAGTACCACCCCCACCCCACCGTCTCTCCCGACCTCCCCGATTCGGCAAAGCGACCGCCGTACGGCAAAGCCAAGGTCAGTGGACGGCGCTCAGCGCTGTTACACGGCTGTACGGCAAAGCCAAAGCCGGGGTGAACGGCGCTCAGGGCCTGTGTCCCGCCCGCGGTTGAACGCCTCGGTGACGGCGGCCGGACGGTCATTCACGCCGAGCTTGGCCGTTGATGAACAGCACCGATGACACCCGCCTCGATCGCGGGGAGCATGTGGACGTCGGCGCCGCCACGCCGCCGCGCCTGGTCAAAGGGTTGCCACGAACACAGCTCACGTGCCGCCGTGATGTCCGGCGACGCCCGAACCGGTCGGCGTGGTGAGCAGAGCACGACATGGCGACGGGCAAGGGAAGGCCCCCGGAGCCCTGACAGGCTGCGCGTTCACATGGGCCACGGCCGAGCCGGCGGGCCGACCGGATGGGTGAGGCGATCGGACTGCAAAGCCGGGGAGAGCCTTTCTGCATGATCACGTTTTACGCAGTCACAGGCCAGGTCGGCAATCGCCGAACTTCTGCATGATCACGAACGGTGTCGGCGCAGCTGAAAGCCGCTGCGCACGAACTTCTGCATGATCACGGGCAAGGGAGGGGGAGAAAAGACGCCGGGGCCGGACAGTCCCCCAACTGTCCGGCCCCAGCCGAAGCGGTTCCGCCCAGACATGCCCTCCCCAAAGGCACCGGCGGGCCCCCGCTTTCTTTCGGACGCGGTTCCCCCTCCGCGTCCTTATGGAAAAAGCCCTAGT
This sequence comes from Planotetraspora thailandica, assembly GCF_016863335.1. Taxonomy (GTDB): domain Bacteria; phylum Actinomycetota; class Actinomycetes; order Streptosporangiales; family Streptosporangiaceae; genus Planotetraspora; species Planotetraspora thailandica. Next base: position 6,707 of record NZ_BOOR01000028.1, read on the forward strand.
AAAGCCTGTTGGCCCAGATCTCTCTCGACCTGCTACCACACTACAGACGGAGTTGTCATGAACTCGTCATCCACAGGTGGATTTTCAGCCTACAACCGGCCTTGACCTGGTGTGACACGGTCAAGCCACCCCCAGGCGAGCGGCCAGAAGACCGGCCGGAATCGGGCTAATCATCAAGCACGATCCGGACCTCGGTTCCCTTTTCGAGTGAGCGGCTCACGATGCAGTGCCGTTCGTGCACCCGCTGCGCCACGGCCTCGAAGACCTCCCGCGCCTTCTCGGTCGGCGGCTCGACATCGTAGGTGACCGTGACCGATTCCAGCAAAGTCGGACCGGCGGCCTGCGAGGTCACGTCGGCGGCGAGCCGGTCGAGCCGGTGCCCGCGCTGGGCGGTGAGCGGCTCGACGGTCATGATGTTGCACCCCCCGACCGCGGCCAGCAGCAACTCCAGCGGACTGAACCGTCCCTCGGACGTGCTCATGACGATCTCCGCCCCGCGGTCGTTCCGGGCGATGAATCCATCTTCAGTGCGCTCAACGTGGACAAATGCCATGACATCACCCTAGGCGGAGATCCTCTCGTTCGCCGGGCTCGGCCGCCGCGGTGGCCTCCCTGAGGGCGTACCCGAGGCCGTGCACGGTATGGATCAGCCGGGGCTCACCGGCCGCCTCGGTCTTCCTGCGCAGGTAGCGGATGTAGACCTCCAGCGAGTTCGACGACGGCCGGAAGGCGTGACCCCAGATGCGCTCCAATATGACCTTGCGGGTGAGCACCTGGCCGCCGTTGCGGATGAGCAGGTCGAGCAGGGCGTATTCGGTGCGGGTCAGGTCGATGAGCCGGCCCCCTCGCCTGGCCTGCCTGCTCTCAGGCAACAGGGTCAGGTCGGAGAAGCCCGCCGCCGGGCCGGCCGGTGCCGTACGGCGGAGCAACGCCCTGACCCGGGCGAACAACTCCTGGACGGCGAACGGCTTGATCAGGTAGTCGTCGGCTCCTGCGTCGAGCCCGGCCACGCGGTCCCCCACGTCGGCGAGCGCGGTCAGCACGAGCACCGGGAGCCGATGGCCCTTCCTCCGCAGCGTCCGGCACACCTCGAGGCCGTCCAGGCGCGGCATCAGCACGTCGAGCACCATTAGATCTGGCGCGCTTCTCGCGATCGCGGCGAGCGCCCCCTCGCCGTCTCCGGCGGTGGTGACGCGGTATCCCTCTCCCCGCAGGGCCCGCGCGACCGCCTCGCGCACCTCAGCATCGTCGTCGACGACCAGCATCCGAGTCTTGGCCACATCCGAATCTTGGACCGGGCCGATGAGAAGTTCGTGAAGGAACGCCGCGGCTCTCCGGCCGTGTCCCCCGGCGGGCCGGGCGATCGGGCGCCCGCCCGCGGGCGACTCGTTCAGATCTGTTTCATATCTGTCAGCAATCGTCGTGGGATGGCACCAACCGACTTGACTGGCGCGGCCCCTCCGGTCCGCCCACGAGCAGGTACGGCTCGCGCCTTCGTGACGTGGCTCTGGCCGGCGATCTTCTGGGCGGGGGCGGTCGCGGCGCTGGCGCCATGGGCGTTCAATTCGGCGGCCGGCTTCGCGTCGGCCCCTCTGCTGGGCATGGCCAAGATCGCTGGCCTGATCGCGGGTTATCTCGTCGCCGTGCAGCTCATCCTGATGAGCCGGGTCCTGGAGACGCAGCTCATCGCCGTATGGCACCGCAGGCTGGGCGGCGCGGTCTTCGCGTTCATCACCGCTCACATCGTGTTCAGCACCGTGGGACATGCGGCCGGCCGGAGCCTGGGAGCCCAGACCCTGACGTTCATCTACGACTATCCCTGGCTCCTCGCGGCGTATGTCGGTACCGCTCTGATCGTGATGATCGGCCTGACCTCGATCCGCGCGTTCAAGCGGCGCATGCGCTATGAGACCTGGTACTACCTCCACCTTTACGCCTACCTCGGCACCGCACTGGCCTTCGCGCACACCGTCACGATCTCCACCGACATCGTCGGGGCCGCCAAGGCCTTCTGGATCGCCCTGTACGGCACGGCCGTCGCGCTGGCGGTGTGGCGGCGGATCATACGGCCGGGCCGCCTGGCCGTACGGCACGGCTTCCGGGTGTCCCAGGTGGTGCAGGAGACGCCGGACGTCACCTCGATCCACATCGGCGGCCGCCGGATGCAGGAGTTCCAGATCAGACCGGGGCAGTTCCTCTGGCTGCGTTTCCTCACGCGCGACGGCTGGGGCCAGGCCCATCCCTTCTCCCTGTCGGCCGCCCCCGACGGGCACAGCCTGCGCGTCACGGTCAAGGCGCTGGGCGACCACACGAGGGGTCTGCAGGACGTGCGAGTCGGCACGCGCGTGATCGTGGAGGGGCCGTACGGGAGCTTCACGACCCGCCATGGCAAAACAGTCCTGATGATCGCGGCCGGGATCGGGATCACCCCGATCAGGGCGCTGATGGAGGAGATGCCCCCGGGGACCGTCGTCATCTACCGGGCCCGCTCGGAGAAGGAGGTCGTCTTCCGGGAGGAGCTGGACACGCTGGCCAGGACGCGGAATGCCCGGATGGTCTACGTGCTGGACGAGGACGTCAGGACGCCTTCCTCAGACGGCACGGGGGGCGACGGCCGCGGGCTTCCCGACGCGCTCACGGCGCCAGGGCTGACGCGGCTGACGCCGGGAATCGAGGAGCGGGACGTCTTCCTCTGCGGACCTCCCGGCCTTGTGCGCAGGGTCGGCGCCGAACTGCGCAAGGCCGGGGTCCGCGACCGCCACGTCCACCTCGACCCGTTCGAGCTCTAGAGTGCGGAGCTGCGGCTCAGGCGTCGGGGTGTTTGGAGAGATAGTCCACGTAGACGGGCCGCAGCGCGTCGCCGAGCTCGCCTTCCCCCGCCGCCATGGCATCGCTGAGCAGCGCGGAGACCCGGCTGAGATCGTTGGCCGTCTCGTCGGAGTTGCCGCTGGCCGCCTCCGCCGCCGGGATCAGCTTCAGCAGGTCCCACAGGAAGCCGAAGTCGCCGTGCCGTACGGCATAGCGGACCGCCCGGTCATGCAGCTCCTTGGCCGACAGCGCATCGAGCTCTTCCACATCCATCCAGCCTCACCCCAAAAATCATGATTGCCCCAATTTTTGCCACTTATGCCCATGGCAGGGAAAAGGCTAGTCAGAGGCGGACGATCACTTTGCCGAGGGAGCCGCCGTTCGCGTGCCCCGAGCGGCGATCCAGCGGGCACGGAGCCCGGCCCGACCGGCCGTACGAACGCCGGACGAGGCGCACGTGAAACTCGCGTGAACTTCGACGGAATACCCCTGGGTGAGATCTTGACATATGCCCGGAAGTACTGTTTCGGTTTGTTTCCATGTCGTCTCGCCCAACATTGACTCGCGAGCAGCAGACGCTCGCGCCCACGTCCGGGAGAATCCCGGAGTGACCCACGCTGCACCCGTACCTCTGGAGACGACCAGCCGAGGCGAGACGGCCCCACCGCGACACCACACGCAGAAGCGAACCGACATCGAGGGCCTGCGGGCCATCGCCGTTTCGCTGGTCGTGCTGAGCCACTCCGGAGTGGCTCTGGTCGGCGGCGGATACATCGGCGTCGACGTTTTCTTCGTCATCTCCGGCTTCCTGATCACCTCGCTGCTGCTGCGCGAACTGTCCACGACCGGGCGTATCTCCATCCGCCGCTTCTACGCCCGGCGCGCCCTCAGGCTCCTGCCCGCCTCGACCATCGTGGTCGTGTTCACCGTGATCGGCTCCTGGTTGTGGCTGACACCGGTCAGGTTCGCCGAATACACCAAGGACGCCCTGGCCAGCACGCTCTACGCGATCAACTTCCGCCTGGCCATCACCGGCACCGACTACCTTCAGGAGGGCAGCCCGCCCTCGCCGTTCCAGCACTTCTGGTCGCTGGCCGTCGAAGAGCAGTTCTACCTCGTATGGCCCCTGCTGTTGATCGTCTCCGCCTGGCTGCTGGGGCGGGGCGGCCGGACCAGCCGCACCCGGTGGCTGGCGATCCCGCTCATCGGGCTGTCGGTGGCGTCCCTGGCGCTCAGCATCGTGGAGACGCCGCGGTCGGCCCCCTGGTCCTACTTCGGCTCCCAGACCCGTGTCTGGGAGCTGGGCGCGGGAGCGCTCGTCGCCCTGGCGGCGGCGCGTCTGGCCCGCACTCCGAGGCCCGTCGCGGCCGCCATGACCTGGGCCGGCCTGGCCGCGATCCTCGTCGCAGCGGTCGTCTTCGACGACAACACCCCGTTTCCCGGCTACCACGCGATCCTGCCGGTCGCCGGCACCGCTCTGGTCATCGCGGGCGGCACGGCCGCGGCACGCGGGGACGCGCGGTCACTGCTGGGCCTGGCGCCGTTCCAGCGGATCGGCGGCCTGTCCTACGGGTGGTACCTCTGGCACTGGCCCCTGCTGGTCATCGGGCCCGCCGCGCTCAGCATGCACGGCACCGTCTGGCTCAACCTCGCGCTGTGCGGCATCGGTCTGATCATGGCCGCGATCACGCTCTACCTGGTCGAGAACCCGGTGCGCTTCCACCGCGCCTTCAAGAACCGGCCGGGGCGCGCGATCTCGCTCGGCGTCTCCCTGTCGGCGGGCGCGGCGGTGATCACCCTGGTGGCCGCCGGTCTGCCCCCCTCCATCCCGTACGGCCCGCCGGTCCCGGACCTGGCGAAGGCCATGGCCTCGGCGCCCGACCCGGAGGCGTTCCTGAAGTCCAGCCTGGCCGAAGGTTTGCCGCAGGACCGGCTTCCCAGCAACCTGACGCCGTCCCTGACCACGGTGAAGGGCGACCATGCGATCGTCTACGACAACGGCTGCCACGTGGGCTACGACTCCACCCAGGAGCCCACGTGCGCCTTCGGCGACCTGACGGCGAACAAGTCGGTCGTGCTCTTCGGCGACTCGCACGCCGCGTCTTGGTTCCCCGCCCTGGACAAGCTCGCCCGCGAGAGGCACTGGAAGCTGTACTCGTGGACCAAGGCCTCGTGCAAAGTCGCCTCCATCCAGCTGGTGCGCAACGGCAAGGCGTACAAGAGCTGCACCACCTGGCGTGACCAGGCGATCGCGAGGATCAAGAAACTCCACCCGGCGCTGGTCGTCCTGTCCAATTCGGAGGAGGGAACGATCTTCCCGAAGACGGCCGACAACCCGGCCGCCTGGGGCGCGGGCTTCACCACGACGCTCAAGCGCATCAAGGCGCCCGGCACGAAGATCGCCCTGATCCAGGACATCCCCTGGCCTAAGGGCGACGCGCCCGAGTGTCTGGCCCAGAACCCCCGCGTCCCGAGCATGTGCACGAACAAGCTGCCGGACGCCCTGGCATCGAAGGACCGCCGCGCCGCAATCGCCGACGCGGCGACCAAGGCCAAGATCAAGCTCATCGACCCGACCACGTGGTTCTGCGGCACGTCGGGAAGCTGCCCGCCGGTCGTCGGCAACTTGCTCGTCTACCGAGACGAGGGTCACATGACCAGCCAGTACGCCGAATTGCTCGCCCCCCTGCTCGAGACCCGTCTGCCGAAGATCTGAGCGGAGACGATCCGGAGACGTGTGGTCCGGCGCCGGTCGCCGGACCACACGCGACCGCCATGCCCGAGACTGGGCTCATAAGGGGCGCAAGGGGCGACATGAAGTCTTGCCCGGCGGTATCGGGGCGAGCATGCTTATCCGTCGCAGAGGTTTGACACCCTTTTGTCCAACCATGGAAGGATCTCCCCGTTGAAGATCATCATTAAGATCTTGATCGTCGCCGGAGCTCTGTGGGTGTCCACGAAGCTCGTGGACGGCATCACGGTCACCACCGACACGGCCGCCAAGCAGGCGGGCACCCTCATCGCCGTCGCGCTGATCTTCGGAATCGTCAACGCGGTGCTCAAGCCGATCATCAAAACGGTCGGCTGCGCCTTCTACGTCCTGACGCTGGGCCTGTTCGCCCTCGTCGTCAACGCCCTCCTTCTGCTGCTCACGAGCTGGCTGGCCGACCAGGCCGACCTCCCGTTCCACGTCAGCGGCTTCCTGGCCGCCTTCTGGGGCGCGATCATCGTCGGCGTGGTCAGCTGGGCCCTGAACATGATCTTCGGTGACGACTGACATCACGCTCGACGGCACCACGCTGACCTGCGAACAGGTCCGCGTGGTCGCCCGCGGCCGGGCGCGGGTCGCGCTCGGCTCCACCGCGGCCGCCCAGGCCGCCTGGGAGGCCGCCTCCCGGCTGCAGGGCCCCGTGTACGGCCGGACCACCGGGGTCGGCGCCAACAAGGACGTGGCCCTGCCCGAGCAGGGGCTCGGCCTGCTCCGCAGCCACGCCGGTGGCGCGGGCCCCCTGGTGGACGACGAGCGTGCCCGGGCGATGCTGGTCGTCCGGCTCAACCAGCTCCTGCGCGGCGGGTCCGGCGCCGACCCCGGCCTCCTCCCCGCTCTCGCCGACACGATCAACGGCGGGTTCACTCCCCCGGTCCGCCTGTACGGAGCCATCGGCACCGGCGACCTCACCGCCCTGGCGACGGCGGCGCTCTGCCTGGCTGGTGAGATCCCGTGGCGGCGTGCCCCCTGGTCGCCGCCCGAGGAGCCGTCCTTCCCCGTGTCCGGGTCCGACGCCCTGCCGTTCATCAGCGCCAACGCGATGACCCTGGGCGACGCCGCGCTGGCGTGCGCGCAGCTGCGCCCGCTGCTCGACGCCTCCATCGGCGTCGCCGCCCAGTCGTGGCGGGCCGTCGACGCCTCCGGCGAACCCCTCGAGCAGCCCGTCCAGGACGCGCGGCGTCACCCCGGCCAGGCGCGGGTGGCCACGCGCCTGCGCCGCCTCCTCGTGCCCGGCCCGTCCTCCCCACGCCTTCAGGACCCGTACGGCTACCGCGCGCTGCCGCAGGTGCACGGCGCCGCCTTCGACGCGCTCGACACGGCCGAGCACGCCGTCACCACCGACATGAACTCCGCTGCCGAGAATCCGCTCATCGCGGGCGGCCGGGCCTGGCACAACGGCAACTTCCACACCGCCCCCGTGGCCCTGGCCCTCGACGGCCTGCGCGCCGCGCTCGTGCAGACGGCGTCGTTGTCGACCGCGCGGCTCGCGACGCTGATGGAGCCCGCCTACACCGGCCTGGTGCCCTTCCTCGCCGAGCGGCCCGGGGCGTCGGGCGCGCTCATCCTCGAATACGTCGCCTACGACGCCCTGGCGACGCTGCGGCACCTGGCCGCCCCCGTGACCCTCGGCGGGGCCGTGTTGTCGCGCAGCGTCGAGGACCACGCCGGATTCGGCACCCAGGCCGCCCGGGCCTGCCTCGCGGCGCGGGAGCCGTACGAGATCGTGCTGGCCTGCGAGCTGGTGGCCGCCGTGCGGGCACGGCGGCAGCGCGGCATCGCGATCGAGCCGCCCCTCGACGTGCTCGACGGGCGTTTGGAGGACCGCTCACTGGAGGCCGACATCGAGGCCGCCCGTGCCGCGCTCCCCTCCTTGGCCGCGGATCAGCCCAAGCCGAGCCGGTGAGCTATCGCCGCGGCTTCCATGCGGTTGGCCGCACCGAGTTTGGCGAGGATGTTGGACACGTGGACACTTGCGGTCTTGTCGCTGATGAACAGAGCCTGGGCGATCTGCCGGTTGGTGTGCCCGGTGGTCACCAGAGCGAGCACCTCCCGTTCGCGAGGGGTGAGGCCGAAGTCGCCGCCGGGCTCGGCACGCTCTGCGACGGCCTCGGTCGCGCCGGGCGGGCCCTCCAGGGAGACGCGGGCACGGCGGGCCAGATCTTCGATCTCCTGAACAAGGAGGCGAGCTCCCAGCTCGCTCGCCGTCGTCCAGCTGCGCCGGAGCACCTCCTCCGCCGTCGCCCGCGCGGTGCCCGTGGCGAGCAGCGCCTCGCCATGCCGCCACTGCGCGTAGGCCGTCTCATGGGGGCAGCTCAGGCGCTGCCAGGCATCCGCCGCCTCGGCCCAGCGATCCGGGTCGCCGGCTCCCTCGACCCTGGTCCATTCCGCCTCCGAGGTCGCCAGTCTGGCCTGCGCCAGCGGTATGGCCGAAGCCTGGGCGCCGGCGGCGCGCGCTCGATCGAGAAGGTCCCACGCGATACCGCGTGACATGGCGTACTCGTCGGCGGCCCGCAGTGCCAGCGTCCTCTCCGCGATCGCGGCTTCCACCGCCAGACCCGCCTGGCACACCTCGAAGATCAGAAAACCGCCGTCGTCGTCCGCGAGCGCCGCGACCCCGTCGGCGACCGCCGCCCGCGCCTCATCAAGGTGTCCGTCCCACATGGCGATGAGGGCCGTACGCGCGAGCTGCGGGGCGGCGTACTGCGGATCCAACGGGAGCGGAACGTTCTTGAGAAGTGCCGAGAGGTCCTCCCGGGCTCCGGCCAGGTCCCCGCGGTGCAGGTGATACAAGGCACGAGTCTGCAGGGGAACGGGCGCCCAGGCATTCGGAGGGTCGAGCTCGAAGACCTCCTCCAGCATCGGGAGCGCCTCCTCCCAACGCCCCAGGAAGACCAACGCCTCCGCCACGTTGCCCAGCCCCGCCCGGCCGTAGGTGCGCATCGCCCCGAACCGGCTGGCCAGCCGATAGCACTCCAGACTGACCTCCGCGGCTTCCTCCCAGAGGCCGTACATCGTCAGGGACCCACCGAAGTTCAACCGTGCCCGGCACATGTCGTCGATGCTGCCGACCTCTTCGGCGATCCGGAAAGCCTCCTCGAAGTGCTCTCTCGCCGGCTCCAACCGGCCCAGCAACCCCAGCGAGGTCGCCAGGCTCGTCAGGGCGTGCCCCTCCTCGGCCCGGGCTCCGACCTGGCGCGCGACGGCGATGGCCTCTTCGCAGGACTCCGAGGCCTGGCGGTGACGGGCCATCAGCATCAGCAACTGCCCGCGGGCCGCGAGCGCGCGAGCCCGTTCCCGGGAAGGCGGCTGGGCCGGGAGTGCGCTCACCGCCTGCTCGATCGTCGTCAGCGCCTTCGCGCTGTCACCGGCCATCCAGTGGTAGCGCGCCAGCCGCTCCAGTAGCGCGCCGGTTCGCAGAGGATCACGCGCCGCGCCGGGGTCCGCGAGCGCCGTCTCGGCCAGGGCGATCGCCTGGTCATGCTCCCCGATCAGGTACGCCGCCTCAGCCGCCCGCTGGAGCAGAGTCACCCGATCGAGCGGGCTCCGCGCCGCCGACTGCGGCGCCCGGTTCCACAGTTCCACCGCCCGCTCGTAATGCCGCTGAGCTTCGGCGAGGGCATAGGCGGCCTCCGCCGCCTGGCCCGCCTCCACACAGGCCAGCAGCGCCGCCCCAAGGTCGTGCGCGGCATACCAGTGATAGGCCAGCTGTCCCAGTTCGGCGGCCGTCGCGGCGCCCGCCCTGGCTTCCACACGGTCCGACAGGGCCCGGGCATAGGCCCCGTGTAACGGTCCACGTTCGGCCGGCAGCAGGTCGTCGTAGATGGCCTCCTGCACCAGCGCGTGCCGGAAGGCGTAGGACTCGCTGCCCTCCTCGGCCGTCAGCACGTGCCGGGCGACGGCCTCGCGTAACACCCCGATGAGCTCCTCCACCGACTGCGCGGACACCGCGGCCAGCACATGGTGGTCGACCCGGCGCCCGGCCACCGCCGCCACCTGCAGCACCCGCTGCGCCGGCTCGGACAACGCCTCCACCCGGGCCAGAACCACGTCCCGCACAGCGGTCGGAAGCGCCGTGCCCTCCCAGCGCGCGGCCAGCAGTTCCTCCACGAAGAACGGGTTTCCCGCCGACCGCTCGTGGATCTCGGCCACCGTCGCGGCCGACGGCCGCTCCCGGGTGATCTCGGCCAGCAACCCGGCCACGTCCCGCCGGCCCAGGGAGCCCAGCTGCAGGCGCTCGATCCGATCGCTGCGCCCCAGCTCCGCCAGGAACGGCCGCAAGGGGTGGCGGCGGTGGAGGTCGTCGCTCCGGTAGGTCAGCACCGTACACACCCCGGCACGCAGGTTCCTGACCAGGAAACCCAGGAGATCACGGGTCGACTGGTCGGCCCAGTGCAGGTCCTCCGCGATCAGCAGGACCGGCCGGCGCTCGGCCAGCCGGTGCAGCACTCCCAACAGCAGCTCGAACAACCGGGCCGGTGCCACCGGGTCAGACCCCACCGCCGGTGTGCCCAGCTCGGGCACCAGCCGCGCGAGTTCGTCGCGCGCGCCGCCCAGGACGCGCTCCAGCTCGTCCTCGTCCAGCATCGCGGCCAGGGAGCGCGTCGCCTCGACCACCGGGGCGTAGGCGAGTACGCCGTCACCGACGTCCAGGCAGCCTCCCATCAGCGTGATCGCCCCGATCTGCCGAGCCTGGCCGCTCAACTCGGTCACCAGGCGGGTCTTTCCGACCCCCGCCTCACCGGCCACGATCACCGCCGACGGCTTTCCGGCTACGGCCCGCTCCAAAGCGGCCCGCAAGCTGGCCACTTCCGCGGCGCGACCGACGAGCACCGGACTGGACAATCGCTCCGTCACATCGCGATCATCGCGTAAGGCCCCCTTATCAACAAGCGACCCCGGACCACAGAGCCACGGCCGGCCGCCGGGGACATGCGGGCCCCACCGGACGCGTGACGGTGTTCGGCCAGGTCAGCGCCGCAGGTGACGGCCAGGCAGCCCCCATCAGGTGGCAGAGGCCGGGCGTCGTGCCGTACGGCTCGGGCGCCTCCACGGCCGGCGAATCTAAGGCACTCATATAGGACGAACGCCTAAGGCTCCGCGCCCCCCTTAGTCCGTAGCGTTCCCTTCGCCGGTCCGGATCACCACCGCACGGCCACGGACGTAGAAGCGGAGAAAGCAATGTCCAGGATCCCCCTCACACTGAAGAAGATCACGATGACCCTCGCCGTCGGCGCCCTGGCGGCCGCCGGCCTGCTCGCCGTCTCCCCGGGAGCCGCCCAAGCCGCCAGCGGCTTCACCGCCCGTCTCGCCCCCATTTCCAACCAGCTGATGTTCCTGGACGTCAGCGGCGGATCGACCTCCGACGGCGCCAAGATCATCCAGTGGACTCTGAGCGGCAGCAACCAGGGGTGGTACTTCAAGCCGGTCGGGGACAACTACCAGATCGTCAACGTGAAGAGCGGGAAGTGCATCACCTCCGACGGCGTCGCGGGCGACCAGCTCTACCAGTGGGTCTGCACCTCTGACACCAGCCAGCTGTGGAGCACCGGCCTGACCCCGAGCGACCTCCACGTCCATTCGATCCGGAACGTCAAGTCGGGCCTGTACATGGACGTCAGCGGCGGCAGCACGTCCCGGGGGGCGGCCATCGACACCTGGTACTGGAACGGTGGAGAGCACCAGTACTTCGCCGGCCTGGTCTACTAGACCCGGCTCGCTTCCCAGGGGACCGGGAAGCACGCCGCGCGACGGCGCCGGCGAAACCGAGGAGATCGCCCGCTCACCCGCAGGTGAGCGGGCGCTTTTCGTCGGTCAGACCGAGGTCCGTTCGCACAGGTCGGGAGCCTGGACGATGCGACGGCGGCGGATCTTGTCGTCGGAGCCGCCGGACGCGGCGACCACGAGCCGGACGGCGGCGCGGACGATGCCGTCGAGGTCCCAGTTGACGGTGGTCAGCCCGAGGAGCTCCGACATCGGATGGTCGTCGTAGCCCATGACGGCGACGTCTCCGGGCACCGACAGCCCCAGTTCGGCGGCGGCCTTGTAGACGCCGTAGGCGATGGAGTCGGAGAAGCAGAACACGGCGGTGGGCCGGGCGGGGCCCGACAACATCGCGGTCGCGACGCCCGCCGAATCGGCCAGCCCCTGCCCCGCGGTCTTCACCGCGATGTCCAGGCCGAGTCTTTCGGCCTCCGCGATGACGTGCTGATCCGCCGGGCGGTCGGGGGTGCTCGGCCGGGTCGGGGTGAGCACGGCGATCGACCGGTGGCCCTTGTCCTTCAGATATTCGAGGGCCATCGTGACCCCGCGCCGGTTGTCGAAGACCACCTCGGCGGCGGTGTCCCCGTGGAGCAGCGCGTCGCCGATGGCCACGACGGGCAGCGAGTCGGCCAGGTCGGCCCAGAACAGCGCCGCAGGGTCGACCGGCTGGACGATCAGCCCGTCGACCCGCTGGTCCCTGAGCTGCAGGGCGAGCGTGCGCTCCCTGGCCGGGTCGCCGGCGGCGTCGAGGATGAGCGCGTAGCGGTCCTTGTTGCGCAGTGCCCGGCCGATGCCGACGGCGAGCGACTGCTGCCACAGGTCCTCGAGCGAGCCGCAGAGCAGGCCGATCATGCCCGTCCTGCCGCTTGCCAGGGCCCTGGCGATCGGGTCGGCCTCATATCCCAGCTCGGCCGCGGCCTGCCGTACCCGCAGGATGGTCTCCTCCGACACCTGCATGCCGCGCAGGGCATAGCTCACCGCCGCGGGTGACAGGCCGGTCGCCTGCGCCACCTCGCGAATCGTCGCACGCTTGCGCTGAGCCACGCCGTAACCCTATGCCGGACTGGGGCTCCCGTCTTGACACCTTACGAGGTGAAGCGTTTCACTGAAACGGATCAGTGAAGCGCTTCAGTGCCTTGACATCGTCATTCCCCATCGATTACATGTATTATCAGTCGGGAATTGGGGCAACGAGGAGGTGGCAATGATCGACGTGCATCAGCACCTGTGGACGCCGTCGTTCCTCGATGCCCTGCGCCGCCGGGACCGGCCGCCGTTCCTCGACGACTGGACCCTCGTCCTCGACGGCGAGGCGCCGTACGAGGTCGACCCGAGCGTCCACGACCTGGACTCGCGGCTCAAGCAGAACGCCGAGCTCGACCTCGCGCTCGTCTCCCTGTCGAGCCCGCTCGGGATCGAGCACCTGCCCGCCGCCGAGGCGTGGCCGCTGATCGACGCCTACCACGCGGGGGCGCGCGATCTGCCCGCGCCGTTCGGAGCATGGGCCGCCGCCCCGGTGACCGACATCGACCCCGTACGGCTCTCGCAGACCCTGGACCAGGGGTTCGCCGGGCTCCAATTGCCGGCCACGGCGCTCCAGGGGGCCGGCGGATTCGCGGCCGTGGCGCCGTTACTGGACGTTTTGGAGGAGCGCGGGCTGCCGCTGTTCGTCCATCCCGGGCCGGCCGCAGCGGCCGAGGGCCCCGTCTGGTGGGCCGCGGTCGTTCCGTACGTGCAGCAGATGCACGCCTCGTGGTACGCCTTCCAGGCCTTCGGCCGGCCCAGGCACCCGCACCTCAAGATCTGCTTCGCCCTGCTGGCCGGGCTGGCTCCCCTCCACTCGGAGCGACAGATCAACCGGGGAGGCTCCGGCCGGGGCCTCGTCGACTCGGCCGTGTTCGTCGAGACCTCCTCCTACGGACCACGCGCCATCGACGCCGTGGTCAGGGAGCTCGGCATCGACGTCGTCGTGAACGGCTCGGACCTTCCGTACGCGGAGGCCCCGAACCCGGACTTCGGCGACGCCGCCGTCCACGCCATCCGCGTGGCCAATCCCCACCGCTTGTTGAAACGAAAGGAGTCGCAGTCATGAGCACCCCCACCGTCCAGGTCGCCGAGAGCTGTGTTCCCTTCGACACGCTCCCGGCCCGCGCGCTCGACAGACGCGAGCTGTCCGAGCTGGTGAACGAGCTGGCCGCGCAACCCGATCTCTGGCAGGAGCACCTGAACTTCGAGGGCGCCGAGGACGGCGGCCGGCATTACGCCTCGCTCTACCGCGACTCCTATGTGGACGTGTGGCTGCTGTGCTGGCGCCCCGAGGACGACACGGGCTGGCACGACCACGACATCTCGTCGGGCGCCGTCCGGGTGGTCTCGGGCGAGCTGAAGGAGTGCAACCCCCGGATCGGTGGTGAGCATCTGGAGGTCTCGGTGAGCGAGGGCGACTCGTTCTCGTTCGGACCCGACCACATCCACCGGCTGACCGGGGCACGGCACGGCAGCGTGTCGATCCACGCCTACTCCCCTCCCCTGTGGCGCCTGGGGCAGTACTCGATCAGCGGTGATGGAATGATGCGCCGCCAGTCGGTCAGCTACGCCGACGAACTCCGCCCCCTCGACCCCGCCTGACCCCCCATTTTTTGGCCGTGATCATGCAGAAGTTCGGGATCATGCCTGCTGACCTGCGTGAACCCTTAACGTGATCATGCAGAAGTTCGGCGATTCAGCCGTTGAGCTGCGCAAATACAAATCGTGATCATGCACGTGGCGTTCCCCGCGACCGGCGAGCGTCTGCATGATCACCAAAAGCGTCTGCGCAGGTGGGCGCCGGTTTCGGCGAGGTTCTGCATGATCACGATTCGCGTAAGGCCAGGTCAATGACGGTTTCCGCGAAGATCTGCATGATCACGCCTATAGGTCGGGGATGCAGCAGGTGGTGCAGGGGTCGTCGGGGTGAATGGTGACCCATAGGCAGCAGGTGCGGCGGCGGTAGCCCGCCCCGTGGGGCTCGACCAGGCCGTCGACCGGAGAGCCGATCTCGGCGAGAAGCCCCGCCGCCTGCTCATAACTCCCGAGGTCCAGCAGCGGGCCGACGAAGGCCTCAGCCGTCGAGCCCCACAGCGTGCGCTCCCCCACCCTTGCCAGGGCGCCCAGCGCGTGGATGACGGGCCTCTGTCCGTCGAGCAGCGCCTCCCTGATCGCCGCGCCGAGGCTCCCGACGGTCACCGTGCCGGGCCGGCCCTCCAGCGGGTCGCCGGGCAGGACGGCGACGGTGACCTTCTCCGCCGCGATGGTGACCCCGGCTTCCGACGAGCGGACCAGGGTGTCCTCGATGCGCATCAGGGGCACCCGCCGGCCGAGCCCCCAGCCGAGGGCCATCGGCAGTGTGTGCCAGTAGCCGTAGGTCTTCCACAACAACGCCGCCCCCACGTGGCGCGGCGCGCCCCAGCGCTCGGCCGTCTCCCGCACGAGGCCGTCCAACTCCTCGTACGGCTCCCGCACCAGATCGGTGACTCGGGTCCACCCCTCGGATTCCGAGGTGACGAGCCCGGGGAGCACCCCGATGACGCCGTCACGCTCGGCGGCGAGGCCTTCGAGGGCCTCGACGGTCGAGGCGAGGGCGCCAGAGAGCACGACTCCTCCAGCGAGTCACAAATTAGGCAAGGCTTACCTAAAGCATAGCCTGGCTCACGGCCCGGGGCTGCGCGGCGACGGCGTGGCCTCGGCCACGGCGTGCTCCCCAGCGATCGAGCCGAGCGGACCGGGGTAACCGGCCCTCACGCCGAAGCCGAGCTGGAGCACGCACAGGCCGAGGCCGGCGAGAAGCGGCACGGTCCAGCCGCCGGAGAACTGGTGGATCAGCCCGATCGCGGCGGGCCCCAGGGCTGCCAGGGTGTAGCCGGCCGACTGGGCGACGGCGGAAAGGGCCGTCACCGAGGCGGGGTCGGGGGCGCGCAGGGTGATGATGAGCAGCGCGAGCGCGATGGAGGCGCCCTGCCCGATGCCGAGCACGATCATCCACAACCACGGGAGCGTGGCCGGGGCGATCAGGACGGCGGCGTATCCCACCATGGTCAGCACGGCGGCCGCCGCCACATGCGGAGCCTGCGACCTGGCCCTTCCCGCGTGAATGGGCACGGTGAGCGTCGCCCCGATCTGGGCCAGGTTGGTGAGACCGAGGAGGTATCCCGCCTTCTCCGCGGACAGCCCGGCGTCCTGGAAGATCGTCGGCAGCCAGGCGAGCATGACGTAGAAGGTCAGGGACTGCAGCCCCATGAACGCCGTCACGACCCATGTCGTGCGGCGTCGCAGAAGGGCGCGATATCGCCCGCGGCGGGCGCTCGCCCCGCCACGCGACACCGGACGGAAGGCCTGCGGGGCCCACACGAGCGCCCCCACGAGCGCGAGCACGGCCGCCGAGGCCGCCGCCGTCCGCCAGCCCCACTCGCGGGCGAGCGGCACCATGGCCGACGACGCGACCGCCGCACCTGCCACCAGGCAGGAGACGTAGATCCCGGTGACGACCCCCACCCGGGCGGGGAAGTGCTGCTTGACGAGGCCGGGCATGGCGACGTTCATGACGGCGATGGCCGCACCGGCGAGGGCGGCTCCGCCGTACAGGCCGGCGAGGCCGTCGGAGCTGCGCACGAGCACACCGGCGGCGAGGAGGAGCAGACCGACGAGCAGGGTGCGGTCGAGGCCGAGCCGGGCGGACAGGGCGGGGGCCAGCGGCCCGAGCAGTCCAAGGCACAACACCATGACCGTGGTGATCGCTCCGCCCGCCGCGGGGGTGAGCCCGAGGTCTCCCATGATGTCGGTGAGCAAGGGGGACACGCCTGCGAGCGCCGGCCGGAGGTTCCAGGCGGCCAAGAGGAACCCCGCCAACAGCACTATTCGCCCCCGATTGCCCATGATGCACCATAACCACACCAAAGCCCCGCCGGTGCCTGTGAGCCCGAGTCCGGTCGTGCCCGCTCACCGGAACGGCCATGGGAATTGTCGGAGGGGCCGTTCACACTGCAGCCATGGCGGTCACTTCACGGGACGATCAACAGGATGGTCAGCACGACGATCAGGAAGACGACTCGATAGCCCTCGCCGACGTCGAGTCGCCCGAATGGTTCAGGCACAGCGACGCGATGATCGGGCTGGGGTTCCTCACGATGGCCCGCCGGCTCCCCGGCCTGATCCGGCAGGCGCTCGGCATGGCATGGAGGGCGAGCCCGCGCGACACCTTGGCCACAATCGCGCTGAGCCTGCTGGGCGGGGTGTTCACCGCCTTCGGGTTGCTCGCCACGACCGGCGTGCTGACCGCGTTGTTCGAGGCGGGCCCCACGCCCGACCGGGTGAGGGCGGCACTGCCCAGTCTGCTCCTGGTCGGTGCGGCGGCGACTGTGCGCACCGTGCTGCAGGCGGGGGCGGGGTGGGCTCAGGCACGGCTTGGCCCGCAGGTACGCAGAATCGCCGAGCAACGGCTCTACGAGCTGACCAGCCAGGTCGACCTCGTCAGCTTCGACGACCCCGACTTCCACGACTCGCTCCAGCGGGCACAGGCGCGGGGCATGCAGATGGCCGGCACCGTCGTCTACACGGCGATCGACACGATCAGCGGTGTCGTCGGCATCGTCGCGGCCGCCGGTGTGCTCGGCGTGCTGCATCCGCTGCTGCTGCCGCTGCTCCTGCTGGCGGTCCTGCCCGACGCGTGGGCGGCCGTCCGCTCGGCGCGCATGGGCTACGCCATCGACCTGCGGCTCGTGCCCGCGAGGCGCCGCAAGTGGATCGTCTCGGACCTGATGGCCGACAAGGACACCGCGGCCGAGGTGCGCACCTTCACGATGCGCGGGTTCCTGCTCCGCATGTATGACAGCCTCGCCCAGTCCGAGCAGGGGGTGCTGCTCGGCCTGGCCCGCCGGCAGACCTACACCCGGATCGTGGGCGAAGCGCTCGGTGGCGTCGGCCAGGCGGCCGTCTACGTGGCACTCGGCGTGCTGCTGGCCGTCGCGGCGGTGCCCCTCGCGGTCGCCGGCACCGCGGTCCTCGCCATCCGCTCCGCGCAGGCCTCGCTGGCCAACTTCATGTACGCGACCAACCGGCTGTACGAGGAAGGGCTGTACTTCACCGACTACCTCGAATTCCTCGCCGAAGCCGAGACCCGCGTCGCCGCGGACCGCACAGGGAAGGCACCGGCCGGCTTCGAGCAGATCACGGCCGAAGACGTCACCTTCACCTATCCGGGGGCGGAGAAACCCGCCCTCGTGGGCGTCTCCGTCCGCATCGACAAGGGTGAGGTGGTGGCGCTCGTCGGCGAGAACGGCTCGGGCAAGACGACCCTGGCCAAGATCCTCGCCGGGCTCTACGACCCGGACGGCGGCCGGATCACCTGGGACTCCACCGACCTGCGCGGGGTCGCCCCGCACCTGCTCAGGCACAACATCGCGGTCATCGCCCAGGACCACACCCGATGGCCGCTGACCGCCCGCCACAACATCACGATGGGCATGGAGAAGGGCGAGGAGGCCGTGGTCCAAGCCGCCGAGGTCGCGGGCGCCGACGAGGTGATCGCCGAGTTGCCGTACGGTTACCGCACCCTCCTCGACCGCCGTTTCAAGGACGGCCAGGAACTGTCGGGAGGCCAGTGGCAGCGGATCGCCGTGGCGCGCGGGTTCTACCGGGACGCGCCCCTGCTGATCTGCGACGAGCCGACCGCCGCCCTCGACGCCCGGGCCGAGCATGCGCTCTTCGAGCGGATCAGGCGCCACGCCGACGGCCGGACCGTCGTGCTGATCACCCATCGGCTGGCGAGCGTGCGCTACGCCGACCGGATCTACGTGCTCGACCACGGAAAGGTCGTGGAGCAGGGCACCCACGCCGAGCTCATCACGGTCGACGGCCTCTACGCCGACCTCTACAACCTCCAGGCCCGGGCCTACCAGTCCTCTTCGTGATCACGAGAGATGGTCGGCCAGATAACGCCGGACCAGCCGCTTGCATTCGGCGATCAGTTCGGGGTCGCCGTCCGGATGCGCGCGGAAGGCCAGTTTCAGCACCGCGTCGGCCGCCTCGACCGCCACCAGGAAGGCGCGGGCCATCCCATCGGCCGCCGGCAGGCCGAGCAGATCGGCGATGAGGGAGCGCAAGCGCGCCGCCACCACGACGTTGTTCTCCAGAGCCGCGTCGAGCATGCGCTGCGTTCCCGGTACGGCGGGGCCGCCGGGCGTCGCCACCACCTCGCCGAAATCGACCACCCCGAAACCGGGCGTCGTGCGTTTCATGTCCACGAACTCGTCGATGCCGAGGTCCACCGCGTCGCCCCAGCCGGACGGCGACGCGGCGGCGAGCCGGCTGGTCACCCGGTCGAGGAAGGCGTCGAGGTTGCGCTGGGCGAGCGCCTTCACGAGCCCTTGCTTGTCGGAGAAGAACTGGTAGAACGTGCCGATCGGCACCTCGGCCCGCCGCGCGACCTCCTTGGTCGTCAGCGCGTCGTAGCCGACCTCGTCGAGAAGCCGGGCGCATTCGTCCAGCATGCGCTCGACCCGCTCCTGGCTGCGCCGCTGCGCGGGCCGACGGCGCAGCGTCCCACCCGTGGCGTCCGTCATTCCG
Organism: Planotetraspora thailandica; assembly: GCF_016863335.1. Taxonomy (GTDB): domain Bacteria; phylum Actinomycetota; class Actinomycetes; order Streptosporangiales; family Streptosporangiaceae; genus Planotetraspora; species Planotetraspora thailandica. The sequence continues at coordinate 25,644 of NZ_BOOR01000028.1, forward strand.
CTATTGTCACCCCGCTCGGCGACTGGCAGATTAACATGAGCTTCACTCACGTCATGGGCCCGGCGCACAGGAGACGGCGATGTTCCTCTGGGGTACGGCTACCGCGTCCTACCAGATAGAAGGAGCCGCCCATGAGGACGGCAAGGGCCCGTCGATCTGGGACACCTTCACCCACGAGCCCGGCCGCATCCGCGACGGGCACACCGGTGACGTGGCCTGCGACCACTACCACCGCTGGCCGGAGGACGTGGCGCTCATCAAGGACGCGGGGCTGAACGCCTACCGGTTCTCGATCGCCTGGCCCCGCGTGCTGCCGACCGGCCGCGGCCCCGTCAATCAGGCGGGGCTCGACTTCTACGACCGACTGGTCGACGCGCTGTGCGAGCAGGGCATCGTCCCCGCGCCCACGCTCTTCCACTGGGATCTCCCGCAGGCTCTGGAAGAAGAAGGCGGCTGGCTCAATCGCGACACATCCGCTTACTTCGCGGACTACGCCGCCGTCGTCGCCGACCGGTTGTCGGACCGGGTCAAGATGTGGATCACCCTCAACGAGCCCTTCATCCACATGGTGTTCGGGTACGCCCTGGGCATCCACGCCCCCGGCAAGGCCCTCTTCCTCGACGCGCTCCCGGCGGCCCATCACCAGTTGCTCGGGCACGGCCTGGCCGTACAGGCTCTGCGCGGCCACGGCGCCGAGCAGGTGCTCATCACCAACAACTGCACGCCGGTGTGGCCCGCCTCCGGCTCCGCCGAGGATCTGGCCGCTGCCGACGCCTACGACACCCTGCACAACCGGCTGTTCAACGACCCGCTCTTCCTGGGCACATATCCCGATTTTTCGGCGTACGGCATGGGGAGTCTGGATTTCGTCCGCGCTGGAGATCTGGAGACGATCGCCCAGCCCCTCGACGGCCTGGGGATCAACTACTACAACCCCACCCGGATCTCCGGGCCGGGAGGCGGCGCCGGCCTGCCGTTCGAGGACGCCGGCATCACCGGTTATCCCACGACGGCGTTCGGCTGGCCGGTGGTGCCCGACGGCCTGAGGGAGTTGCTGGTGACCCTCAAATCGCGGTACGGCACGGCCCTCCCGCCGATCTACATCACCGAGAACGGCTGCTCCTACGACGGGGTCGACGACCAGGAGCGGATCACGTTCCTCGACGGCCACATCGCGGCCCTGCGCCAGGCGCAGGCCGAGGGCGTGGACGTCCGGGGCTATTTCGTGTGGTCGCTGCTCGACAACTTCGAATGGGCCGAGGGCTACAGCCAGCGATTCGGGCTCGTGCACGTGGACTTCGACACCCAGAAGCGCACGCCGAAGGCGTCCTACCGCTGGCTCAAAGAGTTCCTCGCGCAACAGGGCTGAGCTCAGAGCACCGACACGTGCACGTGGTCGTAGTGGTTGGCGGTGATGCCGCCGCGGTCCTCCATCGGCTGCCAACCGCCTCCGGTGCGCATGTCGTAGATGCGCTGCCGCCAGATGACGTACATGATCCCGTACTTGCCGGCGTTGTCGATGCACCACTGGGCCACGGCGTCGCCGCGCTCCTGGGCCACGGCGTCAGGCATGCGCCCGCCCGAGCTCATCATGAAGTCGCAGGCGCGGCCCTTGCCGTGCTCACCGGGGTCGCCCACCCGCAGGCAGCCGACGCTGAACGGCATGGGGAAGACCGCCATAATGGCGGCCCGGACGTTGATCATGCGGCTGGTCAGGCCTGACGACGATCCCGGCTTCTGGATGCCGAACTTGGCGATGCGCCGCTCAACGTCACGCTGCTTCGCCTGCAATTCCTTGATGCGCTCGCGGAGCTCGCGAATCTTGACGCCGACGTTCTTCGTCGCCTTCGTGTGCTCCTCGAGCAACGATTTGACGTTGTTGAGCTGCTCGGCGCGCAGGTCGGACAGATACTCCATCGTCGAATACGTGCCGAGGTCGACGCGCATGCTGAATAACTGCGAGTCGTCGATCCCGCCGCCCATGTACGACATCTGGGCGAACTCCACGACCTGCCGCTGTGCCGTACGAAGATCGTTTTGGAGTTTCTTCGCGCGCGAGGAGGCCTTGCCGGCGGAGTCGCGCGCGTCGTCGAGGCTGGCGATCTCGCCGCGGTAGGCCTTCTCCAGAGCGGCTGCCTGCTTGGTGAGCTGGCTCAGCGTGGCCTGCTCATCCGGCGCGGCCTCCGACGGCACCGCGAACGTCACGAGAAGCGCGGTGGTGACCACCGCCAGCCCAGCCCAGCGCCCCGCTCGCACACGGCCTCCATTCCTATTCGGACAGAAACTATAGAAGACGATCTTTGTGTCTGCTACCGGAACGGGAGAAACTCATGCCTCATTAGTGAGGAATAAGCCCATTTTTCATCGAATCGTCGGATTCGCGATTGGCGTGGTCGTGACTATTTCGAGACTTACACGAGTCCCGACATGACTTGCGGGAGCGCTGACCACAGGCGAGATTTCGGGAGATCCTTTCCCGACGAAGGGCCGTATCGATGTCCCGAAGACTGATCTTTTCAGTCCTGACGGCGAGCACCGTGCTGGCGACGTCCCTGATGCCGGTCTCCGGCGCCCAGGCCGTCACCCCGGATCCGCTCCCGCCCAAGGACCGGAGCGAGCTCTACCAGATGGACAGCCCCGCCGGAACGGCCGGCATGCTGGCGCAGAAGGGTTTCGACGTCGTCCAGCATGAGAGCACGGGGGCCAAGGAGCACATCGAGCTCACCGCCACCCCGATCGACCTGAAGAAGCTGCAGATTCTCGGCTACACGCCGCAACCCGTGCGCAACCCCCAGGGCCAGACGCAGTTGCAGGCCGCGAAGGCCCAGGCCGCGGGTGGTTACACCGTATGGCGGTCCTACTCGGAGAAGGGCGGCATCGCCGACCAGCTTCGCGCCATCGCCGATGCCAACAAGGACGTCGCCAAGCTCACGTCGATCGGGAAAACCGTCGAGGGCAAGGACATCCTCGCCGTCAAGCTGACCAAGGCGGCCCGGGTGCTGCCCGACGGGGCCAAGCCGGCGGTGCTGTACTCCGCGACTCAGCACGCCCGCGAGTGGATCTCCACCGAGGTCGACATGCGCCTGCTGAAATACCTGGTCGCCAACAAGGCCAAGCCGGAGATCGGCAAGCTGCTGACCACGACCGAGGTGTGGTTCGTCCCGGTGGCCAACCCCGACGGCTACGACTTCACCTTCACCGAGGGCAACCGCCTGTGGCGCAAGAACCTGCGCGACAACGACGGTGACGGCGAGATCACCGGCAACGACGGCGTCGACCCCAACCGCAACTTCCCGACCAAGTGGCGCTACGACGACGAGGGCTCGTCCGGCGTCTTCAGCAGCGAGACCTACCGCGGCAAGGCGCCCGCCTCCGAGCCTGAGACCAAAGCCATGGACGGGCTGCTCAAGCGCCTGCGCCCGAAGGCCCAGGTCAACTACCACTCCTACGGCCCGCTGCTGCTCTATCCCCAGGGCTGGCAGGTCGCCACCAAGACCGCCGACGACCCCGTCTACCTCGCACTGACCGGCACCGACGAGAACCCGGCCGTCCCCGGATTCGACCCCGGCGTGAGCGCCGAGCTGTACACGACCAACGGTGAGACCACCGACCACGCACACGAGAAGTACGGCACGCTCGCGTGGACGCCCGAGCTCGACGAGGGCTGCGAGGGCTGCGGCTTCGTGTTCCCCGACGACGAGGCGCTGGTCCAGGCCGAGTTCGAGAAGCAGCTGCCGTTCGCGCTCGACATCCTGAAGTCGGCGCTCGACCCGACCGAGCCGACCAGCCACCTGGGCAACACGGTGCCCGACTTCGTGGTCGACAAGTTCGGCGTGAGCTACGGCAGGGACCAGGTCGTGCAGGTGGACGCCCAGCGCAAGCTCGGTCCCGTGACGCTGCGCTACCAGATCAACGGCGGCGCCGCGCGGAGCGCGGGCACCTCCGAGTGGAAGGGCGGCGAGCGATACGGCTCCCACTACGACACCTACTTCCACCAGCTTCGCGGCACCGTCAAGGGCGCCAAGCCGGGCGACAGCGTGAAGGTGTGGTTCACCTCCCGCACCGGCAAGAGCGAGTCGTTCACGTACAAGGTGGCGAGCGACATCGGCGGCAAGGTGCTCGTCGTCGCGGCCGAGGACGTCACCGGGGCCAGCCCGGCCCAGGGCGTGACGCAGGCCAAGTACGCCGACGACTATGCGGCGGCGCTGGCCAAGGCGGGATACACCTCCGACGTCTACGACGTGGACAAGAACGGCCGCACGGCTCCGCACCCGCTCGGCGTGCTCAGCCACTACAAGGCGGTCATCTGGGAGACGGGCGACGACATCATCCCGCGCGCGGCCACCCAGCCCGGCGGCACCGCCGCCAACCTCGCCGAGGCGCTCGAACTGGCCTTCCGCGACTACCTCAACGAGGGCGGCAAGCTCCTGGCGACCGGCAAGTACGCGTTGTACGCGCAGAACGTCAACAACGCCTACTGGTACGAGCCCGACTATCCGAGCCAGCCCGAGTGCACCACCGGCACCAAGCCGCCGTGCCTCGCGCTGAGCAACGACTTCGTGCAGTACTACCTGGGCGCCTACACCTTCGTCGACGGCGGCGGCCAGGACTCCGACGGCAACCCGTTGCCGCTCAAGGGCACGTCCACCACCTTCAAGGGGTTCCTCGGCACCCTCAACGGCGGGGACTCGGCCGACAACCAGGACCACACGTCCGCGTTCGTCACCACCTCGTCGGTGCTGTCGCCGGAAACCTTCCCGCAGTTCGCCAGCTCCGCTCCGCTGAAGTGGCAGTACAGCGGCGGAGCTCCGTTCTCCCCGCACACCGGCGCCTGGGACGTCGACAGCGGCCAGGCCGACGTCTCCTGGAAGCGCCTCACCCGTACGGTCGACCTGACCGGGAAGACCAGCGGCAACCTGTCCTTCTGGACCTCGTACAACACCGAGCCGGGCTGGGACTTCCTCACCGTCGAGGCGCACACAGTGGGCCAGGACGACTGGACGACCCTGCCCGACGCCAACGGACACACCTCGGACGAGTCCGGTGACAGCTGCGCCAGCGGCTGGGTGACCATCCACCCGTCCACCGCGCGCTACCAGACCTTCGACGGCGCGTCCTCGTGCACGCCGACCGGCACCACCGGCGCGTGGCACGCGGCCTCCGGCTCCTCGAACGGCTGGCAGCAGTGGTCGGTCGACCTGACCGCGTACGCGGGCAAGCAGGTCGAGGTCTCCGTCTCCTACATCAGCGACTGGGGCACCCAGGGCCTCGGCGTATGGGTCGACGACGCGACGGTCACGGCCGACGGCGCGACCGTCTCCCAGACCTCGTTCGAGGACGGCCTCGACGGCTGGACGGTCCCCGGGCCCGCCGACGGGTCCGAGACCGCGACGAACGACTGGGCACGCAGCGACCAGACGCTCGACGACGGCGCCGGCGTCGTCACCAAGGACACGGTCTACTTCGGCTTCGGCGCCGAGGGGGCGACCACCCAGGCCATGCGCACCGACCTGGTGAAGCGCTCGATGTCCTACCTGTTCCACCCGACCACCCTGTAGGGCGGGCCTGACGTACGGCTCCCGCTCCCGATTCGCGGGGCGGGAGCCGTACGCATGAAGGCTCTTGCCACCATCGACAGAACATGATTCGGTCTCACTGAGCGTGCGGCGTGCTGTGCGGTCCGCACGCGAGATCAGAGCACTCGCTCAGATTCGTGAGGCGCCCCAGGAGGCGGAGACATGCTCCAGCACGACAAGCTCTTCATCGGGGGTGACTGGATCGCCCCGGCGGGCACCGGCACCATCGACGTGGTCTCGCCCCACACGGAGGAGATCGTCGCGCGCGTGCCCGACGGCACCCCGGCCGACATGGACCGGGCGGTGGCGGCGGCGCGTGAGGCGTTCGACCACGGCCCGTGGCCGCGCATGACCATGGCCGAGCGGGCCGCCGTCGTGGGAAGGCTCGCGGAGATCTACGCCGACCGCCAAGCGGAGATCGCCGAGACGATCACCCTGGAGATGGGCTCCCCCATCACGTTCTCCCAGCTCGCGCAGGCTCCCCAGCCGCTCGGCATGCTGCAGTACTTCGCCGGGCTGGGCGCCACCTTCCCGGTGGAGGACGAACGACCCGGCGCGTTCGGCCCGATCACCATCCGCAGGGAGCCCGTGGGCGTCGTCGCCGCGATCGTGCCGTGGAACGTGCCCCAGTTCGTCATCATGACCAAGCTGGCCCCCGCCCTCGTCGCCGGCTGCACGGTCGTGATCAAGCCGGCCCCCGAGACGCCGCTCGACTCCTACCTCCTCGCCGACATGATCAAGGAGTCCGGCATCCCCGCGGGCGTGGTCAACATCGTGGCCGCGGGCCGCGAGGCCGGCGAGCACCTGGTCTCCCACCCGGGCGTCGACAAGGTGGCCTTCACGGGCTCGACCGCGGCAGGCCGCCGCATCGCCTCGATCTGCGGCGAGCAGCTCAAGCGCTGCACGCTGGAACTCGGCGGCAAGTCCGCGGCGATCATTCTGGACGACTGCGACCTGCCCTCCGCCATGGGCTTCCTGTCGATCGCCTCGCTGATGAACAACGGCCAGGCCTGCGTCGCCCAGACCCGCATCCTGGCCTCCCGGCGCCGGTACGACGAGGTCGTCCAGGCCGTCGCCGACATGGTGACCGGCCAGGCCGTCGGCGACCCGGCCGACCCGGCGACCGGCATCGGTCCCCTGGTCGCGAAGCGGCAACAGGATCGCGTCGAGGGGTACATCAGGGCCGGGCTGGAGGAGGGCGCCAAGCCGGTCGTCGGCGGCCTCGACCGGCCGTTCGACCGCGGGTGGTACGTCGCGCCGACCGTGTTCGCCGGAGCGACCAACGACATGCGCATCGCCCGCGAGGAGATCTTCGGCCCGGTCCTGACGGTCATACCGTACGAGGACGAGGGCGACGCGATCAGGATCGCCAACGACAGCGACTACGGGCTGTCCGGCTCGGTGTGGACGGCCGACGCCGACCACGGCGTGGACGTCGCCCGGCAGGTGCGCACCGGCACCTACGGCGTCAACATGATGAACACGATGGACCCGAACACGCCGTTCGGCGGCTTCAAGGCCAGCGGGCTCGGCCGTGAGCTCGGCCCCGAGGGGTTGTCGGCCTACCTGGAATACAAGTCCATCGCCCGGCTGGGCTGAGCCTGCCCGGATCGACCAACTCGCCCGGTCCTGCGCGGGCGGCGTGCCGGAGCCGACCGCACAGGACCAGGAAGACCACCCAGCGCGCCCCCGCGACGCTGGGCCACACCCGTGAAGGTGCGCGCCGACCCCTCGAATCGGCGATCCAAACCCTCTCGGGGTCCGTACTTGAGATAGACGGCCGTTATTGGGATTTGGTTCGCGAAATCCACCGGCCAATTTTCCGGATCAAGTCAGGGGTGGCGGCCGCCTCGGCATGGCCGTAGCCGGGCTCGATCCACAACTCCTTCGGCTCCTTGGCTCCCTCGTACAGCTGATGGGCGTGATCGAGGGGGAAGAACGGGTCCGCATCCCCGTGGACGATCAGCAGCGGCGTGGGTGCGATCAGCCCGGCGGCCTCGTGCGGCGGCAGCGGGACGGGGTCCCACGTGCCGTTGGAAATGCGGGTGTGCTTGGCCACCCGGGCGGCGAGCCGCCCCGACCACCGCTCGATGGCCCAGTGGACCTGCCGCATCGGGCGGGTGCCCCGGTAGTACCAGCGGGCGGGGCCGCTGACGGCCACGACCGCGTCCACGCCCTTGTGCAGGGCGGCGTGCCGTACGGCGACGGCGGCCCCCATGGAGAACCCCACAGTGACCACTCGCTCGTAGCCGACGGCACGGGCATGCTTGACCGCGGCGTCCAGGTCGAGCACCTCGAGGTCGCCGACCGTGGACACCCCGCCCGACCGCCCGTGCCCCCGGAAATCGAACGAGAGCACGCCGCCGAAGCCGGACAGGACGTGCACGATGCGCCGGGTGGGGCGCTCCCTCCACGAGCCGGTGAACCCGTGCGCGACGACGATGCCGAGGCCGAGCGAGCCGTTGGGCGTGTGCGAGGCGTCGATCCTGATGCCGTCGGCCGTCCGCAGCATCGCCCCGAAGGCAGGAGCAAAACCCATGGCGCCGACCCTAATTCCTGCCCCCCTCAACGCCCCCACCACCCCCTTGCGCGTGATCATGCAGAAGTTCGGGATCATCCCCTCCCACCTGCAAACACCTTCCCCGTGATCATGCAGAAGTTCGCCGACCCGCGCTCTCACCTGCAAAAACCTCGTGCGCGATCATGCAGAAACTCGCCGCCACTCCACCCCACCTGCGAAAGCGCCGTACGTGATCATGCACCACGACGCCCGAAACCCAAGGTCACACGGTGTTCACCCGCAAAAGTGGTGATCTGCGGATGCATGGCATCTGGTGGTAACGGGGATCAACTAAAATCGAGTGGCCGCACGTAGCGGCGGATGTCCGTCTCGCCGAAGTCCCGGGACGCGGACGCCACCCCGACAAACCAGAGCGAGACGCCACTATGCCTTTGAACAGCCGCGACGACCTGCGGAACATCGCGATCATCGCGCACGTCGACCATGGCAAGACCACGTTGGTGGACGCCATGCTATGGCAGTCCGGGGCGTTCCGCGCCAATCAGGACGTCGACGAGCGAGTCATGGACTCCAACGACCTGGAGCGCGAGAAGGGCATCACCATTCTCGCGAAGAACACCGCCGTCAGGCACGGCGGGATGACCTTGAACATCATCGACACCCCCGGCCACGCCGACTTCGGCGGCGAGGTGGAGCGCGGGCTGTCCATGGTCGACGGCGTCGTGCTGCTCGTGGACGCCTCCGAGGGCCCGCTGCCCCAGACGCGCTTCGTGCTGCGCAAGGCGTTCGCCGCCAAGCTGCCGGTGATCTTGTGCATCAACAAGGTGGACCGCCCCGACGCGCGCATCGCCGAGGTCGTCGACGAGGTCTACGAACTGTTCCTCGACCTCGACGCCACCGAGGAGCAGATCGACTTCCCGATCGTCTACGCCTCCGCCAAGGCCGGGCGCGCCTCCCTGAACCGTCCCGCCGACGGCGGCCTGCCGGACTCCGACGACCTCGAGCCGCTGTTCGACACGATCACCAGGACGATCCCCGCGCCGACGTACGACCCGACGGCCCCGCTCCAGGCGCACGTCACCAACCTCGACGCCTCGAGCTACCTGGGCAGGATCGCGCTCTGCCGTGTTCACCAGGGCACGATCACAAAGGGCCAGCAGGTGGCCTGGTGCCGTACGGACGGCTCCATCCAGAGGGTCAAGATCTCTGAGCTGCTCATGACCGAGGCGCTGGAGCGCAAGCCGGCCGAGGAGGCCGGCCCAGGCGACATCATCGCCATCGCCGGCATTCCCGACATCATGATCGGCGAGACCCTGGCCGACCCCGAGGACCCGCGCCCGCTGCCGCTGATCACGGTCGACGAGCCGGCGATCTCGATGACGATCGGCACGAACACCAGCCCCCTCGTGGGCAAGGTCAAGGGCTCCAAGGTCACCGCCCGGATGGTCAAGGACCGCCTGGAGAAGGAGCTCGTCGGCAACGTCTCCCTGCGCGTGATCCCCACCGACCGCCCCGACGCGTGGGAGGTCCAGGGCCGCGGCGAGCTGGCGCTGGCCATCCTCGTCGAGCAGATGCGCCGCGAGGGTTATGAGCTGACCGTCGGCAAGCCCCAGGTCGTGACCAAGCTCATCGACGGCAAGGTGCACGAGCCGGTCGAGCGGCTCACCGTCGACTGCCCGGAGGAATACCTCGGCGCCGTCACCCAGCTGCTTGCCGTACGCAAGGGCCGCATGGAGCACATGACCAACCACGGCACCGGCTGGATCCGGATGGAGTTCGTGGTGCCGGCGCGCGGCCTGATCGGCTTCCGTACGGAGTTCCTCACCGAGACGCGCGGCACCGGCCTGGTGCACCACGTCTTCGACTCGTACGAGCCGTGGTTCGGCGAGCTGCGCACCCGCAACAACGGCTCCCTGGTCGCCGACCGGTCGGGCCCGGTCACGGCGTTCGCGATGCTGAACCTCCAGGAGCGCGGCACGCTCTTCGTCGCCCCCACGACCGAGGTCTACGAGGGGATGATCGTCGGCGAGAACTCCCGCTCCGACGACATGGACGTGAACATCACCAAGGAGAAGAAGCTCACCAACATGCGCTCGTCGACCAGCGACGAGACGGAGAAGCTGATCCCGCCGCGTCCCATGTCGCTGGAGCAGGCGCTCGAGTTCATCCGCGACGACGAGTGCGTCGAGATCACGCCGGAGACCGTCCGCCTCCGCAAGGTCGTGCTCGACGCGGCCAGCCGCGGCCGCGCCGCCGCCCGCGCAAAGCGCGGCAGCTGACCCGCCGACCCGTACGACCAGGCCGGACCCTCCGTACGGCCAGGCCCGCCCTAGCTCGATGAAACGCCTTCCGAGGTCATGCACGCCCTGCATGATCACGGAAGGCGTTTTCGCTGGTGGGCCTCCATATCGTCGAACTTCTGCATGATCACGCGGCGTCTCGGGGCAGCTCAGACGGCATGCCTGCGAGTTTCTGCATGATCACCACCAACCGCGCGCGGGCTTCTGCGTGATCACCACCAGCGCGTGCTGGTTTCTGCATGATCAGCCCCAAGAGTCGCGGGGAGATGGCAACGGCGGGGCAAACGACACGTCGTGAGCGGCGTTTCCGGCCCGCCTCCTCTCCTTGGGACGTGCTGTCCTGTGCCAGGTCACGAGCGCACACGGAGGAGCCGTCCATGCTTCGCAAGACCCATCTCGCCCTGGCCGCCAACCTCGCCATCTGCGTCGGCACGGGGATCTTCGCCCAGGCCATGCCGGAAAACCGTCCCCCCGTGGGCCCGTCAGCCCTCGCTGTGATCAAGGATGTCAACGGCATCCCGCTCGGCACGCTGCGGATCGACCGCTACGACGCCGTCAAATCCCGGGTGACGGTCACCGCACGCGGCCTGACCGCCGGATTCCACGGCCTGCACATCCACACCTCGGGCACCTGCGACCCGCACGCCATCGACCCGGCCACGGGCAGCGCCTTCACCAGCGCGGGCGCCCATCTCGACCCGGCGGCCGGCGCGTACGGCCTGGCCGCGGGCAACCTGCCCTCGCTGCTCGTGACAGCCGACGGCACAGCGACTCTGACCTTCGTCACCGACCGGTTCACCTTGGGGCAGCTCGCCGACGCCGACGGCAGCGCGGTCGTCGTGCACGCGAAGGCGGACAACTTCGCCAACATCCCGAGCCGTTACACCCACCCGGCCGATGCGACGGGCGCCTCCGGCCCCGACGCCATGACGATGAAGAGCGGCGACGCCGGCAACCGGATCGGTTGCGGCGTGATCAGGGTGCTCGCCTGACCCCAGGCCATTCAGCTCAGGTGGACGCGGAGCCAGTCGACCAGCGGCGTCAGCGACCTCCAGGTGGCCCGGACCCGGTCGACGGTCTCGGGGGTGCCCAGCCACAACTCCGGCTCGAACCTGCGCCCGGCGTGCAGCGACTTGTGCTTGAGCAGTTCCAGCCGGGGGTGGTCCTCGGGCGCCCCCCGCGGCCGGGTCTTCAGGCGGTCGCCGCCGACGGTCAGCTCGGGCGGAAGCGACGCGATGACACGCTCCAGCCGCTCGCCGGCGGCCTCGTCGTCGAGCGCCTCGCGGTAGCGGAGGATCTGGTCGCCCCCGGCCCACCAGCCTCCCGCGACGTACAGCCCTTCGGCGTCCAGCTGCACGTAGTAACCGACGCCGCTCAGGTCGGCCTGCACATAGGCGCCCTGATGGGTCTTGTAGGGCGACTTGTCCTTGGAGAAGCGCACGTCGCGATTGGGCCGGAAGAGGTGCGGCGCGCCGAACTCGGGGGCAAGCTCGTCCATCAGGGCCAGCATCGGCTCCTTGACCGCGCTGTCGTAGAGCGCCTTGTTGGCCGCCCAATATCCCTTGGAGTTGTCGGCCACGAGGCCCTCGTAAAAAATGAGCGCCTCGTCGGGAAAGCCACTGAAACCCATGGGACCAACCTAAGCACGTCCCTCCGAGACCACGTCCCTCACCGTCGCCTGCGGGCGGTGCCGAAGATCGACCGGGTGATCTCCCGGCCCAGGGCCGAGGCGGCGGACCGGGCCATCGCGTGAAACTCCGAGGAGCCGAGCACGTTCTCCAGCACCGACTTCTTCTGCTCCTCCTCGCGGCGCGGCTCCTTCGGCGGGGCGCCGTAGGAGTCGGCGGGCGCCTCATGCGCAGCCAGCCGGGCGCTCAGCATCTCGTAGGCCGACTCACGGTCGACGGCCGTGCCGTATTTCGCCTGCAGCGGCGAGGCCGCGATCACCTCGTGCACCACGGAGGGGTCTGAGGGTGCCATCAGCGACTGCGGGGCGCGCAGCCGGGTCCAGGCGACGGGCGTCGGCGCCCCCGACTCCGACAGCACGGTCACGACCGCCTCCCCGATGCCGAGCTCGGTGAGCAGCCGCTGCAGGTCATAGGACGACTCGGGAAACGTGGAGACGGTCGCCCTCAGGTCTTTGGCGTCCTGCGGCGTGAAGGCGCGCAGCGCGTGCTGCACCCGGGCTCCGAGCTGGGCCAGCACGTCAGCCGGCACGTCTTTGGGCGTCTGGGTGACGAGGAAGACGCCGACGCCCTTCGAGCGGATCAGGCGCACCGTCTGCGTGATCGACTCCAGAAACGCCCGCGACGCGTCGCTGAACAGCAGATGGGCTTCGTCGAAGAAGAAGACGAGCTTCGGCTTGTCGGGGTCCCCCACCTCGGGCAGCGCCTCGAAGAGGTCCGCGAGCAGCCACATCAGGAACGTGGAGAAGAGCCGGGGCCGGTCCTGTACGGCGGGCAGTTCCAGAATCGAGACGAACCCCCGGCCGTCCGGGGCCTGGCGCAGCAGGTCACGCGCGTCGAACTCGGGTTCGCCGAAGAACGCGTCGGCCCCCTGCGACTGGAAGTTGATCAGTGCGCGCAGGATCACGCCGGCGGTCGCCCCCGACAACCCGCCGACGCCTTTCAGCACCTCGGGCGTGTCGGTGAGGTACTGGATGACGGCGATGAGGTCCTTCAGGTCGAGCAGCGGCATGCCGTGCTTGTCGGCGAAGTAGAAGATCAGCCCGAGGGACGATTCCTGGGTCTCGTTCAGGCCCAGCACCTTGGCGAGCAACGTCGGCCCGAAGGCCGTCATCGTCGCACGCAGCGGGACGCCCTCCCCGATGCCGCCCAGGGAGTAGAACTCGACCGGGCATGCCGTACCGGCCCATGTCTGGCCCACCTCGGCGGCCCGCCGGGCGGTGCGGTCGGACGGCAGGCCGGGCGAGGCCATGCCCGACAAGTCGCCCTTGACATCGGCGAGGAAGACCGGAACCCCCTGGCCGGACAACTGCTCCGCCATGAGCTGGAGGGTCTTGGTCTTTCCGGTTCCCGTAGCCCCGGCGACGAGCCCGTGCCGGTTCATCATGGCCAGAGGCACGCGGATCGGCGACGACGGGTCGGCCGTGCCGTCGTCTTTCACCAGCGCCCCCAGTTCAAGGGCGGGCCCCGGGAAGTCGTAGCCCTTCATTCCTTGTGGTAGGCCTTTCCGGGAGTGAGGCTGCCGATGAGCTCGGAGACCGTCACGTACGTGAAGTGCTTGCGATCCAGCTCGTCGAGCAGGCGAGGCAGCGCCTCGACCGTGGTCGGGTGGATGTCATGCATCAGGACGATGTCGCCGGGTTTCGCCTCACCGGACCGCTTGGCCACCAGGGCGGCGTTGCGGTCCCTCCAGTCGAGCGTGTCGAGGTCCCACAGGATCTGGGAGAGCCCCTCCTCCCTCGTCGCATCCTCCACGCCCTTGTCGGTCGACCCGTACGGCGGGCGCATCAGGCGCATCTTGACGCCGGCGACCTGCCGCACCACGTCCTGTGTGCGCTGGAGCTCGCGCCGCAGCGCCTCCTGCGACAGGCCCACGAGGGAGGGGTGGTCCCACGAGTGGTTGCCCAGCTCGTGTCCCTCGGAGACCATCCGGCGCACGAAGCCGCGGGTCTCGTCGGTGACCATCTGACCGAGCATGAAGAACGTCGCGCGGGCGCGGTGGGCGGCCAAGGCGTCCAGCACGGCGCCCGTTCCGTCACCCGGTCCGTCGTCGAAGGTCAGCGCCACACATTTGAGCTGTTTGCAATCGATCTTCCTGGGCGGCGGGGCGACCGGCATGCGTGGACCCGGCCAGCCGCGCTGGCGGGCCACCAGCCTGCTTCCGAGCACCTGGGCGTCGAACCGCCCGGCCACGTCGTACGCCTTGCCAGGTGCTTCGGGCGGGCCCTGAACGGCGGACGACCTGGCCTGTCCGCAGGCGGTGAGCAGAAGCAGGGACGACAGCAGCAGCGAACCAACCCGCATACGACCCCCCCGTGCGATCGGGGGGCCGCGGACCCTCAGGGATGCCTCTCGGCCCCTTCCCCCCGGAGAACCTGGGCCAGTTCCTCCCACCAGGGCGGCACGTGTGCCTTGAGCTCGGCGTACCGGCGAGCGACCCGGGTGGCGCATCCAACCGGGTCCGTACCCAGATGGCGGCATTTCACGGCACCCTCCCGCCAACGGTAAAGACCTTCACGGAAGCTGACGACCAGGCCGATCCAGACCGAGAGGGTCACGTCGTCGCCGATCTCGTAGGCGTCGTCAACCCCGAGCGCGGCGAGCTCCACGCGGAGTTTCTCGATCGCGGCCTGCGACTCACTCATCCGCCACCACCCGCCGCAGAGCACTCACAGACCGTTGCCGAATACAGGCGCACAAAAAGGGATGTACCCAACCTTGAGCCCGCCCTCGCATACCCATGGGGTAATGATGAGACTTCGGAGCGTGACCGCGCAGGCATACCCGTCAGTCATCTAGACGTTCTGCCGGCTCGGTCACCACCATGACGAACCGCAGGGGCACGTCCCCCTCGTTCGCGTAGCGGTGCGGCCGGTCGGCGCTGAAGACGACCGCCTCGTCCGCTCCCACGACATGGCTCCTGCCGTACACGGTGAGGGTGAGCGACCCCTCCAGGACCGTGATCATCTCGCGGGTTCCCGCCGGGTGGGCGTCGCCGTCGTGCCCCTCTCCCGGGCCGAGGTGCCAGTCCCACAACTCCAGGATCGCGGGCGCGTCGGTGCCGACGAGCAATCGGGCGGAGCCGCCGCCGCTGTGCTCGAACGTGACGACCTCGGAGGCGTGGACGACGCGGACCACCGGGGTGTCCGACACCTCCACCAGCCGCCCCACGGTAACGCCGAGGGCGTCGCCGATCCGGCTCAGCGTGTTCACGCTGGGATTCGTCCTGCCCTGCTCGATCTGGATGAGCATGCCCCTGCTGACGTTCGACCTGGTCGCCAGCTCGTCGAGGGTCATGCCGCGGTGGGCGCGCTGCCCGCGGACGTTGGCCGCGATGGCGGCGGCAAGAGTTTCCGGATCCGGCATAGGTACAGTCTAGTGATTCACATATACAATCCATTGCACTATCACGGTGACCATCAGGAGGCGATCAGGTGACGGCGGCTGCACTTGCGACGGCGTGCGCGGTGATCTTCGGGACGGCCGACTTCTTCGGAGGTCTGGCCACCAGGCGCTCGCGCGTGCTCGCGGTCGTCGTGTTCTCCCAGCTCGGGGGCTTATTGCTGATCGCTGCCCTGATGCCCTTTCTGAACGGGACGTTCAGCCCCACAGCCATGCTCTGGGGGATGGCCGCCGGCGTGGCGGGCGCCGCCGGCATCGTGATGTTCTACCGGGGACTGGCCACCGGCATGATGTCGGTGGTCGCGCCCGTCACGGCCACCACCTCGATGGGCCTTCCGGTGCTGTTCGGCCTGTTCAAAGGTGATCGTCCCTCTGTCGTCGCCCTCGCGGGCGTGGTGCTCGGCCTGGTCGCCGTCACCCTGGTGAGCCGCTCCCCCGACGGCCCGGCGGGTGGGTCCAGGGTGTGGCCGATTTTG
The DNA here is from genome assembly GCF_016863335.1 of Planotetraspora thailandica. GTDB lineage: Bacteria > Actinomycetota > Actinomycetes > Streptosporangiales > Streptosporangiaceae > Planotetraspora > Planotetraspora thailandica. Next base: position 41,604 of record NZ_BOOR01000028.1, read on the forward strand.
AACGCCCTCATCTCCGGCGCCGGGTTCGGCGGCTTCTTCATCCTGCTCAAAGTGGCGCCCGCGGACGCGGGACTGTGGCCGCTGCTCGGATCCCGCATCGCGTCGATCACCCTGGTCGCGCTGCTCGCCGTCGTCACCGGCAGGAGCCTGCGCCCCATCCCCGGAACGCTCCGGGTGACCGCCGCGGCCGGCCTGCTCGACATGTCGGCCAACGTGCTCTACGTGTTCGCCGCGCAGCGCGGCATGTTGACCCTGGTCGCGGTGCTCGTTTCGCTCTATCCCGCGAGCACGCTGCTGCTGGCCCGCTACGTGCTGGGTGAGCGGCTGAGCCGGGTGCAGCTGGCCGGCGTCGGCTTCGCGCTCGGCGCGGTCGCGCTCATCGCCGCCGCCTGACCCCCGGCATGCCGGTACGGCTGCCGCGATCGCGACAGCCGTACCGTTTGGGAGCGGAGGAGGAGCTATCAGGCGGCCACGGCGGGCTCCGCCACCCGGACGACGCCCTCCTCACGGGCGTAGTCCTCGAGCATGGCGCGAAGCTGGCGCCGGCCGCGGTGTAGACGGGACATGACCGTACCGATGGGCGTGCCCATGCGGTCGGCGATCTCCTTGTAGGCGAAGCCCTCGACGTCGGCCAGGTAGACGGCCAGGCGGAACTCCTCAGGGAGGGACCGCAGGGCGTTCATCACGACGGTGTCGGGCAGTTGGTCGAGGGCCTCGGTCTCCGCGGAGCGCAGCCCGGTCGACGTGTGCGACTCGGCCGCGGCGAGCTGCCAGTCCTCGATGTCCTCCGCGGCGGACAACTTCGGCGAGCGCTGCTTCTTGCGGTAGTCGTTGATGAAGTTGTTGGTGAGGATCCGATGCAGCCACGCCTTGAGGTTGGTGCCCTCGCGGAACTGGTGGTAGGACGTGTATGCCTTGGTCACGGTCTCCTGGACCAGGTCCTCCGCGTCGGCCGGGTTACGGGTGAGCCGCATGGCGGACGCGTAGAGCTGACTGGTCACCGGCACGACGTCACGCTCGAACCACGCGTGTCGCTGCTCGTCGGTCATCGAGATCATGTCATCCCCCTACGGAACTTCTCCCCCGTTACCCGTCCGGCATGGTCCCATGCGAGAACGCCAGATTCATTTGCTGTCCCGAGGTCATCGTTCCAGGCGAACCATAAGCGCATTGTTAAGCGTTTTGCCTGTTCAGCACCGTCGCTCAGGCTTCGGGCCCTGCGCGGTCGAAGTCACACGCAGGCCGGACGAATCTCAGTAGCGTAACACCTTGACCTCAATCCTGCGTAAAGTGTGGCAAAACTCACGTTCTACCATCCTCGTTACAGTGGCGGGATGAAACACCTGGACCGGCACGACCCCTCGACGCGCGCATGGGCCGCCGACGCGATCACGGCCGTGGAAGCGGATGCGAACCGCAGTTGTGACACTCACCTGCACGTCTTCCCCCTCCCGGCCCACTGGGGCGTCGACCTCTACTTGAAAGACGAATCGGTACACCCGACCGGTTCACTCAAGCACCGCCTCGCCCGGTCTCTCTTCCTGTACGGCCTGGCCAACGGGTGGATCGGCCCCACGACGACGATCATCGAGGCGTCCAGCGGTTCGACCGCAGTGAGCGAGGCGTATTTCGCACGGCTGCTGGGCCTGCCGTTCATCGCGGTCATGCCCGCCACCACCTCACCGGAGAAGCGGGAGATCATCGAGTTCTACGGCGGCAAGTGCCATCTCGTGGACGACCCGGGGGCGATCTACGCGGAGTCGCGGAGGCTGGCCGACCAGACCGGCGGGCACTACATGGACCAGTTCACCTACGCGGAGCGGGCCACCGACTGGCGAGGCAACAACAACATCGCCGAGAGCGTCTTCCAGCAGATGGCGCACGAGAGGCACCCGGAGCCGGCCTGGATCGTGGTGGGCGCGGGCACTGGAGGCACGTCGGCGACCATCGGCCGCTACATCCGCTACCGCCGCCACCGGACGCGGCTGTGCGTGGCCGACCCCGACGGCTCGGCGTTCTACCCGGCATGGACGTCGGGCGACGATCACGTAGCGGGCGGCTCCAGGATCGAGGGCATCGGGCGTCCCCGGGTCGAACCGTCGTTCCTTCCCACGGTCATCGACCGGATGACCCAGGTGCCCGACGCGATGTCGATCGCCGCGATGCGCTGGGTCAAGGAGGTCACGCGGCGCGATGTCGGCGGTTCCACCGGCACCAACATCGCGGCCGCGATGGAGATCGTGAAGGAGATGCGCGCCGCCGGCGAGCAGGGCAGCGTCGTCACGCTGATCTGCGACGGCGGCGAACGCTACCGCGACACCTACGGAGACGACCGGTGGCTGGCCGAACGGCACATCGACATCGAACCCCACCTGGCCGCGCTGCGCGCGCTCATGCGCACCTGACCCGGCCCGCGCCCCGCGAGTGATCAGTCGCCGAGGAGCGCGTCGACGAAGACCTCGGGGTCGAACGGCGCCAGGTCGTCGGGGCCCTCGCCGAGGCCCACCAGCTTGACGGGCACGCCGAGTTCCCGCTGAACCGAGATCACGATGCCGCCCTTGGCGGTGCCGTCGAGTTTGGTCAGGGCGATGCCCGTGATGTTGACGACCTCGGCGAACACCTGGGCCTGGCGCATGCCGTTCTGGCCCGTCGTGGCGTCGAGGACCAGCAGCACCTCGTCGACCACGGCCTTCTTCTCGATCACCCGCTTGACCTTGCCGAGCTCGTCCATAAGGCCGGTCTTGGTGTGCAGGCGGCCGGCGGTGTCGACGATGACGGTGTCGACCTTGTCGTCGATGCCGCGGGCGACGGCGTCGAACGCCACGGACGCCGGGTCGCCGCCCTCGGGGCCGCGCACCACAGCCGCGCCCACGCGGTCGCCCCACGTCTGGAGCTGGTCGGCCGCCGCGGCGCGGAAGGTGTCGGCCGCGCCCAGCACGACCTTGTTGCCGTCGCCGACGAGCGCCCTGGCCAGCTTGCCCGTCGTGGTGGTCTTGCCGGTGCCGTTGACCCCCACGACCAGCACGACGGCCGGCCGCTCGCCGGTCGGCCGGGTCTTGATGGTGCGGTCGAGTTCGGGGGCGATCTGCGCAAGCAGCTCCTCGCGGAGCATGCCCCGCACCTCGGTGGGTGTGCGGGTGCCGAGGACCTTCACCTTGGTCCGCAGGTCCTCGACGATGGCCCGGGTCGGGGCCACGCCGACGTCAGCGGTGATCAGGGTCTCCTCGATCTCGTCCCAGACCTCGTCGTCGAGCCGGTCCCGGGAGAGCAGTTCGAGCAGTCCTTTGCCCAGCGCGCTCTGCGATCGGGCCAGGCGGCTGCGCAGCCGTACCATCCGGCCCGCGGACGGCGGAGGGACCTCGATCTCCGGCGCCTTGACGAGCTCTTCCGCGGGGGGCGGAGGCAGTGTGGTGGTCGCGGCACCTTGCTGTTCACCGAGGTCAGGGGCCTGCGGCTGCTCGCCTGCCGGTGCCTGGGGCCGAGGCGGCGCCTCCAGCGTGGGAGCGCCTTTGCCCTTGGGCCGGAAGAACAGGAACAGGCCACCCACCGCCAGCAGGGCGACGACGGCCACGATCACGATGATGCCGAGGTAACCATCCACAAGATGCAGTTTCCCAGACACACCGCACTGCTCCAGCACCAAACCTCACCGGATGACCATCAATGTCCCGCGAAGGGCGCGGCTGGGCTCTGGACACACGAGCA
>NZ_BOOR01000029.1 GCF_016863335.1 Planotetraspora thailandica
GCCCGCAGCGAGGAACGAGCGAGGACGTGACGAGGGAAGACCCGGCCTTACAGCGCCCCGAGCCGCCTCGCCGGAGGCGAGGCCATAAACACAGCGCCCGCCGCGCCGAAGGCGCGGCAAAGAAGATCAGCCCGCGTGTTCGCGCAGGCGCTGGCTCACGACCTGGGTGACGCCGTCGCCTCGCATGGAGACGCCGTACAACGCGTCGGCGATCTCCATGGTGCGCTTCTGGTGGGTGATGACGATGAGCTGGGAGTTCTGCCTGAGCTCTTCGAAGAGGGTCAGCAGCCGCTGGGTGTTGGTGTCGTCGAGGGCGGCCTCGACTTCGTCCATGACGTAGAAGGGCGAGGGGCGCGCCTTGAAGATCGAAACGAGGAAGGCGACCGCCGTGAGCGAGCGCTCTCCGCCGGACAGCAGCGACAGCCGCTTGACCTTCTTGCCCGGGGGCCGGGCCTCGACCTCGACTCCGGTGGTGAGCATGTCCGTCGGGTCGGTCAGCAGGAGGCGGCCTTCGCCGCCTGGGAAGACGCGTGCGAAGATCTCGGAGAACTCGCGCTGCACGTCCTCGTATGCCGCGGAGAAGACCTGTTCGACCCGGTCGTCGACTTCTTTGACGACGAGCAGGAGGTCCCTGCGGGTCTTCTTGAGATCTTCGAGCTGTGACGTGAGGAACGCGTGGCGTTCCTCGAGCGCGGCGAACTCTTCCAGCGCGAGCGGGTTGACCTTGCCGAGCTGGGTCATCTGCTTGTCGGCCGCCCTAGCCCGCTTCTCCTGCTCCTCACGGACGTATGGCACGGGCGGATCGCCGGGAACCATGACGGACGGCCCGTATTCGGAGATGAGCGGCTCGAGTTCGACGCCGTACTCCTCCATGGCCCGCTGCTCCAGCTGCTCCAGGCGCAGGCGCTGCTCGGTGCGGGCCATCTCGCTGCCGTGGGCCCGGTTGACCAAGGTGTCGAGTTCGGAGGCGAGCGCGCGCACGCTGAGCCGTACGGCTTTGAGTTCGGCGTCGATCTCGCCCCGGGCCCGCTCCGCGTCGTCGCGTTCCTCCGCGGCCCGGGTGAGCGACGTCTCCAGGGCTTTGAGCGCGGTCCGCGTGCCGCCGACGACCGCTGCGGCGATCTCGGCCTGCTTGCGGCGGCGTTCGCGCTGGGCGGCCGCCCGTGCCCGGTCCTCGCGTTCGCGCTGTGCGGCCCGCATGAGCCCGTCGGCGCGGCCGGCGATGCCTCTGACCCGCTCTTCGGCTGTACGGACGGTCAGCCTGGCCTCCATCTCGGCCTGGCGGGTCACTCCGGTGGCGGCGGCGAGTTCGTCACGCGCGTCGGTGGTCGGCTCCGCTTCGAGTTCCTGGGCGTATTCGGACTCGGCGAGTTGTTCTTCGAGTTCGAGGACGGCCGCCTGCGCGAGTTCGCGCGACTCCTCCCCGTCCTGTACGGCTTTCGCCAGCCGGACGGCCTCGTCCTGGGAGGCCTTGACGGCCGCTTCGAGCCGGGCGAGCTGCTTGGCTGCGGCGGCGGCCTTCTGGTCGGCGTCGCGCTGGCGGCTCCTGAGCCGGTCGAGCACGGACTGGGCGGCGTTGAGGCCGCTCTGTGCGCTGTTGATGCCGTTCTGGGCCGTGGTGACGTCGTTCTGGGCCTCGGTGACGCGGGCCTGGGCGGCGTCGACGGCTAGCTGGGCCTCCCTCTCGGCGGCCGTGGCCTCGTCGAGGGCGAGGGCGTGCGCCTCGGCTGCCGTCTCGGCGGCGGCGAGGTCGGCGGCGGCCTCGTCGAGCGCGGCCCGCACCTGCAACACCGAGGTGACCCCGCCGGATCCGCCCTGGGCGTGGTGGGCGCCGAGGATGTCTCCGGAGCGGGTGACCGCCCGCAGGCCGCGGTCGGCGTCCACGACCTTCCGGGCGGCGGCGAGATCGTCGACAACGACCACGCCGTCCAGCACGGCGTCGACGGCCGGGCGGAGCCGATCGGGTACGGTCACCAGGTCGGCGGCCCATTCCGTGCCGGCCAGGGGAAGCGGTGGCCTCGTGGCCGTATCGGGCTCTTCCGAGGTGATCAGCAGGGCGGTCCTGCCGCCGTCGGCGCGGCGCAGGTGCTCCAGCGCGGCCACGGCGGTGGCGAGCGAGTCCACGGTCACGGCGTCGGCCATCAAAACCGCGGCGACGGCGGCTTCCGCGCCGGGCTTGACGGTGAGCATGGTGGCGACCGGGCCGAGTACGCCGGAAAGACCCGCACCGAGCAGGGCGGCGGCCCCGTCGACACCCCCGGCGAGACTCATCTCCAGGGCTTCGCGCCGTGCCTGCAGCGCGGCGACGGCCCGCTGCGACTCCTGGTCGGCGGCCCGGGCGGCGCCGACGGCCGTCTTCGCGGCGGAATGGGCCTCGCGGGGGGCCGCCGCCGCGGCCTTGGCCTCGTCCACGAGGGCCTTGGCCTGCTCGGCGACATCCTTGGCGGCTTCGACGGCCTCCCTGGCGATGTCCACGCCTTCCTGGGCAGCCTCGAGTTCGGCGGCGAGTTCCGGGTCGGCGGCGGGCTCGCTCAGCTCGTGCGCGTCGACGTCGCCCTGCGACCGTTCGGCCCGCAGACGCGCGTCTTCCAGGGCTTTGGTCAGCCGCCCGATCTCGTCGCCGGCGGAGCGGACCCGGCTTCTGGCCGACTCGACCTGGCCGCGGAGCCGGGCGAGTGCCTCACGCCTGTCGGCGGCGGCGCGGGCGGCTCCCGCGAGACGACGTTCCTCGACGGCCAGGGCCTCCTCGGCCTCGGCGCGGACCTCGACGGCCGCCTCCAGCCGCTCACGCGCCTCATCAAGCTCCTCGGCGAGCACACGCTCCTGCTCACGGATCTCGGCGGCCTCACGTTCGAGGTCCTCGGGGTCTCTGCCGCGGCGCTCGATGGAGGCGGCGTCGGCGGCATGCCGTCCACGCTCGGCCGCAAGGCTTTCGACGCCGCGCAGCCGCTCACGCAGGGCCGACAGGCGGTAGAAGGTCTCCTGAACCGCCTTCAGCCGGGGCTGGGCCTCGTTCTCCGCGGCCTCCAGCTCCCCCTCGCGCCGCTGGCCCTCGGCGAGCTGGGCCTCCACCTGGGTGCGCCTGGCCTGGACGGCCGCCTCGTCCGCGGCCTCCCGTTGCAGGACCTCGCGCAGGGTGACGACGTCGTCGGCGAGCAATCTGAGCCGTGCGTCGCGCAGGTCGGCCTGGATGACGGCGGCCTTGCGGGCGATCTCGGCCTGCCGTCCGAGCGGTTTGAGCTGGCGGCGCAGCTCGGTCGCGAGGTCCTGCACCCGGGTGAGGTTGGCCTGCATCGCGTCGAGTTTGCGGAGCGCCTTCTCCTTGCGCTTGCGGTGCTTGAGGACGCCTGCGGCCTCCTCGATGAACGCGCGCCGCTCCTCCGGCCCGGCGTGCAGCACCTGGTCGAGCTGGCCCTGCCCGACGATGACGTGCATCTCCCTGCCGATACCGGAGTCCGACAGCAGTTCCTGGATGTCGAGCAGCCGGCACGTGTCGCCGTTGATGGCGTATTCGCTCTGACCCGACCGGAACATCAGCCGGCTGATCGTGACCTCGGTGTAGTCGATCGGCAACGCACCGTCGGAGTTGTCGATGGTCAGCGTCACCTCGGCCCGGCCGAGGGGCGGGCGGCTGGAGGTGCCCGCGAAGATCACGTCCTCCATCTTGCCGCCGCGCAGCGACTTGGCGCTGTGCTCGCCCATGACCCAGGCGAGGGCGTCGACGACGTTGGACTTGCCGGAGCCGTTGGGACCGACCACGCAGGTGATGCCCGGCTCGAATCGCAGGGACGTGGCGGAGGCGAATGACTTGAAGCCGCGCAGGGTGAGGGTCTTCAGGTACACCCGTCCCCCTCCTTGGACGCCGGACTTATCGGGGAAGACTACCGGCCCCGGCTGGTCCGGGACGTCGGATGGGCCCCATGACACCCCTCTTCGGCGGAGCGGTCCGCTGCGGGCGCCGCGTTATCGCAGGGAAATGGGCCCCGCTCATGCTACGGCCAAGCCGGGAAACACCCTGGCCTCGTGCGCGGACATATGCCGTGGCCGTCGGAGAAATGAGACTTGAGCCACACCACAGCCACTGATGAAAGGGGCAAATTTGACTTCGGCTGCGATTTACCCTCGGATGAATATCCGTAGAACAGCCTGCCCAAATGACAAGGGACGCCTTTACGGGGCGTCCCTGACAATCCTTCTTGTGCCGGTCCTCAGGTGAGGGCCGGCTCGCGATCCTGCAGCCGGACCAGGGTTTCGTCACGAGTTTGCGCTGCCAGCGCGTCGTTTTGTGCCTGGAGCCGGTTGAGTTCTGCCTCCAGATCCCGGATGCGCTGCTGGAGGCGGCGCATTTCCGAGACCATTCGAGGGTCAGGACCGCCGACGTGGCCGAGTAGAGCCTTCGCCATAGTAAAGGGTCCTCCACGCTGAGTGACCAGACTGGTTCGCGCACTTCTTGCCGCGGGAGGGGTGCGCGTGGTTCCTCTCAAGAGTCGCACCGGCATTGGAGGCGGTCAAGCTGAACGCTCCGTACGCATGCCGATGGGCACTCTCGGTAGGTAAATATACCGCATTTGGGTGGTTTGAGGGAAGGGCTATCGCTCCACAAACCCCGTGGTGCTTCCTTTGGCCTCACTCCAGCGCTCCACCACGCCGTCTACCTGGCCCGGCGTGGTCCCCGACCGCAGCAGTTCCAGAAGCCGCTCGCATGATTCCCGTGGACCTTCGGCCACGATCTCAACCCTGCCGTCGGCGAGGTTCGCGGCCCAGCCGGCCAGACCAAGCTCGAGCGCCCTGGCCCTGGTCCACCAGCGGAACCCGACCCCCTGCACCCGGCCCCTCACCCACGCCGTCAGCCTCACCGCGTCCACACCCGTGTCCGTTCCCTCCGAGGCGGTCACGGCCTGGCGTTCCTCGGCCGGGGCTGGCATTTCGGGCAGCTGTAGGACGAGCGGTTCATGAACGCCTCCCGGATGACGGGCGTCCCGCACCGGGGGCACGGCTCGTCCCGCCTGCCGTACACGGCCAGTGACCGGTCGAAGTAGCCGCTCTCGCCGTTGACGTTCACGTACAGGCTGTCGAAGGACGTGCCGCCCTGGCCGAGCGCCTCCGTCATGACCTCACGGACGCCCGACAGCAACGTGGCGATCACGGGACGGGTCAGGTTCTCCGTGGGCCGCGCCCAGTGCAGCCGGGCCCGCCACAGCGCCTCGTCCGCGTAGATGTTGCCGACCCCGCTGATCAGCGACTGGTCGAGCAGCGCCCGCTTGATCCCCGTACGGCGCAGCCGCAGCCTGGTCGCGAAGGCCGCGTCGTCGAAGGCCTCTTCCAGGGGGTCGGCGGCGATGTGCGTGATCGGCTCGGGCACCGGCCGCCGTAACCGGGCCATCGGCGCGACCAGGAGGTGGCCGAAGGTGCGCTGGTCGACGAAACGCATGTCCGGGCCGCCGTCGGTGAACGCCACCCGCACCCGCAGATGCTTCTCGGCTGGGGTGCTCGGATCCACCATGAGGAGCTGGCCGCTCATGCCGAGGTGAGCCAGCAGGGCGTCGGCCGCCACGACCGGCTCCCCGGTGACCGGGTCCACGTGCCCGGCCGGCCCCTCGTACAGCGGAAGCCACAGGTATTTCCCGCGCCGCTCGGCCGACAGGACGGTCCGGCCCTTCAGCTGATCAGGCAGATCCCCGACGTTCCTGCGCACCGCCCGGGGATGGAGCACCTCGGCCGAGGCGATCGTCCGGCCGGCGACCCACTGGTCGAGACCGCGCCGGACGACTTCGACCTCCGGCAGTTCGGGCATTGCGCTTCGACCTCCCGATCGTCGCCGCTGAACTCAGGCCTGGCCGAGGCCCGCGCCCTCACGGGCGTCCCGCATCGCCCGGATGGCCGTCCAGGCCGCCTCGGCGGCCTGCTGCTCGGCCTCCTTCTTGCTGCGGCCCGAGCCCGTGCCGTACTGCCGGCCGCCCACGAGAACCGCGGCCACGAACGACTTGGCGTGGTCGGGGCCGCTCTCGTCCACGTGATATTCGGGAACGCCGAGCAGTTCGGCGGCGGTGAGCTCCTGGAGCGAGGTCTTCCAGTCGAGCCCCGCACCCAGAGAGGCCGACCGCTTGATCAGCGGGTCGAAGAGCACGTGGACCACGCGGAACGCCTCGTCGAGGCCCTTGTCCACATAGACGCTGCCGATCAGGGCCTCCAGGGTGTCGGCCAGGATGGACGACTTGTCGCGCCCGCCCGTGCCTTCCTCCCCGCGGCCGAGACGCAGGTACTTGCCGATCCCGAGGGCGCGGGCCACGTCCGCCAAGGCCCGCATGTTGACGACCGCCGCGCGCAGCTTGGCGAGCTGGCCTTCCGGCAGGTCGGGATGCCCGTGATACAGGGTGTCGGTGACCACCAGACCCAGCACGGAGTCCCCGAGGAACTCGAGGCGTTCGTTGGTGGGCAGGCCGCCGTTCTCGTAGGCGTACGAGCGGTGCGTCAGCGCCCGCTCCAGGATCTGGGTGCCGAGCCGTACCTCGAGAACCTGCTGAAGCTCGTCTCGTGCGACCTCGACGGCCACCGGCTTAGCCGATGATGGCGCCATGTCTCTCCTCCTGACTCATGCATGGCAGGGCCGAGCACGGAGGCAGGTGGATCGCCGGAAAAGCCCGAAGACGTGGTGGACGCCGGGCCGCCGAAGTTCGGAGGCCCCGGCGTCCACCACGGCCGCGGGCACGCTCGTTGGTCGTCGTTCCAACCGCCGCCGCACGCGCCTGTAAGCAAGGTAACGCCGGCCGGGTCGATTTGACGATCCGGCCGGCGTCCCGATCCGCTCAGTGCGCGATCAGGCCGACGGCTCGATGACCTGCCGACGGTTGTAGGTGCCACAAGTGGGGCACGCCACGTGCGGGCGCTTCGGCGAGCGGCACTGCGGGCAGCTCACGAGTGACACCGCGGCGGCCTTCCACTGGGCCCTGCGGGAGCGGGTGTTGCTCCGCGACATCTTCCGCTTGGGGACGGCCACGTCAACCCTCCTGATCGTCTTCTTTTTCCACAATCAAGCCCTGCAGCGACGCCCAGCGCGAGTCGATCTTCTCGTGACCGTGGTCAGGGCCGGCCTCCGCCAGCTTGACCCCGCACTCCGTGCAGAGACCGGCGCAGTCATCACCGCACACCGGGCTCAACGGCAGTGCGAGCACCACCGCGTCACGGAACACCGACTCGAGATCGAGCAACTCTCCGTCGAGGAAGAGGTCGTCCTCTCCCCCCGCGCTTCCAGGAAGCGCGTCATCCGCCGAGTAGAAGTAGAGCTCCTGGAAGTCGACCTCGATCTCCGAGGTCAACGGCTCCAGGCAGCGCGAGCACTCTCCATGGAGCGGAGCCCGCGCCGTGCCCGTGACGAGCACGCCCTCCATCACCGCCTCGAGCCGGATGGCCAGCTCGACGTCGGCGTCCTTGGGAACGCCGATCATTCCGACCGCGAGATCCGCCGGAGCCGGGAGAACCGGAGTGATTTTGCGCATCGACCCCGGTCGTCGTCCCAGATCATGAGTGGAGATCACCCAAGGGGCTCGGGGGTCGAGGCTGCGCTGAGTCATTCCACTCTCGTTAGGCATGGCGAATAACCGCCGTCGTGCAAGGCTGAAAGGCAAGGATACCAGCCCCTGGTCAGCCCCGGAGACGCTCCACGAGCAGGGTGTTCACGAGGTCCGGAACCAGGCCCGACACGTCGCCGCCGTACCTCGCGATCTCCTTCAGCCGGCTCGACGACAGGAAGGAGTATTCGGGGTTGGTCGACATGAACAGCGTCTCGACACCTGACATCCGGTAGTTCAGCTGGGCCATCTGCAACTCGTAGTCGAAGTCGCTGACCGCGCGCAGGCCCTTGACGATCGTGGGGATCTCCTGCTGCCTGCAGAAGTCGACGAGAAGCCCGTGGAACTTCTCGACGCGGATGTTGCCGTACTCCTTGGTCACCGCGTTGAGCATCTCGATCCGCTCGTCGACGGTGAACAGGCTCTTCTTCTCGACGTTGATGAGGACGGCTACGACGACCTCGTCGTACAGGCGTGAGGTCCGGCCGATGATGTCCAGATGTCCGTTGGTGACAGGGTCGAACGAGCCCGGACAGACGACGCGACGCAAGGGCGCACCCCCAAGATTTACTGGTTCCCGGCGGCGCGACCGTACCAAACGGCCGCTTCGCCGTACCGGCGGACCCTGTCCTCTTGGAATCCGCGCGGCCACACCAGGTCCTTCCCCCTGGACTCCCGCTCCACCGCGACCAGGGCGCCGTCGGCCAGCCAGCCGTTGTCCCTGAGCGCCTCGAGCACCCTGCCCACCGCCTCGTCGGTCACCGCGTACGGCGGGTCGGCGAAGACGAAGTCGTACGGCTCGGCGCACGGCCGCCCGACCACCCGCTCGGCCTTCTCCGCGCCGAGCACCGCGCCGGGCAACCCGAGCGAGGCGATGTTCTCCCTGATCGTCCGTACGGCCTTCGCGTCCGACTCGACGAGGAGGGCGTGCGCGGCTCCCCGGCTGAGGGCCTCCAGGCCGACGGCGCCGGAGCCGGCGTACAGATCGAGCACCCGCGCTCCGCCGAGCGACCCGAGCAGGGAACCGACGGTGGCGAACAGCCCCTCCCTGGCACGGTCGCTGGTGGGCCGGGTCGCCCCGCCTGGGGGGACGGCCAGCCTGCGGCCTCCGGCCGTTCCTGCGATCAACCGCGTCACCCGTTCATTCTCCCCGCAGGCGCGGGCCCGTCGCACCTGCGGGCGGCCCGACCGTGAAGATCGTCCCAGGTCAAGAGTGGGCAAGAGGGAGCGAGGAATAGGTAAGAGCGGTATCGCGGGGCCTGCGGCATCCGCATGATGAGTTCTGCGGCCTTCAAGGTGACCCAGGGGAAGGCCGGCCGACGTGATCGTGAGCCCTTCCGCGCGTCGGCGCCCTCGGCACCTGACCCGAGGGTGGGCCCAGCCGGGGACGGCATTCGGGGGGAGGCCGTCCCATGGCTGGGCCCTGGGTCATTTAAGCGCTCGCGCGTCGGGCCCGTCAGCGCCCCGAGACGATTTGCGACCTTTCCGAGATCTTCGGCATTTGTCCGATCGGTTCGGCCTCACGCCTTCTCCAGAAACTCCGCCTTCTCGTCGGCGACCACGGCCTCCAGTTCCGAGCGGAGCGCCGGATGCGCCTCCAGATCGGGGTCGTCCGTCAGCACGGCCACGGCCTCCGCCCGGGCCAGTTCGATGACGTCCTCGTCCCTCAGGAGCTGAAGCATCTTCAGCGACGACTTGCGTCCCGACTGCGCGGCGCCGAGCACGTCGCCCTCACGCCGTTGCTCGAGGTCGACCCGCGACAGCTCGAACCCGTCCAGCGTGGCGGCCACCGCGTCCAGCCTGGCCCTGGCGGGCGTTCCCTCCGGCGCCTCGCTCACCAGCAGGCAGAGCCCGGGCAGGCCTCCCCGGCCCACGCGCCCGCGCAACTGGTGGAGCTGCGAGACGCCGAACCGGTCGGCGTCCATGATGATCATCACGGACGAGTTCGGCACGTCGACGCCGACCTCGATGACGGTGGTGGCCACCAGCACGTCGATCTCTCCTCGGCTGAAGGCCGACATCACCGCGTCCTTCTCCTCGGGCGGCAGTTTGCCGTGCAGCACGCGCACGCGCAGGCCGTGGAGCGGACCCTCCGAAAGCTCCTCGGCGACGTCCAGGACCGCCAGCGGGGGCCTGCGCTCGTCCTCCGAGGCGGCCTTGTCGAGGTCGCCCTCGTCGCCCTCCTGGTCGCCGATGCGGGGGCACACGACGTAGGCCTGCCGGCCCAGCCCCACCTCCTCGCGCACCCGCTGCCACGTGCGGTCGAGGAAGTGCGGCTTCTCCGCCGCGGGGACCACGTGCGACGAGATCGGCGCCCGCCCCGACGGGAGCTGGGCGAGAGTCGAGACCTCCAGGTCCCCGAAGACGGTCATCGCGACCGTCCGGGGGATCGGGGTGGCGGTCATCACCAGCACGTGCGGCCGCCCTCCCCCGCCTTTCTCGCGCAGCGCGTCACGCTGCTCCACGCCGAACCTGTGCTGCTCGTCCACCACCACCAGGCCGAGATCGGCGAACTGGACGTGCTCCTGGAGGACGGCATGGGTGCCGACCACGATGCCGGCCGCGCCCGAGGCGGCGTCCAGCAGCGCGCTCCTGCGGGCCGCGGCCCCGAGCGACCCGGTCAGCAGGGCCACCGCCGTACCGCCGAACATGCCGCCGGTGGCGAGGTCGCCGAGCATCTTCACGATCGACCGGTGATGCTGCTGGGCCAGCACCTCCGTGGGGGCGAGCAGCACCGCCTGGCCGCCGGAGTCGACCACCTGCAGCATCGCCCGCAGCGCCACGATCGTCTTGCCCGCGCCCACCTCTCCCTGCAGCAGGCGGTGCATCGGGTGCCCCTTGGCGAGGTCGGCAGCGATCTCCTCCCCGACCGTCAGCTGGCCCTCGGTGAGCTGGAACGGCAGCCTGCCCTCGAAGTCCCGCAACAGCCCGTCATCGCTGCCCGGCCGGGGGCGGGCGGGCAAGGCGGATGCGGCCATGCGCCGCCGTACCAGGACGGCCTGCAGGACGAACGCCTCGTCGAACTTCAGCCGCCTGCCGGCCCGCGCCACCTCGCCCATGTCGCGCGGCCGGTGGATCTGGCGCAGCGCGGCCTCCAGCGTGGGCACCTCGAGCCGCTCGCGCATGCCGGCGGGCAGCGGGTCGTCGAGGGTCAGCACGTCGAGCACCGTGCGCACGGCCCTGCGGATCTTCCAGGTGGCCAGCCCCTGCGCCGAGGGGTAGATGGGCACCGGCGCCGCCGCGAACTCCTCGGCGGTCTCGGCCGTCTCGTCGAACGACTCGTAGTCGGGATGGGTCAGGGAGACCCGCCGGGTCTTCCCCGCGGCGAAGATGTTGACCTTGCCGGAGAACATGGCCTCGGTGCCCGGCGTCAGCCGCTGCTCGGCGGCGTAGGCCCCCTTGCCGAAGAACGCGAGGTGCAGCTTGTCCCTGCCGTCGGTGACCTGGACGTCGAGCCAGGTGCCCTGCCGGTTCTTCATCGGGCGGCGCATCGCGGACGCCACCTTGCCGACGACGGTCGCATGCTCGTCGTTCTCGAGCGAGGCGATCGGGGTGAGCTCGCCACGCTGCGCGTAGCGCCTCGGGTAGTGCCGCAGCAGCTCCCCCACGGTGGCGATGCCCAGGGCGCTCTCCAGCGGAGCGGCGGTCTTGTCGCCCAGGGCCTTCTTCAGCGGCTCGTCGAACCTCGTCACGTGACCAGTTTCTACCCCGGATCACCGACAACGCGGGTCACTCGACGCCGATGAGGAGCGGATAACCTCCCTGACCGCCTTCGAGGACGGTCATCTCGACGTCGGGTCGTTCACGCTCCAGATGCCCTTGTACGGCACTCAGCACGTCCTCAGGGGCTCCCTCGCCGGTCACGAGGGTCACCAGCTCGCTTCCCGCCGACAGCAGGCGCCGGGTCACCTCCACCGCCGTCGCGGCGAGAGCCGTACCGATGAGGGCGGCCTCGCCGTCGACGACGCCGAGCACGTCTCCGGTACGGCAGAGCCCGGCGCTGGTCATCACCTCGCGGTCGGCGACCCACACATGGCCGTGGCGGGTGTGCCCGGCCGCGTCGGTCATCGCGACCACGTCGTCGTCGAAACGCCGCAGCCGATCGTGCACGGCGAGCGCGGCCAGCCCCTGCACCGAGGCCCGGGTCGGCACGACGCTGACCGTGACGCCCTCATCGCGGGCGATCTCGGCGGCGGCGGAGGCGACCGCCAGCACGCCGCCGTCGTTGGGGAACACGGCCACCTCGGTTCCGGCCTCCCTGATGGCCTGGAGCACCGCGGCGAGCGGCGGCGTGCCGCCGGGGTCCCGGCGCACGACCACGGCGCCCTCCCGGCGGAAGAGGGCGGCCAGGCCGTCTCCCGCCGCGATCGCCACCACGCCCCTGGGGCCCCTGCCGTGCCCGGGCCCGTGCGGGCGCTCTCCGAGATGGGTGACGCGGATGCGGTGCGGACGGCCCACGTCGAGCGCCGCCTCGATCGCGGCCCCGGCGTCGGCGGTGTGGACGTGCACGTTCCAGAGGCCGTCTCCCCCGACGATCACCAGGGAGTCGCCCAGGGCGTCGAGCGCCGCACGGAGGCGGCCGATGCCGTCGTCCCCGGCGTCGATCAGGTACATGACCTCATAGCCGGCGCCGCCGGAGGCCTCCTCCGTGATCCTCTCGGTGGGCGCGGGCACGTCGTGCCTGTCGGTGTAGGCCTCCGTGACCACCTCGGCCAGGCTCTCCAGGATGATCGCGAGCCCGGCCGCGCCCGCGTCGACCACGCCGTTGCGGGCCAGCACATCGAGCTGCGCCGTCGTGCGGCGCAGGGCCCTGCGCGCCTCTTCGGCGGCCCTCCGGGCGACCTCCGCGAGATCGTCGGGGGCGTCCCGTACGGCTCCTGCCACCGCCGACAGCACGCTGAGCAGGGTGCCCTCCACGGGCCTGACCACGGCGGCCCTGGCCAGATCGGCGGCCTTGACCAGGCCGTCGCGCAGGTCGGCTCCGCGGCCCTCCGCCTGCCTGAGCACCTCGGCCAGCCCGCCGATCGCCTGGCTCACGATCACGCCGGAGTTGCCCCTGGCCCCGAGCAGGGCGCCGCGGGCGAGCGTGCGCCATGTGGTGTCCCTGCCGGCGTCCCCCGGCAATCCGTCGAGCGCCTCGGCCGCCGACAGCAGGGTCAGGTGCAGGTTGGTCCCGGTGTCGCCGTCGGCGACGGGGAACACGTTGAGCGCGTCGATCTCCGCTCTGGCCTGGCCCAGGGCGTCCGCGCAGTGCCAGAGCCAGCGGCGTACGGCCGGGGGGTCGAGCACGTCCAGCATCGGGATCCTTCCTCGCAGGCGCGCCGCTCCCCCGATGCGCTACCGTTGGCGGATACGAGATTATCCCCGTTCGCCGGATCTCCGTTTGGCATGCGACGGCTGACATCGGATATCCTCGTCTGGCCAGCCGGTTGTCCCGGCATTGCTCGGATGGGCCGCTCTCGACGCGGGCCGGGCTGATCGACTGATTTTCGAAGGAGCGATTTACCGTGGCTTCCGTCTGCGACGTCTGCGCCAAGAAGCCGATTTTCGGCAACAACGTCTCCCACTCGCACCGCCGTACTCGCCGCCGCTGGAACCCCAACATCCAGACCGTGCGCGCGGTGGTCAACGGGACGCCGAAGCGGCTGAACGTGTGCACCTCCTGCATCAAGGCCGGCAAGGTCACCCGCTGACCTGCGCCGTCCGCCGAGCCCGTCACCGTCATGGTGGCGGGCTTTCGCGTTGAAGGGCGTCGCGTCGATTCCCGTCCGCTCTGGGGCGTTCCCCGATGCCGCCCCCGGCCCTACCATCCGAGTGTGATCACTCGGTTGAGCGTCCACGCGTCCCGGGGCCAGAAGATCGCCGCCTCCGTCTTCGCGATCTTCTTCCTCGCCGCGCTGACCGTCATCGCCGGCGGCGGCGCGTTCGTGATCTTCGGGATCTCCCTCTTCTCCGGCGGCTCGGCATCCGACGAGCCGGACCCGGGTTTCCCCGATGACCTGCCGCCGGACCTCATCGGCGGCGACGGGTCCGATCCGGGATCGGCGATCGGCACCGGGGCGGCGGTGTTCGCCGTTCTCTTCGGGCTGGTCCTGCTCGCCATCGCCCTGGTGATGCTCAGGCTCCTCCTGCAGACGTTCCGGCACCGCGCCCGGCTGGTCGGCACGACGCTCGAGGTCACCGGGGCGCTGAGCACCCGCCGCGCCGATCTGGCGAGCGCCCGCGTCCACATCGACTCGGTTCCGGAGTACACCCGTGACGCGAGCGACCGGACGGTGCCCACCGGACGGCGGATCCCCCGGCTGATCGCCGAGGACGGCTCGGGCGGGCCCGTGCGGCTCCGGCTCCACGGATCGAACCGCGGGCTCCTGCCGCCGGACGAGCTCGTCGCCCTCGCCTCCGCCGTCGAGTCCGGCCCCCGTCCCGAACCCGACGCCTCCCAGGCCGCGCAGACCGCCGCGATTCTGCGGCGCCTGGCGACCGACCCGATCGCCCGCCTGCTCTGAGCCCTTCAGGAACGCCAGCGCCAGGCGTGGTCGACGGGACCGATGCCCGCGCCAAGGGGGAACCCGCCGGCGATCGCTCCCGTGACGTACTCCTTGGCCTGCCGTACGGCGCCGGGCACGTCCTCACCCAGTGCGAGGTAGGAGGCGATCGCGGACGCCAGGGTGCAGCCGGTGCCGTGCGTGTGCCGGTTGTCGTGCCGTTCGGCGGTGAAGCGGAACTCCTGCGACCCGTCGGTCAGCAGGTCGACAGGCTCGCCGGGCAGGTGGCCGCCCTTGATGAGGGCCCACGTCGGCCCCAGCTCGAGCACCGCCTGCGCCGCGCGGGACAGATCGTCTTCGTCCTCGACCTTGACGCCCGTGAGCTGCGCGACCTCCCACAGGTTGGGGGTGACGACGGTCGCGGCCGGCAGCAGCCGGGACTTCACCGTGCCGACGGCTTCGGGCGCGAGCAGCGCGTCACCGTGCTTGGAGACGCCGACCGGGTCCACCACGACCGGGACGTCCACCTCGGAAAGCACGCCGGCGACGGTGTCCACCAGCACGGGAGAGGCCAGCATGCCCGTCTTGACGGCCTGTGCGCCGATGTCCCCGAGCACGGAGTCGAGCTGTGCCCGGACCGCTTCGGGGGGAAGCTCCCAGTAGCCCTGCACTCCCAGAGAGTTCTGGGCGGTCACGGCGGCGATCACGCTCATCCCGTGCACGCCGAGGGCCAGCATCGTCTTGAGGTCGGCCTGGATGCCGGCGCCTCCGCCGGAGTCCGAGCCGGCGATCGTCAACACGCGTGGAGGGGTGGTGGTCATGCCCCCATCAAATCAGGCCTTCTGCGGTGCGATGCCGCCTGCATGGTCGCCTACTTGACGGTGCACGTCCCGTCGGACAGCGCGCATCCGCTCGGGGCGCGGTAGGAGCCCCGGACGGTCACGATCGCCCCCATCGTCTGCGATCCTCGCGGAAGCCGGTTGGTGGAACTGATCGTGACGGTGCCGTCGCCGTTGTCCCGGCCCCGCGGGTTCACCGACCTCACCCTGCCCTCGACGGGCAACGTGATCGTCCACGACTGCAGGTCGACGGCGTCGTTGCGGACGTCCACCTGCATGTAGTAGGTGCCGCCGTGCTGGGACAGCAGACGCACGTTCACGCTGACCTGCTTCGTGGCGGAGGGCTGCGTGGCGGGCGCGGACGCGGGGGCGGTCGGGGGCGCGGACGGGCCGCCACCGGACGGCGGGGCGACGCCGCCTCCGGACGACGGGGAGTTCGGGGTGGTGGAGGGACCCGTGTGCCCCCCGCCCGTCGTCGAGCCGCCTGCACGGGTGCGCGTCACCGCCGGGGTGGGCGTCCGTCCCGCAGTGGCCGTCGCCGATGGGCTCGGAGTGGCGGACGGCGACGACGACGTCGTGGGGTCGAGCACCGGGTCGCCGGTGGGCACGAAGCCGTCGATGGACACCGGCTCGTCCTGCCGCGTACTCGGGCACGACGCGGCGCAGTTCGCGCGCAGGGGTTCGACGACGACGTCCCCCGTTCGGCCGCCGGACAGCAGCCGGATGCCGCCGGCGACGAGTCCCACCGCGACCACCAGCGAGGCGGCGGCCACGAGGGCCGTCTTGGCCCCCTTCTTCGGCGGCTCGGGCTCAGGCTCGGGCTCGCCCCGCCAGACCAGGACGTCGTGCGACTCGCCACGGCCGGGCGCCGGGCGGCGGCCGGAGGGGTCGTCGGGCAGCCGCGCTCCGGCGGGGGGTACTCCCGAGTGCCGGCCCATCGTGGTCCCTTCCGTTCGGCAAACGCCTTACTTAATAACAGAGTCGATACACATGTGTCGCAAAGTTCGCATCATCCCCTGAAGTGGTCCCATCCACCAGGGGCCTCCGCGCGCCCCGGCACCTCCACGACCGCGCCGCCGGTGCCGGCGGCCTCAGCGACCTGGCCGATCACCCGCCATGCGGGGGGAAGCGAGACCTCCGGGGGGAAGGTCGCGGCCAGCGCGTGATCCTCGCCGCCGGTGAGGACCCACTCGAGGACGTCGGCGCCCAGATCGGCGGCCAGGGCCGCCATCGCCGGCGGGACAGGCAGCGTAGCGGGATCGACGATGATCCGCACCCCGGCGGCCGCGGCGACGTGACCGAGATCCTGCACCAGGCCGTCACTGACGTCGAGCATCGCCGTGGCCCCGAGCGCGGCCGCCTCGGGGCCGCACGCGTACGGCGGAACCGGCCTGCGATGGGCGGCGGCGAACTCCTCGGGTCCTGCGACCCCCGAGGACAGGAGGGCCAACCCGGCGGCGGCGTACCCCAGCCGGCCGGCGACCGCGACGACGTCACCCGGCCGGGCCCCCGACCTGGTCACCGGCGCCCTGCCCGCGAGATCGCCGAGGGCGGTCACCCCCAGCACCACGGTGTCGGAGCGGGCGATGTCGCCTCCGGCGACCGACGCCCCGACCAGCGCGCACTCGTCCGCTAAGCCGTCGGTCAGCGCGTCCAGCCAGTCGGCCGACGCGTCGCCGGGCAGGCCCAGGCCGACGACGAGCGCGGTGGGCTGAGCCCCCATGGCCACAATGTCGGAAAGATTCTGTGCTGCGGCCTTACGTCCTATGTCGTACCCACTGGACCAATCGCGGCGGAAGTGCCTACCCTCGATCAAAAGATCGGTGCTGACAACGACCCGCCCGTCGGGCGCCCTCAGGACCGCGGCGTCGTCGCCGGGGCCCAGGAGCACGCCCGTACCTTGCCTCAAGCGTCCCGAAATTCGCCTGATGACACCGAATTCACCAAGATCTCCGACTGTGATGACACACCCCTTGTGTATTCGAGGTACGGTTACGCTCCGGCACTGATCTCTATCCGGAGGACGTGATGGTGCAGGCCTACATCCTTATCCAGACCGAGGTCGGCAAGGCCGCCGATGTGGCCGGGCAGATCGCGTCGATCGTGGGCGTCACCCAGGCCGAGGATGTCACCGGCCCCTATGACGTGATCGTCCGGGCGGAGGCTCGTGACGTGGACGAGCTCGGCAAGCTCGTGGTGGCCCAGATTCAGGCAGTGGCGGGAATCACGCGTACGCTTACGTGTCCGATCGTCCACATCTAGTCTCGAGCGCCACCTCTCGCAGGCGCCCGGACGCCTGAACCGAGAAGCCATGCCACGTCCAGCCCTGCTCGCCGGGGCGGCGGCGCTCACCCTTGCCGCCGTCATGTCCGGATGCTCCGGAACCCTGCACGTCGACCCGCCCACCCCCACTGGAGACGCGGCGGCCGCGTGCCTCAAACTCTCCAAAGCCCTTCCGGCGAAGCTCCAGGGGCTCGACCGCGTCGCGTCCGAGCCCGCCTCGCCGTACGTGGCCGTCTGGGGGGAAGGCGAGATCGCCCTGCGCTGCGGCGTCGACCGGCCGGCCGCGATGGCCGCCACCGACCAGGTGTCGGACGTCAACGGCATCGGCTGGTTCAACGATCCGCAGCGGCCCGCGCTGTACACCGCCGTGAACCGGGTGGCGTACGTCGAGGTGACGATCTCCCCCAAGTTCATGCCGGCAGAGGTGCAGGTCGACCTCGCAGGGCCCATCAAGGCCACCGTTCCTGAGTGAGCAGGTCCGGCTAGCGCAGTCCCGCGGGGCGGGCCAGCGCGAGCTGGATCAGCCGGTCGACCAGGTCGCCGTACGGCAGGCCGCTCGCGGCCCACAACTGCGGCGCGACCGACAAGGACGTGAACCCCGGCATGGTGTTGATCTCGTTGAGGACGAGCTCGCCGGTCGGCGTGTAGAAGAAGTCGACGCGAGACAGCCCCTCGCACCCGAGCGCCTCGAAGGCGCGCACCGCCATGGCGCGCACCGCCTCGGCCTTCTCTGCGGGGATGTCGGCCGGCGCGTCCAGCGCCATCTGGTCGGGGTAGTACTTGGCCTCAAAGTCGAAGAACTCGTGTTCGCCCTTGACCAGCACCTCTCCGGGAACGCTGGCCTCCGCGGGCGCGTCGCCGAGGGACTCCAGCACCGCGCACTCGATCTCGCGGCCGGGGATGGCCGCCTCGATCAGGATCTTGGGGTCATGCTGCCTGGCCAGCTCCACGGCGGCCTCGAGCGACTCGGCGTCGTGGGCCTTGGAGATGCCCTGGGACGATCCCGCGCGGGCGGGCTTCACGAAGACCGGCCACCCGAGCTCCTCGACCTCCTTGAGCACCTTCGCCCGGTCGATGCGCCAGTCGCGGTCGCGGACCACGACGAACGGCCCCACCGGCAGCCCGGCGGCCCGCAGCACGAGCTTCATGTAGGCCTTGTCCATGCCGACCGCGCTCGCCAGCACGCCGGAGCCCACATACCGCACTCCGGCCATCTCCAGGAGGCCCTGGATGGTGCCGTCCTCCCCGAACGGCCCGTGCATGACGGGGAACACGACGTCGACCTCGCCGAGCGAGCGGGGGATCTGGCCGGGTTCGAGAGCGAGGATCGAGCCGGAGGACGGCAGGGCGAGAGCCGTACCGGAACCTTCGACCGAAGGCAGGCGGCCCTCCTCGATCGCGTAGGCCTGGCCGTCGGTTGCCAGCACCCAGCGCCCGTCCTGGGCGATGCCGATGGGGAACACCTCGTACTTTGAGCGGTCGATCGCCTCAAGCACGCTTCCGGCGCCCATAAGAGAGACGGCGTGCTCGGAGTTGCGCCCTCCGAAGACGACCGCCACGCGTATACGGGACCGTGACTCGCGAACCTCGTTCATGATGCCCGAATCTACCGCGTCTGGGGGGCAAAATGGCTTGTCAGCCGCGCGCCGGACTTGTGGAACGTGACAGCGCGTCGAGCGCCTGGGTGACGTCCATGATGAGATCGCCCGCGTCCTCCAGCCCGATCGAGAACCGTACGGCTCCCGCGTCCACGCCGGAAAGCGCCTCGTCGGACCGTACGACCGAGGCGAGATGGGTGACCTTGGTGTGGGTGCCGCCGACGGAGGAGGCGATCTCGGCCAGGCGCAGCCCGTCGGCGAGCCTCATGCCCGCGGCGTAGCCCCCATGGGGAATTACGGTCAGGCACGCGCCGAAGCGGGTGCCCTCCGGGCCGGCGTCGAAGACGTGCCGGGCGAGTTGGTGGGCGGGATGGCCGGGCAGGCCCGGGTAGTCGACCCGGCGCACCGCCGGATGCCTGGCGATCGCCGCGGCGAGCTCCATCGCGGTGGCGCACATCCGGCGCACCCGCAGGGTCAGCGTCTCCAGGCCGCGGTGCAGCAGGAACGCGTCGTCCGGCGAGAGCGAGCCGCCCGTGGCGACGCGGACCGAGCGGATCTGCGCCATCAGGTCGTGGCGCCCCACCACGACGCCCCCGCTGCTGTCGTCGTGGCCGCCCAGGTATTTGGTCGCCGAATGCACCACCAGGTCGGCGCCGTGCTCCAGGGGACGGCACACGACGGGCGTGGCCGTCGAGGAGTCGACGACGAGCAGGGCCCCGGCCTCCCTGGCGATCCGGTACAACCCTCTGAGGTCGGCCACCGTCATCGTCGGGTGGGCCAGCGCCTCGGCATAAAGGATCTTCGTCGCCGAACGCACCACGGAGTGGACCCGGCGCAGATCGGAGTAGTCGACGAAGTCGACGGTCACTCCGAACCTGGACAGCACGTCGGTGAGCAGCGCGTACGTGCCGCCGTGGACGGGAGCCGGCGCCACGACGTGGGCCCCCGCGCGCAGGAAGGTCATGAAGACCGTGTTGATCGCCGCCATTCCGGACGGGAAGGCCTCGCCCGACACGTCGTCAGGCGCGGCGGCGCCCTCCAGCGCGGCCACCCCGGCGGCGAAGGCGGCGACGGTGGGGTTGTCTATCCGGCTGTAGGCGAAGCCGGGAATCCGCCCGGACAACACGTCGGCGTACTCGCCCGAGCTCTCGAAACTCCAAGAGGCGGTGCGCCACACCGGGAGGCCGATCGGCACCTGCCGGGGCAGCGGAGGCGAGGGCAGGTGGACGGTCCGGGTGTTCTCCCCCGGCCTCCTCTGCGATCGCCTCATGGGGTTCACAGGCCGTATCGCTCCGGTTTGGGTGAGCGCGACATCAGCAGGAGCGCGGCCTCGCTCGGGGCCAGCCCGTCATGGACGACCCCCACGACCACTTCGGTGATGGGCATCTCCACGTCGTACTTTCTGGCCAGCTCGAGCACCGACTCGCACGACTTGACACCCTCAGCCGTCTGCTTGGTCGCTGCCACCACCTCGGCCAGCGTCATGCCGCGGCCGAGGTTCTCGCCGAACGTCCGGTTCCGCGACAGCGGCGACGTGCACGTCGCGATCAGATCGCCCATGCCTGCGAGGCCGGCGAACGTGTGCTGGTCGGCGCCCAGGGCCGCACCCAGCCGGGCGATCTCGGCGAGCCCGCGGGTGATCAGCGTGGCCCGGATGTTGTCACCGAGGCCCATGCCCGCAGCGACGCCCACGGCCAGCGCGATGACGTTCTTGACCGCGCCGCCGAGCTCGACTCCAACGATGTCGGAGTTCGTGTAAGTGCGAAACCACGGCAGGTGGCAGGCGTCCTGGAGTTTGCCCGCCACCTCCTCGTCCGTGCACGCGACGACAGCCGCGGCCGGCTGCCGCCGGGCGAGCTCGGGGACCAGATTGGGCCCGGAGACCACCGCCACACGGCTCTCCGGCACCTCGGCCACCTCGCAGATGACCTCGCTCATCCGCTTGCCGGTGCCCAGCTCGACGCCTTTCATCAGGCTGACCAGCACGGCGCCGGGCGGGATGGCGTCCTTCCACTCGGCGAGGTTGCCGCGCAACGTCTGGGCCGGCACGGCCAGCACGACGAAGTCGGCCCCCTCCATGGCGGCGACGGGGTCGGTGGTGGCGCGCAGCGACTCGGGAAGCTTCAGGCCCGGCAGGTAGTCGGGGTTCTCGTGCCGCTCGTTGATCGCCTCGACGATCTCGGCCCGCCGCCCCCACAGAGTCGTGCTCGTGCCCGCCTCCGCGAGGATCATCGCGAACGTGGTTCCCCACGAGCCCGTACCCAAGACGACCGCCTTGCTCACTGGTCGCTCACCACTCCTCATCGCCTGGCTCGGGGTCGGATTCCCTTCACCACCGTACGCGCTTGTCAGCCCTGTGCCGCATTTTTCGGGTCATAGGGCACTTCGGGTGCCTTCTCATCGCGGATCTCGGCGAGCAGGTCGGTGACCGCGGCCATGATGTCGGCGGTCGCGTCACGCAGGACCGATCCCCGCAACGGCTGTCCCTGGTACTTCGACAGGTCGACCGGCGGCCCGGCTAGCACATGGAACGTCTTGCGCGGGAACAGGCGGGGCTTCTTCTCCCCGTACGGCAGAAGCTCCTGGGCGCCCCAGTGGGCGATGGGCACCACCGGCACACCGGTCGCGAGAGCCAGCCGCGCCGCGCCGGTCTTGGCGGCCATCGGCCACAGCTCGGGGTCGCGGGTGATCGTGCCCTCCGGGTAGAAGAGGATGCAGCCGCCCGCGCGCAGGCGCTCCTCGGCGGTCTTCAGCGACTGCGTCGCCTCGGTGCTGCCCCGGTGAACGGGGATCGCGCGCAACTGCGCGACCGCATGGCCGAGGAACGGCACCTTGAAGATGCCCGACTTGGCGAGGATGACCGGCCAGCGTCCGGTGTTGTAGAGGTAGTGCGACAACAGGACCGGATCCGACCAGGACAGATGATTGGCCGCGATGATGAGGCCGCCCTTGCGCGGTACATTCTCGCCGCCACGCCAGCGCCTCTTGATGAAGAGCAGCGACAGGGGCTTCACGATCACAACGGCGAGGAACTCCCAGAAGCGGGGCGGACGTGAGCTGCGCCGCGACGCGGGTGTCCCAGCCGGGGACGGCTGCACCTCGCCACCGGTCGGCTCGCTGGGCTGGCTCACGTTTCCTCCTCCGCCGGCGCTTCGCCGGTCACTGCTGCGTTCGTTCGTGTCTACGCCCGCCCACCTGGCCTCCAGGTCGTACGGCGCGGCTCAAGTCTCCCGGTTGGGTCGCCGGGATGTCGAGGCGGGATGCTTAAGGCTATGCAGCTCGCTCGATGGTCCATTGTGGTCCCGGTCAAAACCCTCATCAGGGCGAAGACACGCCTTGCGGGGGCGGCCGGGCCGTACAGGGCCGCGCTGGCGGTCGCGGTGGCGAGCGACACGGTGTCGGCGGCGCTCCGGTGCGCCCGAGTCGCCCGTGTGGTGGTGGTGACCGCGGACCCCGTCCCCGCCGAGCGGCTGGCCGAGCTCGGGGCTCACGTGGTGGACGACCCGGACAAGGGGCTCAACACCGCGTTGCGCGTGGGTGCCGCCGAGGCGGTACGGCTCGCGCCCGGCGACGCCGTGGGGGCGCTCCAGGCCGACCTGCCCGCCTTACGCCCGGAGGAGCTGGACAAGGTGCTGGAAGCGGCCCTCGGGTTCGAGGAGTCGTTCGTGCCCGACGCCGCCGACGTGGGGACGACCTTCTACGGGGTGTCGCCGGGGGTGGAGTTCCGTCCTCGGTTCGGGGGCGAGTCGCGGGCCAGGCACCTGTCGGGCGGGGCGAAGGAGCTGACCGTGGAGGGCATCCCGTCCGTCCGTCGTGACGTCGACACGATCGACGACCTCAGGCAAGCCATGTCCTTAGGCCTCGGCCCCCACACCCTCCCCCTCGCCGGAGTGATCATCCCCCCTTCTCGTGGTGGTGACCAGGCCCCTTGGGGGTGATCATGCAGAAGTTCGTGGAGATGGCACCTGACGTGCCTCTTCACCGCTCGTGATCATGCAGAAGTTCGACGGCAAGGTGCCCGACCTGGCCTTTTTCCATTCGTGATCATGCACATGCGCGGAAATCATGTTCACCACCTGCGGGAACGACACGCGTGATCATGCAATTGCGTGCCCGCCCAGCTCTTTCCGCAGGCAGGCAGCCTCGCGCACCGAACTGACCGGCTGCTCACAATCACGAGCAAGTGCATGATCACGCTCAGCGAATACCCAGGTCGGAACCCATTTGATCGAACTTCTGCATGATCACGGATTGGGAAAGGCCAGGCCAGACGCCTCGCTGCCGAACTTCTGCATGATCACGCCCAAGGGAGGGGGCGGCCTAAGGGAAGAGGCGCTCTGAAGGGAGGGGCTTAAACGGGGGTTTCGCGGGCTTGCTTGGGGAGGAGGAAGGCCACCACGAACGTCAGGAGCAACATTCCGGCGACCACCCAGAGGGTGACCTCCATTGCGTGCTCGAAGCCGGCCGCAGTCGGAACGGAGCCCAGCAGATCGAAGAAGATCGTACCGAGCAGGGCCACACCGAAGGCGTTCCCCAGTTGCTGGACCGCGGTGAGCGTGCCCGACGCCGATCCAGTCTCATGCTGCTCCACACCGGCGAGCACGATGTCGAAGAACGGCGACATCAGCAGGCCCATGCCCACGCCGCTGACGACGAGCGCCGGCACGAGCTGCCACGGCGTGACCTGGAGCCCCTCGGCGTTCACCGTGAAGAGCACGCCGAGCACACCGGCAGTCATGATCAATGTGCCGCCGTGCAGCACCCTGCGCCCGAACCTCTGTACGGCCTGAGCGACGCCGAAGCCGACGATCATGCCTGCCGACCAGGGCACCATGGTCAGTCCGGCCTTGAGCGTGGAGTAGCCGAGGCCGATCTGGCAGTAGAGGTTGAAGGCCAGCATGAAGCCGGCCATGCCGGAGAAGAAGACCGTGCCTGTGAGCAGCCCGCCGGTGAAGGCGCGCTTGCGGAACAGCGTGGGCACGATCAGCGGGTCACCGCCGTTGCGGCTCCTGCGCGACTCGAACCAGCCGAAGACCGCGAACACGACGACCGCGGCCGCCAGCATGACGAACGTCCAGGCCGGCCAGTCACTCTCCCGCCCCTGGACCAGGGGGTAGATCACCAGGAAGCCTCCCACGGAGGCGAGCACCACTCCGGGGATGTCGAGTTTGAGCGGGTGCGGCGACCTCGACTCGGGCAGGAAGCGTGATCCCGCCGCCAGCGCGGCCAGGCCGAGCGGCAGGTTGACCAGGAAGATCATCCGCCAGCCGGTGCCGAAATAGTCGGCCTCGACGAGCCACCCCGCCAGGATCGGCCCGCCCACCGCGGACAGCCCCATGACCGGCCCGAACATTCCGAAGGCCGCGCCCATCTCCTTCGGCGGGAACATCTCCTTGATCATTCCCAGCCCCTGGGGCAGCATGACCGCGCCGAACAGGCCCTGCACGACCCGGGCGCCGATCAGCATCTCGGGCGACTGGGCCACGGCGCACAGCAGCGACCCGAGGGTGAACCCGGCGGCTCCGATGAGGAACATCCGCTTGCGCCCGAAGATGTCACCCAAGCGGCCACCCGTGATCAGCCCGACCGCCATCGACAGCGTGTAGGCGGCGCCCATCCACTGGATCGTCGCGGACGTGCCGCCGAGGTCGGCGCGCATGGTCGGCGCCGCGATGTTGGTCACCATCGCGTCGAGAAGGTCCATGACCTCGGCGGCGAGGATCACGAACAGGGCCGCCCATCGCCACCTGTACGGCACGACGCCCGGGGGTGCCTCCACCTCGGCTTTCGCCGTCGTCTCCGACATCATTCCTCCATTGGTGAACAGTGTTCAGAAGAAACTGAGCAGTGTTCTATTATCGAAACAGTGCTCAGCGACACTGGACACGATATATCTCAAGAATGAGCAAGACAAGATATATCGCGAAAGAAACCGGTGTTCGCCTCCTCTGAGCCCCGTCCCTACGATGGGCCGCGAGATCGGGAGGTCCTTCATGAGCCAGCCGGACGACGTGCCCACACCACCGTGGGAGCGTCCGCGCAAACGCCAGGCGCCGGCCAGGATTCCGCTGACCAGAGAGCGGATCGTCGACGCCGCCTTCGTCGTGCTCGATCGCGAGGGTCTCGACAAGCTGAGCATGCGCCAGGTCGCCGCGGAGCTCGGCGTCGCCGTCTCGGCCCTGTACGCGCACGTCGAGGGCAAGGACGAGCTCTTCGAGCTCATGTACGCCCGGCTGTTCGACCACGCCGAATTGCCCGACCCCGATCCGGACAACTGGCAGGAGCAGATCAAGGACTACGCGCGTGCCGGCCGTCAGCGGCTGCTGAGACACCGCGACATGGCCCGCATCTCGATGGCCCACGCGCCGTTCACGGCGGATCTGCTCCCCCATGTCGAGAAGCTATTCGCGGTTCTCAGGGCGGGCGGCCTGCCGGACAAGGTCATGGCGATCGCCGGCGACCTGCTGTCCACCTACATGGAGGGCTTCACCCTCGAGGAGAGCATGTGGCAGGAGCGTCTCAACGACGCCTCCTGGAAGCAGGTTGGCGCCGAGATCAGGGACTACTTCTCCTCGCTCCCGCCGGAACGGTTCCCGAACATGGTCGCCCTCGCCGACCTCCTGGTGGGCGAGTCCAACGACTACCGGTTCGAACTCGGCCTCGACATCATCCTCCGGGGTCTCGCCACCTACGCCGAGGAGGATCCCGGGAAATCGTCGCGAGACCGGCGACACGAGCGCGAGTAGTCTGATCACGTGCAGGCGACGGTGAAGAGCTTCGACGGGGAGACGCGCTCCGGCTCGGTCTTCCTGGACGACGGCACGGAGATCGCGTTCGAGGCGGCGGCCTTCGACGCCGGGCCGCTGCGGCATCTGCGCTCCGGCCAGCGCGTCAACATCGTCATGAGCGACGGCCGGATCACCTACGTCACGCTCTCGACGTTCCCGCTTCCCTAGACCCCTCCGTACGGCTCCCGCCGAAGAAGAAGCCCGGGAGGGCCGGAACCGCGAGAAGCACAAACGGCGCCCGGATGATCCGGACGCCGTTTCGTGGCTGAGGTGGCTCTGCCGGCTACTTCCTCTTCGCCGACGCCTTGCCTCCGGCGTTTACCTGGTCGCGGAAGTCGGCGCCGGGGCGGAACTTCGGCGCCCAGCTCTCGGCTACCTTGATCGGGTCGCCCGTCGAAGGGTTGCGGGCCGTACGGGCGGGCTTGTGGACCATCTCGAAAGCGCCGAAGCCGGTGATCGAGACCTTGTCGCCGCTCGCGACGGCGTGCTGGATAGCGTCGAGGACCGCGTTGACAGCCTCGGTGGCGGTCTTCCTATCACCGACCCGGTCGATGATCGCGTCGACGAGTTCTTTCTTGTTCATTGGTTCCTCCCCCTTACGCGCTTGAAATTAGGGGACGAGGGCGCGGGACTCAATCACCGGGGGGCATGTTTCGCCTGCTCGGCGTGTCGAATGTGCCGTCCAGACAGGCGAAGAAGGCGTCCAGCCGGGCGGCTGCATGAGTTATGTCCCGCTTTGCCACGTCGCATATCGCGAGGAGCCGTCGTGTCAGGCGCGCCCGCTCCCCCTGTGGCAAGGCTAACGCGCCGACACGGCGATGCGCATCACGCAGTCGCCGTGCCAGCAGGTCATCCGGGGTCTGAAGATCGTTCAGACGGTCGTCGGCAGCCATGGCTGCCGACCATTCTCATACTGATCGATGTCCTCGGCGTGACGCAGGGTCAGCCCGATGTCGTCGAGGCCCTCCATGAGGCGCCAGCGCGTGTAGTCGTCGATCTCGAACGGCGCGACGACGTCGCCGAGCCGCACCTGCTTCTCGACCAGGTCGACGGTCAGCTCGGCGGCCGGGTCCGCCTCCACCTTGGCCTGCAGGTCCTCCACGACGGCCTCGGGGAGGACGACGGGCAGCAGCCCCATCTTGGTGGAGTTGTTCCGGAAGATGTCGCCGAAGCGGGAGGAGATCACGGCGCGGAAGCCGTACTGCTGGAGCGCCCAGACGGCGTGCTCGCGCGACGAGCCGGTGCCGAAGTCCGGCCCGGAGATCAGGACCGAGGCCCCGGCGTAGGCGGGGTCGTTCAGGACGAAGGAGGGGTCCTCGCGCCAGGCGGAGAACAGGCCCTTGTCGAATCCGGTACGGCTGACCTGCTTGAGCCAGACGGCCGGGATGATCTGGTCGGTGTCGACGTTGCTGCGCCGCAGCGGCACGGCCCGGCCGGTGTGGGTGGTGAAGGCATCCATGAGTGATCTTTTCCTAAGGACGATTCGGCCGGGTCAGAGGTCGGCGGGCGCGGCGAGCCTGCCGGTGACGGCGGTCGCGGCGGCGACCTGCGGCGACACCAGGTGGGTGCGGCCGCCCTTGCCCTGGCGGCCCTCGAAGTTGCGGTTGGAGGTGGACGCGCTGCGCTCACCCGGCTTGAGGGTGTCGGGGTTCATGCCCAGGCACATCGAGCAGCCCGCCTCGCGCCACTCGGCGCCGGCGGCCTTGAACACCTCGTGCAGGCCCTCGGCCTCCGCGTCGGCCTTGACCTGCATGGAGCCCGGCACGATCAGCGTGCGGGTGACGACCGTGCGGCCGCGCAGGACCTCGGCGGCCGCGCGCAGGTCCTCCAGCCGCCCGTTCGTGCAGGAGCCGACGAAGACCGTGTCGACCTGGATGTCGCGCAGGCGCGTGCCGGCGGACAGGCCCATGTAGTCCAGGGCCCGCTCGGCCGCGGCCCGCTCGACCGGATCGGCGAACTGCTCCGGGGAGGGTACGGCCGAACCCAGCGGAGCGCCCTGCCCCGGGTTCGTGCCCCACGTGACGAACGGCGTCAGTGTCGAGGCGTCGATCTCGACGACCTTGTCGAAGACGGCGTCGTCGTCCGTGCGCAGCGTCTTCCAGTACTCGACGGCCTCGTCCCACGCCGCCCCCGAGGGAGCGTGAGGGCGCCCGCGGAGGTACTCGAAGGTGGTCTCGTCCGGTGCGATCATGCCGGCCCGCGCGCCGGCCTCGATCGACATGTTGCAGACCGTCATGCGGCCTTCCATGGACAACGCGCGTACGGCCTCGCCGCGGTATTCCACGATGTAGCCCTGGCCGCCGCCCGTGCCGATCTGCGCGATGATCGCGAGGATCAGGTCCTTGGCGGTCACACCGTACGGCAGGGCGCCCTTGACCTCGACCGCCATGGTCTTCGGCCGGTAGGCGGGCAGCGTCTGGGTTGCCAGCACGTGCTCCACCTCGGAGGTGCCGATGCCGAAGGCCAGCGCGCCGAAGGCGCCGTGGGTGGAGGTGTGGGAGTCGCCGCAGACGACCGTCATGCCGGGCTGGGTGAGGCCGAACTGCGGGCCGATGATGTGCACGACTCCCTGGCCGGCGTCGCCCATGGGGTGCAGCCGGATGCCGAACTCCGCCGTGTTCTTCCGCAGGGTCTCGACCTGGGTGCGCGACACCACGTCCGCGATCGGCCCGAGTACCGTCGGCACGTTGTGGTCCTCGGTGGCGATGGTGAGGTCGGGACGCCGGACGGTCCGGCCGCTGAGACGCAGGCCGTCGAACGCCTGCGGGCTGGTCACCTCGTGGACGAGGTGAAGGTCGATGTAGAGCAGGTCCGGCTCGCCCTCTGCACGCCGGACGACGTGTTGCTCCCAGACTTTCTCAGCCAGTGTGCGGCCCATGGTGTGACGCCTCCTTGCGTTCTACCCCGGGAATCTCTGATGATGAGACGGAAATATCGGGATATGGACACTGTACCCGGTCGGATTACCCCAAACGAGTTTGCATCTCGGATATCGAGACGGCAGTATCGGGGTATGGACAACTCTAGCGGGGTCGGAGTACTCGACAAGGCGGTTCTGGTACTCAATGCCCTGGAGGCGGGCCCCGCTTCCCTCGCTCAGCTCGTGCAGGCGACCGGGCTGGCCCGGCCCACGGCCCACCGGCTCGCGGTCGCTCTGGAGCATCACCGCATCGTCTCGCGCGACACACAGGGCAGATTCATCCTCGGGCCCCGGCTGTCGGAGTTGTCGACCGCCGCGGGCGAGGACCGGCTTCTCGCGGTCGCCGGGCCCGTCCTGGTCCACCTCCGCGATCTCACCGGCGAGAGTGCCCAGCTCTACCGCCGGCAGGGCGACGAGCGGGTCTGCGTGGCCGCGGCCGAGCGCGCGAGCGGCCTGCGCGACACCGTTCCGGTCGGGTCGGCGCTGCCGATGACCGCGGGCTCCGCCGCCCAGATCCTGCTCGCCTGGGAGGAGCCCGACCGGCTCCACCGCGGGCTCCGCGGCGCCAAGTTCACGGCGGCCACGCTCGCGAGCGTACGGCGGCGCGGCTGGGCCCACAGCGTCGGCGAGCGCGAGCAGGGGGTGGCCAGCGTCTCCGCGCCGATCAGAGGCGCAGGAGGCAAGGTGATTGCGGCCGTCTCGGTCTCCGGTCCCATCGAGCGCCTCACCCGGACGCCCGGACGCATGCACGCCGCCCCGGTCGTCGCCGCGGCCGAAAGGATCACGGAGGCCATGCGGCGGGCCAACTGATTAGAGAGCGGCGGCGGTTGGCCCTAGGCTGGCGGGGTGACAGATCGCATCGAGGCAGCCGCCGCTGAACTGCGTCCCCTGCTCCAAGAATTCATCCTCTGGGCGCCGGCCAACGCACCGGACAGCGACCCTGATCTCGTGGGCCCGGCGGTGCTGTGGCATCGCCTGGACGTCAAGGGCGACGCAGGCCTGTGGAAGCGCGGCGATCTGCGCGCACTGCTGCTGGAGCGCATGCCCCAGGCCGTCGAGGACCCCGACGCCGCCGCCGACGGCATGCTGCCCGCCCTGCGGGCCTATCTGACCTTCCTGTCCTCGACCGGGCGCCTGACACCCGGCTCCGACTCCCTCGACGACCTGCTCGGGGAGATCGACGAGCTCGAGGACGACTTCGTCGACGCGATGGAAGACGCCATCGCCGAGCACGAGTGGGACGAGGAGGAGGACGAGCTCGACGAGGACGACGGCCTCGGCGACTTCGAGCCCTTCGCCGACGAGATCGCCGACCTCCCCACGATCCGGCTGCGCCCCGACACCGAGCTGGCGGAGGCGGCGCGCCAGGCGCCGCTCGTCGGCAAGGCCCGCGACCTGGCCTTGTGGGTCGGCACCGGCCGCAAGGTCGGCGAGGAGACCCTGCTCACCGAGGACGAGGTGAGCGAGGCCGTCAAGGTGCTGGGCCTGCCGGAGCCCCAGGCGCTCTGGAACATCTGGAACCTCGCCATCGATCTGGAGTTCATCGCCCCCGAGGGCGCCGACACCGTGAGCGTCGACTCCGACACCGCGGCTTGGCCGTTCGAGGACGACGAGGACGCGCTGGACGTGTGGATGCTCGGCCTCCACTCGATCGACTACGGCGACCCCGAACTCGACGACGACGACCTGACCCTGGCGTTGTCCGGGCTCACCCGCGCCCTGCTGATCAGGGTGCTCCTCAACGGAGGCAGCCGCCCGCTGGACGAACTGCGCGACGAACTCGCCGAGGCCGTCGCGGAATACGACGATCTCGGCCAGGACGCGTGGGCCGCGGCCGGAGACCCGCTCGAGCCGGTCATCGCCTGGCTGACCGGATACGGCATGGTCACCGTGCAAGACGGAGACGTCACGCTGACCCCGCTCGGCACCGAAGGCGTCGTCCACCTGGTGGACGAGGCGGACATCGAGGTGGACGCCCGTCCCGCGATCGACGCCATGACGGCCCTCGACCTGCTGTCGTTCAGCGCCGACCTGCCGGAAGAGGAGGCCGACACCGAGTTCGCCGACTGGATGGCTCTGCGCGACCCGGCCCAGGCCGCCTCGGAACTGCTCGCCGCCGCCGCGGAGGACGAGGCCGACGCGCTCATCCGCGTACAGGCGGCCAGCCTTGTGGGGTCCCTCGGAGAGGTCGCCGTGCCGGCGTGGAAGGAGGCGCTCGCCGAGCCGTCGCTGCGGCCCTACGCCGCCACCCACCTCGCCCAGCTCGACGTCGAGGACGCCCTCGAACCCACCCAGGCGGACACGCACTGGCTGATCCTCGACATGTGGACCATCTCCTCCGGGCTCGGCCGGGCCGAGTTCGTGAGCAGCCTGCACGACATCGGCCCCGCCCAGACGATCATCGGACTGCTCGACGTGATCTGGAAGGTGCCTCACCCGCACCTGGAGGAGCTGCTGGAGGCCGTGGGCGACGCCCACCCCGACAAGCAGGTCGGCAAGGCCGCCAAGCGTGCCCTGTTCAAGGCGCGGTCGGGAAAATAGCGCACGTCGTCGTGCCGTGGGCGTAGAGCTTGCCGTCGCCCACGCCCATCAGCCGCGCTTCGGCGGTCGCGACCGTGCGTCCGACGTGTACGGCGTTCGCCTCGCACCGGAGGGTTCCGGTGTGAGCGAACGCCGGGCGGATCATGTGGACGCCCAACTGGGTCGTCGTGTAGCCCTTGCCCGCGGGCAGGCGGGTCATCACGGCGCAGCCGAGGGCCGAGTCGAGCAGGGTGGCGTAGTAGCCGCCGTGGATGGAGCCCAGCGGGTTGTAGAGGTGCTCCCCCGTCTCCCCCTCGAAGATCGCCTTGCCCGGCTCGACGTGGACGAGCGTGAAGCCCATCGTCGCGGCGATCGGCGGCGGCGGGTAGACCCCGCCGATGAGCCCCTGGAGGAACTCCAGACCGCTCAGGCCCGCGGGAGGCGGCATCGGCGGGACCCAGGTGTGCGTACGCGAGTTCACGGTCGTCGTCATGGGTCTAAGTTTGGAACCCAGGATGCCGTGCGCACAACGGCGCGTTCGCACACCGGGCGTCACACGTCGGCGCCCTGAGACCAGTCCGGCAGCGGCCGGTAGATGGGGACGCCCGCTGCGACGAGTTCGTCCCGCATCCGGAAGTACTCCTCGCCGAAGGGGTCGACCCCGCCCAAAGGCATGAGGCTTCGCCGTACGGCCACGTCGTGAGGGGCCAGCTCGGCGGCCGCGCGGGCGTGCTCGCGGGCGGGAGCCATACGGCCGTGCCGGAACAGCCACGCGGCGAGCCGGGCATGCAGCCGGGCCCGGCGCTCCTCCTCCGTGGGAAGCCGCAGATGCTCCCGTACGGCCTGGCGGGTCAGACCGGAGTCTCCGTCCAGCACCCACCGTCTGAGAGCGCTCTTGGCGGCTTCTGAGGACAGGCCGTTCATCTCACGGAAGGTGTCGGTGGCCGTCATCGAATCCTGAGGCCGCGCGATCCGGCCATCCTCGTCGACCCAGACGACCGTCGGCACATTGACGACGTTGTAGAGCTCGGCGATCGAGCCGTCCGCGTCGACGAGCGCGGGATGGCCGAGACCCTCGATCCAGGGGGCCGCGTCGGCGGGGTCCCGGTCGAGGGACACGCTGACGACCGTGAAGCCGGCGGGCTCGAGCTCCCGGTGGAGTTCGTCCCAGGCGGCCAGGTCGTAGCGGCAGCCGCACCAGGAGGCCCAGAAGACGAGCGCGACCTTCCTGCCCCGTACCTGCGCGAGGCTGAAGCCGTCGAGGGTGAAGCCGGGCGCCTCGTCGGGCTCGAGCCGCTGGGGTTCGCCCACAGCGATCAGGCGCTCGGCGGCGTCCACCACGGTGATCCGGCCCAGCAGGCGGGCGAAGGCCGCGAGATCGACCCCTCCGGCCGTCTCGACGGCGGCCGCCCGGAAGGCAGGGATGCAGGCATCGTCCTGGCACCATCCGTGCGGCTTGCGCTCCCACCCCAGAATCGTCTCGCCCGGCGGGACGATCGGGCCTGCGGCCGGCTCCTCCCGGCCGTCGGCCAGCAATGTGAACATCGGCACACCTCCATTGGATAGTGAAACTCTCCAAGTGTTGGATAGTGTCACTGTCCAGTCAAGGGGAAATCTGTTATCACCCGAAATAACGGAGATGTCCAGAAATGAAAGAACCCCCGGACAAGAAAATGTCCGAGGGTTCTGTCGAGATGTAGTCCCGAGCGGATTCGAACCGCCGCTACCGCCTTGAGAGGGCGGCGTCCTGGGCCACTAGACGACGGGACCTTCGCAGTGTCGTAGTCCCGAGCGGATTCGAACCGCCGCTACCGCCTTGAGAGGGCGGCGTCCTGGGCCACTAGACGACGGGACCTTTACACTGCATTGCTTTCCAGCGGAATCCCTTGGGGGGATCCAGCTGGGGTACCAGGACTCGAACCTAGACTAGCTGAACCAGAATCAGCCGGGCTGCCAATTACCCCATACCCCATCTGCTCGCGATCCCCGGAGGGCCGCTTGCGACTCCGAAAGGATAGCCCAGCTTGCGACCCACCACCAAAACGATTCCCGCGAGTCCTTCGATCACAGCTCAGGGCCCCGCGTGTGCGAGTCTGGGACGACACGCCAGCACCACGTGAGGAGCCGCCACCGATGACGCCGGCCGCCAACCCCTTCCTGAGCCCCAGCACCCTCCCCTATCAGCTGCCTCCGTTCCTGGAGATCGCAGAGGAGCACTACGCGCCGGCGTTCGAGCAGGGCATGGCGGAGCACCTCGCCGAGGTCGAGGAGATCGCCGGCAACCCCGAGCCGCCCACCTTCGAGAACACCATCGAAGCCCTTGAGCGGTCCGGAGAGATCCTCGACCGGGTTTCCACGGTCTTCTACAACCAGGCGTCGTCGCACGCCACACCGGGCATTCAGGAGATCCAGAAGGGCATCACGCCCAGGCTCGCCAAGCACGCCGACGCCATCACCCTGAATGCGAAGCTCTTCGCCCGGATCCAGGCAGTCGAGGCGGAGGACGACGAGCAGCGGTGGCTGCTCGACCGTTACGTCACCGACTTCACGCGGGCGGGAGCCCTGCTCGCCCCCGAAGACCAGGAACGGCTCAAGCTGCTCAACGAGCGGCTCTCCACGCTGGCCACCGACTTCCAGCAGAACCTGCTCGCCGACACCAACGACCGGGCCGTGGTCGTCGACGACGCGGCCGAACTGGACGGCCTGACGAGCGACACGGTGGAAGGGCTCAGGGAGAACGCCAAGGCCCGCGACCTCGACGGCAAGTATCTGATCACCTTGGTCCTGCCGACGAGCCAGCCGTACCTCACGGAGCTGACCGACCGATCGTTGCGGCAGCGGCTCCACGAGGCGTCCACCGGCCGGGGCGGCGCCAACGCCGAGCTGATCACCGAGATCGCCCGGCTGCGCCAGGAACGCGCCGTCCTGCTCGGATACGCGAACCACGCCGAATACGTCCTGGCCGATCAGACGGCGAAGACGACCCAGGCCGTCTCCGACATGCTGGACCGGCTCGTGCCGCCGGCCGTCGCCAACGCCCGCAAGGAGCAGGCGGACCTGGAGGAGATCGCCGGCCATGCCGTACAGGCCTGGGACTGGCCGTTCTACGCCGAGAAGGTGCGCAAAGCGCGTTACGACATCGACAGTGCGCGGATGCGGCCGTATTTCGAGCTCGACACGGTGCTGAAGCAGGGCGTCTTCTACGCCGCGACCCGGCTCTACGGGATCACCTTCACCGAACGGGAGGATCTGCACGGCTACCACCCGGATGTGCGGGTCTTCGAGGTCTTCGACGAGGACGGCACGCCGATCGGCCTGTTCCTCGGGGACTTCTACGCCAGGGCGTCCAAGCGCGGCGGCGCGTGGATGAACAGCCTGGTCAAGCAGTCGTCGCTCACCGGCGCGAAGCCCGTCGTGATGAACAACCTCAACATCGTCAAGGGCGAGCCGACCCTGATGACGTTCGACGAGGTCAACACGATGTTCCACGAGTTCGGGCACGCCCTGCACGCGTTGTTCTCCGACGTGCGCTTCCCTCGCTTCTCGGGCACGGCCGTGCCGCGTGACTTCGTCGAATATCCGTCGCAGGTGAACGAGATGTGGGCGACGGACCCGGAGATCCTGGCGAACTACGCCAAGCATCACGAGACGGGCGAACCCATGCCTCAGGATCTGGTGGACCGGATGCTGGAGACACAGAAGTTCAATCAGGGGTTCGCGACCGTGGAATACCTGGCCGCCACCCTGCTCGACTGGGCGTGGCACACGTCCTACACGGGCGGAGGGGCCGAGGAGTTCGAGGCGGAGGCGCTGCGGACGGCCGGTGTCGACGTGCCCGCCGTGCCGCCGCGTTATCGCAGCACCTATTTCGCGCACATCTGGTCGAGCGGCTACAGCGCCGGCTACTACTCCTACATCTGGAGCGAGGTGCTCGACGCCGACACTGTGGAATGGTTCGCCGAGAACGGCGGCCTGCGGCGCGAGAACGGCGACAAGTTCAGGAAGGAACTGCTGTCGAAGGGCGGCAGCGTGGACGCCCTCACGGCCTTCCGGAACTTCCGCGGCCGCGACCCGCGGATCGAGCCCCTGCTCGACCGCCGCGGCCTCCTCTGACCAACCCCACCAGCGCGTTGATCACGCAGAAGGCGCGTGGCGCAACCCGCCAGCTCGTGATCAACCCGCCAGGTCGTGATCAACCCCCCAGCTCGTGATCATGCAAAAGTTCGAGATCGTGGCTCGCGACGTGGCTGAACACCGAGCGTGATCATGCAGAAGTTCGGAATCATGAGCTCTGAGCTGGCCTAACGCGATTCGTGATCATGCACGTGGTGTACGACCCAGCAGGGGCTGCGCGGGGTCGCGCAGCCCGCCAGTGCATGATCACGCAAGGCATATCGGCTGCTCATGCCGTACAAGCACGAACTTCTGCATGATCACGATCCGCGTTGGCCCAGGTCGGCGCATGGATGCGCGAACTTCTGCATGATCACGGGCAGGGTCGGGGCAGGCCAAGGCGCAAGATCTCGAACTTCTGCATGATCACCCCAACATCTGGGAGATCACCCCCAAACCCCGGGGGTGTCAGGAGAGCTTGGCGAGAGTGGCGCGGAGACGGTCGAGGGAGCGCTCGCGACCCAGCACCGCGATCGACTCGAAGAGCGGCAGCCCCACGGTCCGGCCGGTGATG
This sequence comes from Planotetraspora thailandica, assembly GCF_016863335.1. Lineage (GTDB taxonomy): Bacteria > Actinomycetota > Actinomycetes > Streptosporangiales > Streptosporangiaceae > Planotetraspora > Planotetraspora thailandica. Next base: position 35,689 of record NZ_BOOR01000029.1, read on the forward strand.
GACACCCGCACCGGCGCCTGAGCCTTGCCGAGCTTGAGGCCGTGGGCGGTGCCCACCTCCTCCAAGGCGACCTTCAGCGACTCGGGATCCCAGCTGACCGATTCCAGCCGCTCGGCGTACCCGGAAAGGATCTCCGCGGCCCCCGGCTTCATCGCCTTGTCCCAGGACGCCTGGTCGAAGACGGGCTCCTCCAGGAAGAGGAAGTCGACGTTGGCCGTGACCTCCGACAGCAGGGCGACCCGGGTCTGGACCAGCTCGGCCACCTTGGCGAACAGCCCCCTATCCCACGACGGGTCGAGCCACGGATCGCACCGGGCGATGAAGACGTCGAGGGGCAGCGCCCTGATGTATTCGCCGTTGAAGGCGCGCAGCTTCTTCTCGTCGAAGAACGCCGGCGACTGGTTGACGTCCTCCAGCCGGAACAGGGGCATCATCTCCGACCAGGGCATGATCTCCCGGTCGTCGCCGGGACCCCAGCCGAGCAGCATCAGGTAGTTGACCATCGCCTCGGCGAGGTAGCCCTCGTCCCGGTAGGACTCCAGCGCGACCTTGTCACGCCTCTTGGACAGCTTCTGCCGCTTCTCGTTCACGATCACCGGGACGTGCGCCCACACCGGCGGCTGCGCGCCGAGCGCCTCCCAGAGCAGCTGCTGTTTGGGCGTGTTCGACAGGTGTTCCTCGGCCCGGACGACCTCGGTGATCCGCATCTCCATGTCGTCGACCACGTTGGCCAGGACGAACAGCGGCGACCCGTCGCCGCGGACGATCACGAAGTCCTCCATGGCAGCATTGGGGAACTCCACCCGGCCGCGGACCTTGTCGTCCACGACGGTCACACCCTCGTCGGGGGTCCGGAACCGCACGGCGCCCTCGGTCAGGCCGCGGTCACGGCAGTAGCCGTCGTAGCCCTGGTGTTCCGAGCCGGTCCGCGCCTTGACGTCGTCCCGCGTGCAGGTGCAGTAGTACGCCCGGCCGTCCTTCAGCAGCTTCACGGCCGCCTCACGGTGGGCCTGCTCGTACGCCGACTGGAAGTAGGGGCCCTCGAAGTAGGGCGAGTCGCCGCTGATGCCGATCCACGCGAGGGCGGAGATGATGCCCTCGGTCCATTCCGGCCGGTTGCGCGCCGCGTCGGTGTCCTCGATCCGCAACACGAAGGTTCCGCCGGACTGCTCGGCCAGCGCCCAGTTGAACAGCGCGGAACGAGCCCCGCCGACGTGGAACATGCCGGTGGGCGAAGGGGCGAAGCGGACCCTAGTCACGTGAGACCACCCGGTTTGTGAGAGTTCCGATTCCTTCGATGCCGACGCTGACCTCGTCGCCGACGGCCAGCGGGCCGACTCCGGCAGGAGTGCCGGTGAGGATGACATCCCCCGGCAGCAGGGTCATGAACGCGGTCACGTGCGCGATGAGCGACGGGATGTCATGGAGCAGCAGCGACGTCCGGGCGCTCTGCTTCAGCTCGCCGTTGACGGAGGTGGTGAGCGCGAGGTCGCTCGGGTCGAGCTCGGTCTCGATCCACGGGCCCAGCGGGCAGAACGTGTCGAAGCCCTTGGCGCGGGTCCACTGACCGTCCTTCGACTGAAGGTCGCGGGCGGTCACGTCGTTGGCGCAGGTGTATCCGAAGATCACGTCGAAGGCGCGTTCGCGCGGCACCTCGCGGCACAGCCGGCCGATGACCACGGCCAGCTCGCCCTCGTAGTCGACCCGATCCGACAACTTCTCGGGGTATGCGATGGCCTCGCCCGGGCCGATCACGGATGTGCTCGGCTTGAGGAACGCGATCGGCTCGGCCGGCGCCTCGTTGCCCATCTCCTTGGCGTGGTCGGCGTAGTTGCGGCCGATGGCGACGACCTTGCTCGGCAACATCGGGGCGACCACGCGGACCTCCGCCAGCGGATACCGCTCACCCGTCAGTTCGACACCGCCGAAAGGGTGCCCGTCGATCCTGGCGATGACCTGCTCGCCCTCTTCAACCACTCCGAACGCGACACCGTCGCCTGTGGAGAACCTCGCGATACGCACGTCACGAGCCTAGTGCCGAATCACCATTGGTCATGTAACGTTAGCTCTCGCTTACAAAACAGAGGGGTAATGAATGTTCGCGATCGTCGTCCACCACTACGCCGAGCCGGAGCATGTCGAGGAGTTCAAGGCGTTCTGCCGCAAGATCAGCGACGGCATGCAAGGCACCGAGGGCATGCTCTCGATCGAGGGCTACCACGACCGCGACAACGAACGCTTGACCATCCTGTCCCGCTGGCAGTCTCCCGAAGCCGCCAAGGCGGGCGTGGCCAGGCTCACCACGATCGCGCAGGAGGTGGGCGGCAGAGATGCCGCCTGGTCGTGGCGCGACGACGAGGTCATGCGCCTGCACGCCTTCTGACCGCTCCCCCGATCCCGTACGGCCGAGCCGCCCGGCCCTGCTTACGGCGGAGGCCTCCGAGCCTCGTCGTATGGTGGCGTTGTCGGGCCCTCCGAGGGCCTAATCGAGGATCGACGAGTACGGGGAGCCCCACATGCCTTCGGTTGTGAAGATCAACGTGCTGACGGTGCCCGCCGAGATGCGGCAGGAACTGGAGAAGCGGTTCGCCAACCGGGCCGGGATGGTGGAGTCGTCCGACGGCTTCGAGTGGTTCGAGCTGCTCCGGCCCGTCGAAGGCACCGACCGCTACCTCGTCTACACGCGCTGGCGCAGCGAAGAGGACTTTAAGCGGTGGCAGCAGAGCCAGTCCTTCCAGGCGGGCCACGCGCGGGCGGCCGCCGAAGCCGCCGCCCAGGGTGAGGCTCATGGTCACGGACACGGGCAGGGCCAGGGACAGGGACACGGTCACGGCCAGGGACCGGCCGCGTCCGGATCGGAGCTGTGGTCCTTCGAGGTCGTCGATAGCGCCGCCCCCAAGCAGGCCTGACTACCCAGAGCAGGCCCGGCCGGTCACGTGTCGAGTGGGTTGGCGGCGATCCGCCCGGCTATCCCGCCGCGGACCGAGTCGGCCGCGGCGCTGTGCGGCTTCCGCCCCGCCTGGTCCTCGAAGGCCGCGAGGACCTCGGCGCCGAATCCGAGCCTCGGATAGTGCGCGAGGATCGCGGCCCGCTCCTCCGCAGGGAACTCCTCGGGCCGCCACCCGGACACGTCCCAGCTGGTGGCGACCTGCAGGAGATGCGATTCGGCGTCCAGCGTCGCGGAGATGTCGTCGCGCATGTGCAGCACGATGATCTCCGCGGCGCGTTCCGCCCGTTCCTCGGACCAGCCCGCCCCGAGCCCGAACGTCCACGCGAGCTGTCCCCCGGCCTCCTCGAACGGCACCGTGTGGCTGTCGAAGGCCTCGGTCAAGCCGAAGTCGTGAAGGAGCGAGGAGACGTAGTACAGCTCGTCGTCGAAGGCGATGCCGTGCGCCTGGCCGTACATGGCTCCCCACAGGTAGGAGCGGATCGAGTGGTTGAGCAGCGCGGGCGAGCAGAACCGCCGGGCGACGGCGAGCGCCGCGACGGCGGCGGGGGTGCTGGGGAACATGGCCCCCACCTTCTCAAACGCCTCCGGCACCCATTCAGGCGCTGTGGCCCGCGCGGAGCAGGCCATAGGTGACGGCCTGCTCCAGAGCCTGCCAGGACGCCTCGATGATGTTCTCGTCGACGCCGACGGTCGCCCAGTCGCCGGTGGCGTCGCTGGACGTGATGAGGACGCGGGTGACGGCGTCCGTACCGAGGGTGCCCTCCAGGATCCGCACCTTGAAGTCGATGAGCTGGACGGCCGCGAGCTCGGGATAGAGCTGCTCCAGGGCGAGCCGTACGGCCTTGTCGAGGGCGTTGACGGGGCCGTTGCCCTCGCCCGTCGCGACGATGCGCTCGCCCTTGGCGTGCAGCTTGACCGTGGCCTCGCTGACGACGTCGCCGGCGGGGCGGCGTTCGACGATGACCCGCCACGACTCGACGGAGAAGTGCCGTTTGCGCTCCCCCGCCACGGTGTCGCGGAGCAGTAGCTCGAACGACGCGTCCGCCGCCTCGAAGGTGTGGCCGCGCGACTCGAGCTCCTTGACGCGCTCTACGAGCTGGCGGGACTGGTCGCCGGCGAGCCGGTAGCCCAGCTCCCGGCCCTTGAGCTCGACCGACGCACGTCCGGCCATGTCGGACACGAGCATCCGCATGTCGTTGCCGACGTCCGCCGGGTCGATGTGCTGGTAGAGGTTGGGATCGACCTTGATCGCCGAGGCGTGCAGGCCCGCCTTGTGCGCGAACGCCGACGTCCCGACGTACGGCTGATGCGAGTTGGGGGTGACGTTGGTCACCTCGGTGATGGCGTGGGCGATGCGCGTCATGTCGCGCAGCGACTCCTGCGGCACGAGGTCGAACCCCTTCTTGAGCTGCAGGTTGGCGACCACGGTGAACAGGTTGGCGTTGCCCGAGCGCTCGCCGTACCCGTTGGCGCAGCCCTGCACGTGGGTCGCGCCCGCCCGCACCGCGGCGAGGGTGTTGGCGACCGCGCATCCGGTGTCGTCGTGGCAGTGGATGCCGATCCGGGCGCCCGTCCCCACGGCCTCGTCCACGACGTCGGCGAGCTCGTCGGGCAGCATGCCGCCGTTGGTGTCGCACAGCGCGATCACCGACGCCCCGGCCTCGGCCGCCGTACGGAGGACCTCCAAGGCGTAGGCGGGGTTGGACTTGTAGCCGTCGAAGAAGTGCTCGGCGTCCAGGAAGACGCGCTGGCCCTCCGCCCGTAGATGGGAGACCGTGTCGCGGATCATCGCGAGGTTCTCCTCGAGCGTCGTGCGGAGGGCCAGCTCCACGTGCCTGTCGTGGCTCTTGGCGACAAGGGTCACGACCGGTGCGCCGGATTCGCGCAGGGCGGCCACCAGGGGATCGTCGGCGGCCTTCACTCCGGCCCGGCGGGTCGCGCCGAACGCGGCGAGCTGCGCATGCTTCAGGTCGAGCTCTGTTTGGGCTCGGCGGAAGAATTCGGTGTCTTTGGGGTTGGCTCCCGGCCAGCCACCTTCGATGAAGCCGACGCCGAGGCCGTCCAGGTGCCGCGCGATCGCCAGCTTGTCGGCCACCGTGAGGTTGAGCCCCTCTTGCTGGGCCCCGTCGCGGAGCGTCGTGTCGTACACGTGGAAGCCGTCGTCGGCCATTGCTCTGTCTCCTTCGCGGGTCTACATACCGCCGCGCGCGCTTTTCGACCAAACAAAAAGACCCCCCACGGACGTGAGAGGTCTGCGCGCCGACGTTGTCCTTTAGCCGGCGCGCCTGCCGATAATGAGCAGACCGAAGCGCATAGTGCCTAGCAGTTTGCCACAGGCCGTCAACATCTGGCACATCGATCTCACATCCCGAGATGGCCGGGCGCGGGCGACCTGCGGAAACGGCGTCCGAAATGTCGTGAAGGCAGCGGCTCCGGTGATCGAATTCATCAAGGTCGGCGACCGAAGCTCATTAGGGTTGGCGCCATGAAAGCTGCCAACTTCATCGACTCCGCCGTCGCCGAATACGTCACCACACACACGACCGCGCCCGATGATCTCCTGCTCGCCCTGGCCGAGGAGACGAGAAAGCTCACCGGGGACGACGCCGTCATGCAGATCGACCCGGAGCAGGGCACGTTCCTGACCATGCTCGTCCAGCTGACCGGGGCCCGGCGGGCCGTCGAGGTGGGCACCTTCACCGGCTACTCCTCGATCTGCATCGCCCGTGGCCTCCCGGACGACGGCAGCCTCCTCGCCTGCGACGTGAGCGACGAATGGACGTCGGTCGCCCGCCGCTACTGGGAAAGGGCCGGCCTGACCGGCAAGATCGAGCTTCGCCTCGGCCCGGCGGCGGACTCGCTGCGGGCCCTGCCGCGCGAGGAGTGGATCGACTTCGCCTTCATCGACGCCGACAAGGCCGGCTACCCCGTCTACTACGAGGAGATCCTCCAGCGCCTGGTCCCCGGCGGCCTGATCGCCGTGGACAACACGCTGCAGAGGGGGCACATCACCGACCCGTCCCACGGACGGAACGTCCCCGCCATGCGCGCCTTCAACGATCTCGTGGCCGGCGACGCCCGGGTCACCACGGTGCTCCTGCCGGTCTCCGACGGCGTCACCCTGATTCGCAAGAGCTGACCGCCGAAGGCCACGCCGTACGGCTCGGCAGGCCGTACGGCGGAGCCGGAGTGCATGATCACGCCCGGTGGAAGGCCAGGTCAGATGCCTTCCACCGGACTTGGTGCATGATCACGACTTGCGTACGGCCAGTTCAGGGCGTGTGCCGACGAACTTCCGCATGATCACGGGCAGACTCGGCCCTGCTCACCGCTCATTTCCGCGAACTTCTGCATGATCACGCACAAGGGGGGGTCAGCAGATCTTGTGGACCCAGTTGTGGGTGTCGGGGCGGGCGCCGAACTGGATGCCGACGAGCTCCTCCCGCAGCTTGAGGGTGACCGGGCCCGGGGTGCCGTCGCCCACGGTCCAGGAGCGGTCGGCGCCCTTGACCGTGCCCACCGGGGTGACGACGGCCGCGGTGCCGCAGGCGAAGACCTCGGTGAGCTCGCCCGACTCGCAGCCCGCCTGCCACTCCTCGATGGAGATCTTGCCCTCTTCCGCCTTCAGGCCGAGGTCGCCGGCCAGGGTGAGGATCGAGTCGCGGGTGATGCCGGGAAGCAGGGTGCCGGTCAGGGCCGGGGTCACCAGGCGGTCGCCGAAGACGAAGAACAGGTTCATCCCGCCCATCTCCTCCACCCACCGGTGTTCGAAGGCGTCGAGCCAGACGACCTGGTCGCAGCCCTCCTCGACGGCCTGCCGCTGGGCCAGGAACGCGGCCGCGTAGTTGCCGCCGCACTTGGCGAACCCGGTGCCCCCGGGCGCCGCCCTGGTGTATTCGGTCGACAGCCACACGGACACCGGCTGCACACCGCCCGAGAAGTACGACGCCGCCGGGGAGGCGATCACCATGTAGCGGTAGTTGCGCGAGGGGTGGTTGACCCCCAGCCCGGCCTGCGTGGCGATCATGAAGGGGCGCAGGTAGAGGCTGTGTCCCTCGGTGGACGGCACCCAGTCCTTGTCGGTCCGGACGAGCAGCTCCAGCGACTCGACGAACGTCTCCTCCGGCAGCTCGGGCATCGCCATGCGGGCGGCGGAGGTGTTGAACCGGGCGGCGTTGGCGTAGGGACGGAAGGCCACGATCGACCCGTTCGGCTGCCGGTAGGCCTTGAGCCCCTCGAACAGCTCCTGCGCGTAATGGAAGACCGACGTGGCGGGGTCGAGGAGCAGCGGCCCGTACGGCTCGAGCCGCGCGCCGTGCCAGCCACGCTCGTCGGTCCAGTCGATGGAGATCATGTGGTCGGTGAACGTCTGCCCGAAGCCGGGGCTCGCCAGTACCTGCTCACGCTCGGCCACGGTGCGGGCCTGCTGGTTGAGCTGCACGTCGAAGCTGAGCTGGGTGGTCATGGCGAGAGTCCTTCTTTCTACGTCGTCATCTTCATTGTGCGACGAAGTGGCTAACGAAAACCTAGGGCATGCGATGGGTATGAAAAAGCGCATGGTGGCCCTAACCGGGCCGCCATGCGCTTGTGGAAAGAGGGTGAGCGGCCCGGCCTCAGCCGGCTACTCGCCCGGCGATGTCGTCGCCGATCTCCCGGGTCTGCCTGACCGACCCGAGCGCCTCCCGTCCGGCCAGGTCAGCGGCCACGGCCTGCTCGACCCGGGCCGCGGCGTCGGCGAAGCCCACATGGTCGAGGAGCATGGCGACCGACAGGATCGTCGCCGTGGGGTCGGCCTTGCCCTGGCCGGCGATGTCCGGCGCACTGCCGTGGACAGGCTCGAACATCGAGGGCGCGGTCTTGGACGGGTTGACGTTGCCGCTCGCGGCCAGGCCGATGCCGCCCGCGACGGCCGCGCCGATGTCGGTGAGGATGTCACCGAAGAGGTTGTCGGTGACGATCACGTCGAACCGCTGCGGCTGGTTGACGAAGAACATCGAGGCCGCGTCGACGTGGCAGTAGTCGGTGGCGACCTCGGGGTATTCGACGCTGATCCGGTCGACCGTACGGGCCCACAGGTCGCCGGCGTAGGTCAGCACGTTGGTCTTGTGGACCAGGGTGAGCTTGCGGCGGGGGCGCGTCTGCGCCTTCTCGAAGGCGTAGCGCACGACGCGCTCGACGCCGAAGGCCGTGTTCAGGGACTCCTGCGTGGCGATCTCCTGCGAGGTGCCGCGGCGCATCACGCCACCGGCTCCCGCGTACGGACCCTCGGTGCCCTCGCGGACGACGATCATGTCGATGTCCTCGGGGCGGATGCCTCCGAGCGGGGTGCTCACGCCCGGGAAGAGCTTGACGGGGCGCAGGTTCACGTAGTGGTCGAGTTCGAAGCGCAGCCGCAGCAGCAGTTCGCGCTCCAGCACGCCCGGCGGGACGCTGGGGTCGCCGACCGCGCCGAGCAGGATCGCGTCGAAGCCGCGCAACTCCTCGAGCACGCCGTCGGGAAGGGTCTCCCCCGAGGTGTGGTAGCGCTTGGCGCCCAGGTCGTATTCGACGGTCTCTGCCTTGATCCCCGCCGCGTCGAGGACCTTGAGGCCCTCGGCCACGACCTCGGTGCCGATCCCGTCACCGGGGATTACTGCCAGGCGGATGTTGCTCGACTCCATGCGTGTACCTTACCGGCTCGTCTCGGTGGCCGAACACTGGTCTCACTATCCGAACGGGGTGGCAGCGACCGCCCGTTCGAACACGAGGTCACGCGCCGTCGTGAGGCCGAAGGCGAGGGCGCCGAGGAGCACCGTGTCGGGCTCCAGCGTCGAGCTTTCGATGCGCGGCGGGCTGAGAGCCACAAGCGACGCGAGGCGCCCGGAGACCGGCTCGATCAGCAGGTCGCCCGCCTGCGCCCCGATTCCGCCGCCCAGCACCACCAGTTCCGGGTCGAGCACGGCGGTGACGCCCGCGAGCGCGTGCGCGATGTGATCGGCTTCTGCGGCGACGACCTCGGCGGCCGACTCGTCGCCCGACCTGGCCGCCTCGAACACGTCCTTGGCGGTCGCCGCCTTCAGGCCGAGCCGTGCCGCGGCGGCGACGACTCCGTCGGCGGACGCGACGGACTCGAACATGCCGCGTCCCCGGCCGGCCAGCGGGTCTCCCCCGCCGACGGGCAGGTAGGAGATCTCACCGGCCGCGCCCCTGGACCCGCGGTAGAGCTTGCCGTCGATGACGACGCCCATGCCGATGCCCGTGCCGATGGAGACGTAGACGAAGTGGGAGATCCCCTGTCCCAGTCCGTAGGCGCCCTCCCCCAGCGCGGCGAGGTCCACGTCGTTCTCCACGACGTACGGCGAGCCGGTCACGTCGGCGAGCCGCTCGGCCGCGCCCGGCTGCTCCCATCCGGGCAGGTTGGGGGCGAGCCGCAGCACCCCCGTCTCCTTGTCGTGGATGCCCGGGGTGCCGAACACGCTCAGGGTGATGTCCCCGCGCGCTATGCCGGCCTCCGCGGTCAGCTCGCCGGCGATCTTTGAAAGCTGGCTGAGCACCTCGTCGTAGCTCTCGGCCCTGGACGGCTCGTCCCTCCGTGCGACGATCTCGCCGACCAGGTCGGCGAGCGCCAGCCTGACGTAGGCGCGGCCGATGTCGACGGCGAGCACCCAGCCCGCCTGCGGGCGGACCTCGTAGAGCAGGGCGGCCCGACCGGCGTTGCCGGTTCGCAGGCCGACGGGGCGGACCAGCTTGGCACGCTCCAGATCGGCGAGCGCCACGGAGATGGTCGGCTTGGACAACCCGGTGGCCTGGGCGAGCTCAGGCCTGGAGACCCTGCCGAGCCGGAAGATCTCGGCGAACACCGCCCGCTCGTTCATCACCCGGAGCAGGCTGGTCGTGTTGGCGGTCCCGCCGCTCATACTCACCACGCCGCCAAGATTGACATACCCGCCACGGAAGGCGGGCCAGTTGATCATCGGTGGATCGCCCTGCACCATTCGGCCTCCGTGAGCGTGATCTCGCTCTACCCCTAGTCATCCCACCTGATAGTAAATTACCTTTCCTATCAACCCCTCCCGGGTCGTGAGAAAGGATCGTGTCCATGCGTCGAGGAATGCTGGCCATATCCGCCGCGGCGCTTCTGCTCGCCGCGGCCTGCGGGAACGGATCCACCACGGGCGCCTCGCCGTCCGGAGGGAACGGCGGCGGCGGCAAGACGATCGCCCTGTTCCTGCCCGAGTCGAAGACGACCCGCTACGAAGCATTCGACCGCCCCCTGTTCGAGGCCAAGGTGAAAGCCCTGTGCCCCGACTGCGAGCTCCTCTACTCCAACGCCGACCAGGACGCCGCCAAACAGCAGCAGCAGGTCGAGGCGGCCCTGACCCAGGGCGCCGACGTGCTGGTGCTCGACGCCGTCGACGCCGCGGCCGTGGCACCGCTGGTCAACCAGGCCAAGCAGAAGAAGGTTCCGGTCATCGCGTACGACCGGTTGATCTCGGACATCGGCTACGAGTACTACGTGTCGTTCAACAACGTGCGCGTCGGCGAGATGCAGGGGCAGGCACTGCTGGACGCGCTGACCGCCAAGGGCACGGTGGACAAGGGTCAGATCGTCATGATCCACGGTTCGCCGACCGACCCCAGCTCAGCCGACTACAAGAAGGGCGCGCACAACGTCCTCGACGGCAAGGTCAAGATCGGCCGCGAGTTCGACACCCCCGACTGGAGCCCCGACAAGGCGCAGCAGGAGATGGAGCAGGCCATCACCGCGCTCGGCCGCGACAACATCGTCGGCGTCCTGTCCGCCAACGACGGCATGGCCAGCGGCGCGATCGCCGCCATGAAGCGCGCGGGCTACAGCTCCCTGCCGCCGATCACCGGCCAGGACTCGGAGCTCGCGGCCGTCCAGCGGATCCTGAGCGGCGACCAGTACATGACCATTTATCTCAACATCCGAGCCGAGGCGGAGAAATCGGCCGAGCTGGCCGTCGCGCTGGCCAAGGGCGAGAAGCCTGCCGCACCCACGACCGTGAACAACGGCACGGCCGACATCCCGTCGTACCTGCTCGACCCCATCCCCGTCACCGCGGACAAGATCGCGGGGACGATCGTCAAGGACGGCTTCTACAAGGCGTCCGAGATATGCACGCCCGAGCTCAAGGACGCGTGCGCCAAGGCGGGCATCCAGTAAATGATCTCCGCAACTGATGTGTCCAAGCGGTACGGCGCGGTCCAGGCTCTCCAGGAGGTGAGCCTGGACCTGCACCCCGGCGAGGTGGTCGCCCTGGTCGGGGACAACGGGGCCGGCAAGTCCACGCTGGTGAAGGTCATCTCCGGCGTGATCACCCCCGACTCGGGCGGCGTCGCGATCGACGGCGAGCGGGCGCGCATCGGCAACCCCCACGACGCGCAACGTCTCGGCATCTCGACCGTCTACCAGGACCTCGCGCTCTGCGAGAACCTTGACGTTGTGGCCAACCTCTACCTCGGCGCGGAACGCCGCCGGTGGTCGCTGCTGAGCCACATCCGCATGGAACGATCCGCACGTGACCTGCTGGCCTCGCTCGACGTCCGCATCCGCGACATCCGGGTCCCCGTGGCGATGTTGTCCGGCGGCCAGCGCCAGTCGGTGGCCATCGCCCGGGCTCTGATCGGCGAGCCGCGGCTGGTCATCCTCGACGAGCCGACCGCCGCCCTCGGCGTCGAGCAGACCGCGCAGGTCCTCGACCTGATCAGGCGGCTGCGCGAGCGTGGCCTGGCCGTACTGCTCATCTCGCACAACCTCGCCGACGTGCGCGCGGTCAGCGACCGCGTCGTCGTGTTGCGCCTCGGCCGCAACGCCGGCGAGTTCCGCACGGCCGACGCGACCCAGGAGTCGATCGTGGCCGCCATCACGGGAGCCGCCGCATGAACGCCTCCACGCTCACGCGCAAGCCGTACACGCCGAAGGAGGCGGTCGATCGGCTGCGGCACGGCGACCTCGGCGCCTGGCCGGTCGTCGGCGGCCTGATCGCGATCGCCGTTGTCTTCGGGTCGCTCAACGAGCACTTCCTGTCTCCCGAGAACCTCACCAACCTCGCACTGCAGATGGCGGCGACGGGAACGATCTCGCTCGGGATCATCATGGTCCTTCTGCTGGGCGAGATCGACCTGTCCGCGGGCTCGGTCAGCGGCCTGTGCGCCGTCGTCATGGCCATCCTGTCCGTACGGCACGGCTGGAACCCGGTCCTGGCGATCGTCGTCGCCCTGGCGGCGGGAGCGCTCATCGGCCTGCTGCACGGGATCATGTTCACCAGGCTCAGGATGCCGTCGTTCGTCGTGACGCTGGCGGGCCTGATCGGCTGGCAGGGCCTGCTGCTCTACCTGCTCGGCGAGGGCGGCATCGTCAACCTGCCCTTCGACGGCTTCGTGGCCAAGCTGAGCGACACGTGGCTGCCGCCCTGGCTGGCCTGGGTGATCATCGTGCTTCTCGTCGCGGTCTCCGGAGGATCGAGCCTGCTCACCCGGCGGCTCCGGCTCGCGGCCGAACTCCCGGTGCCACCGGCGTGGTGGACGGCGACCAAGATCGGCGGCCTCGCCGTTGTGCTGGTGGCCGTCCTGCTGGTCATGTCGGCCGACCGGGGCGTGCCCCTGCTCCTGGTCATCTTCGGCACGCTCGTGGTCGCCTTCGACCTCGTGCTGCGCCACACGGTGTTCGGCCGGTGGATGTACGCCGTCGGCGGCAACGTCGAGGCGGCACGACGGGCGGGCATCGGCGTGACCCGGATCCGGGTGCTGGCGTTCGTCCTGTCCTCCACGCTCGCGGCCTTCGGCGGCATCCTGTCAGCGAGCCGACTGTCGGCCGTCAATCAGGGGTCCGGAGGAAGCGACATCCTCCTCATGGCGATCGCCGCGGCGGTCATCGGCGGCACGTCGCTGTTCGGCGGGCGGGGACGGACCTACGCGGCGTTGCTCGGCATCCTGGTCATCCAGTCGATCACGAACGGCATGTTCCTGCTGAGCGTGGACTCCTCCGTGCGGTACATGGTCACCGCAGCGGTCCTCGCCCTGGCCGTGGCCATCGACTCGCTCGCCCGGCGCGGCAGCGCCACATGAGCACCGCGGACGCCCCCATAGGTGCAGCTACGTGCAGCGCAGGGGGCGTCCGTGAGGGTGCTTACGACCTCGAGAGGTGTGTCACGGGAACGTTCCCGTCAGTCAGTCAGGGGGTGTCAGCGCTGGGGTGATCCCCCGTTGTCGCGCCGGTCGATGGCGATCTGCAGCGCCGCGGCGGCCTCGTCCTCGGCGTCCTCAGGGCGGTTCCAGGGATACATCTCGTACATGGCAGATCTCATCTCCAAGAGAGGAATGCTGAGAGCGGCTCCGGGTCCGGCGCGGATCACGCGTCATGGAACCGAGGAGCCAGAAGCCGGCACGCGCGCTCTCCGCGGCGGGTCGCCGGCCTGCCCTGATCAGGCCCCGCCACGGCAGGCAATGAGTACGTGTACCTGGCGCGTCATCTCTGGCTACGTTACCTCAGTATCTTGTAGGACGACCTAGCATCTCGCATGCTGAGACCGACTTGCATGATCACCAACCACACGCCCCACTCCCTCCCCCTTGCGCGTGATCATGCAGAAGTTCGCCGCCAGCCGTACAGACCTGGCCTTTCATTGCCCGTGATCATGCAGAAGTTCGCGGAAAGGGCCATTGAACTGCTGTTACGCAATTCGTGATCATGCAGTAAGTCGAACCCGACTCATCCGACCTGCGGAAACGATGTGCGTGATCATGCAATTGCATGATCACGAATTGAGTTTTTCCTGGTGACGCACCCGCCTGGCGAACTTCTGCATGATCACGAATCTCGACACAGCAGGTCAGTGGCCATGTGCACGAAGTTCTGCATGATCACGCCCAAAAAGCACGCCTAAAAAGCGAAGAGGAGCCGATCGGCTGGCGATCGGCTCCTCTTCCTTGGTGCTCGGGAGGGCTCAGTCCTCCAGGTCGACGGTACGGCCGCTGTCGGCGCCGATCTCACCGGCGATCTGCTCGATGACGTCGGACGGGATCGCCGAGTCGACGGTCAGCGCGATGAGGGCCTTGCCGCCCTTGACGTTCCGGGAGACCTGCATGGAGGCGATGTTGACGCTGTGCTCGCCCAGGAGGCGGCCCACGATGCCGACGATGCCGGGCCGGTCGGTGTAGGTGAAGAACGCCAGGTGGTCGGTGGGCTCGATCTCCATCGCGAACCCGTTGACTTCGACGATCTTGGTGATCTGCCGCGGACCGGACAACGTGCCCGACACCGAGACCGTACGGCCGTCGGCGAGCACACCCCTGACGGTGATCACGTTGCGCCAGTCGGGGCTCTCCGAGCTGGTCACCAGCTCGACCACCACGCCGCGGTCCTTGGCGAGGAGCGGAGCGTTGACGTAGGTCACCTGGTCGGTCACCACGTCGCTGAAGACGCCCTTGAGGGCGGCGAGCTCCAGCACGCGCACGTCCTGGGAGGCGATCTCCCCGCGGACGTCGACGTCGAGGCGGGTCGCCACCTCACCCGCGAGGGCGGTGAAGATGCGCCCGAGCTTCTCGGTGAGCGGCAGGCCCGGCTTGACGTCCTCGGCGACGGCGCCGCCCTGGACGTTGACGGCGTCCGGCACGAACTCGCCGGCGAGCGCGAGCTTCACGCTGCGGGCGACCTGGGTGCCGGCCTTCTCCTGGGCCTCGTGGGTGGAGGCGCCCAGGTGGGGCGTCACCACGACGCTGTCGAGCTCGAACAGCGGGCTGTCGGTGCAGGGCTCCTTGGCGAACACGTCGATGCCGGCGCCGGCGACGCGGCCTTCCTTGATCGCGGAGTAGAGGGCGTTCTCGTCGATGATGCCGCCGCGGGCGACGTTGATCAGCCGCACGGACGGCTTGACGATGTGAAGCTCGCGGTCGCCGACGAGACCGGTGGTCTCCTTCGACTTCGGCAGGTGGACGGTGATGAAGTCCGAGCGCTCGAGCACCTCGTCGAGGGTGAGGAGCTGCACGCCCATCTGGGCGGCGCGAGCGGGCTGGAGGTAGGGATCGTAGGCGATGAGCTCGACGCCGAACGGCTGAAGCCGCTGCGCGACCAGCTGGCCGATCTTCCCGAGACCGAGGATGCCGACGACCTTGCCGTCGAGCTCGACACCGGTGTACTTGGAACGCTTCCACTCCCCGCCCTTGAGCGCGCCGTGGCCCTGGGCGACGTTGCGGGCGCTGGCGAGGATGAGCGCGATGGTGTGCTCGGCCGCACTAGTGATGTTGGAGGTCGGCGCGTTGACGACCATGACGCCTGCCTTGGTGGCCGCCTCGACGTCGACGTTGTCGAGTCCGACGCCGGCGCGTGCGACGACCCGGAGCTTCGGGGCGGCGGCGATGGCCTCGGCGTCGATCTGGGTGGCGCTGCGCACGATCACCGCGTCCACATCGGCGAGCGCAGGCAGCAGCTGCGCCCGGTCGGCGCCGTCCGTATGGCGGACCTCGAAGTCCGCGCCGAGGACGGCGAGCCCCGCATCAGAGAGCTCTTCTGCGACAAGTACCACGGGCCTGTTCACTGGTGAGTCCTTCGTGAAGTGCGACGGCTCGGACACGCGCGAGTCTAGCCGCAGCTTGTGAAAGCTCTCACGAGCGATCCGCGATGCGAGACGGAACCCGTGCGGAATCCACGGAAGACGTAACGCGAGGGACCCGAGGGGGTGGTGTGACTCATACCTTGGTGAGCACTAGTCGCCTTGTTTACCCAACTTGGACCGATCCCACCCCTACACGGGAGTTCTTGGTATTGAAACCACCCAATCTTGACGATTAGCCTGATTAGGCCATGGTTCTCTACCTATCGTTCAGCATATGAGCATCGGGAACCCCTCCCTCGGCGAAGTGCTCGCGCAACGCGGCGGACCCCGGGAGCTGCTGGCGGCTCTCGCGGAATGGGGAGTCCTGGTGGCCGTACGGCCGGACCGCTCCGTGGTGCTCGGGACGACCCAGAACGGCGAGCGCGTCCTGCTCGGCTACACCGGCCCCGCGACCTACGCGCGGCACAACGGGAGCCACTCACTGTCGGTGTGCGACGCCGACACCATCCTCGACATCCAGCGCGTCACCGGCGTCCGGGAGATCGTCATCGACGCCGCCGGACCCGCCGCCGCGGCCGTGCCGATCGAGGACCTCCAGCGTTATCTCCAGTCGACCCGCAGCGGCCCGTCGCCGACATTGTCGCGGGGCTCGCTCCCCGTGCCCGAGGCGTACGCCACGGGGGCCATGGCCGCCGTGACCAGCGCGCACATGCCGCGCAGCGCTCCAGTGCCCTCCTCCGCCCCCACGACGTCCTCGTGGATCCCCGCACCGCGGCAGCACATGCCCGCGGCCGGACCCGTGGTCGACCCGAGCTATCGCCGGACCAACCACCCGATCCTCCCGGCTCTGCGAGTGGCCATCGGCGAGATGCTCCGCGACTTCCCGCTCGTGCACCACGTGTGGATCTCGGAGGCGCGGACCGCGGCGGGCACGCCGGGGATCATGCTGCACATCAAGGTGCACACGACGGCCGCCGACGACATCGTCAAGAGCCTGCACCGGCGGGTGCGGGCCCAGCTTCCGCAGCTGGCGGCCAGCCAGGCTCCGGCCTTGATGGCGCGGGTCGCCGACGCGCACACCGAACGCCGGATGATCGAACTGGGCGCGCACGTCGTCTGCGCCGACGTCACCGACTGACCGGGCAGAAAAGCCGCATCACATTCTGATCATCCGGCTTCCGGCCGGGCGCTTGCTCAGCTTGAATGACGGCATGGTTTCCGCCACGGCCAGCCCCTCGACCGTGTCCCCCGGTGTGCGCCTGGGATATGCCGTCGGATCGTTCTGCGCGGCCAACTTCAACACGCTTCCCGGGCTGCTGCTCCTCTACTACATGACCAACGTCCTCGCCGTGCCGGCGCTGCTCGCCGGAGTCGTGGTGTTCCTGCCCAAGGCGTGGGACCTGGTCATCAATCCACTCGTCGGGCAGTGGTCGGACCGTACGACGTCACGGTGGGGGCCCCGCCGGCCGTGGCTGCTCGCGGGCGCGGCCGTGCTCCCGCTCTTCTTCGCCCTGATGTTCATCGGCCCGCCGCTGAAGGGAACGGCGGCCGGTGTCTTCGTCGGCGTGATGTTCCTGATCGCCGCGACCGGGTTCGCGCTGTTCGAGGTTCCGTACAAGGCCATGCCGGCCGAGATGACCAGCAATTACCACGAGCGGACCTCGCTGCTGCAGTGGCGCATGGTCTTCGTCGCCGTCGCGATCGGCATGAGCGGCATCCTGGCCCCGGTGATCGCCGGCGACTCTCTGGACGGCTACCGCCAGATGGGCATCGTCTTCGCCGTCATCCTCCTGGTCGCCATGATCGGCTCCTTCTACGGCACGGCACGCGCGCCGTACACCGGCCAGCAGCAGTCGGCAGGCACGTTGCGGTTCCAGCTGCGGGCAGCCCGGACGTCGAAGCCCTTCCTGTGGCTGCTCGGGCTGAGCTCCGCGCAGACCCTCGCCGCCGGCGTGATGCTGGCGGGCGCGCCCTACTTCGCGGCGTACACTCTCGGCGACCCAGACACGAAGAACACGCTGTTCGCGGCACTCATCGGGCCGATGCTGGTGACCATGCCGCTGTGGGTGTGGCTGTCGCGCAGGCTCGACAAGCGCGTCGCCATGATCCTCGCTGGGGTGCTTTTCGCGGTCGGCGACCTGCTGGCCATCGGTACCCCGGCACTGGGATCGCTCTACGCCCACGTGGCCGTGGTGGTGGTCGGCTTCGGATACGCGGGCCTGCAGCTGCTCCAGTTCTCCATGCTGGCCGACGTGATCGCGTACGACGGAGCGGTCAGCGGCGAGCGCAGGGGCGGCGTCTTCACCGGGTTGTGGACCGCGGCGGAGAACGCGGTGCAGGCGTTCGGCGCGACCATCTACGGAGCCGTCCTCGCCATCGGCGGCTTCATCTCCTCCGACCCCGATAATCCGGTCACCCAACCGGAGAGTGCGCGCACCGCCGTCATCGTCGGCCTCACCGCCATCCCCGCCGTGATCACCATCCTGGGCATCTGGATGACGGTGAGGTACGACCTCACCGCCGAGCGCCTGGCCGCGCTCGACAAGACCCCTGCCGCGGAGGCGGCGCCGGAAGCCTGACGCTCACGACACCCTGCGCCGGAGCGCAGGGAACCGCGACCGGGTGAAGACGCCGCAGACGAGCGCGGCGAGCAGCGGCAGCCCCACCACGAGCAGCGCGATCAGACTCCACGGAACGATGATCACGGGCGCCACCTGCTCCGGCATCGGGATGCGGAACCCGTCGGCGCCGAACAAGACCTGGGGCGCCCCCGTGTGCGGCTCCGGCCATCGGGACGCCACGCCCGCCACGAGACCGGCGACCACCCCGATGACCGTACCTCCGAGCGCGATGACCAGGGCCTGCCCGGCCTTCACCGCCCGCCTGACGCGGGGCGCCGCTCCCACCGCCGACATCACTGCCAGATCGGTCCTGGCCTCCGCCACCGCCAAAGAGGTGGCGACGAGCGTCATGCCCAGGACCAGTACCGCGGCGGCCGCGCCCAGAAGGACCAGCAGCGGTGTATCGTCGGGGTCGCCAGGCGGTCCCTCCAGCCGGCCGGTGATCTGCGAGCTCATACCGTCCAGGTCCGTCAGCAGACGTTGCGCCGTGGCGGGCGACACCCGGTATTCAGCGGGATCGACCAAGAGGAGCGCCGTCTCGGTCGCGTAGCCCTGCTTCTTGATCGCCTCGGGTGAGACGACCATGTGCGCCCGGCCCTCCCCACTCGCTCGTACGACGATGGCGGGCAGGGACTGCTCGTGCTCGTCCGGTCCGTCGTCGGTTGCAAGCATGAAGTCGGCCTTTCCGTTGTGCACGATCACGGGGTTGAGCGCGACCACCTCGCCCGCCCGGAGCGCGGCCGCGGCGGCGGGGTCGTCGCGGCCGAGCACATATCTCAGAAGCCGTTCGTCGCCGACCAGCAGACCGCCATTGCCGCTGGGATCCACCCAGTTGGCATTCAACTTCAACGACTCATTGCCGACGATCTTGTCCGTGAGCCTGTCGGACACCTGCAACGGCTCACCCGACGCACTCACGGGGGATCTGGCCTCGATGACGGGGACGCCGGGGAGCTCGGCGTGGACCCGCGTACGGACCCGGTCCCACAGTTCCGGTCCCAGGTCCCGGCCGCGGATCCACAACGCCCCCGCAGGCCCCTGGGGGGAGTCCAGACCCCAGGGTGCCGGACTTGACAGGTTGCTTCGCCACGCCACCCCCAGAGCTGTGAACAGCGTGACGGCGACCATCACCGCAGACAGGGCGGGCACCGTACGCCCCCGGTTACGCGCCGCGTCCCGCACGGCGAAACGGAGCGAGAACGGCAACGCGCCGGCCAGGCGGCCAGCCGAGGCGATCAGCCGGGGCAGCACGGCGATGAACCCCAGCTGGGTGACCAGGGCCGCCGCGGCGACCCAGGACGCGCCATGCCCGGCGGCCGCGGCGGTGCCGGCGAGCCCGGCGGCGATGAGCGCCACTCCCAACACGGGGCGACCGGCCCGGTCACGGGCGGGGGCGCGCCTGCCCGCGAGCACCGCCACCACATCCGTACGGCTCGCATGCTGGGCCGGAGCGAGGGCCGCCAGCAGGCCGGCCACGACGCCCATAGCCATGACGATCGCGACGGCCACCCACGGAACCTGAAGCGAACCGCTTAGGCTGCCCAAATCGCCCTGATACCAGGACGTCACGGGAACCGCGACGCCGATGCCCGCCGCGACTCCGATCACCGCGGCGACGGTCCCGAACAGCAGCCCGTCTGCAAGCGCGATCCTCTTGAGTTGCCGTGGTGAGCCGCCCTGTGCGCCGACAAGGGCGAACTCGCGTTCCCTCCGTCGCCGACCCACCACGAAGGCCGGTCCTGCCAGAAGGACGACCTCCAGCAGCATCATCGCCGTCCAGGGAACCGTCTCGAGCTCGGCACCGAATTCGTCGGAGGCAGAGGCCGAGCCGACCTCTATCGTCCCGTCGGGTAGGCCCGGGCCGTTCACCGACGCTCCCCTTGAGGTCAGCCGCGCGGCATCCGCGGAGGACACCGGCTTCGGGGCGTCGACCATCCAGACGGTCGTAGTTGAATATCCCGCAGGCTCCATGAGCCCGTCAGGCAGGCTCCCGGGAAACGCGACGAAGTCGGGCGGCCAACCTTGCGGCGTGGCCATGATTCCCACCACACGCAATGGCACCCGTGACTCACCGGCGAAGAACGTTTGGCCGACGGTGACCCTGCCGTTCGCAGCGTCGGCATCGTTGACGCCGTCCACGACGATCTCGCCGGGCGCCGTCGGCAGCCTTCCCGTGATGAGTCGATAAGTCCCGCGGACGAGCGGATCGCGCAAATTCTCCTGCCGGACCATGTCGGACTTGAAGCCCTGGGGAGTCAGGTAGCGGATGAACCCCTCGTCGACCCGCACCGCCCGGGTTCCGGGCCCGAACATCTCGACGACCTGCGCCTGGGTGAACGGCTTCACGTCCGGTGGAGGGTCCTCGTCCTCTCCCTGTCCGGAATCGGCAGGGCCGCCTGACACGATGACGTCGGCCTGGCCCAGAGGCACCGTTACGTTGGGATCATTGGTGCCGCCGTTGCTCGTGGACGTCACCAGGACGGTGGCGAGGAGGACAGGCAGGGCGATCATCGCGAGGATCAGCGCGCTGCGTCGCTTGGACCGCCACGCGTTCCTTCTGGAGATCCTCAGAGCAACCCGGAAGGCGCTCATCGCGCGCTCACCATGCCTGCCGTGGCCGAGTCGACGATCTGACCGTCCCTGAGGAAGACGACCCGATCGGCCCAGCCGGCATAGCGAGGCTCATGGGTGACCAGGAGAACCGCCGCGCCGGCGTCGGCTCGGGCGCGGAGCAGGCGCAGGATGTCATCGCCCGTCGCGGTGTCGAGCGCACCGGTCGGCTCATCGGCGAGAATGAGCCGCCGCTCCCCCACCAGCGCGCGGGCGATGGCCACCCGCTGACGCTGACCTCCGGACAGTTCGTCGGGGAACCGACCGGCCAGATCGGCGATCCCGATCTCGCCGAGGACGGCCAGCGCCTCCTTCCGCGCCTTCCCTGTACGGACCCCGTCCAGTTCCCTCGGCAACATCACGTTCTCGACAGCGGTGAGGGACGGGATGAGGTTGAGGTCCTGAAAGACATAACCCACATGCCGCCTGCGCAGCGCGGCCAGCCGTGACGGCGGCAGGAGGTCCAGAAGTTCGCCCTCCACCATCACCTCTCCGGACGTCGCCCGATCGAGGCCCCCGGCAATGTTGAGCAAGGTGGACTTGCCGGACCCCGACGGCCCCATCACCGCGACGAGCTCACCCGCCGAGATCTCGAGGCTGACCTCTTTCAACGCGTGGACGACCTGAGCCCCCTCAACGTGGACACGGCTGACGTCGGCCAACTCCACGACGAGATCACGACCTGGATCTTCCTCTGCTGGGGACGGGACGGGAGACGGATCACGATCGATCATTACTGTTCCTGGGGGTGCTGGAGGGATCTGCGGGAGAGGACGGCCTCGCAGTGGTCGAGCCGGCGCAGTTCGGCCTCAACCTGGAAAATCTTGGAATCGAGGATCAGCGTCTGGGCGGAGCCGTCGGCCAGGCATGACACCGTCATCTCGACATCAGGCCGGTCTGCGCCGGGGCGCCGGGAGCCGCGACCTGGTGAACACTGCACATACGAGCGCGGCCAGCAGCGGAAGTCCCACGACCAGGAGCGCCACCAGGTTCCACGGGACGTCGATCGTGAAAGGCGCCGGATGTGCGGAGAGAGGCGTGCCGTCGGCGCCGAACTTCGGGGCACCCATTGAGCCCGCGGTCCGTGGCAGGCGCGCCGCCACCCCCGCCACGAGACCCCCGGCGACACCTAGGGTCACCCCGGTCAAGGCAATGACCAGAGCCTGGCCGGCCTTCACCGCGCGCCGGGTCCGCGGCGCGGCTCCCACGGCGGACATCACCGCCAGATCCGGTCTCGCCTCCGCCGCCGCGAGCGCGGTGGCAACGAAGGTCATCCCCAGGACGAGCACGGCCGCGGCCGCGGCCAGCAGGAAGATCAGGGGCGTGTCGTCCGCCGGCCGGGGCGCTTCAAGGCGAGCGGTCAGCTGTAGTGGAGAGAGCTTCGCCAACTCCGCTGTGATCCGCTGCGCCGCTTCCGGCGGCACCCGATAGTCCACGGGGTCGACCACGAGAAACGCGGTCTGTGTGGTGAAACCGTGTTTCCTGATCGCCTCGGGAGAGACGACGACGCGCGCCCAGCCTTCGCCGGTCGCCCGCGCGGCGACGGCGGGCAGGGTCAGATCGTCGGTGTCGGCGGAGGCCCCGTCCTGGGTCTGGAACATGAGGCCGACCTTCCCGTTGTGGACGGCCCCGGGGTCCAGCACGACGGCCTTCCCCGCGCGCAACGCCGCCTCCGCTGAAGGGTCTGTACGGCGCAGGGCGTAACGCAGCAGTCGCGCGTCACCCACGAGCAGGCCCCCGCCGCCGGCGGGGTCCACGCGTATCGCCCCCATGTGCATCCGGTCGAGATCCTCGTCCGGCAACCGGACATCTGCCCGGAGCGGCACGCCCGACCTGGAAGGGATGTCCGCCTCGAGGAGCGGCACCCCGTCCGGGAGTTCGGCGCGCACCCGTGCGCGAACGCGGTTCCACAGGTCGGGACCCAGATCCGTGCCTCGGATCCACAACGCGCCCGCAGGCGCCTGCGGGTACTCATCGACCCAGGTCGGCGGGTCGGACAGGCCGCTTCGCGACACGACCCCGATCGCCATGAACAGCGTGACGGCGGCCATGATCGCTGATACGGCGGGCACCGTGCGGCCCCGGTTGCGGATCGCGTCCCGCACGGCGAACCTGAGGGGGAACGGCAGGGCGGCCGCCGGACGCCCTGCCCTGGCGATCAGCCACGGCAACACGGCGACCAGCCCGAGCTGGGTGAGCAGTGCGCCGCTGACGATCCAGGCGATGGTGTACCACGCGCCTACGACCGTGACAGTGAGGCCGGCCGCGACGAGCACGAGCCCAAGGACGGGTCGGCCGGCCCGGTCACGCCCGGGGGTACGCCGGCCGGTGAGCACCGCGACCACGTCCGTACGGCCCGCGCGTTCGGCGGGCGCGAGGGAGGCGATCAGCCCGGCGACGACGCCCATCGCCATGATGATCGCCACGGGGGTCCAGGGAACGGCGAAGTGGTGGGGGATCCTGCCATCTGCGATCGCGATGCGAGTGCTGACGGGAGCCGCCGCTCCGACACCCACCGCTGCGCCGACGACCGCACCTCCGACGCCGAAGAGCAGCCCGTCGGCTTGCGCGACGCCTCTGAGCTGCCCTGATGAGCCGCCCTGTGCGCCGATCAGCGCCAACTCCCGCGCCCTGCGCCGCTGACCCACCGCGAACGCGGGCCCTGCGAGCAGGACGACCTCCAGCAACATCAGCGCGATCCACGGAACGCCTTCGAGAACGGACAGCACATCGCGGCCGGTCGAGTACGACACGGACATGTCACCGTGTGTCCCGCCCGGTCCGGCGAATCTGACCACCACCGCGCCCCGTGCGTTGAGCTTCGGGACGTCCGCCGAGGAGACGGCCTTCGGCGCGTCGACCATCCACACGGTTCTGCCGCCCAGGCCGCCGTCGTCCAGGTCGCCGAGGGACATGGAGCCGGGGAACGCGATGAAGTCGACCGGAGGGCCGACCTCTGGCGTGAGGACGATTCCCACGACGTGGAGCTGCGGTCGCCGATCGATCGCGACGGTCTGACCGATCTTCAGTCCCCTGTCGGCGGCCTCCGAGGATATGACGATCTCCCCAGGTGCGGTGGGCAACCGTCCCTGGACGAGGTAGTAGGCGCCGCCGAAGATCGGATCGCGGAGGTCCTGCGACTGGACCATGTCCGACCGGTATCCCTGAGGCGTCCGGTATCGCGCATAGCCCCGGTCGACCTGCACGACGCGCGTCCCGGGGCCGAACATGGCGATCACCTGGTCGGCGGTGAACGGCTTCCCGTCGTCGGGGCCCTCCGAGCTCACGGAGTAGCCGTCGCCGTATTCCTCCTGGACGACGTTGGTCGTCTCGGGAGAGCCGCCGATGATGGCGTCGGCCCGTCCCAGGGGCATCTCCCCCTGGTCGTCCGGGCCGAGGGCGCCGGTCAGGGCCGACCCGAGGAACGTGACGACGGCAACGGGAAGGGCGATCATCGCGAGAATCAGCGCGCTGCGGCGCTTGGAGCGCCACGCGTTCCTGCGGGAGATCCGGAGCGCGACCCTGAAGGCGCTCATCGGGCGCTCACCAGGCCTGCCGTGGCCGAATCGACGATCTGGCCATCGCGCAGGAAGACGACCCGATCGGCCCAGCCGGCATAGCGAGGCTCGTGGGTGACGAGCAGGACCGCCGCTCCGGCGTCGGCCCTGGCGCGCAGCAGCCGCAGGATGTCGTCGCCCGTCGCGGTGTCGAGGGCACCGGTCGGCTCGTCGGCGAGGATGAGCCGCCGCTCGCCCACCAGCGCACGGGCGATGGCCACCCGCTGACGCTGACCTCCCGACAGCTCGTCGGGGAAACGACCGGCCAGGTCCGCGAGGCCGATCTCGTCGAGGACGGCCAGGGCCTCCTGCCTCGCCTTCGCCGTACGGACCCCGTCCAGCTCTCTCGGCAACATGACGTTCTCGACGGCCGTCAGCGACGGGATGAGGTTAAGGTCCTGGAAGACGTAACCCACGCGCTTCCTGCGCAAGGCGGCCAGCCGCGACGGCGGCAGTCGGTCGAGAAGCTCTCCCTCGACCCTGACGTGCCCGGACGCCGCCCGATCGAGGCCACCGGCGATGTTGAGCAGGGTGGACTTGCCCGAGCCCGAGGGCCCCATCACCGCGATGAGCTCACCCGCCCAGACGTTCAGGCTGATCTCTTTCAGCGCGTGGACGGCCTGCGTTCCTTCCACGTGGACACGGCTGACGTCGGCCAACTCCACGACGAGAGCACGACCCGGATCTACCTCGGCGACGGGTGGGACGGGGGACGGATCACGATCGATCATTGCTGTTCCTGGGGGTGCTGGAGGGATCTGCGGGAGAGGACGGCCTCGCAGTGGTCGAGCCAGCGCAGCTCGGCCTCGGCCTGGAAAATCTTGGAATCGAGAATCAGCGTCTGCGCGGTGTCAAGCGGAGGATCCAGACCCCGCTTGACCCGGGTGAGGTCCTGCAGGGTTCGCATGGTCGCGGTCCGTTGGGCCTGGACGACCTGTGTGACGTCGACTCCGGGGGCGGTGACGGCCATGGCGAGCTTGATGGCGAGCTCGTCGCGCGGCCGCTCGGTCTGGGTGATGGGCGTGACGAACCAGCGATCGACCTCGGCCCGCCCGTCCTGAGTGATCGAGTAGGCGATCCGGCCCTGTTCGTCCTGCTCCCCGGGCGCGACGAGACCGTCCCGCTCCATGCGCGACAACGTCGTATAGACCTGGCCGATGTTCAGCGGCCAGGTCGCCCCCGTCGACGCCTCGAACTCGGCGCGCAACTGATAGCCGTGTCGTGATCCCTGACTGAGCAGGGCGAGCAGACCGTGCCGGATGGACATGAATACTGAGTATGCATACTCAGTATGCTTGGGGCAATCCTGAACCCACGACGGGACACGCGTGGGGCCCGGCACCCGCACGGGGCGGCCCGGTGGGATGCCCCGCGCGCCGGGGCCGCAGGGAGAACCCCAACCGGGGCGACATTTCCTGATATCAACTCGCCCTAAAAGCCGTCCGAACCAGGCTTTCCACGCGAGGAACGCGATCTATGTGGCTACTGATGCGTCATGATATTTCGGACAACCGAGTGACTTAATGGGGCAAAAATCTGTCAAACGGACCATAATGGCGATTTGCATCCAGAGTCGAGCCCCACTGGAGAACGATCGTGAAGAGAGCGCTCGGAGCCATTCTGTGCGCCGGAACCCTTGCGGCCTGCGGAGGTCCGACGGCTTCCACGGCGGCCGGAGCGCCGGCCGCCGACGCACAGGCCGAGATCTCCGCCGACCCCACGCCGACCGACTCACCGACCCCCACGCCGTCTCCCTCACCGACCGAGAGCAAGAACTGCCGGGTCGCGGTGTCCAAGCCGTCCCTCGCCTCGGACGGGAAGGTGCACGCGGCGGGTTCACGGGCGGGCTGCGTCACGAAGGCGACCTTCCGGGTCCGGCTCTGGAGGGACCAGCCCGGGAGGGACCGCGTGACGAAGAGCGGCTCCCAGAAGATCGTGAACGGCCGCATCACTCTCACAGTGCCCTGCGGGAACGGCTTCTTCTACGCCGCCGTGTCCGACTACCTGGGACATTCGGTCAGGTCGAAGACGGTCAGCCTGTCGTGCCCGAAGCCGCCCAAGCCGTCCGGCGGCTCGTCGGCTTCCGCGGGATCGTCCGAGGGTTCGACCGGTGGCTCCTCAAGCGGATCGGACGGGTCCTCGTCGGCCGAGTCGTCGTCGACCGGCGGGACGACCATCGAGCAGCAGGTCCTGAGCCTCACCAACGCCGAGCGCGCCAAGGCCGGCTGCCGCCCGCTCAAGGCCAACGCCAAGCTCCGGGCCGCCGCGTACGGACACTCGGCCGACATGTCCGCGCAGAACTACTTCCAGCATGACTCCAAGGACGGCCGGACCTTCGCCGACCGCATCAAGGCGGCCGGATACTCCTACTCCGCGGCGGCCGAGAACATCGCGGAGGGTTACCCCACCGCCGCGGCCGTCGTGGACGGGTGGATGAACAGCCCGGGCCACCGCGCGAACATCCTGAACTGCACCTACACCGACATCGGCGTCGGATACGTCAAGGCGGGCGGACCGTACTGGACGCAGGACTTCGGCAAGCCCATGTGACCAAAAGGCTCCAAATCACAGGACAACAACGCCCCAAAAAGGAGAGAATGCGAGGATCTTCTAGACACCCCCCACGGCTGCATCGGATACTCCAGTCATGAGCTCTCCCCCGGTTCGCGCCTCGGACGGAGATCGCGAGCGCGCGCTCAGCGAACTCCGCGACCGCGCCGCCGAGGGCCGGCTGTCCATGGACACGTTCGTCGGCCGGGTCGACATGGCGCTGCGGGCGCAAAGCCGCGGCGAACTGGATGAACTGGTCGCCGACCTGCCTCAGCGCGGGCGCATGCGCCGGCGGATCACCGAGGCCGTCAGCTCGATGTCGGACTTCACCCGCCGGGTCGAGAGCGCTTGGCGCCGTCCGCGCCTCCCCCGGCTCGCGCTGCCCGTCGACAGGCGGGTCCGCTATGTCGTCGGCCGGGGATCCGGCTGCGACCTCGTGCTGACCGACCTGACGGTGTCGCGCGTCCATGCCGAGCTCCGCCGCGACGAGGACGACGCCTGGCTGCTCGTCGACCTGGGCTCCATGAACGGGACCCGGCTGAACGGCTGGCGTCTCGCCGGGCCCGCCAAAGTAAGGACGGGCGACGAGATCGCTTTCGGCGACTGCGTGTTCATGATTTCCGCCTGATCACGCTTTATCGGGGAACAGATACGCATATTTCCGCATAGCGGTGCCGTCGAGAATTCTCAATGATCGCGAAAGCCTGTCATTGGGGGTTGATTGTGCGGTTATCACGTCGGCCTTCGATCTTCCTTGCCGGAGCCGTACTCGTGGCGGGGGTCACGATCTCGGGTGCTCCGGCGAACGCGGCCGACCCGGCGGGCCCGGCGCCAGGTGCCGGCGACCTCGTGCACGACATCGACCGGATTCTCAGCGATCCGCGCCTCACTACGGCGCAGGCCGGCGTCGTCGTGAGGAGCGCGCGGACCGGCGAAGACCTCTACATGCGGGAACCAGGCAAACTGTTCATCCCCGCGTCCAACACCAAGCTGGTGACCTCGGCCGCCGCGGTCGAGACGCTGGGGCTGGACTACCGCTTCACCACCTCGGTCCTGTCCACCGCCAAGCCCGGCCGCACCATCGAGGGCGACATCGTGCTCAAAGGGACGGGCGACCCCACCATGCTCGCCTCCGACTATGACGCGCTCGCCGCCCAGGTCGCCCGCTCGGGGGTCAAGGAGGTCAGGGGACGCCTGGTCGCCGACGACACCTGGTTCGACGACGTACGGCTCGGCGCAGACTGGACCTGGGACGACGAGCCCTACTACTACGCGGGCCAGATTTCGGCGCTGACCGCCTCCCCCGACACCGACTACGACGCGGGATCGGTGATCGTGTCGGTCGATCCGGGCAGCGCGCCCGGCAGACCGGCCAAGGTGACCACGACACCTCCGACCGACTACCTGAAGATCGTCAACAGGGCGGTCACCGGGACGACCACCGACGCCGGCATCACCCGTGACCACGGCACGAACACGGTCGTGGTCACCGGCACTGTCGCCGACCGGTACGAGGACTGGATCTCGGTGTGGGGCCCCACCCTCTACGCGGCGGGCCTGTTCCGCAAGAGCCTCGCCGAGCACGGCGTTCGCGTGCTCGGCCCCACGGTGCGCGGGGCCGCGCCCACCGGGGCGTCGCTGCTGGCCGGTCGCGAGTCGATGCCGCTGAGCCGCCTCCTCGTCCCGTTCCTGAAGCTGAGCAACAACATGCACGCGGAGATCCTCACCAAGGCGATGGGCCGCAAGGTGTCCAACCAGGGCACCTGGGCGGCCGGGCTCGCGGTGACCTCGGCGTTCGCGCAGAACAACGGGATTTCTACGGTGCGGCTGCGCGACGGCTCCGGCCTTTCCCGCATCGACGGCCTGACGCCGGCCGGCCTCGCCTCGCTTCTGGTGAACCTCAGGGACAAGCCGTGGTTCCCGACCTGGTACGAGGCGCTGCCCGTCGCCGGAAGGAGGGGGCGTTTCGTCGGGGGGACGCTCAGCAGCCGGATGGCCGGCACTCCCGCGGCCGGCAACGTGCACGCCAAGACGGGTTCCCTCACCGGCGTCTCAGCGTTGTCGGGCTACGTGAGCAGCGCCGACGGCGAGCCACTGGTCTTCTCCATCATCTCCAACGGCTACCTGTCCCCCTCCGTCAAGGACCTGGAGGACAAGATCGTCGTACGGCTGGCCCAGTTCACGCGGTCGGCCCCCGTCGACGGGGCCCCGGCCCCGCAGGTGAGCCCGCCCATCAACGGCGACAAAGAGTGCTCATGGCTCAAGCCCGCCCGGTGCTGAGCCGTACGGATGTGTGCGACCCCAACCGGTCGTGCATGATCACACCCAATACACGAGGGCGGCGCCGCCGGGAAGGCGGCGCCGCCCTCGCGCCATGACGTCCGCGGAAGCGGGCCGGGGCTACTGACCCTTCAGCCAGCTCATCATCGGGCGCAGCTTGGCACCGGTCTGCTCGATCGGGTGCGCCGCCAGCTCCTCGCGGTACCTGTTGAACTCCTTCTGGCCCGAGTCGAACTCCTCGACCAGCTCACGGGCGAAGCTGCCGTTCTGGACCTCGTCGAGGATGCGGCGCATCTCCTTCTTGGTCTCGGCGTTCACCACGCGCGGGCCGCGGCTGTAACCGCCGTACTCGGCGGTGTCGGAGACCGACCAGTACATCTTGGAGATGCCGCCCTCGTACATGAGGTCGACGATGAGCTTCATCTCGTGGAGGCACTCGAAGTAGGCGACCTCGGGCTGGTAACCGGCCTCGATCAGCGTCTCGAACCCGGCCTTGATCAGCTCGGAGACGCCGCCGCACAGCACCGCCTGCTCGCCGAACAGGTCAGTCTCGGTCTCCTCGGTGAAGGTCGTCTTCAGCGCGCCGGCGCGGGTGCCGCCGATGCCCTTGGCGTACGACAGGACGAGCGGCCACGCCTTGCCGGTGGCGTCGCGCTCAACGGCGACGAGGACCGGTACACCGCGGCCGGCCGCGTACTGCCGGCGAACGAGGTGACCCGGGCCCTTGGGAGCGACCATGGCCACGTCGACGCCCTCCGGCGCCTCGATGAGGCCGTAGCGGATGTTGAGGCCGTGTCCGAAGAACAGCGCGTCACCCTCGACCAGGTTCGGCTTCACGTGCTCGGCGTAGAGGTGCCGCTGAACGTGGTCCGGAGCGAGGATCATCGTGAGGTCGGCCTCTTCGACGGCCTCCGAGGGCGACAGGACACGCAGGCCGTCGGCCTCCGCCTTCTCCCTGCTCTTGGAGCCCTCCGGGAGGCCCACGCGGACGTCCACGCCGGAGTCACGCAGGCTCAGGGCATGAGCGTGACCCTGGCTGCCGTAGCCGAGGACGGCCACGTGCCGGTCCTGGATGACGGACAGGTCGGCGTCGTCGTCGTAGTAGATCTCAGTCACTTGCTTGCCTTTCAGATCGGACGGCCGGGCTCGCCACGGGTCCGGCCACGTGCGTACGGCGGTGCGGCCCGTACGGCTATGCGATGCGATCGAGCGCCCGAAGCGAGCGGTCGGTGATGGAACGGGCACCGCGGCCGACGGCCACCATGCCCGACTGCACGAGTTCCTTGATGCCGTAGGGCTCCAGGACCCTGACGAACGCCTGTAGCTTGTCCGTCGTGCCGGTGACCTCGATCGTCACCGCGTCTGTGGACACGTCCACGCAGCGCGCGCGGAACAGGTTGACCAGCTCCAGGACGTGGCCGCGGCTCTCCGCGTCGGTCCTGACCTTGATCAGCATGAGCTCTCGCTGGACCGACTGGCCGTTGTCCAGCTCGACGATCTTGAGGACGTTGACCAGCTTGTTGAGCTGCTTGGTCACCTGCTCGAGCGGGAGGTCCTCGACGTTGACCACGATGGTCATCCGCGAGATGTCATGGTGCTCGGTCGGCCCGACGGCCAGGGAGTCGATGTTGAACCCGCGGCGGCTGAAGAGCGCCGCGACCCGGGCCAGGACTCCCGGCTTGTTCTCCACCAGCACCGACAGCGTGTGACGGCTCATTCTTCGTTCTCCCACTTCGGCGCCATGTCCTGGGCGTACTTGATGTCGTCGTTGCTGGTGCCGGCGGCGACCATCGGCCACACCATCGCGTCCTGGTGAACCACGAAGTCGATCACCACGGGCACGTCGTTGATCTCCATGGCTTTGCGGATGGTGGCGTCGACGTCCTCCGGCCGCTCGCACCGCAGGCCGACGCACCCGTAGGCCTCGGCCAGCTTCACGAAGTCCGGAATCCTCTTGACCCGCTGCAGGTCGGTATTGGAGTACCGCTGCTCGTAGAACAGGGTCTGCCACTGCCTGACCATGCCAAGGTTACCGTTGTTGATGACCGCCACCTTGACGGGCACTCCCTCGATCGCGCAGGTCGCGAGCTCCTGGTTGGTCATCTGGAAGCAGCCGTCGCCGTCGACCGCCCACACCGTGGCGTCGGGGCGGCCCATCTTCGCGCCCATCGCGGCGGGGACGGCGAAGCCCATCGTGCCCGCGCCGCCCGAGTTGATGAAGGTCCCCGGCTTCTCGTAACCGATGAACTGCGCCGCCCACATCTGGTGCTGGCCGACGCCCGCCACGTAGAAGGCGTCGGGACCGACGATCGCGCTCAGCCGCTCCATGACGTACTGCGGGGCCAGGGAGCCGTCGTCGAATTCCTCGTAACCCAGGGGGTAGGTCTCCTTGTAACCGTTGAGGGTCTTCCACCAGTCGGTGTAGTCCCCCTTACGGCCGTCCTTGTGCTCGTTGCGCACCGCGGTGACCAGGTCGCCGATCACCTCGCGGCAGTCGCCGACGATCGGCACGTCCGCATGCCGGTTCTTGGAGATCTCCGCCGGATCGATGTCCGCGTGGATGACCTTGGCGTTCGGCGCGAAGCTCGACAACTGACCGGTCACCCGGTCGTCGAAACGTGTCCCGAGCGCGATCAGCAGGTCCGACCGCTGCAGTGCGCCCACCGCCGAGACGCTGCCGTGCATGCCCGGCATGCCCATGTGCTGGGGGTGGCTGTCGGGGAACGTGCCCCGGGCCATCAGCGTCGTCACCACCGGGATGCCGGTGAGCTCCGCCAGCTCGAGCAGCTCGGCCGACGCGCCCGCCTTGTGCACTCCGCCGCCGACGTACAGCACGGGCCGGCGCGCCTCATTCATCAGCTTGGCGGCCTCACGGATCTGCTTGGAGTGCGGCCTGGTCACCGGCCGGTAGCCCGGCAGCTGCATGACCGGGGGCCAGGAGAACTCCATCGTGTCCTGCAGGGCGTCCTTGGCGATGTCCACCAGCACCGGGCCGGGACGGCCGGTCGAGGCGATGTGGAACGCCTCGACGATGGTCCGCGGGATGTCCGCGGCCTCGGTCACCAGGAAGTTGTGCTTGGTGATCGGCATGGTGATGCCGGAGATGTCCGCCTCCTGGAAGGCGTCGGTCCCGATCAGCTGGGTGGCCACCTGACCCGTGATCGCGACGATCGGCACCGAGTCCATGTACGCGTCCGCCAGCGGGGTGACCAGGTTGGTCGCACCCGGTCCGCTGGTCGCCATGCAGACCCCCACCTTGCCGGTGGCCTGGGCGTATCCCTCGGCCGCATGGCCCGCGCCCTGCTCGTGCCGTACAAGGACGTGCCGGACCTTCACTGAGTCGTAAAGGGGATCGTAGGCGGGGAGTACGGCGCCGCCCGGGATCCCGAACACCGTGTCGACCCCGACGTGCTCCAGGGCTCTCACCAGGGCCTGGGCACCTGTCATCTGTTCGGTCATCGGCTCGTTCCTTGTGGCTGAGCTTGTCTTCTGGGATTGCGCTGGCATAAAAAATGCCCCATCCGCTAAGCGGAGCTGGGGCGCGCGCAGGACCGAGAACTTCGTCAGGCTGCGCGCCTGCGAAGTACTACG
Source organism: Planotetraspora thailandica (assembly GCF_016863335.1). Taxonomy (GTDB): domain Bacteria; phylum Actinomycetota; class Actinomycetes; order Streptosporangiales; family Streptosporangiaceae; genus Planotetraspora; species Planotetraspora thailandica. The sequence continues at coordinate 68,405 of NZ_BOOR01000029.1, forward strand.
AGGATCCCATCGCGATGCATGGCTCCACCATGTCCGATCCCCAGCCCCCACGTCAAATCATCTGGGACGGCGATCTCAATATTTGAAATACCCGCCTGATCGCGCGATCTCCGCTCGCGCGGGCTCGGGCGCTTCCAGTCGGCGTCTTCCCTCGTCGCTCGGGGTCGCTCGTACCTCGCTCCCCGCTCGCTCCTCAGTCCAGACACCGCCGCGCCCTCGCGGTGACGGTTGTGCACGGTTGCCGATTGTGGCGAGCACAAGGGTCACGCTCGTGGCGCGGCCGGGTTCTGGACTGAGGAACGCCCGCAGCGAGGAACGAGCGAGGACGTGACGAGGGAAGACCCGGCCTCAAAGCGCCACGAGCACGCGCGAGCGGAGCGAGCGCAATCAAACACAGCGCCCGCCTCGCCGAAGGCGAGGCCATAAGCGCAGAGCAAATGTCACGCAGTGTTCTGGAGGGGGGTCCGCATGAGGGAGTCGACGCCGCGGGCGGCCATGGGGCGGCCTACCAGGTAGCCCTGACCACGGGTGCAGCCCATCTCGCGGAGCAACTCGAGCTGCTCGGGCCGTTCGATGCCTTCGGCGACGACGACCAGGCCGAGGTCGTGGCCGAGCCGTACGATCGTGCGGGTCAGCAGGGTGAGGGTCTCGTCGCGGCCGAGGCCGGACACGAACGACGGATCGATCTTGATCGTGTCCACGGGCAGCTGGCGGAGGAACGCCAGCGACGCGTAGCCGGTGCCGAAGTCGTCGATGGCCAGCCGTACGCCGAGGGCGCGCAGCTGCGACAGCTTGTTGATCGTGTCGTCGGCGTCTTCGACCAGCATCTCCTCGATCACCTCGAGGGTCAGCGCGCTGGCGGGGAGGCCGCTCTCCTCGAGGGCCTGGGCGACGGTTTCGACGAACCGGGGCGCGGTGATCTGGCGCAGGGACAGGTTGAGCGACAGCCCGATGTCGATCGACGAGGCCCGCCAGGCGGCGACCTCCCTGCACGCCTCGTGCAGGATCCATTCGCTGAGAGGCACGATGAGCCCGGTGTCCTCGGCGGGGCCGAGGAACTTCTCGGGCGGCACGAACGTGCCTCCCCGCCACCACCGGACCAGGGCCTCCACGGCGGTGACCCGGGAGGTCGCCAGGTCGACGATGGGCTGGTATTCGACGGCGAACTGGTTGTCCAGCAAGGCCCGTTGCAGGTCGGCCGCGATCTCCAGGCGGCGTACGACGTCGGCGTGCATGTGGGCGGCGAAGACCTCGACCCTCCGGCCGCCGAGCTCCTTTGCGCGTGACATCGCCACGTCGGCGTTGCGCAGCAGCTCGCCCGTGGACAGGCCGTCCTCGGCGAAGGCGACGCCGACGCTGGCGGTGAGGGCCATGTCGCGGTCGGCCACCCGGAACGGCTCGGCCGAGACGGCGCGCACCAGCCGTTCGGCGAGGTCGATCGCGGTCTGCGCGTCGGCGCCGCTGGAGACGCCACCTTCGAGCAGCACCGCGAACTCGTCGCCGCCCCAGCGGGCCAGCGTGTCGTCGGCCCGTACGGCGGAGCGCAGCCGGCGGGCGGCCTGGCCGAGCAGGTAGTCGCCGCTCGCGTGGCCGACGGAGTCGTTGACCCCGGTGAAGCCGTCCAGGTCCAGGAAGATCACGGCGGCCCTGCCGGACCCCCGGCGGGCCAGGACCTCCCGGGCGCGTTCCTCCAAGTAGGCCCGGTTGGGCAGGCCGGTCACGCCGTCGTGAAAGGTCAGATGGGTGACCTGGTTGCGCAGGGCCACCTGGTCGCTGAGGTCCCTGACGCTGACGAGGATGCGGTCCTCGGCGCGCACGTCGCGTGTCGCGACCGACTCGGTGGGCCGCCAGGTGCCGTCAGAGGCGCGGACCCGGCAGGAGATGCGGCAGCTGGCGTGCCGTTCGAGCCCGTCCTCGTCGGCGGCCATCCGGCGCAGCAGGATCTGGATGCCCGGCACGTCCTCGGGGTGGATGTAGTCGAACATGGGACGGCCGGCGAGGTCGTCGGGGCAGTAGCCGTAGGTGTCCTCGACGCCCGCGCCGATCTCCTTGATGACGCCGTCGTGGTCGAGCACGAGGACGACGTCGCCGGTGTTCTCGGCGAGCTCGCGCAGTTGCCGCTCGCCGACGTCGACGAGGCGCCGCATCCCGGCGGTCTCGACGAGGAGCACGAACAGGCGGCCGAGCAGCACAAGGACGACGGACGCGGCGACCACCGACAGAGCGGCGTCGCGGTTGCCGCTGATCGCCTGGAATGCCACGGCGACGGTGGCGGCGGCGACCAGGACCAGCGGCGCGGCAGCGGTCACCGCGGTGGGAAGCGCCCTGCGCAGCCGGCGTTCCTCGAGCCAGGGCGCGACGGCGAGCACGAGGAACGCCGCCGGGGCGACCAGGACCGCCGCGAGCGGAGGGTCGTCGCCGTTGAGGCGGGCGAGCGCGGTGCCCGTCTCGGCCAGGGTGATCGCGGCCAGGGTGATCAGCGTGGCCAGGCCCATGACTCTTCCGCCGGACCGGGCTCCTGCGACGGCGGAGGCGACGGCGCACGACGCGAGCAGGCAGACGACCGGCATCGCCAGCGTGGCGAAGAACGGCCCGGCGTCGTCGGCCTTCGCGAAGATCGGGCCGAAGAGCAGAACCCAGCCGACGGTGAAGATCGAGGCGGCGCCCAGATAGGCGTCGGCCGCCTGCCGGAAGGCGCCCCGGCCGAAAGCCGGCGGAGACACCGACAGGCCGCCGCCGATCGCCATCAGCACCGAGCCGACGAGCAGCAGCAGGTCGGCGAAGGTCAGCACGAACGAGGTGCCGTCGGCCACCGGCCGCAGGCCGACGCCGAGCAGCCAGGTCAGCGAGCCGGACGCGAGCCACCGCAGGGCGGCGGGGCGCTGCCGGACCACTGGGACGGCACGCGAGGCGGTGGCGAACAGGAGCGAGATGACGGCGAACAGGCCGGTGGCGACGCCGGCGACGGCGGCGACGACAGGAGAGGGTCCCCCGCCGAGCAGTGCGGCGATGATCCCCACCGCGCCGAGCCCGGCGGCGACGGTGAGCGAACCCCTCGGGTTGCGCCTGCCGTCCACGTGTACCGCCTCTGGATTCGTCGTCGTCTCGTGTCCGGCCGGCCCGGAGCCCCGTGCCTCGGAGCCGCGCGCCCTGTCGCCCTGCGCCTGCGATCCCTGTGTCTCGGGGTCGTGGGCCTCCATTTCGGCGTCCGCCGTCTCCGGAGATGGGGAATCGACCGCGTCGTCACGCCCGGAGGGGTCTGGTGTCATGGCCCCTCCTGTCCTTGACCCGGCTTGCTCTCCATGTCACATGGCCAGTCTGCGCACAGCCCCTGATCACCGAGGTGGCAAACAGTGAGTCGTCACCGATCTGATAACCGGCCACGCGCGACGACGTTCACCGTACGCACTACAGGTCACGGAGCAGCCACGTTCCGGAATCCTTAATGGACCAGTCAGGACCGGCAGTCAAATCACCACACGGGTTTCGCCGCCGACGATCGGCAATGACCGCTGATCATGTTAGCGAGATTCCACCGGTCACGTAGCGAATGGCCTGATAAGGCATCGGTTCCCGCGCGCCGTGGCGACGCGGAAGCGCTGCCCCTGATCTGCTGTGAGCTCTGCCACAGAAACCGCGGGAACCCTCGCCGCGAAACGCGAGTATGGAAGGGACGAGGGAGGTTGCGAAGCATGGTGATGAGGGGCCGGGCGGCTCGACGCGTGCCGCCGACGACGTCCACAGAGCAGACGACGGCACGGGTGAGGACACCACGGGCGACCACGCTGACGGCGGCGGTGTCGGCGGCGCTGGCGGCGGCGCTCGTGGCGTGTTCCGCCGCGCCGGAGAACAGCGGCTCGACGGCGCGGCCGGGCGGCACGACGACCGGACAGGGCGCTTCGACCCCTGCTCCCCTGCCGGGCCAGACGCAGGCCGTCCCCGGCACGCCGCGGACCCTGGTCTCCGACCTGTCGGTGCCCTGGGCCATCGGGTTCCTGCCCGACGGCGACGCGCTCGTCACGGAGCGGGACTCCGCGCGGCTCCTGCTGGTGAAACCCAACGGCCAGGCACGCACGATCGGGACGATCGAGGGCGTCTCGCCGAGCGGGGAGGGCGGTCTGCTCGGTGTGGCCGTGTCGCCGAAGTACACCTCCGACCGCTACGTCTTCGTCTATTTCTCCGCCGAAGGCGACAACCGGGTGGTCCGGTACCGCTACGACGGTCGCCTGTCCGACCCGGTCGCGATCGTCACGGGCATTCCGAGAGGCTCGATCCACAACGGCGGGCGGCTCGCCTTCGGCCCGGACGGATACCTGTACGTCGCCACCGGCGAGACCGGCGAGCGCCCGCTGTCGCAGGACACGAACTCCCTGGCCGGCAAGATCCTCCGGATGACCGTCGACGGGAAGCCCGCCCCCGGCAACCCGTTCGGCAACCTGGTCTGGTCGTACGGCCACCGCAACGTCCAGGGCCTGGCCTGGGACTCCGGCGGCCGGATGTACGCCACCGAGTTCGGCCAGAACACCTACGACGAGATCAACCGGATCGAGAAGGGCCACAACTACGGATGGCCCGAGGTCGAGGGCATGGGACGCGACCGCAGGTACACCAATCCCCTGCTCACCTGGACGACCGACGAGGCGTCGCCGTCCGGGCTCGCCTACGCCGACGGCTCCCTGTGGGCGGCCGCCCTGCGGGGTCAGCGGTTGTGGCGGATCCCGCTGAGCGCGGAGGGAACCGTGGGCAGGCCGGTCGCGCTCTACACGGGCGAGTTCGGCCGGCTCCGGGCGGTCACCACCGCGCCCGACGGCTCGTTGTGGATCGGGACCAGCAACAAGGACGGCCGGGGATCCCCCCGCCCAGGCGACGACCGCATCCTCGTCCTCACCCCCTGAGACGCCCCCCGTGCCCGTGATCATGCAGAAGTTCGAGCAAACGCTGCCTGACCTGCGGCAACCCCAGTCGTGATCATGCAGAAGTTCGCCGCCACGCCGTACGACCTGCACAAACGCGATTCGTGATCATGCAGGCCGTACAGCCCCCGGGGTCATCCGGCGGTGGGGCAGGTGACCGCGGGCTGCGGCCGGTAGACGGTCTTGAAGGACTGCTTGGCCTCGACCTTGCCGTCCCGCCGCAACGTCCGGGTCACCTCCGCGGTGAACCCGGGCTGTCCGGACGACGGCACACACTGCGGCCCCGTGCCGGCGATGGGAGCCGCCTGGGTGACAGCAGTCTTGACCGGCCCGCGGATCTCCACGTCGTACCGTTTGGTGCTCCACAACTCGACGGTCACCGCGGTGTCGGTGGCGGTCGCATGGATCAGCACGCCGTAGGGGGTCTCGTTCTTCCACTTCAGATCGGGCGCGGGATAGGAGACGGCCGCGTCCATGCCCTCCGGATACTGCGGCATGTACACCTCGGAGGGCGTGCGGTCGATGTCGTCCAGCCCTGCGCGCACCATCGCGTTGAAGATCGTGGTGGCCACCTGGGACATGCCGGCCACGTCGGAACCGGCCTGCCCGCGGATCATGGTGGACGTGTAGCCGCCGCCGTAACCTTCAGCCGCGTCGCGCCTGCCGACGAGCTCGTTGAACGAGAAGGTCTGCCCCGGCCTGACCAGCTGGTAGTTGACGACTCGGGTGGCGGCCTGGATGTTGGCCGTCCGCGGCACGCAACAGGGGTAGCTGGTCGTGAACTCGCCGATCTTCTCCTTGACGCCCAGGTCGACGGCGTCCTGGTCCGTCACGACGGGCGGCGCGTCCAGAAGCGACACCGGCACCGTACGGCTTCCGCCGCCCAGTGCGGCGATCATGTCGGTCGCCATGCGGCCGGTGTCGAGCCGCCGCCCTTCGCGGGCGTGCACGAGGACCGGCCGATCGTCCTCGATGGTGAACGTGGCGCTCCTGGCGGCGGCGCCCGGCTCGATCAGCCGCCGCTCGATGCCCGGGGCGATCTCGGCCGCCTCGAACTTCGGACGCAGCGAGTGCCCCTCCGGCACGAAGGTCAGGTGCGAGGCCAGCACGATCGGGGGCAGTTCGACGGCCTTGCCCCCCTCGGTAAGGGTGATCGGCGAGGCGACCGCGTGTTTCGCCCACACGACGGCCCTCTGTACGGCGTCGCGGCCGACCTGGGGCGTGTTCTTCACGGTCGTGGCCCTGACCGTGATGTCGGGGGTGAGATAGGCGCGCTGGATGTCCCGCCCGACGACCGTTTTGTCGATCGTGTAGCCGGCGTGGGGGTAGACCGGCACGGGCGTCGTGCCGTCGAACCTGACGCCGCCCTCCCTCGCCGGGTCCTCCAGGGACTCGCCAACGTCCCTGGCCACGGCCGCCTCCAGCTTGACCTGGTCGACCGTGATCACCGGCTCGAGCTGTGTGCCGCCGGTGAACGCGCGCCACACCTCGAGCGGGGACGGGAAGCCGGTCGGTGCCTGCCGTACCGTCGCCTCGGCGTCGAACCGCAGGCCGGCGTCGTCCGGGTTGACCGCGATGCGTTCGCTGCCCTGCATCACGACGACGGGTGCGTGGGTCCGCCCGTACAGCTTCTCGCGCAGGTTCAGCACCGCGTCGGACGGCGACAGCCCGCCGATCTCGACGCCGAGAACCGTCGTGCCCTGCAGGATCCCGCCTGACATGGACACGGCGGACCCGAGGTAGAGCAATACCAGCAGCACGGCCAGCGCGACGATCCAGTAGCGGCCCGCCGGGGACCTGTCTTCGGGTCCGAGTTCGGTTTCGAAGGGGGCGGGCTCTTCCTGAACCGTCGCGTCCGCGACCGGCCACGGCTCGACAGGGGTGGCGGGCGGCGGAAGGTTGCTGCCGCCGCCGGTCTGGGGAGCCGCCGGGGTGAGCCGCGGCGCGCCCTCTCCGAAGATGTCAGCCGACACCCCTGGCGGGAGCGAGGAGGTGTTCGATCGAACCGGGTGAAGCTGGTCGGCCGAAGGCGTCGCCGAGGCCGGATCCGGCGGCGGATCGATGGACGCTCCGGCGTTCCGCACGCCTCGGTCTCCTCCGGCTCAAGGGCTCACGGGTAACTGCGTTCAGCCAACCTTAAAGCAATGCCTTCGAGATATGTCATGAAACAGCGACCTACTCCGCACCGCGTGTAACGATCCTTACACCGCCGGCGTCCCCTGTCGTACGGCTCGGCACACGCGGAGCCGTACGACAGGGTCGACGGCTTATCCCTGGACGCCGAGCTTTTCGAGGATGAGCTCGCGGGCACGGCCGGCGTCGGCCTTGCCCCTGCTGGCCTTCATGACCCCTCCCACGAGGGCGCCCACGGCCGCGACCTTGCCCGAACGCACCTTGTCGGCCGCGTCGGCGTTACTCGCCAGGACCTGGTCGATGATCGCCGACAGCTCGCCCTCGTCGTTGACGATCCGCAGGCCCCGCTTCTCGACCACGTCTTCGGGCGTACCCTCGCCCGCGAGCACACCCTCCAGCACCTGGCGGGCCAGCTTGTCGTTCAGCGCGCCGGACGCGACCAGCTCGGTGACCTTGGCCACGTCGCCGGGCCTGATGGGCAGGTCGGCGAGAGCCGTACCCGACTCGTTGGCCCGGCGTGCCAGCTCGCCCATCCACCACTTGCGGGCGTCCGCGGCGGGGGCCCCGGCCTCGACCGTGGCCTCGACCAGCTCAATGGCGCCGGCGTTGTGCATGGCCGCCATGTCGAGGTCGGACACGCCCCACTCGGCCTGCAGACGGGCCCGCCGCACGGACGGCAGCTCGGGCAGCTCGGCCTTCAGCTGCGCCACCCACGCGGGATCGGGCGCGATCGGCACCAGGTCGGGCTCGGGGAAGTACCGGTAGTCCTGCGCCTCCTCCTTGGACCGGCCGGACGTGGTCGCCCCGGTGTCCTCGTGGAAGTGGCGGGTCTCCTGGATGATCCGCCCGCCGTCCGCCAGAATCGCCGCCTGCCGCTCGATCTCACCGCGGACGGCCCGCTCGACGCTGCGCAGCGAGTTGACGTTCTTCGTCTCGGTGCGGGTGCCCCACTCGGAGGAGCCCCGCGGCATCAGCGAGACGTTGACGTCGCACCGGAGCGAGCCCTCCTCCATCCGGACGTCAGAGACGCCGAGGGAGCGCAGGACCTCGCGCAGCTCGGTGACGTACGCCCTGGCCACCTCGGGGGCGAGCCGGTCCGTCCCCTCGACGGGCTTGGTGACGATCTCGACCAGCGGGATGCCCGCGCGGTTGTAGTCGACGATCGAGTAGTCGGCGCCCTGGATGCGGCCGGTGGCTCCGCCGACGTGGGTGGACTTGCCGGTGTCCTCCTCGAGGTGCACCCGCTCGATCTCCACCCGGACGGTCTTGCCCTCCACCTGGACGTCCAGGTAGCCGTCCGTGCACAGCGGCTCGTCGTACTGGCTGATCTGGTAGTTCTTCGGCATGTCCGGATAGAAGTAGTTCTTCCGGGCGAACCTGCACCACTCGGCGATCGAGCAGTTCAGCGCGAGGCCGATCCTGATGGTCGACTCGATCGCCTTGGCGTTGGCCACCGGCAGCGAGCCGGGCAGCGCCAGGCAGACCGGGCACACGTGCGTGTTGGGCGGCGCCCCGAACGTGGTCGGGCAGCCGCAGAACATCTTCGACTCGGTGCCGAGCTCGACGTGCGTCTCCAGCCCCAGCACCGGCTCGAAGCGCTCCAGCGCCTCGTCGTACGGCATGAGCGTTTCAGTGCTGCTCACAGGTGACCCCGTCCCTTCACTGCGTTCCTCGCCTCGGCGGCCCGCCCCACGTGCACGGGGACCGGAACCGCGGAGCCCACATGGATGATCATCTCGCCGTTCCTCCCCTCTAGAGCGCCGGCGCCTGGGACAGCAGCGGTCCGCCCCAGCGGTCGTTCAGCGCCTTCTCCACGGCGGCGCCGACCCGGTAGCAGCGGTCGTCGCCGAGCACGGGCGCCATGATCTGCAGACCGACCGGGAGGCCGTCCTCGTCGGCGAGGCCGCACGGCACCGAGATCGCGGCGTTGCCCGCCAGGTTGCTCGGAATCGTGCACAGGTCGGCGAGGTACATGGCCATCGGGTCGTCGGCGCGCTCACCGATCGGGAACGCCGTCGTGGGCGTGGTCGGCGAGATCAGCACGTCGACCTGGTGGTAGGCCGCCTCGAAGTCGCGCGAGATCAGCGTGCGCACCTTCTGCGCCTGGCCGTAGTAGGCGTCGTAGTACCCCGACGACAGGGCGTAGGTGCCCAGCATGATGCGCCGCTTGACCTCCGGGCCGAAGCCGGCGGCCCGGGTGAGCGCCATGACCTCCTCGGCGCTGCGGGTGCCGTCGTCGCCGACGCGCAGGCCGTACCGCATGGCGTCGAAGCGCGCGAGGTTGGACGAGCACTCGGACGGGGCGATCAGGTAGTAAGCGGGAAGCGCGTAGGCGAACGTCGGGCAGGAGACCTCGACGACCTTGGCGCCGAGGGACTCCAGCAGCTCGACGGTCTCGTTGAACCGGGCCAGGACGCCGGGCTGGTAGCCGTCTCCGGCGAACTCCTTGACCACGCCGATGCGCAGCCCGGCCACGTCGGCCTGCCTGGCGGCCTCGACGACGGGCGGGACGGGCGCGTCGATCGAGGTCGAGTCGAGCTGGTCGTGCCCGGAGAACGCCTCCTGCAGCAGGGCGGCGTCGAGCACGTTGCGGGCGAACGGCCCGGGCGTGTCGAGGGACGACGCGAAGGCGATCAGGCCGTATCGCGACGAGCCGCCGTAGGTCGGCTTCATCCCGACGATGCCGGTGACCGCGGCGGGCTGGCGGATGGAGCCGCCCGTGTCGGTGCCGGTCGACAGGGGCGCCTCGTAGGCGGCGACGGCCGCGGACGAGCCACCGGAGGATCCGCCCGGGATGCGGGTCAGGTCCCACGGGTTGTGCGACGGCCCGTACGCCGAGTTCTCCGTCGAGGAGCCCATCGCGAACTCGTCGAGGTTGGTCTTGCCGAGGATGACCAGCCCGGCCTCGCGCAGGCGGCGGGTCACGGTCGCGTCGTACGGCGGGCGCCAGCCTTCGAGGATCTTCGATCCGGCGGTCGTCGGCATGTCGGCGGTGGTGAAGACGTCCTTGTGGGCGATCGGCACGCCGGCCAGCGGACCGAGCCGTTCACCCTTGGCGATGCGCTCGTCGACCGCGCGGGCCTGCGCGAGCGCGCGCTCGGCGTCGACGTGCAGGAAGGCGGTGACCTTGCCGTCGACCTCGGCGATGCGGTCGAGGTGGGCCTGGGCGACCTGCTCGGCGGACACCTCGCGGGAGGCGATGAGCTCTCCCAGCTCCGCGGCGGTCTTACGGGTCAGGCTCATGCTTCCTCCCCCAGGATCCTGGGCACGCGGAACCGGTCTTCCTCGACGGCGGGCGCGCCGGACAACGCCTGGTCGGGCGTCAGGCTGGGCCTGATCTCGTCGGGACGGAACACGTTGGTCAGCGGCAGCGCGTGCGAGGAGGGCGGGATGTCTCCGGCCGCGACCTCCGCGACACGGGCGACCGCGCCGACGATCTGGTCGAGCTGGGCGGCGAAGTGGTCGAGCTCCTCCTCGTCCAGCGCCAGCCGGGACAGCCGGGCGAGGTGAGCGACCTCATCGCGGGTTATGGCGGACATGAGTCGTCGAACCCGTTTCATGGATGGAGATTGGACCTTCCCATCCTAGGGCTCGTCTCCAGGCACGGCCGACCCGATGACCCGAGCCTGGTCAGTGGGGCGCCAGCCGCGCCTCGTCGCCGGCGCGGGCGCCGAACGCCGGGCCCATGCGGTGGCGGAGCCAGACGGTGGCCTCGTAGGCGGACATGGGCTTGGCCAGCCACCGGCCCTGGCCCGCGGGGCAGCCCATCTCGCGCAGGCGTGTCGCGATCTCCAGGGACTCCACGCCCTCGGCGACCGACCGCAATCCCAGCGAGCGGACCAGGTCGACGATGGAGCGCACGATCCGCTCGTCGTCGGGCGACTCGGCGAGCCGCCGGACGAACGAAGAATCGATCTTCACTTCGGACACGGGAAGCCGCTGGAGCCGTACAAGGGACGAATAGCCGGTGCCGAAGTCGTCGAGGGACAACTGCACCCCCATGTCGGCCAGCGTCGTGATGGTCTCGGCGATGTAGGCCTGATCGGTCATCAGCACCCGCTCGGTGATCTCGAGGCGGATGGCGGATGCGGGCAGCGCGAACGTCCTCAGCCCCGCTTCCAGTTCCTCGGGCAGGGTGGAGTCGAGCAGGTCGCGGGCCGACACGTTGACCGAGATCGGCACGTCGATGCCGTCGTGCCACCAGCGGGCCGCCTGCGCCAGCGCCTTCCTGATGACGTACTGGGTGATCTCCCGCATGAGGTACGACTGCTCGGCGAGCGGGATGAACTCGACGGGCGAGACCGGGCCGCGCTCGGGGTGCCACCAGCGCAGCAGGGCCTCCACGCCCTCCACCTGGCCGTTCTCCAACTTGACCTTGGGCTGGTAGTGGAGGTCGAGCTCTCCGGCGTCCACGGCCGCCCGCAGATCGCTGAGCAGGCTCAGTCGTTCCGGCGAGTTGCGGTCCTTGTCGGCCACGTAGAACTCGATGCCGGTGCGGCCCTCCTTGGCCATGTACATCGCGACGTCGGAACGCTGTAACAGCAGCTCGAAGTCGGGCGCGTGGTCGGGATAGAGCGCGATGCCGATCGAGGCGTCAAGATCGAACGTCATGCCCTCCAGCCGCACGGGCTGGGTGAGCGCGACCCGCAGCCGGGAGGCGACCTCCCTGGCCGCGTGGGCATCCCTTATTGACGGCAGGAGCACGGCGAACTCGTCACCGCCGAGGCGGGCGACCACGTCTCCGGGGCGCACGCTGTGGCTGAGCCGGTGGGCGACGATCTGGAGCAGCCGGTCGCCGACCGGGTGGCCGAGCGTGTCGTTGACCTCCTTGAACCGGTCGAGGTCGAGCAGCAGCAGCCCCACCCGCTCGTGCTCGCGCGCCTCGGCCAGGGCCTCCTCCGTACGGAGGATCAGCATCTTGCGGTTGGGCAACCCGGTGAGGCCGTCATGGGTGGCCTGGTGATCGCGGCGCAGTGACAGCGTGGCGGTGAAATGCACCGCAGCCAGGGGCGCGATGAACAGCGGCACCAGGGCCGACGAATGCGCCATGACCACGGTGACCAGTGGCCCGAGGCCGAGCAGTGCGCCGTAGACGAGCGCCTGGGGGCCGATCGAGCCCCGGACGACCCGGGTGATCGGCTTGCGCTCGTGGAGCGCCACCGCCACGCAGACCAGGGTCGCCCGCACGGTGAAGTAGGCGAGCGCGGCCAGGCCGATGGCGGGGATGTCCCTTCCGTCCGGGGTCCAGGGGGCCGCCGGGGTCGGGTCCACGCCGAACACGGCGAACGCGGCGGCCGAGGCGCTGTAGGCCAGCGTCGCCTGCGCGATGTTGAACATCACGCGGTGCCAGGCCCTTCGGTGCAGACAGCCGTTCACGATCACGGCGACCGCCTGCATCAGCACCGCGGTCGGCAGGCCGTAGTGCATGAGGACGGCGAAGGTGAACATCGTGGACGTGGGGGTGCCGCCCACGGACGTGGAGGAGCTGACCATGACGGGCCGCAGCTCTCCAAGGACGACGAGCACGGCCAGCATCCAGAAGAGCGGCGTGCGTCCTGCCTGGGCAAGCTCGCCCAAGCCGAGCCGTACTTCCCCGATCAGCAGCGCGGCAAAACCGACAACGATGACGGCCGTGAGATACGTCCACAGGGGCGAGCCCGGGCGCGGGCCCATGTCGCGGGCGTCGGACGACGTGGCGATCTCGGGTGTCAGCATGAGATCACCGAAGCGGGCAATCTCGGCACACGGCGTGAGATTGCGAGATAGCGCCATAGGTCAGGAACCCCCCAAGAGGTCACTATGGGAGGGTACGACCTTTGGGCCACTTCGCGAAACCGGTTGGGCACGGTCCGTTACGGTAGATTTCCTGCGATGGTCTGACATGCCGGTCGCAAATCGGCCGTGATGCGCGAAATTCCCACGAATCGCCACCGCCGAAAGCCCGTTTTCCAGCGCTTCTCACGTTTGGCGACCGGCCTAACTAACGGGCGCCCTTCGTCGCGACAGCCACAGGCGGCGTTCAGGCCTCGGCCGTGACGGCGACCGCCTCGGCCGCCTCCGGGCCCTCCCGAAGCAGCGTCTGGAAACCCTCCTCGTCGAGGATGGCCACACCCAGCTTGACCGCTTTTTCGTATTTCGAGCCGGGGCTGTCGCCGACGACGACGAAGCTCGTCTTCTTGGAGACGGAACTCGACACCTTGCCACCCCGGCTGGCGATCTCCGCGCCGGCCTCGTCGCGGCTGAACCCGGACAACGTGCCGGTCACGACGAACGTCATCCCGTCCAGCACCTGCGGCGGCAGGTCGGCGGGCGGCTCGTCCACCATGCTGACCCCGGCGGCCTTCCACCTGTCGACGATCTCGCGATGCCAGTCGACGGAGAACCACTCCCGGATCGTCTCGGCCACCCGCGGCCCGATGCCCTCCACCGCGGCCAGCTCCTCCTCCGAAGCGGCGGCGATCGCGTCCATCGAGCGGAACTCGTCGGCGAGGGCCTGCGCGGTCGGAGGGCCGATGTGGCGGATGCTGAGGGCGACCAGGACCCGCCAGAGCGGCTGGTTCTTGGCCTTCTCCAGCTGCTCCAGCATCTTCTCGGCGTTCTTGCTGGGCGCGCCGGCCATCGTCGCGAAGAAGGCGACGATCTTGGGTTCGCCGTTGCCGGGATCGGTCTTGGGCAGGCCGGTCTCCACGTCGCGCACCACCGACTTGATCGGCAGCAGCCGGTCCATCGTGAGGTCGAACAGGTCGGCCTCGGTCCTGACCGGCGGCTCCTGCGGCGGCAACGGCTGGGTGAGCGCGGTCGCCGCGACGTAGCCGAGGCCCTCGATGTCGAACGCGTTGCGCCCGGCGGCGAAGAAGATCCGCTCACGCAGTTGCGCGGGGCAGGCCCGCGCGTTGGGGCAGCGCAGGTCGGCGTCGCCCTCGCGTTCGTAGGCCAGTTCGGTGCCGCACTCCGGGCAGTGCGTCGGCATCACGAACGAGCGCTCCGAGCCGTCCCTGAGGTCGGCCACCGGGCCGACGATCTCGGGGATGACGTCGCCGGCCTTGCGCAGCACGACCGTGTCGCCGATGAGCACGCCCTTGCGAACGACCTCCGAGGCGTTGTGCAGGGTGGCCCGCTCCACCGTCGAACCGGCGACCACGACCGGCCGCATCACGCCGTATGGGGTGACCCGGCCCGTCCTGCCGACGCCGACCTGGATGTCGAGGAGCTTGGTGGTGACCTCCTCGGGCGGGTACTTGAACGCGATCGCCCACCGGGGGGCCTTGCTCGTGGAGCCGAGCGTGCGCTGCGTCGCGATCCTGTCGACCTTGACCACGACACCGTCGATCTCGTACGCCGGATCGTGGCGGTGCTCGTTGTAGTAGGTGATGAATTCGCGGATCTCGTCGAGCGTCTTGACGACCTTGTAGCGGTCGCTCACGGGCAGGCCGAACGACGCCAGCCGGTCGTAGGTGTCCGACTGGGCGGTGGGCGGCTCCACACCCTCCCACTTGCCGACCCCGTGCACGATCATCCGGAGCGGCCGCTGCGCGGTGATCCTCGGGTCCTTCTGCCGCAGCGAGCCGGCCGCCGAGTTGCGCGGGTTGGCGAAGGGCGCCTTCCCCGCGTCCATCAGCTGCTCGTTGAGCCGCCTGAACCCCTCGACGGGCAGGAAGATCTCGCCACGCACCTCCAGCAGATCGGGCACGTCGTCGCCGGTCAGCCGGTGCGGCACGTCGCGGATGGTCCGCACGTTCGGCGTCACGTCCTCACCGGTGCGGCCGTCGCCCCGGGTCGCCGCCCTCACCAGGCGGCCTTTCTCGTAGACGAGCGAGATGGCCAGCCCGTCGATCTTCAGCTCACACAGGTAGGGGCCGGGGTCGGCCTCCATGAGCCGCTCGGCCCTCGCCTGCCAGCCGGCCAGATCGGCGTCGTTGAAGGCGTTGTCGAGGCTTTCCATCCTCTGCAGATGGGCGACGGCGGCGAACTCGGTGGAGATCGGCGCGCCCACCTTCTGCGTGGGAGAGTCAGGAGTGCGCAGATCGGGATGCTCCTCCTCGATCGCCCTGATCTCCCGCATCCACGTGTCGTATTCGGCGTCGCTCACCGTCGGCGAGTCGAGCACGTGGTAGCGCCAGTTGGCGTCCTCGATGAGCTCCGCCAGCTGAGCGTGCCGCTCCCGCGCATGCGACGGCGCACCCGCCGCCTCGTTCACCTGATCGGTCACGTCGCTCGTCTCCCCTCGTCAACGACCCGTGGAAACCGTATCGCCGCCCACCGACATCCTTGCTCGCCCGACGCGTCGTGGCCACCGCCCGCCGCTACTCGCCGGGATCCTCCCGCAGCACTCTCGCCGCCTCCCGGCACGCGGCCAGCGCCGCCTTGGCGTGACGCGGCGAGGCTCCGGCGAGCCCGCACGCCGGGGTGAGCACGACCTGCCGGGCCAGACCCGCGGGGTCGAACCCGAGCCGCCGCCACAGCTCGATCGCCGGCTTGGCGATCACGCCCACGTCGGGAAGCCGGGCGTCGGTGCCGGGCACCACCCCGAGGAACAACGCGACGCCTGCCTCGATCGCCTCTCCGATCGCATCCTCGTCCCGGCTGCGCAACAGCGACATGTCGACAGAGAAGCCGCGCGCGCCTGCCGTACGGAGGAGGTCGAACGGGGTCCGCGGCGCGCAGCAGTGCACGATCGGGAAGACCCCGGAGTCCGTCTCGCCGGAGGCCTCCTCAGACCGGGCGGCCAGCCAGGCCTGGGTGCCGGAAGGCGGGGCGCTCGGCGCGATCGCCGAGATGACGGTGCCGAGCCGCTCACCGGCGATCACCGGCTCCACCGGGCGCAGCCGGCCGAACCCGGACGCGGTCGGCACGGTGCCCGCGAGCACTCCGGGCAGCCCCGGCTCGTCGATCTGGACGACGAGCCGTGCCCCGGGCACCCTGCGCCTGACGTCCTCGACGTGCCTGGCCAGCCCCTCGGCCAGCGATTCCGTCAGATCCCGTACGGCTCCCGCGTCGGACAGCACCTTGTCACCGTGCCGCAGCTCGACGGCCCCGGCCAGCGTCCACGGGCCGCATGCCTGGATCTTCAGCGGGCCCTCGTATCCCTGTGCGGCCTCCTCGAGCCCGTCGAGATCGCGGATCAGGTGGTCGCGGGCCCGTTTGGCGTCGCGTCCGGGGCGGTCGGTGACGCGCCATCCGGAGGGCTGCACCTCGACGGGCAGCTCCACCAGCAGCGCGGCGCCCCTGCCGATCATGTCCGCTCCGACGCCCCGGGCGGGAAGCTCGGGCAGGTACGGCATGGAGAGCTCGCCGAACGCCACGCGGAGGGCTTCCAGGTGGTCCTCCCCCGGATAGGACCCCACACCTGTGGCCGTGGCCTCGCCCCACGGATAGTCATTCACGCCCACTAGCTTAGGGACTATGAAACTCACCAAACTTGGACATGCGTGCTGGCGGATGGAGAAGAACGGCTCCACGCTGGTGCTCGACCCGGGGGCGTTCAGCGGCGAGTCGCTCCTCGACGGCGCCGACGCCGTTTTGATCACTCATGAGCACTTCGACCACGTGAACGCCGAGGCGCTGAAGAACGCGCCCGCCGGCCTTGAGATCTGGACCTGCCAGGCGGTCGCCGACCAACTCGGCGACATCGTGGCGAAGGTCCAGGTCGTGCGGGACACCGACGCGTTCACCGCCGCCGGGTTCGACGTGAAGGTGATCGGCGAGTGGCACGCCGTCAACCTGCCCGGCGCCCCGCTCATCCAGAACGTCGGCTTCCTCGTGGACGAGGAGGTCTTCTACCCCGGTGACGCGCTGACCGTCCCCCAGGTGGAGGTTCCCACGCTCCTCGTGCCGACGACCGGGCCGTGGGTGAAGCTCGCGGAGTCGATCCAGTATCTCCGCGACGTGCGCCCCGCCCGCGCCTACTCCACACACGACGGACTGGCCAACGACATCGGCTACATGCTGATCGACAACTTCCTCAGCATGGAGGCCGAGGAGCAGAAGGCCGAGTTCCGCCGCGTCCCGGTCGGGGAGTTCGTCGAGATCGGCTGACCTCGGCTCCGTTCGGGCGCCGGTCAGATCGCGCTCAGATCGCCGAGGCGATCGTGGCCGACCCGATGACGACGTCGCCGTCGTAGAGCACGGCGCCCTGGCCCGGCGCGACGCCGGTCGCCGGGGCGTCGAGCTCGATATGCAGCTGATCGCCCGACAGCTGGGCGCGACAGCCGTACACCTCGCCGTGGGCCCGCAGCTGGACCGTGCACGTCATCGGCTCGTACGGCTCCCGCACCGGGCCGTTCCACACCGGCCGCTCGCCGACGATGGAGCGAACCTCCAGGGAGGCGCGGGGCCCGACCGTGACGGTGTTGGAGACCGGCTCGATCGACAACACGTAGCGGGGCCGGCCGTCGGCGGCGGGGCGGTCGATGTTGAGGCCCTTGCGCTGGCCCACCGTGAATCCGAAGGCACCCTCGTGGCTGCCGACGACCTGGCCGGTGAGCGCGTCGACGATCGGGCCCTCTTCCGCGCCGAGCCGGTCGGCGAGGAAGGCACGCGTGTTGCCGTCGGCGATGAAGCAGATGTCGTGACTGTCCGGCTTGTCGGCCACGGTGAGTCCCCGGCGCGCGGCCTCGGCCCGCACCTCCGCCTTCGTGGAGTCACCCAGGGGGAAGATCGCGTGCGCGAGCTGCTCGCGGGTGAGCACCCCGAGCACGTATGACTGGTCCTTGCCCTCGTCGACGCTGCGCCGCAGCACGCCGTCCGACAGGCGCGCGTGGTGACCGGTCGCGACCGCGTCGAACCCGAGGGCGAGCGCCCGGTCGAGCACCGCCTCGAACTTGATCTTCTCGTTGCAGCGCAGGCACGGGTTCGGCGTGCGGCCTGCCGCGTATTCGCTGACGAAGTCTTCCACCACGTCGTGGTGGAAACGTTCGGCCATGTCCCAGATGTAGAAGGGGATGCCGATCACGTCGGCGGCGCGCCTGGCGTCGCGGGAGTCCTCCAGCGTGCAGCATCCGCGCGCGCCGGTGCGGTACGACTGCGGATTCGACGACAACGCCAGATGGATGCCGGTCACGTCGTGTCCCGCCTCGGCGATCCTGGCGGCGGCGACGGCCGAATCGACGCCGCCCGACATGGCGGCGAGCACACGGAGCCTCTGAGTGGAACCCATAACACTCCGAGATTACCTGTACGGCAGGCGAGCCGAAGCCGGGCGGACGGCCCCTTCCGCGCCGGCCCGTCCACGTTGGCATGCGCGGCGGCGGGCTGGGAGGATGCGTGGTCATGCGACTGTTCGGGCGCAAGAACGAGCCGGTCGATCCGGCCGAGGCCATTTCGGACTTCTGGACGTGGTGGCGGCAGACCCGCCCCGAGATCGACGCCTACATCGAGGCGGAGGACACTCAGGCGCTCGCCGAGCTGATCGGCGGAGCCGTCACCACCCTGCATCCCTCGCTCATCTGGGAGATCGCGCCTGGCGGCACGGCGCGCCACGCCCTGGTCGTCAGCGCGTCGGGCGACCCTGAGCTGCGCCCTCTGGCGCACCGGTGGGCCAAGGCGGCGCCGCCGACCGACGACCTCTGGGAGTTCCACCCCTCCCGCCAGGCCAACCCGAAGGCGGCCGAGGTCACCGTCGAGGTCGCCGGCAGGGAGTTCGGCGTCGACCGGCTGGTGCTGGGGCTGCGCGTCCCCCCGGGCGCGGCTCGCGTCGACGTTTCCGCGTTTCACCCGATATTTCCGGATATCGATGATGAGACGCGGCTGGAGGCGACCCTGCTCGCCCTCGACTGGCTCCTGGGCGAGGACGAGGTGGCCCGCTGGGTGGGCGACATCATCGCCGCCGAGTTCGAGCCCATCGACGCCATCCCCGCGATCCACCTGTCCGCGGTCGTCGCCGACATCGCCGAGGGCGTCAAGCCCGGCCAGTGGGCGTTGCTGGAGGGCCAGACCGGGCAGGGCGCCCGCCTGACGGTCGTCGCCCGCCATCCGCTCCGCCCGGTCGACTTCCCCACGTTCGACCAGCACATCGCGATCAGCCTGCCGTATGCGAACGCCCAGGAGGACGGCCAGCCCGCCGGGCCCTCCATGAAGGCGCTGCGCGACTTCGAGGAACGGCTCGGCGAGCTGCTCGGCAAGCGGGGCTCCGCCGTGCTGGCCGCCCACCTGACCAGCGGAGGAACGCGCGAGATGCACGTCTACGCCGATCCGTCGGGGGACGCCGCACTCGTGATCAAGGAGCTGGTCCCGAGCTGGCCGGAGGGCCGCGCCAGGGTCGACGTGGCCGCCGACCCGTCATGGAGCGCGGTCGCGCACTTCCTCACCTGAGCGGCGCCGCAGAGCGGACCGCCCGCGTCACCGGTGAGCTGGAGCTCAGCTCGCGGAGACGGAGGTGATCCCGGCGCGGCGGGCCCGCTCCACCACGTGTCCGATGACCTCGGCCACCCGGTCGACGTCGGTCACGGTCGAGGTGTGGCCGAGCGAGAACCGCAACGATCCGCGCGCCTGCAGGCCGTCCTGCCCCATCGCGAGCAGCACGTGGGACGGCTGGGCCACGCCTGCCGAGCAGGCCGACCCGGTCGAGCACTCCACGCCTCTGGCGTCGAGAAGCATCAGCAGCGCGTCGCCCTCGCAGCCCGGGAACGAGAAGTGCGCGTTGCCCGGCAGCCGATCGGTGGGGTGGCCGTTCACGATCACGTCGGGCACGGCCTGCCGTACGCGGCCGATCAGGTCGTCGCGCAGCACCGCCAGCCGCTCGGCGGTCTCGGCGCGCCGGGCGACGGCGGCGTGCACCGCGGCCGCGAAGCCCGCGATGGCGGGCGCGTCGAGCGTGCCCGAGCGCACGTCACGCTCCTGGCCTCCGCCGTGCAGCACGGGCACCGGGTCGACGCCCCGGGCGAGCAGCAGCGCCCCGACGCCGATGGGGCCGCCCACCTTGTGACCCGAGATGGTCATCGCGTCGACGCCGGACTCGGCGAACAGGACGGGTAGCTGGCTGACCGCCTGCACGGCGTCGGTGTGGAAGGGGATGCCGTGCTCGTGCGCGATGGCGGCGAGCTCCTTGATCGGTTGTACGGTTCCCACTTCGTTGTTGGCCCACATGACGCTGACCAGCGCGACGTCGCCGGGGTCTCGGGCGATGGCGGCGCGGAGCGTCTCCGGGTGGACGCGGCCGTGCTCGTCGACGTCGAGCAGTTCGACCACGGCCCCGTGGTTTTCCGCCAGCCAGTGGGCCGGGTCGAGGGCCGCGTGGTGCTCGATCGCGCTGATCAGGATCCTCGGCCGCTTCCTGGCCCAGAACAGACCCTTGATCGCCAGGTTGTCCGCCTCGGTGCCGCCGGCCGTGAAGACGACCTCGCTCGGCCGCGCGCCCATCGCGCTCGCGATCGTCTCGCGCGACTCCTCCACGACCCGGCGGGTGCGCCTGCCGGTCGCGTGCAGAGACGAGGCGTTGCCGACTTGTCCCAGCTGCGCCGTCATGGCCTCGATCGCCTCGGGCAGCATCGGCGTGGTCGAGGCATGGTCCAGATACGCAGTTCCCACGGCCCCTCCAGTTCCTCACCTCAGCCAACCAAGCCTAGCCGGGGTTGGTGAGCACACCGTCCTCACCGATTCGCAACTGTACCGTCCGGACGGTATAGTGGGCGACATGAGGAGGGATGAGCTACTCGACGCGGCGGAAAGCCTGCTTCAGGACCAGGGAGCCCAGGCGCTCACGCTGGCCGCCGTGGCCGAGCGCGCAGGCGTCAGCAAGGGCGGCCTCCTCTACCACTTCGCCCACAAGGAAGCCCTGATCAAAGCCATGGTCGAGCGCCTCATCGAGGAGTTCGACGCGATGATCGCGGCCCAGCACGAGTCCACGTACACCCGGGCCTATATGAAGGCCACCTTCGAGGCCATCGAGTCCGGCCGGCTGAGACGCTGGGCCGTGGTGACCGGCGCGGCGGGCGACCCCGAGCTTCTGGCGCCCCTCCGGGACGCGATGGCCCGCTGGCACGCGCAGGGACTCGACGAGGAACCCGATCCCGCGACGGCTCAGATCGTACGGCTGGCGTGCGAAGGCGTCTGGGAAGTCGCCACGCACTGTCCCAGGATCGTCGACTACGCCGCCGTGCGGCAGGGGCTGCTCGCCCTGCTCTGACCTCTTGTTATTTGGCGGTCGCCCCTTCCGGCGCGTGATCCGGGAAGGGCGACCTGCTGTTGTCTGCCCGATCAACCTGACACCAAACCCCGGAAAGGAACCCGTGATGACCCGCGCTCTGAGGACGGCCCGATATGGGGTCATCCTCACGTTCGTCCTTGCTGGCCTGATCTGCGGAACGTTCACCGTGCGCCTCCCCGCGCTGGCGGACCGGCTCGGCTTACCCGAGTCATCGGTCGGCGTCGTCCTCCTCGCCTGGGGGATCGGCGCCCTGCTGACCATGCAGGTGATGCGGGTGGTCATGGCGAGGGTGGGGAGCCGCGGAGTCCTCGGGATCGCGGCGCCGCTGAGCGCCGCCACGCTCGTTCTGGTCGCCTTCGCCCCCTCCTTCCCGCTGCTCGTGCTGGCCACCACCGTGTTCGGCATGGCCTTCGGGGCGGTGGACGTCGCCATGAACGCGCAGGGGTCGGCGGTGGAGCAGGCCTACGGCCATTCGCTGCTGAGCGGCATGCACGCGGGCTGGTGCGTGGGCGCGATCTCCGCGGGCCTGGTCGGCACGGCGGCCATCGCGGCCGATCTGTCCCTCACCGTCCACCTGGCCGTGGTCGCCCTGGTCTCGCTGCCCGTCTCGCTGGTGCTGAGCCGTACGTACCTGCCGGATCCGGCGGCGGCGCCGCGGACCCGTGGGGCGCGGGCGAAGCTCCCCGCCGTGGTCTACCTCCTCGGCGCGATCACGTTCGGGGCGTTCATGATCGAGGGGATCGTCGCCGACTGGAACGGCCTCTACTTGATCGACACGCTCGGCGCCCCGGCGGCACTCGCCGCCCTCGGCTACCCGGCATTCGAGGCCGGGATGCTGATCAGCAGGCTCACCGGAGACCGGCTTCGCCACCGATATGGCGCGCGCGGCCTGATCACGATCTCCGGCGGGGCGACGGCGGTGACGTTCCTGCTGGTCATTGGGGCGCCGTCGGCCGTGTTCGCGGTGGTCGGCATGTTCCTCGTCGGCCTGGCGACGGCCACGATCTCGCCGATGGCCCTGTCGCTCGCGGGAACCGCCACGGCCAACCCCGGGCCCGCCATCGCCCAGGCGGGCGCCATGGGCTACGCGGGGCTGCTCCTCGGCCCGGTGGTGATCGGCTTGGTGTCGTCGATGAGCTCGCTGCGGGCAGCCATGATCACCGCGGTGGTACTCGGCCTGCTGGTGACCGCCGCCGCCCATTTCCTGCCGAAGCCGCTCCCTGTCTTCATGGAGCAGGAGACGATTCTGGAGACCGTCGCCGAGGAGGAGCTGCCCCAGGCGGCCTGACCGTGACAGTTGTCCTGTCTCCCCGGCCGGTCTCGCGTACGGCGGGCTGAACCCCCCAGCGGGGCTCGCGCGCCGGCCGCGAAACCCTTGATCAGATCCTGCGGAGCCTTCGGATCGGCGGGATGAGCAGCAACGCCGCACACACCGCGGCGCTGACTCCCGCCGAGAGGAACAGCAGGTCGCGGGGTTCGACGACCGCGGACACCGGGCCCACCAGGGCCTGGCCGACCGCCACTCCGGAGACCGACCCCGCCACCTCGTAGGCGGTGACTCGGTTGAGGACGTCGGGGGCCACCTGGGTCTGCACGCTGGTGGACCACATCACCGACCAGAAGGCCCAGGAGGCCCCGCCGATCAGGTGGCCGGCCATCACCGCGGGGAGCGGAAGCTCCAGGGCGGCCGACAGGGGGATGCACATGAAACCGATCATGGCGACGGCCCCCGCGGCCAACGGGCGGACGGGCCGGAAGCGGATCGCGACAAGGCCTCCGATCACGGTGCCGGTGCCCAGGCCCGCCATCGCCCAGGCGTACGCGGCGTCGCCGAGGCGGTCGCCGATCAGCCGGGAACCCAGCGGGATATAGGGGCCGAAGACGAGCATGCCGAAGAAGACCCAGACCAGGATCACGGACCACATCCAGCTGCGGGAGCGGAACTCCACCCAGCCGCGCCGCAGGTCGAGCAGGATGGTCGAGGGCTCCCGGCCACCGGCACCGGAGGCGGGAGCGAACCTGATCAGCGCCAGGCACAGACCGCTCACCAGGAAGGTGCCCGCGTCGAAGGCGTAGACCGTGCCCGCGCCGGTCAGCGCCATCAGGAGCCCCGCCAGGACCGGACCGCCGAGCTGCGTGGCCGCCTCGGCGATCTTGAGGGTGCCGTTGGCGCGTTGCGGGTCCTTCGCGACGAGCGGGACCATGCCCTTGCCGCCGGGCTCGAACATCGCGGCAGCCGTACCGGACAGAAACGAAGCGGACAGCAGCAGCCACAGCGGCGGGACTCCGGCGAAGAAGGCGACGGCGAGCACGCCCTGGGTGATGACCCGGACCAGGTCCGCGCCGACCATCATGGTGCGCGCGCCGAGCCGGTCGGCGAAGACCCCGCCGAACAGAACGAACAGGACGAAGGGTGCCGTCCAGACGGCGAGAACGTACCCCACACCCGAGACGCCGTAGATCGCCCCTACCGCCAGCGCCGCCGCGACCGGCAGCATCGCGTCGCCCAGCAGCGACACCACCCGGGCGGCGAAGTAGAGCGAGAAATCCCTGGTCCAGAGCGTTTTCTCCGCGACCGAAGGCGCTTCGGGGTCGACGGTCGTGGTCATGCGGCGATCTCCATGACCACTCATCCTGGACAAGTGGCCGGGCTCGCACAGGCGTCCGTCACGACATCATTGAGTACATTCCTGCCATGAAGCACCGAGTGGTCGCCTTGGTCGGGTCGCCGCAGGAGATGTACCCGGTCACCTGCGCGTCGGCCGTGTTCGGTTACCAGGGCCCCGACATCCCCCACCTCTATGACTTCCGGCTCTGCGCCGAACGGCCCGGGCCGATCGCGACCACGATGGGCGCCGACATCCTCGTCACCGACGGTCTGGAGGCCCTGGCGGAGGCCGACACGATCCTCATCGCGAACTGGTGCCCCGGGCCGGACATCTCCGCCGAGCTCGCCGACGTCGTCCTCGCCGCCCACGCCCGTGGCGCGCGCATCGTCGGGATCTGCTCGGGCATCCACATCCCGGCGAGCCTGGGCCTGCTGGACGGCCGCACGGCCGCCGCCCACTGGGAGCTCACCGGCGAGCTGGCCCGGCGGTACCCGAAGGTCCGCGCCGACGCCACCGTGCTGTACGTCGATCATGGCGACGTCGCGACGGCGGGCGCCACGGCCACCACCATCGACCTGTGCCTCAACCAGGTCAGGCGCGAACACGGCGCCGCCCTGGCGATGCGGATCGGCCGTCAGCTGGCGGCGGCCCCGCACCGGGAGGGCTGCCAGCGCCAGTTCCCCGCGCTGCCGACGACGGGCCCGCTCCCCGACTCCCTCGCCCCGCTGCTCGACTGGGTCACCGCCAACCTGGACCGCCGGCTGACCCTGGAGGACATGGCCGCCTGGTCGGGGACGTCGCCGCGCACCCTCAGCCGCCACTTCTCCGAGCAACTCGGCATCTCCCCCGGCCGCTGGCTCCTCGAGCGGCGCATCGCGGGCGCCCGCGCGCTCCTGGAGGAGACCGACCTCCCGGTCGAGACGATCGCCCAGCGGGTCGGCCTCTCGTCCGCGGTGAACCTGCGCCGCCGGTTCCACAACGCCCTCGACACCACCCCGGCCGCCTACCGCCGGTCCTTCCGGTGACCGGACAGGTCACCGACCCGGTGAACGCCTGAGCGGCGCCGCACGAGGAGTGCGACGCCGCCCAGGGACGTGTCCTTACTTGCGCTTCTCGATCTCTTCGGTGAGCTGGGGGACCACCTGGAAGAGGTCGCCCACGACGCCGAAGTCGGCGATCTCGAAGATCGGCGCCTCGGCGTCCTTGTTGATCACCACGATCGTCTTCGAGGTCTGCATGCCCGCCCGGTGCTGGATGGCCCCGGAGATGCCGGCCGCGATGTAGAGCTGCGGAGAGACCGTCTTGCCGGTCTGGCCCACCTGGAACTGGTGCGGGTACCAGCCCGCGTCGGTGGCGGCCCGGGAGGCGCCGACCGCCGCGCCGAGGGAATCGGCGAGCTTCTCGATGATCGAGAAGTTCTCACCGGAGCCGACGCCGCGCCCGCCGGAGACCACGATCGCGGCCTCGGTGAGCTCGGGGCGGGCTCCCCTCTCCTGCTTGACCCGCTCGACCACCTTCGCCGCGCGCGCGGTGTCCGACAGGGCGACCGCGACCTTCTCCTCCGCGCCCGCGCCGGCCTCGGCGACGGGGGCGGTGGAGTTGGGGCGGACGGCCACGATCGGCGTGCCCTTGGTGACGCGGCTGCGGACGTTCACGCCACCGCCGAAAATCGACTGCTCGGCGACGAAGCCCTCGCCGACGCCCACCGCGTCGGTGATCACGCCGGAGTCGGTCTTGACGGCCAGACGACCGGCGATCTCCTTGCCCTCGGCCGTGGCGGCCACGAGCACCCCCGCCGGAGAGCGCTCGGACACCAGCTGGGCCAGCAGTTCGGCCTTGGGCGCGACGACGTAGTCGACGATCTCCTCGCCGTCCGCGACGTAGATCTTGGCGGCGCCGTACTCGGCGAGCTTGGCCTTGGCGGCGTCGGAGTAGCCGGGGCCGGCCCAGACGGCGGACGGCTCGCCCAGAGACCGGGCGAGGGTCAGCAGTTCGAGGGTGACCTTCTTGACGTCACCGTCGGCGTGCTCGACGAGCACCAGAATCTCACTCATCTCGGGGCCCCTCAGACGAACTTCTTCGACGCGAGGAACTCGGCGGCCTTCACTCCGCCGTCGCCCTCGTCCTTGACCACGGTGCCGGCCGCACGCGGCGGGGCGGCGGCGAAGTCGACGACCTCGCTCCAGGCGCTCGCCAGGCCGACCTGGTCGGCGGCGATCTCCGCGTCGGCGATGCCGAACGTCTCGACCGGCTTCTTCTTGGCCGCCATGATCCCCTTGAACGACGGGTAACGCGGCTCGTTGATCTTCTCGACGACGGACACGACGGCGGGCAGCGACGCCTCGACCCTGTCGTAGCCGTAGTCGGTCACCCGCTGGATCGTGATGGCCTGCCCGTCCACCTCGACCTTGTTGGCCAGGGTGAGCTGCGGCGCGCCCAGGCGCTCGGCCAGCATCGCCGCGAGCACGCCGGTGCGCGCGTCGGTCGACTCGGAGCCGAGGATCACCAGGTCGAAGCCGATCTTCTTCAGTGCCTCGGCGAGCGCGTAGGACGTCGACAGGGCGTCCGAGCCGTGCAGCGCGTCATCGGTGACGTGCACGGCCTTGTCGGCGCCCATCGCGAGCGCCTTGCGGATGGTCTCGGTGGCCCTGGCCGGGCCCATCGTGAGGACGGTCACCTCGCCCCCGTGAGCCTCCTTGAGCCGCAGCGCCTCCTCGACCGCGTACTCGTCGAGCTCGTTGACGACGCCGTCGGCGGCGTCGCGGTCGAGCGTCTTGTCATCGGACCTCAGCTTGCGCTCGGTCGCCGTATCGGGGACCTGCTTCACGCAGACGACGATGTTCATGGCCGGTGGCCGACCTCCCCTTTCCGTACGGCTGACGCCGCGGTTCTCGAACGTGCCCGTGGGGTACGCGCACGTGATGCCCAGGTTGCCAGGCGCTCGTAAGCGTATGGACAGTGGTGGCCCGGAGTCTCCTGGTCCCCCAGGCGCAATGTTACCCATCGGTAGTTTTGGCGCAAACCCGCACCTGGAAGGTGCCCATACCCGGAAGTGCCGTCACGGCCACGATACCGAACTTTATTCCGGACAGAACACGGGCCCCGCGTCAGCTGGCGACCACCAAGACGATCAAGAGGAAGACCACCGCGCCCACGGCGAGCAGCAACGTCAGGGGGCTGAACAGGCTGCTCAGCAACGCCCACACCGCGACGGCACCGGCCCCGCCCACAGCGTCGACCAGCAGCCGGTGCCGCGACCGCGACAACAACGCGATGCCGGCGTCGGCCGCCAGGGCGATGCCGTACAGCACGAGCAGCAGCAGGGAGACGTCCGCCAGATACTGCCGGGCCGCGGCGGCGAACAGGCCGACGACCACGCTCGATCCGATCACCCACCGGCGGTGCAGCTTCTGGCGGTGCCGGGATCGGGCGTCCTCGACGGACCGTTTCGGCGTGCCCGGCCGCCACTCCTGGGTGCGCGCCTCGTCGACCGGCTGCCCGCCCGGGGTCACGGCGTGCGGGTTCCGTGCGGGGCCGTCCGGCCCGGGATACGGCGGCAGCTCGGGGCTGAACCCGGCCGGCTCGCGGGCGACCACGGACTCGCGGGCCCATCGGCCCCCGCCACCGGACGGCGCCGGCTCGGCGAGCGGCGGCGCGGCCACCCCGAGACGGGCGGCGAGCTGCCCGGCGGTGGGCCGGGCCGCGGGATCGGTGCGCAGGCATTCGGACAGCAGGGGGCCCAGCCACGACGGCACGCCGGAAAGGTCGGGCTCGCGGTGGACCACCCGGTAGGCGATGGCCGCCGCCGGCCCCGTCCCGTACGGCTGGCGCCCGGCGGCGGCGAACGCCACGGTCGCCGCCCAGGCGAATACGTCGGCCTCGGGCCCTGCGTCCTTGCCTTCCAGCACTTCGGGAGCCAGGTATCCGGGGGTGCCGATGATCGCGCCCGACGCCGTGACCGAGGCCGACTCCAGCGCACAGGCGATGCCGAAGTCGATCACGTACGGCTCGCGGTCGGCGATGATCACGTTGGCCGGCTTGAGGTCGCGGTGGACGACCCCCGCCTTGTGGATCGACTCCAGCGCCTCGGCGAGACCCCGCGCGAGCCGTACGAGATCGTCGCCCTGGACGGGACCGTCGGCGGCGATCAGCGTGTTCAGCGGGCGGCCCTGCACGTAGCGGGTGACGACGTAGGGTCGCGGCCCGGTCAGGGAGGCGTCGAGGACCTCGGCGATGTGCGGCCCGCGCACCCGGCGCATCGTCTCGACCTCACGCGCCAGCCGGGTCAGCGCGAAGGCGTCGGAGGCGACGTGGGGATGGAGCACCTTCACCGCGACGGTGTGGCCCTCGGCGTCGAGGGCCAGGTGCACCTCGCCGAACCCGCCCGAGCCCAGCAGGGAGAGCAGACGGTAGGGGCCGAGGTCTTCCGGCGAACTCATCCCGCTCCCTTCTCGCGGCCGGTCTGTCAGTTCCAGAAGGTGAGGAACCCGAGGCCGATCCTGTCCAGGAGATCGCCGAAGAGGCCGCCCACGAGGTTGCCGATCGTCTCCTGGCCTTGTCGCGTCAGGTCGGCGATGGCCTGGGACGGCGGCCGCCACGGCTCCCAGGAGGGGCCGGCCGTCATCGCCGTCAGCACCGCGAAGAACGCCAGCGCGCCGACCGCGATCGTGATCACCATGGCGGCGCCGGGGCTGCGGATCGCGGAGGTCAGCGTCCGCGAGACGGCCTTGCGGGGAGAGCCGCCTCCCGGCAGCAGGAACAGCCCGGCCACGAATGCGGCGGCGGCGTAGGCGGCGGCCTGGTCACGGGTGAAGCTCCCCCAGTAGTACAGCCCGCCCCACACGCACAGGCCGGCGATGAGGGACAGCGGCACCTGGACCAGCGTGGCCAAAGCCGCCTTGATCAGCGCCCATGGGATGCCGAGCACGGTGAGGATCGGGTCCGCTCCGCTGCTCCCCCGGACCGAGCGGCGCTCGCTGAGCCCGCCGACCAGGTAGTGGACCACCCGCAGGCACACCGTCAGCCCGATGGAGAACAGGCTGACCCACACCGGGAGCAGACAGGTGAGGGCGACCAGCGAGACGAGCAGCAGCGCGGAGATCACCGGATGCCCGGTCCGGTAGGCGGGCCTGTCCTGCTCCGCCGGTCTCGGGGCGGCCTGTCCGGGCTGAGTGGAGGTCAGCTGGGGCGGGGCCGTGGCCGCGCGCGGCTCGGGATATCCGGCCACCCGCTGGTCGGGCTGCGGCGGCGGGTAGCCCTCCGGCCGGTAGGCGGGGGGCTGCGGCGGCGGCTGGTAGGCCGGGGGCGGTGCGTAGGCCGCGGGACGCTCCTGGCCATACCCAGGGGCGGCCGGCGGAGGCACCACCGGCGGGTTCGCCCGCGGAGATTCGCGGCGCACGCGCTCGGGCTTGACGTAGTTCACGGGCGGGAGCAGGTCGGAGTAGCTGTCCTGGTACGCCCTGTCGCCCGGACGGCCGCCGCCCGAACCGGCGAGCCCGCCGCGGGCCGCGTCGTCCAGCACTCGCGTGCCGTCGCCGAGCACCTTGGTGCCGTCGTTGAGGACCCGCGTGCCGTCGGTGAGCACCTTGGTGCCGTCGGTCAGGATCCTGGTGCCGTCGTTGAGCACCATCGTCCCGTCGTTCAGCAGCCGGGTGCCGTCGCTCACCACACGGGTGGCGTCGGGGTCGGTCGCGTCGGCGGGCGGCCCGAGAACCCGGGTGCCGTCCTGCGGCATCTCGCGGAGGGCGGTCACCCTCGGGTCGAGCGCCCGGGTGATCCGCAGCAGCGACGCGGCGGAGGGGCGCGCCCCCGATTCGGTGGCCAGGGTGAGCCTCAGCCACGCGCGCATCCACATCGGCGCCTCGTCGATCTGCGCCTTGCCTTCGAGGATGCGGTAGCAGACCGCCTCGAACGTGCCGCTCCCGAACGGCTGCTTGCCCGTCGCGGCGAAGAACACGGTGGCGGCCAGGGCGTGCACGTCGGCCGCCTGCGTGATCTCCGAGTCCCTGATGATCTCCGGGGCGAGGTATCCGGGGGTCCCGACGAACATGCCCGTCTGGGTCAGCCGGGTGGCGTTGACCAGATGGGCGATGCCGAAGTCGATGACGAGGGGCTCCCCCTCGACGATCATCACGTTCGCGGGCTTGAGGTCGCGGTGCACGACGTCGGCGGCATGGATGGCGACCAGCGCCTCGCACAGGCCGCGGGCCAGCCGCACCACCTCGTGGTCGGGCAGCGGGCCGTCGGCCACGACGGTCTGCTCCAGCGTGCGGCCAGGCGCGTATCTCGTCACGATGTACGGCGACGCCCCGGTCAGGTCGGCGTCGAGCACCTCGGCCACCCGCCGGCTGCGCACGCGGCGCATGGTCTCGACCTCACGGGTGAGGCGGTCGCGCGCCTTGAGGTCGGTGGCGACATGCGGATGCAGCACCTTGACGGCGACCTCCCGCCCGTCGCCGTCGACGCCGAGATAGACGACCCCCATGCCGCCCTCACCCAGCGGCCGGAGCAGCCGGTAGGGCCCGATACGTTCCGGAGCCTCAGTCGCCGACATGTCGTCCCCCGTCACCGATTCCTCGCCTCATGCAGTATCTGGAGGCGTTGCAGCACTGACCCGAACTCGACGGAACCCCAAAGATGCCCTGCCAGTGGTGTACCCACCAGGCTGGTCAGGGCGATCACCCCCACCAGGGCCGCGACGCCGGCCGCGCCCCATGCGAGCCCCCTCGCGGCGGCGCCCCCCGGCGCCAGGGAAGCGAGCGTGCGCCGCATCTGCCGGCCCGGGGCCTGAACCCCGGGTCCTGCGCAGACCGTCCACAATCCGACCGCGAATCCCCAGTTCAGCGCGGCCCACACAGGCATGGACCCGACGGCCCACACCATGATCACTGTGACGAACAGCCCCAGCAACGCCCCGTACGGCACGAGCGCGATCGTGACCCCGATCGACCTGATCAGAGCCGCAGGATCGCCGAGCACGCGGAGCACGTCTCCGGCCGCCGCCGCGGGCGGCCGCCGGCTGCTCAGCCGCGGCTGCGCGAAGTCGGCGGCCCGCAGCAGAATCACCGCGGGCGCCGCGAACAGGAACACGCGGAACGGGGCGATCACCGCCAGCGCCGTCATGGCCACCAGCAGCGACACCGCGGCCACGCCGTACGCGCCGGACGGGCGCACCGGCGGGCCGCCGTGAGACTGCTGCGTCAGGCCCCCGTGTCCCGGCCCGTTTTCTTCCGGCAGCGTCCGCGCGGTCCCGGCCACCATGCCGTGCGCGCTGACGGGGTGCGGGCTGACGGCGTGTGGGTTGACGGGGTGCGGTGCCGCGGTGTTCCCCAAGCCCGTGTACGGGGCGCCCATGGGTGACGCGGTCGTGTGCGGGGCGGGGCGGCGGGGGTCGGCCACGTGGGGAGGCACCCCGAAGCCGTGTTGCGATCCCGGCGACGGCCCGGCGGGGGGGCCGACGGGCGGGACGCGCACGGTCGGCAGGAACGCCTCGGGGCGCTGCTGCTGCACGTGCGGCGTCTGCTCGTGGCCGTGCGACTCCTGGGTGCCGGACGTGGTTCCGGCCGGCGGCCTGAGCCCCTGGGACCCCGCGTCGTACGCGCTCTGCGCGTGGGAAGCCTGCTCGTGGAGCGTGTGACCGCCCCTGAGGGATTCACGGAGTTCCTCCGAGGTGACCCGCCTGGTGGGGATATCCCCCTCACCGGGCAGTCCCGCGCCGCCGCGGGCAGCGAGGTCGCGCAGATCCTCCGCTGTGACCCGGACGGTGGGGAACGGATCGCCTGCCTCGGGCGCGTCGCCGAGCAGCGAGACGAACCCCCCGCCGGTCGCGGGGACCTCGGGCGCGTCGTCCAGGTCGGCGACCGTGGTGATCTCGTCGGGCACCCGGGATCCCGAGGCGCGAGGCGTCAGCCGGTCGATCCACTGGAGCAACTCCGCCGCCGTCGGCCGCTTCGCGGGGTCGCGATGGAACGCGGCCCGCAGCACGGGCTGGAGCACCGCGGGCGCGGCCTCCACGTCGGCCTTGCCGGAGGTGATGTTGAAGAAGATCATCTCCAGTGTGCCCTTGCCGAAGGGCGGCTGACCTGTCGCGGCAAACAAGAGCGTGCCCGCCCACGCGTGCACGTCGATCTCGGAGCCGCCCTCCTGGCCCTCGATGATCTCCGGCGCCAGATAGCCGGGCGTGCCGATGAACATGCCCGTCTGCGTGAGCCGGGTGGCGTCGACCGCCTGGGCGATGCCGAAGTCGATCAGCACCGGCTCCTCGTCGACCATGAGCACGTTCCCGGGCTTCAGGTCGCGGTGGACGACACCCGCGGCGTGCACGGCGGTGAGCGCCTCGGCTACGCCGCGCGCCACCTTGAGCAGCACGTTCACCGGAAGAGGGCCGTCCTCCTTGACGATCTCGTCGAGCGCGCGGCCGGGAACGTAGCGGGTGACGATATAGGGCCGGCGGCCCGTCACGTCGGCGTCGACGACCTCGGCGATGTGGGAGCCGCGCACCCGGCGCATCGTCTCGACCTCGCGCGACAAGCGCCTGCGCGCGACGTCGTCGCCCGCGACCTCCGAGCGCAGGACCTTGACGGCCACCTGCCTGCCCCGGGCGTCGAGGGCGAGATGCACCACGCCCATGCCGCCTTCACCAAGCCGCTTCAGCAGCCGGTAGGGGCCTAGTCGGTCGTCCTGATTCATGGCCTAAGCACCATACCGACTAAAACCCCGTCCATGAGTGAACCATCGCGCCACATTCCTGCTCAGCACAACGTCACGGAAAGGTAAGTGGTTTCCGCTCCTCGGTCACAAAGCGAGGGCGATGACCTCCGCGCCGGTGACCTCGGCCAGTGCCCGGCCCGAAAGTGCCAGCTTGGAGCTGCGGACACCGCTGCCGATCACCACGAAGTCGCGCCGCGTCACATTTTCGTCAACGAGAACCGGCCAATCGGAGGGCAACCCGATAGGCGTGATCCCTCCGTATTCCATTCCGGTGAGCGCGACCGCGTCGTCATGGGCAGCGAAGGAGACTTTCCGGACGTCCAAGTGCCGCCGCACGGCCCCGTTGACGTCGGCGCGTTGCGTGGCCAGCACCATCACGGCGGCGTAGCGCGTCTCGCCGCCCCTCTTGCCCGCCACGATGACGCAGTTGGCCGAGTCTTCGAGCGCGACGCCGTACCGCTCGCAGAAGGCGGCGGTGTCGGCCAGGCCGGGGTCGATCTCCGCGACGCCGATCGGCGGCCACGGCGGGGAGGCCGCGGCGGCCTGCGAGATCGCCTTGGCCACGGGCCCGCCCAGCAGGTCGAGCCTGTCGGCGGCGGACGTCCAGTCGAGAGGCATTCAGCCCTCCTTCAGCACACGCTCGTGCAACTTCGTGACCACCCTACGGGCGGAGTCGAACGCCCCGGCCTGCCAGGCCACCAGATGGGTCAGCCAGTCGCCGGTGAAGTACACCCGGCCCGCCGGCTCCTGGAGCAGGCGGAACCCCACCTCGTAGGAGGGCCAGCCCACCCACGCGCCCTCGATGTGGGGCTGCATGCGCCACGCCACCGAGACGCTGGTGAGCAGTTCCGACCGGTACTTCTCTCCGTGGATGAGCATGCCCTGCTCGACGGCCCTGCGCTGACGTTCGGCATGCTTCAGGCGGGCATAGGAGTCGGCCTCCGGGCCCGTGTTGTAGTAGCCGACCACCAGGCCGCGGGTGCCGTGGAACCCGTACGACGGGTACCAGATGTGGGTGATGTCGAGGTCGGTCTCGGTGATGCCGCCGTAGATGCGCTCGTCGGTCTCCCACCACCGGCGGCGGTACTCGAGTCCGATCTTGCCGGCCGCCAACGGGACCGGTGTCCGCAGGGCGCTGACCACCTGGGCGTCGAGGTTGCCCGGGATCCGGGCGAGCACGTGCGGCGGCAACGCGGCCACGCAGTAGTCCGCCGTGGTCGAGCCGCCGCTGTGGACCACCTCCACGCCGTCGGGCTTGTTGGTGATCTTCGTGACCTGGGTGGAGGTCGTGATGCGGTCCCTGCCGACGGCGTCGGCCAGGGCGTGCGCGATCGCGTCCATGCCGCCGACCGGCTGGAACATCGGCATGGCCTGCTCGTAGTCGAACGGGAAGGCCACCGTACGGCCCAGGCCGTACCCGAGCACCTCGGAGACGGACGGCACGGGCCCGAGCCGGGTGCCGCTCGCGATGCCGGGATCGGTCTGGTAGCCCCTGCGCGTGGAGCCCTGGTAGGTGTAGGCCTCGCCGATGTCGCCGAACCCGGACAGGAAGTCGAGCAGCCGCTCCCGGTCGCCCTCGGTGAGGCTCTTGTCGAGCGCGCCCTCGTTGGTCGCCTTGGCCAGCAGCTCGCTGACGTATCCGAAGGCGTCGGCCCGTGCCGTACGGGTGCGGACCGGGGCCGTCATGCCGGAGTTGTAGGTGTAGGCGCCGGGGTTGTCGTTGACGAACAGCTCGATCGGGACGCCGAGCTCGCGGCAGTAGTCGAGGGTGACCATCCACTGGGCGATGCGGGCCGGACCGGCGTTGAAGTAGACGCCGTCTCCGTAGGCCGCCTGCTGGGTCTCGCCCGACATTTCGGGCAACCGGTCGCCGCCCCTGATGGTCAGGCTTCTCCCGCCGATGCGGTCGCGGGCCTCCAGCACGGTGCAGTCGTAGCCGGCCTTGCCCAGCTCGTACGCCGTGGCCAGCCCGGCGACGCCGGCGCCGAGGATGACGACCTTGGCGGCGGCCCTGCCGCGTAACGAGAAGTCGGAGCGCTGGGGAGGCGCGTAGCCCCTGGCCTGGTTGTCGGGCGCGAGGCCGAGCACGCCCATGGCGGCGTACATGGCTCCGGCCCCACCCGCGACGCCGAGTCCGACCAGCAGAGCCCGGCGCGTGACCACCCCTTTTTTGTTCTCGTCTTCAGCGGTCATGCACGCGGCCTCGCGCACCCGACGGTCACATCACCCGACGTGAAATCGCACACTTTCCAGCGCACCCCATCTGGCCAAGGCTCGTCTTATGTTTTTTTGATCAGTCGCGCACGATCACCCGTACACACCGCTGCCGCAGGCGATCCGGCCAGCGATGGTGGCGAAGATACCGAAGAGGGACATGATGTCCCAATAGTCATCTGTGGTGAACTCGGTGTGCCGGGGGCCCACCAGCTTGGTGCCGGGCACGATCGCGCATCCCGCCGCGATCGCGGTCGAGTTCCATTCGACGCCCAGCGTGTACGGCGGGCTCACCTTGTAGGGCCGGAAGTCCCCGAGCCGTCCGAGCGCCCGCGCGGTGGCCTCACGGATCCTGGCCTGGGCGACGCTCGGCGGGAGCAGCTCGGCGGAGAACTTGTCCACGCCCTTCTTGACCGCGACGGTCTCGACGTCGCCGAGCAGCTCGCGCGCCTCCTCGCAGACGGCCTCGTCGCCGGTGACCAGGGCCACGGGAACGCCGAGCGAGCCGGCCAGACCGGCCACCAGCCGCGTCTCACCGCAGATCTCGCCGTTGAGGTAGACGTTGTGGATCTCCTTGCCCATCCACGTGTGGTTGAGCACGCCGTGCTGCACTCCAGCCCTGGCGTGGTACCCCGCGAAGACGGCCGCCGCGAAGTCGCCGGCCAGCCCCTGGCCCATCCGGTGCGGCTTGCCGGGTCCCCTGATCAGCGAGGCCCGGGGGTCGATCAGATCGATCCTGAGGTTCTTGGTCGACCCGTGGGCGTCGTTGATCAGTACGGTTTCGGCGCCGCCGTCGAACGCGCCCGCGACGACCGCGTTCCCGTCGCCGGTCATGAGCTCGCACCCGCGCTCGTAGCCGCGGCCTCCCGCGTGCATCTCCTCCGGGTCGGTGAGCCCGGTGACCCCCTCCATGTCCACCGACACGTAGATCTTCATCGTGTCCCCCATGTCTCCACCCGCTGCGCCTGATCGTCCGTCATCAGGCCGACCCTGTCCACCATGTATGCGTCGACCTGCTTGCGCCACGGCTCGGGAATCTCGTCGATCGCCGGGGGGTAGCAGCGCTCCAGCCACGCGGTGGACGCCTCCGTCGCCTGGAGGTACCGCGCGGCCGCGGCGAACGGCGTGTCCTCGATGCCGGGAATGTGCGCGCAGCCGTACTCGATCATCTCCTGCCCGCCGTACGGCGGCGGTTCCTGCCACTTGCGGGCGACCGCGCTGGTGGCCTTGAGCGTGGTCCTGAGCGGGCGCCGCTCCACGGCCGCCTGGATCAGCTCCTTGTACAGGCACTTGCCGCAGACGCCGCAGGGGCCGTCCGACCCCGTCAGGCACCAGCGCACGTGATCGCGGAGGTCCGACTCGAGCGCGAGACGCATGGTCACTGCCTCGCTGACGCCTCCCACCGGGAGCACGAGCGGCAGGCCGGCCGCCGTGAACAGTCTGCCCCACCTGCCCTCGGGCGCCCACATGGGGTTGTCGGGCGTGTACCGCAGGATGTAGCGGTCGCCGCCCAGCCAGCGTGAGCCGAGCTCATAGCCCAAGGCGACGGCGCCCAGGTCCATGTCGTCGGCCAGCAGGAGCGCTCCGGCGAGCACCGCGTGGTGTTCGGGATAGCCGGGCCGGGGGCGGCTGAGCACGAACTCCAGGTCCGACTTCACGATCGTGACGTCACGTCCGGTCTCCACGGCGAGCCGGGCGAGCACGTCGGCGCGATAGTTCGGCCACCGGTTCGGCACCCTGGGGTGGCTCTCCCGGTGGAAGTAGATGAACGGCGCGTCGGGGAAGACGTCCGCCACCGCCATCGAGTCCGCGCCGCTGCTGTAGGAGATCGCCAGGCGCGTCCCCTCGCGCGGGTCCGCGCCGACCGGCCCGGCGTCCACATCCCAGTCCGTACGGAAGACCTCGGCGAGCCGGGGGGAGATCGGCCGGTCGAAGGTCACCCTCTTCCTGGTCCAGGGGGCCGCGACGGTCCACGCGGCGACCGCGAGCAGGTCGGGGTGCACGCCGGGACCGCTGGTGGCGGTGCCGGGCAGGCGCACCTGGCAGGTGTTGGTGCGCAGCTCCATGCTCGCGCCGTCGCTGCACAGGCCGGTGAGCTCGTCCTCGGGATCGAGCAGGAAGGCTAGATGCCAGACGCCGTCGTCGAACGTCCACTCAACGCGCATGGCGTCCTATCTCGCTGAGTCGGTTCTCGCTGTGTCGGTCGCAGGCAGCCGGGCGGCCAGGCCGTCCACGGCCTGCCTGAGACGCACCTCGTTCTGCAGCACGTGGTCGAGCGCCTCGGCGGTCTCCTCGGCCAGCCGCCGGGCGTTCGCCGCGTCGTCGGCGGCCTTCGCTCCGTTCGCGGTGGCGGTCACAAGCGTGCGCAGCCGCTCGATCTCCTGTCGCAGGGCCCTGATCTCCTGCCGGAGGTCTGCTTTGGTGGCGTACCTCGCATCGATCCTGGCCCGTACGGCGCGCCGTGCGGGCCCGGGAACCAGGACCCGCACGAGGGACTGCATCATGGAGGGCTACTTTAGCTGCAAATATCCCCATGATCCCCTGAAGGGAGCACAGCGCCCGAAAGGCTCAGCGGCCCTGGAATGTCGGCCTGCGCTTGTCCGCGAAGGCCGTCATCCCCTCCTTGGCGTCCTCGGTCGCGAACAGCCCGGAGAACTGCAGGCGCTCGATCTCCAGGCCGGTGTCGAGGTCGGTCTCGAGGCCGTGGTCGATCGCGAGCTTGGCCGCCCTGACCGCGGCCACGGGACCGCCCGCGAACGTCGCGGCCAGTTCGAGCGCCGCGGTGTAGACCTCGCCGTCCGGCACGACCCTGTCGACGAGCCCGATGGCCAGCGCCTCGGCCGCGTCCACATGCCGCCCGGTGTAGATCAGATCCTTGGCCCTGGCCGGGCCGATCAGCCGGGGAAGCCGCTGGGTGCCGCCCGCGCCCGGGATGATCCCGAGCGTGATCTCGGGCTGGCCGAGCTTGGCGCTCTCTCCCGCCACGCGGAAGTCGGCGCACAGGGCGAGCTCGCAGCCCCCGCCCAGGGCGTATCCGGTGATCGCCGCGACGACCGGCTTGCCGATCCTGGCCACAGCTGTGAAACAGTCCTGAAGGACGCGGGAGTGCACGGCCATGTCGGCGTAGGACATGCCGGCCATCTCCTTGATGTCGGCCCCTGCGGCGAAGACCCGCTCCCCGCCGTAGATGATCACGGCGTGCACCCCGGGATCGGCGTCGACGAGCCGCGCCGCCTCGGCGATCTCCTCCTGCACCTGCCGGTTCAGGGCGTTCATCTTCGGCCGGTCCAGCCGTACGGTCGCGATGTGGTCGGCGATCTCCACGCTGACGAACTCACCCATGACGTCCTCGCCCTCCGACGTGCCGGATCGTGTCACATCCGCCGTGACCGTAACACCATAGATCAGCGGAGGAGCGGCGGGGCCTGCTCAGGATGCGCCAGGAAGCGCGGGCGGAGTCCGGCACGGCCGACCACGTTCCGGTAGATCCGCTCGTATCCCTCGGCCATCACCGTGAGGTCGAAGTCGCGGACGGCGCAGGCGCGGATCGCGACGGGGTCGAGCCGGCCCGCGTCCTCGACCGCGGCGGGCAGTTCGTCCACCGAGGTGCGGACGAAGCCGGTGACCCCGTCGGTCACGATCTCCGGCACGGAGCCACGCCCGAGGGCGACGACGGGGGTGCCGCAGGCCATGGCCTCGATCATGATCATGCCGAACGGCTCGTCCCACTGGAGGGGGAAGACCAGGCATCGTGCCCTGGAGAGCAGCTCGTGTTTCAGTTCCGCGCTCGCCTCCCCGAGATATTCGGCGTTGGGGCCGAGGAGGGGGGCCACGTGGTCGTCGAAGTAGGCCAACTCCGCGGGCTCTGTGCGTTTGCCC
The DNA here is from genome assembly GCF_016863335.1 of Planotetraspora thailandica. Lineage (GTDB taxonomy): Bacteria > Actinomycetota > Actinomycetes > Streptosporangiales > Streptosporangiaceae > Planotetraspora > Planotetraspora thailandica. The sequence continues at coordinate 107,005 of NZ_BOOR01000029.1, forward strand.
GCCAGCAGGATGCGACGGCCCGCCGCCCGCGCGACCTCGATCGCGAGGTGTGCTCCCTTGTCGGGGTTCAGCCGCCCCATCCACAAGACCCAGTCGTCCTTGCGCGCGCGGAAGGGGAACGAATTCGTGTCCACCGCGTTGTGCACCCTGCCGACCCAGTTCAGGTCGGGCGCGTCGGTGCGCTGCGCCCGGGAGATGGCGACGAGGGAGACCGTCGTGCCGAGCGATCGGTAGAACTCGCCGAGCTCTCCGCGGACCTCTCCGTGACAGGTGACGACCGTCGGCGCGGCCCTCCCCTCCGCGCCCAGGGGACCGGCCAGCGAGTGGTCGTGGATCACGTCGGGATCGAGGCCCTCGAGGAACCTGCCGGCCTTGGCGGCATGGACCACCTCGGGGAACGGCTCGCCGATGCGCTCGGAGGGAGGCTCCTCGTATGTGCGCAGGTCGGCGCCTCCGCCCGCGCCGATCAGCGTCACCCGATGCCCGCGGCGGGTGAGACCGCGCACCAGGCAGGCCGTCATCGCCTCGATGCCGCCGTAGCCGCGCGGCGGGACGTCGTACCAGGGGGGTGCGATCATCGCGACGTGGAGTGGACCGCTTTGGGGCCCTCCTCCGCCGTTCCTCTCCGCCGACGCCTGCATCGTGCCTCCACGTGAGCGCGGCCAGTACCCCTTCGCCCCGGTTCGTTCCCGGATTAGTGACAAAAAAGGCCGGTCCTGCACGAATGAGGCCTTTGGCTTTATTCGTGCAGGACCGGCGAGGACCGATCTAGCGAAGGGTGCCGTTGGTCATGCCCGCGGGCTCCTCCGGCGCCGCGATGAGCCCGAGCTCGGCGGGAGAGGCCATGAGCGGATGGAACGGCACGACGCGCACGGTGTAGCCGAAGGCGCCGGTGCGGTCGAGCGGCAGGTCGCCTGTGTAGTAGGCCCGGCCGTCGTCGCCGACCGAGTCGGCCTTGAGCGTCACGTAGGCCGGGGCGATCAGCTCGTCGTGCGGCCCGACCCTGCCGTAGGCGGCCTGCACCTGCAGATCGTCGGTGGACAGCTCGCCCAGGGCGATCGTCGCCCGCAGCTCCAGACGCGCCCCCAGCTCGGGGGTGTCGCCGACCCCCGCGGCCTCGACGTGCTCCACCCGGACGCCCGGCCACGCCTGGGTGACGCGCAGCTTCCACGCCGCGAACTGGCGAGCGTTCTCGTGGTCGTCCGACACCAGAGCCCTGGACGACCTGGCGGCCGGCCCGTAGAGGTCGAGCACGTAGTCGCGCAGCATCCGGCCGGCCAGCACCTTGGGACCGAGCGAGCTGAGGGTGTGCTTGACCATCTCCAGCCACCGGCGCGGCAGCCCGTCGGCGGCGCGGTCGTAGAAGCGGTCGGCGACCTCACGCTCGATCAGGTCGTAGAGCGCGGCCGCCTCCAGCTCGTCGCGGCGCTCGGGGTCGGTGACGCCGTCGGCGCTCGGGATGGCCCAGCCGTTGTTGCCGTCGAACCACTCGTCCCACCATCCGTCCCGGATGGAGAGGTTGAGGCCGCCGTTGAGCGCGGCCTTCATGCCCGACGTGCCGCAGGCCTCCAGCGGCCGCAGCGGGTTGTTCATCCACACGTCGGAGCCGGTGACCATGAGCCGGCCGAGGGCCATGTCGTAGTCGGGCAGGAAGATGATGCGGTGCCTGACGTCCTCCTGGTCGGCGAAACGCACCATCTGCTGGATGAACTTCTTGCCGCCCTCGTCGGCCGGATGCGCCTTGCCCGCGATCACGATCTGGACCGGCTTGTCCGGGTCGAGAAGGATGCGCTTGAGCCGCTCGGGGTCGGAGAGCATGAGGGTGAGCCGCTTGTACGACGGCACCCGGCGGGCGAACCCGATGGTCAGAACGTCGGGGTCGAGCGCCTCGTCCACCCAGCCGAGCTCGGCCTCGGCCGCGCCGCGCTGCCGCCACGACCGCTTGATCCGCTTGCGCGCCTCGGTCACGAGGCGTCTCCTGAGCCCGCCGCGGATGGACCAGATGTCGGCGTCGGAGAGCTTCCGGACGGCGTCCCAGCCCTGCGTCATGTCGATCAGCGAGGGCAGCTCCTCGCCGGCCAGCTCCATGACCTCGCGGCCGACCCAGCTCGGGGCGTGCACGCCGTTGGTGATCGACCCGATCGGCACCTCGTCGACGTCGAAGCCCGGCCACAGGCCCTTGAACATCTCCCGGCTGACGTGGCCGTGCAGCTCCGACACGCCGTTGACCCGCTGGGCCAGGCGCATGCCCATGACGGCCATGTTGAAGACCGAGGGGTCGGCGTCGGAGCCCTCCGGCTCGGCGCCGAGCTCCAGAATGCGGTCGACGCTCACCGTCGGCCAGGCGTTGGGCCCGCCGAACTGCCTGGCGATCATCTCCGCGGGGAAGCGGTCGATCCCGGCAGGGACCGGCGTGTGCGTGGTGAACACGGTGCCCGCCCTGACGGCTTCGAGCGCCTCGTCGAACGACAGGCGCGCCTCGGTGAGCTCGCGGATGCGCTCCAGGCCGAGGAAGCCCGCGTGGCCCTCGTTGGTGTGGAAGACCTCGGGCTCGGCGTGGCCGGTGATGCGGCAGTAGGCCCGGATCGCCCGCACGCCGCCGATGCCGAGAAGAAGTTCCTGGACGAGCCGGTGGTCGGTCCCGCCGCCGTAGAGCCGGTCGGTCACGTCCCTGGCGGCCGAGTCGTTGTCGGCGATGTCGGAGTCGAGCAGCAGCAGCGGCACCCGGCCGACCTGGGCGATCCAGATCTGGGCGTGGAGGACGCGCGAGTCCGGCAGGTTGATCCTGACCCGGGCCGCCGAGCCGTCCTCCTCCTTGAGCAGCGTCAGCGCCAGGCCGCCGGGGTCGAGCGACGGGTAGTGCTCCTGCTGCCACCCCTCGGGCGACAACGACTGGGTGAAGTAGCCGTGGCGGTACAGCAGGCCGACGCCGAGGATCGGCACGCCGAGGTCGCTGGCCGCCTTGAGGTGGTCGCCCGCCAGGATGCCGAGGCCGCCCGAATACTGGGGCAGGGCGGCGGCGATGCCGTACTCGGGGGAGAAATAGCCGATCGCGGCGGGTGCGCCGTCGAGGGACTGGTACCAGCGCGGCGCGGTCATGTATTCGCGGAGGTCGTCGGCCGCGTCGGCCAGCCTGCGGAGGAAGCGCCTGTCCTGGGCGAGCTCGCGCAGCCGCTCGGCCTCCACCGCTCCGAGCAGCGCCACGGGGTCGTGATCGACGCGCTCCCAGACGTCGGGATCGACCTCTGAGAACAGGTCCATGGTCTCCGGGTGCCAGGACCATCGGAGATTCCGGACCAGCTCGCCCAGCGGCTCGAGCTGCGAGGGAAGGACGGTGCGGACGGTGAACCTGCGGATTGCTCTCACGGGGCCAGACCCTAGTTACTCAGCGCCACGACGCGCGACCGAAACACTCTGTCCGAGGCAGAAACGCCCGCAGGCCGGAGACTCCCCCGGGTTTCCTGCATAAGCGCTCTCACCACTAACAAACCTGCTCAAACCTCACAAAACTACACTGGTTCAGGTGAATACCACCGTGATGGTACGGCCCGCCCGAGGCTGGTCGCTCACTCCACGGTGGTGTGACGATCACGCGGCGCAGTCTTTCATCCGCAGGGGTAAGCGGGGACTATTGGGGCACCTCCTCTATGAGCGAAAGTTCCCCCGACGTGCCTCGTGCCGCCCGGCGGCGGGACGGGGTCCGCACGACCACTGTGATCCGCACCACGGGATCCACCGCACCACCGCACGACGGCACCTCGTTCGATGCGGCCAGGGCAGAACCACCGGAAAGCACGGCAACACCCCGGCGTCGTCCGGCGCGCCCGACCGGCGCGGCCGTACGGCAGCGGGCCATATGAACAAGCGGGCGACCCCAGGGAAATCTCCCTGATCGCCTTGGAAAAGAAGATCTTGAATCTCCGGCGGCACCGGGCGTGCCGTCGCTAACGTGAGCGACGATGATCGGAAGAATCCCAATCCAGGACATCCGCCCCACGGTCGACAGCGGGCGGCGTCCCGCGAAGGCCGCGGCGGGCGAGACCTTCGAGATCAGCGCCACCGTGTTCCGCGAGGGGCACGACGCTGTGGCCGCGGGGGTCGTGCTGATCGACCCGCGCGGGTCGGCGAGGCGGCTGACGCGCATGCGGGAGGTCGCCCAGGGCACCGATCGGTGGAGCGTCGAGGTGACGCTTCCCACGGAGGGCATGTGGCAGTTCCGCGTGGAGGCGTGGAGCGACCCCATCGCCACGTGGCTCCACGACGCGGAGATCAAGATCCCCCGAGGGCTGGACGCCGATCTCATGTGCGAGGAGGGCGCCCGCCTGTTCGAGCGTGCGGCCAGGGCCGTACGGCCGGCCGAGTGCGGGCGGGCCAACGGCGGAGAGCCGTGCGGGCACCGGAACGCACTGCTGGCCGTCGCCCAGCGCCTGCGCGACGAACGGCTCGACCCGCGGGCACGCTTCACGGCCGCCCAGTTGCCCGAGACGGCCGCGTTGATCGCGGCGCATCCGCTGCGCGACCTGGTGACCCGGTCCGGCAGGAGCAGGGTGCGCGTCGACAGGCGCCGTGCGCTGTTCGGCTCCTGGTACGAGTTCTTCCCCCGGTCGGAAGGCGCGCTGGTCGACAAGGACACCGCCCCCAAGTCCGGAAATTTCCGGACTGCGGCGCAGCGGTTGCCGGCCGTCGCCCAGATGGGCTTCGACGTCGTGTACCTGCCGCCGATCCACCCGATCGGCACGCAGTTCCGCAAGGGGCGGAACAACACGCTGACCCCCGAGCCGTACGACCCCGGGTCGCCCTGGGCGATCGGATCGGACGAGGGCGGACATGACGCGATCCATCCGGATCTGGGCACGTTCGAGGACTTCGACGACTTCGTGGCCAGGGCGAAGGACCTCGGCATGGAGATCGCGCTCGACCTCGCGCTCCAGTGCTCCCCCGACCACCCGTGGGTCAAGGAGCACCCCGAGTGGTTCAACATCCGCGCCGACGGGTCCATCGCGTACGCGGAGAACCCGCCGAAGAAATACCAGGACATCTATCCGCTGAATTTCGACAAGGACCCTGAGGGGATCTTCGCCGAGGTCAGGCGGGTCGTGCGACTGTGGATGGACCACGGCGTGCGGGTCTTCCGCGTGGACAACCCCCACACCAAGCCGGTGAACTTCTGGCAGCGGCTGATCGCCGACATCAACGCCACGGATCCGGACGTGCTGTTCCTCGCCGAGGCGTTCACCCGGCCGGCGATGTTGCAGACGCTCGCGCAGATCGGATTCCACCAGTCGTACACCTATTTCACATGGAAGAACTCCAGGCCCGAACTGGAGGAGTACCTGACGGAGTTGTCGCAGGAGACGTCGCATTTCCTGCGACCGAACCTTTTCGTCAACACGCCGGACATCCTCCACGAATACCTTCAGCACGGCGGGGTTCCCGCATTCAAGATCAGGGCCGTGCTGGGGGCGCTCATGTCGCCGACCTGGGGCGTCTACTCTGGATATGAGCTGGCCGAGAACATCCCGGTACGTCCCGGGAGCGAGGAATACCTCGACAGCGAGAAATATCAGTACAGGGTGCGCGACTGGGCCGCGGCCGAGCGCGAAGGGCGGACGATCGCGCCGTTCATCACGCAGCTCAATTTGTTGCGAAGAGCTCACCCGGCGCTCCAGGAATTGCGTAACCTACGGTTTCACAACGTCGACCAGCCGGACGTGATCTGCTTCTCCAAGCGACTGCCCGGCGCCTACGACACGGCCACACGAAGGCACGGCATAGGCGATGTGGTTCTGGCCGTCGTGAATCTGGATCCGCATAACACCCACGAGGCGACTGTCCGGCTGGACATGCCCGCACTCGGTCTCGACTGGCAGGACCAGTTCGTCGTGCATGATGAACTGTCGGGCGAGTCGTACCGATGGGGGCAGGCCGACTACGTGCGCCTCGACCCGCACGTCAATCCCGCACACGTCTTCACGCTCCGCCACGGGTCAGCGCACCGCCCGTGAGCGCAGCCCTGCACATCCGGGGAGTCAAAAGGTGAGCTCCACACCTCAGCCCAGCCAGATCAGGCCCATCCCGAACACCTTCACGCACGAGAAGCCTCGGGACCAGTACTGGTACAAACGGGCCGTCTTCTACGAGGTGCTGATCCGCGGCTTCGCCGACTCGAACGGGGACGGCACCGGCGACATCCGCGGGCTGATCGGCAAGCTCGACTATCTCCAGTGGCTCGGCGTCGACTGCCTCTGGCTGCTTCCGTTGTACGAGTCCCCGCTCCGCGACGGCGGATACGACATCGCCGACTTCATGAAGATCCTTCCCGACTTCGGCGATCTCGGGGACTTCGTCAAGCTCGTCGACGAGGCGCACAAGCGCGGCATCCGCGTTATCGCCGATCTCGTCATGAACCACACGAGCGATCAGCACCCCTGGTTCCAGGCCTCCCGCAACGACCCCGACGGTCCGTACGGCGACTTCTACGTGTGGAGCGACACCGACGAGAAGTACCAGGACGCCCGGATCATCTTCATCGACACCGAGACGTCCAACTGGAGCTACGACCCGGTGCGGCAGCAGTACTACTGGCACCGCTTCTTCCACCACCAGCCGGACCTCAACTACGAGAACCCGGCGGTGCAGGAGGCGATGCTTGAGGTGCTGCGCTTCTGGCTCGACCTCGGCATCGACGGCTTCCGCATGGACGCCATCCCCTACCTGTTCGAGGCCGAGGGGACCAACTGCGAGAACCTGCCGGAGACCCACGCCTACCTCAAGCGGGTCAGGACCGAGATCGACCGGCTCTATCCCGACCGCGTGCTGCTGGCCGAGGCTAACCAGTGGCCGGCCGACGTGGTGGAGTATTTCGGCGACCCCGTCACCGGCGGCGACGAGTGCCACATGGCCTTCCACTTCCCGCTCATGCCGCGCATCTTCATGGCGGTCAGGCGGGAGTCGCGCTACCCGATCTCGGAGATCATGGCGCAGACGCCGAAGATCCCCGAGCACTGCCAGTGGGGCATCTTCCTGCGCAACCACGACGAGCTCACGCTCGAGATGGTCACCGACGAAGAGCGCGACTACATGTACTCGGAGTACGCCAAGGACCCGCGCATGCGGGCCAACGTCGGCATCCGCCGCCGCCTCGCGCCGCTGCTCGACAACGACCGCAACCAGATCGAGCTGTTCACCGCGCTGCTGCTGAGCCTGCCGGGCTCTCCCGTGCTCTACTACGGCGACGAGATCGGCATGGGCGACAACATCTGGCTGGGTGACCGGGACGGCGTGCGCACGCCGATGCAGTGGACGCCCGACCGCAACGCCGGCTTCTCCGACTGCGACCCGGGCCGCCTCTACCTGCCGGTGATCATGGACCCGATCTACGGCTACCAGGCCATCAACGTCGAGGCGCAGCAGAAGAGCTCCAGCTCGCTGCTGCACTTCACCAAGCGAATGATCGAGATTCGCAAGCGTCACCCGGTCTTCGGCCTGGGCGACTTCACCGAGCTGAACTCCTCCAACCCGAGCGTGCTCGCGTTCGTCAGGGAGCTCGGCGACGACCGCGTGCTGTGCGTCAACAACCTGTCGCGCTTCCCGCAGCCGGTGGAGCTCGACCTGCGCAGGTTCGAGGGATCGATGCCGGTCGAGTGCATGGGCGGAGTTCCTTTCCCCGCAATCGGCGAGCTTCCGTATCTTTTGACGCTTCCGGGGCATGGGTTCTACTGGTTCACACTGCCCGTACCCCCGAGGGCGGTCGGCGCGAAGGAGGAGTGACGACTTCACTTCAGGAGCTTCTCGCCGGCTGGATCACCGGACAGCGGTGGTTCGCCGGCAAGGGGCGCGCGATCGACGACCTGTCCGTCGGCGCCCTGACCGAACTCGGTCAGGGCGACCCGCGGCTGGTCCACGCCATCGTGTCCGTACGGCAGGGCGAGCGCACCACGCGCTACCAGCTCCCGATCGGGCTGCGCACCCATCTGCCCGACAGGCTGAAGCATGTGCTGATCGGCTCGTGCGACTGGGACGGCCGGCCTGTGTGGGCCTACGACGCCGCCCACGACGCCTCGCTGACGTCGCAGCTGCTGACCGGCATGGACGGGGAGCTGCGGGTGCAGCGGCTCCGGTTCCGCAAGGCGCCCGGTGCCACCATCGACACCTCGCAGCGCAGCCTCGTGCTGACCGCCGAGCAGTCCAACACCTCGCTGGTCTACGGCGACAAATACATCCTCAAGCTGTTCCGTCAGCTGACGCCCGGCCTCAACCCGGAGCTCGAGGTGATCAGCGCCCTGTCCGCCGCCGCGTCGGCCCACGTGGCCAGGCCGTACGGGTGGATCGAGACCGTGCTGGACGGCGAGCCCACCACCTTGGCGATCATGCAGGAGTATCTGCCGAACGCGGGCGAGGGCTGGACGATGGCGCTGACCAGCGTGCGCGACCTCTACGCCACCGCCGCCGGGCTGCCGGCCGAGGACGCTGGCGGCGACTTCGCCGCCGAGGCGCACCGGCTCGGCGTGGCCACCGCGGAGGTGCACCGCGAACTCGCCGCGGCCTTTCCCACGGGGACGATCGAGCCGCCCGAGATAAAACGTATGACCGAACGGTTCCGCCGGCGCCTGGAGAAGGCCATCGCGGAGGTGCCTCCGCTGGCCGCGCACGCGGACGTGGCATGCGCCGCGTTCGACCGGCTGGCCGACCTCGACGAGCAGATCCCCGTGCAGCGGGTGCACGGCGACTACCACCTCGGCCAGGTCATGCGCACTACAGCCGACTGGGTCGTGCTCGACTTCGAGGGCGAGCCCGGGCAGCCCCTCGCCGAGCGCCGCGCGCTCGACTCGCCTTTGCGGGACGTGGCGGGCATGTTGCGCTCGTTCGATTACGCGGCGCGGCACCTGCTCGCCGGTCATCCGCGCGCCGACTCGCTGGAGCAGCGGGCGCGCGAATGGGCGGAGCGCAACCGTGCGGCGTTCCTCGCGGGCTATTCGGAGGCCGGCGGGCGCATCCGCGGCCGCGACGCCGTCCTCCTGCGCGCGCTCGAACTGGCCAAGGCGGTCTACGAGGTCGTCTACGAGGCGCGCAACCGGCCTTCATGGGTGTCCATCCCCCTTGCCGCTTTCGGTTGAGCGTCAGGACGACATCAGGCCGGGCCCAAATTTGCTGATTTAGTGGGACCCCGGATGGTTCTAGGGCAGGGTTGAGAAATGGACTTGGACCGGCTGGCAGGCGGGGCGCACCACGACCCCCACGCGATTCTCGGCGCGCACCTCGACCCCGACGGCCTGACGATCAGGACGCTGCGACCCCTGGCGGAGAAGGTCGAGGCGCTGGTCGACGGCCAGGCCCATGAGCTGCGCCACGTGCGGTCCGGGATCTTCGCGGTCACCCTCCCCGGAGTCGACAAGATCCCCGACTACCGGCTGCGGATCACCTATCCCGGCGGCACGCCGTACGAGGTGGGTGACCCGTACCGTCACTGGCCGACGCTGGGCGAGGTCGACCTGCACCTCATCGGCGAGGGACGGCACGAACGGTTGTGGGAGGCGCTCGGCGCGCGCGTGCTACGCCACGAGGACGTCGACGGCACCGCCTTCGCCGTGTGGGCTCCCAACGCGCAGGGTGTACGCGTCATCGGCGACTTCAACCACTGGAACGGCTCGGCGCACCCGATGCGCTCGCTCGGCCGCTCCGGTGTGTGGGAGCTGTTCATCCCCGACATCGGCCCGGGCACCCGGTACAAGTTCCAGATCCTCGGCATGGACGGCACGTGGCGGGAGAAGGCCGACCCGATGGCCCGCCGTACGGAGGTGCCGCCGGCGACCGCCTCGATCGTTGAGCGCACCGAGTACGTCTGGCGGGACTCCGACTGGATCGCGGCGCGCGCGCAGCGCGATGCCCTGACCGAGCCGATGAGCACCTACGAGGTGCACCTCGGCTCCTGGCGGCCCGGCCTGTCCTATCAGGAGCTGGCGGTCGAACTGGTCGCGTACGTGAGGGACTTGGGCTTCACACACGTGGAGTTCCTGCCGGTGGCCGAGCACCCGTTCGGGGGGTCGTGGGGGTACCAGGTCACGTCGTACTACGCCCCGACGTCGCGGTTCGGCTCACCCGACGACCTGCGGCACCTCATCGACGAGCTACACGCGGCGGGCATCGGCGTCATCGTCGACTGGGTGCCCGCGCACTTCCCGATGGACGAATGGGCGCTCGCGCGTTTCGACGGAACCCCGCTGTACGAGCACGCGGACCCGGCCCGCGGCCAGCATCCCGACTGGGGCACCTACGTCTTCGACTTCGGCCGCCGTGAAGTCCGCAACTTCCTCGTGGCCAACGCGCTGTTCTGGCTCAGGGAGTTCCACGTCGACGGGCTGCGCGTCGACGCCGTCGCCTCGATGCTCTACCTCGACTATTCGCGGCGCGACGGCGAGTGGACGCCCAACATCCACGGCGGCCGGGAGAACCTCGACGCGATCGAGTTCCTCCAGGAGATGAACGCCGTCTGCTACCGCGAGGTGCCGGGAATCGTCACCATCGCCGAGGAGTCGACCGCCTGGCCCGGCGTGTCGCGGCCCGTGCACCTCGGCGGGCTCGGCTTCGGCTTCAAATGGAACATGGGCTGGATGCACGACACGCTCAACTACCTCGCACACGAGCCGATCTTCCGGCAGTACCACCATCACCAGATGACGTTCTCCCTGATGTACGCCTATTCGGAGAACTTCGTGCTGCCCCTGTCACATGACGAGGTCGTGCACATGAAGGGGTCGCTGCTGGGCAAGATGCCCGGCGACGAATGGCAGCGTTTCGCCAACCTGCGCGCGTTGTACGCCTTCATGTGGGCCCACCCCGGCAAGCAGCTGCTGTTCATGGGCGGCGAGTTCGGCCAGGGCGCGGAGTGGTCGGAGTCGAAGGGCCTCGACTGGTGGGTGCTCGACTTCGACTTCCACAAGGGCGTGCAGAGGCTCATTCGCGACCTGAACCGGATCTACCGCGAGACGCCCGCGTTGTTCACCCAGGACACCACGCCGGACGGCTTCCGCTGGATCGACGCCGACGACGCCTCGGGCAACGTGTTCTCCTTCCTGCGGTACGGCTCCGACGGGTCCGTGCTCGCGTGCGTGGCCAACTTCTCCGGCGGGCCGCACGAGGACTACCAGCTCGGGCTGCCGGTGGGAGGCGGGTGGGAGGAGATCGTCAACACCGACGCCTATGAATACGCGGGCAGCGGGGTCGGCAATCTGGGTTCCGTGGAGGCGGTGGACGTGCCGCATCACGGCCTTCCGTACTCCGCCCGGCTCCGCGTCCCCCCATTGGGCGCCATCTGGCTCCGCCACTCATGATCACGTAGCCTGCGACTTCTCGTTTCGTGATCATGCAGAAGTTCGGTGATGCATGCGCCGACCTGGGTTTTTGCAGATCGTGATCATGCAGTAGTTCGGGCACACACCCTCCGGCCTGCGGAATCCGCATCGGTGATCATGCAGTACGGATCCGGGCGCGGCCGCTATGTACGGCTTGGCCGTACATGAGGGAATGCATGATCACGAATCGTGTTTCCCCAGGTGGGCAGCACCACGTCCGAACTTCTGCATGATCACGCGATGGGTTTTCACAGCTGAACCACCGGATGCTCGAAGTTCTGCATGATCACGCCCAGGGTTGGAGCTGGTCACGGGCAAGTCCCCGAACTTCTGCATGATCACGCGGAAGGGGGGTGATCGATCGGGCCTGACTGGCGGAACGTTCGCTTATGGTGACAATTATGGACGCGACTAAGGCCATCATCGAGACGGTCAACCGGCTTCGTCAGCGGCGTACCGCGCCACTGGTACTGGAGCTCGATCTCACCGAGGGTCTGTCCGAGGGCCCGCCCTCCGACCCGCTCGGCGCGGTGCTGTCCATGCGGAGAGCTCGGCTCACCGACGTGCTGTCCGGGCTCAAGCGCGCCCGCACCGATCCTCGCGTACGCGGCCTAGTGGTGAAGATCGGAGGCAACCCCCTCGGCCTCGGCATGGTCCAGGAGTTGCGCGCCGCCGTGTCCCGGCTCAGGGAGGCCGGCAAGTCGACGATCGCGTTCGCGGAGACCTTCGGCGAGTTCGGCGCCGGAACGGTTCCGTACTATCTGGCCAGCGCGTTCGAAAAGGTATATCTGCAGCCGTCGGGCGACGTCGGGCTGACCGGCGTCACGCTGGAGCAGCGGTTCTTACGCGACGCGCTCGCCAAGGCCGGGGTGGAATATCAGCTCGGGCAGCGGCACGAGTACAAGACCGCAGCCAACATGTTCACCCAGAACCGCATGACCGAGGCTCACCGTGAGTCGGCGGCCAGGATCGCCGAGTCGGTGACCGAGCAGATCACGGCCGGCATCGCCGCGGCGCGTTCGCTCGAGCCGGCACACGTACGCGAGCTGATCGACCGGGGGCCCTTCCTCGGGCAGGAGGCCGTCGAGGCGGGGCTCGTGGACGCGCTCAAATATCGCGACGAGGTCTACGCCGAGGCGCTCGGGAGCGACGCCCACCTGCTCTACGTGTCGCGTTATGCCAAGGCCGCCTCGTTGGCCAAGAGGCTTCCCCACCCCGGCGAAGACGTGGTCGCGCTCGTGCACGGCAGCGGCGCGATCCGCCTCGGACGCAGCGGCCGTTCTCCTCTCGGCGGCGGGGGCGCCATGGGGTCGGACACGATGTGCGCGGCCCTGCGGTCGGCACGGTGGGACAACAAGGTCAAGGCGATCGTCTTCCGCGTGGACAGCCCCGGCGGTTCGTACGTCGCCTCCGACGCGATCTGGCGCGAGGTGGTGCTCGCCCGCGAAGCCGGCAAGCCGGTGATCGTGTCGATGGGCGATGTCGCCGCCTCCGGCGGATATTTCGTGTCGATGGGCGCGGACGTGATCGTCGCCCAGCCGGGCACGCTGACCGGGTCGATCGGCGTGTTCGGCGGCAAACCGGTCGTCGGCGAGCTGCTGGGCAGGCTCGGCGTGGTGACCGAAGCGGTCTCCGAAGGGGCGAACGCCAGCATGTTCTCCCCCACGCGCGAGTTCTCCGACGAGCAGTGGGAGCGGGTCAACACCTGGCTCGACCGTATCTACGACGACTTCGTCGGGAAGGTCGCCCGAGGGCGGAACATGACAAGGGAACGCGCCCACGAGCTGGCCAGAGGCCGCGTCTGGACGGGCGCGGACGCGCGGGAGTCCGGTCTCGTCGACGAGCTCGGCGGCGTGGAGGACGCGCTTACGATCGCCCGTGAGCGCGCAGGCCTGTCTCGCAGTGCGGTGGTACGGACATATCCGCGCATGCACCCGCTTGAACGGCTGCGCCCACCGGAGTCGAGTGAGGACAAGTCGGCCGCGCTCGCCCGGGTGCGTCTTGAGGCGTGGGGGCCCATGGCTCGGCTCGCCGGCGAGCTGGGTCTGCCCGCCCGCGGTCCGCTGATGCTCCCCGGCTGGTGGACGATCCGATAGCCGATCCCGTCGCCCGGCGGCGATGATGACCGTATGGAGATCCGAACCGCGCATACGGCCGATCTCGACCCGGCCACGCTCCGAGCCGTGCGAAGCCTGCTCGGCGACGCCTTCGGCGAGGACCTGAGCGACCACGACTGGGAGCACGCCCTGGGCGGGATGCACGCGCTCGTCTGGGAGGGCGCCGAGCTCGTCGCCCACGGCTCGCTCGTCCAGCGGCGCATGCTGCACGGCGGGCGCGCGCTTCGCACCGGGTACGTCGAAGCGGTCGGCGTGCTCTCCGGCATGCGGCGACGCGGGTACGGCGCGGCCGTGATGGCCGAGATGGAACGCCTGATCCGCGGCGGCTACGACCTCGGTGCGCTGAGCTCCAGCGAGGAGGCGCTCACCTTCTACGCCGCACGAGGCTGGGAGCCGTGGCGGGGGCCGTCGTGGGCGCTCACCCCCGGCGGCGTCACACGGACCGAGGAGGAAGACGACGGCATCTACGTGCTGCCCGTCACCGCCACGCTGGACCCGGAGGGCGACCTCACCTGTGATTGGCGCGACGGCGACGTCTGGTGACTCACGCCTCAGATGACACCTGGGCTGCCATGCGTTCATCGGCTCGGGCGCGGGGAGGCCCATGACGCGCTGAAGGCCCGAAATGCCGCCCGAAATGCTCGGCCGCGTGGCGGACATGTGCGAGGTGTCAGCTTCACCGCGAGACGCCGTAACCCCGGCGTACGCACGAAGGAGTGAGATTGCCTCCCCCCGATATCAGGCCCCCCGACGATCCTCTTGCCGAGAGACGGCGCCGTTTCGAGGAGATCTACGCGGCGGGCCACGACCCCGTGCTCGGATATGCACTGCGCCGTACGGCCAACTCCCACGATGCCGCCGACGTGCTCGCCGAGACGTTCCTGACGGTCTGGCGGCGGCTGGACGACGTGCCGCCCGGCGAGCAGACCAGGCCATGGCTGTACGGCGTCGCCCGGCGCGTGCTCGCCAATCACCACAGAGGCGAACGCCGGCGCCTCGCGCTCGGTGACCGCCTGCGAGCCGATCTCGCCGAGGCGCTGCAGGACGTGGCTCCGGCTGAGCCGCACCCGGTCACGGAGGCGCTGAACAGGGTGTCCGAAGACGACCGCGAGCTGCTGACGCTGACCGCATGGGAGGGCCTCGATCCCGGACAGATCGCCGTCGTCCTCGGTTGCTCACGCAACGCCGTACGCATCCGGCTGCACCGGGCACGCCGGCGCCTGGCCCGCGAGATGGAACGCCACGGCGGCGCCTTCGAAATGCCCGCACCCCGGGTGGCAGTGGTGAAAGGAGACAACGCATGAACCCCGACGCGTTGATCAAGGAGATCGCGCCCGTCACCGATGAGGTGGCCGGCGCCATGGTGAAGCCGCAGACCAGGGCGGAGCTGGCCGTACAGATCATGACGACCTCTGCCGGCGAAAGTGCGCGGACGGCTGCGCCCCGTTCCGGCACGAAGCTCAGACGCCCGGGACGGCTGCTGCTCGGGGTCGCGGCGGTGGGCACGATGGCGGCCGCGGCGATCGTCGTCACATTGGTGGCCGGCCCGGGGCAGAAGATCGGCCCGGTCGTGATCGGGCCGATTAACGCCCAGGCCGCGGCGTTGTCGTTCACCCGGCAGGACGACTATCTGGTCGTGAAGGTGAAGGATCCGGTCGCCGATCCTGCCCGCTACCGGCGGGAGTTCGCCGAGCGGGGGCTCGACATCGACCTCACGCTGGAGCCCTCCTCGCGGCAGAGGGCGGGCTCGGTGCTCGCGCTAGGGGGCGACGAAGCCGGCAGTGACGTGCAAATGATCACGGCAAAGGGCGCATGCGGGCCGCTGACCTGCGGCGTCGGCATCAAGATCCCATTTTCCTTCAAGGGCCATCTCAGTGTCGTCTTCGGCCGAACGGCGCTGCCGGGCGAGCACTACAACACCGCGGACGGGGACGTGCCAGGCGAGGGGGTCGGGCTGAGCGACGTGAGGGGACGCACCGTTTCCGATGTCCTGGCCGAGGCGGGCAGACGGCACATCACCAGAATCGAGTACAGGTACGAGCACGACGGCTCTGACCAGCCGTATCCGAACGGCATCCCCGCCGACAAGGTCGAGCGCGACTGGTACGTCTACGACGCGCTGGCCGGAAGCGACGGCCAAGTCATCATCTTCGTGGGCCCTGACCGTCAGGGCTGATCGACGTTCGTGCCGGGGGCGGGCCACTCGGGGGCGCTCTGCGCCCCGGGCACTGGGCGATAGCGGCCGCGAAGCCGTACGAGGGGGGCCTTTCCGGCGTCGACATAGGCGACGGCGAGCACCTGACCGATGAAAAGGGTGTGGTCCCCTGCCGGAACGACCCGCGTGGTCTCGACCTCGAGAGCGGTGACGCCGCCCTCAATCACGAACGCCTCACTGTGCTCGCCACGGTGGTGAGGCGTGCTCGCGAGGAGAAGCCGGGCGCTGGGGCGCCCCGGGGTGGCGAACCTCGACGCGATGGCCTGCTGGCCGTCCGCGAGCAGGCTGGCCGCCCAGCGGTCCTGGCGTAGCAGAACCTCGGTCAAGTAGCTGGTGGAGTCGAGGCTGACCAGCACGAGCGGAGGGTCGAGGGACACCGACAGGAGCGTGGCCACGGTCGTGCCGAGGTCGTCACGCCCGTCCTTGACCGTGACGACTCCCACGCCGGCAGGCACCTGCCCCATGGCCTCAGTGAACATGCTCCCGATTCTCCCCCTCCCCTCAGGGCCGATCATGCTCCTGGGGGTGATCATGCCCGTTGGGGGTGATCATGCAGAAGTTCGACGGCACGCGGCGCCACCTGCGATTTCGCCGATCGTGATCATGCGGTGCTCGAAACAAGTGCATGATCACGAAAGCTGTTCCCGCTGGTCAGGCCGCATGATCCCGAACTTCTGCATGATCACGAACGGAATAGCGCCTGGTAGAGGCATACTCCGGCGAACTTCTGCATGATCACCCCAAGGTCGGGGCCATCACCCCAAGGTTGGGGGGAGCACCCCAAGGTTGGGGGGAGCACCCCCAGGTTGGGGGGAGCACCCCCAGGTTGGGGGGAGCACCCCCAGGTT
>NZ_BOOR01000030.1 GCF_016863335.1 Planotetraspora thailandica
ACCCCAAGGTTGGGGGGAGCACCCCCAGGTTGGGGGGAGCACCCCCAGGTTGGGGGGAGCACCCCCAGGTTGGGGGGAGCACCCCCAGGTTGGGCACCCCAACCGTTCTCATGGTTGGGGGCCATCAACCCGAGGTTGGGGTTAGAGGAGGCCGTTCTGGGTCAGCCAGTCCTTGGCGACCACGGGCGGGTCGTCCTTGTCGACCGAGATCCGCTTCATCAAAGACAGCAAGGTCTCCGTGGTGAGCTTGGCCGAGACCTCGTTGAGCGTCGACGTGACCGTGTCGTTCACTCCGGCCTTGTACACGAGGGGCGTCACGTTGTCGGAGCCGAATGCGTTCTTGGTGTCCTGCAGCGAGACCAGGTCGTTCAGCACGATCTTGGGGTCGGTGGTGAACACGTTTCCGACCTGGATCGTGCCGCTCTTGATCGCGTCAGCGGTGGTGTCGCCGGTCGGCTTCCACTCCTTGAACTCCATGCCGTAGACGTCCTTGAAGTTCTGCTCCTGGCGTTCCTTGAACTCCGGCGGCCCGCCCACGACGTAGTTCTTGGACACCTTGGCCAGGTCCTCGACCGTGGTGAGCTTGTCCTTGGTCGCCGTCTCCTTGGTGACCGTCAAGGAGTTGTTGTCCTGGGCCTCGGACGGCGTGAGGACCTGCAACTCGGACGGCAGCTTGCTGCCCAGCGCGGAGACGATGTCGTCCTTGGTCTTGACCGTGCTCGTCTTGTCCACGAACGCCAGCAGCGAGCCGATGTACTCGGGCACGACCGTCAGGCCGCCGCTCTTGATCTGGTCGTAGACGACCTCGCGCGTGCCGATGTTGGGCTTCTCCTCGACGGTGATGCCCTTGGCCTGCAGAGCCTGTGCGTAGATCGAGCCGAGCAGGATGCTCTCGGGGAAGTTGAACGAGCCGACGACGACCTTGGGCGACGCGCCGACCGAGGTCGCCGGGGTCTCGGCGGGTGCGGCGGTCGACAGAGGGTCGGAGCCTCCGCACGCGGATAGGGTGAACGCCGCGGTCAGGGCGACCACCGCGGAGGTGAGAATGCGTTTCATCAAAAATCCCTTCAAAATCGGGAGGTAAAAGGGAGATTACCGGACTTGCCGAACCCCAGGGGAGACGACTGCCCGGTTGAGCAGCGTGAATCCCAACTGAACGGCCAGCGCGAGGAGCGCGATGAGCACCGCTCCCCCGATGACGTCGGAATATGCCTTGGTCGCGAGCCCGTCGATGATAAACCGGCCGAGACCGCCCAAGCCGACGAAGGCCGCCACTGTGGCGGTCGACACCACCTGGATGGCGGAAAGCCGCAACCCGAGAAGGATCAGCGGAAGCGCGCTCGGGGTGAGCACCTGGAACAGCACCTGGTGCCCGCGCAGGCCCATGCCGTACGCCGCGTCACGCAGGTCGGCGTCGATGCCGCGCACCCCTTCGTACGTGTTGACGAGGATCGGCGGGATGGCCAGCACGATCAGAGGGATCAGCACCGGCAGTACGGTCCCGACCCCGATGAGCAGCACGACCAGCACGAGCAGGCCGAGCGTGGGGAGCGCGCGGGCTGTGTTGGCGGAGACCACGACGAGAAACGCGCCGCGACCGGTGTGGCCGATCAGAAGTCCCAGCGGGACAGCGATCACGGCGGCGATGAGGAACGCCGCGGCGGAGAACTCGAGGTGCTCCAGGATGCGCACCGGGATTCCGTCGGGCCCCGACCAGTTGTCCGCGTTCCCGAAGAAGTCGATCAGCCAGTTCACGCCGTTCCCCTCCTCGCCCGCGACCACGGGGTGAGCAGCCACTGCGCGAACACGAGCAGGCCGTCGGACAGGACGGCGAGCGCCGCGATGAGCACGATCCCCACCACGATGGGGGTGTAGAACTGCCGCTGCCAGCCGTCGATGAAGAGGTTGCCGAGGCCGCCCTGCCCGATCAGCGCGCCCACGCTGACCAGGCTGATGCTGGAGACCGTCGCGACCCGCAGCCCGCCGAGAACCACCGGCACCGCGACCGGCAACTCGACCTGCAGGAGCCGGCGCAGCGGCCGGAAGCCCATCGCCACAGCCGACTGCCGCACGTGGTCGGGTACCGCGCCCAGCCCGTCGACCACGGCGGGGATGAGCACGGCAAGCGTGAAGAACGTGAGCGGAATGATCACCGTCGTCTGGGTGAGCCCGGTGACCGACAGGAATATGGAGAACAACACGAGCGACGGCAAGGAGTAGATGACGTTCATCAGCCCTGCCGTGGGCTGATAGAGCCACCGCCATCGCGCGCACGCGACCCCGAGCGGCAGCGCCACGAGCAGTCCGAACACCACCGGCAGCAACGCCATCGCGACGTGACTCTCCAGCAGAGTCTTGATCGCGGAAGGGCCCCCGTTGTCCCAGTTCCTGGCGATCCAGTCCCAGCGAATCAGCGGCTCGTCGTTCACGGCTCCGCCCGCCCGTGGTCGTCGGCCGCGACGCGCTCGCCCGGCTCCGGCTCGTGTTCGAGCGACTTCTCCGCATAGCGGATGAGCACGTCGTCCAGCGCGTCGCGCGTCACCACGCCGACCGCGCGCCCGTCGCCGTCGGCCGCGATCGCCGCGCCGTTCGGCGACAGCAGCGCGGCGTCCAGCGCCGCGCGCAGCGAGTCGCGCTCCGGGTTGAAGGTTCCGTACGGCAGGAGCCCGCCGTCGGAACGCCAGCCGAGCGGCCGGCCGTCGGCGTCCACCACGAGGTCGTCGGGCAGGGGGCCGAGCCGTACGCCCTTGGCCGGGACGAAGGACAACCGCCGGATGCCGCGGTCGCGGCCGAGGAACTCGCGGACGAAGTCGTCGGCCGGCTCGCTCAGCAGCGTCGCCGGAGCGGCCATCTGGGCGAGGTGCCCGCCGACGCGCAGGACGGCCACCACGTCGCCCAGCTTGATCGCCTCGTCAATGTCGTGGGTGACGAAGACGATCGTCTTGTTCAGCTCGGACTGGAGGGCGAGCAGTTCGTCCTGGAGGCTGGCCCGCACGATGGGGTCCACCGCGCTGAACGGCTCGTCCATGAGCAGCACCGGCGGGTCGGCGGCGAGGGCGCGGGCCACGCCGACCCGCTGCTGCTGCCCCCCGGACAGCTGGAACGGGTAGCGGTTCGCCAGCTTCGCGTCGAGACCGACCAGCTCCAGCAGCTCCATGGCGCGTGCGCGGGCCTTCTTCTTGTCCCATCCCAGCAGGTACGGCACGGTCGCGACGTTGTCGACGATCTTGCGGTGAGGGAAGAGCCCCGCCTGCTGAATGACGTACCCGATGCCCCTGCGCAACGTGGGAGGGTCGATCGCGCGCACGTCCTGGTCGTCGAGCAGGATGCGTCCGGAGGTCGCGTCGATCATGCGGTTGATCATCCGCAGCGACGTCGTCTTGCCACACCCCGACGGCCCCACCAAGACGGTGATCGCCCCGGTCGGCGCCTGGAGGCTGAGATGATCCACCGCCACGGTCCCGTCGGGGTAGCGCTTGGTGACGTCTTCGAATGTGATCACGCGGGACCTCGCCCTTCGCCGGTTGAACGATCGAGACAACAGCCCGGACTCCGGCGGTGTTCCTCCGGCCCGCTTCCGCGAGCCCCTCCGTCGCTCCCATCGTCGCAGCCGCCATATGCCGCCCGGTCATGTGACGCGCCCGTCAGCCTACGGGCACCTCGTCCGATCTGTCGTGTCCGCCGGTGATTCACCAAGATGATCAATTAGCGGAATTTCGTCAGCCGAATTTCTATCAATAGGGCATCTAATAGTGCGCTGAGCGGCGTTGTGTTGGCATGATTGTTCTCACCAATCCCTTCAGCCCCTCACCTAAGCACCCAGAGGAGAGCCGGTCGTGACCTCCCCGCTCACCGGTCAGCGTTCGCGCAGCGAGCTGATCGCCGAGCTCTACGAGCGTCACGCCGTCGGGCTGTTCGCCTACTGCCACGACCAGCTCGGCGAGACCGCCTCCGCGGGCGACGCCGTGGTCGCCGTGTTCACCGGCGTCCCGACGAGCGAGCCGCCGCCACGGGCCCTCCTGTACGCGCTGGCCCGCCGCGAGATCTACCGCCGCGACGTGAGCTACGCCCTTCCCTCCGTCGACTCCGTCGCCGATCCGGCGACCGCGCTCATCGAGCGGGTCTTCCGCGACATCCGCCCGCACCAGCGCGAGGTGCTCCTGCTGTCGGCCGTCTGCGGTCTGAGCACACCGGAGTTGTCCGTCGTGCTCGACATCGCCCCCGACACCGCGGGCGAGCTCACGGACGGAGCGCTGCGGCGTTTCGCCCAGACACTCGAGACCGCGACCGCCGCCGCCCGGTCGGCGCCGTTCGTCGCCGCCGACGTGGCCGAGGTGTACGACGCGATCGCGGTGGCCTCCGCCTCCGACATCCTCGCCCGGCTGCCCTGGCACCGACCGGCCGCCGCGATTCGCGCCCGCGTGTTGTCGGCGCTCCTGCTCGAAGAGCCACGCGCCGCCGACGGCTCGATCAACCTGCCGACCAAGAAGTTATGGCCCACCACGCCCACGTGGCCTCTGCCGCTGAGCAACCCGGACCAGGCCACCGACACATCCCTCGTGCAGACCCAACCGATCTCCTCGACCGAGCCGCCGAGGCGCCGGGCCAAGCACGAGGCCACCACCGAGCCGATGCCCAAGCTGCGGGGGTCGATCCTCAACGCGATCGGCGAGGGCCGTCCGCGGAGGAAGCGTGCGGCGGCCCAGCCTGCGGTTGAGAGCGCGCCCGCCGAATCGGCGGAGACCTTCGACGCCTTCCGCCCGCCGGAGGCGGACGACCGGGCCGCCGCGTCCAATGTGGTGACGGCCGACGCGCCCAGCGCGTCGAAGACGGTCGAGGCAGCGGCGGACGCCCCGGCGCAGCTCGTGCCGGTCGAAACGGTGGAAACCGCCGAGCGGGAGGCTCCCCAGAAGCCGCGCGAGAAGAAGGCCAAGCCGGCCAAGCGCAAGAACAAGGGCGATCGTCACTACGACTGGCTGTGGGAACTCGTGGGGTTCCTGGTCTGCGTGGCCATCGCTTTGATCGTCTTCTTCTCCCTCCCCGGAATCGTCGGCCACTGACCCCCTTCCCCGTGATCATGCAGAAGTTCGGGAACTTGTCCGCCGACCTGGCCAGACTCGTTTCGTGATCATGCAGAATTTCGCGATCAACGGCCTCCACCTGCGGCGATTCGATCCGTGATCATGCACTGTCGGGTCGCTCACGCCTCCGACAAGATGAGGCCGCTCGTGGGGACACCCGTACCAGCGGTGACCACGACGTTCCGTACCCCTTGAACCTGGTTCACGGAGCTTCCCCGGATCTGCCGTACGGCTTCCGCGATGCCGTTCATGCCGTGGATGTACGCCTCGCCGAGCTGACCGCCGTTCGGGTTGACCGGCAGACGGCCGTCGATCTCGATACCGCCGTCCCGGATGAAGTCCTTCGCCTCTCCGCGACCACAGAATCCGAGCTCCTCAAGCTGACTCAGAACAAATGGCGTGAAATGGTCATAAATGATGGCGGTCTGAATATCAGACGGAGCGAGCCCGGATTTTTCCCACAATTGTCGTGCGACCACTCCCATTTCAGGAAGTCCAGCCATTTCGTCGCGGTAATAACTGGTCATCATCATCTGCCCGGCGCCCGAACCCTGGGCCGCGGCCGCGATCACCGCGGGCGAATGCCGGAGATCCCTCGCGCGCTCGACACTCGTCACGACAAGGGCGACCGCGCCGTCGCTCTCCTGGCAGCAGTCGAGCAGATGCAGCGGTTCCGCAATCCACTTCGAGGCCTGATGCTCCTGCAGTGTGATCGGCCTTTGGTGGAACCAGGCCGCGGGATTCGTCGAGGCATGCCGCCGCATCGCCACAGCCACTCGCCCGAAATCTTCCGATGTAGCGCCATATTTGTACATATAGCGACGCGCGAACATGGCAACCCACGCGGCGGGAGTCATCAGCCCATACGGCACATGCCAGCTCATTTCGAGCCCCTGAGACGACGGTTCACCCCCGACCCGGGCATCGGGTTGCCCGAAGCGCCGGCCCGATCGTTCATTGAACGCGCGATAGCAGACGACCACGTCGGCGATGCCGCTCGCCACCGCCATGGCCGCCTGGAGGACCGTGCCGCATGCGGCGCCCCCGCCGTAATCGACCCTGGAGAAGTACGACAAGTCGCCCATGCCGACCTCACGGGCGACCGCGATCTCCTGATTGGCGTCTTGCGTGAAGGTGACCAGTCCGCTCACGTCGGACGGCGAGAGCCCGGCGTCGTCAAGCGCCGCGAAGACCGCCTCAGCGGCCAGCTGGAGTTCCGAGCGGCCGGAGTTCTTCGAGAATTCGGTCGCGCCGATGCCCGCGACAGCCGTACGACGGGACAGGGAGCCCATGGGAGCCCTCCTTCTGCATGATCACGAACATTGCCGGTGCAGGTCAGCGAAGTTGATCCCGAACTTCTGCATGATCACGAGTGGAGTCGCCGCAGGTCACGGCCAAGTCTCCGAACTTCTGCATGATCACGCCCAGGGTTTGCGCTGGTTGAGGGGTCGGCGCCCGAACTTCTGCATGATCACCCCAAGGCTTGGCGCATGATCACCCCAAGGGTTACTGCCCAAGGCTTGGTGCATGATCATCTCAAGGGTTGTTCCCCAAGGCTGCTGCATGATCATCCCAAGGCCACGGGGGTGAGGGTGGCCTGGGCGGTCACATGGGGGCCGAGACTCACGCGGCCGATCACCTCGATGAGGGTCTCCGACTCCGTGACCGAGGCCACCGTGCCCGAGAAGGTCAGGGTGTCCCCCGCATAGGCAGGGACGCCCAGCTTCACCTTCAGGCCGCGAAACCGCGCCGACGGGCCGGCCCAGTCGCTCACGTACCTCTCGACCAGACCCATCGTCGTCAGGATGTTCAAGAAGATGTCCGCCGAACCCTGCGCACGGGCGATCGCGGGATCGTGGTGGACCGGCGTGAAATCCCTGGTCGCGATCGCGGTCGAGATGACGACGGTGGGCGTGAGCTCGATCGCGAGAGGTGGCAGCTCGGCCCCGGCGACGACCCTCATCACGCCTCCACCGGAATCCACATCGGCAGCGTGAGCTCGTCATCCATCTGCTGATATGTCACCCGAACCGGCATGCCGACATAGACGTCCTCAGTGGCGCATCGCACGATATTTCCCACCAGCCGCACTCCTTCCGGCACCTCCACCACCGCGACCACGAAGGGGGTGCGCAGCCCGGGCACCGGCGGATTGTGGTGCACCACATAGCTGTAGACCGTGCCCGAACCGCTCGCCACGGCATGCGTCCGCCGGGTCGACCGGCAGGTGGGGCAGACCGGCCCGGGAGGGTGTCTCAAGATCCCGCAGTCACCGCATTTCTGGATTCGCAGCTCGCCTTCGCGCACGCCGTCCCAGAAGAAGGCGGTGTCCCTGTTCACGGCGGGCCGCAGAGGGTACGGCTCTCGCGCCGCCTCAGCACCCACGTTCCGAGACTCGTCCGCGGCGGTGGCGGAGGTCTTCGGGCGGAACTTCAGCAGGCGGAACATCATCTCCGCCACGGGCTCGTCGCCCGCGTACCAGGTGACGTTCCACGTGACGAAATAGCCGTCGCCGAGGGCGGTGCGCTTGGGCCCGGCGATGTCCGTCAGCCGGGTGCCGGATGTCAGCTCCTCCCCCAGGTCGAGGTAGCGGTGATAGGTGTGCTCGCAATTGGTGGCGACCACTCCGGTGAACCCGGCCTCGTCGAGGGCCTCGAAGACGTCGTCCACCGGGAGCCGCACCCGGCGGTCGGGGTCGCGGTTCAGCCCCTCCATCGACCACACCTGGATCATCGCGGGGGGCGCGACGGCGTCCGGACCGGCGTACAGCGGGTTGCGCTCTCCCATCGCCTCGGTCCAGTGGCTGATCGTGGCGGCGTTCACCGGGAGAGGCGCGGCGATCCGTGGGCCTTCGCCCGCCGCGATCGCCTTGCCCGCGACCGCCATGAGGTGGTCCCGCTCGTCGGTCATCGACCCTCCATCTCAAACGCCGTCTCCCAACCGGGTCATCCCAGACAGCTGCCTCAGCGCGGCGGTTTGGGGAGCTGGAGGCCGAGCATGGCGATGAGCTCGCGCTGGACCTCGTTGACCCCTCCGCCGAAGGTGAGCACGATGGCGCCCTTGACGCCGCGGTCCAGGCGGTCGATCAGCTCCCGGGTCTCCTCGTCGCCCGGGTCGCCGAATCTCGCCAGCGTCTCGCCCACGATCCGGCCGACGTCCTGCATGCGCTCAGAGCCGTAGATCTTGGTGGCGGAGGCGTCGGGCGCCCCCAGCCAGCCGAGGTCCATGTTCGCGGCGACCTGCCAGTTGAGCAGTTCGTTCGTCCGGAAGTATGCGTAGACCCTGGCGATGGCCCGCCGCACCTCGGGGTTGGCGAACAGCGGTTTGCCGTCGCGGCCCGACTTGCCCTTCGCCCAGGCGGCGAACCTCAGGTAGGTGTGCGCGATGTTGCCCGCAGGTCCCAGGGTCACCCGCTCGTGGTTGAGCTGGTTGACGATCAGGTCCCAGCCCTTGTTCACCTCGCCCACGACCATGGTCGCCGGGACGCGCACGTCGGAGTAGTACGTCGAGTTCGTGTGGTGCCGTCCGTCCATGGTGACGATCGGCGTCCAGGAGAAGCCGGGGTCGGCGCAGTCCACGATCATCATCGTGATGCCCCGGTGCTTCTTGGCGTCGGGGTCGGTGCGTGCCGCCAGCCAGATGTACTGGGCGTGGTGCGCCCCCGACGTGAAGATCTTCTGCCCGTTCACGACGTAGTCGTCGCCGTCCCGCACCGCGCTCGTCCGCAGCGAGGCGAGGTCGGTCCCGGCGCCGGGTTCGCTGTAGCCGATCGCGAAGTGGCAGTCGCCGGCGAGGATCCGCGGCAGGAAGAACTCCTTCTGCTCGGCCGTGCCGTACTGCATGAGGGTGGGCCCCACGGTCTGGAGCGTGATGATGGGGTACGGCACCTCGGCCCGGGCGATCTCGTTGGCGAAGATCTGCTGCTCGAGCGGGCCGTATCCGCCTCCGCCGTACTCCTTCGGCCAGCCGAGACCGAGCTTGCCGTCCCTGCCGAGCCTTCGGCAGTGCTCCATGTACGCCTCGCCGAACGGATCCCGCGCGATCTTCGTACGGTCCTCGGCGGTGAGGCATGCCGCGAAGTACTCCCGCAGCTCGTCGCGGAGCCTGCGCTGCTCGGGGGTCAAGTCGATGTACATCAGACCAGCGCTCCGATCAGGTCGAGCTGGGCCTGCTCGCCGCCGAGCAGGTGGGCGGCGTTCTTGCCCCAGGCGAAATACCGGTGCAGCGGATAGGTCACGTCGAGGCCGATGCCGCCGTGCAGGTGCTGGCAGGTGTAGAGCGCCTCCAGCGCGGGACCGGCGGCGTGGTAGGCCGCGATCGCCAGGTCTTCTTCGGCGGGCAGCCCTTCGGCGAGCCGCCAGGCGCCCGACCACATGGCGACGTCCAGCGCCCTGCCCGCGATGTAGACGTCGGCGATCTGCATGGTCACCGCCTGGAACTCGGCCAGCACCCGGTCGAACTGCCGTCGCGTCCTGATGTATTCGGTGGTCAGGTTGAGCGCGCCCGCCAGCACACCCGATGCGGTGGCGGTGACGCCCGCGAGTGTGTGGAGCCGCAGCGCCTCCCACGCCGTGCCGTCGGGCTCCCCCACCGCCTCCCCCGGCGAGCCGTCCAGGGTGATCACCGCGCCGGGCTCTCCGGTCGAGAGCGGCATGTCCTGTACGGCCACAGCCTCCGGTTCGACGAGGAAGAGGCCCACGCCGGCTCCTTCGACCTGGGCCGGGACGAGGATCTTCGCCGCCTGAGCCGCGTAGGCGACCAGGCTCATGCGGCCGGTGATCCTGCCGCCGCTCGCGACGGCCGTCGGCGGTTCGGAAAGGCCGGCGCCCGGCTCACGCGGGCCGAACGTGAGCACCGCCTCCCCATCGGCCAGGGGCGTGAGCGCCTCCCGCTGGGCGGCGGTGCCGTACCGCGCGACGACCAGCGCGGTGACCAGGCTCGGCAGCACAGGGACGGGGGCGACGTGCGCTCCGGCCTCGCGCAGGATGACCGCCATCTCGGCCGCACCGAGCCCTGCTCCACCGGCCTCCTCAGGCAGGCACGCGCCCAGCAGCCCGGCCTGCGCCAGCGCCTTCCAGGCGCCCGCGTCGTACGGCCGGCCGCTTTTTTCATGCGCCTCGATCCGCGCGGGGGCGGCTTCGCGGCCGAGCACGCCGGATGCCAGCGTGCGCAGCTCCGCCTGGGTCTCGTCCAGATTGAAGTCCACTAGTTCTCCAGGAGGTGGTGGCGAGATCTGGAAACACCGGCAGAACCGCAAACTAGAACAGATTCTAATCTGTGTCCATAGCGAGCCGCTTCGACCGGCCGTGACGTGCGCGCGGAGCACGAAACGCATGGATGCGGGGATCACTTGTGACCGTGGAGTAACCATAGGGGTGGGCAGGGATTCAGATAACGTGTTCCTATGCGCATTTCGCATGTTGGCGCGGATGCCCCGGCGCCGCAGTCAGAAGGGGCA
Source organism: Planotetraspora thailandica (assembly GCF_016863335.1). Classification (GTDB taxonomy): domain Bacteria; phylum Actinomycetota; class Actinomycetes; order Streptosporangiales; family Streptosporangiaceae; genus Planotetraspora; species Planotetraspora thailandica. The sequence continues at coordinate 10,540 of NZ_BOOR01000030.1, forward strand.
TCCGGCGTGGACAGCCATCCGATCTCTCCCGCGCCCGGGGTGCGGACGCGGAACCAGCACCAACGACGCAAGCGAATCGTCCAGGCGGCGGCCGCGCTCGCCTCACGAGGCGGCGTCGAGGCCATGCAGATGCGCACGGTCGCCGAGCGCGCGGGCGTCGCCCTCGGCACGCTCTACCGCTACTTCCCGTCCAAGATGGATCTCGTCGTCGCCGTGGTGAGCGAGGAGATCGACACGCTGGAGGGGAGCATCGGGCGCCGCCCGCCCAACGCGCCCACGGCGGCGGGCCGGGCCGTCGACATCCTGATGCGCGCCACCCGCGGGCTGATGCGCGAGCCCGAGCTCGCCGACGCCCTGATCCGGTCGCTCATCATGGCCGAGGTGGACACGCCGTTCGGCGACCGCATGGCCGGGCTGCTCCTGCGCGTCGCCGGAGAAGGCCTCACCCTGGAGAGCGCCACCGAGGAGCAGTACGCGCTGGCCGGCTCGTTGTCGGGGGTCTGGGTGCAGGAACTGCTCGAGATGTTGCGTGGCCGCAGGACCTACGACCAGGTGCAGCGCAGGATCGAGATCGCCGCCGACCGGCTCTTCGCCGACTTCTGAGCGCGACGAAGCGTCCGGCGAGGAATTACTCCATGGACGCGATCACCGCGCCCTGACCGGCTGAGGCCGGGGTCCCCCCGGAAAGTCGCTCAACCGGCCGGCCGCGAGCCGACCGCCAGCAGGGACAGCAGCGTGTAGGCGACGTTGGCCGCCGCGATGCCGGAGATCTCGGCGTGGTCGTAGGCCGGCGACACCTCGACCACGTCGGCGCCGACGATGCGCAGGCCTGCCAGCGCGCGCAAAATGACCTGCAGCTCGCGGGAGCTCAGACCGCCGATCTCCGGGGTACCGGTCCCCGGCGCGTGCGCGGGGTCGAGCACGTCGATGTCGATCGAGATGTAGACCGGGCCGCCGCCGAGCCGCTCACGCACACCGCGGGCCACGTTCGCCGCGCCGTGCGCTTCGACGTCGTCGGCCGAGAACACCCGGAAGCCGAGTTGCTCGTCCTTCTCGAGGTCGAGCGCGCTGTACAGCGGGCCACGAATGCCCACGTGGGCGCAGCGGCGCTCGTCGAGCAGCCCTTCCTCAGCCGCGCGACGGAACGGCGTGCCGTGCGTGTACGGCTCGCCGAAGTAGGTCTCCCACGTGTCCAGATGCGCGTCGAAATGCAGGACGGCCACAGGCCCGTGGTGCCCGGCCATCGCACGCAGCATGCCGAGCGCGATCGTGTGGTCGCCGCCGAGCGCCACGACCCTCGTGCCGCGGGCCAGCAGGTCGCGCGCCGCATCGTGCACCGAATCGATCGCCGCCTTGATGTCGAAGGGGTTGCAGACCACATCGCCCGCGTCCACGACCTGCTGCTCGGCGAACGGCTCGGCCCGTAACGCCGGGTCGAACGGGCGCAGCAGCCGCGACGACTGCCGGATGTGCCCCGGCCCGAACCGCGCGCCCGGGCGGTAGCTGACCCCGCTGTCGAACGGCACGCCCAGCAGGGCGACGTCGGCATGGTCGACCTGGTCGAGGCGCGGCAGGCGCGCGAACGTCGGCGCGCCGCCGTATCGCGGCACGAGTGACGCGTCGACCGGGCCGATGGGGCCGCCGTCGGAGTGCTCGGGCATGGTTACGGTCCTCCGATGCGTGGCGCGTATCGCGCGGTAGAGGTTCGATTGCGGCTGAACTTCGCCATCATCCCGGATTGCGTACGGCCGGGCCGCTGCCCGGGGGCGCTCACCACCTTCCCGGTCTAAGTAGAACGCGTTACAGTCCGCTGGAGCGAAGTCGCGACATGCGGAGGTCTCGTGGGCACCCCGGTGATCGTCGAAGCGGTACGCACGCCGATCGGGAAGAGAGGCGGCGTACTGGCCGGCCTCAAGCCGCAGGCGCTGCTCGGCGCCGCGATGAAGGGGCTGGTCGACCGGTCGGGGATCGACCCGTCGGCCGTCGAGCAGGTGTTCTCCGGCTGCGTCACCCAGGCCGGCGAGCAGGGCGGCCACGTGGGCCGGCACGCCTGGCTCTACGCGGGCCTGCCGTACGCGGCGGGCGTGACGACCGTCGACGCGCAGTGCGGCTCGTCGCAGCAGGCGGTGCACCTGGTCGCGGCGCTGATCCAGGCCGGGGTCATCGAGGTGGGCATCGCCTGCGGCGTCGAGAGCATGAGCCGGCAGCCGCTCGGCAGCAACGTGCTTCCCGCCAACCCACGGCCGGACGACTGGACGATCGACCTGCCCGACCAGTTCACGGCGGCCGAACGGATCGCCGGACGCCGCGGCCTCACCCGCGAGCGGCTGGACGCGTTCGGCGCACGCTCGCAGCGTCTGGCGGCCGAGGCGTGGGCAGCCGGCAGGTTCGCCCGTGAGGTGCTGCCCGTGGTCGCGCCGGTGCTCGGCGCCGACGGCTCCCCGACCGGCGAGAGCCGTACGGTCGACAGGGACCAGGGGTTGCGCGAGACGACGGCCGAGGGCCTCGCCCGCCTCCGTCCCGTGCTGGGTGAGGCGGGCACGCACACGGCGGGCACGTCGTCGCAGGTTTCCGACGGCGCGGCGGCGGTCCTGCTGATGAGCGAGGAGGCGGCGGCCCGCCACGGGCTGCGCCCCCGCGCCCGCATCCGCGCGCAGGCGCTGGTCGGCTCCGAGCCCTACTACCACCTCGACGGGCCGGTCGACGCGACCACGAAGGTCCTCGGACAGGCCGGAATGACGATCGGCGACATCGACCGGTTCGAGGTGAACGAGGCGTTCGCGGCGATCGTGTTGTCGTGGGCGTCGGTGCACCAGCCCGAGATGGACCGGGTCAACGTGAACGGCGGCGCGATCGCGCTCGGCCACCCGGTGGGGGCGACGGGCGTGCGGCTGATCACGACCGCGCTGCACGAACTGGAGCGGTCGGACTCCTCGACCGCCCTCGTCACGATGTGCGCAGGTGGCGCGCTCGCGACCGCCACGGTCATCGAACGCGCCTGAAACGATCTCAGCCGCGCTGGATGAGCGGCAGCACCTCGTTGACCAGCTCGAGGGACTCGTCGGCGGTGGAAGCGACGAACGAGGAGTCGACGAGGAAGTGATCGATGCCCGTCGCCTCTGCCACGGTCTTGACGACATCGGCGGTCTGCTGCGCCGAGACGCCCTGCATGACGTTCACGCGCATGATCGTGTCGATCGAGGCCGGGTCGCGGCCGGCGTCGCGGGCGAACCGGTCGATGGCCCTACGCTGCTCCGTCATCATGTCGATGTTCACGAAGTAGGGGACCATGCACAGGGGCAGCCAGCCGTCCGCCCGCTCACCGATGCGCCGAAGGGCCGCCTCGGCCGTCCCGCCCAGGTAGATCGGCGGATGAGGCCGCTGCGCGGGCTTCAACGGGCTGTGCTGCAGCGGCAGGTCGATCAACTTGCCGTGGAACTCGGCCGGGTCCTGCGTCCAGAGGACCTTGAGGGCGTCCAGCAGCTCGTTCATCCGAGCGCCGCGGGTGGAGAAGTCGTACCCGACGGCTTCGTACTCCTCAGGTGACCAGCCGATCCCGAAACCGGGGATGAGACGGCCACCGCTGATCAGGTCGATCGACGTCAACGTGCGGGCCAGCTGCACCGGCGGGTACAGGGGGGCGATGAGCACGTGCGTGCCGAGCTTCACCCGCTCCGTCGCACCGGCGGCCACACCGAGGACGACGAACGGGTCGGCCGCGGTGTTGTACTCGACCGGAATGGTGTCTCCCCGACCGCCGGCACCGATCTTCGGGTTGACCGCGGCGAAGTTGCGGTCACCCACCCAGAGGCTGTCGGCGCCCGCCTTCTCCGCCTCGCGGGCGAAATATGCCGTCTTGGCAATGTCATGTGCCTGCTTGTGCAGATGCGGAACAGCAAAACCAATCTTCACGGCATCCCTCCTTGCCTCAATGCCGAGGCCAACGAACGTACGCCATGAATCTGGACGTCGATTCGCGAGGTTGTGGCCGGCCGCCGAACCCGTGGGATTCACAGAAGGTAGAGATCCCGGTCGGGATCTACGGCGGTGCCATGCGGCATACACTCTTAGACATCGGATGTCTAATGGTCCACGCATGCGGGGTCCGTTCCCGCCGGCAGGGCTGCAAGGAGAGCATGGCGTGGCAGTCACCGACGCGGCGATCGACAGCATCAAAGACATGATCATCTCGGGCGAGCTGGCCCCGGGCGACCGGCTCCCCAAGGAGGCCGACCTCGCCGAACGGCTCGGCCTGTCCCGGAACTCGCTCCGCGAGGCCGTACGCGCGCTCGCGCTGATCAACGTGCTCGACGTGCGCCAGGGCGACGGGACGTACGTCACCAGCCTGGAGCCGCCCCTGCTGCTCGACGCGCTGTCGTTCGTCGTCGACTTCCACCGCGACGACACGGTTCTGCAGTTCTTCCAGGTCAGAAGGATCCTCGAACCCGCCGCCACGGCGATGGCCGCGACGCAGATGAAAGACGACGACATCGAGGCCCTGCGCAAGATCCTCGACTCGCTGCCCGCCGAGCCGAGCGTCGAGCAGCTGGTGGCCAACGACCTGGAGTTTCACCAGCGGATCGCCGCCGGCTCCGGCAACGCCGTGCTCTCTTCGCTGATCGAGAGCCTGTCGGGGCCGACCACGCGGGCGCGGGTGTGGCGCGGCCTCACCCAGGAGGGCGCCCTGGGCAAGACCCGCGAGCAGCACGTCGCCATCTACGAGGCGATCGCCTCCCACCAGCCCGACATCGCGATGGCGTGGGCGACCGTCCACGTGGCCGGCGTCGAGGAGTGGCTGCGCCAGGCCCTGTGAGCCCGGCCGCCCGCGAGTACGGCCCGGGCCTGTGTCCGCGCCGTACGGACGGGGGTCAGGCCAGAAGGTCCTGCCTGGCCGTGATGCTCCTCTGCTGGACCCAGGCGGGGTAGCGGGCGGGTCGCCGGCTCACCTCGTCGAGCCGGGCCACGTCCTCCTCGGTGAGCTCCAGATCGACCGCGGCGAGGTTGTCCGTGAGCTGCTCGACCTTGCGCACGCCCGTGATCACGCTGGTGACGGCGGGCCGTGACAGAACCCATGCGAGCGCCACCTGCGCGACGCTGACCTCGTGCCGGGCCGCGACGTCCCCGAGCACGTCGATGATGTCGTAGGCGCCTGCCCGGTCCATCGGGGGCCAGTCCGGGTAGCCCTGCTGGGCGTGCCGCGACTGCTCGTCGGAGGCGCCTTCGCGGGTGAACTTGCCCGACAGGAAGCCGGCCGCCAGCGGCGCCCACACCATGAGGCCGAGCCCGTGGTCTTCGATCATCGGCAGCAGCTCGTCTTCGAGGTCACGCCCGACGAGCGAGTAGTACGCCTGCACCGAGACGAACCCCGCCAGGTCACGCAGCGCCGACACGCCCAGCGCCTTGGCCACCTGCCACGCCGCGAGGTTCGAACATCCTATGTATCGGATCTTGCCCTGCCGTACGGCCACGTCGAGCGCGGCGAGGGTCTCCTCGATCGGCGTCAGCGGGTCGACGTTGTGGATTTGGTAGAGGTCGATGTGGTCGGTGCCCAGGCGGCGCAGGCTGGCGTCCAGGGCGGAGGCCACGTGGAGCCGGGAGAGCCCGAGGTCGTTGGGGCCCGGCCCCACGCGTGCGGCCAGCTTGGTCGCGAGCACGACCTCGTCCCTGCGGCCCGCGAGCGCTTGGCCGAGCAGGGTCTCCGACTCGCCGTCAGAGTAGACGTCGGCGGTGTCGACGAAATTGACACCGGCGTCCAGCGCCGTGCCGACGATGCGGTCGACCTCGCTCTGCCCCAGAGCGCCCAACATGCGGTACACGTCGTTGTCGGCACCGCCGAAGGTCATGGCGCCGAGGCAGATCTCCGAGACCAGCGCACCCGTACGCCCCAGAAGACGATATTTCACAGTTTCTCCATGTATGTGGGGATTCCCTTGCAGACTATGGAGACCGGCCTGGACAATCTATGCGAGAAAGTCCGAATTACCCCCGCGATCGTCCGGAGTTCCCCCGTGGATGCCCTGTCCCACGTCCTGTCCCTGCTGGACGTCGAGAGCGCCTTACCCTCCCGCTTCGAGGTGGGAGGCCCGTGGGCGCTGAGATTCCCGGGAGGCTACCGGCACGCCAAGTTCGGCGTGGTGCTGGGCGGCTCCTGCTGGATCTCGCCGCTGGACGCCGAGCCCGCACTTCTGCGGCAGGGGGACTGCTGGATGGTCACCGGCGGCAGGCCGTACGTCATGTCCAGCGACCTCGAGACCAGGGCCGTCGACGCCGTGCCGGTGTTCATGGCCGCAGAGAGCATCGAGCGCGTCCGATACGGTGACGCGGCCGTCGACACCGTCCTCTTCGGCGGAGCGCTGACCTTCGACGAGAGCAGCGCGCGGCTGCTGCTGGAAATCCTGCCGGCGCTGCTGCACGTGCCCGCGGCGTCGGATCAGGCGGACGTGCTGCACATGGCGTTGCGGATGCTCGCCCAGGAGACGGCGGCACCCGCGCTCGGCAGCGGTTTCATGACCCAGCGCGTCATCCACATGGTGTTCGTGCAGGCCCTGCGCATCTACGCGTCCACGACGGCCGCGGACGGGCGGCCTGCGGGCGGGTGGCTGAGCGCGCTGCTCGACCCGCAGATCGGCGGCGCGCTACGGCTGATTCACGAGGAGGCCGCGCGGAAATGGACGGTGGACGAGCTCGCCGCCTCCGTCGGCATGTCACGGTCGAGCTTCGCGGAGAAGTTCAAGACCGTCGTCGGGTCACCGCCGCTCGACTACCTCATGCGCTGGCGCATGCACGCGGCCGGGCGGGAGCTGCGCGAGACCGACCGCACCGTCCACGCCATCGCCGGGCGGTGGGGTTACGGCTCCGAGAGCGCCTTCAGCAACGCGTTCAAGCGCGTCATGGGCAGCACGCCCCGCGACTACCGGAGCAGGCGCCCCCCTCAGCCTGCCGAGCCGTACGCGACCGCCAGTCCGTACCACTCCTGAGCGGTGCCGCCGAAGACGGCCGCGCGCTCCCGCTCCGACAGCGAGGCAGTCAGCTCGCGGGCCAGCTCGACCACCTGCGCGTAGGAGGCGGCGAGCTCGCACACCGGCCAGTCGGAGCCGAACATCACCCGCTCCGGACCGAAGACGTCCAGGACGTGCGCGGCGTACGGCGCGAACTGCGGGGTCTCCCATTCCGTCCAGGACGCCTCGGTGACCAGCCCGGACAGCTTGCACGCGACGTTGGGCAGCTTGGCCAGCTCGGCGATCTCGCTCGCCCACGGCTCGAACTCGCCCGACGCGATGGGCGGCTTGGCGGCGTGGTCGAGCACGAAACGCAGGCCGGGCATGTCCGCGATCACCTGCCGGGCCGCCGGAAGCTGCGACCCGAGAACGAGCACGTCGTAGACCAGGCCGGCCTCCTCGACGGCACGCAGGCCACGGAGCACGTCGGGCCGGGCGATCCACTCGGGATCGGGCTCGTCCTGCACCTGGTGGCGCAGGCCGACGAGCCGGTCGCCCCCGGTCGAGGCGCGCAGCGCCGCCACCTGGCCGGCCGTGTCGCCGGTGAGGTCGGCCCAGCCGACGACCCCGGCGATCAGGCCGTCCGACTCCGCGGCCGTGGCCAGGAACTCCTCGGTCTCGACCACGTCGGAGACCGTCTGCACGAGCACCGTGCCCCGCACTCCCGCAGCGGCCGTCTCACGCCTGAGCTCCTCAAGCCCGTACGGCTTGCGTATCGGCGCCAGGGCCTCGCCCGACATCCAGGGATATTCCCGGTGAGTGGGGTCCCAGAGATGGTGGTGTGCGTCGATCACGTCACGCCCTCCTGTCGTCGCGCATGTCGGTTGTGCATGATCACGCCCGGTGTTCTCGCAGGCCGGGCGGGCCGGGGCCGGACTTCTGCATGATCACGAACGGAGTCGTCCCAGGTCAGGCATGGCCCCGGCGAACTTCTGCATGATCACGCGCAAAGGGGGCGCCTAGAGGGTCAGGAGCTCGGGCCAGAGGTCGTCGGGGATGGGCCGGCCGGTCAGGGACATGTTCTGCTCCACCTCGGTCGCCGACCGCATGCCCACGACGACCGTGGTCACCGCCGGATGCCGGAGGGGGAAGGCGAGCGCGGCCTGCGGCAACGTGACGCCGTGCCGCTCACACGCCCGGGCCATCTCCCTGGCCCGCTCGAGCAGCTCCGCCGGAGCCGGCGCGTAGTCGTAGGTTCCGCTCGGGTCGTGGGTGGCCAGCAGCCCGCTGTTGAAGACTCCCCCGACGAAGACGGAGACGCCGCGGTCCAGGCACAGCGGCAGCAGCTCCTCCTCGCCCGACCGGTCGAGCAGCGAATAGCGCCCGGCAAGCAGCACCACGTCGATGTCGGTTTCCCTGACGAGGTCGGTGAGCATCCGGGTCTGGTTCATCCCAGCGCCGATCGCCTTCACGACGCCCTCGGCGCGCAGCTCCGCCAGCGCCGGATACGCCTCGGAGAGGGCCTCCTTGTAGTGGGTGTCGGGGTCGTGGATGAGGGCGATGTCGACCGAGTCGACGCCGAGCCGCTCCAGCGACTCCTCCAGGGAGCGCCGCACGCCGTCGCGGGAGAAGTCCCAGACCCGCTTGTGCGTCGCCGGCACGTCGAAGCCCTGGTCGTCGCGCCCGCCGTCCGAGCTCGGCACCAGCAGCCGGCCGACCTTGGTGGAGACGACGTACTCCTCACGCGGCCGGTCCCGCAGCGCGGCGCCGAGCCGGCGCTCCGACAGGCCCAGGCCGTAATGGGGGGCGGTGTCGAAGTACCGGATGCCGGCGTCCCACGCGGCGTCGACGGCGGCGTGCGCCTCCTCGTCGGACAGGGCCGCGAAGAGGTTGCCGATCGGCGCGGAGCCGAAGCCGTACGGTGTCACGTTCATGGGAGCTCCCACACCATGTGCAGGCCGCCTGCCGCGGGGTCGAAGTCGGCGTCGAGGAGCAGGTTGATCCTTGCCTGCCACGCCTGGTCGGCCGGGTTGTCCCTGAGGAACTCCTGCAGCCGGGCGTAGTCCTCCACCTCGACGTAATGGAACAGGTCGAGGCCGTCGCGCCAGATCCGCCAGACGTGCACGCCGCCCTCACGCAGGGCGGCGTCCAGATCCTCAGGGATCACCGCGTGGACCTTCTCGTACTCCTCGACGGCATCCGCTTTGAGCCGGGTGCGCAGAGCGATCCTCTGCATGGGGCGAACTCCCTGCTAGTTCGATCGAGGCCGGAGCCGCAGGCCCTGCATGCCGCCGTCGACGGCGATGGCCGTGCCGGTGGTTGCGGAGGCGAGCGGGCTGGCCAGGTAGGCGATGGCGTGGGCGATCTCCTGCGCGCTCACGAGGCGGCCCATGGGCTGGCGCTGTTCGAGCGCGGCACGCTCGGCGGCGGGGTCGGAGGCGGCGTCGAGCAGCCGGCCCACCCACGGGGTGTCCGCCGTACCCGGGTTGACGCAATTGACCCGAATGCCGTCATTGACGTGGTCTGCCGCCATCGCGAGGGTCAACGATAGTACGGCGCCCTTTGTGGCGCTGTAGAGCGCACGATTCGGCAGGCCCGCGGTCGCGGCGATCGAGCACGTGTTGACGATGGCCGCATGCTGCGACTCGCGCAGGTACGGCAGGGCCGCCCTGGCCACCCGGACCATGCCCACGACGTTGATGTCGAGGACCCGCAGCCACTCCTCGTCGGCGTTCGCCTCGATGGTTCCGGCCGCACCGACTCCGGCGTTGTTGACGACGATGTCGAGCCCGCCGAAGTGCTCGGCCGCGGCCGCGACAGCCGTACGGACCGAGGCGTCGTCGGTGACGTCGGCCTTCAGCCCGAGGAACGGCTCAGCGGGCGGGTTGACGTCGAGGCAGGCGACGCGGGCGCCGCGCTCGGCGAGCAGCGTGGCCGTGGCGAGGCCGATGCCCGACCCGCCTCCGGTCACCAGTACGGCCAGGCCGTCGAATTCTGTGCTCATCGATACATCCCTGACATTGATGGTGCGGCGCCGGTCACGCGGATCTCCAGGCGGGCCCGTCCGGATAGGAGTAGTCCGCGATGGACTCGGGACGCATGGTCGCGCTGAATCCCGGGGCGAGCGGCGTGCGGTAGGCGCCGTTCTCGATCACCACGGGGTCCACGAAGTGCTCATGGAGGTGGTCGACGTATTCGATGACCCGGTCGTCCATGGACCCGGTCACCGCGACGTAGTCGAACATCGACAGGTGCTGCACCAGCTCGCACAGGCCGACTCCGCCCGCGTGGGGGCAGACCGGGATGCCGAACTTGGCGGCGAGCAGCAGGATCGCGATGTTCTCGTTGACGCCGGCGACCCGGGCGGCGTCCAGCTGGAGGTAGGAGATGGCCCCCGACTGGAGCAGCTGCTTGAAGATCACCCGGTTCTGCACGTGCTCACCGGTGGCGACCTTGATGGGGGCGATCCCGCGCGCGATGGCCGCGTGGCCGAGCACGTCGTCGGGGCTCGTCGGCTCCTCGACCCACCACGGATCGAACTCGGCGAGCGCGTTGACCCATTCGATGGCCGCACCGACGTCCCAGCGCTGGTTGGCGTCGATGGCGATGCGGAAGCCGGGGCCGCACACCTCGCGGGCGATGCGCATGCGGCGCACGTCGTCGGCGAGGTCGGCGCCCACCTTCAGCTTGATCTGCGTGAAGCCTTCCTGCATCGCCTCCTTGCAGAGGCGGCGCAGCTTCTCGTCGCTGTAGCCGAGCCAGCCGGGCGAGGTGGTGTATCCCGGGTAGCCGGTCTCCTTGAGCCGCTCGATCCGCTCGGCGCGGCCCGGCTCGGCCGCGCGCAGGATCGCGAGGGCCTCCTCACGGGTGAGCGCGTCGCTGAGATAGCGGAAGTCGACCAGGTCGACGATCTCCTCCGGCGACATCTCGCTCAACAGCAGCCAGACCGGCTTGCCAGCGCGCTTGGCCTTCAGGTCCCACAGGGCGTTGACGACCGCGGAGATCGCCATGTGCATGACGCCCTTCTCCGGGCCGAGCCAGCGCAGCTGGGAGTCGCCCACCATGTCGCGGTAGATGGCGCCGACGTCGTCGACCGACCTGCCGAGCACGTACGGCTCCAGCGCCTTGATGGCCGCGGTCTGGATGTCGTTGCCGCGCCCGATCGTGAAGGCGAACCCGTGGCCTTCGGCCTCGCCGTCCCGCAGCACGACGTAGGCCGCCGAGTAGTCGGGATCGGGGTTCATCGCGTCGGATCCGTCGAGCTGCGCCGACGTCGGGAAACGGACGTCGTGGGTCTCCATCGCCGTGATCGCGGAAGCGCCCCGCGTCACGATCTGCCCGGCGGTCATGCCTGACCGACCGTCTGGCGCTGGCGGCCGAGCCCGTCGATCTCGAGCTCCATGACGTCGCCCTCGCGCAGGTACGGGTGGTCGGGGAGGCCGAGCGCGACGCCGGCCGGGGTCCCGGTGTTGATCACGTCGCCCGGTTCGAGGACCATGAACCAGCTCAGGTAGCGGATGACCTCGGCCACATCGAAGATCATGTCCTTGGAGCCGCCGTTCTGGCGCACCTCGCCGTTGACCCACAGCCGCATGCCGAGGCTCTGGGGGTCGGCGACCTCGTCGGCCGTCACCAGCCACGGGCCCAGCGGGTTGAAGGTCTCACACGACTTGCCCTTGTCCCACTGGCCGCCGCGCTCGAGCTGGAACTCGCGCTCGGAGACGTCGTTGGAGATCGCGTAGCCCGCGACGACGCCGAGCGCGTCCTCGCGAGACTCCAGGTAGCGGGCGGTCTTGCCGATCACGACGGCCAGCTCGACTTCCCAGTCGGTCTTCTCGCTTTTACGCGGGACCAGCACCTCGTCGAAAGGTCCGACGACTGTGCTGGAGTCCTTCATGAAGACCACCGGCTCGGCTGGAATGGCCGCTCCTGTCTCCTCAGCGTGGTCGCGGAAGTTGAGACCGATACACACGACCTTTCCCGGACGGGCGACCGGCGCCCCGATCCTCAGGCCCTCGGCGTCCAGCACCGGAAGGTCGCCCGACTCGAGCGCGGCGCGCACACGGTCAAGACCGTCATCGGCCAGAAACCGCCCGTCGAGGTCGGCTCCGCCCATGACGCCGGACAGGTCGCGAAGGCGGCCTTCATCGTCCAGCACGGCCGGAAGCTCCGCATCTTTGGGCCCAACCCGGAGCAGTTTCACCAAAGCCCCCATACATCCGATGTTTTCTCAGGGAGACGATTCCCGACAGCCGGGTCCGATGTCAAGTGCGCGAACGCATACACATCCGATGATCTGGGGAGGCTAGCGCCAATCGTGTCACTTGGTCGCCACCCTCGGCATACCTTGACGCACTCCTCGAGGCCGTAATAGAACACGTTTCAGTAAGCGCCCGCGCGCGCGATGCCTGGTGTATAACGATCTTCCTGCCCCCACCTCCGACTCTAGGGGTCCCATGGACATCAACCTTGTCGACCAGGACCATTACGCGAGCAGGGGAGCGCCGCACGATCAGTTCCGCTGGCTTCGCGACAACACTCCCGTCTTCTGGCACGAGGGAGACGCCGAGCGGGACTGGCCCGGATTCTGGGCGCTCACCAAGCACGAGGACGTCGTTCACGTCTCCCGCAACTCCGACCTGTTCTCCTCGGCCAAGAAGCTCGCCCTCTTCGACGAGATGCCCGAGGAACAGCGCGACCTCCAGCGCATGATGATGCTCAACCAGGACCCGCCGGAGCACACCCGGCGGCGCTCGCTGGTCAACCGCGGATTCACCCCGCGCGCGATCAGCAAGCTCGAGGAGCACATCAGGGAGATCTGCCACCAGCTCGTGGACGAGGCGAGGGACAAGCCCGAGGCCGACTTCGTCCGGGACTTCGCGGCCCCGCTTCCGCTCTACGTGATCTGCGAGCTGCTCGGCGCGCCACTCGAAGACCGGGACAAGATCTTCGAGTGGTCCAACCGCATGATCGGCGCCCAGGACCCCGACTACGCCGACCCGGACGAGGGACAGAACGCCGCCATGGAGGTCTACTCGTACGCCAACGAGCTGGCCGCCGCCCGCAAGGACGACCCCCAGGACGACATCGTCACCAAGCTCCTCCAGCCGGCCGACAGCGGCGAGGTGCTGAGCGTGGACGAGTTCGACCTGTTCGTGCTGCTTCTGGTCGTGGCGGGCAACGAGACCACCAGGAACGCGGCGTCCGGCGGCATGCTCGCCCTCTTCGAGAACCCCGAGCAGTGGGCCAGGCTGGTGGCGGACCGCGCGCTGGCCGGCCCCGCCGCCGACGAGATCGTCCGGTGGGTCTCGCCCGTCAACCTCTTCCGGCGTACGGCCACGACGAACACGGTCGTCCGCGGCCAGGAGATCGCCGAGGGCGACAAGGTGGTCGTCTTCTACACCTCGGCCAACCGGGACGAGGACGTGTTCCAGAACCCGGACGTCTTCGACATCGGCCGGACCCCCAACCCGCAGATCGGGTTCGGCGGCGGCGGCGCCCACTTCTGCCTGGGCAACCACCTGGCCAAGCTGGAGCTGAGGGTGCTCTTCGAGGTTCTGTCGGAGCGGATTCCCACCCTGCAGCAGGCCGGCGAGGCCACTCGCCTGAGGTCCAGCTTCATCAACGGCATCAAGACCCTCCCCGTCACCCTCTAACCCCCCGTTGTGCGTGATCATGCAGAAGTTCGGCGGCATGCCCGCCGACCTGCACCAACGCTGTGCGTGATCATGCAGAAGTTCGGAGAGATGCCGTCCCACCTGCCCCTTCGCGCATCGTGATCATGCAGTAAGGCGACGAGACCCTCGCCGAACTGGGGCGGCCCTCTCCGTGATCATGCAGAAGTTCGGCGAAAGCCGCTCCGACCAGGGCACACACCTGTCGTGATCATGCACAGCCGAGTGCACACGTGGCCTGCGCAGCAGGGTTGCCGTGCCGTACGCGGGTGGACTTGCGCAGAAAAGTCGCCGTGCCGTACGGCATGACCCGGCGCAGCCGGGTGGTGGGCCGTACGCGTCACGCCGGGCCGCGCGCGGCGATCCTCCACGGCCGGAACTTATCCACAGGTCGGGCGCTATCGGCCCGAGCCGGAGCCCCGCGGCTCATGCTGTGCGCTCATGGACCTGATAACGACCGCCATCGCCAGGGCGCGGGGCATCGACAAGGACGAACTGGCCGCCCTCGTCGCCACGGGCGAAATCTGGCGATTCACTCGTGGGGCTTACTACACGGGTGAGCATCCGCGCGCTCTGGCCGTACGCGCCCAGATCGTCGCGGCCGTCTGTGGCCCGACGACGACCGTGTGCCGTCGCACGGCCGCGTGGCTGTGGGGGCTCGACGTGCTCCCGCCGGGCAAGGACGCCCACGACTGGCCGGTGGAGCTCCTTGTTCCGGCCGGCGACCGGACACGCCCGCGACGTCCCGGATGCCGGGCGTACGAGGCCGATGTTCCGCCATCGGACGTCACGCAACTCGGCGGCGTGATGATCACTACTCAGGAGCGTACGGCCCTCGACTGTGCACGGTTCCTCCCGCGCCTTGAGGCGGTGGCGGCGCTCGACCAGTTCCTGCGGCGGCAGGTCGCCGTCGAGGCTTTGTGGAGCCGGGCCGCCGCGCTCGCCGGTCGGAGAAACGCCCGGCGGCTGCGTGAAACGTTGTGGCTCGCCGACGCGGGCGCGCAGGCGCCGAGCGAGAGCTGGACACGCGTGCTGATCGTCGACGTCGGCCTGCCGCGACCTCGGACGCAGATCCCCGTGGTGTTGCCGTCTGGGGCTGAGGTCTTCGTCGACATGGGGTACCAGCGTTTCCAGGTCGGCGTCGAATATGACGGGGAGCGGTATCACAGCAGCTCGGAGGACAGGGCTCACGATGCGTGGCGACGCGCCCAGCTTCGCGAATGCGGATGGACTCTCGTCGTCGTGCGCAAATCGGACGTCCTGAGCAACCCCGCGGACTACCTCGAGCTCCTGACCCAGAAGCTGCGCGAACGCGGGTGGCAGCCGTCCGAGCGGCAGCTGACGCTCGTCCTCATGCGGCTTCGCATGTTGCGCAACCGCGAGGCGCGGCTCCGCCGTTACGCCGCCTGATCAAGAGGTACGGCCAAGCCACGGCGAGCACAGGCACGGGCCGGCTCTGTAAGCGAGTGCATGATCACGAAGTCGAAAACCGCTGGTGGGGCGGCATCTTGCCGAACTTCTGCATGATCACGAAACGAGAAGTCGCAGGCAGATGCCGCACTCACCGAGGTTCTGCATGATCACCACAAGAGGGGCCGCAGGTCAGGCCGCCTCCTGCCGAGGTTCTGCATGATCACGGGGAAGCAGGGCTCAGGGCCAGGACGTGCCATGGTCGGGGTCGTGGCCGTCGGCCAGCAGGCGGATGTCGGACTCGACCATCATCGCGACGAGTTCCTCGAACGACACCGTCGGCTCCCACCCCAGCTGACTCCTGGCCTTCTTCGGATCGGCACAGAGCAGGTCGACCTCGGCCGGCCGGTGGAGGGCCTGGTCACAGATGACGTGCCGTTCCCAGTCGAGCCCGGCGGCGGAGAACGCGGCCTCGACGAGTTCCCGTACGGACCTCGTCCGCCCGGTGCCGATGACGTAGTCCTCCGGCTCGGGCGCGGTCAGCATCATGTGCATGGCACGCACGTAGTCGCCGGCGAAGCCCCAGTCGCGCCGGGCGTCGAGGTTGCCGAGCCTGAGCTCCTCGGCGAGGCCGAGCTTGATCCGCGCGACCCCCAGGGTGACCTTTCGGGTGACGAACTCGGCCCCCCGCCGGGGCGACTCGTGGTTGAACAGAATGCCCGACACGGCGTACATGCCGTACGACTCGCGATAGTTCTGCGTCAAGAAGTGCCCGTACGCCTTGGCCACGCCGTACGGGGACCGGGGGTGGAAGGGGGTGCGTTCCGTCTGCGGCGTCTCCCGCACCTGCCCGAACATTTCAGACGAAGAAGCCTGATAAAAGCGGATTTGGCCGGAGGACGCGTCTCGTGACGCCGTAATGCCGGAACACACCCGGATGGCCTCCAGCATCCGGAGCACGCCCATGCCGGTCACCTCGGCGGTGAGCTCCGCCTGCTCCCACGACATCGGGACGAAGGAGATCGCGCCCAGGTTGTAGACCTCGTCGGGCCGCACCTTCTCGACGGCCGAGATCAGCGAGCCCTGGTCGAGCAGGTCGCCCCGGACGAGCTGGACGTCCTGGAGGAGCTTCCTCACACGAGCCACGCGAGGGTTGGCCTGGCCGCGGACGAGTCCCCACACCTCATAACCCTCGCTCAACAGGTGTTCCGCGAGGTAGGAACCGTCCTGACCGGTGATGCCGGTGACAAGCGCACGCTTGGCCAACAGTCCTCCTGGCTCGGGCTGAAGAGAGCTATAAGAGGCGAATGTACCGCCCTGCCCGCCTGAGGGTGCCACCCCCGATCGGCAGCGGATAGAACGCGTTCCACCGAACTCCGTTCGGGTAACCTAACGTCCCAGTTCCGGCATGGTGCGGGCAATGCGAGGAACAATTCCACCTCGCCCGTCCCATCTAAGGTCAAATGGTAGGGTTTCGGTGCCAGCCTCGTGCGGGCACAGCGTGAGAGGGGTGCCCCTTGGCGGAACGGCTGCGAGTCGCGTTGCTGTCCTATCGCAGCAAGCCCACCTGCGGCGGTCAGGGGGTGTACCTCCGCCACATCAGCCGTGAGCTCGTCGCCCTCGGACACCACGTCGAGGTCTTCTCCGGCCAGCCGTACCCGGAACTCGACGAGGGCGTGATCCTCAACAAGGTCCCGAGCCTCGACCTCTACAACGACGACGACCCGTTCCGCACGCCGAAACTCGGCGAATACCGCGACTGGATCGACGCGCTCGAAGTCGGCACCATGTGGACGGCAGGCTTCCCCGAGCCGCTGACCTTCAGCCTCCGCGTCCGGCGCGAGCTCAAGAAGCGGCAGGGCGACTTCGACGTCGTCCAGGACAACCAGACGCTCGGCTACGGCATGCTCGGGATCAAGAAATACTTTCCGGTCGTCGGGACGATCCACCACCCCATCAGCGTCGACCGGCGAATCGAGCTGGAAGCCGCGAAAGGCTGGAAGAAGCTCTCCATGCGCCGCTGGTACGGATTCGTGCGCATGCAGAGCTTCGTCGCGCCGCGGTTGAGCCCGATCCTGACCGTCAGCGAATCGTCCCTGGCCGACATCCACCGTGACTTCGGCGTGCCCGAGGACAACATGCGGCTGATCCCCCTCGGCGTCGACACCCGCTTCTTCCACCCGCGACCGGAACTGCCCAAGCGTCCCGGCTCGATCGTGGCCGTCGCCAGCGCCGACTCGCCGATGAAGGGCGTCGCGACGCTGCTGCGCGCGACCGCCAAGCTGGCCACCGAACGCGACGTGCACCTCACCGTTGTGAGCAAGCCGACTCCCGGCGGCCCCACGGAGAGCCTCGTCGCCGAGCTCTCGCTGGGCGACAGGGTGACATTCGTCCACGGCATCTCCGACGACGAGCTCGCCGAGCTCATCGCCACGTCGGAGGTGTCGGTCGTCCCCTCGCTCTATGAGGGTTTCTCGCTGCCCGCCGTCGAGCACATGGCCTCCGGCACGCCGCTGGTCGCCTCGCGCACGGGCGCCCTCCCCGAGGTCGTCGGCGACGCCGCGATCCAGGTCGAGCCGGGCGACCCCGAGGAGCTGGCCGCCGTGCTGCGCCGCCTCCTCGACTCGCCCGAAGAGCGCGAAGCGGTGGGCCGCAAGGGCTACGACCGCGTGATGGAGCGCTACGCCTGGCCCGTCGTCGCGCAGCGCACGGTCGAGGCGTACCGCGAGGCCATCGCGGCCCACACGGCGCGCTGAAGGCCCCCGTCTTGACCAGCCCAGAACCGGCGCCCGTGTACGGCATGCCCTGCCGTACGGCATCGCGTGCGCGGCGCGGGCCTGGGCGCACGGTGAACGGCACGGCTCGATGAGGGGCATCGCCCGCTTTCGCGTGAACAGTCGTCAGGTGGTCCCACCCGTAAGGGTGCAGAACGAAAGGTGGCGTGAGTGCTGACCGTCGACTTCGACCGGCTGCCCGTCGGGCCGGGTGATCGCGTGCTCGACCTCGGCGCGGGCGCGGGCCGGCACGCGTTCGAGGTGTTGCGCAGGGGCGCCGACGTGGTCGCCTTCGACATGGACGCCGCCGAACTCGACGGCGTGGCCGCCATGTTCGCGGCGATGGACAAGGAAGGACAGGTTCCGCCGGGCGCCACGGGCGAGACCGTCGTCGGTGACGCGCTGAGCATGCCGTTCCCGGACGCGTCCTTCGACCGGGTCATCGCTTCCGAGGTGCTTGAGCACATTCCGGATGACATGGCGGCGATGCGGGAGCTCGTCCGGGTGCTGCGGCCGGGCGGTCTGGCCGCCATCACGGTGCCGAGCTTCCTTCCCGAGCGCATCTGCTGGGCACTGTCCGAGGACTACCACACGGCTCCCGGCGGACATATCCGGATTTATACGTTGGCGGAGCTCCAGGCCAAGCTGAAGGCCTGCGGTCTTGAGGTCGGCTCCCACCACCACGCACACGGGCTGCATTCGCCGTACTGGTGGATCAAATGCGCGGTCGGTGTCAACAACGACGGCCACCCGCTGGCCAAGGCCTACCACGAACTCCTGGTGTGGGACATCATGAAGCGCCCCGCCGCCACCCGGATCGCGGAATCCCTGCTCAACCCTCTCATCGGGAAGAGTGTGGTGGTCTACGTCCGGAAGCCCGCATGACGGGCATTCCATTCGTACCTGGGATCATCACCGCCGAACAGGTCGTCCAGACGGCGCGGAGCATCGCCGCCATCCAGGATAGGGAGGGCGGCGTTCCCTGGCCCGAAGGGCACGTGGACGTCTGGAACCACATCGAATGCCTGATGGCCCTCACCGTCGCCGGCCTTCGCGACGAGGCCAGAAGGGGTTACGACTGGCTCGTACGGCATCAGCGCCCCGACGGCTCGTGGCCGATGAAGATGATGGACGGCAAGCCCGCCGAGGCTGGCGGGGAGTCCAACCACGCCGCCTACGTCGCCGTGGGCGTCTGGCACGACCTTCTGGTGACGGGCGACGAGGAGTTCGCGCGGGCGATGTGGCCCGCCGTCACCCGGGCACTCGACTTCGTCGTCGGCCTGCAGACCACTCGGGGCGAAATCGTCTGGGAGCGGGACGCATCCGGCCGGCCGGCGCCGTACGCGCTGCTCACCGGGTCGTCATCGATTCATCAGGGCCTGCGATGCGGCGTGCTGCTGGCGGAACGGCTGGGCGACCCGCAACCGGACTGGGAGTTGGCGGCCGACCGGCTGGCGCACGTGCTGGTGGCCCACCCCGAGGCGTTCGCCGACAAAAGCCGCTTTTCGATGGACTGGTACTACCCGATCCTCGGCGGTGCCGTACGCGGAGTTCAGGCGACGCAACGACTCGACCGCGAGTGGGACACCTTCGTCGTGCCCGGGCTGGGCGCCCGGTGCGTGTCCGATCAGCCATGGGTCACCGGGGCCGAGTCGTGCGAGCTCGTTCTGACCCTTGACGCGATGGGTGCCGGAGAACGGGCGCGGGCCGTGTTCGCGGACATGCAGCACCTGAGGCACGAGGACGGTTCTTACTGGACCGGCTGGCAGTTCGTGAACGAGAGGCATTTCCCGCACGAGAGGTCCGGGTACACGGCGGCAGCGGTGGTCCTCGCGGCCGATGCCCTTTCCAGGGCCACGCCCGGCTCCGGCGTGTTCCGCGACGTGGGGAGCCGGCCCGTGCAAATCACCGGTGAGTGCGGCTGCGAACGCGCCCACGCCTGAATCGGAGACCAGATGTGATCACGCCAGAAGATCGGATGGGATCCGCATAAAACCTGGCCGTGATCATGTAAAACCTGGCCGTGATCATGCAGAACTTCGGGAGCGGCCCCCTGAGTTGCGCCCACCCTGGCCGTGATCATGCAGAAGTTCGCACACATGCCGTCCGACCTGCGGCCCAGCCGTGCGTGATCATGCAGAACTTCGGGGAAATGGGCGTTGGTCTGCGGAAACGCAAATCGTGATCATGCAGATGTTCGCCAGGACACGTCACGAGCTGCATCGATAGACCGCGTGATCATGCAGGGAAGCGGCGCCATACCGCACGGGCCACTGCATGATCACCAACGGCATCGGCGCAGGTGAAACGGGAGGCGCCCACACTTCTGCATGATCACAAAATGTAAAGCCCCACCTCGGGCGCCATATCTTCGAACTTCTGCATGATCACGAAACATGAAATGCCAGCTCACGCCACGCATCGGCGAACTTCTGCATGATCACGCACAAGTGGGGGTGCAGCTCACACAACGCACGCGCGAACTTCTGCATGATCACGGCCAGGGGCCGACGTCCTGCATAATCACAACCAGGGGCTGACGGGCTGCATGATCACGGCCAGGGGGCTGACGGGCTGCATAATCACGGCCAGGGGGGCGACGTTCTGGGTGATCACGGCCCAAGTTAGGGCTGAGGGCGGGGTCTCTGTGTGATCACTACGTCCAAGGGGTGGGCGTGCGTTCGAGGACCCTCAGGGAACCTTGGGATCGCACTTCCGTGAAGGCTCCGGACGCCAAGGCGCGAAGGTAGACCCGATATGGAGCCTGGCCTCCTTCAGCCGGGTCGGGATAGATGTCATGAAATACCAAAACGCCGCCCACCATGACATGGGGAGCCCATCCCTCGTAATCCTCGGTCACCGGCTCCTCGGAATGCCCGCCGTCGATGAAGAGCATGGCCAGCGGCGTGTTCCAGAATCTCGCCACCGTCGCCGACGCACCCACGACCGCGACGACCTCGCCTTCCAGCCCGGCCTCGGCGATCGTCCGCCGGAAGAACGGCAGAGAGTCCATCCTCCCCACTCGAGGGTCCACCAGCTCGGCGTCGTGATGTTCCCATCCCGGCTGGATCTCCTCGGATCCCCGATGGTGGTCGACCGTGAACACGACCGACCCCGCCTGCCGCGCACCCGCGCCCAGATATATCGCCGATTTCCCGCAATAGGTGCCGATCTCACAGATCGGCCCCCGCGAGCCGTACTCACGGGCCAGCTCGAACAGCGACAGCCCTTCCTCCGGCGGCATGAAGCCCTTGGCGCCCTCGGCGAAACGACGGAGATCGTCAGGCATCGTGCCGGCCATGCGGGTCCTCTCGTGCGGATTTCCGTACGGCTGCCGCATCCGCGAGCCGTCGAGGTGGAACCCTACCGACCTCCCGACATACGCCGCACAACCACCCGAACATCATTCCGCTGGCCCCTTGTCGACCATGATGGAACGTGTTCTACTTTGCAGCGTGACCCCGCCCCACGTGAGCCAGCCCAACGTGAGCCAGCCCAACGTGAGCCAGCCCAACGTGAGCCGACCCGATACAAGCCGGCCCGACACGAGCCGGCCCGGTTCCAGCAAACGTGCCGGCATCGCGATGGACGACGAGGAGGTCGCGGCCTTCCTGCGCGACGGGGGCAAGCTCCAACTCGCCACGATCAACCCTGACGGCACGCCTCATCTGGTCACCATGTTCTACGGCCTGGCCGACGGCAAGATCACATTCTGGACCTACCGGAAAGCGCAGAAGGCCAGGAACCTCGAGCGCGACCCCCGAGTCACCTGCCTGGTCGAGACCGGCGACGAATACGCCGAGTTGCGCGGCGTCATGATCTACGGCAAGGCCCGCCTGATCGACGACCCCGAAGAGGTCCTCTCCGTGGGAATGGACGTCACCCGGCGGATGACCGGCATGCCCTCCTCCGAAGAAGCGCCGCAGGCAGACGATCCGCTGCGCGCCTACGTCGCGCATACCGCCCGCAAACGCATCGCCTTCGTCGTCGAGCCCACCCGGACGGTCTCATGGGATCATCGCAAGCTTCCCGGCGCTAGCGTTGGCTGAACGCGCTTCAGCAGCCGGTAGGGAAGCCGCGGAGATCAGCCGTTGCGAGGGGAGAGCCAGACGTGAAGGTCAAGGTCGACTATGTGGTGTGCGAGGCGAACGCCGTCTGCATGGGCCTGGCGCCGGAGGTGTTCGACGTCGATGATGACGACCAGTTGCATGTGCTGATGCCCGAACCGCCCGCCGAGTTGCTCGACCGCGTACGGCACGCGGTGAGGTCCTGCCCGAAAGCCGCCCTGTCACTCGAAGACGAGTAATCCCCCCAGGAGGTCCTATGCGTGGCGCTCTTCTCCATGCCGTTGGAGACGACAAGCTCGACATCCGTGACGACTTCACCCTCGCTCCGGTCGGCCCGTCCGATGTACGGGTGAAGATCAAGGCGACGGGTGTGTGCCATTCCGACCTCTCGGTTCTGACGGGCGTGCTGCCCATGCCGCTGCCCGTGGTCCTCGGCCACGAAGGCGCGGGCGAGGTCCTCGAGGTCGGCGACCACGTGACCTCGGTCCAGCCCGGAGACCACGTCATCATCAGCTGGACCCCGGCCTGCGGCGAGTGCGCCAACTGCGTCGGCGGCCAGCCGTACCTCTGCGGCACGTACGTCATGAAGAGCTTCACTGAGGCCCGTTTCGTCTACGGCGGGCATACGCCGGCCTTCGGCATGGCGGGCTGCGGGACGTGGGCGGAGGAGATCATCGTCCCGTGGCAGGGCGCCATCAAGGTGGACCCCGAGGTGCCCTACGAGGCCGCCGCGCTCATCGGCTGCGGCATCACCACCGGCGTCGGCGCCGCGATCAACACGGCGAAGGTACGGCCGGGCACGACGGTGGCCGTCGTCGGCTGCGGCGGCGTCGGCCTGTCGGTGATCCAGGGCGCCCGGGTTTCGGGGGCGACGACGATCCTGGCGATCGACCCGCTCGAGTCGAAGCACGAGCTGGCGAAGAAGGTCGGTGCGACGCACGCCTGCACCCCTGACCAGCTCATGGACGCGATCGGGACGCTCACCGGCGGTCAGGGCTTCGACTACGGCTTCGAGGTCGTCGGCAAGTCGGCGGCGATCATCACGGCCTGGCAGGCGACCCGCCGCGGCGGCGACGTCATCGTCGTGGGCGCCGGCGCGATGGACGACCAGGTGCCGCTGACCGCCTTCCAGCTGCTGTTCGAGGGCAAGAACATCCTCAGTTCCCTGTACGGCGGAGCCGACGTGCAGCGGGACTTCCCGTTCTTCGCCAACCTGTACAAGGCAGGCAAGCTGGATCTCGAGAGCATGATCAGCTCGCGGATCAGGCTGGCCGACGTCAACGACGCCGTCGCGGCCCTCAGGAGCGGCGAGGTGCTGCGGCAGATCATCGTCTTCGACTGAGACGCCGAGACGACTGAGACGCTGAGCCGGGTGAGCCGCTGAAGCGCTGAAGGACAAGCCGAACCGGCCCCGCAGGGCCGAGCCCGGCATGACACGACAACGGTTCCGGTCCAGGCCCCCCGAGGCCCGGACCGGAACCGCCTTCACATCGCCAGGCTCACACCTGACCTCACACCTCGGTCCAACGGGACTCC
>NZ_BOOR01000031.1 GCF_016863335.1 Planotetraspora thailandica
TTTCCATGAAGACAACACAGTGACAACCGATACCCACGAGTAATCAGAGAATATTTATGAGAATTGCGTACATGTAAATCAGCAAATAACCCGACATACGGGGGATCACCCCAGAGCGATGCCACCGCCCGAACAGCCCGCACCCCACCATTGGGAGGAACGGCGGAGAATGGCTCCATGTCTCCCGTGCCCCGCACGGCTTCCAGGAATGGACGAGCCCTCGTGAACGACGACCGCTACTGCCTTTTCGACCTCGACGGCACTTTGACCGACCCTGAGGCCGGCATCGTCGGCTCTATGCGCCACGCGCTGTCGGCGGTCGGGATGCCGGAAGTGGATCAGGCGGTGCTCCGCTCCCACATCGGTCCTCCGCTGCAGGACGTCTTCGTCATGCTCGGCGTGCCGCAGGAGCGCTTGGACGATGCGGTCGCCGCGTACCGGGAGCGCTTCACCGCTACCGGGATGTACGAGAACGAGGTCATTCCCGGGATTCCCGCCGTACTGGAGGCGCTCGTCGCCGACGGATGGACGTTGGCGGTCGCGACGTCCAAGCCGGCCGTCTACGCGGAGAAGATCCTCGTGCACTTCGAGCTCGACGGCTTCTTCACGTACGTGGCCGGAGCCACCCTGGACGGATCGCGGCGGCACAAGGCCAACGTGATCAGGCACGCGCTCGACACGCTCGGCGCGCCGCCGGAGGCGGCCATCATGATCGGCGACCGGCCGGAGGACGTCATCGGGGCGGCGCAATGCCAGGTACGCAGCGTCGCCGTCACGTGGGGTTTCGGCGACCCCGCCGATTTCGCCGCACCCGGAGTCATCGCCGTCGTCGGCACGCCGGCACACCTGCTCGAGGTGCTGTCGGCGGCGTGAGGTGCCGCACGGGCTGGTCGTGACGCCGATGTGGCAGCAGACCGATCAGGCCCGCCGAACTCTCCACTACCTCTGCGGAAGGATCTCCCGTGCGCCCGCGCGCACGGCCGCCCAGTCGGTCACCGGTTCCCGCCGCAGGTGCCGGTCCAGCCAGGTCGTCCGGTCGGCATGTTCGGCGCGCAGGCCGGGCACGTCCAGCTCCACGCCGTCCGGCGGTCCTGTCCGCTCCAGCGCCTTGACTCTGCGGTCCATGGCGGCCATGAGTTCGCGGTCGAGTCTCCGTACGGCGGCGAGGAACGACGCGGCCGGTACGGTGACACTGCCGGAGGGGGCGGCGGTGAAGCGGATGTCGCCGTCGTCGTCGTGCCGCCAGGTCACCGTCACCGTGTCATGCCCGCCGGCGACGGTGCGCCAGGCCCTGATGTGGGGCGGCTGCCGGATGTAGCCGAGGTCCAGGACGTGGCCGCCGTACCAGGTCGCGACCTCGACCGTCGCATCACTGTCCAGCGGGGGCCAGTCGCGCTGGTCGCTGGCCATGAACCGGAGCAGATCGGGCGGCACCGGCTGCATCACCGTGGGCACCAGCTCGTCGACGTCCTCCCACAGCCGGGCCACGTAGTAGTCCACGTACGGGTGCCTGGCCGCCGGACCCTCATCGTGATAGCGCCGCAGCGTCTCCGGAGAGTAGCGCAGCAACTCGTGGTCGCCCAGCTCGATCCAGTACCAGCCGCTGGTGAGCCCGAACCAGTGCAGCGAGCGCTGGTGCCGGCCCCAGGGCGCAACCTCCCCCAAGGGTGTCAGTGCGAAGCGAAACCGGATCACCCGCGAAAGCATGCCAGCGGTCCTTCGCGAACGCCGCGCCGGGCGCCGCAACGTACCGGACCGCATCCCCGTACGGTCACACCGCGGGCAG
Source organism: Planotetraspora thailandica (assembly GCF_016863335.1). GTDB lineage: Bacteria > Actinomycetota > Actinomycetes > Streptosporangiales > Streptosporangiaceae > Planotetraspora > Planotetraspora thailandica. Next base: position 1,787 of record NZ_BOOR01000031.1, read on the forward strand.
GCGTGGGTGACGCCCGGTCGCCTGCCCGCAGTGACGGTTACCGCACCAGGCCGATGCCGGTGAAGGTGCGGTCGTACTCGCCGAAGGTCTGGTTGTTGTACGGCCCGTAGATCCAGGTGTGCAGGGAGTCGGCCTTGGCGTCGATCTCCACCAGGCGCACCGGGTTGGTCGTGTTCGAGTGGAAGGTCTGCAGGAACGAGTAGATCTTGTTGCCGTGCACGCCGGTGTCCACGCGGTTACCGGCGATGCCGACGTGCCCGGAGAAGACGAACTTGATGTTGGCGTACTGCTTGATCAGGTTGTCGTAGAGGTACTGCGGGCTGTTCGCGCCGTACTCGGAGCTCTGCTCGATGTTGCCGGCGGCGTCGATGTAGTCGTGCGTGACGACGACGACGTTGCTGTGCGGGTTGGCGGCGACGACGTTCTTGGCCCAGGTGACGACCTCGGGCCGCGGCCACAGTTCGAGCGTCATGACCAGCCATTGCACGCCGCCGGCGGAGTAGGTCGAGTAGGAGTTGTCGACCTTGCCGGCCTCGAACTGTCCCTTGACGGCGCCGTACTGCGCGGCGGTGAAGTACCGGTTGAAGACCGTCGTGTCGCGGACGAGTTCGCGGGTGTGCGCGGGGTCGCGGGCCGAGCCGCCGACGCCGGTGGCCTGGGTGTCGTGGTTGCCGATGGCCAGCGAATAGGGGATCTTCGCGGCCTCCAGTGCCTTCATCGCGTTCTGGGCGACCACGTACTGCGAATGGTCGGGGGTGTCCCAGTTGACGACGTCCCCGGAGTGCGTCACGAAGCGCAGGTCCAGGGCGCTCCTGTTGGCGACCAGCCAGTCGGTGCGGTTCCTGAAGCGGGTGTCGCCCGCGTTCAGCACCTCCTGCTGTGTGTCGGGCATGACGGCGAAGCTGAACTTCGTGTCGACGGTCGCCGTCTCCATACGCGCGTACGCCAGGTGGACGTTGCGGTCGCACGCCGCCGACTGGAAGTCGTTGACGAGCTGGATCTTGACGGAGTGGGTGCCCGCGGGGAGCGCCGGGCCCACAGGGTAGGTGCCGTACTGGGTGGCGCTGACGATCGTGGTGTCGGCGACGGCGGTGCCGTCCACGGTCACCCTGATGGTCGGCCAGCCCTCGCAGTTGTCGCCGATCGCGCCGACCTGCACGCGACCGGAGCCCTCGATCGTCGTGGTGGCGTAACTGGAGTTGGCCCACAACGAGGCCTGGGTGCCCGACGCCGGCACCGGGGTGCCGGTCGCCGGGGTGATCGTCCCGTTCACGACGCTGAACTGCGACGCGGCGGCGCCGGCGGCGGTGACGGGCGACGCCGCCACCGCCGTTCCCGCGACCACCGCGACGACGGCGGCTCCGATACCTCTGATGCGCATCTCAGATTCCCTCCATGCACGTCATCCGCTGCTGGGGCAGATGGATGCTAAGAAAGATCAGAAACGGCACGAGAAATATCCGAAGCACATTCCCGATACGGGCGCTGTACGCCCGGGGACGCGACCGGTCAGAGCGCCGAGATCGAGGCGGGGGCCCGCTCGGCGCGGCTGAGCGCGCGCAGCACGTTCGTCGCGCCGTGCCTGCGCAGGGCGATGCGCGTCAGCACGTCGACGACGACCTCGACGGCCTCGGCGGGCAGTTCCGGCGTCGGCGCCCCCACGCTGTGGGCCAGGTCGTCGCTGTGAATCGTGATCTCCAGCAGCCGGGTCGTCACGAAGTCGTCCAGCATGACCGCCCAAGGCCAGGAGGCCCGCCGTACGGGCCGGGCCTGCACGGCCGGCAGGAGCGTGCGCAACTCCTGGACGGCGGCCTCGACCCGCCGTGCCAGCGCCTCCGGGCCGTCCGCCGCCTCCTGCTCGCCGCCGGCCCGGATGCCCGTGTTGACGTCGTCGTCGAGGTCCGACCCGATCCATGCGGCGTTCGCGTAGTAGTCCTGGAGCGTGATGATCTCCTCGGTCGGCACGGGACCGGCGAGGAACCCGGCGACGGGCACGATCTGGTTGGCCAGGTGACCGGCGAGCCCTCCGACGCTGAGCTTCGCCAGCGCGCTCGGCTCCTTCCAGGCGGCGGCCACGCCAGGTGAGGCGATCAGTTTCGCCGCCGACTCGGCCGCCGTGAGGTAGAGCTCTCTGATCCGCGTCATCGGGAAGCCTCCAAGAAATCGGTGATCTCCGTCATGGCACATTCCATCAGGCCGCGGCCCTGCCGGGCGACCCGGCGATCACTGCGGTTCAGACGGCCTTCCGAATGATGTTCCGCTCCCGTCCCGAAGTGTTGTCATCACTTCCCGACCATTGGTCCAGTCACCTGTCGATGCCCCACCTCTCATAGGAGACAGGCCTGCCATGACCGGAATTGGTCGTCGACGTTTCCTCCAGCTCGCGGGCGGCACCGCCGCCTTCTCGCTGCTCCCCCAGACCATCGCCCGCGCCGCCGCCATCGCCCCCGCCGTGAACACCGGAACCCTGCAGGACGTCGAGCACATCGTCGTCTTGATGCAGGAGAACCGCTCCTTCGACCACTACTTCGGGACCTTGCGCGGCGTACGCGGATTCGGCGACCCCCGGCCCGTCGTCCTGCCCAGCGGCAAGCCGGTCTGGTACCAGTCCAACGGCACGAAGGACGTGCTGCCGTTCCATCCGACCGCCTCCAACATGGGCATGCAGTTCCTGCAGGATCTCAACCACGACTGGAACGGCGGCCACAAGGCCTGGAACCAGGGCAAGTACGACCAGTGGATCCCCGCCAAGACGGCCACGACGATGGCCTATCTCACGCGGGCCGACATCCCGTTCCACTACGCGCTGGCCGACGCCTTCACGATCTGCGACGCCTACCACTGCTCGTTCATCGGAGCCACGGACCCCAACCGCTACTACATGTGGACCGGGTACACCGGCAACGACGGCGTCGGCGGCGGTCCTGTCCTCGGCAACGACGAGGCCGGCTACGGCTGGACGACCTATCCCGAACGGCTCGAGCAGGCGGGGGTGTCCTGGAAGATCTACCAGGACGTCGGCGACGGCCTCAACGCCGCCGGATCCTGGGGGTGGACCAGCGACCCCTACATCGGCAACTACGGCGACAACTCGCTGCTGTACTTCAACAAGTACCGCAACGCCCAGCCGGGCAACCCGCTCTACGACAAGGCCCGGACGGGCACCAACATCAAGGCGGGCGGCGGCCTGTTCGACGTCCTCAAGGCCGACGTCCTGGGCGGCAGGCTCCCCCAGGTGTCCTGGATCGCCGCGCCCGAGGCCTACACCGAGCACCCGAACTGGCCGGTGAACTACGGCGCCTGGTACATCGCCGGGGTCCTCGCCGCGCTGACCGCCAACCCGGACGTGTGGAGCAAGACCGCCCTGTTCATCACCTACGACGAGAACGACGGCTTCTTCGACCACGTCGTGCCTCCCTACGCGCCGAGCTCCGCCGCGCAGGGGCAGTCGACCGCGGACGTCAGCAAGGAGATCTACACGAAGGCGGGCAGCTACGTGGCCGGGCCGTACGGCCTGGGCCAGCGCGTTCCGATGTTCGTCGTGTCGCCGTGGAGCAAGGGCGGCTGGGCCTGCTCCCAGACCTTCGACCACACCTCGATCATCCAGTTCATCGAGAAGCGGTTCGGCGTGCACGAGCCGAACATCTCTCCCTGGCGGCGTGCCATCTGCGGCGACCTCACGAGCGCCTTCGACTTCGCGCAGACGGACACGTCCCAGACGCCGCTTCCCGACACCACCGGCTACGCTCCCCCGGACCGCAAGCGGCACTCCGACTACGTGCCCACCCCTCCGGCCAATCCCGTCCTGCCCAAGCAGGAGCCCGGGCTGCGCCACACGCGGCCCCTGCCGTACGACCTGAAGGCCGACGGCAGGACCGACGTCGCCGCCGGGACCTTCGCGGTCGACTTCGCCAGCCGGGGCGCGGCCGGCGCGACGTTCTACGTGACCTCCGCCAACGGGCTGGGCGGCCCCTGGACGTACACCGTGGAGGCGGGCAAGACCCTGACCGGCACCTGGACACCGCCCAAGAAGAACGCGGGAGCCTACGACCTGTCGGTCTACGGGCCCAACGGCTTCCTGCGCACGTTCACCGGCCGTATCCCCGCTAAGGGCACCAACCCCGCCGCTCCCGAGGTCGCGGTCGGCTACGACGGCGGGAACGTCACGCTGACGCTCACCAACCGTGGCGGCGCGTCATGCCAGGTCACCGTCACCGACGCGTACGGCAACGCCTCCCCGGCGACGTACCCGTTGCAGCCCAACGGCAGCGTGGTCCACTCCGCGGTCCTGAGCGGCAGTTACGGCTGGTACGACCTGAAGGTCACCTCCGATTCGGACGCCACCTTCGTCCGCCGCGTCGCCGGGCACGTGGAGACCGGCGGCCCCAGCATGAGCGACCCGAAGACCGTCACCGCCTGATCGTTCCCTGGTGGGTGGGCCCGGCCACCCACCAGGGGGATCGGTGCCGGTCAGAGGTCCATGGCCCGGCTGAGCTTCTCCCACCGGTCGAGGTCGGCGCCCAGTCGCTCGTGGGCGGCGCGGATGTTGTCCACCGCGTCGTCGCCGAGGGCCAGGCGCAGCGGCGGCTCGGGCTCGTCGAGCATCTGGACGATCGCCCGGGCTGCCTTGGCCGGGTCGCCCGGTTGCGTGCCGTCCATCCCGTCGACGGCGGCCCTGGTCGGCCCGGTGGACACCTCGTAGGCGTCGATCTTCGCCGAGCGGTGCATGCGGCCTCCGCCGAACTCGGTGCGGAACGCGCCAGGCTCGACGATCAGCACCCGCACGCCGAAGGGCGCGACCTCGTCGGCCAACGCCTCCGACAGTCCTTCCAGGGCGAACTTCGCGGCACAGTAGGCGCCGAACCCCGGCATGCTCAGCCGGCCTCCCATCGAGCTCATCTGCACGATCGTGCCGCCGCCCTGCCGGCGCAGGTACGGCAGAGCCGCCTTGGTCACGGCCACCGCGCCGAAGAACATGACCTCCATCAGCGCCCGCAGGTCGTCCATGGTGAGCTCCTCGACGGCGCCGACCGACCCGTTGCCGGCGTTGTTGACCACCACATCGATCCGGCCGAAGGCGGCGAGGGCGGCCGCGACCGCCTCGCCGACGCTCTCGGGATCGGTCACGTCGAGCCGCGCGGCGCGCACCCGGTCGCCGCCCGCGGCGAGCAGACCGGCGAGCTGTTCGGGACGCCTGGCCGTGGCCATGACCCGGTCACCGGCCTCCAGCGCGGCCATGGCGAGATGGTGGCCGAACCCCGCCGAGCATCCGGTGATCAGCCATACGCGTCCCTGTCCTGACATCAAAACAACCCCTCCATCAGTGATCGCGACCCGCATCGGGCCGCCACCACTGTCGTCCGGCGGGCGCAGCGGTGGCCAACACCCGCTTCCTCCTGCCGTTACAGTCAGAGCCTGTGACCCCGGAACTACGGCATCTGCGCTATTTCGTCGCGGTGGCCGAACATCTGAGCTTCACCGGCGCCGCACGGGAGCTGCGCATCGCCCAGCAGTCGCTCTCCCAGCAGATCAGCCTGCTGGAGCGGACCCTCGGCACGCGCCTGTTCGACCGGGACACCCGGGGCACGCGCCTGACCGAAACCGGCCGCATGTTTCTCCCGGAGGCGCGGGCCGTGCTCGCCCGGGCCGACGCGGCCGTGGCCACCGCGCGCCGTGCCGCGGCCGGGGAGATCGGGCGGCTCCATCTGGCCTTCCTCGTCTCCACGGCCAACTACATGCTGCCGCCGGTCGTGCGCGCCTTCCGGGAGCGCTGCCCCGGCGTCGAGCTCGCCACCGAGCACGTCGACATCGCAGGGCTCGTGTCGGGCCTGCGCGACGGGCGGTACGACGCGGCGTTCACCCGGCCTCCGCTCGTCGACGACATCGCCACCGCCGTTCTGGCCGACGAGCCGGTCTGCGCGGTCCTGCCCGAGGGGCATCCGCTGGCCGGCCGGGCCGAGGTGCATCTGCGCGATCTGGCCGGCGAGCGGTGGGTCCTCACCGAACGCGCCTCCTGGCCGCCCTGGCACCGCAAATACGACAAGGAGTTCCGGGCCGCGGGTTTCGAGCCCGACGTCGTGCAGCGCGCGAGCAGCATGCCGAACCTGCTCGCCCTGGTCGCCGCGGGCGTCGGCGTCACCCGGCTCGCCCGGTCGGCGCGCAGCCTCCGCCGGTCCGGCGTCGCCTTCGTCCCCATCGCCGGAGACCGGGCGGAGACGGTCATCGCGTGGCACCCACGGCAGGACAAGCCGGCGTTCCTGCGCCTGTTCGACGTGGTCACCGAGCTGGCCGCCACCACGAATCTGCCCGAAGACGGCTGAACACAGGAGGTATGGAACAAAGCAATATCGGCGGGGCGCCTAAAACCCTCGAAAGCAATCAGGAAGGGCAATTCTCCCCGCAGTATAGGGAACTCCCTATCGACGTCCCGACATGACTTCCGGAAAAATCATGCGTCCGGGGACGGGGCGATTCGGAGGATAAATGTCAGACACCTACGTCGATAATGTTCGTGTTGATTTGTCCGATGATCGCATGTCATGGTCGCGATCGGAGATGTGGACGAGTCGTCCGACGTCGCCTGGCAGGGCCTCGGATTCGGCAACGTGCGCAAGGGCGTGCAAGGCGTGGTCACCGACCTGATGTCCTGGCCGGCCGCGGAACTGGCGGAGCGCAACCGTCAGTTCACGGCCCCGCGCACGGAGATGGACACGCTCGTCGCAGACAGGGAGCGGGCCGACCGGAAGTGGCGGCTCCTCCGGTCGGTCGCCGGCCAGTCGGTGATTGTCGCCGCCGGCGAGATCGAGCGGAACACGGTACGCAAGGGCGTCGACTACGCCGGAAACGAGGTCGATGTGGAGCTGGACGTGGACTGGTGGAGCGACGGCAGGTTCGAGGCGCTGCACACGCGCATCGACGGCCTGCCGGAGCGGATCGGCGACCAGAAGGACCCGCCTGGCCCCGAGGAGCTGCGCTCCATCATCGGGGAGCAGGCGCCCCGGCTGAAGGAGGAACCGGCCGACACAGTGCAGTCGGCGGGCCCAACCAGCTCGCCTCCCAGATCCGGGTGAACATCGCCGGCACCCTGGTACACGTGCAGGTGCTGGAGCAGAACGGCTACGTCCTCGGCGACGGCATCCAGCGAGATTCGCGTCCCCCGTTCCCGGTGACCCGCCGGGATGCGAGCTCACCGTCGAGTCTTTCTCGCGCGGCGGCTGGTTCTGCCCCGCGCAGGAAGGGCGATCTTCATGAAATATCGCCATAACTTGCGATATTTGCGCAATCCAGCCGGAACATGACCGTCGATCAGGTGCAACAGATCGTTCGCAGACTTACCTCCAGAGATCTTGGAGGTGTCTGTGAGTTACAGCAGGCGTGGATTCCTTACCGCGGTGGGCGCGACCGGCGGAGCCGGAGCGCTCCTTGCCACGATGGGCGCGCTCGGCCTCGCGCCGACCGCCGAGGCGGCGACCCGCACCCCCTTCGTCCCCCCTCAACCGTCCGACTTCTCCCTCACCGGCAGAGCCGCCAAGAAGGTGGTCATCCTCGGCGCGGGTGTCGCCGGGCTGGCGACCGCCTACGAGCTGGGTAAGGCGGGTTACGACTGCACGATTCTCGAGGCCCTCGACCGGGTCGGCGGCCGCAACTGGACCATCCGCGGCGGCGACAGGATCACCGAGCTCGACGGCTCGACCCAGATCGCCCGCTTCTCCGACGGCATCTACATGAACGCGGGCCCCGCCAGGCTCGCGCAGTGGATGGTCACCATGGACTACTGCCGTGAACTCGGCGTTCCGCTGGAGGTCTTCACCAACTCCAACGCGCAGGCGTACATCTTCAACGCGTCGGCCGGAATGACCGCGCCGGTCCGCTGGCGTACGGCTAAAGCCGACGTCTACGGCTACATCTCCGAGCTGCTCTCCACCGCCACCGACAGCGGCGCGCTCGACGCCAAGCTGACCGCGCAGGACAAGGAGCGGCTCATCACGTTCCTGCGCAACTTCGGCTCGATCGGCACCAAGGCGAGCGGTTACGCCTACACCGGCAACGAGCACCGGGGATACAGCGTCGACCCGGGCGCGGGCGAGCAGCCGGGCACCATCCTCGGGCCCGTGCCGTCGTTGTCGGAGGTGCTCGCCAGCGGCGTCGGCCAGCGGTTCTCGTTCGAGTTCGGTTACGACCAGGCGATGCTGATGTTCCAGCCGGTCGGCGGCATGGACTCCATTCCCAAGGCGTTCGCCGAGGCCGTCGGCAAGCACAAGATCCAGCTGAGGTCGAAGGTCACGAAGATCACCGACCTGGCGAACGGCGTCGAGGTCGAATACCTGGACAAGCACGGCAAGACCCGCACGATCAAGGCGGATCTCTGCGTGGCCGCGATGCCGCCGCACATCCTGGCCAAGACACCCCACAACCTCGGGCCAGACGTGCAGGCCGCGCTCTCCACACCGACCGTGACCTCCTCCGGCAAGATCGGGCTGGAGTATCGCCGCCGCTGGTGGGAGACCGACGAGAACATCTACGGCGGCATCACCAACACCGACCTCGACCTGTCCGTGGTCTGGTATCCCTCCTACGGGTACGGCACCCGCCGCGGCCTCGTCATCGGCTACTACAACAACGGCGCCAGCCAGGACTCGTACGCGGCACTCAGCCATCCCGAGCGGGAGAAGCGCGCGGTCGAGCAGGGCATGAAGATTCACGGCGCGAAATACCGCGACGAGCTCGCGGCCTCCGCATCGGTCTCGTGGAAGTTGCAGCCGCACATCGAGGGAGCCTGGGTCAGCTGGCCGTCGCGCACCGGCGGCTACCAGCTGCTCAACAAGCCCGCCGGCCACGTGCACTTCGCCGGCGACTGGCTCAGCTACATGATCGCCTGGCAGGCCGGCGCCCTCGAGTCGGCCCGTAAGACCGTCTCCGACATCCACCAGCGCGTGCTCGCCGGCTGACGCCGAAACCTGAAGGGCGCAGCCTGTCGCGGCTGCGCCCTTTATTCATCCACATTCGCCGACAATGTGATGGAATTTTTATAGAAATAACACCATATAAGAATAAAGGTGACAGAATGCGGCAAATCCGTTAGGTTCCCGTCTTCGGAAATATCCCCCATTCCTGGAGCCACCCCATGGTCACCGCGACGCGCGCAGCGCTGGCGTTCGGCCTTCTGGCGGGTTTCTACGTTCTCGTCGCCGCCGTGCTCGCCTTCACGGTGTTCATCGACGTCGAAACCCTCAGCCACTTCTCCGCCGGCGCGTTGAAGATCGCCGCGGTCCTCACTCTGGCCTCCTTGGCGCTGCTGCGCGGCCTTTTCCTCGTCAACCGGCGCGTCAAGCACGAAGAGCCCGGCGTCGCCGTCGGCCGCGACCGCGAGCCGCTGCTCTGGCACACCGTCGAGGAACTCGCCACGCGGGTGCAGACCCGCCCGCCGGACGAGATTCGCCTGGTCTCCGAAGTGAACGCCGCGGTCAGCGAGGACACGAGCTGGCTGGGCCTGCGGGCCGGCCGCCGCCACATGTACATCGGCATGCCCCTGCTGATGACGCTCACCACCGACGAGATGCGTGCCGTACTGGGACACGAGCTCGGCCACTACAGCGGCGCGCACACCCGGCTCGGCGCACCCGTCTACCGGGGCCGCATCGCCGTGATCGCCGCGGTGCAGTCGCTCGGCAACCACGCCTTCATCCAGAAGATCTTCTACTGGTACGCCAAACTTTTCCTGCGCGTGTCGCTGGCCGTCTCGCGCAACCAGGAACTGGAGGCCGACCGGTTCGCCGTGGCCATCGCGAACCGGGACGCCGCGGCGGGCGCGCTGCGCAAGGTGGGCGGCACGGCCGAGGTGTGGCAGATGTTCCTGGACCGGTATGTCGGCATGACCGGCATGGCGGGAAGCCGGCCGGTCAATCTGTTCGGCGGCTTCCACGCCCTGGTCAACGTGCATGCGAAGGAGATCGCCGAGGCCGACGGGGCTGGCGAGCAGACCAGCCCGTACGACTCTCACCCGAGCCTGCGCCAGCGGCTCGAGGCCATCGCCCGCCTGGAGGACTCTCCGGGCATGCCCGACCCACGCCCCGCGCTGACCCTCCTCCGTGATCCGGCCGGCGCCATGAACGCCCTGGAGATGGCCTTCTGGACGGAGGAGGCGCTCAAGCTCCGCCCGCTCCCATGGGATGAGCTGGTCGCCCAGGGCATGTACGCGGCGCTCAACGAGGAGGCCGTGCACGACCTCGCCGTCGCGGGACAGCGGATCTCCGGCACGGCCGAGCCGACCCTCGACGCCGCCCTGATGGCGCTCGCCCACGGCCGCGCCGCCGCGCTCAACGACGAGCTCGTGCGGCTCGACTGGCGCCCCTCTCCCGATCTGACGGCCAAGGTCCTGGCCCGCGCCATCGAGGGCATGCTGATCAGGCAGGGCAGAGCCAGGTGGACGCTGTCGTGGACGGGCCCCGCCACGCTGCTCGACCCGGCCGGCAACGAGGTCAAGGTCGACGAGTACACGGCCCAGGCCGTGGCCAACCCCGCGGCGGTCGCTCCCCTGCGCGAATGGCTCATCCGGCTGGGCGTGCCCGTCGGCCACAACCCCGGTGCGCCCGTCCGCGCCTGAGCACGGGAAAACGGAAGGCCGAGCCGGCGACGGCCCGGCCTTCCGGGGGCACGATCCCGGCCGCGGCAATCGCATCGAGACGCACCGGAGGCGGACGAAAACGGGGAGGGCCGCCCACGACAGGATGCGCATCGACTGCGCCTCGGCGTGGACGACCCTCCCAGCGTTCCTACGGCCGTGCGTTCCTAGAAGCCGACGCCGAGCCCCAGAAGGGCGTTGGTCAGGCCCTGCAGCGGGTCATAGGCCGCCACCGGGGTCCTCGTGGTGGTGGCCGCGTCGAAGCGACCGATCGTGTTCGGGTTCCAGTTCGCGTTCGCGTTCGCGTTCGGGTTCCAGTTTGTGTTTGCGTTTGCGTTCGGGTTCCAGTTCGCGTTCGCGTTTGCGTTTGCGTTCGGGTTCCAGTTCGCGTTTGCGTTTGCGTTCGGGTTCCAGTTCGCGTTCGGGTTCGGGTTCGGGTTCCAGCTTTTATACGGATTCCAGGTCGCGTTCGGGTTCGGGTCGGTCCGCGGGGTGCTGTTGTTTTTGACCTGGGAGAGGTACGGAGTCCTCAGCGGCCCCCCCGTGTACGGCGGCGAGGTCGCCTCCGAGGTCGCGTCCGAGGTGTTCGTTGCGTCCGCGGTGGTCGTCGCGGCGGCGTCCGACGTCTGCGTCGGCACAAGTGAGACGTTGATGTCGTGCAGCAGGTGCTGGCGCTCGTGCTGGCGGAGGCTGCCGCGCTGGCGCTGACGGTCGCGGTTGCGGTTCCAGTTGCGATTGCGCTGGCGATCCCGGATGGTGAGGTCGTTGTCGTTGTCACCGTCGTCGTCATCGTCGTCGTCCGCCGCGTGCTGGCGAAGGAGCTGGCTCGAGACGCCGCTGACGAGTTCGGCGGACTGGCGGGCGCCCGTGAAGGAGGCCGAGGCGCCGGCGGAAGAAGCGGCGGCGGCCTCCAGAAGGAGGGCACCACCCGTCAGAACGGCAGTGGTCGCGACAGTCGCGATGAGGCCATGAGCCTTGGGCATTTGGTTTCTCTCCTAGAAGGATTACTGCCCGATATTCGAGTGATTTCCAAAATCGGCCAGGAGCGCCTTTTCTGAAAAGCTATGCAGATCAACGCTGCGTTGTCTTGCTTCCCGGCCATCCATGCCCCAAACGGCGATGAGCGCCTTTTGCCGTGTGACTGCCTTTTTATAGAAGATGCCACGTCAATCCGAGGGCGAATATACCTCCTGTCCGATTTTGCGCCTCGCCCGTACATGCCCGAAGTGTCGTGCAAATAGCCTTGCGCCCCAACCAATGGAATTGGCAGCATAAACGCGTAACGGCCGTATGCCGCCGTTCCGGCCCCCTTGGGGGTGACTTCAGCCGATCGGCATGCAGGCCCTTAAAATGGGGGTTGGCGGCATATACGGGACCCGCCAGAGAAACCACACCACGCCATTTCCCGGCAACCGGCGCCAAGCGCATATATAGGTGGCGAAGCCGAAGGCGGCGGTGAGATCATCAGGAAACTCATTTGCCCTGATGAAAACGGAGGAAGCTCCTTGAACGGTCTCACCGTACGGGATATGACAGTCCGGGATATCCGGGCGGTCTCCACCATTCGCGTCACCGGCTGGAAGGCGGCGTACAGCGGGCTCGTGCCGACGAGTTACCTCGACGGGCTCAGTGTCGAGGCCGACGCGGAGTGGCGCACGAAGACGTTCGCGGCCGACCCACTCGTGCAGAACGTCGTCGCGGAAGACGACCGGGACGTTGTGGGATGGGGAGTCCTCGGTCCCTGCCGCGACGACGACGCCGAAAACGAGGCGGGCGAGATCTACGCCCTTTATGTGGCTCCCGCCAGGATCGGGACCGGGGCCGGGCGCACGCTCATGGACGCCTTGATCGCACGGGCGGGCGAGGCCGGCTTCGCCACGCTCACGTTGTGGGTGATCGCCGGGAACCGGCGGGCCAGACGTTTCTACGAGCGGGCCGGCTTCCGATTCGACGGCACACGGGCCGATTGGCCCGTCGAGGATACGTCCGTCCCCGAGGTCAGGTACGCGCGGACCGTCGCGGATCCTCGCTGAACACCGGCCCTGAACTGGGCGGGTGACAGGCTGGTCAGCGCTCGCGGCGGACGAACTCGGGCTGGTCGAGCACGCGCAGCCAGCTTCCGTCGCTCTGGCGCCGGACGACCTGCGCCCGGGCGCCCGCCCCGTCCCTGGGCGGTGTCGAGGTGAGCGCGATGTCACCGCTGACGAGCGTCGGCAGCGGTTGTTCCTGCTCGAAGCGGGGGCGGCCCGCCAGCACCTTCTCCCACAGCGCGCGGATCGCCTCCCTGCCCACCGTCTGGCTGCCGGGCGGGTAGGCCATCACCGCGTCCTCTTCGTAGAGTTCGGCGACCCCCGCCGCGTCACCGGCGTTGGAACGCTCGACGAACAGGCGGGTGATGTCCTCCGGCCGCATGGCCTTCTCGTATGCCGTCACGAATTCCTCCAGAGATGGGGTTTCAGCGCGTCCAGCGTGCCCCTGCCGCCGATAAGAAGTCCAACAGATGATTGTGCTGATAACTAGAATCAGCGGTTATGGAGCTGCGGCAGCTGGAGTATTTCGTCGCGGTCGCCGAGGAGCGGAACTTCACCCGGGCGGCCGAACGTGTGCACATCAGCCAGTCGGGAGTGAGCGCCCAGATCCGCCAGCTGGAACGCGAACTCGGCGCCGAACTCTTCGACCGGTCGGCTCGCACCGTCACCCTCACCGCCGCGGGGAAGGCCGCGCTCGACCACGCCCGCGCCGCGCTCGCCGCCGCCGAGTCGCTCGACCAGGCGGTGAGCGAGGTGACGGACCTCATCCGCGGGCGAGTCACCGTCGGGATGGTCATCGGCTGCACCATCACGCCGTTGTTCGACGCGCTGGCCGCGTTTCACCGGGCGCACCCCGGCGTGGAGATCTCACTTCTGGAGGACAACTCCGACCGGCTCGTCGAGGGCGTGCGGGCGGGCACCATCGACGTGGCCCTCGTCGGCACAGCCGCCATCCCGGAGGGTCTGGAGGCTCTGACGATCGTCAGCGAGCGGCTCGTCGTGGCGGTCCCGCACGAACATCCTCTGGCGCGACGGCGACGGGTCACCCTGCGCGATCTGGGCGACCACCCGATCGTGTGCATGCCGCCCGGCACCGGCCTGCGCGCGGTCTTCGACCAGGCGTGCGCCGCGGGGAGCCTCCGGCCTGCGATCACGCTCGAGGCCGGCGCCGCGGACGCCGTCGCCGACCTCGCCGCCCGCGGGCTCGCCGTCGCGGTCCTCTGCGACTCGATGGTCACACGTCATCGCGACCGGCTCATGGCTCTCCCCATCGACGACGTCGAAACGCCGGCCCTGCTCGCCCTGGTCTGGAGGCACGCGCACGGCCCCGCCGTACGTGAGCTGCTCGTGTACGGCCGGCAGGCGTTCGGCGAGGCCGCCCGGGGGTGACCATGCGCCGAATCCTTCGTACGGGCCGGTTGAGGAACGTTTCGGGAAAATCAGGTTTTTACAGATATTTCGTGCTTTGCGAGTAAATGTCATCGGCGAACCGATCGGCTTGCGGCCCGTGGCCGCAAGCTCCCCAGGTAGCGGTCCACCTGCGCGAACGCGGCCCGCCTACCCGAAATTGTGGTTTTAGATCATATTGTGACCTCCATACCAAAAAATCCCTACTTACATAGCAGGAAAAATCGGGGAACAATGGGTCATGCGTTCACTGATCCTGCTCGGGCTCGTCGGTTTCACCGCACAGCTTGTCGACGGTGCGCTCGGCATGGCCTACGGCGTCACCTCGACCACGCTCCTGCTCGCCATCGGCACAAACGCGGCGGCGGCCTCGGCCACCGTTCATCTCGCCGAGATCGGGACCACTCTCGCTTCCGGCGTCTCGCACTGGCGTTTCGGCAACATCGACTGGAAGGTCGTCCTCAGAATCGGCGTGCCGGGCGCCGCCGGAGCCTTCGCCGGCGCCACCTTCCTGTCCAGCCTGTCCACCGAGACGGCGGCACCGATCATGTCGATCATCCTCCTCAGCCTGGGGATCTACGTCCTGGTCAGGTTCACCACGTTCGGCCTGCCGCGCGGCAACCTCGGCAAGCCCCTCCGCAAACGGTTCCTCGCCCCTCTCGGGGTGGCCGCCGGGTTCATCGACGCCACCGGCGGCGGCGGATGGGGCCCGGTCGGCACCCCGGCCATCCTGGCCAGCGGACGGCTCGCCCCGCGCAAGGTGATCGGGTCGATCGACGCCAGCGAGTTCCTCGTGGCCGTCGCCGCCAGCGTCGGCTTCCTCCTGGGGATCGGCTCGGAGAACATCGACTTCGCCTGGGTCGGCGTGCTCCTGCTCGGCGGCGTGATCGCCGCGCCGATCGCCGCCTGGCTGGTCCGTCACATCCCGCCCCGCATCCTCGGCTCGGCCGTCGGCGGGGTCATCATCCTGACCAACGTCCGCACCCTGCTGCGCAGCGACGCGGTCGACGCCCCCGGCGGCACGCAGGCCGCCGCCTACATCACGATCGCCGTCATCTGGGCCGCCGCCATCGCCCACTCGTGGCGGCAGTACCACCGCGACAAGAGCACCGAGTCCGTGGAGGCGATCGAGGCGGAACTCGAGCGCAGGAGCGCCGGCGAGCCCGCCACCTGACCGGTCAACGGAAGCAGCACCTTCTGCACAGACGAAGGGGCCGGCACGGCGCGTGCGCCGTACCGGCCCCTCGGCCTGTCCGTCAGGTGACGGAGAACCCGCTGAACAGCAGGGCGGCGAGACCCAGCGCCAGCAGGATGTTCACCACGGTTGCGGTGGCGAAGACGCCGACCGGACGCCAGCCCGCCTCCTTCAGCGACGCCACACGGAATTCCAGCCCGATGCTGACGAAGGCCAGGATCAGGAACCAGACCCGCAGATCGTTGGCGACGCCGATGGTCTCCTTGCCCACGTCCGCGCTCACCGTGGACAGCCACCAGGTGGCGATCACCGACGCGGCGATGAAGCCGAGCACGAACTTGGGGAACCGCTCCCACAGATCGCCCAAGGTCGGGCGCCGGGCGTCCGCACGGCGCTCGACCCGGAAGGCGAAGTAGGCGGTGAGTGCGATGGCGACCACACCCATGAGGGCGTTCTGGGTGACCTTCACGATGGTGGCGACCTGCAGCGCCTCCTCACCGACGATCGTTCCCGCCGCGGTGACGGCCGCCGTCGTGTCGATGTTGCCGCCGATCCACGCGCCGGCCACCTCCGGGCTGAGCCCCAGCGCGGAGGCCAGCCACGGCAGGATGAAGATCGACGGGAGCGCGAAGGCGATCACGAGGCTGGCGCTGTAGGCGAGTTGCTCCCGCTTCGCCTGTACGGCTCCCGCCGCGGCGATCGCCGCGCTCACCCCGCAGATCGACACCGCCGCCGACAGCAGCGCGCGCAGCTTGTCGTCCAGGCCGAACTTGCCGCCCAGCCACCAGGTGAACAGGAACACCCCGCTGATCAGCACGATCGCCTGGATGATCGCCGGGCCCGCTGCCGTGACGATCACCTTGAGGTTGATCGAGGCGCCCAGCAGGACCAGGCCCGTCTTGATGAAGAACTCCGTACGGAATCCTCCGGCGAGGCGGTCGCGCAGTCCGGTGGCCGTCAGCACGGCGTTGCCGGCAAGCCCCAGGACGATCGCGTACACCGGGTATTCGACGGCTGCGCCCAGATCCTCCAGGGAGGTGCCTTCCAGCCATCCCGGCACGTTCTTGTCCAGGACGCGGGTGACCGCCGCCAGCGCGATCACCACGACGACACCGGCCAGGGCCGGCGCCCATGCCCCGGTCGCGCGGCCGCCGGACTCCGGCGCGGTTTCCGGCGTGCGCGGGGAGACCTCTTCGGTGCTCATCACGGCACCAGCCCAACCGGGATCACACCTGTGATCACCAATATGAGCAGCAGAAGACCGACGACCACGGCCGCCCAGTCCTCATTGATCACATTCGCCCGGCCACCGGCCTGCTCGGGTGGCTCTTCCCGGCGGACCGCTTCGGTCTCGCTCATCTCCGACCTCTCGTCGTTGGGTCCGGCACTACCCCCGAGGTATTTCAGAGTAAATGAGTCGGAATACCCGGTAAAGTGGTTTGATCGTCAAGGCGACATGGCCGGCAGGTCACGACGCGATCAGGGTGTGATCTGGACGCACACCAGCCGAGTTCCGGTCGTTGTCGCGCCGAAGAGGGCCTGCGCCTCGAAGCCGTGCAGGATGGCGGCCGCCGACACCTTCTCCGCTATCTCCGCCGCGCGGGAGCCGGGCGGCTCCCAGTACAGGTGGACGACTCCTCCCGGCGCCAGCCATCTCCGAAGCAACGCCAGTTCCCGCGCCGGCGAGCGGGTCCAGAACAGGTTCACGTTGACCGCGAAGATCTTGTCGAAGGAGCCGTCGCCGAAGTCCGCCTCCTCCAGCGCCGTGGTCGCGAGCCTCACTTTGCCCGAGGCCGGCCCCATCGCGTTGCGAACCCCCGCGGCGCCGATCGCCGTCGCGGAGCGGTCGATGCCGGTGACGGTTCCCCCGGCCAGACGTTCGCCGACGAGCGCGACCGCGACGCCTCGGCCGCATCCGATCTCCAGGACACGATCCGAGGGACTCAGGTCCAGCGTCTCCACCGCCCATACAAGGCGCTCCGGAGGAGGCGATCCGGTCACGATGCGATGCTAATCACCCGCGTTCCGCATCGGGCTTCCTCGAACCGGTCCGCCGGCGCGCCTGGCTTCCCTTTGCGATCTCGCGGGTGTTTCCCCTGTCGCTTTTTCCTGATCGTCTTTCCGGCGCCGGGACGGCGCACGGGCGCGCACAAATAACGTGGAGTGATGAAGCGACACCCCTACGTAGCCCGCTCACGCTCGCGCATCACCTACCAGCTCGCCTACGCCCTTCGCCACCCCGACAAGGTCTGGCCGCACCTTCGGCGGCTGACCCGCGACGCCAGGCTGCGCAGCACGACCAAGGACCACGTCTCCTACTACCGCGAGGTCATGCGCTCCGACATCGAGGAGATGACGGCGGCCGGCGCGATCGGCAGCCACCGGCGGAAGAGCTGGCTGCGCGTCGGCCGGATGCAGTTCGAATACCTGGTCAAGCACGGGCTCACGCCACACGATCGGGTCCTGGACATCGGCTGCGGCAACCTGCGGCTCGGCTGGCGGCTCATCGACCACTTGGAGGCCGGTCACTACCACGGCGTCGACATCTCCCCCGAGATCCTGCTGGCCGCCGCGGACACGCTCGCCGAGCGCGGGCTCCAGCACAAACTGCCCCATCTGAGCCTAGTGAAAGACCTCAAGTTCGCCGCGCTTCCCGACGCGTATTTCACGGTGGTCCACGCGCACAGCGTCTTTTCGCACAGCCCCGTCGAGGTGATCGACGAATGCCTGGGGCATGTCGGCCGCATCCTCCACCCGGCGGGTTTCTTCGACTTCACCTTCGACCGCACCGAGAAGGCCGAGCATCACGTGCTGCGCGAGGACTTCTACTACCGGACCGAGACGCTCGTGCGCCTCGCCGAGCAGCACGGCCTCAGGGCCGAGTTCATGGACGACTGGGAGCAATTCCGGCATAAGCAGTCGAAGCTGCGCATCACCCACGGCCCCTGACGCGCACCCCGGGGTAGAGACCGGGACATGAAGGTCATGGTCGGCCCGCTGCGGCGGATCCGCCGGCTCGCGGAGCGCACGCCGCCGTCGCGCGAGCGGTTCATCGACCTGCTGCGCGGGGTGTCGATCGTCGCGGTGGTGCTCGGGCACTGGCTGGTCACGGTGGTCGGCTACGACGAGCACGGCGAACTGGTCGGCCGGTCCGCGCTGCCCGACCTGCCGTGGGCGTTTCCGATCACCTGGGTGGTCCAGGTGATGCCGGTGTTCTTCTTCGTCGGCGGATACTCCAACGCGGTGTCGTTGGCCCGGCAGCGCGCCCGGGGCGGGAACACGACCGAATGGCTGCTGCACCGGGCAGGCCGCCTGCTCCCCCCGACCACCGCCCTTGTGCTGGTGATGGCGGGCGGCGCGCTGGCCGCCGGCCTGTTGTACGGCGCCGATCCCGCCCGGGTGCGCCTGGTCGTCTGGACGGCGTCGATCCCGTTGTGGTTCCTCGTGGCGTACCTCGTCGTCGTGGTGCTGACCCCGCCGATGTACGCCCTCCACCGCCGGTTCGGGCTCCGGGTGCCACTGGTCCTGCTCGCCCTCGTCGCCGCCGGCGATCTCGGCCGCCTGTACGGTGCCCCGTCCTGGGGCGACGGCAACTTCCTGTTCGGCTGGCTGGCGATTCACCAGATGGGGTTCGCCTGGCGCGACGGACTGCTGCCGGTGCGCCCCCGGGTGGGGTTCGCGTTGCTGCTCGGAGGGTTCGGCACGGTGCTGCTGCTCACCCTGGCGGGTCCTTATCCGATCAGCATGATCAACGTGCCGGGGGAACGGCTGCACAACATGTCACCCCCGAGCCTGGCCCTGCTCGCCATAGCCGCCGCCCAGCTCGGGGCCGCCCTCCTGCTGCGCGACCGGGCCGAACGGTGGTTGCGGCGGACGCGCCCGTGGACGACCGTGGTCGCCGTCAACGCGGTGATCCTCACGATCTTCCTGTGGCACATCGCCGCCGCGATCGTGGTGTTCGGCGTGCTCCACTTCGCCGGCGTGCTGCCCACGCCCCCGGCCGGTTCGGCCGCCTGGCTGGCATGGCGGGCTCCCCTGCTGGTCATGTTCGGTCTCGCCCTGGCCCTCCTGGTCGCGGTGTTCGGGCGGATCGAGATGCGCGGCGCCCGCGCGCCGTCCCGGCCTCCGGCGTGGCTGCCGGACGGCCTTGCCGTACTGGTGAGCCGCCCCGCGCCGCGCGGGGTGCTGGCCGTGGCGGGGTTCGCCGCCGCCGCGATCGCCCTCCTCGCCAACAGCATGCTCCCGAGCACGGCACCGGCCCCGCTCGGGCTGCCGGCCGCCGCCCTGATCGCCTACCTGGCGGGGGCCGCGCTCCTGCGACTGCTGCGCGCGACGCCGCCGTGCCGGCCGTACGAGCCCGCCCGCGCGCGACGGTGACTCAGGTCGGCCACCGGTACGGCGCGGCGACGATATTCACGGGCGGGGTTCCTTTTCCCGGGAACGATGGGCGCGGACCTTCACGCGGTTGCCGCAACGCTTCATGGAGCACCAGCGGCGTGAGTTGGGGCGCGAGCCGTCGAAGAAGATCAGCGCGCAGTTGTCGGCCTCGCAGTGGCGGATGCGGCCCGGGCCGGCGCCGAAGGTGCCGATCGCGTCCCTGGCGATCGTGGAGAACGCGCGCCGGGCGGTCGCGAGGCCTGGCGTCCTGCCGCCGCCCGGGAGATGGGGAGGCAGGTCGGCGCCGGCGGCGACCTCGTTGATGTGATCGATGTCGCGGGGGTTCGGCTGGGCCTCGACGGCCAGCGCCCGCGCCGTCGCCGTGATCGCCGCGCGGACGAGCAGCGCGTCGCCGAACTCGTCCTCGGTCACAGCCGCCGCGAGCGGCCCGAACCGCTCGGTCAGCCACGCGGTGAGGTCGGCGGGCGAATGCAGCCGCTCCCAGGCGGGGTTGCCGTAGCCGTAGTCGCCGGTGTAGCCGAAGTCCAGGGCCAGCGAGCCGGAATCGAAGAACCACCGCGTCCCTGCGCGGTCGATCAGCCATTGACCCGTCTGCATGAAACCATTATGTGTGGTTACATCGTGCGGGTCTTCCGGCCCGGCCGGTCACGGCCCCTGCGCTCCAGGTCACACTTCCGCACCGGACGCATTTCCGGGACCTTCGCCCCTAATGCCGCCGGGCGCCCTTCGGCAGGCTGTAGGGCGTGACCACAGATTCGGCCGGGCTTCAGGTTCTTTCCCCGGATGAGTGCATCGCCTTGCTGGCGTCGGTGCCGATCGGACGAATCGTCTACACCGATCGGGCTCTGCCGGCGGTTCAGCCCGTCAGCTTCCACCTGGACGGCGAGCGAATCATCATTCGCACGTCCCGCGGTTCCAAGCTCGCGCTGGCGGCGGGGGACGCCGTGGTCGCCTTCCAGACCGACGAGTACGACGCCGAGTCGGGCACGGGATGGTCGGTCACCGTGGTGGGCCGCGCCAAGAGCGTGGTCGACCCCGACGAGGTCATGGCGCTGGGCAGGCTGCCCCTGAACCCGTGGGCCCCCGTGGGTCCTGACCACTTCATCGTGGTGGACCTGCAGCAGCTTTCCGGCCGCCGGATCCAGCGTCAGACGGTGTCCTCCTAGCCCTGCTTCGCACGGCCGGGATCGGCGAGCGCGACTCCCCGTCACTGCGCAGGCCCGTCGGCTGCTGCGCCCCCCGACCTGCGCCTGCGCCGGAAGGCCCAGTACGTCCACGCCTGGTAGGCCACCAGCGCCGGGACGACGATGGCCGCGACCCACGTCATCACCTCGAGCGTGGACGCCATCGCGTGCGCGTCGTCGGCGACCAGGCTGTCGCCGGGGTCGACGTCCGGCAGGACGTCCAGCCACAAGCCGGCGAACAAGGTCGCGGTGACCGCGGTGACCGACAGCGTGTTGACCATGAACGCCAGGCGGTCCCTGACGCCGAAGGTGGCGAGCAGGATCGAGGCGAAGGCTCCCGCCACCGCCGCCACGACCCAAGTGAGAGCGTTTCCGGTGGTGAACTGGGTGATCGCGAGAAAGACGCCGCCCACGAGCAGCGTGACCGGGCCGACCAGGCGGATCGAGCGGATCGCGTGGTCGCGGAGGCTGCCCTTGTTCTTCAGCGCGACGAAGACGGCGCCGTTCAAGGTGAACAGCCCCAGTGTGGCCAGGCCCCCGAGCAGGGCGTACGGATTGAGCAGCGTGGTCCATATGCCCGTGGAGCCATGGCGGCCTGCCAGCGGCACACCGTGGATGACGTCGGCGAAGACGACGCCCCACAGATAGGCCGGGATGAGCGAGCCCCAGAAGAACACCCGGTCCCACCACCGGGAGTGCCCGTCCTTGTCGCGGCGTTCCAGCGCCACGCTGCGGACGATCAGCGCCATGAGGATGAGGAAGAGCGGCAGGTAGAAACCGCTGAACAGGGTGGTGTACCACTCGGGGAACACGGCGAACGTCACTCCGCCCGCCACCAGCAGCCAGATCTCGTTGTAGTCCCAGACCGGCCCGACCGACTGCATCAACGTGCGCCTCTCGGCCTTGTCGCGCCCAAGGAAGGGGAGCAGGACGCCGACGCCGAAATCGAATCCCTCCAACACGAAGTAGCCCGTCCACAGCACGGCGACGAGCAGAAACCAGATGGTGGTCAGCTCCACGGAGCCTCCTTGTCGGAAACGGTGTTTTCGAGCGGGGGACTCAAGACCGACACTTCCATTAGGTCCCGTTTACTCCCCAGGGCCGTTGGCCGCCGGGTCGCGGGACGTTCGTCAGCCCCGGCGAGGGCCGGACGTCCGCCCTTCCAAGGCCCGTGACGTGCGCGAATCACGGACATGCAGGGGCCGCGAAGATCACGGAGCGACCTCCGCCGGGCAGCTCAGAGAGGCCGCGCGTGCCCCGATTGGCCGGTGTCTGGCCCTTTTCCGCGTTCTTTGCCGTCTTTGCGGGGTCTTGCCGGACCCTTTTCGGGCTGCCAACCGTGGCATGGGCAAAAGACCTCACACCCGTGGGACTTTCGGCCCGGAGGCGCAGGGGCCGTACGGCACCGCCCGCCGTACCCCTTCATGGGGGTCACCGGGTGTGAAGAGGTGGTGCGGCGGCCTCAGTGGCCGCGCGCGATCCACTCCTGAAGGTGAGGCGCCTCGGCGCCGATGGTGGTCGAGTCGCCGTGGCCGGTGCGCACGCGTGTCTGCGCGGGCAGGGTCAGGAGGCGGTCGCGGATCGAGTCGACGATGGTGGGGAAGTCGGAGAACGACCTGCCGGTGGCGCCCGGTCCGCCCTGGAAGAGGGTGTCACCGGTGAAGACCGTGCCGTGCTCGTCCAGGTCGTGCTCATTCAGGTCGGGGGCGTACAGGCAGACGGCGCCGGGAGCGTGCCCGGGGGTGTGCAGAACGGTGAGGCCGATCCCCGCCACCGGCAGCACCTCACCGTCGGCCAGTTCGCCGTCCGGCAGCCGGTTCGGGTGGGTCTGCTTCCACAGCGGCAGGTCAGCGGAGTGGAGCAGCACCGGAGCTCCCGTACGGGCGGCCAGCGCGGGAGCGGCGTCGATGTGGTCGTTGTGCGCGTGCGTGCAGACGATCGCCCGCAGCGTCCGGTCGCCGAGCGCCTCGGCGATGGCGTCCGCGTCGTGGGCGGCGTCGATGACGATCGCCTCGGCGTCGTCGCCGACGATCCACACGTTGTTGTCGACGTCCCAGGTGCCTCCGTCGAGCGTGAACACGCCCGAGGTGACCAGGTGCTCGATGCGGGCGGCCATCAACTCGCCTCTTCTCGTGCTCGGGTGAGCCGGGTACGGTTCACGATCTTAGCCGCGGCCGCGGGGGGCCTTCCTAGCCGACGGTGCCGTCGACGTAGACCCAGGCGCCCGCGTGCCGCGAGAACCGGCTCTGCTCATGCATCTCACCGGGCTGCCCGCGGTAGGCGTAGCGGGCGCGGAAGGTGACGGTGCCGTCGGTGTGGAAGGGGCTCCCTCCGGACACGGCCTCGATCTCCAGCTCCGTCCACCGCATGCCCCGCTCGAACGCGACGCCGTCCGGACGGGTCGCCGGGTGCCAGGTGCGCAGCAGGTAGGCCTCGTCCTGGACCGCGAACGCGGCGAAACGTGAGCGCATGAGCGCCTCCGCCGTCGGGGCCGCCTGACCGGCGTGGAACCTGCCGCAGCACTCGGCGTAGGGGGCGGGCAGGCCGCAGGGGCAGGACCGGCCTCCGGCAGGGTTGCCTCGGGAGCGGGGTGTGCCGTTCACCCTGCGAGGTTATCCGGTCCCCACCCCCCCCCATCTCCCGCGTGATCATGCAGAAGTTCGGGACCGGCCCGAACGACCTGCCCATTCCCCCCTCGTGATCATGCAGAAGTTCGACAAAATCCTCGATGACCTGCGCAAACGCAAATCGTGATCATGCACAAGGCCAGTGTTGTTTTCGTACTGCCCGGAGAGCTCAGGCATTGAGGGCACCCGTGCCGAGCAGGCCGAACAACGCGACGCCGACGACGATCCGGTAGATCACGAAGGCGTTGAGGGAGTGCCTGGCGACGAACTTCAGCATCCAGGCGATCGAGGCGTAGGCCACCACGAACGACACCGCCGTGCCGACGACCAGCGGCACGGCGCCCACTCCGGCGCCGAGCGCGTCCTTCAACTCGTAGATCCCTGCGCCGGTCAGGGCGGGAAGCCCCAGGAAGAACGACAGCCGGGTGGCGGCGACACGATCCAGGTCGCGGAACAACGCGGCGGAGATCGTCGCTCCGGAGCGGGAGAAGCCGGGCAGGAGCAGGGCGAGGATCTGGGCACAACCGACGATCATGGCGTCGGCGAAGGTGACGTCGCCCTCGCCGTACTTGTGCCGGCCCATCCGGTCGGCCAGCCACATCACGACGCTGCCGGCGATGAGGGAGCCGCCGACCACCCACAGGGAGGCCAGCGGGCCTTCGATGAGCGGCTTGGCGAGCAGCCCGACGGCGACGATCGGGACGGTGGCCCAGATGACCCACCATGCGAAGGCGTAGTCGTGGTTGTTCCGCTCAGCGGGCCGCAGGACGCCGCGTGTCCAGGCGGAGGCGAACCTGACGATGTCGGAGAAGAAATACAACAGCACTGCGGCGATCGCGCCGACCTGGATGACGGCCGTGAATCCGACCACGGCGTCATCGGCGACGGGGATGCCCATCAGCCCCTCGACGATCTTGAGGTGCCCGGTGGAGGAGACCGGGAGGAACTCGGTCAGCCCCTCCACCACTCCGAGCAGGGCGGCCTGACCGACACTGATCGCGTCCATGTGTTCCGTTTCTTGGAGTAATCGACTGGATGATCACACGAGCCGTAGACGTCTGCGGAATCCGCGGGCGAGGCGGCGCAGCGCGCTCTCCCACACGGCCTGCCACCGCTGCCGCGCGCGGGAACGGCGGGAGGCGTCGAGTTCGGCGAAGAACTCCTCATATATGCGCGCGATGCGCGCGGGAGCATAGCGGCGGCCCTTGGCCAGGGCGGCTTCGCCCATGCGGCGGCGGGCGGACTCGTTGGCGATCAGCCCGAGCAACGCGCAGGACACCGCGTCACGGTCGCCGACGGGCACCCGGTAGCCGTCGACGCCATCCTGGATGATCTCCGCCGGGCCGAGCGGGCAGTCGGTGCTGACGACGGGGACGCCGCAGCGCATGGCCTCGACGATGGTCATGCCGAAGGACTCCGCGTCGGAGGTGACCGCCACGATCGACGCCTTGGCGAACTCGGCCTCGATCGGCGACCGGACGCCCATCAGCGTCGCCTGTGCCGTCAGCCCTCTGCTCTCGATCAGCGCCTGCAACCGGTCATGATCGGCGCCGCCGCCGTAGATCCGCAGACGCCAGTCGGGATATGCCTCGGCGACCTGCGCGAACGCCTCGATCAGGAGGTCGAACCGCTTACCGCGGACCAGTCGCCCGGCCGCGGCGATCACCTTGGCCGAGCCGTCCGAGGGGGGTACGGCGGGCTCGGGCACGCTGTTAGGCACTGCGAGGACGCGTACGCCGGGAAGCCGCATCCTGGCGCGGTAGACGGCGGCGTCCGCCTCCGTGGTGGTGACGACGGCGTCCAGCGTCCGGTAGTGGCGGGCCAGTTCGGTCCGCAGGCGCTTGCTGTGGGTGTCGTGCGTGAGGTGTTCCTGGGCGATGCGCACGGCGCGCTTCGGAGCGAAGCGGGCGATGTAGACGTTGATGCCCGGCCGGGTCCCGATGATCACGTCCGCGCGGCATTCGCGTAAGTAGCCCGCCACCTTTCGGTCGGTGAGGAGGCTGTACTGCCGATACCGGCTCTCCGATCGCGGAAAGACCTCGGCGGGCGCGTGCAGCGACGGGTCGGCGTCGTCCGCCGAGCCGGGGCGGACGTCCACCAGGGGGACCACGGTGATCCGCGGATCGATCGGGAATCTCGGAGATTCGCGGTGACGCAACACGGAGACGATGGTCACCTGATGGCTCTCGGCGAGCGCGCCGGCGAGGTTGAGCGTCGTACGGATGGTGCCGCCGATCCCGTAGACGTTGTGGATGACGAAGACGACTCTCATCGTGGCGTCACGGAACACGCGTCGAGGATGAAGCGGCCACGGGCACTGGTAATCCTTTCCCGCCTGGACTGCCGCCGGCCTCGAGCACATGGCAGACTCGGGTAAGCAGCTTTTACAACGCTGTAGAACTTCTACACGACTGTAGAAGCTGGAACGGAGGTACGGCAAGTCATGGACTCGGACACCCGAGGACCCGGATCCGGCAGACGTCGGGCAAACGGAGAGCGGGAAGCGGAAATCCTCGCGACGCTGCAGGAGGCGGGACGGGCGCTGACCCCTGGAGAGGTCGTCGAGCAGCTCGGAGACGAGCTGACCTACAGCAGCGTGGTGACGATCCTCAGCCGCATGCACGCCAAGAAGCTGCTCACCCGCTCCCAGCGCGGCCGCGCCTACGCCTACACCCCCGTCGCCGACGAACCCGGGCTGGCCGCCCGCCGCATGCAGGGCGTCCTGGACGAGCGGCCCGATCGCGAGGCCGTGCTCATGCGGTTCGTCGACGGGTTGTCGGACGCCGACGAGGAGCTGCTGCGGCAGTTGCTCGGCCCCGATCCCAGCCGCGGGTGAGGACCGAAGCCGGATGCACGTCGCCGTCTATCTCCCCTTGCTCCTTTCCGCGCTCGCGGCTCCCAGCGCACGGATCCTGACCGCACGCTGCGAACCCCGCGCCGCCACCTGGCTGCTCACCGCCTCGGCCGTGGTGCTGGCCGCGGCCGGCACCACATCACTGGCCCTGCTGGCCGCCACCGGGCTGATCCGCTTCCCACCCCTGGCCGCGCTCGGGCACTGGTCGCTGCAGATCGCCCAGCGTGACGACCCCGCCGAGCTGTCAGTCGCTGTCGTCGCCGGGGTGCTGCTCGTCGCCGCCACACTGGCCGCCGCCCTGCTGTTGTGGCGCCGCGTGCGCGCGCTGGCCGCGAACACCATGGACGCCGGGCACCCGCCCTCCTCCGACGGCCTCATCGTGGTCGACGACCCCGCCCCCGAGGCCTTCGCCCTGCCCCACCTGCCGGGACGGCCCGGGCGGGTCATCGTCTCGACCGGCATGCTCGACGTCCTGGACGAAACCGAGCGAGACGTCCTGCTCGCCCATGAGCGCGCCCACCTGGAGCATCACCACCATCTCTTCCTGGCCCTCGCCCAGGTCGCCGCCGCGGCCAACCCACTGCTGCGGCCTCTCGCCCAGGCCGTCGCCTACACCATCGAGCGCTGGGCCGACGAGCGGGCCGCGAGCGCGACCGGCGACCGCGGCCGGGTGGCGCGCACCGTCGGCAAGGCCGCCCTGGCCGCCCGGCGCAACGCCGTCCATCTGGCCATATCCGGCCTGTCCGTGCGCCGCCGCGCCCCGCGCGGACCCGGCCCGGTGCCTCGTCGCGTCGCCGCCCTCCTCGCTCCCCCTACGGGAGGCCGCGCCGTTCCCGCGCTCATCACCGCGGCCGTGCTGCTCACCGCCGTCTGCTCCACGGCCGAGGCCGCCCGCGACCTGCACATCCTCCTGGAGCTCGCCGGCGCCTGACCCGGATTCTCGGCCGGCTACAACTGCACACCGTGACACAGTGCGTACTCGTGCGTCCGCTTCTACTTTGACCAGATACAACCCCTTTTCTGGCATGATCCGTATCATTCGCGCTGTGCCTCCAGCGACGCCGCCACCACCTCGGATCATCGACAGGCCCTCCGTCTTCCGCCTGCCGCTCAGCATCGTCTGGTCGCTCTCGTCACTCTTCTGTTGCGGGGGCTTCGCGACGCCGTTCATCATCGGCCACGCCGCCGTGCGGCTGAGGAGCCGTAACCTCGGTTACGCGGCGGCCGGTTACGGCGCGACGCTGATCTGCTGCGTGGCCGTGATCGGTCACCTGGACGATCAGAACCCCGCTACGCCCGATCCGCCGGCCGTGACGGCGGCCGCTGCGATCTGGATCATCGTGCTGATGCTGGGAGGAACGATCCACGCCCTGTTGCTCAGGTCATCGGTGTTCCAGCCGGCGTGGGCCACGCCCTATGCCGGTCAGGCCGCATGGCAACCCCCACCCGCACCGGCGACCGTGCCACAACCAGCACCATCACCGCCCCCTCCTCCGCCTGCGCGGAATCCCGGGCCGCCGCAACCGTCCAACCTCGGATCGTTCGGTCAGTACGTGCTGATCCGCAAGCTCGGCGAGGGCGGCCAGGGAGTCGTCTATCTCGGCCAGGGTCCAGACGGACGCTCGGTGGCCGTGAAGATGCTGCGTGACGTCGTCGCCGGCGGTGACGGTGCGCAGCGCCGCTTCCTGCAGGAGGTGTCGAACGCCAGGAGGGTGCCCGGCTATTCGACCGCCCGGATCCTCGACGCAGGCGTGCTCGGCAACCAGGCCTACATCGTCAGCGAGTACGTCCCCGGCCCCTCACTCGAACGACTCGTGACCGACGGACGCCCGCTCGACGAGGACGCTCTCACGCGACTGGCCATCGCAACGGCGGCGGCGCTCAAAGGCATCCACGCCGCCGGCGTCGTGCACCGTGATTTCAAGCCCGCCAACATTCTGATCGGCGCGGACGGCCCACGGGTGATCGACTTCGGAATCGCACGAGCGCTCGACCATATGACGCTGACGACCGGGGGCCTTCGAGGCACACCGCCGTACATGTCGCCGGAGCAGTTCCTGGACGCTCCTGTCGGTCCTGCGTCGGACATTTTCAGCTGGGCGTCGAGCATCTTCTTCGGCGCCACCGGCCGGCTCGCGTTCGACGGCTCCATGCTGCCGCAGATAGTGAACAAGATCGTGTCTTCTCAGCCAGACCTCATGGCCGTGCCGGCGTCCCTGAGAGCTCCCCTCGCTGCCTGCTTCGAGAAGGACCCCGCCAAACGACCGACAGCCGCCGACCTCATGCTGCTCCTCACCCACTGAACGGATGTCACAGCCCACGGGTGCGTGCGAGCGCCGCAGCGTAGAGGTGCGTCGGAGCGACAGCGTGGTCGATCACTCCGGGGAGCGGAGGAAGGCGACGAGCGAACGGTAGGAGCCGGTGAAATACGTCCTCGGCGGTCTGGGGACGCTTGGCGGGGTCCTTCTCCAGGAGTTCCAGAATCAGATGGTCGAGCGCGTCGGGCACGGCCGCGTCGATGTCGGCCGGACTGACCGGCTCGTCGTAGAGGTGCCCGTTGACTTCGACCGCGATCGTGGCGGCCTCGAACACCCTTCGTCCGATCGTCATCTCGTAGAGAAGGCAGCCCACCGCGTACAAGTCGGTCAGCGCATCGGCCACGCCATCGGTGACCGTTTCCGGGGCCATGTAGCGATCTGTGCCGAGCCGGTCCATCGAGTGCGTGATCTTGGAGAAATCAGGCGAGTTCAGCACCGTGGACAGCCCGAAATCAAGCACGACGACGCTTCCGTCCGGGCAGAGCATGAGGTTGCCCGGCTTGAGGTCACGGTGGATGAGTTGCTGGGCGTGCGTGACCGCCAGCACCGCGCACAGTTGCGCGCCGATCGCCGCCGCCCAGGAGACCGGCAGCGGCCGGTGAGCGTCGAGCACATGCGCAACGGACAGGCCGTCGACGTACTCCATCACAAGGAACAGCCCCTCGGCGTCCTCCCCGAAGTCGTACACCGTGGCCACGCCGGGGTGCCGGAGCAGCGCCATGATCCTTGCCTCGCGCCGGAACCTTCGGACCGTATCCTCCGAGAGGCGATCGCGCCGGATCCGTTTGACAACGACTCGCCGGTTCAGGCGGATGTCGGAGCCCTCCCACAGCTGCCCCATGCCTCCGCGCGTGATCGGCTGAAGGAGCTGGTAGCGCTCGGCGATCTGCACTGTTCCCCCGACTTCCGAGAAGACCCCATGGGAATGCTGCCGGATCATAGCCCGCGCGATCGGTCCCGTAGTCGCGCGAACGACGCCGATCCCGCTCCGCCATCTGCAATTCCCCCAAAACGGTAAAAACGTCCCATTCGTGATGATCATCACATCATGGGATGTTTGGGAACTAAGCCGCTCCCTGCGCGGTTAACCCCCACGTAACACGAGGCACGGGGACAACGAGGTCCGCGTGCACATCAGGGGGTAAGACCGAAAATGAGCACCATCATCCGCCGCCTGGCAACCACCGCCGCCACCCTCGCCGTCGCGGGTGGCGTCGTCTTCGCCGCGGGGGGCGCGGCGTCGGCGTCCACCGTTCCGGCCGCCGCGCATACCGCCACCGTCACGACGAGCTACCAGACCGTACGGCACAACACCTCCACCCAGAGGTGGGACGGCACGCGCTGGTGGTACCGCTACAACGGCCATGGCGACTGGTACACCGTCGGCCACGGAGACCGTTACCGGTACGACGGCCACCACTTCTACCGGTGGAGCGGGGGCAAGTGGAAGTCGGTGTCGGCCGCGTACGCCCGGAACCACGACCTGACCAAGTGGCCGTTCTACGACCACTCCCACAACGGCAGCGGCCACCAGAACCACAACAACAATCACGGCAGCAACCACAACGATCACCACGACAACGGCCAGCACGGCCACGCTCACTGAAACACGGCCACTGAAACACGGGCGCTGAGACACGGGCTGCCGGCCTGGTGGGATCACCGGGCCGGCCCGTGCCCCATCGCCCTTCCCTATGGAAGACCACCTCATGAGCCGAGCGCCCGGGGACCCGGGACATGCGGTGAGCGCGGCCCCGACCTCGTCACGATCAGGCGCTCCGTCGACGCCCCAGGCCACATGACCGTCCGGCCGTAAGAGCATCTCCGGGCCGCCGGAGACGGCGGTCAGCCGTCCCGCCCACTCCCCGGCCACAGCGCGCCGCGCTCCTATACGTACGGCAGGACCTCGGCGGCCATCAGCTCCAGGTGGTCGGGGTCGTTCATGTCGATCAGCCGCAGGTGCACCCGCGAGGCGCCGATCGCGGCGAACTCGTGAATCCGCTCGACGAGCTTCGCCGGTGAGCCGATCACCGGGTCCTCCGGGGGCAGCGCGCTCGGCGCGTGCAGGGGGGCCCGACCGGCCTCGGCCCGGCCGGTGCGTTCGCCGGCCTCGCGCACCCGCTCGTACGCCTCGGCGGTCTCCGCCACGCTCTTGAACGGCATGTTGAACTCGTCGGCGTACCGCGCGGCCAGCTCGGGCGTACGTTTCGGCCCGCGCCCGCCGACGATGATCGGCGGTCCCGGCACCTGCACCGGCCTGGGCAGGGCGGCCGCGCTGCCGCAGATCTTCGTCGGTCTCAAGGTGGCCATGCCGCTGGCCGCGATCGGCGCGGTGATCGGTGAGTTCCAGGCCGGTGAGGGCGGCCTGGGCTACCAGATCGTGCAGTACAGCGGGGTGGCCGACAGCCCCACCGCGTGGGCGGCGATCATCCTGGTCGGGGCGATGAGCATCGTCCTCTATTTCGCCCTGGTCCTGGTGGAGCGTCTGGCGTTGCCGTGGGTGCGCGCCACCACATCCGCCCGCTGACGGGCTCAACGGCGCCGCGTCGTGTCGTGTTCGGTCGTTGGCGGGGTTGCGCCAGCCCTGGGGGGGCCGCCCCGGCATGGCCGCGGGCCGCGCCCTGCATCGCAGGTCGCGGCCTCCTGAACCGCGCCGAGCCCCTCCCTGCGCCCTCACCCGGCGCGAGCGGACGTTAAATCTTCTTTGCGCGATTTGACCGACTGTTGCAAAGAATCACAAGATTCACTCACGATCCTCCCTGGGTTCACAAAGATCCCTCTTTGCCCCCTTTGCCCCGCGGGTGCCCCCTGCCCGCGAAGGAGATCGTGTGTCCAGATCCCTCCCCTGGCGAGCAATGCTGGCCGCTGCCGCAGCACTGGCCGTCCTGCTCCCTCCGAACGTGGCGTACGGCGCCACGCCCCCCGCACCGCGATCCGACAAGATCGACCGAGTGGTGCAGACCGACCTGTCCGCCGACGGCAAAGCCACCTTCTGGGTGCGCCTGAAGGATTCCGCCGACCTTCGCCCGGCCATGGCGGCGAAGACCAAGACGGGCAAGGCCACGCAGGTCTACCGGATGAAGACGCAGACCGCCGCGTCGTCCCAGGCGAACCTGCGCAAGCTCCTCACCTCCGCGCACGCCGACTTCACCCCGTTCTGGATCGTCAACACCGTCAAGGTGACCGGCAACGCGGAACTGGCGGCCGAGATCGCCGAGCTCCCCGAGGTGACGGCGATCGAGCCGTCCCGGGTCATCCCGTTGCCCGACCCGCAGCCGGCCAAGAAGGCCGCCGCGCCGACGGCCTCCGTCGAGTGGAACCTCGACAGCATCAACGCCCCCAAGGTGTGGGACGAACTCGGCGACCACGGCGAGGGCATCGTCGTCGCCAACATCGACACCGGCGTGCAGTGGGACCACCCGGCGCTGATCTCCCATTACCGTGGCACGAAGCCCGACGGCACGGTCGACCACAACTACAACTGGTTCGACCCGGCCGGCGCGTGCCCGACCGACGCCCCCTGCGACGACCGCGGCCACGGCACCCACACCATGGGCACCATGGTCGGCGGCGATGGGGCCAACGGCATCGGCGTCGCCCCCGGAGCCAAGTGGATCGCCGCGAAGGCGTGCTACACCGTCGGCGGGTGCCCGGACTACGCACTGCTCGCCGCCGGCCAGTGGATGCTCGCGCCCACCGACCTGAACGGCCAGAACCCTCGGCCCGACCTCGCTCCCGACGTCATCAACAACTCGTGGGGCGGCGACGGGCTCAACCTCTGGTACGACGACATGATCCGCGCCTGGGTCGCCGCCGGCATCTTCCCCGCCTTCTCCAACGGCAACAGCGGCCCCGGCTGTGACACCACCGGCAACCCCGGAGGCGACGTCGCCGCCTACAGCACCGGAGCGTTCGACTCCGGCGGCCGCATCGCGTACTTCTCCTCGCGCGGGGTGGGCGAGAACGGCGAGATCAAGCCGAACATCACCGCTCCCGGCGTCGACATCCGCTCGTCCTGGAACGACGGCGGCTACCGCCTCGACTCGGGAACGTCGATGGCCAGCCCGCACGTCGCCGCCACGGTCGCGCTGATGTGGTCGATGTCGCCCAGCCTGAAGAACGACGTCGAGAACACGCGAGCGCTGCTCGATGGGACCGCCGTCGACGTCGACGACACGAGTTGTGGCGGCACCGCGGAGGACAATTACACCTGGGGCGAGGGCATGCTCGACGCCTACGCCGCGGTCAAGGCGACCCCGGCCGGGGAGCTGGGAACGCTGACCGGCACGGTCACCTCGGGCGGCGCCCCGCTGGCCGGCGTGACCGTCACCGTCTCGGGACCGGTCAACCGTACGGTCGCCACGGGACAGGACGGGTCCTACACCCTGCCCCGCCTTCTGAGCGGCGACTACCAGGTCACCTTCACGAAGTTCCAGTACGACGACGCGACCGCGGCCGTCACGATCACGACCGACCACACGGTCTCCCAGGACGCGTCGCTGACGGCGCAGGCCCTGAGCACCGTGTCCGGAACGGTCACCAGCGCCGGCCTGCCCGAGGTCGGCGCCACGGTGAGCGCGGCCGGAACACCGGCCAGCTCTGTCACCGACGCCCACGGCCACTACGAGCTCACCCTGCCGCACAAGGTCTACGACCTGAACGTCACCGCGGGCTCGCGGTGCGCGGAGAACACCACCGTGCCCGTCACGGTGACCGGCGACCTGGCCAAGGACATCGAATTGGCCGCCCACATCGACTCCTTCGGCTACACCTGCAAGAGCGGGACCGAGCCGTACGTCGAGGGCACCACGAAGCAGTCGCTGTACGGCGACGACGAGAGCCAGATGATCACGCTGCCGTTCGCGTTCCCGTTCTACGGCAGGACCTACACCCGGGGCGCGGTCGGGACCAACGGGTTCCTGACCTTCGGCGCCAACACCTACTCCATCGCGAGCAACGGCTCGCTGCCCTCCGCCGGCGATCCGAACGCCGCCATCTACCCGTACTGGGACGACCTGGCGCTATGGGACGAGAGCGGGCTCTACACCGCCACCATCGGCACGGCGCCGAACCGCACCTTCGTCGTCGAATGGCGGAACGTGCAGTTCTACAACACCGACGAGCACTTCTCCTTCGAGGCGCTGCTCGGCGAGGACGGCTCCATCGGGTACCGCTACCGCGGGATCGACACCACCCACGAGGCGGGCACGCTGGCCACGATCGGCATCGAGAACGCGGACGGCACGGACGCGCTTGAGTACTCCGCCAACACCGACCCCAATCCCGCCATCACCGACGGGCAGAGCCTGGACTTCGCCGCCCGCGGCCGCGGATTGGTGACCGGCGCCGTAACGGATGCCAACGACGGCCTGCCCGTGGCGGGCGCGACGGTGAAGGTGGGCGACGTGGCCGCCTACACCACCGGAGTCGACGGCACCTTCCTCGGGCAGGTGCCCGCCGGCGACTACCCGGTGGAGATCTCGGCAGAGAACTACGGCAGCCTCACCAAGCAGGTCACCGTCACAGCCGGTCGGCGGAACGGGCTCGACGCGGCCCTGACCACGGGCAGGATCACGGCCTCGACCGGCCAGGTCACCCTGGTGATGCCGGCCTCCTCCACGAGGAAGGCGACCGTGACGCTCTCCAACCTGGGGGCCGACGCCGCGTACTCCGTCGAGGCCGACCCGGCCCAGAGCTGGCTGAGCGTGGCCCCCGCGAGCGGGACGGTGAAGGCCGGGCATTCGGCGACCCTGCGGATCACCGCGTCCAGCGCGGGCGTGCAGCCCGGCACCGTGCGCACCGGCGTGCTGGTCGTGCATTCGGCGAGCGGGCGCACCCCCGCGTTCCCGATCGTCGTGTCTGTCGTGGTGCCGAAGTACCAGGCCGCCGTCGAGGCGGGCGGCGGCACGCCGGTGGTCGACTCCGCCGGGGACACCTGGGCGGCCGACCGGAGGTACACCCCAGGCGGTTACGGCTACGTGGGCGACGACACCAAGGCGAGCGTCTCCCACACGGCGATCGACGGCACCTCCGAGCAGGCGCTCTACCGCAGCGCCCGCGAGGGCGTGCGGGAGTACCGGTTCGACGATGTGCCCGACGGCGTCTACACCGTCGAGCTCGGCTTCGCCGAGACCCGCGACAAGCGGCCGGGCAAGCGCGTGTTCGACGTCCTCGTGGAGGGGCAGCCCGCCGTCCATGCGCTCGACCTCGCCCGGGAGGCCGGGAAGGACACCGCGGTCAGCCGCCAGTACACGGTGAAGGTCACCGACGGCCGCCTCGACGTGAAGTTCGCCGCGCGGACCGGCGAGCCCATCGTCAACGCCATCCGCGTCAGCG
The DNA here is from genome assembly GCF_016863335.1 of Planotetraspora thailandica. Taxonomy (GTDB): domain Bacteria; phylum Actinomycetota; class Actinomycetes; order Streptosporangiales; family Streptosporangiaceae; genus Planotetraspora; species Planotetraspora thailandica. The sequence goes on from NZ_BOOR01000031.1 coordinate 36,757, forward strand.
AGCGTCCCGACAAGACCGCTCCGTAGAGACGCGCCGGCCGGCCCGCCCCGCGCTCAGGGGCGGGCCGGCTACTTCCATCCGGTGCAGAACGTCTTGTCGAGGCGGCTGGAGCAGACGTCCCACTGCACGTCCTTCACCGGTCCGGAAACCCTGAACGTGAAGTCCTTGTACTGCCCGTTCGCGACCTCGACGTACGGATCGGGCTGGACGTAACGAAGCTTCCACACTCCGCCCACGTTGAGCCGGTAGGCGATCCGCAACCAGGAGTGCGACTCGTACTGCCGGGTGTCCTGCAGTCTGCCGTTCGCGCTGGCGGTCGTGCCGTTCCAGGACACCGACCCGCGCGCCCACGCGTAGTTGGTGGCGGTGTCCATGGACGATCCGCCGGTGGGCGGCGGCTCGGGGGCCTTGCTCGGCGCCCCCTGTTGAGGCGGCGAGGACGGCACGCCGGGTGAAGGACGCCTCGTCCCGGTCTTCGCGGGCCCGGTCTTCGCGGGCGACGATTTCACGGGCGAGGCGGACGGCGGCGGCGTGCGCCGCGAGGTCGGCCCGGGCGTGACCGGGGCGCCCGCCACGGCCGGGGGCGTCGCGGCGGGCGTGGCGGCGAGCGTGTGGACGGCCGTGTTGCCCTCGTCGGGCGGCCCGGCGACGGCGAACACGATGCCGCCGCCGACCAGCACCGCCCCGGCCACGCCGGCGACGGCCGCCTTCCTGCCTCGCCCACGCGATCGCGGGGCCGTCGGCTCGGACACGAGGGTGGCGGTCTGCGTCGGGGCGGGCCGCGTCTGCGTGATGCGCGGCTCCTCCCCCGCATCGCGGAGGCGGAGCGCCAGGTCCGCGAGGGCCGGCCGTACGGCGGGGTCCGGGTCCAGGGATGCGGTCACCAGCGACCACAGGTCGCCGGGCGTCTGGCCGGGCCGCGAGAGCGCCGCTCCCTCCGGCCGCGCGCCGAGGAGACCGGCCAGCACCGTGCCGACGGCCTGCACGTCGTCCGCCTCCTCTTGCGGCACGGCGGGCGCCTCCCCGTACGGCACGGCCGCCGACGCGACCACCACGGGACGGTCGCGGCCGCCGGAGTTCTCGACCCGCACCGCAGTGTCGAGGGGCCCGTGCGCCCTTCCGGCGGCATGCAGGGCGGCGAGCTGCTCGGCCAGGTCGGCGGCGAACACGGCGGCCTGCCCCGGGGCGAGCGGGGGGTGCGTGCGCAGATAGCCGCGCAGGTAGAGCCCGGTCTCCTCGCCTCCCGCACCGTCGGCTTCCAGCGGGCGGGTGGGCGCGGGAGCGGCGGGCGGGACCGGCGCAGGAGAACGAGCTGGCGGCGGCGCCGTCGACGGAGATCTGGTCGTGAGCCTGGCCAGCAGTTCCTGCGTCGTGGGGCGGTCGCCGGGATCCTTGGCCAGACACGAGAGCACCAGCGGCCGCAGCGGGTCGGGAACGCCGTCCAGGTCGGGCTCGCCGTTCACGATCGCGTTGATCACGGCAGGGGCCGTGTCCCCGGGGAAGGCGCGGCGGCCGGTGGCGGCGAACACCATGGTGATCGCCCAGCTGAACACGTCGGAGGCGGGGCCGGCGGTGCGCCCGTCCAGCTGCTCGGGCGCCATGTAGGCCGGGGTGCCGACGATTCCGGAGCGGGTGGTGGCCTGGTCGAGCAGCCGGGCGATGCCGAAGTCGATGACCACGGGGCCCTCCGGCCCCATGATGACGTTGGCGGGCTTGAAGTCGCGGTGGACGATGCCCGCCCGGTGGATCGCCCCCAGGGCGGTCAGCGTGGCGACGGCCAGGCGTTCCAGGCCGCTGCCGGTCCGCGGCCCCTCACGGTGGATCAGCTCGTGCAGTGAGGGCCCCGGGATGTATTCGCTGACGATGTAGGGACGCCGCCGGAATACTCCCATTTCGATGACCGAAGCGGTGCAGAATGTCGCCACCTGACCGGCGATGTCCATTTCACGAGCGAAACGCCGCCGTTCATCGTCGTCGTCGGCCATCCGGGCGTGCAGCACTTTGATGACCACCTGGGCGCCCGAAGGAGACTCCGCCCGGTAGACCGTGCCCTGTCCGCCCTCCCCCAGCACACCGGCGAGACTGTACGCCCCGATTCGCTCAGGCTGCTCCGGGTCGATCAGGCGCGAGCTGGACAATCGCCGGTCCTTCCCACGAATTTCGCGACAATTCTGCTGCTACGGTGGCCCGTCCCAGCAAACGGGCGCGGAGCCCGGGAAAGACTATCCATGTCTCGCCGACGGCGACCGGCTTTATCGGCTCATGGTCAGATATAGAGCGATCTTCTGAATCCCGCGCCCGGCGGTCGTCCCGGCGGGCGCGAGCGGTTCGGACCGTGATCAGGGCGCACGGCGCAGGGCGGGGCGGCGGGCCCAGGTGGCCCAGCGCCAGAGCCATTCCAGCGGCCCGTAGCGGTGACGGCGCATCCAGAGGGTCGACAGCAGCCACTGCACGGCGAGGACGGCGCCGATCGTCAGGAACATCGCGCCGTCGGATCGGGCGAGCGGCACGTCGAGCACGCGTGCCGCGACCAGGACCAGAAGCGTCTGGGACAGGTAGTTGGTGAGCGCCATGCGCCCCAGCGGCGCGAAGACGGCCCGCAGCGCCGGTCGCAGCGGAGTCCTGAGCAGCGCCAGCAGGCCGCACACGTACGCTCCCGCGACCAGCAGCCCCGCGACCGCCATCGCCTGGCTGAAGGCGCGCGTCTCGAGCGGCACGGTCACCTGCCACCACACCGCGGGTACCGCCCCCGCCGCGAAGAGGAGGCACAGCGCGACGGGCACCCGCGTGGAACGCTCGATCCGGCCGATCACTCCGTAACGGGTCAGCGCCGAGCCCAGCAGGAACAGCCCGGGAACGATCGCGTACGGGCCGCCGGCGATGAGCAGCGCGATGGCGATCAGCGCGGCGGCGAGAGCGGCCACGGCCCACCGCGGCAGCCAGGTCGAGGGCAGCAGCACCACCAGGCCGGCGGCGGCGTAGACGGTCAGGATGTCACCCTGCCAGAGGAGCAGCAGGTGCACGAGGCCCAATCCGAGCAGTACGGCCAGGCGGCGCAGCAGGATCAGGCGGGGGCGGGTGACCCGACCGGCGGCGGAGTCCAGGAGGAGCGAGAAGCCGACGCCGAAGAGCAGGGAGAAGATCGGGTAGAAGCGCTGGTCGACGAACAGCCCCGTCCAACCGTACCTGTCCGCGCCTACCGGCGAGCCGACCACGGCGGAGGGGTCCACGTTGGCGATGGGCCGGACGTTGGCGATCAGGATGCCGCACAGCGCGAACCCCCGCACGACGTCGAGCGCCGCGATGCGGGGGCGGCCGGGCGGGGACGGAGCCCGGCGGCCACCGTGGTTGTCAGTCAGGTGGTCGTCAGTCAGGTGGTCGTCGGTCAGGCGCGCGGTGCCCGGCGCCGGGGAAAGGTCTTCACGTGGCATGGGCCTCATCCTTCGGGCCCCTGCCCGGCGCCTGCATCGGCCCGAAGTACGGCTCGCGCCGGTGGACGCCGTACTTTCGGCCGGTTCCGCCCCGGCTCCGGGATGTCAGGCGGCTCCGAGATGTCAGGCGGTCACGTGCAGCGAGCCGACCGCCGCGACGAGCGGCGCGAGTTCGGGATCCTTCGCCGCCTCGTCGAGCGCCTCGCGCAGCGCGGCGTCGTGCGTGGGCCGCGCCTCGTCCAGGAGTCGCCAGCCGGTCTCGGTGACGTCGGTGTAGATGCCGCGGCGGTCCGTCGGACAGAGGTAGCGGGACAGCAGCCCGCGGTCCTCCAGCCGGGTGACCAGGCGGGTGGTGGCGCTCTGGCTCAGCACCACGGCGTCGGCGACCTGCTTCATCTGGAGGTGGCCGCCTTCTCCGTCGTGCTGGCGGCTGAGGGTGTTCAGCAGCGAGTACTCCCGCACGCTCAGGTCGTGCCCGGCCTGCAGAGCGCGCTCGATGTGGGTCTCGATGCGCCCGTAGAGCAGCGAGAGCGCGTACCACCCCTGTGCGAGAGCGGTGAGCGCGGGATCCGTGGTTGTCATGGCGGTCGTCCTCCGTGCCGGGTGGCGGCTGCCACCAGAATAGGCCACGGGAGCAATATCACGCGCTTGCATATATAAGGCGTGTGCAACTATTGTCGGCGCTTGCTACTGCGCAACCATCGGGGGGATTTCGTGCCGCTCGCGCTTCTGGCTCTCGCGATCGGAGCCTTCGGAATCGGGACTACAGAGTTCGTGATCATGGGCGTGCTGCCCGAGGTGGCCGGCGACTTCGCCGTGTCCATCCCCACGGCCGGGCTCCTGGTGACCGGCTACGCCCTGGGAGTGCTCGTCGGCGCCCCGGTGATGACGGTCCTGGGCACCAAGGTTCCCCGCAAGCAGATGCTGATGTTGCTGATGGGTCTGTTCATCGCGGGCAACCTCCTGTCCGCCGTCGCCCCCTCCTTCTGGGTGATGCTGACCGGCCGCATCGTCGCCTCGCTCGCGCACGGCGCGTTCTTCGGCATCGGCTCGGTCGTCGCCTCCTCCCTGGTCTCCCCCGGCAAGCAGGCCAGGGCGATCTCCATGATGTTCACGGGCCTGACCGTGGCGAACGTCGTCGGGGTGCCCCTCGGCACGCTGATCGGGCAGACCGCCGGATGGCGCGTCACCTTCGCCGTCGTCGCCGCGCTGGGCGTCGTCGGCCTGATCGGCGTCGCCGTGCTCGTCCCGGCGATGCCACGGCAGGAAGGCGTGCGCCTGCGGAACGAGCTGTCCGCGTTCCGCAACGCCCAGGTGCTGCTGGCGATGGCGATGACCGTGCTCGGCTTCGGCGGGGTGTTCGCCGCCGTCACCTACATCGCGCCGATGATGACCCACGTCGCCGGCTTCGGCAGCGGCGCCGTCACCTGGCTCCTGGTCCTGTTCGGCGTCGGCATGGTCGCCGGCAACCTGGTCGGCGGCAGATTCGCCGACCGCTCGCTCATGCCCATGCTGTACGTCTCGCTCGGCGGCCTCGCCACCGTCCTCGCGCTCTTCCTTCTGACGTCGCACGACAAGATCGCGTCGGCGGTGACGATCACGCTGATCGGCTGCCTCGGTTTCGCGACCGTTCCCCCGCTGCAGAAGCGCGTCCTGGACCACGCGAAAGGCGCACCCACCCTGGCCTCAGCGGTCAACATCGGCGCCTTCAACCTCGGCAACGCCCTGTCGGCCTGGCTGGGCGGCCTCGTCATCGCCGCCGGTCTCGGATATGCCTCGCCCAACGGGGTGGGCGCGCTCCTCGCGGCGGCCGCCCTCGGCCTAGCCGTACTGTCCGCCGCGCTCGAACGGCGCTCCGCGCACAACGGCCGCCCGGCCGCCGACCGGCACGCCGTGACGTCCGGCATCGATTCGATCAGAGGATGACCGGGACCACCGTTCCGGCCGTCACGCCCCGAACCTTCGGCTGATCGCGGCGACCACGGGCCTGCCGCTCACTCACCCCGGGCCAGCGGCAGGCGGAGGACCAAGCGCGCACCTCGGGAGCTGTCCTCGATGCGGAGCGTCCCCCCTTCCGCCTCGGCGATCTGCCGGGCGATCGCCAGCCCGAGCCCGGCCCCGCCCGCCACGGCGGTGCGCGCGGGATCCAACCGGACGAATCGCTGGAACACCAGCTCCCGCTTGTCTGGGTCGACGCCCGGCCCGTCGTCGACGACCTCCAGCACCGCGGTGCCGTACGGAGGGTCGGCGTGCGGGCCGTCCGGCTCCCGGCGCACGACGACTCCGATCACGGTGTCGGCGTACCGTTCCGCGTTGTCGACGAGGTTGATCACCAGACGGGTCAGCCGGGCCCGGTCGGCGAGGACGTGCACGCCGGGTTCGAGCGCGGAGTCGACCCGCTTCGCCGGAGGGCGCGCGGACAGTTCCGAGTCGACGAGCTCGGACAGGTCGACGAGCTCCTCCTCGCCCGGCATGCCCGAATCCAGCACCGCCACGGTCAGCAGGTCGCGCGCGATCGCCTCCAGGCGGTTCAGGCGGGGCAGGACGACCGTGCACAGCTCCGTCACGTTGGTCTCCAGGGGCGCCAGCATGGCGTCCTCCACCTCCGCCCGCATGGCGGTCATCGGGGTGCGCAGGTCGTGGGAGACGTCGGCGACGATCTGGCGCTGCCGGTCCAGCGCCGCCTGCCGTTGCAGCAGCGCGGTGTGCAGCCGGGCCAGCGTGTGGTTGACGCTTTCCGCCAGGTCGTGGATCTCGTCGGTGGTGGGTGGCACGGGCACCCGGCGGCCGGCGGAGTCCTCGTTGATCTCGTCGAGTTCGGCCCGGATGGCCGTCACCGGCCGCAGCGACGCCTTGGCCGTGCGAAGGCCGAGATACGTGATGATGATCGCGGTGAGCGCCGCGCCCGTGCCCACGGTCCCCGCCACCCACGGGTCCACCCAGACGGGGATCGCCGGTGAGGAGGCGTAGACGGTCCACTGCTCGTTCCCGCGCTGTGCCCGCTGCGCGACCACGATCTCGCATCTGCGGGGGAAGTCCCCTCCGCACACGACCGAGGAGGTGACGTGCTTCCCCTTGGGCGCGAACGCCGCCATGGGCGGCTTCCCCTGGAGCTCGGGGGTCGAGGCGACCACCTGACCCCGCGCGTCGACGACCTGGACGTTGCGGCCCGGGTGACCGACGAGGGGGTACTCCACCCGGCCCTGCTCCACCTCGGCGGCCACGCGCCCCCCGGCGGCGGAGATCTCCTCTTTGGCGTTCTCCAGGACGTAATGGTCGATGGCGGTCATGATCGCCAAGGCCAGCAGCACGGTGAGGAGGGTCGCCACGGCACCCGTGAAGAGGGTGACGCGTGTCGTGATCGAGATTCCGCGTCCAACGCTCATCGCCCGCCCCCTGCCAGTAGAACACATGGGCGACGGAGCATCGCGTGCAGACCGTGACCGCCGGATGACCGGCCCTGGAACCTCATCGCGGCCCCGGCCGTTGAGCGCGGCGAGAAGCCACGAGAGGAGCGAATCGGTGTTCCGAAAGTTGATGGCCGCGTTCGGGGCGGGTGTCGAGGTGGATACGGTGCTCAGCACACCGCACGTACGGCCCGGCGGGGTCCTTCAGGGAGAGGTCCGGTTCCAGGGAGGATCCTCCGACCACAAGGTCGACGCGATCACCATCGACTTCAACGCCGTCGTGGAGGTCGAGTACGGCGACAACGAGCACCACGCCACATACACCTTCCTGAGGTCCCAGGTCTCCGGCCCGTTCGACCTGAAGGCCGGCGAGGCCCGGGCGTTGCCGTTCTCGATCCCCGTGCCGTGGGAGACGCCGCTCAGCTCCATCGCAGGGCACCCCCTTAGGGGGATGCGGCTCGGGGTGGCGACCGAGCTCGCGCTCGCCGGGGCGCTCGACAAGGGCGACCTCGACCCGCTGTTCGTCGAACCCCTGCCCGAGCAGGGACATCTGCTCGCCGCGCTGGACCGGATGGGTTTCCACTTCAGCCGGGCCGACCTGGAGAGCGGCACGCTGCGCGGCTCGTCGATGCCCTTCTTCCAGGAGATCGAATACCACGCCGGCCCGGAATGGCGCCGTCACTTCAACCAGCTCGAGCTGACGCTCATCGCCGGGCCGCACGCGATGGACGTGATCCTGGAGGCCGACACGAGGGGCGGCTTCCTCACCTCCAGCCACGACGTCTACAACCGCTTCCAGGTCCGGTACGGCGACCACCCGGGAGCCGTGGAGCAGTCGTTGCGCGACGGCCTGGCCGCCATGGCCCGCCACCGCGGCTGGTTCTAGACAGCCGGATCGCTTGTCGGCGCCCGTCCGCACAGGTGGCGGACGGGCATTTGACAAACTGGTTAGTCAGAACGATCGATCGAGACAGGGCCTGGTACGGCGAGAGCCGTACGAGCGGGGGCTGACCATCCGGTTCACCACCATGCCGTCCCGCGGGCGCGGCTCCGATCAACCGACGAGGTGAAAATCCGGTTAGATAAGCTCTGCGCGTGCCGAAGAAATCCGATGACACCAAGGCCCGCGTCCTGTCCGCCGCGACCCAGGAGTTCGCCGCGCACGGGATCGCCGGGGCGCGCGTCGATCGGATCGCCGCCCTGGCCTCGGCCAACAAGAACCTGCTCTACGTCTACTTCGGCAACAAGGAGCGCCTGTTCGAGACGGTCTACGACGCCGCCGTCGCCGAACTCCTCGACGCGGCCCCGTTCGACCCCCGCGACCTGCCGGGTTACGCCGGCGCGCTCTTCGACTTCTACCGGGCCCACCCCGACCTGATGCGCCTCACCCGCTGGCGCGGCCTCGAGCAGCCGGGCGCGCAGCCGCTGCCCGCCGCCCGGGAGGCGACCAAGGCCAAGTTGCAGGCGCTGGCCGCGGCGCAGGCCGAAGGGATCGTCGACGCGGGCCTTCCGCCACACGTCCTGCTCACCCTGGTCCTCACCCTCGCCTCCACCTGGACCGACGGCTCACCGGAGGCGGGCTCCCCCACCGACGACCCCGAGACGGTGAGCATCCGGCGGCACGCCGTGGTCGTCGCGGTCGGGCGGCTGACGCGTCCTCCCGCCGCCCGCCTTTCCGCGTGACCCCTTAGCCGAGCTCGGCGGCGTCGTTTCAGGCACCTGACCTGAGGGTCTGCTGTCTCCATGTCGGTCGGCGCCTCCCTCCAGAGCCACCCCCGAGTGCACGCCGACCACCACATGGCGCTAGCTTAACTAACTAGTTAGCCTAATTCCGTCGGCGTTGCCCGGCGGGGAAACGAGTAGAACCATGCCTGACTACGACAAGCTCCTCATCGGCGGCACGTGGGTCGCCCCGGTCGCCGGCGGGTCGCTGGAGATCCGCTCCCCCCACGACCAGTCGCTCGTCGGCCGAGCCGCCCAGGCCACCCCTTCGGACGTGGACCGTGCCGTCGCGGCGGCGCGCACGGCCTTCGACGAAGGACCGTGGCCGCACCTGACGCCCGAGGAGCGCCAGGAGTACGTCGAGCGCTTCACCGCCCTCCACACTCCGCGGGCCACGGAGATCGCCCAGCTCGTCACTGCGGAGAACGGCACGCCGATCTGGTTCACCGCGTCGCTCCAGGAGCAGCTCGCCGAGCAGACCGCCGCCTACCTGCGCGCGGCACGGGAGCTGGCGTGGGAGGACAAGGTCGTCAGCCCCGGCGGCGCCGCCGCCGTCGTGCGCCGTGAACCGGTCGGGGTGGTGGCCGCCGTCATCCCCTGGAACGCGCCCCACCAGTCGGCTCTGGTGAAGGTGATCCCGGCCCTGCTCGCCGGATGCACCGTGATCTTGAAGGCCTCACCGGAGACCGCTCTCGACGCCCTGCTCCTCGCCGAGATCTTCGAGCAGACCGGCTTCCCGGAGGGCGTGGTCAGCGTGCTTCCCGCCGACCGGGAGACCAGCGAGTATCTGATCTCCCACCCCGGCGTCGACAAGATCGCCTTCACCGGCTCGACGGCGGCGGGCCGCCGCATCGCCTCCATCGCCGGGGAGCAGCTCAAGCGCGTCAGCCTCGAACTCGGCGGGAAGTCGGCCTCCATCATCCTCGAGGACGCGGACCTGGCTCAGGTCGGCCCTGCCATCCCCTTCCTCGCCTTCGTCAACAACGGCGAGTCCTGCGCCGCCCACACCCGGCTGCTCGTGCCCCGCAGCCGCTACGACGAGGTCGTCGCCCTCGCGGCGTCCGCCGCCGAGCAGGTCGCGGTGGGCGACCCCGCCGACCCTGCCAACTTCGTCGGCCCGCTGGTGAACAAGGTCCAGCAGCAGCGGGTCCAGTCCTACATCCAGTCCGGCCTCGACGAGGGCGCCCGCCTGGTCGCCGGCGGCCTCGGCGCCCCCGACGGCCTCGAAGACGGGAACTACGTGCGCCCCACCGTCTTCGCCGACGTCGACAACTCCATGCGCATCGCCAGGGAGGAGATCTTCGGGCCCGTTCTCGTGCTCATCCCCTACGAGGACGAGAACGACGCCGTGCGCATCGCCAACGACTCTCCGTACGGGCTGAGCGGCGGGGTCTGGACCGCCGACCCCGATCACGGGCTGGCGGTCGCCCGCCGCATCCGCACGGGCACCTTCATGGTCAACGGCGCCCCCGCCGGGTTCGACGCGCCGTTCGGGGGCTACAAGTCCAGCGGCATCGGACGGGAGTTCGGCTCGGTCGGCCTGAGCACCTACCTCGAATACAAGACGATCACCGTCTGACCCGCAGTTGCCCGCCCGGCGACGCCTGCCCGTTGCGGGCGACGGTCGCCGGGCGGGCGTTCACGACCCCTCGAAGAGCCGGCGCGGCACGTCGGCCAGCATCGTCGTGATCTGTTCGGCGCTCACGCCGTGCTCGCTCAGGTAGGGCAGCACGTCGTCGCCGAGGTGCAGGTAGTGCCACTGCGGCAGGAACACCATCACGTCGGGATCGATCCAGTCGATGTAGCAGGACGCGTCCTGCGACAGCACCATGTGACCGGCGTAGCCGCGGCGGCACATCTCGATCACGGTGTCGGCACGCGCCTCGAAGGTGGTCTCGAGGTTGAGCCCGAACCGGTCCATGCCGAGGACGAACCCGGCGTCGGCGAGTGCGGTGAGGTGGTCGCAGTCGGCGGTGTCGCCGCTGTGCCCGAGGACGATCCGGGACGGCTCGACGCCTTCCTCGTCGCACATCACGCGCTTGACCACCTCTCCCGTACGGGAACCGGGGTGGGTGTGCACGGTGATCGGCGCGCCGGTCTCGTGGTGGGCGCGGGCGACGGCGCGCATGACCCGCTCGACGCCCGGCGTCAGCCCCTCGTGGTCGATCGCGCACTTGAGCATTCCCGCCTTCACGCCGGTGCCGGCGACGCCCTCGGTCAGGTCGCCGACGAACATGTCGACCATCGGGTCGGGGACGTCCGCGCCGAGCGCCTCGTTGAGGGCCGGCCCTCGGTGCCGGAAGAAGAAGGGCACGCTGTCGTAGGTGTAGAGCCCGGTCGCGACGATGATGTTGAGCTCCGGCACTTCCTCGGCGACCCGCTGGATTCGCGGAATGTCCCTGCCGAGGCCGATCACCGTGGGGTCGACGATCGTCGTGACGCCCTGCGCGGCCAGGGCGCGCAGCCTGGCCGCCGCGTCGGCCGTCCGTGCGTCCTCCTCGCCCCATTCGCCGGGATGGTTGCGCTGGACATCGGCGGTGAGGATGAAGATGTGCTCGTGCATGTACGTCCGGCCGAGTTCAGCGGTGGCGACCGGGCCGCGAACGGTGTCGACGGTGCTCATAAGGGTGCCCCTCCTCGACCGACCGTTCGGTATGTGCGCGCACGGTATGCCGGATGCCGGCCGCCGTCAATAGATCGTCTCGGGCCGGCCGTTAGGCTGCGGAAACAGCGACGAGGCGAAAGGCGGGCACGTGTCCATCCGGATCGAGGTCTTCTCCCTGGGCGGCACCATCGCCATGACGCCCGGCACAGACGGCGGAGGGGTCGTGCCCAAACTGACCGGGCGCCAGCTCCTGGCGGCGGTGCCCGGCCTCGCCGAGCTCGGCGTCGAAATCGAGCCGAGAGAGTTCCGGCGGCTTCCCGGCGCGTCGTTGAGCTTCGCCGACATCCGCGACCTGGCCGCCGCGATCGCTGAAGGCGGAGCGGACGGCGTGGTCGTCACCCAGGGCACCGACACGATCGAGGAGACCGCCTACCTCCTCGACCTCCTCCACACCGGCGACGCTCCTGTCGTCGTCACCGGCGCGATGCGCAACCCGGCTCTCGCCGGGCCGGACGGGCCCGCCAACATCCTCGCCGCGATCAGGGTCGCGGCCGATCCGGCCGCCCGCGGGCACGGCTGCCTGGTGGTGTCCGCCGACGAGATCCACGCCGCGTCCCGCGTGCACAAGACGCACAGCACGAGTGTGGCCACGTTCGCCTCCCCCGACCGCGGGCCGCTCGGGCACGTGGTCGAGGGGCGGCCGCAGTTCGTCTCCAGCCCGCGCGACCGCGTCACCGTACGGCTGCCGTCCGAGGCGGCGTTCGCCCGTGTCGCCCTGGTCACCGCGACGTTCGGCGACGACGGCGCGTCACTGCGCCTCTTTGCGGACGCCTGCGACGGCATGGTCGTCGCCGCGATGGGCGTCGGCCACGTGCCCGTCGCCTACCTGGACGCCCTCACCGTGCTCGCCGAGCGTGCCCCCGTCGTCCTCACGTCGCGCACCGGAGCCGGGCCGGTGCTCACCGGCACGTACGGCTATCCCGGCTCGGAGAGCGACCTCCTCGGGCGCGGGTTGATCTCCGCCGGATTCCTGCACCCGTACAAGGCCCGGATGCTCCTCACCGCCCTGCTGACGGCGGGAGCGTCCCGGGACGAGATCGCGGAGGCGTTCTCCCGGGCGGGGGCCCTCCACGCGTGACGCGGCACATCTAGAGAGCCGGTTCGCCCGGGACGGTCAGATCCACCCGCGCCGGGGCGCCTCCATGGCGATCTGGAAGTGGGTCTGCGCCCCGAGGCGCGACATCAGCTTGGCGATGTGGCGTTGCACGGTCCGCTCGCTCCACCCCAGTGCACGGCGACCGGCGACACCGACGGCGCGGTCTTGGAGTCGGACACCTTGGCGTCGTCGCGGCTTCCGCTGGCGCCGCGGTGACCGTCGGAGTGGGCGGCGGCCGTGGCGGCCTGCTCGTCCAGGGCGAGAAGGGACCGGCGCGTGGCGGTGATGTCGCGGTCGCAGAACAGAGGGTCGCCGGGCCAGAACTGCGCGGTCGGTACGGCGGGCGGTTCCGGCGGGTCGCCGTTCTCGCCGGCCTTTGGCCCAGGCGGCGACGGCGGCTTCGTGGGCGTCGATCGCGGCACTAGTGAGCCTTTTTCATCCTGAGTACCGGTCCGTTTCGATGCCTTCGAGGACGAGGATGGCTTGGACGATTGCCGTGGCGCGGCGGGGGCAGCAGCGCAGCTTCGCGAGGATTTTCCAGGCTTTCAGGATCGCGACGGCGCGTTCGCCGAGGGCCCGGATGCGAGCGTGGGCGCGGTTGACCTCCTTCTGCGCGCGGGAGAGCCGTGGCCGGTGGCGGTGGCGTTTGAACGGGGTGCGGATGGTGCCGCCGGCCCCTTGGTATCCCTTGTCGGCGAACGTCTTCACGTTGCTGCTGGTGAGTGCGTCGATGAGGCCGACCGTTCGGGCGGCGGTCAGGTCGTGCGTTCTCCCTGGCAGGGCCGGCGAGGCCCAGACGAGCCGGCCGGCGGGGTCAGCCACGACCTGGATGTTCATACCGTGGCGTTTGTGCTTGCCGGAGTAATACGGCTTCTGCTCGGCGACGCGATCGATTGGGATCAGCGTGCCGTCGAGGATGGCGTAGGCCAGTCGAGAAGCTCGGACGGCGGCAGCGTGTAAGTCGTCAGCGACGGCTGCCAGGAGGTCGACCGACTCCCGCACATAGCGCCAGGCTGTCGTGGTGCCGATGCCGAACCCAGCGGCCAGGCGGGCGTAGGTATCCCCGTTGCGCAGGTGGGCCAGCACCAGCAGCGCTTGCCGGCCCGGATCCAGGCGCCGCCACCGGCATCGACGTTGGGCACGCTGAGCGCGGATGAGATCAGCCAGGCGGACGAGGCGACAGCGGAATCGCGGCAGGGTAAGACAGCAACGAGGCTCCCGGTTGGGGCATCGGATCTTGGTCGACTGCTGTCTTACCGGGGCCTCCCCTCACCCCGTATCTGGCCTCACTCCCATCACCGTGACCAGCATGATCACGATGGAAAAGGCTCACTGGTCATCAGGGGGACGATCTGGCGTTGCCGAGGGATCCAGTCCAGGTGCTGATCATCCTTGTTACGAACGAACACTGAACCTGAACCTCGCGCAGCGCAGACGACAGAACCTGATCACCCAACCCGGTCAGCTGAACGGCTGCAGGCCGATCGTCGCCAGCAGGTCGAGCTGCCCGGCCGCCTCGCTGTCCTGCGCGCTGGTGTAGACGATCAACCGGAGGTCGGTGTCACGTACAGTGAGGAAGTCGCTGTCCATTGTGATCGGTCCGATCTCGGGGTGCAGGAACGTCCGACTGCTCAAGCCGGGCTGGGGGGCGGCCAGGCGCTGCTCCCACAGGTCGGCGAAGTCTGTGCTGACTTCCAGCAGATCGTCGATGAGGTCGCCGAGCAGCTTGTCCTTCGGATAGCGGCTTCGAGCCTCGCGCAGATCGGAGACCAGTTCCAGGCGGAGCAGGCGCTCCTCGGCCTCGGTGCGGATATAGCGTGTTGGAGCGCCGGTGAAGACGGTCCAGGCGAGGTTCCGCTCACGCATCGGCAGTGCCGACGTGTCGCCGGCCAGGGCATACGCGAGCGGGTTGGACGTGATGCACTGCCACGAGGCGTCGACGACCTGGACGGGCAGGTCGGTCAGGCGGTCCAGGATCCGCTGCACGCTCGGCGTGATGTGACGCCTGATGCTCCGGTGGGCCGGCTCGGCCTGATCCGCGACGCGGAAGAGATGTGCGCGCTCCTGGTCAGAAAGCCGCAGCACCCGGGCGAGCGACATGAGCACCGACGGCGACGGGTGGATCGCACGGCCCTGCTCCAGGCGGGCGAGGTATTCGACCGACAACCCGGAAAGCTGGGCGACCTCCTGCCGGCGCAGGCCGAGCACGCGGCGCCGGCCGCCCTCCGGAAGGCCTACCTCGGCGGGTGACACGCGGCCGCGCCAGAGGCGCAGGCTGCTCGCGAGCTCGTTCGAATCTGAAACCACAACCTCACTCTAGGTCCGCGCGGCAGGCACAGGGTCGCCCTGCCAGTACGAGGCTCGGCAGGTCCATTTTGCCTGGTGTGCGGAGAGGTAAGTATCGGATCGCGGCCCCGTTCTGGGGCCGGCCGGATCAACCCGTCACCACGGGTGTGGCTACCAACAGAGTGGAGAGATTGACGATGAGTACAGGCATGTCTGCAGAGGAGCTGCGCGAGTTCTACGGGCGGTACGTGGAGATGGCGAACACGCGTGACTTCGACGGGATGCGCAAGCTCCTTCACGACGAGGTCATCCTGGGCGGCACTCCAGTTGCCCGTGAAGCCATCATCACCGAGTTCCGCAAGCACACCGATGCCGTCCCGGACATCCACTGGGAGGTCCAGGAACTTCTCGTGGAGGGCGGTCACATCGCTGCTCGCGCGCTCGACACCGGAACGCCGGTGGCGGAGTGGAACGGTCTGGCCCCCAACGGAGCGAGCATCTCCGTCGCCGAGACCGCGTTTTACGAGGTCGTGGACGGCCGATTCAAGGTCATGTGGTACATGATGGACGTCGACGCACTGCGGCAGCAGCTCGTCGGCTGACCCACGATCGGTCCCCCGCAGGGTGACCTCGGTGTCCGCCCACGCCCATGCCCCCGCCGGAGTGACGCGAGATCGTCGCCGTCACTCCGGCGGCCACTTCCAAGTGAGCCTTTTCCATCGTGATCATGCTGGTCACGGTGATGGGAGTGAGGCCAGATACGGGGTGAGGGGAGGCCCCGGTAAGACAGCAGTCGACCAAGATCCGATGCCCCAACCGGCAGGACGCTTTAGGAGATCGGCTGGAACTTGCGGATCCCGAGAGGCTCGAAGTCGTAGAGTGCGTTGTTGATCTGAAGCCCATCCAAAGCGCCGAAGAAGGGGCCGTCGTTGCTGCCCTTGTTGAACGCCACGCTGAGGGTGATCACCGCATTGGGCAGCAGCGCCTTGAGCTGACTGAACGAGCAGGGGTTCGCCTGAATGCACATCGTCAGAGTGCCGGGCCGGGTCATGTACCACCGACTGCCGGCGGCGCTGGCGTCGAACTGCTGCCAGACTTGAGGAGCCCGGACCGCAGGAGCCGACGGACTGGTGGAACTGTTCGGCAGGTACACCAGGCTGGTGTATTCGACCGTGCCCTGGTTGGGGTCCACCTCCATGTTCAGGGTCGGTAGGTTGATCATCGGGAAGACGTCCGCGTCCGTACCCGTGAAGATCCAGTACTTCAGAACGTTGATGCTCGACAGGGGCGTCCCGGCGAAGTCGGTTTCGTTGCCGAACTGGATGTGGTCGTCGTCGCCGCCGACGATGAGCCCCAGACTTCCGATTCCGTAGGGGGGCCGTTGGGTGGCGGCGGCGTCGGTGACCGAGGTGCGGCCGTACGGACCGAGCCGTAGGACGGCGTTCGGATTGCCCGCCGTATTGCGGCCGATGACACCCCACTTCTCGGGATAGTAAAAACCGTCCGCGTTGGCCGAGTCGGCCGCGCCCACGGCCAAGACGCACGCGGCCGCGACAGTCATGGCCGACACGGCCAATGTCAGGAACTTGGTATTTCTCATTAATGCATCTCCTGGAGAGGGCTTGCGAACTATTTCGAGGGTTTCCCGCCGATGCAGCCGTCATGGGCGGTCCATCGCGGCGCATTGAGCGGCGGAGCGCGATCGGCTGTTGCGCGTTAATTGGGCACGATTGCCCACGGGGTGCACGGCAGTGGTCCTGAAGTCGGGAGTGGAATGCTGAGCATGCTCAGGTTCCCGAGTCGACACACGGTGTAGAAAATGCCGGCCGGCGTGCGCGCAGTGACCCGCACGGCAGATGTGGTAGTCGGGTCGGGTGTGTAGCCGGCAGCGGCATCCTCGGCGATGGAGATGTTGATCACGTAATTCCCCTGGCTACCAGGTACCCTTCTCAAGTTTTGCCAGCTGGGTGAACTGCGCGGGTCCCTGATCCACGGAACCCCGTTGTTAGCGGAGACATCGAAGACCAGCGGCGCGTTGGGCAACGATTCAACGGTCGCCGAGGCCAGCCATGGCCCTCCCCTTCTCGGGTTTTGCCAGCTGGGTGAGCTGCGCGGGTCCCTGATCCACGGAACCCCGTTGTTAGCGGAGACATCGAAGACCAGCGGCGCGTTGGGCAACGATTCAACGGTCGCCGAGGCCAGCCATGGCCCTCCGTCCTCCAGATAGCTGGTTGCGTTCCGGTTCGCCTGGTGGCCGGTGGAGCCCGTCTTTGTCATATCGCCTGCGACGCTTGCGGCGGCCGTGGAGGCCGGCAATGCCATGGCCAATGCATAGGCGACCGCTGCAGTGAAGGTCACCGCCAGAGAACCCTGGATGGTGCTACCCGAACGCGAAGTCGAGCCGAGCCTACGAAAAATCAAGTGATTCCCTCCGAAACTATTGCGGATTCTTTGATCACCGCTTCCCGGGCGGCGCGATACCGAAATTACTCACCACTTCAGAAAATCGGGCCGACTGACGTTTGATAACGATCAAAATGTCTCGCAACATTCATTTAATCAAGCTCTTCGCCTTCGACTGCGTCGCACATAGGTATCGACGCGGGGACTACACCCACAAACTCGCGCATAAGAAACAGTGATCCTGTTAGTTAGTCGCCAACCAGGCCTGCCACATCCATTCGGGGTATCGGTAGCTTCCGGTGCAAGAACACCGCCAAGCAGTTGATCTATGCGCAAGCTGCGAAACCGTCGGAAAAGACCAACCGGCGATCGGGCTGCTAGCGTTCGGCGCCATGTGGACCGAGGAGATCGTGGCCGGGCGCCCGGCATGGCGGCACCCGTCGGGGGTGGTGTTCCGGAAGGTTCCGGGCGGCACGTTTCGGATGGGCTTGTCCGACGCGGAGGTGGATGCGGTACGCGCCATCGAGCGCAGCGGCGGGGTCGAGGACACCATCGAGCCGTTCCTCGCCGGCGCCGGGGACGCACAGCCGGTACGCGAGGTGCGGGTCGAGCCGTTCCTGATCGCGCGGCACCCGCTGACGGTGGCGCAGGTCCGGCACTGGCTGCCCGAGTACGAGGACCCGTACGCCGAGGCGGACACCAGCACAGCCCGGCTCGAAGACGACCTGGACGACCTGCTCAAGCTGTTGCCGTTCCGGCTGCCCAGCGAGGCGCAGTGGGAATACGCCGCGCGGGCCGGCACTACCACGCTGACCTTCCGCGGTGACGGGAAACCCGGCGAGGATCAACTGCTCGACGACTTCGGCGACGAGACGCGGACGGCCGCAGGGGAGAACGCGTTCGGACTGGCGGCGATGGGGTCGGCGAACGAGCTCTGCGCCGACGTGTGGATCCCCGGGTTCGCGGGCGCGCCTGCAGACGCGCGGCCACGGACCGGCGACGGGCCCCGGACCGTACGTGGCGGAGCGGCCGACGTATACCCGTGGCAGGGCTGCGACGAGTGGCTGCTGCTGCTCTCCGCCACCCGATACGAATACGCCCAGTTCACGGCGGTTCGCCCGGTCGCACCACTGCCACCCCGCTGAAAGCCGTCTCAGCGGATCCAGGTGTGCCGGTAGTTTCCGGCACAGAACAACGCTAAGCACTTTGATCTCAGTGCAGGCTGCCATCGTGGGTCGGGTGAGCCCGATAACCTGCAGCTCGCACGCTGTACGACAAGGTGGCCGGCTTTAAGGGTCACATTGTCTGCGCCCCCTGCGCCGCATCCTCGTCTGGTAGTGGGGACGCCGGTTGCCCGCGCGTTGTGGCAGTCTCGACGGGTGATCGAGACGTGGGATGTGGTCGTTGTCGGGGGCGGGCCGGCGGGGTCGGCGGCGGCGTTGCGGGTCAAGCAGCTGCGGCCTGAGGCCCGTGTGCTGCTCGTCGACAAGGCCGACTTCCCGCGCGACAAGGCGTGTGGAGACGGCATCGCCGCCCACGGCCGCGAGGAGCTCGACCTGCTCGGGCTGCCCGGCGTCATCGACGACTACCGGCCGGCGCGGCGGCTCTCGGTGGTCTCGCCCGGGGGCGCGCGGGTGCTGGCCACCGTCGCCCGGCCCAACCACGTCGTGCCCCGGAAGGTCTTCGACGCGCGGCTCGTGGAGGCCGCGCGCGCCCGCGGCGTCGAGGTGCGCCGCGGGCGGGTCCGCGAGCTCACCGCACAGGCCGACCACGTCCTGCTGGACGGCCGCGTCGCCGCCCGTACCGTCGTCGGCGCCGACGGGGCGAACTCGGTCGTGCGCCGCCTGGCCGGGCTGCCGCCGACGCCGGACCGGCACACCGCGATCGCCGTGCGCGGGTACGCCGACGTGCCGGCCGACGACGACGTCCAGTTCATCGCCATGCAGAAGGACGGCTGGCCCGCGTACGCCTGGTCCTTCCCCATCGGGGACGGCACCGCGAACGTCGGGTTCGGCATGACGCTCCCCCGGCTGCACGCCACCGGCCGGCCCGGACGCGAGGTGCTCCACGGCAGGCTCGCCGAGCTGCTGCCCGATCTGCCGGCCCGCGATCTGCGTGCGCACCATCTGCCCATGTCGCCCGGACGTCCGGTGCCGGGCGCGGGGCGGGTGCTGCTCGCCGGGGACGCGGCGAGCCTCATCAACCCCCTCACCGGTGAGGGCATCTACTACGCGCTGCTGTCCGGCCGGCTGGCGGGAGAGGCCGCCGTCGAGGCCGCCGGGGCGCCGCTGGCCGCCTACCGCAGGAAGTTGCGCAGAGCGCTCGGACGCCACCTGCGGACCACCGACATGCTCTCCCGTGCCGCCCAGTCGCCCGGTTTCATCGACGCCGCCATCGGCACCGCCGCACGCCGCAGGGAGGTCTTCGACCTGATGGTCGACGTCGGCCTGGGTGCGGGCACCGTGCCTGCGCCTCTCGCGGCGGCGATCGCTCGCCGCTGGCTCTGGAACGCCCTGCGCCGGGCATGAGCGCTCGCCGGGTGGATCGGCCGCCGTCTCGGTAGCGTCGTCGTCGTGGACGAAGAACCGACCGCCGCGCGAGCACTCCGTCACGCGCTGGCGGACAAGCTGGTCAGAAACCGAATCATCCTGACGGCTCCTGTCGAGGACGCCATGCGGTCGGTGCCGCGGCACCTGTTCGTCCCGGATGCCCCGTTGGACGAGGCCTACGGCAATGACGCGATCGTCACGCGCAGGGACCCGCATGGCGCCGCGGTGAGCTCCGCGTCGGCCCCGAGCGTGGTCGCGGCGATGCTGGAGCAGCTCGACGTACGGCCGGGCCACCGCGTGCTGGAGATCGGCGCGGGAACGGGTTACAACGCGGTTCTGCTGTCGCGTCTGACCGGTCCGTCCGGCCAGGTCACCACGGTCGACATCATTGGCGACGTCGCCCGGACGGCGCGGGAGCGCATCGTGGCCGCCGATGCCGAGAACGTGTCGGTGATCCACGGGGACGGCGAGTTCGGCCACGTGGATCACGCCCCCTACGACCGCATCATCGTCACGGCCGGTGCCTGGGATGTGCCGCCTGCCTGGTCCGATCAGCTCGCCTCCGGCGGCCTGCTGCTCGTGCCGTTGCGGATGCTCGGCGTGACCCGGTCGGTCGCGTTGGCACGCGAGAACGGGCACTGGCGCAGCCGATCGATGCTGCAGTGCGGGTTCGTTCCCATGCATGGTGCGGGGGCCATGGCGCAGCGGGAGATCCGCGTCGGCGGGAACACCGGACTCCTCTTCCGAATCGACGACGGCCGGCCCGCCGACCCGCGCGAACACGCGCTCGATCACCCGGCGGCGGTGTCGTGGACGGGCGTGACGTCTCCTGACAGACACTTCGAGCACCTCGACTTCTGGCTCGCCTCACTGGACGGCTTCTGCCGGGTCGTGGTCATGGACCCGGCCGCCGGCAGGTTCGTCCCGCCCCTCTACTCGTGGGGCAGCATGGGCGTCATCGACGGAGACGGCTTCGCCTACCTCACCAAACGAGCGTGCGACGGCACGACCGAGCTCGGCGTGTGCGCGTACGGCCCCCGAGGCGAACAGACCGCCGAGCTGGTCGCGGACCGGATCCGGGCATGGGACCGCAAGCGGGCCACGATGACCGACCTGTGGATCGAAGTGCATCCCGCCGGACGGCCGACTCAGAGCGACGCGGCTCTGGTGGTCGACAAGCGGCATACCAGGGTGGTCGTCCGTACGGCGGAGTGACGTTCAGCGAATCATCGGAGAAAACGCTCCGCCTGTTTCCCGCGGATTTCGGCAGGGAGGTAAACGGAATTCGGATTGAAGATCCTTGAGTATCGGCTCGGGAACATGACGGACATCTGGCCGTAACTGATCGTCTATACGGTCGCGTGCATTGCCGGGTTCCTCAAGGAGCACGTGGTGCGAAAAGTCCGTTTCATTCTCCCTGCCCTCCTCGTCGTCACCCTCTCTTTATGCATCCCGCTCACGCCGACGGCCGCGATGGCGAACGGCCACCGGCCTGCCGTACTCAACCTGGAGACGCTCACCGGAGCCCAGGCCGAGGCCCTGATGGCCAAGGGACGGCTCACCTCCGTCGAACTCACCAAGGCCTACATCGCCAGAATCGAGGCGCTGAACAAGCGCGGCCCCGGGCTGAACGCCGTGACGCAGCTCAACAAGGACGCGCTGGAGGAGGCGGCATGGGCCGACCGGCAGCGCGCTAAGGGAAAGGTCCTCGGTCCGGCCCACGGGCTGCCCATTCTTCTGAAAGACCTCGTCGACGTCACCGGCATGTACACCTCGGCCGGCAACTATTCGCTGCGCGATTCCTATCCCGCGACGGACGCCGGCATCACCAAGAAGCTGCGTGAGCACGGCGTCGTCATCCTCGGCAAGGTCGGCCTCTCGGAATACGCCAACAGCTTCGGCAGCCAGCCGTCGGGTTTCAGCAACCTCACCGGGCAGGTCCTCAACGGCATCGACGCCGACCAGAACCCCAGCGGTTCGTCGTCCGGAACGGGCGCGGCCATGGCGGCGGCCATGGCGACGCTGGGCATCGGCACCGAGACGTCGGGCTCGATCATCAGCCCGTCGAGCACGCAGAGCCTCGTCGGGCTGCGCCCGACCGTCGGGCTCGTCCCCGGGTACGGCATCGCGCCCATCAGCGCGTCGCAGGACACGGCGGGCCCGATGGTCCGCAGCGTGTCGGACGCGGCGATGACGCTCGCCTCGATCGCCGGTCCCGACCCGGACGGCGACGCCGAATACCGGGCGATCTTCGGGCCCGACTACCTCAGCACAGGCGTCATCCCGGCGCTGCCCGCGAAGTTGCCGGACTACATGAAGGCGCTCGACCTCGGCTTCGTCAAGGGCAAGAAGGTCGGCTACAACGGCACGCTCACCGACGGCAGCCCGCTCAAGATCGCATATGACGCGCTGACCGCGGCAGGCGCGATCATGGTGCCGCGGCCGACGACCGGCGTCGGCACGCTGCCGAGCCTGCCCACCGGCTACGAGCAGCACAAGACCATCGACGAGTACTACAAGCGGCTCGGCCCGCAGGCGCCGATCAAGTCGCTGGCCGACGAGGTGGCCGACAACCAGGCCAACGCCCAGCAGGCCCTGAAGTTCGGCAACAACAGCCACCTCAACGCGCTGGCCGCCGACATCACCCCCGGCGGGGCCAACGAGATCGCGTACCGGGCCAACCTGCCCGTCCGCAAGGCCGCCTGGCACAAGGCCATCGACGACATGATGACCTACTCCGACTCCGACCCGGCCAAGCCGGCCGACCCCGTCATCGCGGTCCTCGGCAGCGTCCCGAACGGGCCACAGGCCGGCTATCCCTCGATGACGATCCCCATGGGGTACTCCACCACGACGCGCCGCGCGCTCAACGTGCAGATCCACGGCGGCGCGTACGACGAGTACGACCTGATCGGCGTCAGCTACGTCATCGAGCAGGCCACGAAGCTGCGGCAGACGGCCGGCTCGGTGAACCCGAGCATGTACCGCTGCGCGAAGACGGTCCCGGCCGAGCCGTTCGCAGAGCGCGGGCACTGCAACCCCGACTACGACGCGGTCATGCGGGTGCTCGGCCACGCGCCGAAGCCGCTGCCGTTCTCCCTGGAGACCGAGTCGGCGCAGAGCCTGAGCAGTCGGCTCGCCAAGGGCACGCTGACCTCGGAGGACCTGGTCAAGGCCTACCTCTACCGGATCGCGCTGACCAACGCCGAGGGACCGGCCACCCAGGCGGTCCGCTCGATCAACCCGGACGCCCTCAAGGAGGCCCGCGCGCTCGACCGGGAGCGTGACAAGGACAGGAAGGACAGGAAGAAGCGCGGCCCGCTGTTCGGCCTTCCCGTCCTGCTCAACGACGGATTCGACGTGGACGGCATGGCCACGACGGGCGGCTCGATCGCCCTGCAGGACCACAAGCCGTACGGCGACTCCACCGTGGTGGCCAAGCTCAAGGCAGCCGGGGCGATCATCCTCGGCAAGACGAACGTCTCCGAGCTGAACGGCGTCTTCGACGCGAACATGCCGAAGGGCTACTCCTCCCTGGCCGGTCAGGTGCTCCTGCCGTCCGACACCGACAAGACCCCGGCCGGTTCGTCCGGTGGTTCCGCGGCGGCGACGGCGTCGGGGCTGGCGGCGCTCACCGTCGGAATGGAGACCTCGACCGACTCCGCCCAGCTGCTGGCGCCCGCGGACGCGGCGGGCGTCGTCGGGCTGAAGCCGACGGTCGGCCTGGTCAGCCGCGCCGGCGTCCTTCCGGTCGCCCGGTCGCAGGACGCACCTGGGCCGATCACCCGCACCGTGTACGACGCCGCGAGCACGCTCACGGCGATCGCCGGGCCCGACCGGTCCGACCCGGCGACGGCGGGCGCACCCGTGAAGGACTACACCAAGGATCTGTCCACGACCGCGCTCGCGGGGAAGAGGATCGCCGTCGTGGCGAGCACGGCCGCTCCGTACTCCACGATGGTGTCGGCACTCCAGGCGCTGGGGGCCACGACGACCCAGGTGACGGTCGGCACGCCGAGCCCCGACCCGGCGAGCGTCGTGACGCGTGAATTCAAGGGCGACCTGAACGACTACCTGGCCGACGGCAAGCGCGGCCCCGGGGCCCGCTCTCTGCAGGGCGTCATCGACTACAACAACGCCAACCCCGTGGAAGGACTCAAGTACCAGCAGGGCCAGCTGCTGTCCGCCCAGGCCGTCGACCTGTCCGACCCCGCCGTCGGCGCGGCCTACAAGGCCGACCTGGACGCGGGCAAGGCGTCCAACCGGGCGGTGATCGACGGCATCCTCACCAACGGAACGCCCGGCGACACCTCCGACGACTTCGACGCCGTCCTGGTGCCGACCGGCAACGCGCTCGCCGGATACGCCGACCGCGCGGGCTACCCGGCGCTGACGCTCCCCGCGGGGTACGGCGCCACGGCCAGTTCCGCCGGCCACAACCCGATC
Organism: Planotetraspora thailandica; assembly: GCF_016863335.1. Classification (GTDB taxonomy): domain Bacteria; phylum Actinomycetota; class Actinomycetes; order Streptosporangiales; family Streptosporangiaceae; genus Planotetraspora; species Planotetraspora thailandica. The sequence continues at coordinate 60,762 of NZ_BOOR01000031.1, forward strand.
GGCGTCACCCTCGTCGGCACGGCCTTCAGCGAGCCGGCCCTCCTGGCCGACGGCTACGCGCTCGAGCAGGCCACGAACGTGCGCCTCGCCCCGAGCTACACCAACCCCAGCATGTGGCGGTGCGTGCCCGGCAGCACGTTCTTCACCGGGGAGCTGTGCAACCCCGGCGACCGCCTCCTGGAGTCCCGTCCCCGCCACTGATCCGCACGTGAAGGGAGCTCACGGGCCCGCGCCGTCACACGGCGCGGGCCCGCGTGCTGCGCCCACCCGGCTCCGGACGTCCGGTGGCGCCGGGGATGTCACAGCGCTCTGGTACACACGTCCCATGAGTTCACCCGCTGCCCAGCGCCTGGGCGTCGTGCCGTCCGTGTTCGCCGTCGAGCACCTGCCGCACGCGACGTTCCCCGAGGACGACGAATGGATCGCACTCGTCCGCGCTCCCGAGGGCCTCACCGTCGTGCGCGAGACCTGGCCGTCCGGCTCGGGTGAACGCTGGATCGGGCTGTACGGCGAGGCGAACGCGCACGGCCTGGACGTCCCCGGCATGCTGGCCGCGATCGTCGGGCCGCTGGCCGAGGCGGGCATCTCGGTGTTCGTGGCCTCGACGTTCCACGCCGACCTCGTCCTGGTGCCCGAGCCGAGGATCACGGAGGCCGTCGCCGTACTGGAGAACGCGGGGCATCGGGTCGACACCGGGCACCTGCGCCCGGCCGGCGCCTGAGCGGAAGGCGAAGACGTCCGCCGGCCGCGGCATCGGGGCCACGACCGGCGGACGTCCTGTCTAGTGTCTACACGGTGTCTACACGGTGCCGGTCACTCCGCGGTGACGGTCACCGTGGCGGCCGGGGCGGGCGTGCCCGTCACGTCGTCGGCCTTCGCGGTGAGCGTGTGCTGTCCCGCGGACAGGGCGGCCGGCGAGGTGCAGGTCCACGTGCCGTCGTCCGCGGCGGTGGTCGTGCAGACCGGCGAGCCCTCCGCCGTCACGGTCACCTTCGCGTCCGGCTCGCTCGTTCCCGAGACGACCGGGTTGCCGGTGACGGTGGAACCCGTCTCCGGTGAGGTGATCGTCACCGGCGGGGCGAAGTGGGTGACGTTGGGCACGCCGTCACCGCTGATCTTCACCACGACGCTGTGCACCGTCACCTGGCCTCCGCCGTTGCGGAGCCGGAAGTCGGCGCCCGAGTGCTGCTTGCCGCCGAAGTAGGCGTCGGAGGCGCTGACGGTCGCGGTCTTCCAGGTGTTGGTCCCGGTCAGCGGGATGCCGGCCGTCGACTTGTACGGGTCGGACGAGCCGTTGTCGTAGTGAACCGCGAACGAGCCCGAGCCCTGGTCGTAGTAGGAGATGGTGAACGTGGCCGAGTAGAACCCGGCGTGGGCGATGGAGTCGTCGATGTCGAAGTAGATGTTGCTCTGTGTGCTGGTGCGGGCCGTCAGGCCGCCGATCACCGAGGCGGTCGTCGGCCCGTCGAAGCCACCCGACGGCCTCTCGTCCTCACTCATTCCGTAGGCGTAGTTGGTCGGTCCGACGACCGAGCCGACCACGGCCGTGCCGGGCGGCAGGTCGGACGCGTCGAAGGGAACTCCGGCCGACGCGTCGCTGGTGAGGCCGGTCGTGTCGGCCACCGTGGCGGTGATGGTCTGACGCCCCGGCGTCAGGCCGCCGCTCGGCGCGCAGTTCCAGGCGCCCGAGGCGTTCGCCGTACCGGTGCACAGCGCCGCCGAGCCCTCGTGGACGGTGACCGTCCCGTTCGGGATCGTCGTGCCCGCGATGGAGGAGGCCAGCTTGACCGTCTCGCCGTTACGCGGGGTCGTGATGGCCGGCGCCGGCGGGAAGGCGTGCTGGGTGGGCACCCACGGACCCGTGACGGTCAGACCGGCGCTGTGGACCGTGAACGGGCCGTCGGCGTGCAGCCGCAGGTCCGCTCCCGCGTTCTGCAGCCCGCCGAAGTAGGCGCCACTGAAGGCCACGTCGGCGGTCTTCCACGTGTGGCTGTCGGTGAGCGCGATGCTCCCGGCCACCTGGTACGGCGTACTCGGACCCGCGTCGTACTGCACCGCGATGGAGCCGGTGCCGCTGTCGAAGTACGACACGGCCACCTTCCCGTTGTACGACCCGGTAGCGGCCACGTTGTCGTCGACATCGAAGTACATGTCGCTGCCGCCGCTCCCGGTGCCGGTCGTGCGCGCGGTCAGGCCGCTCACGTCGCCGGCCGTCGTGGAGCCTCCGGCCGAGCCGTTGTCGTCGACCTGGGTCAGGCCGTAGGAGCGGTTGGTGCCGCCGAGGACGGTGCCGACGGTGGCGGTGCCGGCCTGCGCGGTCTTGTCCAGGCCGAGCTGCACGCCGCCCAGGTGCCGTGCCGCGGTCGGCGCGCTCCCGGTCACCTTCGCAAACGGAAGGCCGGTGGTGGGCGCGGACACCTGCTGCACGAGGTACGACTTGCCCTTCTTGACCGGGACATTCAGGATGTCCTGGCTGCCGGACGCCACCACCTTGCGCCCGTTCTTGCCGTCGACGACCTCCACCTGCTGGCCGGGCCAGGGGTTCTTCACCCGCAGCGTGCCGGTCGTCCCCGCCTCGATCGCGGCGGTGACGAGGCGGCCATCCTGCACCTGGACGTCGACCTTGCCGTTGTCCTGGATGTAGACGCTGCCGCTGACGTTCCAGTCGCTCGGCCACGCCGGCGCGAAGCGGATGATGCCGTCGTAGGCCTGCACGAGCGCCTCGTTGACCGCGGCCGCGACGCCGGACTCCTGCTCGATGTACGGCTGGTAGCCGACGGTGTTGCCGAGGTCGGCGAACCCGTTCGGGTACACCTGGTGTCCCTGGGTGATGGAGATCAGGTTGCTGCGCACCTCGGCGGCGTTCTGCAGCCGGGCCGCGTCGATCGCGTCCATCGACCAGTCGTTTCCGCCCTTGTTAGGCCGGTGGGCGTAGCTGCGCTGCTCCAGCGAGAAGAGGTTCTTGTCCTGGTCGCTGATCGTGTTCCAGGGCCACAGGGGCTCCAGCTCGATGTTCTCGCCGTTCCTGCGCTGCGCCGCAGGCTCGTAGGAGATCGCGAGCATGTCGGTGCCGGTGGCGTCCGCGGCGTCCGTCTCGGCTGCGGTGTAGTGCGGGTTCAGCAATGCCGTACGGGTGGCCTGGTCGGTCCGCGGGTACGGCGGGATCTGCGTCAGGGCCTTCCCGACCTGCTGCACCAGCGCGGCGTCGGCCTTCTTGTCGGTGCCGAGCTCCTTGGCGGCCTGCTGGATGATCGGGAAGAGCGCGAGGTCGGCCGCGATGTCGGTGGTCGGGTCGTTGACGGACCACTGGGTCTCGTGCGCGTTGGCGTTGGCGTGCAGCAGGCCGTCGGCGCCGACGGTCTGGTAGTCCAGCAGGAACACGGCGGTGGACTTGATGAAGGGCCAGTACTTCTTCAGCATCGCGCGGTCGCCGGTGGCCTGGTACTGCTGCCACATGTACAGCGCCACCTCGGGCCCGCTGGTGATGTTGAGCGCGTTCCAGTTGGGTGCGCTGGCCTGGCTGCAGCTGCCGTTGCCGTTGATCTCGATGCCGTTGCCGTTGAAGCGCATGGTCTCCGACACGCAGGCGCCGGGCCGGCCGCCCATCGCGAGCTTGGTCCACGCCTCGATGTCGGCCAGGTCGTCGGAGTACATGTCGAAGATCGGCGTATTGAGGTCGTAGTTGCCCGAGCTCATGTTCGCCGAGATCTGCGTGCGCAGGTTCCACAGCCAGTACGCCGAGGGCGTCCAGGTCTGGGTGTCCTTGTTCCAGGCAAACATGTCGGCCTCACCGGCCTGGCTGCCGGGGTAGATGCCCTCCTTCATCGACGCCGCCTCCTCATAGAGGTAGAGCGTGCGCAGGTTCTCGATGTAGGCGGCGCTGCCGTCGGCCGAGTCCATCGTGACCAGGCCGGTGTGCTTCCAGAAGCGGTCCCACCAGCGGTCCTGGGCCTTCAGCAGCTTCGCCTCGCGCACGGTGGCGTCCTTGCCGATCAGCTCGGTCGCGGTCGCGGCGGCGTCGCCGCCGGTCCACCCGGGCGAGGCCACGACCACGCGGAACGTGCCGTCGGCGTGCGGCTTGAAGTTGACCTTCACCTGCGTGGGACTTGCGACCGTGGCCGTCACGTCCCGGCCGCCCGCGGTGATGGCGGCCAGCGAGCCGAACGTCTTCCCGCTGCCGATCGAGGGATTTCCGTCCACCCAGGTCTCGGCGAGGGTGCCGACGGTGCCGGACACCGCGGCCTCCGGCTTGCGGCCCTGCCACAGGTTGATCGTGGCCGTCTGGGCGATGTCGGGGTTCGCGCCGGAGACGTCGACGATCAGCTCGTCCTTCTCGGCCGACACCCACGCCTTCAGCGACATGCCGCCGCCGGACTCGCGGAGCACGCCGTCCGTCAGGTCCAGCAACCCGCTGAAGTCGGCGGCATGCGTGATCACCGACAGGCCCGGGATGTTGAGCTGGCCGGGAGACTTGCGGTCGGGCATGGTGTCGGACCGGTTGAGCTGCGCGGTGAAACCGCCCTGCGCCCATGCCGCCACGCCCAGCGAGCCGTTGCCCAGCGGCATGGACGCGGTCGGTGACACGTTCGGCGATCCGAGCACGAGGTTGGAGCGGCTGACGATCCCGGCCGGGTCGACCTCGAACGTCCCGTGATTCCACGCCGTCGTCGCTTCGGCGGCCGCCTCGGCCGTACCGGTGTTCACGGCGACGAGCCCCGCCAGCGCTGCGAGTAACGCCGACCAGAGTGAGAGGGTGCGCCGGAGCGGGGCCCGGCGGCGACGGGGGGTGATCTGCACGATGCCCTCCAGGGCTGTACGACGCTCGACCAAAGAGGTCGAATCAGTGCTCCGATGAATACGCCGCGTACACGCACAGTTGAGGGGATATGGACACACGTAAGCTGCAGTGCCGCCAGCGAACATCGGATGAATGTCGTTCTAGACCATCGAGAGATCCGATGTAAAGCCCCACGACACACAAAAGTCGCAATCCGGGAACACAGCCGTCACACAGACATAGCTCGCAAGCTGGTCACAGCCCTGCGCCCGGGCGATCCCCGAATCGCGCGGACGCCACATACGCCGGTCCACCGGAAGCAGTTCTCGACCGCATTCCGGTGGACCGGGTTCCCCGTGTCTCCGTCAGTGACGGCCCAGCAGGCGCAACTGCTCCGGGCTCAGGAACGAGACGTTCTGGTCGATCGGGGTGTCGGTGTACTGGTGGATCGTCCAGCTCTTCCAGCCGGCGGGAGGGGCGACGTCACCCTGCGCCCTGCCGTAGTAGGCCACCCACAGCGGGTAGGAGGCCAGGCCTTCACCGTAGGTGTTGGCGAAGTCCCAGTTGCTGTAGAACAGCGGCGTGACGCCGGTCTTCTTCTTCACGTAGGTGAGCCACGTCTTGGCCCAGGAGTTCACCTGGGAGACGGACTGGCCGTCGCTCGTCTCGAGGTCGAGCACCAGGAGATCGCCGCTCTTGGCGGGCTCCGCATTCACCACGGAGAGGAAGTGGTCGGCCTCGGCGATCGGATCATCACTGGGGTGACCGAAGTGGTAGGCGCCGCGCACGATGCCCTTCTTGGCCATCTCCAGCCAGTGCCGGTCGAAGCTCGCGTCGCGGATGTCCAGGCCTTCGGTGGCCTTGACGATGCCGAATTTCGCCGGACTGGCGCTCCAGTTGTAGTCGGGCTCGTAGCTGGATACGTCCGGGCCGTACGTGAACTGGTTGGCGTGGGCCGGACTGGTCGAGACGACGGCGGCCGTGAGGGCCGCCGCGGCGGTGATGGCACCGGCGACGGCGGCGCGTGTGCGCCTGCTGGTGATGCCGAGCCGGTTTTTGCAGGAGAGCATGATCGAGGAGAGGCGATGGGTGGCCATGTAAGGGGTTGACTCCTTGCTTCCATGCCGCCTACCGGGTTAGCTGACGGGTTCGGGCAGGAAGTGCCCTACGAGGCGCGGCCGAGTGGGGGGCGACGCTCCGATTCACCCCGGAAAGGGTGGGTCCCCGGCTCCGCGAGGTGCGGATTCGGCGGCCGCACGCTCCCGGCTGGGCTGGGCCCCTCCGGGACGTACGGTCCGGGCAACGAACTGGCAACGGATACGGGTATGGGAGCCATCGTCTTCCGTGCCATGGCTACTAAAGGTACATACATTACCATAACGGTGTAAATAGGACACCGCAGGATGTTTTGGACCTGTCCTGGGGGAAGCCTCCACCGCCTTCCGAGCCGGCCGGCCACCGAGATGGCCGACCGGCATCGTCATCAGCCCGCCGCGGCCGGTGCGGGGGCGGTCGACCCGCGCACGACGAGCTCCGTGGCGAGCTCGACGTGGTGAGAGTCGATCTTCTCGCCCGCGGCCAGGCGCAGGGCCGTACGCATGGCCACGCTGCCCATCTCCCGCAGGGGCTGGCGCACGGTGGTCAGCGGCGGCGAGCCCATCCGGGCGACCTGGGTATCGTCGAAGCCCACGATGCTGAGGTCCTCGGGGATGCGCAGACCCCGCGCCCGGGCGGCCTCGATGATGCCGAGGGCGGTCTCGTCGCTGCCCGCGAAGATCGCCGTCGGCACCTGCGGCAGGTCGAGGAGCTCCGCGCCCAGCTCCACGCCGTCGTTGTAGAGGAAGTGGCCCTCCCGCACGTAGCCGGGGGTCACGGGCGCCCCCGCGGCCTCCATGGCGGCCCGGTAGCCGTGCATCCGCGCCTGGTTGCAGGCCGCGGTCGCCGGGCCGCCCAGGTAGGCGATGCGGCGGTGGCCGAGGGACAGCAGATGCTGGGTCGCGGAGAGGCCACCCGCGAAGTTGGTCGACCCGACGCTGGTCACGTCGGTGCGCGGCAGGTTGAGCGGGTCGACCACGACAAGCGGCAGGTTGGCCCGCGCCAGCGCGGTCAGCTGCCTGGCGGTCATCTCGGCGGTGACGGCGATCACCGCCCGGCGCCCGACGGAGACCAGGCCGCGGGCCCACGCGGACGTGCGGTCGGCGCCCCTGCGGATGCTGACGACCACCCCGACACCGACCTCGGCCCCCGTGTCGACCGCGCCCTGGATGATCTCGGTGGAGTACGCGTTGATGTCCGCGTCGAATTCCAGTTCGATCGTGGCGCCGCCCGTGGCCTCGCTCCGGCGCGCCACGTAGTCATGCTGCTGGAGCAGCGACTCCACGAGGGACCGGGTGGTCGGCGCGACGTCGCTGCGGCCGTTGAGCACCTTGGAGACGGTGGCGACCGACACCCCGGCCGACGCCGCGACGGTGGCGAGGGTGGCGCGCCTAGGATTGGGCGGCATCTCGTCTCCCATGAACCACCTCCACCGGCGTGACCAGCCGCCGGTCGTGGCCGACCTCACGCAACGGGCCGGTCAACCGTACGGCGCCGCGACACGGCAGGTCGGCCGACGACGTGCCGACGAACACCTCGACGTCTCCGGGCTCGACGATGCGCCGCAGGCCACGGCCCGTGAAGGCGGTCCTGTCGGCGTGCACGAGGAACCGCACCTCGGCCTCGGCACCGGGCTCCAGGTGAACCCGCGCGAAGCCGGCCAGCTGCTTCATCGGCCTCGTGACCTGGGCGACGACGTCGTGCAGGTAAAGCTGGACGACCTCGTCACCCTCCCTCGCCCCCGTGTTGCGGACGCGGACCGACACGGTGAACTCGCCGTCGGTGGGCACCTCGGCGTCGCTGATCCGCAGGCCGTCGACGTCGAAGGCGGTGTACGAGGAGCCGTATCCGAACGGGAACAGCGGGGTCGGGTCGAGGTTGCTGATCCCGTGACTGTTGGAGCCCAGCGGCGGCTGCAGGTAGGTGCCCGGCTGGCCTCCCGGCGTCCGGGGGATCTGCACGGGCAGCTTGCCCCCGGGCTGGACCCGGCCGGAAAGCACGCCGGCGATCGCCGACGCACCCTCCTCGCCCGGCATGAACGCCTGGACCAGGGCGGCCGCCCCGGCGTGCACCTCGCCCAGCGCGTACGGCCGGCCCGAGACGACGACCGCAACGACCGGCGTCCCCGTGGCGGCGAGGTCGGCGAGGAGGTCCGCCTGGACCCCGGGCAGCCGCAGGTCCTCGGCGTCGCAGCCCTCGCCCGAGGTGCCGTGCCCGAACAGGCCGGCGAGGTCGCCCACGACGGCGACGCACAGGTCGGCCTCGCGGGCCGCGCCCACCGCTGCTGCGAAGCCCGAGCGGTCGTCGCCCTGAACGTCGCAGCCCCGCTCGTGGACGATCTCGGCGTCCGGCAGCTCCGCCCGCAGAGCCTCGAGCACCGTCGGGGCGGCGATGCCGAGCCCCAGGCCCGGATGGCGGGGCAGGACGTGGTTGGGGAAGGCGTAGCAGCCCATGAAGGTGCGCGGGTCGTCGGCGGCGGGCCCGACCACGGCGACGCGGCGCGGCGCCGTACGCCCCTCCCCCAGCAGCGGCAGCACGGTGCCGGCGTCGAGCAACACGACGGACCGCTCGGCCATCTCGCGGGCCAGGGCGCGGTTGGACGGCGAGTCCAGGTCGGTGGTGGCGGCCGCCGACACCGAGCCTTCGGGCGTCCAGTCCTCGTCGAGCAGGCCGAGCTGCGCCTTCTGCGTCAGCAGGCGCCGGGCCGCCCGGTCGATCAAGGACTCCGGCACCTCTCCCCGGCGCACCCGCTCGGCCAGGTTCTGGCCGAAACCGAGGGTGTCGGGCAGTTCGACGTCGATGCCCGCGGTGAGCGCCTGGACGCCGGCGTCGTCAGTGTCCGCGGCGACCCCGTGCATCGTGGCGAGGAACGGGACCGCCCAGTAGTCCGAGACGACGGTCCCGGTGAAGCCCCACTCCTCGCGCAGCACCTCGGTCAGCAGCCACGGGTCGGCCCCGGCCGGGACGCCGTCCACGTCGGCGTAGGAGTTCATCACCGAGCGGGCGCCGCCGAGCGCGACGGCCGCCTCGAAGGTCGGGAGGATCATGTCCATGAGCTCGCGTCGGCCCATGGGGACGGGGCCGTGGTTGCGGGCCGCCCGCGACGCGGAGTATCCGGCGAAGTGCTTGAGGGTGGCGATGATCCCGGCGCTCTCCAGGCCCCGGACGTACGCGGCGCCGAGCATCGCGACGAGGTAGGGGTCCTCGCCCATCGTCTCCTCGACCCTGCCCCAGCGATAGTCGCGCACGACGTCCAGGACCGGCGACAGCCCCTGGTGCACGCCCACGGCGCGCATGTCCCGCCCGATGGCGGTGGCCATGCGCTCGACCAGGTCGGGGTCGAACGTCGCTCCCCAGGCGATGGCCGCCGGGAAGACGGTCGCGCCGTAGGTCGTGAATCCGGTGAGGCACTCCTCGTGCACGAGCGCGGGAATGCCGAGACGCGAGCGCCCGATCACCGTGTGCTGCATCCGGATCACCTCCGCGGCGCCCTCCGCCGCGGTCACCGGCGCGCTGCCGAACACGCGGGTCAGGTGCCCCAGACCGAAGCGGGCGGCCTCTTCGAGGGGGATCGTCCCGGACGCCGCGAACACGTCCTGCATCGGCGCGACGTTCAACGCCGCGGAGTCGGGGTCCTCGGCGGCCGGGCCGGCGTCCGGCTCCGCGTCTCCCACCTGCATGTCGTTGCCGACCCATCGGCTGCCGAGCTGGCCGACCTTCTCTTCCAGGGTCATTTCTCCAAGGAGGGCATCGACCCGGTCGGCCACGGAAAGCGCCGGGTCCTGCCACGAGCGGAATACCCGGTCTGACGTGGGGGTCCGATCTAGAGCCGTCATTGCCCGCTCCTTCAAAGGGGTTTCTCTCGCAAAATCTCGAAACCTTTCGGCGCCATGAAGCGGCCTGTGCGCGAGACCTCCTTGACACAAATTGACCAGCTTCACGCCGGTGCGAGCGTACCCCACACGCGCCTCACCGAACCCAGTAAATGCGTGTGAATCAGGGTCTTGACACACCATGTGGCGAAATCTAAATTGACGAGCCCTGCGGTCATGTCGGAAAAGTTTCGAAACGGTAACTCAAGGAGGACCAGAAGAGCGGCATCGGGGGGTGCTGATCCATGACCGCCGGCCGACGCATTCGATGATCAACGAGCCGCGGCCCGCCCCCGGCATTCGAGTACGGAGATCAGCGTGGATTCCAGGAACACATCTCGCCGCACATTCCTCGGCCTCACCATGGGCCTTCCCCTCGGGGCCGCGCTCGCGGCCTGCGGCACCTCGGGCCCGGCCAAGCCAGGTGGAGGCGCCAGCGGCGGTGGCGCCGGCGCCAGCTACTGGTACCTGTCGGTCCAGCCACAGGAGGGCGTGCGCACCAGGGCCGTCGAGCGGTTCAACAAGGCCAACCCCGGCGGCCAGATCACGGGAACCCCCTTCCAGAACGACGCGTACAAGACCAAGATCAAGACGGCGATCGGAGCCGGCCAGGCGCCCACGATCATCTGGGGCTGGGGCGGCGGCACGCTGCGCTCGTACGTGCAGGCCGGACAGGTCGAGGACCTCACCTCGTTCTTCGACCAGAACGCCGCGGTGAAGGACCGGCTGTTCCCCTCCTCGTTCGGCGCCGCGACGATCGACGGCAAGATCTACGCGATGCCGTGCGAGACCGTGCAGCCCATCGTGATGTTCTACAACAAGACGGCGTTCGAGAAGATCGGCGCCGAACCGCCCCAGTCGTGGGGCGACATCATGGACCTGGTCCCCAAGTTCAACAAGGCCGGCATCGCGCCGTTCTCCCTCGGCGGCCAGTCCCGTTGGACGAACATGATGTGGCTGGAGTTCCTCCTCGACCGCATCGGCGGCACCGAGGTGTTCCAGGCGGTGTTCGACGGCGAGAAGAACGCCTGGTCCAACCCCGCCGTCCTCGACATGCTGACCAAGGTGCAGGAGCTCGTCAAAGCGAACGGGTTCATCAAGGGCTTCTCCTCGATCACCGCCGACTCCAACGCCGACCAGGCCCTGCTGTACACCGGTAAGGCCGCGATGATGCTGCACGGCACCTGGACGTACGGCGGCATGTCTCAGGACGGCGGCGACTTCGTCCCGGGCGGCCACCTCGGCTACATCAACTTCCCGCCGGTCGACGGCGGCAAGGGCGACCCGAGCAACACCGTCGGCAACCCCGGCCAGTACCTGTCGATCTCCTCCAAGGCGACGCCCGAGCAGAAGGAGATCGCCAAGAAGTTCTTCGCCCAAGGCGTGCTCACCGACCAGGAAGCGAAGGAATGGGTCGACACGGGCGGCGTGCCGATCCTCAAGGGCGCCAACTCGGCGTGGGCCGGCTCCAAGGACGCCGAATTCCTGGACTTCGTCTACGGCATCGCGAGCAACGCCAAGGTCTTCGCCCAGTCCTGGGACCAGGCGCTCAGCCCGACGGCCGCCGAGGTGCTGCTGGACAACATCTCCAAGCTGTTCCAGCTGTCGGTCTCGCCGCAGCAGTGGGTGGACAACATGAACGCGGTCATCGGCCAGTGATCACGCAGGCGACCTCCGCCCAGCGGAGGACGCCGCCGGCGGCCACGGGAGGGGCCCGCAACGGGTACCTCTCGTGGCTGGCCGTGCCGGCGTTGCTCATCTTCATCGGCTTCGGGGTGATCCCCCTCGTCGGGGTCCTTTTTCTCAGCTTCACCTCGTGGGACGGTCTCGGCGAGATCCACCTGTCGGGCCTCACGAGTTGGCAGTCCGTGCTCTCCGACCCCGGGCTGCCGCACGCGCTGTGGATCACCTTCCTGGTGATGGCCGCGTCCTGGGGGTTCCAGACGCCGCTCAGCATCCTGATCGGCGTGTTCCTGGCCGGGCAACAGCGCTACCGCGCGGTGCTCGCGGTGGTGTTCTTCATCCCGCTGCTGCTCAGCCAGGCGGCCATCGCCATCGCGTACAAGGCGCTGCTCGATCCGAACTTCGGGCTCGGCGCGGGGCTGCACATCGACCTGCTCGTGCAGGACTGGCTCGGCAGGCCCGTCCTCGCCTTCAGCGTCGTGATCTTCGTGGTGTCGTGGCAGTTCATCCCGTTCCACTCGCTGATCTACCAGGGCGGCGTGCGGCAGATTCCACGCACCATGTACGAGGCCGCGGAGATGGACGGCGCGGGGCGGGTGCGCAAGTTCTTCAGCATCACGCTGCCGCAGCTCAAGTACACGATCATCACCTCCTCCACGCTCATGGTCGTCGGATCGCTCACCTTCTTCGATCTGATCTTCGTGCTGACCGCGGGCGGTCCCGGCGACGCCACCCGGGTGCTCGCCCTGGACATGTACAAGCGCGGGTTCCAGGCCAATCTCATGGGACCGGCGAGCGCGATCGCCGTCATCCTCGTGCTCGTGGGCCTCGCCCTGGCGCTGCTGCTGCGCCGGCTCGGCGGCCGTGACCCCCAGGCCAGCCAGATGGAAGGGGCGTGACCATGGACGTGACCCAGGCCGGAACGCACCGGCGCGTGAACGGCACGCGGGGGGAGCGGCCCAACTGGCTGGGCGGTCTCGTGAGCCTGCTGTGGCTGGCGGTCGTGATCATTCCGATCTACTGGATCGTGATCACCAGCTTCAAGGCGCAGAGCAGCTACTACGCGACAAACCCGCTGGCACCGCCCACCGAACCGACCCTGGCCAACTATCGAATGGTCATCGAGTCGGACTTCCCGCTCTACTTCCTCAACAGCCTCATCGTCACCATCGGCGCGGTCGTCCCGGCGGTCGCGTTCTCGTTCATGGCGGCTTACGCCGTCGTCCGGGGCGGCACCGGCCGCTTCCTGCGCGGGGTCAACTCGCTGTTCCTCATGGGGCTGGCCATTCCGCTGCAGGCGACCATCATCCCGGTCTACCTGATCATCATCAGGCTGCATCTCTACGACTCGCTGCTTGGGCTGATCCTGCCGTCGATCGCGTTCGCGATCCCGCTGTCCGTGCTGGTCCTGTCCAACTTCATCCGCGACGTGCCCAAGGAACTGTTCGAGTCGATGCGGCTGGACGGCGCGAGCGAGTGGATGACGCTCTGGCGTCTGGCGTTCCCGCTGACCCGGCCGGCGGTGGTGACCGTGACGATCTACAACGCGCTCCAGATCTGGAACGGGTTCCTGCTGCCGCTCATCCTCACGCAGAGCCCGGACAAACGCACCCTGCCGCTCGCGCTGTGGAGCTTCCAGGGGCAGTACAGCGTGAACGTGCCGGCCGTGCTCGCCTCCGTCGTCCTCACCACGCTGCCCATCCTGATCCTCTACGTGGTCGGCCGGCGTCAGCTGATCAGCGGCCTGACGGTGGGATTCAGCAAGTGACCGTGCCACCGGCCATCCGTACCCGGATGGCCGGTCGGGGGATCTGATCGGCGGCTTCTCCTCGGCCCCGAGCACGCCAAACACGACATAACTCGCATAATGGACATATGGACCGGGCTGGGGATCTCGGGGAATTCCTTCGCTCCCGCCGGGGCCGCCTCGCTCCCGAGGCGGACGACACGACAGCCGAGGGCCGCCGACGCGTGCCGGGACTGCGCCGCGAAGAGGTGGCCCGGCTGGCCGGCGTCAGCCTGGAGTACTACACCTGGCTGGAACAGGGCCGCAGCAAGAACGCCTCTCCTGCGATCCTCGACGCGATCGCCCGCGCGCTGCGACTCGACGAGGCCGAGCGCGACCACCTGTTCACTCTGGCAACTCCCGCGTTCCGTCCCGTCCGCGACCGCATGGGGTCCGCGCAGCCGGTGCCGCCGGGTGCCCGCGACCTGCTCGACGCGCTGGGGCCCTGCGGCGTCCCCGCGTGCGTAATCAGCCAGCGCATGGACGTCCTGAGCGCGACCCGGTCGTTCATGGCCCTCCAAACATGGGCGGACGGCAAGCCGGCGCGGGACCGCAACCTGGCGAGGTTCTGCTTCCTCGACCCCCGGTCCCGCGACCTTTATCTCGACTGGGACCACGCGGCCGCCAACATCACCGCCATGCTCCGTTTCGCCGCCGGACGCCACCCCGGCGACGTCGAGCTCGACGGGCTGATCCGGGAATTGCAGCAGTCCGACGACTTCAGGAGGGTCTGGGCCGCTCACCACGTGTTCGAGCACAGCTCGGGGACGAGGCGCTACCACCATCCGATCGCCGGCGACTTCGTTCTCAACCACCAGATTCTGCGGCTACCCACGGAGCCCGAGCAGTTCCTGCACCTGTTCACCGCCCCACAGGGATCGCCGTCCGCCGCCGCCCTGGCGATGCTCGCCACATGGGCCGGCCCCCAGGAATCGCCGGTGACGTCGCGACGATACGCGCGAACCGGCCGATTTAGGTGGCAGAAGAGCACCCACCCTCCCAAGTGGCGATTTATCCCCTTCTGGGTTTAATGTCGAAATTGGGCATGTAAGAGAAATATGCCAAAGGGAGGGATCGATGAATTTAAACAGGATCTTCCCAATGGGCCTCAGCCCGTCTGAAGCGGACAGCTGGGGTTGTTGCAGGCGGCGTCGGAGACGTCGCTTCCGCCGGTGGCGCCGCTGGCGCAGGCGCTGGTGGTGGTGAACACACCGGCACGACCGGATAGGAGCCGGCGGGTCACCCGTCGGCTCCCTTCCTTCGCACGTTCTCCGGAGGACGCTTCCGGCTCGTACGCCCTTCCGGTCGCACCCTTTGTGTCCATCCGTACGAGCTTTCAGCGGTTCTGGCCCTATACCCGCGGGCTGCGCTGGCTGCTGGTCGTGAGCGTTGCCACTGCGGTCGTGGCCGCGGCCTGCGAAGTCGCCGCGATCCGGCTGTTCGGGCTCATCACCGACGAGGTCCTCAGCAGGCAGGACCTCGGCGCGTTCTGGACGCCCGCCCTGGTCTGGCTCGGCCTCGCGGCCGTCGCCGCCGTGGCGTCGTTCGCGGGCTCCTACGGCGCGGCCGTCGTCGGGGAACGTTTCCTGCTGCGGCTGCGCGACAACGTGTTCGAGCACCTCCAGACGCTGACCCCCGACTTCTTCGAGAACCGCCGGCTGGGCGACCTGATGGCCCGGCTGACCGACGACGTCGAGGCCATCGAGGAACTCGTGGGCTCCGGCCTGATCCGGCTGGTCACCGCGCTGATCAGCTCGGTCTTCTTCGCCGCCGCCGCCATCTACATCAGGTGGGACCTCGCGCTGGTGACGTTCGCGATGGTCCCTGCGTTCCTCGTGATGGCCAAGGTGTTCGCGGGGCGCTTCAGGCACGCGGCGGCGCGGGAGCGCTTCAGCAACGGCCTCATGAACAGCACCATCGAGGAGGCCCTGTCGAACCAGTCACTCGTGCAGTCCTACAACCGCCAGGACGCCGAGGCCCGGCGCCTGCATGAGGCCGGCCGTGGGTGGCTGTTCGCCAATCTCTCCCAGGCGCGCTTGTCCGCCCTGTACGGTCCGACCGCACAGGTGATCGAGACCTGCTGCCTGCTCGTGATCATCGGGGTCGGGGCGTGGGAGATCGCGGCGGGCCGGCTCACCATCGGCGGGCTGCTGGCATTCGCCGCCTACCTGGCCTACCTGTATCCGGCCGTCCAGCAGCTCGGGGAGGTCGCGCTCACCGTCTCGGAGGCCGCCGCGGGCTCCGACCGCATCATGGAGGTGCTCCAGGCCCGTCCCGCCGTCACCGACAGGCGCGACCTCCGCCCGGTCGCCCCCAGTTCCCGGGGCCACATCGAGTTCCTCGACGTCGGCTTCACCTATCCCACCAGGAATCGGCCGACGCTGAGCGGCCTGTCGTTCAGCGCCCTGCCCGGCGAGCTGATCGTGTGCACCGGCCCGAGCGGCGCGGGCAAGTCGACCGTCGCCAAGCTGCTGATGCGGTTCTACGACCCCACCGCGGGGCGCATCCTGCTCGACGGCACGGACATCCGCGACCTGCCGCGTCACGTGCTACGCGACCGCATCACCCTTCTCCAGCAGGAGAACCTGCTCTTCTCGGGGACCGTGCGCGACAACATCGCCTACGGCCGGCCCGGAGCGCGCCAGGCCGAGATCGTGGAGGCAGCGGTCGCGGCCGGCGCGCACGACTTCATCCGGGCACTTCCGCTCGGCTACGACACGCCCATCGGTCAGCGGGGGCGGCTGCTGTCCGGCGGCCAGCGGCAGCGGATCGCCATCGCCCGCGCCCTCGTGCGGGACGCCCCCGTGCTGGTCCTGGACGAGCCGATGACCGGGCTCGACGAGCCGACGGCGGCACGGATCATGGAACCGCTCCGCAGGCTGATGTCGGGACGCACCACCATCCTCATCACCCACGACCCCCGCCTCGTGCCTGAGGCGGTCCAGAAGGTGACGCTCGAAGCCCCCAAAGGCTCTGGACGAATCCGGCTCCGGATTTCCCGGCGTCATGCCAGGTCATTGCGCAGTGCATGAACACATTCCGGAATTTCGCTTTAATTTCCCATCACTTCGGAAATTTTGGATAGAAAGGATGCATTTCGAACACTTCATGCTCGATCACGGTGTATGTCGACTCCGGAACCTCGATCCAGATGTCGGGCATATCGCGCAGAGGTTCGGACACGACGACCCGCGCGTCCTCGGCCAACTCCATGGTCTCGAACATTTCGGGGTGCAACTCCCGCAGACACTGGGTGGTGGTGCTGTGGAAGAGCGACCGTGAACGGCGCTCGGTGGAGTAGCGGAACGCCCACAGCCGCTCGCCGTCCGATGTCGCCACCGTCATCTGGACCGGATGCTCCACGCCGTACGCTCGCCCCGTCTTCTCCACGAGACCGACCATCCGCTCCACCGCTGTCGGCGGATCTTCGGACAACCCGAAGGTGAGCGCCAGGAAGAACATGACCTCCGAGTCCGTGGACCCCTCGATCGACGGATACAGCTCCGGGTGGACGGCCATCACGAGATCGCGCTTGAGGCGGCTGAAATCGGCGATCGCGCCGTTGTGCACCCACAGCCACCTGCCGTATCGGAACGGGTGGCAGTTCGTCTGCTGCACGGGCGTGCCCGACGACGCCCGCACGTGCGCCATGAACAGCGGCGACCGCACATGGCGCGCGAGCTCGCGCAGGTTGCGGTCGCCCCAGGCAGGCTTGGTGTCCTTGAACACCGCGGGTGCGAGCTCGCCGTCGCCGTAGTAGCCGACCCCGAATCCGTCGCCGTTGACCGTCTCCGCGCCGAGCGTGGCACGGAGGCTCTGGTCGATCAGCGAGTGCTCCGGCCCGTAGATCAGCTTCTCCAAATGGATCGGCGCGCCGGAATAGGCCAGCCAACGGCACATATGTGGTGTTTACCCCGGACAACACCCGCGGAACTGGACACCCTCACTGACACCCGCCTCCCTATCCTGATCAAGCAAGGCGTCGAGATGGGAGCACGTATGGAACACGTTCGGTTGGGGACCTCGGGGCTGCAGGTTTCGAAGGTGGTGCTCGGATGCATGAGCTTCGGAGATCCGGAGCGGGGCTCCCACGCATGGTCGCTCGGCCTCGACGAGGCCAGGCCGTTCATTCGGCAGGCGATCGAGTCGGGCATCACCACCTTTGACACCGCCAACGTCTACTCGGCCGGGGCCAGTGAGGAGATCACCGGAAAGCTGCTGGGGGAATTCGCCAGGCGCGACGAGGTGCTGATCGCCACGAAGGTCTATGGCCGGATGGGTCCGGGGCCGAACGGGAGCGGCCTTTCCCGCACCGCGATCCTCACTCAGGTCGAGGCGAGCCTGCGGCGCCTGAACACGGATTACATCGATCTTTACCAGATCCATCGCTATGACCCGAATGCGCCGATCGAGGAGACGATGGAGGCGCTCCACGACCTCGTCCGAGCGGGAAAGGTCCGCTACATCGGCGCCTCCTCGATGTGGACCTGGCAGTTCGCGCAGGCGCAGTACGTCGCGGATCTTCATGGCTGGACCCGGTTCGTGTCGATGCAGAACCAGTACAACCTGATCATGCGAGAAGAAGAGCGGGAGATGCTCCCGTTCTGTCTCGACGAGAGTGTCGGCGTGCTGCCGTGGAGCCCGCTGGCGCGCGGGCGCCTCACCCGAGACTGGGACGCCACGACGAGGCGGAGCGAGAGCGATCAGTTCGGGAGCAGGCTCTACCGGCAGGCGGAGGAGTCCGACCGGAGGATCGCCGACGCGGTCGGCGCCATCGCAAAGGGGCGAGGAGTGCCTCGCGCCCAGGTCGCACTGGCCTGGCTGCACCATCAGCCGGCGGTCACCGCGCCGATCGTCGGCGTGACGAAGATCGAGCATCTCGCCGATGCCGTCGCCTCGGTCGACCTGCGACTCGACGCCGAGGAACTCGCGCGACTCGAGGAGAACTACGCGCCCCACGCCCCCGAGGGCTTCTGACGAGCCGAATCCCCGAAACGGATGAGTGATGCTCCCGACCTGCGGGAGCATCACTCCCGTCCCTGGTATAGACCGGACATTCACCCCACGGCCGGGTGTTGTTGCGAATCTGATACATGGCGGTATAGACCAAACTTTGCCTTCTGTTTACCCTGGCTCAAGATCCAGACGTAAGGGATCTATCGACCGTCCTGGCCCAGACCCGGTATAGACCAGTCACCACAATCGAGGAACAACGAGGACCGCCGGGACGGCCGGCTCCTGTGTGACTCCCCCGACACCGATCAGGACGCTGCACGCGTGTGCAGCGTCGTACGGGCATGCCCGGCATCCCCCGCGATGCCTGGACCGCCCGTACTGGAGGCATGCCGCACCCCCCGATCCAAGGAGTGACGTGAAGATCTCGTTCCTGGCGCACAAGCAGAGAGGAAACCGTGGCAGACGGCCTGTGGCCCACGCGGTCGCCGCTCTGGCAGTCTGTGCGCTCCTCTCCTCCTCCCTCACCGGCGCCGTGGCCGCCGCCGCTCACGCCGACACGGTCTCGACCACACCCGCATCGCCCCAGATCGTCCCCCTCCCGGTTTCGACGACCACCACGGCGGACGGCTTCACGCTCGGCCCCGATGCCCGCATCGTGGTCGACGACGCCTCCTCCGTCGGGGTCGCCGACCAGCTGGCGGCGGTCCTGCGCCCCTCCACCGGCTACGCTCTGCCGGTTTCGCAGGGCTCCGCCGCGAGCGGCGACATCTCCCTGGTCGTGGGTGATCCAGGAGTTCCGGCGGCCGAGGGCTACGAACTGGACGTCACGCACAGCGGAATCACCATCACCGCGGCGGGCGGGCACGGTCTGTTCAACGGCGTGCAGACGCTCCGGCAGTTGTTCCCCGTCTGGATCGAGAGCAGGACTCCGCAGCCGGCCACCTGGGCCGTGCCCGGGGTGCACATCTCCGACTACCCGCGTTACGGCTACCGCGGGGCGATGCTCGACATCGGCCGGCACTACGAGCCGGTCTCGGTGGTCAAGACCTACATCGACGAGATCGCCGCGTACAAGGTGAACACGCTTCACCTGCACCTCAGCGACGACCAGGGCTTCCGCATCGCCATCAACGGCCGCCCCGAGCTCACCGACATCGGCAGCCAGTACTCCGGCGGCACGAGCAGGGCGTCCGACGGGACGACGAACGCGGACCCGGGCGGCTTCTGGACCCAGGCGGACTACGTCGACGTCGTGAACTACGCCGCGTCGCGTTTCATCACGGTCGTGCCGGAGATCGACAGCCCCGGGCACAACAACGCGATCATCATGTCGTACGCCTCGGCCGAGGCACAGGCGTACAAGGGCGGCTCGATCTACGACCCGAGCATCAACTGCAGCAACAAGAAGCCGCCGGTCTGGAACCTCAGCAACGCGGTAAACTACAGCGCCCTGTGCCCGGACAGTCCGTTGACCTGGCAGATCACCCAGGACATCGTCGAGCAGCTGTCCGCCCTGACCCCGGGGCCGTACTACCACATGGGCGGTGACGAGGTCTCGACCGCGCTTCTGTCGACCACCCAGTATCAGGACTTCATCACCCGCGAGTCCAAGATCGTGAAGGCCCAGGGCAAGATCGCGATGGGCTGGAACGAGATCGGCGAGGCACCCTTCGGGACCGACCCGGAGATGCCGCAGGGTGTCGTGCAGTACTGGGGCACCTCCCCCAACGGGTCGGGCGGCGACTCGGCCCGCACGGCGGTGCGCAAGGGCATGAAGATCGTCATGTCGCCGGCCAACAAGACCTACCTGGACATGAAGTACACCTCGAGCACGCCGCTCGGGACCACGTGGGCATGCACCTGCGACAACGACGTCTTCTACAACTGGGAGCCGAGCACGCTCATCCCGGCGCGCACCGTGTCCGGCACGACGCTGCCCGCGGTGACGGACGCCGACATCATCGGCGTCGAGGCGCCGCTGTGGACGGAGACCGTCAAGAACCTCGCCCAGATCGAGTTCATGGCCTTCCCCCGTCTCACGGCGATCGCGGAGATCGGGTGGTCCCCGAAGGCGGGCCCCGACCACCCCGACCGCACCCTGGCCTCCTTCAAGGTGCGTGACGCCGCTCAGGGCGGGCGCTGGCAGGCGCGCAACCAGAACTTCTACGCCTCGGCCAACGTGCCCTGGGGTCTGGATCTGGTCGCCGGCGACACGACGCTGAACGACCGGAACACGATCAGTGGGCCGTTGGCGACCCTGGCCGCTCCCGGCAAGACGCTCGGTGCGCTGTCGGCGACCATCGAATGGGGTGACGGCACCAGCTCGGCCGGCACGCTGAGCGGCAGAGAGGCCACCAACCAGACCGTCAACGGCCTGTACACGATCAGCGGTGATCACACGTACGGCGGGGCCGGTCTGTACGAGGCGAAGGTGACCGTGACGAGCGGCGCCACCACCGTGGTCGCGGGCTTCACCGTCAGGGCGACCGGTGTGCCCTCGTGCACGACGACCGTCACCGGGCGCCACTCCGGACCGTTGACCGTCTCCTCGGGGGTCACCTGCCTGGACGGCGCGACGGTCACGGGACCCGTGACCGTGCGGAAGGGCGCCGGGCTGTACGCGTCCGGTTCCCGGCTGGACGGCCCGCTGACGGCGGCCGGAGCCGTCGACGTTCTGCTGTGCGACACCACCGTGTCCGGACCGGCCACGCTGACCGGCGGGGTGCGGGCCTGGCTCGGCAACGGGAACGGGGGCTGCGCAACGGCCACGGTCAAGGGCCCGGTGACGGTCACCGGCACGACGGGCCAGGTGGTCATCGACGGCTCGACGGTGAGCGGGCCGCTCGTCGTGCAGAACAACACGGTGCCGGCGGCGCCGATCGTCGCGGGCAACAACGTCGGCGGGCCGCTGTCGTGCACGGGGAACACCCCCGCGCCGAGCGACGACGGCAGGCCCAACACCGCGTCCGGCCCGAAGGCCGGCCAGTGCGCCGCTCTCTAGGATGACCGGCGGCCCCGCGAGGAACGCGGGGCCGCTCCGGCCGTGTACGTCTCTGTCAGCCCTGGGACGCGCCGGTCAGTTCGTCCTCCGGAACCCGGAAGGCGCTGAACGTCGTCGTACGCCGCAGGACGAACCCGAGCGACTCATACAGCCGGATCGCGGTGACGTTGCTCGCCGCCGCGTGCAGGAACGGGGTCTCGCCACGTGCCCTGATGCCGGCGGCGACGGCCAGAACGAGGCGGGTCGCCAGACCCTGGCCGCGGAACTCCGCGTCGGTGCACACGGCGCTGATCTCGGTCCAGCCGGGCGGGTGCAGCCGCTCCCCCGCCATGGCGATCAGTGCCCCGCTCCGGCGGATGCCCAGGTACTCGCCCAGCTCGACGGTGCGCGGCAGGAACGGGCCCGGCTGGGCACGTCCGGCGAGGTCGAGCATCTCGGGTGCGTCGTCCGGCGTGAGCCGTACCACCTCGTCGTCCGCCGCGCCCCGCACGCCTTCGCCTGACATCTGGACGCCGGGCATGGCCATGACCACCTCCCAGCCGGGCGGCGGCGCCGTCGTGACCCCCGCCACGGACACCATGGCGCCCGGGCCGGCGAACGCGGCGATGTCGTCCCAGTCGGCGGACGACGGCTCGCCGCCGACCGCCAGGAACGGGGACATGTCGACCGGATAGCGACGGACACCACCATGCACTTCGGCCAGATGGGCATGTGGGCCGGTGAGCGAGGCCCACACGGGGTTGTCGAGCGGGTGCGTCACCCGGTCACCTCTATCACGATCTTGCCCTGCGCATGCCCGTCCTCCACGGCGCGCAGCGCCGAGGCCGCCTCCTCCAGCGGGTAGGTGGCGGTCACGTACGGCAGAAGCACTTCCTCGACGGCCAGGGCCGCGACGGCCTCCAGCACCTCGCGGTTGCGCTTGCGCTCCACGGGCTGCCCGCCGAGCAGCTGTACCGTGGCGCGGTCGGCGGCGGTGATCAGCGCGCGGCGGTCCTCGAGCAGCTCCGCCGCCTCCGCGAGAGCGTCACCGCCGACCAGGTCGAACACCGCGTCCACGCCCTCGGGCGCGACCTTCCTGATCTGGTCCCCGGCGCCCGGCCCGTACGGGACGTGGACGGCGCCGAGCGACTCGACGAAGTCCCTCTTGGCGGGTGAGGCGGTGCCGATCACCCGCAGGCCCTCGTGCCGGGCTATCTGTGCGGCGGCGACGCCCACGCCGCCGCCCACACCCGTGATCAGCAGCGCGGCGCCCGGGGGCAGACCGAGCTGGTGCACGCCGTCGTAGGCGGTGGCCGCCGCCACGGGGAGCGTCGCGGCGTCCACGAACGACAGACCCGCGGGCTTGCGTGCGGTGAGCTCGACCGGCAGCAGGGTGTATTCGGCGTAGCCGCCGGTCACGGGGTTGCCGAACACCTCGTCCCCGGGCTGGAAGTCCGTGACTCCGGGGCCGACCTCGACGACCACCCCGGCCGCCTCGCTGCCGAGAACCGCGGGCAGCGGGGGCGGCGTGGCGCCCGCCGGGACGTATCCGCTCCGCCGTTTCCAGTCCACCGGGTTCACACCCGCGGCCCGTACCGCGATCAGCACCTGGCCGGCCGCCGGCACGGGCCGGGGCAGGTCGGCGAACTCTTCGACTTCGGGGCCGCCATGGGCCCGGTACACGTACGCCTTCGGCATGGTCTTTCCTTGGTCAGCTCGACTGGCGGGGCAGTCCCGGCGGGTTGATCTGTGACTCGGGAATCGCCTCGTTGCCCAGACCCCAACGGTCCAGCACTTCCTTGTATTTCCCGTTCTCGATCACTGTGTTCAGCGCCTCATTGAGGGGTTTGACCAGGCCGTTGTCCTTCTTGGTCATCGCGGCGATGAGGCCTTGCAGGTCGGGGCCTGCGCCCGAGAAGGTGCCGGCGATGCGCGAGTCGCCGCTCACCGCGATGTTGTAGGCGATCGATGGGTTGGGCCCGAAGTACGCCTGGATGCGGCCGGACTTCAGCGCCAGGAGGGCGTCGCCGTACTTGTTGTAGTACTGGATCTCGGTGTCCTTGAGACCGGCTTCCTTGTTCTGCTCGACCCAGTCGAGAAGGATCTTCTCCTGGTTGGTGCCGGCGCCGACCGAGACGCGCAGCCCGGCGATGTCGGCGGGCTTGGTGATCTGCCTGATCGGACTGCCCGCCGGAACCTGCCAGGCCAGCTGGTCGATCCGGTAGGTGGCGAAATCGTAGATGTCCTTGCGTTCCTCGGTCACCGTGACGTTGTTGAAGACGACCTCCAGCTTGCCCGACTTGACGCCGAGGAAGAGGTTCTCCCACGAGCTGACCTCCGGCTTCAGCTCCAGTCCGAGGACGTCGGCGACGAGCTGGGCGATGTCGGTCTCCACCCCGATGAACGTCGTGTCGTCGTCGGCGAGGAAGTTCAGCGGCGGAGCCCCCTCCCCGCTGTAGCCGACGACGAGCCTGCCGTCCGCGGCGACGGCGGCGGGCACCTGCGCGGCGATGGAGTCCACCTTCTCCGCGCGCACCCGGTTCTGCTCGGGCCCGGTGTTGATCTTCTTGCCCGCCACGGTGGGCGCGGCGCTCGCGGTGTCGCCCTTGAGGGCGACCGTCGGCTCGGCGCCGCACGCGGCGGACACGCCGACGAGCACCGCGACGACCACGGCCAGGAGGAATGCGGGCATGACGGAAGCCCGCCTGGCTGAAAGGCGCATGAAGGTTCCTAGGGTCAGAGGACTTTGCCGATGAAGGCGCGGGTGCGCTCGTGTCGCGGGCTGTCGAGGACCTGCGACGGCGGTCCCTGTTCGAGGATCCGGCCGGCGTCCATGAAGACGACGGTGTCGGCCACCTCGCGGGCGAAGCCGATCTCATGGGTGACGACGAGCATGGTGGTGCCGGTGCGGGCCAGGTCCTTCATCACTTCGAGGACCTCGCCCACGAGTTCGGGGTCGAGCGCCGAGGTCGGCTCGTCGAAGAGCACGACCTTCGGTTCCAGCGCGAGCGCGCGGGCGATGGCGACGCGCTGCTGCTGGCCGCCGGACAGGGTGCGCGGGTAGGCGTCGGCCTTGTCGGCCAGTCCCACACGGTCGAGCAGCCGGGTCACCAGGGCGTCGACCTCGGCCCTGCGCCGCCGCTGGGCCGAGAGCGGCGCCTCGGCGACGTTCTGCCGCACGGTGAGGTGCGGGAAAAGGTTGAAGCTCTGGAAGACGAAGCCGATCTTCGTACGCTGCCGGAGGATCTCCAGCTCGTGCAGCTCGTGCAGCTGGCCGCCCGCTCGCCGGTATCCGACCAGCTCTCCCTCGATCTCGACCGTGCCCGACTCCACCTTCTCCAGATGGTTGATCGTGCGCAGCAACGTCGACTTCCCCGAGCCGGACGGTCCGAGGATCACGGCGACCTCGCCCTGCCGCACGCTCAGGCTCACGCCGCGCAGCACGTGAAGCGGGCCGAACCTCTTGTGCACGTCGTGCAGCTCCACCATCGAGGTCATGAGCGGCCCCTGCCGTAATGCCGCTCGACGTAGTACTGCACGGCCGACAACGCCGTGGTCAGGACGAGATACCAGACGGCCGCCACCAGGAGGAGTGCCATCACCCTGCCGTTGCGCATGTAGATGACCTGCACCTGATAGAACAACTCGGGCAGCGCCATGATGTAGACGACGGACGTGCCCTTGACCAGGCCGATGATCTCGTTGCCCGCGTTCGGCACGATGGTGCGCATCGCCTGCGGCAGGATGACCCGGAAAAGCCGCCGGACGCGTGGGATGCCCAGTGCCGCCGCGGCCTCCCGCTGGCCCGGATCCACCGACAGCAGCCCCCCGCGTACGATCTCGGCGGCGTAGGCCGCCTGGTGGAGTGCCAGTCCGAGCGCGGCGGCGGTGAGCGGCCCGATGAGGTCCATGGTGCCGATGTCGAAGAAGCCGGGCCCGAAGGGGACCCCGAACGACAACCGTGGATACAGCAGCGCCAGGTTGTACCAGAACAGCAGTTGCAGGATCAGTGGCACCGAACGGAAGAACCACACATAGCCCCAGGCCACCGAGGACAGCAGCCGATTGGGCGACAGGCGCATCAGGGCCAGCACGGTTCCCAGGGCGAATCCCAGGACGATGCCGAGCGCCGTCAGCTCCAGGGTGAGCACGACCGAGCGCAGCACCGAGGGCGCGAACAGGTACTGGCCGACGACGTCCCACTCCCACGCGGGATTGGTGACCAGCGAGTTGCCCGCCATCGCGAGCAGCAGCAGCACGCCGCCGCCCGCGATCCAGCGCAGCGGATGGCGCCTCGGGACGACGCGTAACGCGGGCTCGTCCCGCTGGACGGCCAGCTCGGCCGTGGCGCCCGGCAGCGTCATGATCCCACCGGGCTCGGCGTCTTGGCCCGGTCGCGCGCCGCCACCCCTTCGCGGACGAGCGGAATGACATGGCGGCCGAAGTCGATGGCGTCGTCGAGGATGTCGTAGCCGCGCGCGGAGAGGATCTCCACGCCGAGGTCGTAGTAGTCGAGCAGCGCCTCGGCGACGGTCTCGGGCGTGCCGACGAGCGCGTTGGAGTTACCGGCGCCGCCGGTCGCCGCGGCGGTCGGCGTCCATAACGCGCGGTCGTGACGCTCGCCTCTCGCGGCCACCTCCAGGAGCCGTTGCGATCCCGTGTTCTGCGGCGCCCCGGACAGACGTCGCCTGTTCGCCCCGACGCGCTGCAGGTCGCCCAGGATGCGGTGCGCCTTCTCCCAGGCCAGCTCCTCCGTCGGGGCGATGATCGGCCGGAACGCGACCTGGATCTTCGGAATGTCCGTACGGCCGGCCCGCCGCGCCTCCTCCTTGATGGAGGAGATCTGCTGTGCGGTGTCGGCCAGCGGTTCGCCCCACAGGCAGTAGATGTCGGCTTCCGCGCCGCCCGCCTCGTACGCCACCGGCGACGATCCGCCGAAGGAGACCAGCGGGCGCGGTTCCTGGACCGGGAACACGTCGGACACGAAGTCCTTGAACGAGTAGTGCTCACCGTCGTGGTCGAAGGGCTCCCGCGAGGTCCAGCCCTTCTTGACGATCTGGATGTATTCCCTGGTCCGGGAGTAGCGGTCGTCCTTGGTCAGGAAGTCGCCCTCCCTACCCTGCTCGTGGTCGTTGCCGCCGGTGATGAAGTGCACGGTCAGCCGTCCGTCGCTGATCTGGTCGAGCGTGGCGAACGTCTTGAGGGCGTACGTCGGATACGACACGTTCGGCCGATGGGCCAGGAGGATCCCCAGGTCCGGCACGCTCGTGGCGACGTACGCGGCGGCCTGGGCCGGGTCGGGCGACCCGGACCCGTAGGCGAACAGGACGCGGTCCCAGCCGTACTCCTGATGAGCCCGGGCCAGGCGGAGCGTGTACTGCTTGTCGAAGGAGGGACCGGAGCGCGGCGACGTTTCCGAGCCGTCGTTGGTCCCGCCGATGCCGAGAAACTCGACAGGCATGGCGAGCTGCCTTTCTGCGTGGCGTGGACAGCTTCACCTCAACACACCGCCCTATTTCAGTCAAGACCTACTTGTTTAGTGGGTTATTCGCCGGGCCCGCTCGCTCTCCCGGGGAGCGGCGACTCCCCGTCAACAACGCGCACACTTTTCAGCCACAAATTGTCGAGATGTATGCGATTCAATGTGGCGATCGACGCAGCCCGCCAATCGCGGGACGATCGGAGCGAGCCAAGAAAAGCAGGCGTCCGGCCCGAAACGGGTCTGATCAGGAGATATCACCTTGCCACGCCGAATCCCCCCATTCACCCAGCCCGATGACCTCACCCCGGAGGAGGCGGCGGCCTGGGACCTCTTCCTCCGCGTTCTCCTCGTGACTCCCCACATGCTCGACACCGACCTGCAAGCCCGGCAGGGGCTCAATCTCAACGAGTTCGGCACACTGCTGGCCCTGGCCAAAGCACCCGATCAGCGGCTCCGGTTGGCCGACCTGGCCGAGGCGGTCATGATGTCCGCCGCCGGCATCACCCGGGTCACCGACCGCCTTTCCCGCGACGGAATGGTCGAGCGCATCCGGTGTGCGGACGACCGGCGGGGAGCCTATGCCGCCCTCACCGACCAGGGGGCCGACCGCCTGGCGGAGGCATATTCGACGCATCTGGACAGCATCCGCCGCCGCGTTCTAGACGAGTTCGACGAAGCGATCCTGCTCGCACTGGCGCGAGCGATGCCCAAGCTCAACGAATGGCTCAGCTCAACGAGTGGCTCGTCACCCTGGACTGAACGCCTCAGTTCGGGGCCGGCGGCCTGATCGCAGGCGCGGCGCCAGGCAGAGGGTGACCGCCACCGAGATTGCCGCCATCACGGCCATCGCGGCCGACGGCGACGTCTGCTCGGCGACGGCGCCCGCGATGGCGGCGCCCACGCCCTGCATGGTGAGCAGGCCGGAGGAGTGCAGGCCGAGCGCCTGCCCGCTCAGCTCGTTCGGGGTCAGGGACATCAGACGCTCCTGCAGCAGCAGGCTCGCCGAGTATCCGACCGACGCGAGCGCGACGGCCGCCGCCGCGACCGGCAGCGCCGGGTGCACGACGAAGACCAGGTACGGCACCGCGAGTAACAGGCGTAGCGGGGCGCCGAGCCGTTCCCTCCACCGCTGGGGCATGAACCGGCCGGTCACCGTGTCGCCGGCCAGCATTCCGAGTGCCGCGCAGGCGAACAGAAGTCCGGCGTGCTCGGGAGCGTACGAGATGTAGAGCGACTCACAACCGACGATCAGCCCGTTGGGCACCCAGAGCGCGAGGTAGACGTATCGGCGGGGCGGCGAGGCCCACAGCCGGGCATTGGTGCGCCACGTCTCGGCGATCGACGCCCGCCCCGCAGCACGCGGCGGACGGCGGCTGAGCCCGATCCGCGCGACCGCCGCGGCGGCGAGGTCCAGTGCCGCGGCGGTGAGCAGCGTGCCGTGCGGCGAAAGCGCCGCGACGAGCAGGCCGCCGACCGCGAACCCGCAGATCTGCATGGCGCCGACCGACATGTTGAGCACCGATCGGCCGAGCAGGTACCCGTCCTTCGCGAGGATCTCGTTGAGCAGGCCGTAGCGCACCCCGCCGGCCAGGGCACCGGTCATGCCGAGGCCGAAGGCGATCGCGAAGACGGCCCAGACGGAAAGTCCCGGGATGGCCAGGGCCGCGGTTCCGACTCCGAAAAGCAGCGCCGTGCCGGCCAGCGCGGCCCGCGGCGGCAGCCGGTCGGCTGCCGACAAAAGCGTCGCCGCGCCGAGCACCTGGGCGAGCGAGGGGCCGAACACGGCCAGGGCGGACAGCAGCGGTGAGCCGGTCTCGGTGTAGACCGCTGTGCCCAACGCCAGTCCGCTCACCGTCGAGGCCGCCACCTGCACGGAGACGGTCAGGAACAGCGGCGTGAACTCCGGTGTCCGGAACAGTTCTCGATACGTACGCACCGGTGCAGTCTCGGCGGACTCGCCGCGGCGGCGTTATTGTTTCGCGGGGAGGCGAAACGATGGGCTTGTGGGTGGTCAACGCCGACACTCTCGCGGGAAGCCGCTTCGTCATCTCCCCTCTCGCCGAGACCATGGCGAGCCTGATCACCCTCGTGAACGGGACGGCCGCGCATCCCGGGGAGCGGCCGTGGCTCGACGCCCACCGGCCCGCCTACCAGAACCGGCTGGCCGCCGATCCGGACACCGCGCTGCTCCTGTGGGCGTCGATGGGACGTGGCTGGATCGCGGACTTCCTCACCCCCACGCCTTCCGGCGACGGCGAGCCGGCCTTCGAGGACGAACTGGCCCGCGTACGTGAGGCCCCGGCCGAGGCCGTCAAGGACCACCTGGCGGTGTCGCTGCGCGGCCCGCTGCCACGCCGCCTGGACCGGCCCGACCTGGCGCGACGCGCCGCCGGCCTGCTGGAGTGGGTGTGGACGGAGACGGTCCTTCCGTACTGGCCGAGGCGCCGCCGCGTCATCGAGGCCGAAGTCGTCGCCAGGACCCGGCAACTGGGCGACGGCGGCTGGGCCGCGGTGCTGGACGACCTGCGTCCCGGGATGCGCTGGCTCGGGAACGGCAAGCTGCAGATCAACGCGCACGACTACCCGCCCAGGGAGATCAGCGGGGCGCAGCTGTTCCTGGTGCCGGTCACGCCGCGCGCGGGCTGGGTGTCGTGGGACAGTCCGCACCGGTACGCGGTGGTGTACCCGTGCTCGGGCCCGCTGGCCGGTGGGGGCACGGCGTCGGTGCCGGAATCCCTGGGCAGGCTGCTCGGACCGGCGCGGGCGGGGGTGCTCGTCCTCCTCGGCGCTCCGAAGAGCACGACCCAACTCGTGGCGCTGACCGGCCAGGGCTTGGGATCGGTGGGCCGCCACCTCAAGGTCCTGCTCGACGCGGGCCTGGTCGAACGGCGGCGCGCCGGGCGGTCGGTGCTCTACTACCGGACGCCCGCCGGCGAGGTCGTGGTGAAGGCGGCCGAGCGACGGTAGACGCCGTTCCCCGTGCCGTGATGGGATCGCCGCGATGGAAGGGAGCAGGCATGCTGATCTACTCGACGATCGCGTCGCTCGACGGTTACACAGCCGATTCAGAAGGCAAGTTCGACTGGGCCGCGCCGGACGAGGAGGTGCACGCCTTCGTCAACGACCTGGAGCGCGAGATCGGGACGTACCTGTACGGGCGCCGGATGTACGAGGTCATGCACTTCTGGGAGACGGTTTCCCTCGACGGGCAGTCGCCCGCGGTGCGAGATTACGCCGGGATATGGCGTTCCGCGGACAAGGTCGTCTATTCGAGCACTCTGCAAACCGTGTCGAGTGCGCGGACGCGGATCGAGCCGCGTTTCGACCCCGAGGCCGTCCAGGCGCTGAAAGAGCGCGGGAACGTCAGCGTGGGCGGTCCGACTCTCGCCGCCCACGCGATACGGGCGGGCCTGGTGGACGAATACCACCTGTTCGTCACGCCCGTCGTCGTGGGCGGAGGCACACCGGTCTTCCCGGAAGGGGTTCGCGCCAGGCTCGACATAGCCGATGAGCGCCGCTTCGCCGGCGGCGTTGTGTACCTGCGCTACCGGGCGTCGAGCTGATTTCCGGCCTCCGGCCGAGCCTTGGTGCGCGCCTCGATGGCATGCAGGACGGCCGCCATGTCGGCGCTCCCGTGCCCCAGCGTGACGGTTTCGTCGAAGAGCGCGTGGCAGACGTCCAGCAGCGGTGACGCCAGGCCGGACCGCCTGGCCGCTTCGGCGATCAGCCTGTTGTTCTTCAGGACGTCCGCCGCCGCGGCCTGGACGGCGAAGTCCCGGTCCAGCAGCTTCGAGGCCTTTATACGGGAGACGTCGCTGGCCATCGGACCGGCCCCGAGCACGTCGACGAACCGCTCCCTGTCCAGCCCGTACCGGTCGGCGAAGTGAAACGCCTCCGTGAGACCGGTCACCATGGTGATCAGGAAAAGGTTCACTGCGAGCTTCATGAGCAGCGCGTTCGGCACTGGCCCGCAGACGAACGTCGCGTGGCACATCGGTCCGAGCAGCGGGCGGACCTCCTCCACGGCGGCGTCCTCCCCGGCCAGCATCGCCACGAGGCGACCCGCCTCCGCCGGTTGCCGCGAGCCGGAGACGGGAGCCTCCACGTACCTGCCGCCGGCCGTACGGATGTCGGCGTCGAGCCCGGATGAGTACTCCGGAGACGTCGTCCCCATGTGGACGATCGTGTGTCCTGCGACGTTCGCCGCGAAGTCCGGCGTGCCACGGCCCAGCGTGGAGTCGATCGCGACGCCGTCGGCCAGCATGAGGAAGACCACGCGGGCCGCCAGGAAGACCTCGGCGGGAGTCCGCGCGACCGTGGCGCCCGCCGCACGAAGAGGCCCGCTCCTGTCGGCGGTGCGGTTCCACACGACGAGATCCGTCCCCGCCCTGGCGAGGTTGAGCGCCATGGGCTGCCCCATGACACCGAGGCCGATGAAACCGACGACCACCCTGCACCGCCATCTCAGGTCATGCCCCGGGGGACACCGGGCCGTCCGCCTATGACAACCGTCATAATAGCCCCGACGGCGGGGTCGCTCCTTTCACCTGGAGGTCCACATGGCGGTGTCCGGACGAGGACCGCGCGAGCGGATGGTCTTCAGCGCGGCCCAGCTCATACGGCGCGACGGAGTGACCGCGACGGGCATGCGCGACGTGGTCGCGCATGCGCAGGCGCCCCGGGGTTCGCTTCAGCACTACTTCCCGGGAGGCAAGCGGCAACTCGTCGACGAGGCGGTGGCCTGGGCCGGCCGCTACGCCGCCAAGCGGGTCGCGCGTTTCCTCGACGAGATGCCCGAGCCGTCGCCGAGCGGGCTGTTCGCCGCGATGGTGCGCCAGTGGACCGACGAGTATCAGACGACCGGGTTCGCAGCCGGATGCCCCGTCGCCGCGGCGACGGTCGACTGCGCCCATGGCGCCGACGCCACCAGGGAAGCCGCCGCGGCGGCGTTCGCGTGCTGGAGCCAGCCGGTGGCCCAGGCGCTGACGGAGATGGGCGTGCCGGCCGGGCGGGCCGAGTCGCTCGCCACTCTCATGATCAGCGCACTCGAGGGAGCGATACTGATCGCCAGAGCCGAGCAGGACGTGCGCGCCCTGACCACCGTGGCACAGGAACTCGGGCCCCTCCTCGACGCCGCCTCCCGCGGAAGACCCTTCACGCCCGCTGAAGCGAGCGCTCCAGCCGGCGGGAGAGAAACGTGAGCGGAAGGCAGATGACGAAGTAGACGACGAGAACCGCCCCCAGGATCGGTATCGCATGGGTGGCACCGGTGGAGAGGGTGAGCCGTTCGATCGAGCGTTGCGACGCCTGCAGGAGGTCCAGCACGCCGATGACCGTGGCCAGCGAGGTCTGCTGCGTGAGGTTGACGACCAGCCCGACCAGCGGCGGCAGGGCCCGCCGTACCGCCTGAGGAAAGACCACGTGCCGCATGCGCCGCCCCCAGGGGAAACCCAGCGCCGCGGCCGCGTCGGCCTGGCCGTGGGGCACGGACTGCACCGCTCCGCGTACGACTTCCGCGACGTTGGCACTGCCCCACAGGCACAGGCCGATCGCGGCCGCGACGAACGTGTCGAACCTCAGGCCGATGACCGGCAGCACGAAGAAGATGAAGAAGAGGGTGACGATGATCGGCAGGCCACGCCAGATCTCGACGTAACAGCGCACCGCCAGCCGTACGGCCCTGCTGGGCAGGACGAGCAGCGCGCCCAGCAGGGTGCCCAGCACCACGCTCACGGCGATGCTCACGGCCGCGAGCGCGAGCGTCGTCACGAGGCCCGTGGCCATGTAGCGGGCCACGGGACCCACCCAGAGCGGCATCATCAGTGCCCCCCGGGAATGGCGAAACGACGCTCGACCAGCCCCGCTCCCAGGGAGAAGATCCAGACCAACCCCAGGTAGACGACGCCGATGGCGATGAACACCTCGAACGCGCGGAACGTGACGGAGACGATGTCGACAGCGGTGTCGGTCAGCTCCGGATAGCCGATGGCGATCATGAAGGACGAGTTCTTGAAGACGGAGATGAGGGTGTTGGTCACCGAGGGCAGGGCCGTACGCGTGCCGAGCGGCAGAACGACCCGGCGGAAGGAGGCGAGTTCGGAGAAGCCGAGGGCCCGGCACGCCTCCACGTATTTCGGGTCGACCGCCTCGAAACCGGCCCGGAAGTTCTCCGCGTTGTAGGCGCCTCCCCACAACACGAGCGAGAGCCACCCGACGGTGAAGGCGCTGAGCTTGACCCCGGCCTCGGGCAGGGCGAAGTAGAGGAAGAAGATCTGGACCAGCAGCGGCGTGTTCCGGAACACCTCCACGTACGCCCCGATCCCCTGGCGGACGACCGGGATCCGTAACGCGCTCGCCGCACCGAGGAGCCCGCCGACGGCGAGCGCCCCGGCCGTGCCGACGGCACTGATGGCGAGCGTGCGGGCGAGGCCCTGCCCGAGCGGGCCGAGGTGAGAGAAGACGAAACCAGGCTCGAAGTCGACGGCCGTCATCGTCCGCACACGACTCCCGCCCGGCCCGTGTCACACGGCGTCAGCACTGGAAGATGTCTCCGGTCGGGTATTCGAGGCTGTTGCCCGGCCGAGGCACGAACTGCTGGAACTGCTGCTGGACTCCCTTGTCGGTGACCGTCTTCTGGAACGCCGTCCAGAAGTAGTCCTCCGTGCGCATCTTCTCGATGGCGGCGTTCACCCATGTCAGCGTCGCCTTGTCGCCCTTCCGGACGCCCATGCCCCACGGGCTGCCGGCCTTCTCGTCCCCCACGACCTTCGTGTCGGCGTTCTTCGAGGCCAGTTCGGCGAGCAACGTGTCGTCCTGGGCGAACGCCACTCCGCGGTTGCTCCGCATGGCCGAGAACGCCTCGCTCGTCTGCGAGAAGGCCACCTGTTTGGCGGTCTTCACGCACTGGGTCAGCCAGATGCTCGCCGTGGACCCGGTCGTGGTGGTGACCGGCTTGCCCTCCAGGTCGGCGAACGAGGTGATCGGCGAGTCCTTCGGCACCAGGAGCTTCACGCCGCTGTTGAAGTACGGGGTGGAGAAGTCGACGGTCTTGGCCCGCTCAGGGGTGTAGTTCATCGTCGCGATGATGAGGTCGATGCGCTTGGTCGTGAGATACGGCACCCGGTTGGCCCCCGTCACACACTCGAGCTTCACGGAGCCGGGCGTGCCGAAGGCGTATTCGCCGAGCCGGTGCGCGATCTCGATCTCGAACCCGGATTCCTCGCCGCTCTCGCCGATGTAGCCGAAAGGCGGGTAGTCGCATTTCACGCCGACCGTGAGCTGCCCCTTGCCCTGCACGTCGGCCGGGAGCGGGGCGCCGACGTCGACCGGCTTGCCCGAGCCTGTGGTGCCGGCTTCTCCCCCGGCGGAACCGCAACCGGCGGCGGCCACCACGAGAAGGGCCAGCAGCCCGGCGACTTTGGCTTTCACAACGTACTCCTTCCGCCCGCACGCGGCGGGCACCCCGGACGCGGGCCGGGTCATCTCAGAACCTTGCGGAGGAACTGCTGGGTGCGTGCCTGCTGCGGGTCGTCCAGCACGTCGGCCGGGCGGCCCTGTTCGGCGATGACTCCGCCGTCGATGAAGACCAGGCGGTCGCCGAGCTCCCGGGCGAAGCCCATTTCGTGAGTGACGCAGAGCATGGTCATGCCCGAGCGCGCGAGGTCGCGCATGACGTCGAGCACCTCGCTCACCAGCTCCGGGTCGAGCGCGGAGGTGACCTCGTCGAAGAGCATGACGTGGGGGCTCATCATCAGCGCCCGCGCGATGGCGACGCGCTGCTGCTGGCCACCGGACAGCTGCCGCGGGTAGGCGTCCACCTTGTCGGCCAGCCCGACCCGCGACAGGAGGTCGCCGGCCAGCCGCTCGGCCTCCTGCCTGCCGAGCCCGAGCAGCTTGACCGGCGCGAGGGTGAGATTGCCCAGCACCGTCAGATGCGGGAACAGGTTGAACTGCTGGAACACCATGCCGATGCGGCGCCGTATCCGGTTGAGGTCCACCTGCGGCCGGGTGAGGTCCTCCCCTTCCAGGAAGACCTGTCCCGCGGAGATGGGGTCGAGCAGGTTGACGCATCGCAGCAGCGTGCTCTTGCCCCCACCGGACGGGCCGATGATGACGACGACCTCACCGCGGGTGACGGCGAGGTCGATTCCCTTGAGAACCTCCAGCTCGCCGAAGGACTTGCGCACCCCGCGCAGCTCGATCACGGGGTCCTGGTCCGTCGCCGGTGCATGGGTCATTCGGTCTCCCTGAACGAGACGAGCAGCTTGGAGGGGCGGATCCGCCCGGTGCCGTGCCGGGCGGATCCGCGTACGGAGGGTCAGCCGGAGATATGGGCGAACTGCTCGGCGTCGAGCTTCTGCGACGGCCCGTAGTACAGGGAGTTGAACACCATCTTCTGCTCGGCGCGGTTCCAGGTGCGGTACCCGGCCTCGCTGCCGAACGTCACGACGTATCCCTTCCCGACGTGGAAGGCGACGCTGTTGGCCGCGCCGTCGAGGTACTTGCCGCCGATGAGCCAGCCGCTCTGCAGCTGCTCACCGCTGTCGGGATACTTCCCGACGACCTTGGCGTCGTACTTGGCCGGGTCGGTGATCCGGTACGCCTGGTTCCCTTCGAACCAGACCGGGTTGCCGGCGGTCATGCCCCAAGCCACGGGGTCGTCGGTGTCGATCTGCTGGCTGAGCAGGGAGCCCGGCGAGTAGAAGGACGACGAGTCGTTCGGCAGGACCGGCTCGAGGGGCAGCCCGAGCAGGCTCTGCGCCGTGCTCGTGGCGCTGCCGTACGCGACGAGTGTGCCGCCGTTGGTGACGAAGTCGCGCAGCTTGGTCCAGCCGGCGTCGCCCACGCCGTAGGCCCAGCTCCACTCGGGCGGATAGGAGGTCGCGCTCAGCCCGTTGACGATCTTGCTCCTGGAGACGCCGTCGGGCAGCACGATGGCGTCGTACTTGTCGTTCAGATCACCCTGGTAGTCCTGGGCCGAGATGACCTGGTAGTTCACGTGGTACTGGTCGAACATCCACATCAGCCAGCCCGACGGCATGTTGTTCGGCGGCTTGTACAGCCCGATCCGGGTGCCCGGCTTGAGCTGCACGCCGGAGACGCCGGGGAGCTTGGAGATCGTCGACACGGGGATCCCGGTGCTCGCCGACCTGGTCTGCAGGATCCGGCGCGCCTGGTCGGTGGGAGGGATGATGAACGTTCCTGCCGGGAAGTCACGACCGCCGTCGGTGAACTTCTGGGCCGCGCGGAACGTCGGAACACCCTGCTTCTGCAGGTCGGACACGAACTGGAAGGCCCCGTACGACTCGGGACCGAGGACGTAGGCGCCGCTCTTGGCGGGAGGGGCGGGCATCGTCACGGGCGCCGGCTTGATCTGCTTAAGCAGCGTGGTGTCGACGGAGAACGGGTCCTTGACGAGGTCGGCGGTGAAGCCCAGCAGCATCGGCAGCGTCTGCGCTGTCACGTCGTACGGCTCCTGCGGCGGCCCGCCCGGATACTCCGCCAGTTGCGGGTAGTGCTGCACCTCCAGCAGGGTCTTGGCGAAGCCGCCGTACGGCTGCGCCAGGTGGATCACGTAGGAGCCGGCGGGATAGTCCTTGCCGCCCGCCGTGAACGCCGTCCGCGCCTGGCGGATCTCGACCGCCCCGGTGTGCAGGATGTCGAGGGCGTCACGCACGGCCTGCGGGTCACGCTGGTTCGCCGGGATGACGTACGCGTAGGGGTTGGTCTTCGTGACCGCCCTCTGGCCGACCTTGTAGAAGTTGTACAGCCAGGTGTAGGGGTCGTTGGCCAGGTTCTCGACGCCGCTGTAGAAGGTGTTCGACGTGTAGTCGAGGATCTGCCGCAGCGTCCAGGTGTTCTGGTCGTAGGGCTCGATGAAGTTCGTGTCGGGTTGCTGGTCGCCGATCGGACCCGGCCTGGTGTACGGGTAGGCCAGGTTGGAGACGCTGGCCGCCTCGGTGAGGATGCGAACCGAGCCGTGGTAGACCTGGTACTGCCGCGACGGGGACCAGTAGTCGTACGTGGTGCCCCACTGGCCGCCCTTGAGCCCGGCGGCGGTCATCCCGCGCTGCATGGCCATGCCGAGCGCGTTGGTCTGCTGGACCGTGATCGGGTCGATGTTCGGGTCGGACGGCGAGAGGTACGGCGGCGTGAACATCCGCGGCGCACCCGTGCCCGCCTGGTGCGCGTCCTGGAAGACCTGCGGGTGGTACTTGTTCTGGATCGACACCATCAGGCGGCTCTCGACCTGCGTGAACATGAACCAGTCACGGTTGTCGTCGTGGCCGGTGTACTTCTGGTACAGGTCGGGATAGGTCCGGTTGTAGTTCGTGTCGGCCGTGGCGTTGAAATAGTCGTTGACCAGGTGGAGCCCGTCCGGGTTCTGGGACGGCACCATCAGGATGACCGCGTTGTCGAGGATGTGCCTGATGGCCGGCGAGTTGTCGGTCGCGAGCCGGTGCGCGATCTCGATCATCGCCTGGGAGTTGCCGACCTCGGTCGCGTGGATGCCGGCCTGGATGTAGTAGAAGGGCTTTCCCTGCGCCGCGAGCCGCTGCGCCTCTGCTTCGGACAGTCCCCGCGGATCAGCGAGGCGGTCGTTGATCGCGACGAGGCGGTCGAGGTTGTCGAGGTTCTTCTTGGAACTGATGGTGAGCATCACGTAGGGGTAGCCCAGCGTGGTGTCGCCCACCTTCTCGTAGTTGACGCGGTCACTGCCCTTGGCGACGAGCTGGAAGTAGCTCACCATCTTGTCCCACGTCGCAAGATGGCCATCGGAACCGATATGAAAGCCGAAATAGTCGTCTGGGCGGGGAATGCCGGCCGCCGCCGACGCCCCCGCGCTCGATACGGCACCCGCGGTCGTGACCAGAGTGATCACTGCCACGGTGGAGATCGCGAGCTTCCGGAGAGATGCGCGCATCTCGCTCCTTCTGTGTTGCTTGTCCATCCGGCCTCAGGGCCTCCCGATCCGGCGAGGTCGCCGCGCCACGGGCCGGTTCACGTCTGATCACGCACCACCGCGAGGATGTGTGCTCGTCGGGCAGAGACAGGAACAGGGACAGAGACGGGGACGGGGATCGGCGCGGGCCCGGCGGCGCACGGGCCTGCCCCGCATCGCCGCACACGCCGCTCTTGACACATTCGCCGCGTGCGTCGTCAATGATCACGTGTCAAATCTGCGGACCATTTGGCATAAAGTCAATAGGTTTAGTGGGAAATTCGCTCGCCGTGTTCGGCATGTGGAGTGACCGCTGCGCCGCATTTACACGAGCAGCGAGCGAAGGCGCGGCCAGCAGCGCCAATGCCACCGATGGGCCGTTTGTCCGCATCGGACAGCGTTGTCAAGGCGGGTCTCCGCTGGTGGGCGGCCCTGCGGCGGGCGGTCCTCCGGCCGATGTTCGGCGCCGTCGTGTTCGGTAACGGGGTCCGGTGTAGGTGTAGGCCCAGCGGTCCTTGCCTTCCCGCCGGCGCACGTAGCGTTCCGGATGCCGGTAGCGGTCGCGGTTGTGGTGCTGGCAGGCCGGGCCGAGGAGCTTGAGGTTGGTCAGCCCGCCCGCTACCCAGTTGTCCGCGTGGTCGACCTGGCACAAGGTCGCCGGCAGCGGGCAGCCGTCGATCCAGCACGTGCCGTACCGGGCGAAGACCGCCTTGCGCTGGGGGTTGGTCGCCAGCCGCACGGCACGGCCCATGTCGAGCACTTGCCCGTCGGCATCCATGACCAGACGCATCAACGTGGAAGTGCGCGCCAGTCGTGCAATGTCGGCTGGGGACAGGAACTGTCCAGTGGCCAGCAACAACCCCGGCACCTTCCACCGCAACAACCGACGCCCTCGATCACCCGACTCCGGTTGCCCGTGGTGCCGTGTCACGGAGGAGGCGTGCGCGGATTGCTCGCGGGCTCGGCGGCCGGTGTCTTCGCGGCCGCCGGCGCCGTCGACCCCGTCCGCGTCATCCAGGCCGCCAGTGCCGTCGTCGCCGTGGGTGTCGTAGTCGGGGGTGGGTTGGTCGCCGGGCAGGGATTCGGCGTTGACGAGAACCACCAGTTCGGTGGTGACCTTCTTGGCGAGCAGGTCGTTGAGCGCGTCTGCGTTGCGCTGACGAAGCGACCGGTCGTCGTTCTCGCTGCGGGGTTTGGCGTAGGCGTCCAACCAGGCCTTCAACCGGGCCGCCGACTCCTTCGGCAGGTGGAACTCGCCCTCCATGCCACCCGCGTCGGTGGGGCGGACTTCCAGGTAGCGCTTGCGGTAGTCGCTCTCCTCGTCGTCCTCACCCTTACGCGGCCCATCCGGATCCAGCACATACCCCAGATAGCGGCCCGCCTTGGCCACATCCTCCGGGCTCGCATTGTCGGCCAACTCCACCAGGATCGGCTCGGCGATAGCCGCTTGCTCATCGGTCAGCTTCTTCACCGCGATGCAGATCGCACCGACTTGCCCCTCGGCCAGACTGCCCTCCGCGAACCGGGCCCGCACGATCGGCAAACGAGCGAGTTGCGTGCCCAGCATCACCAGATATGAGGCCGAGCCCCTGCTGGCGCCGCACCCCGACCGCAACCACACCTGAGTGCTGGAATGCCCATGACTCCGAGCCTCATCCGTGCGATGCACCCGATCCACCCGCGCCGCAATCGCCGACACCAACCGATCTCGCGCGTAAACCAGCTCCTGCGCCTCAGCCAAACATGTAGCCGACACCTCCGGCGGCTCTGCCAGGGCCAGCGCGGACGCGGCATCCACCAGCGCCGCCACCAAGCCCGCCGACCCCAAACCGGCCCAATCCAAGCCCGCGAAGACACCCGGCATCGCGGACCGCCCAGAGGCTCCGTCCGAACCGCCCCACGCGGTAGACCGGCCCGACCCGGTCGCTTCGGTGGAGGCCCCGGTCGCCGCCTCCGCCCCGCTTTCCGTTTCGCTTTCCGTACCGGTGAACGCCTCGGCCGGTGCCTCACGCGCGGGCTCGGCGGAGTCATCCGCAGACGGCACGCCGCGGCTCAGGGAAGCGACGGGCACGATTCCCGGCTGCGCGGGACCAGCCGGCGCGGGACCAGACTGTCCAGGTGCCGAGGATGTGTTCTCCGCGAGCGTGGCTTCCCACCACGCCCCGAGCCCGGACGGAGAGCTCAACGCCGGACTGCCATGCGACGACCACAAGCGAGCCCGCTCCCGCACCTCCGCCCACCACTCCGAACCACCTATCGGTTCGCTCGACTCAGGAGACGGACGCCGCTCGCGCCAACCGGCCACGCCATCCCTCCCCCACCGATATCGAAACTGTGTCTGAATAATCTCACGCAACGTGAACGATCAGCTACAGATATCGAACAGAATTTCTATCTGTTGTGACTCCAGCACGAGTCACATGGGAGATGAAGCATCGCGACAAAGCCTCTTGGCGGGATCAACCCACTACCCGGTCCCGAGGCGCGGGCCCGGCCGTGGCAGTCACGTGCCCGCCCACGCCCCGCCCCCAGACAGTCAGCTAGCTGCGGGAGCTCGCCGCCTCGGTCGCCGAGAGGTCTCCACCCGGACAACCCAGCAGGATTCCGCGCAGACTCATGGTGAGGTAGTGGGTGAGCTCTTCGGGGGACATGGCCGCGATGGGGCCGTCGGCCAGCACGTAGCGGCTGAACGTGACCCCGATGAGATGCGCGCCCACCAGATCGACCCGAAGGGGCACGTCTGACCCCTCCAGCACGGCGCGATAGGCGTTGACGCTCTCCTCACGCATGGCGCGCAGCAGCGCCTTGGCGGAATGCTGGTCGGCGGCGGCGCTGCGGACGAGGGCGATGAAGGGGTCGGCACTGTCTGCGGACTCCATGCGCGCGACGTAACTGCGGGCGACCCGCCCGGCCAGGCCCTCCACGTCGCCCTGGACGCTGTCGGCGAGATCGCGCGTGCCGGGCACGGCGGCGAGGAAGAGCTTCTCCTTAGTGGAGAAGTGCATCACCACGAGTCCGTGCGTCACTTCCGCGCGTTGCGCGATCTCCCGGATGGTCGCCTTGGCGTAGCCCCGTTCGGCGAAGACCGTACGCGCCGCGGCCAGGATGGCGGCCCGCCGTGCCTCCGGATCGCGCACCCGCTTCTTCGCCGTCCCCGGCACATCGGACACCATGCCCTAACTGTACACGTGGACATTAGGGGCTGATACGTTACTGACCATCTGGTCATTAAGACGACCGCTCTCACCACTGAAAGGACGACCATGAACCTCGAACCGCTCTCCCCGGACAACGCCACCGTCGTGCTGGTCGACTACGCCGTCGGCTTCGCCAACCTCCTGCGCTCGCACGACCTGCGGGAGCACATCGCCAACGTCGCCGGGCTCGCCGAGACCGCCAAGCTCTACGGAAGCGGCCTGGTGGTGACCAACGGCGAGGCGTCCAAGCCCTCCGGCCCGCTCTACCCCGAGCTGCTGGCGATCATCGGCGACCAGCCGGTCATCGAGCGCACGACCGCGTTCAACTCATTCCTCGACCCGGTCTTCAGCGAAGCGGTGCGGGCCGCCGGCCGGCGCAAGCTGATCATCGGCGGTGTCGCCACCGACGGTTGCGTCCTGCAGACCGTGCTCGGTGCGCTGCGCGAGGGCTACGAGCCGTACGTCGTGGTCGACGCCTCGGCCTCTCTCAGCAAGGAGGCGCACGACGCGGCGGTCCAGCGGATGGTGCTGGCAGGCGTCGTGCCGGTCACCTGGTGGTCGGTGGCCGCCGAGTTCCAGCTCGAGCCGCGCTTCGCCGACGCGCCCCACCGCGCCCGGCTCATGGGCGACCACCAGCCGGCCATGACGATGGCGGGCCGCACCTTCTTCGCCGGGGTGAAGCAGGGCCGCCTCGCCGCCGCGACCGCCTGACGTGCGTACGGCCCGCCCATCGGGGCCCCGGGGCAGGCCCGTCCGCCGTACGGCCCGGTGTAGGGGCGGGCCCCAGGGGTACGGCACCAGCCTGACCAGGGAGGTGGGCATATGAGCAGCACCGCAACGGCACCGGCGTCGCGCTTCGACTACGACAAGGTGGCCGTCGTCACCGGAGCCGACTCCGGGATCGGGAAGGCCACGGCCGTCGCACTCGCCGCCCAGGGCTTCGACGTCGGTATCACCTACCACACCGACGAGGAGGGCGCGCGGGACACCGCCGCGCAGGTCCGCGCCGCAGGGCGCGGGGCAGCCGTACGGCGGCACGATCTGACCGACCCGGAGATCGCCGCCGGAGTCGTCGACGAGCTTGCGGACGAGCTCGGCGGCCTCGGGGTGCTCGTCAACAACGCGGGCACCGGTTCGGCCGAGCCGTTGCTCGACCTCGGGTACGACCAATGGAGGTCTGTGCTCGCCGTCGATCTGGACGGCGCGTTCATGTGCTCGCAGCGGGCGGCCCGCCGGATGGTCGGCCGCGGCGCGGGCGGTCGGATCATCAACGTCACCAGCGTGCACGAGGAGTATCCGCGGCTCGACGCCGGCCCGTACTGCGCGGCCAAGGGCGGGTTGCGGCTGCTCACCCGCACGCTGGCGCTGGAGCTGGGCAGGCACGACATCACCGTGAACGCGGTGGCTCCCGGGGAGATCGCCACCCCGATGACCGGCCAGGAGGACCAGCCACCCGAGCCCGGCAGCCGCCCGGGTTACCCGCTCGGCCGCCCCGGAGACGCGCGGGAGGTGGCCTCCGTCATCGCCTTCCTCGCGGGGCCCGGCTCGTCGTACGTGACCGGGGCGACGTTCTTCGTGGACGGTGGCCTCGTGTTGATGGGGCCTCAGGCCGCGGGCGACATAGAGAAGGACATCTGGTCCTGCGCCTGAGACGCGACGGCCCTGAGCACGACCTCCCTGCCGGCTGGCAGGCCGCGCTCAAGGGGCGACGGGCGAGTACGCACCGGCGTCGCCCTTGAGAACCACGCTGGTGTCACCGCCGATGCCGACCGGGATGTCACCGGCCAGCGTGATGCGGTGGAGGAGCCGGGGCAGGTCGTCGTAGTCCGCGACGGCGTAGTGCTGGGTGGCCCGGTTGTCCCAGATGGCGATGTCGCCGTCCCGCCAGCTCCACCGCACCGTGTTCTCCAGGCGGGTGATGTGCCGCTGGAGCAGGGCGAACAAATCGTGAAAATCGGCGCTGCTCAGGCCGGCGAATGACCGGACGAAGTGGCCGAGCAGCAGGGACGGCTCGCCGGTCTCCGGGTGGATGCGGACGACGGGGTGCTCGGTCTCGAACTCGACGCTCCGGAACTCCTCGCGATACTCCTGCTCCTTGACGTCGATCCCGCCGATCTGCGGGCGCTGCGCCGCGTAGTCGTACAGGTTCGAGTGCACCGCGCGCAGCCGGCCGACCAGCGCGCGCAGGCCGGGGTGCAGGCGCCGGTACGCCTCCACCGTGTTGGCCCACACCGTGGTCCCGCCGTAGGGCGGCAGCGTGATGGCGCGAAGCACGCTGATCGCCGGGATCCGGTCGACGAAGGTCACGTCCGTGTGCCAGCTGTTGGCCTTGCCCTGCTCG
This sequence comes from Planotetraspora thailandica, assembly GCF_016863335.1. GTDB lineage: Bacteria > Actinomycetota > Actinomycetes > Streptosporangiales > Streptosporangiaceae > Planotetraspora > Planotetraspora thailandica. Next base: position 103,873 of record NZ_BOOR01000031.1, read on the forward strand.
GAGTCGATCGGGAGCACGGCCTCGCCGTCACCGGTCACCGTCGGGTGCGGCTTGGTGACGGTGCCGAGGAGCTTGGTGAAGGCGAACTGGTCGGCGTCGGTGGCGTGCTGCTGGTCGCGCAGGAAGATCACTCGATGGCGGAGCAGCGCGGAGCGCAATTCGGCGACCGCGGCCGGGTCGGCGTTGCCGCCCACCCGGATGCCTCCGACGACGGCGCCGATCACGCCGCCGACCTGCGTCACGTCGATGTGCTGGTAGGAGCCGTCGACGGGGGTCGCCTGGTCATGGACCTGGGTCATTCGCTTGCACCTTTCGATGGGCGATGTGCGCGTGGACCTTGTCTCAGCGTGTGCGGGGCGAACCCTATTGTCAACTATCCCTATAGGTTGACTGGGAAATACTCGGATTGTCCGTGGCGACCGCTACCCTCCCTGGCATGGTTCAGCCCGCTCGATCCCTCCAGCTCTTCTCGCGCCTCATCGGCGGCGACATCCACGCCTACGACGTGGCCTCCGGCTCTTTCGGCCTGCTGTCGCCCGCGGCGGTGTTCCAGCCGTCCCCGGGAGACGACGTCGTCGATCACACGGTCTCCGCGGATCTCGAACGCGCCGTCTACACGACCCTGAACGCGGCGGTCTGTGTGACGCGCGACGGCACCGAGGTCTGGCGGTCGGCGTTCGAGCCGCTGTCGGCGGAGCGGTACGGGCACAAGCCGAGCTGCACGCTGTCTCTCGACGACCGTGTGGCCTGGGTCTACCGCCCCGACGGCATGGCCGGCCGCAACCGGCCCGACCAATGGGTCATCCTGGACGCGCAGACCGGGGGGCTCATCGCCCAGGCGGATCTGGAGACCTTCGGGCATGGGGGCCTGCATTACCGGCACCCGGCGGGCGAGCATCTTCTCCTGGACGTAGGCGAGGGCCAGGACGGCTTGACGATCTTCCGCGGGGCGCTGGACGGGAGCCGGCTGGATCTCGTCCGCTACCCGTGGAACGACCGGTCACTCATCGCTTTGACGCCCGGCGGGGACCACTTCATGACGGTCCACCACGAGCAGACGGACGTCGCGTTCCACACGTATCCGGACGGCGACGTGACGCTTGAACTCTCCCTCGAATCCTTCGGGTACGACTTGGAGGAGGCGGGCGTGGAATACAGCGGCGGCTACCTCACTCCGGACACGGCCATCGTCGCCATCGCCGGAGAGACCGAGGACGAGGAGGAGTGGTTCCGCCACTACAGTGTCGACCTGCGCTCGGGCCAGATCGAGGGCGAGTTCGAGGGGCACGCGGAGGACCCCTACGACGTCGAACCCCTTGGAGACGGGTCCTGGCTCACGACCGATCCGTCCGGTGCCCCGATCCGGTGGTCCGCCCGGTAGCACCCGGTCTTCACCGCCGATCACCACGCTGTGATATCGGACATAAATCCCACAACTACTAAATAGTTGCCCTGGGCAATCGCATATAGTTGCCCTCAGCAACCAGATGAGGGCAGGGAGCGCCGCGGCCGGCTGTTTCCCCTTACCGCCTCGCCGAGACCCACGACGCGAGGAGATCGCCCGGGCTCCCCCGTCCCATCGCCAGGATCCGTATTTCCCCGCCGCGCACGCCTCCCGCACCCCCGCCCCGCACGGCTCGGACCGTGAAAGGACTTTGATGACAACCGCAGTACCAGTGCGGGACGATCCGGGCGCTCCGATGTCGCATCGGCAGATCCTGGAGGCACTGTCGGGACTGCTGATCGGCCTGTTCGTGGCCATCCTGGCGGCGACCGTCGTGTCGAACGCGCTGCCCACGATCATCGCCGACCTGCACGCGAGCGAGACCACCTACACCTGGGTGATCACCACCGACCTGCTCGCGACGACGATCTCCACGCCTCTGTGGGGCAAGCTCGCCGACCTGGTCAGCAAGAAGATCCTCGTCCAGCTGAGTCTGATCATCTTCGTGGTCGGCTCGGCGATCGCCGGGCTCTCGCAGAACCCCGGGATGCTCCTGGGCGCCCGGGTCGTGCAGGGCATCGGCGCCGGAGGCCTCACCGCCCTCACTCAGGTGATCATGGCGGTGATGATCTCGCCGCGCGAGCGCGGCCGCTACTCGGGATACCTCGGCGCGGTCTTCGCCCTCGCCACCATCGGAGGCCCGCTCATCGGTGGTGTGATCGTGGACACCTCCTGGCTGGGCTGGCGGTGGTGCTTCTACGTCGGCGTGCCGTTCGCCGTCCTCGCGTTGATCGTCCTGCAGCGGACACTCCGCCTTCCCGTGCTCAAGCGCGAGGTCAAGATCGACTGGGGTGGCGCGGTCCTGATCGTCGCCTCGGTCTCGTTGCTCCTCATCTGGGTCTCCTTCGCCGGGAACAAGTACGACTGGCTGTCCTGGCAGACCTATGTGATGGTCGGCGGCGCGCTAGTGCTGGCGCTGCTCTTCCTCCTCGTGGAGATGAAGGTCCGCGAGCCGGTCGTGCCGCTGCGCCTGTTCCGCAACAGCACGATCAGCCTGGCCGTGGTGTCCAGCCTTCTTGTCGGTGTCGCCATGTTCGGCGCGACCACCTTCCTCTCCCAGTACTTCCAGCTCGCGCGAGGCGACTCGCCGACGAAGGCGGGGATCATGACCCTGCCGTTGATCCTCGGTCTGGCCGTGTCGTCGACCGCGGCCGGGCAGATCATCACCCGCACGGGTCGCTGGAAGATCTTCCTGGTCGCCGGCGGCCTGTTCCTGACGGCCGGGTTCGGGCTCATGGGGACACTGCGGTACGACACGAACTACTGGCTGCTGGCCGTCTACATGGTCGCCATCGGCATGGGCGTCGGCCTGACCATGCAGAACCTCGTCCTGGCCGTCCAGAACCAGGTGAGGCAACAGGACCTGGGCGCGGCCAGTTCGGTCGTCGCGTTCTTCCGTACGCTCGGTGGCGCAATCGGTGTCTCCGCTCTCGGCGCGGTGCTGGGTCACCGGATCACGGACTACTTGGACGAAGGCCTGGCCGCGCTGGGCGTGCACAGCGAGCTGAGCGACGGTTCCGTTCCCCGGCTGTCCGCGCTGCCGGAGCCCATCCGGGCGGTGGTGCAGAGCGCGTACGGCCACGGCGTCGGCGACGTGTTCCTCTACGCGGCGCCGAGCGCGCTGCTGGCACTGATCGCCATCCTCTTCATCAAGGAGATCCCGCTCCGCACCGCCGGCTCCGAGCAGCCTCTGGACGCGGACGCACCTGCCGAGGTCTCGGCGCCCGGCCGTCACGCGCATCGCTCCACGCAGGAACTGGCGTCCGTGGGCGCCGGCGACCGGGGAGGACTGGGCGGCCTGGGCGGTCTGGCTGAGGCACCGGCGGGGGCCCGGGCAGCGACGCAACACTCGGCCTTCGCTTCGGCGGATGCCACCGAACCTTCCGGTGGGAGCGGGATCCGCGGCTTCGTCCGCCGCACGGACGACACTCCGGTGAGCTACGCCACCATCACCCTGATCGACGTACGGGGTCACCAGCTCGGCCGTACGGTCACGACGGCCGAGGGCGGATACGCCCTCTGGACGCCCGGCAGCGGCACGTACACCCTGATCGCCTCCGCCAGCGAGCACGACCCTCAGGTCGCGACTCTCGTCGTGGGCGACCAGCCGCTGGACTTCGACCTGGTGCTCGCGGGCTCGGGGAAGCTGTCCGGGACCGTGCGCGACCCCGACGGCACGCCTGTCGCCCAGGCGATGGTCATCGTGACGGACGTACGCGGCGAGGTGGTCACGACGGGGACGACCGACTCCGCCGGCACCTTCAGCTTCTCGGGGGTCGTCGCCGGGGCCTACACGCTCGCGGTGAGCGCCGCCGGGCACCGGCCGGCGGCGGTGCCGGTCGAGGTCGGGGCCGGCCAGACCAGGAAGGACATCGAACTGCTGCCCGGTGCCCACGTCCGCGGCACGGTCCGGGTCAAGGACGGCGGCGGCCCGCTCGCCGACGCCAGGGTCACGCTGCTCGACTCCGCGGGCAACGTCGTCGGCACGGCGACGACCGGCGCAGACGGAGAGTACGCCTTCGCCGACCTCACCGACGGTCAGTACACCCTCATCGCCACCGGGTACCCGCCGGCGGCCAGCGCCCTCAACCTGACCGGTCAGGGCGAGAACGAGCACGATGTGTGGCTCGGTTACCCGGAATGACGCCGGGGTGCTGGAAGAGGCACCCGGCGGGAGCCGTCGCTCCCGCGCGGGTGACTGACGAGCAGTGAAAGCAGGAACAGCATGTACACCGGCCCACAGATCTCAGAAGACGCGCCGGGGCGGCGCGGCCTGCATGCCCTGGTGCGGACGAAAGACGGCTGGGCGATAGCGCATGCGGTCGTCACCGTGACCGACATGTCCGGCCACCAGGTCGTGCGGGCCGAGGCGGACGACGACGGGAGGGTGCTGACCCGCCCTCTCGCGCCCGGTGTCTACACCGTCGTCGTCACCGCGGTCGGGTACGCCCCCGCCGCGTCGACGGCGATCGCGACCGCGTCCGGCACCGCCGAGCTGGGCACTCTCGTACTCGCACGACAGGGCGGCGTGGAGCTCCCGCCGCCCGGCGTGTGGACCATCGACCCGGCGCACTCCAAGGTGGCGGCGACGGCGCAGCACCTCGGGCTGTCCAGCGTGCAGGGTCGATTCGCCGAGTTCTCGGGGCGCATCGAGATCGGTGCGAGCGCCGAGGCGTCCGGCGTCGTGGCCGAGATCGACGCCGCGTCGATAGACACCGGTAACAGCACGCGCGACCAGCACCTGCGCTCGGCGGACTTCCTGGACGCAGGGCCGCATCCGACGATCACTTACCGGAGCTCCGGGTTGTCGCCCGCGGGTCCGGATCGGTGGACGCTGCATGGTGTCCTGACGATGAGCGGCATCACCCGGCCGGTCGACCTCGATCTGACCTACCTCGGCACGAGCCCCGACCCGTGGGGCGGCCTGCGCGCCGCGTTCCGCGCCGTCACCGTGTTGCGCCGCGAGGATTTCGCTATGAATTACAACCAAGTGGTGCAGGCGGGCATCTCGCTGATCGGAGCCACGCTTAAGGTCGAGCTGGACATCCAGGCGGTCCAGGGGCAACCCTCGTCGCAAGGGTGAGTGCCGATCTTTCGTTCGGAAAAGGGGGTGGCGGCGACGTGAACGAGGCACAGGCGGTGGTCTCCGTCGAGGGGCGTGAAGCCTACTCTGCGGTCGAACACCAGCTTGGCGTCCTGTTCCGGCGATCTCGCGCACTGTCCGCCGAGATGATGCGCGAGGTGCACCCGGAGCTGGACCCGGGCGCGTACGGGTTGCTCGTCCGCATCCACGAGGCGGCTCCGGCACGCCCCAGCGACCTCGCCGCCTACTACGGCATCGGCAAGGCCACCATCAGCCGCCAGCTGAAGGTGCTCGAGATGCTCGGGCTGATCGGGCGCACTCCCGATCCCCTCGACGGCCGTGCGCACCTCCTCGAGCTGACCGGCGAGGGGCGGCAGCGGCTCGACCGGGCGAGAAAGGCCAGGCAGGAGCGGTTCCGCGCGCTGCTCAACACCTGGCCGGAGGACGAGGTCCGGTTGCTGGCCGACATGTTGTCCCGCTTCAACGCTCTCACCGAGACCTTCTGAGGCCGCTCCCCCGGAACGCCGGGGCCTACTACATACCGGTGCGGTGGCGTATATCGAAGAGCATGCATTCACGGAATTTCACGTGAACTCATCGGTGCAGGATTTCTCATTCGCTGGGCGCTGCCATTGAAGGCATCGACCCATCGGCCCTGCTCGACGACTCGGGGTTTTGGCGCTCACTCCTTTTGACGTGGCGATCGGGGACTACTGTGGCGACGAGGAGCGCGACCGCCCTCAACCGATTCCCTGAGCCGTCGTGAGAAAGCGCTGACCGCCATGACGTCAAGTGGAGCCTACGCGTGGCTCGGGGAGGCGTTCTGCCTGACGGCGGCGACAAATATCGACGCGGGGTCCGCCCTGGCCAGATGCGGCGCGCTCGATGCTCCCGCTGCGATGACCTTCGAGAACGCCGTACGGCTGTCGCGGTCGTTCGACGCGGGATATCCGCGGCTGTGTCTCGCCAAGCCGTACGGCAAGGCGGTTCTGCTCCTGGAGGTGTCGTCTGCCGAGGGGGCGCGGCCAGAGGTCCTGCGCGCGCTCTCGGCGGAGACGCGGGTCATGTCCGTGCTCGTCGCTCCCGAAGCATGTCACGTGGCGCTGGCCGTCGACGGTGAGCTGGTCGCGGGACTCGATGCACGGAGGCCGTCCGTGCGGTGGGGCAGTGATCCGGGGAGGCTTTCACTCGAGGGCGGGCAGGGAGCCGCCGGTGCGCTGCGGCTTCTGGAGTCTTTCGCGGGGACGCCCGTCACCGAGGCCCTCTTCGGCGGACCGCTCGCCGCCGCCGCATTGCGACCGTTGCTCGAGGACCCGCCTTCGTTGTCCGGCCACGAGGTGCGGCAACTCGATCCCGAACTCGCCGATCTCCTCGACCGAAGCGACGCCGCGACGCTGCGACGCGTCGCCCTCGATCAAGCGCGGTGGTGCGCCCGCCGTGCCGACGTGGCGGATGAGCCGTTGGTCTCGGCTGCGCTGGACGCAGGGATGCCGCGGCTGGTCGAGGACACCGAGCCGCTGGGGCTGTTGATCAGGAGCTGGAACGAGGAGGGCCACGTCGCCGGCGCATCGCTTGCCGACCCCGTCGGCCGGGATCGCATGACTCCAGGCCGACGGCGGCTCGCGTTCCTCCGGGCACATGCGGGAAACGCCGTGCGAGTGGCGATGTTCCCGGACGCTCGGACCGCCGCCTACTGTGCGTTGTCCTCGCTGGTGGCCGAGCGAATTCCCACGAGAAGGCAAGACGTTTTCCGTCTGCTCGGTCAATAAAAGTCATTGAAATCTGAAAACCATCCATTGATCGCCTAGATCGTCAGTGTTACGCTCGCGCCGATTCGCTTCCTGATCAATTACGAGGGGGAAGAGACGTTGGGGTTACGTCCTTCGAAGCGAAAAGCAATGACTCTGGTGATGGCCGCCGTGCTGGTGGCGGGGATGACACAGCCCGCCTCGGCCGCCGGTCCCGAACCCGCAGGAGAGCCTTCCGTCAGATACTCGTCGGAGGTCACCTTCAGATTCGGCGACGGCAGCACGGTCGGCGCCGACGACATGAAAGCCAAGGTCCAGCGGGAGACCGCGTCGCTCTCCCCCGAGGAGGCGCAGGCGGCCGCCCGGGAGACCGCGATCGCGACGGGGCAGAAGTCCTACCGTGACTCGGCGGAGTTCGGGGACGGGGAAGAGCAGAACCGCGTCGCCGCCGCCATGGCTGAGCCACCCGACGAGCCTGACGAGAACTTCGTCAAGAACTGCACGTCACTGCCCGGCGCACGAAGCAAGGTCGGCCGGATTCACAACCGATTCGAATACTGCCAGCGCGGCGAGCTCAAGATCGACTACTACGAGTTCTACACCGACAAACCTCCGAAGAAGGTGGGCACCACCGAGGCCGAGTTCACCATCATCGGCCTGGCCAGCAATCAGACCAGAAAGGTCCGCATCTTCTTCCGGATCGAGAAGGGCTCGGTCGACTACGACTGGGGCCTGTGGGACAACTGGTTCACCGCGCCCAACCAGTCCTTCAGCGCGGTCGGCGATTGCCGCGAGGCGCCCGACTACTGTCACGGCGCGTTCTCCGGCGTGGACCACACCCTGGCCTCCTGGGACACGGGAGTGTGGGCCAAGTGGGACATCTTCTCCCATGAAGACCGCTCGACATTCCAGGACAAGGTGCTCTACCACCAGTGGTTCATCAGGATCGGTTCAGGTGCTGAGGGAAGGTTCAAACTCCTCAAACCCGTCGACACCGACGATCGGATGATCCGGTGCGACTCGGCGACGTACTTCCAGTTCGCGCCGCAGGCCTGCATCTTCAACGAGGTGCTCCCCCACATCACGTATTCGACAGGCGACAGAGACGTGGCCCTGGTGGCCAACCACATCAAGATCGCCCAGGACACGCCCAACGACTCCTATCCGCTCCTGGTTCCGGCGGGATTTCCGCCGCCGAGGGACAAGCTCATCCCTGGCCGTCTAGGCAGCGCCGCCGACCCGGGGCTGCACCGCTACGACCCGGCCAACACCGGACTGGCCAAGAACCACGAGGACCACAAGGAGGCCGCCTGCTATCGCACGGGCGTCCAGCGGGACGTCTACTTCGACCTGTGGCTGCCCAGACCACCACAGCCTCCGGGCGAACAGTGCGACGAGTACCCCTTCGCCTCCACCATCGAGGGCGCGTCCAACCCCGACTGGGACTTCTCGGTTCGCGCGGTGCCGCAGCGCCAGAACTCGGTCGCGGGAGGCAGGCTCCGCGCCTATTACACCGGCGACAGGATCCTCTACACCGATCCCACCCCAGGTGCTCCGATCAGCGACGAGTTCTGGGTCGAGATCACCGACGGCGGGAGCGGAGGATCCCTCCCCGTTCCGGTCGACGAGCCGCCGACCGTGAGCGCCGGCGTGGACGTCACGGGGGACGAGGGCGCTTTCATCACGCTCAACGGGTACGCGCACGACCGCGAGTCCACCCCCTCCCTCACCTGGACGTTGCAGCCGGTGTCGGGAACCGATCCGGGCGCGGCCTGCGTGGTCGCCGACCCGCGCGCCGCCCAGACGACGATCACCTGTAACGACGACGGCGAGTTCGTCGCCATCCTGACGGCGAACGACGGGGTGAACGGCCCGGTGACCGACCGTGCCACCGTCACCGTCCGCAATGTGGCGCCGCGCGTCGCCGCCACGAGCCAGCCCGCCCGGAAAGCCCTGGCCGTCGATCCCGCGGGGTTCGGTCCCGAGCCCTGGTCGGTCTACCGCGTGGGCACGGACGTCACGGTCACGGTGCCGGTCAGCGATCCGGGTGAGAACGACACGCACACGTGCGTGGTCGGCTGGGACGACGGCACCACGGAGGATTTCGCGGCGGTCGACGACCGGTGCGACCGCTCGCACCGGTACGCCCACGCGGGGATGTACACGATCAAGGTCACGGTGACGGACGACGACCTGGGAACCCGGACACGGGAGACCATGGTCGTGGTCTACGACCCGGACGCGGGATTCGCGACCGGCGGCGGTCACCTCGCCTCGCCGGAGCCCTTCGCAGGAAAGGGCCACTTCCAGTTCAATCCGGCCTACCGGCCCCACGACGAGGGCCCCGAACCGACCAGAGGCAAGGTCTCGTTCCGAGTCGACGGCACGGACTTCGACGTGGCGTCCGAGACGCTGGAGTGGCTGGTCGTCACCCCTGACGACAAGGTCGCCGTCAAGGGCACGACGGCGGACGGGCGCGGGTTCGTCCTGTACGGCTACGACCCCGACCGGCTGAGGCTGGTCGTCTGGGACCTGAAGACGGGCCCCTACCCGCTTCGGGACAACGTCTACGACAACAGTCCCTCTCTGGAATACGACCTGGACCTGGTGGACCCGCAGCAGATCACCGCGGGAGCCATCCGGATCCACAACTGAATCAGCCCGGCTCCGCGGAGCCGGGCCGTACATGAACCGCCGGTGGGCGGGGCCGTGATCACGGCCCCGCCCACCGGTTTCACTGCTCCGGCTCAGTTCTGGCCGGTGACAGTGAAGGGAGATTCCACCCGGGTCGCCGAGTCGGCGCCGGCCAGCGTGACGCTGGTCGAACCGGGCTTCGCCGTTCCCGGAACGCTGACGGTCGCACCGGAGATGATGCCGTCACCGTTCGCGTGCACGGTGGTGGAGGAGAGTCCGTCACCGAAGGTGATCGTGACCGCTTCGTTCCGCGCGAACCCGGAACCGTCGATCGTGATCGCCGTACCACGCGGCCCCGAGGTCGCCGACAGCAGCACCTGCGGCCGGTACGCCGGCACCGCCGGCTGCTCCTCGGTCACCTGGACGGTCGCCGTCGCCGGTGTCTGGGACGACGCCCCGGCGGCGGTCACGGAGTACCGGCCGGGCTCGGCGTCATCGGACGCCACGACCGACGCGTGCACCGCGCCCTGGGCCGAGGCCTCGACCGTCAGACTGCGCGCCGGGCTGGTGCCCAGCTTGACGGTCACGCGCTCGCCCGCGGCGAACCCGCTGCCGTTGACGGTGATCGGGTCACCGGCGAGAGCCGACTGCGTCACCGCGATCGACGGCTGCGACCCGGACCGCGCCACCTTCACGGTGAACGTCTCCGTGCTGCTCGACAGCGTTTCCCACGTGGTGACGTGAACCGTGTACGTGCCCTCCTGCGCATAGGTGTGCCGTCCGCTGATCGCACCGGACGCGTCGACCGTGGCGTCGTCGGGAGCCGTGCCGTCACCCCACTGGACGCGGGCGTGGTAGCCCTCCGAGCCGATGACGCCGCCGGTCACCGAACCGAGGTCCGCGGCGAAGACCTGCCCCGGGGTGGCCGTCTGGGCCTTGGGGGCGGTGACCTCCAGCGCTGCGTGCGGCGTGCCGTCGTCGGCGACGGCGAACACGTGGATCCTGCCCGCGGAGCCGGGGTCGCCGGTCTGGGCCGGCAGGGTCACCGAGACGAGCTTCTTGCCCGCCGGGATCTGGTACGGCGCGGTGGCGAACAGGAACGGCTGCGCGCCGTCCCGGCTGGTGCCGAGCAGCCGGTACGCGGTCTTGGCGACGACGATGTTGCCGTACGACGGCGTGCCGTTGGGGTTGCCGCCCAGCGTCCAGTCGCTCATCTGGATCGGGAAGGCGGCGGTGCTGCCGTCACTGAACGTCGCCGTGCCGGTCGTGCTCTGGTTGCCCTGTGTGCCGACGCCGATGAACGAGATGCTCTTGGCGTCGTCCGGCAGGTTGAGCACGATCGTCTTGCCGTTGCCGGTGGCGTCGTCCCGCTGGCCCGCCGGGATCGCCGGCAGCGTGAAGTGCAGCGCCGTTCCGGGCACGTCGTGCGACCGGCCCTGGGTTATGCCGGCCGCCTCGAGAGCGGCACGCGAGTACGCCCACCCCTTGGCGTCGCAGTTGGCCGCGAGGACTCCCTCGTCGCCGATGCAGACGGTGTCGAACGCCGCGGTGAGACCGGAGCTCGGCGCGTAGGCCACGTCGACACCGATCGTCGCCGATCCCTGGCCGGTGCCGTCGTTCACCGTGACGGCGGCCTGGTAGTAACCCGGCGTGGCGTAGGTGTGCGAGCCGCTGACGCTGTACACGTCCCGCGAGCTCAGGGCCAGGGTGCCTGCGGTGGCCGGCGAGCCGTCACCCCAGTTGATGGTGGCCGTGTAGCCGCTCGTGTTGCCCCCGGTGACCGAGGCGACCGGCATCGACACCGGAGCGCCGGACGTCGCGTGCACACTGTCCGCGGTGGTCACCGTGATGGCGCCGCCACCGAGCTGGAGGTCGCCACCGGCGAGCAGCTCGATCTCGGCGAGGTTCGTCTGAGTGGCGCCGACCGTCTTCGTCACGACCAGGCGGAACTGCGCGAACCGTCCCGGATTGCTGATCTTGAACGGCCGGGTCTGGTTGCGCCACTGGAACACCTCGCCCTTGCGGGAGTCGACGGTGGTCCAGGTGATCCCGTCGTTGGAGCCCTGCAGCCGCCAGTCCGCGGGGTCTCCCGCGCTCGCCCCCGAGGTGAGGGTGTAGTACATCGGCGTCTGCTTGCCGCCCCGGAAGGCCCAGCTGACCTGCGGTGTGCCGGAGGTGAAGGTCATCTGCGTGATCGACGAGTCGTCGAACAGCTTCGACGCGTCCTGCCCACCGGTCGCGGTCGCGGTGCCGAGACCGGGGCCCGTGGTGTCCTGCAACGGCTTGGGCGCCTCGTTGCCCTTGGTCAGCGACGGCGGTGCGTCGTTCTTGCCGGTGCCCCAGGACGACGGCTTGGGGCCCATCTCGAAGTCGATCGTGCCGCCACGGGCGAGCGTGGACGAGTCGATGGACACGTCACGCTGCTTCTTCCCGTTGACCTTCACGCTCTGCACGTAGACGTTCTTCGTGCTGTTGTCCGGCGCGTTGACGACGATGTCGCCGGTCGTCCGGTGGACGGTCATCCGGGTGAACTGCGGCGAACCGATGGCCCAGTTGGACGAGCCGGCCTGCAGCGGGTAGATGCCGAGCGAGCTGAGGATGTACCACGACGACATCTCGCCGTTGTCCTCGTCGCCCAGGTAGCCCTGGCCGATCTCGCCGCCGGCGTAGAGGCGCTGCAGGATCTCCCGCACGATCGCCTGCGTCTTCGACGGCTCCCCGGCATAGTCGTACATGTAAGGGATGTGGTGCGACGGCTGGTTACTCATGCCGAGCTGGCCCAGGCGCACCGCGCGCGCTTCGAGCATCTCGTGGATGGTGGTGCCGTACCCACCGGTGTGGTCGGCATTCTCCGGGGTGCTGAAGAACTGGTCGAGCTTGTCCCCCAGCGCCTTCTGCCCGCCGTACAGGTTGGCCAGACCCTGGCCGTCCTGCTGCGCGGTGAACGCGAAGTTCCACCCGTTGGTCTCGGTGTAGACGCCGCCCCAGTCGAGCGGGTCGCCGGTCAGGAAGTTACCGGCGGCGTCGCGCCCCTGGAAGAACTTCTGGTTCTTGTCGAAGAGGTTGACGTAGTTGCGGGCCCGCTCCAGGAAGTACTGCGGCTCCTCCTTGAGCCGCTGGCGATCCGCCTTCGGCGTGGCCTTGTCCTTCGCCAGGGCGGCACCCATGTTGCCGATGCCGTAGTCGTTGATGAAGCCTTCCAGCGCCCACGACACCGACTCGCCGGTGGAGGTCGGCGTGTAGCCGAGGAACAGCGAGCGCTCGATGCCCTTGCGGCCGACCTCGCTGCGCCCGGACGCGACCGTCGCGTCCTTCACCGCGGAGTCGTACGCGGCGAGCGGGTCGGGCAGCTTAACGCCGTTCAGGTAAGCCTCGGCCAGCGCGACGTTCGCGCTGGTGCCGGTCATCAGGTCGGCGTAGCCGGGGGACGACCAGCGGGCGACCCAGCCGCCGTCACGGTACTGCTGGACGAACCCGTCGGCGATCTTGGCCGCGATGTCCGGATACAGCAGCGAGTACGCGGGCCACACGGTGCGGTAGGTGTCCCAGAACCCGTTGTTGACGTAGATCTGACCGTCGACGATCTTCGCGCCGGTCTGCGTGGCGGTCGACGTGCCGGTCGGCGCCGAAACCGGGCTGGCGTACTGCCAGTGCGGCTGGGCGGCGGTGCCGGTGTTCTCCGACTGCGAGTTCGGATAGAGGTTCAGCCGGTACAGGTTCGAGTACAGCGTCACCAGCTGCGTCTCGTTCGCACCCCCCACCTCGATCCGGCCGAGGCGGTCCTGCCAGGCCGCGGTGGCGGCGGCGTGGATCTGGTCGAAGCTCTTGCCGGTGACCTCGAAGTCGAGGTTCCTGTGCGCCTGGTCGACCGAGATGAACGACGTCGCGATGCGCAGCGTCACCTGCTGGTTCGCAGAGAGGTCGAAGGTGGCCGAAGTGGCGGAGGTCGCCGTCGGCGCACGGTCGAAGGCGCCCGACACGAACATCCGGCTGCGACCTGCCGACAGGCCGCTTCCGTTGTCGACCCAGCCGGTGAACGTGCCGTCGGTGCCGATGGTGAACGTGCCGTTGTAGAAGACGAGGCTTCCGGTGGCCTGCCCGGACGGGAAGGCGAACTGCATGATCCCGCCGTGGTCGGTGGGCGACATCTGCGCGTTCAGGCCGTTCTGCAGCGTGACCGAGTAGAGGTCCGGCCGTGCGATCTCGTCGTCGTGGCTGAAGGCGACCGCGCGGTTGCTCGGCGCTCCGGTGAGCGGCCCGCCCGCGAGCACCGGCATGACCGACATCTGGTTGCGGTCGCCCATCCACGGGCTGGGCTCGTGCGAGATCTCAAGCCCCTGCAGCGTGGGCAGGTTGGCCGCGTTGTTGGCCCGCTGGTAGTCGTACTCCCAGCTGTTGGACGCGGCGTTGGTGACCGGCGTGAAGAAGTTGAAGCCGTTCGGCATCGCCGAGATCGGCAGGTTGTTGCCGCGCGAGAACCCGCCGGTCGCGTTGGTACCGCGCCGGGTGTCGACGTAGTTGGTCAGGCTGGAGCCGTCGATCGGCGCCGGGCTGCCCGTCACCTTGATGTCGTCGAGCCAGCCCTGGAAACGCGTCGAGGCGCTCGCCTGGGGATCGTCGTAGGAGAGCAGGATGCGGTCGATCGTCTTGCCGTTCGCGACCGCCCCGATCTCGGACTGCACCGCGTTCCACTCGCCGGTGTACAGCACCTTCGACGCGCCCTGCCCCGCCGCCGTGAGCGAGTAACCGTGCTGGTCGAGGGGGGAACGGCTGCTCAGGTAGGTGCCGTCGGTGAAGTGCAGGTCGACGGCCACGTACGTGGACGGGTACTGCGCGTCATCGGCGGTGAACTCGGGGAAGACCTTGTAGGTCAGCCGGGTCTTCGGTCCGACCGGGATGTCGACGTCGAACAGCTTGTTGGTCGCGGATGCGCGACCGCCGGCCTGGGCGTAGCCCGCGTACCGCAGCGCGGTCACTCCGGTGAATCCGGCCCCGGGCTTCATGTTGGCGCCGTCGACCGGACCCGGACCGGCGACACTGACCATCGGGGTGGCCGGCCGCGTGGTGTCCGAGCCGTCGCTGATGTTCCAGTCGGCGAGCTGGATGATCGAGTCACCGGAGTTCGCGGTGACGTTCAGCCGGTAGTAGGTGTAGGCGGTCGTGTTGGTAAAGCTGTAGGTGTTGGTGGCGAACCGCCCGGTGAAGGTCTGTCCTGTCCGGCTGTCCAGGTCGGTCCACTCGTTGCCGTCGTTCGACCCCTGAACCGTGAAGTCCTTGGGGTCACGGCCCGGCGCGTCGTTCGCCGAGGTCAGCGCGTACTTCTTTACCGCCACGGGCTGGGACATCCGGTAGGTGACCGAGCCGGTCCGGCTGAAGGCCAGCCACTTGGTCGACGAGTCGTCGTCCTTGAGGTTCGCGGCGACTTCGCCCGGCGGGTTCTCCGCGCTCGCGGTCACCGCGCTGATCTGGCCGAGCACGCTTCCCGGCAGTCCGGGGTTGGAGCCGCTCAGGTTGGCCTGGACCGGCTTGCCGTCCGCGCCGACCTCCGCGGTGCTCGTCGCGGATTGCGGGTCGGACGACTCGAACGAGGAGCCGAAATTGCCCGGCGGCACCGCGGCGTTCGCCGCAGGCGTGGCGACGAGCATCCACGCCGGCAGCGACAGCGCCGTGGCAGCGGCTATCCGCCTGAGGGACAAAAGACGAGCAAGGGGGGAATCTGACATCACTGGGCCTTTCGACTCGATGGAGATCGAGCGTCGAACGTCGGGGAGGAAGACCCTGGCTGCCACGGTCCATCGACCGTGATGGACCGGGCAGCGCGCCTACCGGGCAGCCGGGCAGGGCCCGCCGTATGCCGGCCGTGGATCACCGCTCAAGCGGCCCGGGGGTCACCGCGGAGCGACGCCGGGAGGGGTGCCGCCAGGCGGTGAGAACCGCTTCGACCGCTGCCGTGAGTAGGGATGTAGGTCTTCAACCATGCGGAAGCTCCACGAGGAGACGGTGCGCCCGCGGAAGAGCGCACCCGAATGGAGATCGCGGCTAGCCTGTTACTCCGAGACAACGTTGTCAAGACTAATCGCGTAACCTCGCCGAAACACTCCGTTGGTTTCCCAGGTGGCCCAGGGAGGTCAGGTGAGCGAGGCGACGCCGCGGCCGGCGTACGCCTCCGGGGCGAGCACCAGGGCGGCGGCGCCGACCAGGCCGGCGGAGTTGCCGAGGCTCGCGGTCGTCACCTCGATCCCCTGGAGGAAGGCCAGCCGGCCGTACTCGGTGATGGCCGCCCTCAGTGGCGGGAAGAGCAGGTCGTGGGCGGCCGAGACACCGCCGCCGATCACCACCCGGGACAGGTCGCAGATGGCCGCCGTCGAGACGATGCCCGCCGCGAGGGCACGGCCGGCCCGCTGGAACGCCTCGTTCGCGTACGGATCACCGGCCCGGGCCGCGGCCGCGAGGTCCACCCCGGTCGGCGCCGGCACGGGTGCCTGCCATCCGGTGCGCAGTGCCCACGCGACCATGCTCGGCCCGCTGCTCATCGCCTCGACGCAGCCCCGTCCCCCGCACGGGCAGGGAACGCCGTCGAGGTCGACGACCACGTGGCCGATATGGCCGGCGTTGCCGCTCGGCCCGGCGACCAGGCGCCCGCCCTGGATCAGGCCTCCCCCCACACCGGTGGAGACGACGATGCCCAGCAGATCGTCCACGTCCTGTCCCGCTCCGCGCCAGTGCTCCCCCGCCGCGGCGCAGATGCCGTCGCCGGCGAGCCGGGCAGGAACCCCGGGCACGAGTTCGGCAAGACGGTGCAGAAGCGGGAAACGCCGCCAGGCCGGGATGTTGACCGGGCTGATCGAGCCCTCCGGCACATGGATGGGGCCGGCCGAGCCCACGCCGACGCCGACCACCTGCCCCGTGCCGGCCGCGAGGACCTCCGCGACGAGTTCGGTCACGGGGCGCCAGACCGCCTCCGGGTCAGGGGAAACGGCCGTCGGCCGGACCCGCCGCTCGACAACGGTTCCGTCGGCGGCGACCAGGGCGGCGGCTACCTTGGTTCCGCCGACGTCGACGGCGAGGGCGAGATCGGACATGAGGCTCCCTATAGCGCTCGGACAACGTTGTCACAATAGCGTCAGGCACGCCCGGTAAGGTTCGTCGCGTGGCTAGTGACGTCGGCCGTGCAAGGCGGCCCACCATGGCGGACGTGGCGGCTCGGGCCGGAGTGAGTCTGAAGACCGTCTCCCGGGTCGTGAACAACGCGCCGCATGTCCAGCCTGAGCTGGTCGAACGGGTGCTCGCCGCCGTGGCCGAGCTCGGCTTCCGGCGCAACCCCCAGGCCAGCTCACTGCGCTCCGGACAGCCGTCCGCCACGATAGGCCTGCTGATCGAGGAGATCGCCAACCCGTTCTACGCCACGATCGCGGGAGTCGTCGCCGAGATCGCGCGGCAGAACGACACGATGCTCATCATCGCCAGCTCCGAAGAGGATCCGGACCGCGAGCAGCAACTGCTGCGGGAGATGTGCACCCGCCGCGTCGACGGACTGCTCGTCGTGCCCGCCGGCGACGACCACGCGTTCCTGCGCGCCGAGATCGAGCTCGGCACCCCCATGGTCTTCCTCGACCGGCCGGCCGGCGGGCTGATCGCCGACACGGTGCTGCTCGACAACCGCGGAGGCGCGCGGGACGGGATGCGCCGGCTCCTCGAGGCGGGCCATCGCCGGATCGGAATCCTGCTCGACTCGCTCGGCGTCTACACGATGCGCGAGCGGCTGGACGGCGCGCAGGACGCGCTCGCCCCGGCCGGCGTGCCGTACGACACCCGGCTGGTCCGCGACGGCATCCGCGGCCCCTCCGCGGCGGCCAGGGTCGTCTCCGAGATGCTCGACCGGCCGGATGCGCCGACCGCCTTCTTCAGCCTGAACAACCGGATCACCCTGGGCGTGATCGAGGAACTGCACCGGCGCGGCAGCGACGCCGCGCTGCTCGGATTCGACGACTTCGACATGGCCGGCCTGGTGCCGTACCCGTTGACGGTCATCGCCTACGACACCCGGGAACTGGCTCGGGCCGCCGCCGAGCTGCTGTTCCGCCGGATAGAGGGCGACCGCTCCTGGCCACGTACAGTGGTGCTCCCGACCGAGCTGGTCGCGCGGGGCCTCGCGCCCCGCTAGCCGGCACCTGCCGTGCACCCCCGGCACCCGATCGGCGTACGGCTCGGCGCGACTTGTGCCGCCCGGATCGGCGGACCGGTCAGCCGATCATGTGAGGTTAAACACCCTGAGAGGCGATATCCGTCACGAAATGGCCACATTGGAACGACCTCGGTTGACACACCCGTAACGTGGGAGCAGTCTCTACCCGCTACCTGCCTGACAACGATGTCACGAGCTACCGGAGGGAGAACAGAATCGTCATGGTTGTTGATCTTCTCTCCCGCGGCGCCGTGTCCGGTCAGGAGGGCCTCGCGGGTGGGGATGAGCCGGCCGGTCGGCGCCGGGGCGGAAGAGCCCTGGGTGATCGCGCCCGGCGGACATCGTCGCCGGCCGCCCGCGACGAGGCAGCCGGGCCCGTGCCGGCCCGTAACCGCGCACGACTGCGGCATCGACACACGCCGATCACCCCCCGAACAGGCGGCTTGTCCGAGATATAGGCGATATTGGGGCTTCGCGAAGCCCCTTCGTCTTCGCAATAGGTTTCAGGCCATGGACTACGTGGCCTCGACTGATGACGACCCCCGGAGGCAAGAAATGTCATGGGTGACGTGGCGCGACCCGCTGCAGCCGGTCGCGCGCGGATCCCTCCGGCGGCTCAGGGACGGCGACCCCGCCGCCCCGCGGCCGTACCCGGCATGGGACCGGAGCGGGGTGAGCTGGTCATGAGCGGCGCACCCGTCCTGCTGGAGATGCGTTCGATCACCAAGGAGTTCCCGGGGGTCAAGGCGCTCTCCGATGTGAACCTGGTCGTGCGGGCCGGCGAGATCCACGCGATCGCCGGAGAGAACGGCGCCGGCAAGTCCACCCTGATGAAGGTGCTCAGCGGGGTCTACCCGTACGGCAGCTATTCCGGCCAGATCCTCTACCGGGGCACGGAGAGCCGGTTCTCCGACATCCGGGCCAGCGAACAGGCCGGCATCGTGATCATCCACCAGGAGCTCGCCCTGGTGCCCGGCATGTCCATCACCGAGAACATCTTCCTCGGCAACGAACCGGGCCGTGGCGGCGTGATCGACTGGAAGGTCGCCAACCGCCGGGCTCTGGAGCTGATGGCCCGGGTCGGTCTGGAAGAGGACCCGGACACGCTGATCAAGGACATCGGCGTGGGCAAGCAGCAGCTCGTGGAGATCGCGAAGGCGTTCGCCAAGGACGTGAAGCTGCTCATCCTCGACGAGCCCACCGCCGCCCTGAACGAGGACGACTCGCAGCACCTGCTCGACCTTCTTCGTGACTTCAAGGGCCGGGGCATCACGTCGATCATCATCTCCCACAAGCTCAACGAGATCGCGCAGGTCGCCGACTCCATCACCATCCTTCGGGACGGCAAGACGATCGAGACCCTCGACATCAAGGCGGACGGCGTCGACGAGGACCGGATCGTGCGGGGCATGGTCGGCCGGGA
The DNA here is from genome assembly GCF_016863335.1 of Planotetraspora thailandica. GTDB lineage: Bacteria > Actinomycetota > Actinomycetes > Streptosporangiales > Streptosporangiaceae > Planotetraspora > Planotetraspora thailandica. The sequence continues at coordinate 122,950 of NZ_BOOR01000031.1, forward strand.
GCTGCACAGCCGGTTCCCGGACCACACGCCCAACATCGGCGAGGTCTTCTTCGAGGTGCGCGACTGGACGGTCCGGCACCCGATCTCCGCCGACCGCCTGGTGGCCAAGCACTCCAGCTTCACCGTGCGCCGCGGCGAGATCGTCGGGTTCGCCGGCCTCATGGGCGCCGGGCGCACCGAGCTGGCGATGAGCCTGTTCGGCCGGTCGTACGGCACCTACGTCTCCGGGCAGATCTTCAAGGACGGCCAGGAGATCGTGCTGAAGTCCGTGTCGGACGCCATCGAGCACGGCCTGGCGTACGTCAGTGAGGACCGCAAGTCGATCGGCCTGAATCTGCTCGACGACATCAAGACCTCGATGGTGTCGGCCAAGCTGTCCAAGATCTCCAGCCACGGCGTGATCGACCACGTGCGGGAGTACCAGGCGGCCGAGAGCTATCGGACGAGCCTGCGCGTCAAGGCCCCCAGCGTCGACGAGGGGGTCACCAAGCTCTCCGGCGGCAACCAGCAGAAGGTCGTGCTGGCTAAGTGGATGTTCACCGATCCCGACCTGCTCATCCTCGATGAACCGACCCGGGGCATCGACGTGGGCGCCAAGTACGAGATCTACGGCATCATCCAGCGGCTCGCCGACCAGGGGAAGGGCGTCGTCGTCATCTCGTCGGAGCTGCCCGAGCTGATCGGACTGTGCGACCGGATCTACACGGTGTTCGAGGGGACGATCACCGGCGACATCGACCGGCAGGACGCCGACCCCGAACTCCTGTTGAAGCAGATGACCTCAGCGAAGAAGGCACAACGATCATGAGCCGCGTGAAAGAACTCCAGAAATCCCTGTTCGGAGGGACGACCTCCAACGCCCGTCAGTTCGGGATGATCTTCACGCTGGTCGCGATCGTCCTCCTGTTCCAGATCCTGACCGACGGCCTGACGCTGAGCCCCGGCAACCTCATCTCGCTGGTGAGCCAGTACTCCTACATCCTGATCCTGGCCATCGGAATGCTGATGGTCATCGTGGCCGGCCACATCGACCTGTCCGTCGGCTCGGTCGCCGCGTTCGTCGGCATCGTGGTCGCGAACGTCATGCAGGACTACTCGGTGCCGTGGTTCCCGGCCATTCTGATCGGCCTGGCGGTCGGCGCCCTCATCGGCGCCTGGCAGGGCTTCTGGGTGGCGTACGTCGGCGTGCCGGCGTTCATCGTCACCCTGGCCGGCATGATGTTGTTCCGCGGCGGCAACCAGTTCATCGGCAACGCCGACACCATCCCCGTGCCTGAAGGATTCAGGACCATCGGCGCCGGCTTCCTGCCGGAGGTCGGCCCGGACACCGGGTACAACAACCTCACGCTCCTGCTCGGCCTGGTGGTCTGCGTGGCGGTGGTGATCCGGGAGTGGCGGGGCCGCCGCACCCGGCGGGAGATGATGGCCGACGTCGCCCCGATGTGGATCTCGGCGATCCGGATCGTCATCCCCGTCGTCGTGGTGGTGTTCGCGACCCTGCAGTTCGCCGGCGGACGGGTCGGGACCAGCTTCCCGGTCTCCGGAATCATCCTCGGCGTCCTGGTCGTCATCTACGGGTTCGTCACCCGCAACACGGCGGGCGGCCGGCACATCTACGCGGTCGGCGGCAACGCCCGCGCCGCCGAGCTGTCCGGCGTCAAGCTCAAGCGGGTCAACTTCCTCGTGATGATGAACATGTCGGTCCTGGCGGCTCTGGCCGGCATGATCTTCGTCGCCCGTTCGGCCGCCTCCGGGCCGCAGGACGGCATCGGCTGGGAGCTGGACGCGATCGCCGCCGTCTTCGTCGGCGGCGCGGCCGTCTCCGGCGGACTCGGCACGATCAGCGGGTCCATCGTCGGCGGCCTCGTCATGGCCGTGCTCAACAACGGCTTGCAGCTGATGGGCGTGGGCTCCGACAGGGTGCAGATCATCAAGGGTGTGGTCCTGCTGCTCGCCGTCGCGCTCGACGCCTACAACAAGAAGCAGGGACGTTTCTCCGTCATCGACTCCCTGATGCGCCCGTTCCGCAGGGACGCGGCGCTCAGCCCCGCGTCTGCCGTCGAAGCGGGCCAGGAAAGCGGCAAAAGTCCGGTAGCCGGCTGACGGCCACCGTTCGACGGGGCGGACGCCTCCGCCCCGTCTTATTTCGAAGAAGGGCACACCTGAAAATGCGTAACATCCTCGTCAGGGGTGTGGCGGCCGGCGCCATCGCGCTGCTGGCGCTTGCCGGCTGCTCGTCCGAGCGTTCGGGCGGCGACGCCACTGCCTCCAGCTCGGCCGGCTCCGACAAGGGCTTCCCGGCCAACTCTCTGATCGGCGTCGCCCTCCCGGCGAAGACCTCGGAGAACTGGGTTCTGGCCGGTGACCTGTTCACCAACGGCCTGAAGGAGGCCGGCTTCCAGTCCGACGTTCAGTACGCCGGCTCCTCCACCACTGTCGCCGACCAGCAGGCGCAGATCTCGGCCATGGTCACCAAGGGCGCCAAGGTCATCGTCATCGGCGCGACCGACGCCGCTCAGCTGAGCACCCAGGTCGAGGCCGCCAAGCAGGCCGGTGCGACGGTCATCGCCTACGACCGTCTCATCAAGAACACCCAGGGCGTCGACTACTACGTCGCGTACGACAACTTCAAGGTCGGCGAGCTCCAGGGCCAGGCCCTGCTCGACGGCATGGCGAAGAAGAAGTCGAGCGGCCCGTACACCATCGAGCTGTTCTCCGGCTCGCAGGACGACAACAACTCGGCGGTGTTCTTCGACGGCGCGATGAGCGTGCTCAAGCCGAAGATCGACTCGGGTGACGTCGTGGTCGGCTCCGGCCAGACCGACATCAAGCAGACTGCCACCGACGGCTGGAAGGCCGAGAACGCCCAGCGTCGGATGGACTCTCTGCTGACCTCCACCTACAACGGTGACAAGACGCTGGACGGCGTGCTCTCCCCGAACGACACGCTGGCCCGCGCCATCATCACCTCGGTCAAGGGCGCCGGCAAGCCGATCCCGGTCGTGACCGGCCAGGACTCCGAGGTCGAGTCGGTCAAGTCGATCATGGCCGGCGAGCAGTACTCCACGATCAACAAGGACACCCGCAACCTGGTCAAGCAGACCATCCAGATGGTCAAGGACCTGCAGGCCGGTAAGACGCCCGAGGTCAACGACACCAAGTCGTACAACAACGGCGTGAAGGTCGTCCCGTCGTTCCTGCTGCCGCCGGTGATCGTGACCAAGGAGAACGCCGCCGAGGCGTACGCCAACGACCCCACCCTGGCCCCGCTCACCAAGTAGCGGCGCCCGGCCGAAGTCAGGCACCGATGTGGGTCCCCGCAGTGCGGGGACCCACATTCGTTTTTTCGGGGGGTGAGCAGGTCAGGCGGCCCCGGTGAGGCTGCGTACCGCGAGGCCCAGCCCGAGCACGATGACGACGCAGGCGGTGGCGACCGGTGCCAGCGCCGACCAGCGGGCCGTCAGGCCGTGGCTCCCGACGGCGATGCGGTCGAGCCTTCCCGCCAGCCTGACCAGCAGCAGCCCGGTGACGGTGAGCGTGGCGGCCATCCCGACGCCGTAGGCGAAGACGAGTGCGATCCCGAACCAGGTACGGCCGAGCGCGATGGCACCCAGCAGGACGACGAGCGCTGACGGGCTGGGCACCAGGCCTCCGGCCACCCCCATGCCCACCAGTCCGCGTCGCGAGCCCCCTTCCCGCACGTGACCGACCCGCTCCCGCTCCAGCAGGGCAACCCGGCCGCCCTCCGCACCCGCGTGCCCGTGCCCGTGACCGTGTCCATGTCCGTGACCGTGTCCATGCCCGTGGCCATGCCCGTGACCGTGGTGCTCCCCGCTACGACGGGCCCGCCAGGCGGACCTCAGCAGACCCGCGCCGATGACGGCGATCAGCAGACCGCTGGCCAAGCCGAGCCGGCCGAGCAACGACTCGCCGGTGAGGGTGGAGAAGACGGTCAGCAGCAGGCCGGCCACGAGAACGCCGAGCGTGTGGGTGACGGTCACGGTGGCGCCGACGACCAGCGCGTCCCGTGGACGGCCTCGCCGCCCGGCCAGGTAGGCCGCCATGATGGTCTTGCCGTGTCCTGGGGCGAGCGCGTGACCGGCGCCGAGCAGCGTGGCCAGCAGAACGGCCAGCAGGCCCAGCGGCACGGTCAGCGACTCGGTGCCGACCAGCCTGGTGAACGTGTCGTCCAGGGCGGCCAGCACGTCCCCGACCGGCCCGCCGCCCGTCAGCGGCGGCGCGACCGCCACGGATCCGGCCCCGGGGACGACGCTCAGTTCCGCCGTACGCTGGTCGAGCGGGCTCGCCAGGAGGTCACCGGGGTAGCCGCGCAGTTCCTTGCTGACGCTCACACCGGGAACGGACGACCGCGCCAGCCGTGCCCCGCCTGCGGACACCGCCGTGATCTCCCGCCAGCCCAGCCGGTCGGCGAGGAAGCCGTCCCTGAACCCGACCGTTCCCCGCGTCACCACCGACACCGACAGCCGGCAGGTCAGGCGGCTGATCTCCAGCCCGCCCTGTCCGGGTTCGTAGACGAAGCCGGCCTCGGAGACCCGCCACGGCGTCGCCGTCCCGTTGACCGTCAGGCGCTGCGCGGCGGCGAGCTCGCCGCACCGGGCGGTGCCGTACGACGATCGTTCGGCGTCGGACACCGTGCCCGACCGGTCGGCGTCCACCGTGGAGCGGGCCTGGAGGGTGGGCAGCTCGGCGCTGTCCACGATCGCCAGGTTCTCCACCTCGTCCGGAGTGATCCGCAGGCCGTTGTAGTGGTTGACGGTGAAGTTGCCCAAGGGGTGCATGGACGCGGCCCGGGCGGCCGCAGGGGTCGCGGCGAGCGTCGCGCATATCGCCAGGCCGGACAGGGCCGCGGCGACCGCCGTCCTGACAACCCTTCCGTGCCTCATGACAACCTCGCCAGCGCCGGAAGATCAGGGGAGAACGCCGGATCGATGTCACGGACCATGGCCGCGGATTTCCGGGCTTCCTCGCCCATGCCGAGCGAACGCTCGATCTCCGCGCGGTGGTGATGGAGCAGCGCGTTGCGCCAGCCGGTGGCGGTGGCCTCGCGCGCGTACGGCAACGCCTCCCGGTCGCGGCCGTCGCGGTGCAAGGCCCAGGCCAGGGCGTCGGCCGCGACCACGTTGGGGTTGCGGGCGTACTCGGCCCGGGCGTGCTCCACCGCCCGTGCGGGAGAGCCATGGTCGGCCTCGTACTCGGCCCAGGTCAGGTCGTCCTTGACCCCTGCCTCTTTCATGAGGTCCCGTTGTGCGCGCAGCAGCGCCCACTGCTCCCCCGGGTCCCTGCCCGCCGCGGACAGCACCTCGCCGTACTCGGTGACGTACTGAGCGAGGGGCAACCGGGCGACCACGGTGGCGTAGAGATCGGCGGCCTCGGCCGGCCGGCCGCTGAGCGCGGCGGCCCGGGCGGTTCCGGCGAGAGCGGGGGTGAAGTCGGGGGCGGCCTCCAGCGCGAGACGGTATTGCTTCGTGGCACCTTTCAGATCACCGGAGTGCAGGGCCAGCTCTCCCAGGTAGTGGCGGCAGTAGGCGATGTCGGCAGGCGAGAACGCGTCGCCGAGGGCCCGCTCCAGCATGCGGCGGGCCGCGGCCCGGTCACCGTGGAGCTCGGCGTCGTAGGACGCCCGGGTGAAGGCCGCGACGCCGGGGTGCAGGGCCATCATCCTGTCGATCGCCCGCGTCGCCTCGCCATACCGGCCGAGCTGGGTGTAGGCGTCGGCCAGCACCGCTTGGGCGTCCACGCCGTAGGGGTTGGCGGCCTCCGACACTCGGGCCAGCCGTACGGCCTCGGCGAAGTCGTGACGACCGGCGGCCAGGGCGGCCTGGCCGGTCAGCGCGGCGAAGTTGCCGGGGCGCAAGGCGACGGAACGGGCCAGCGCCTGCTCGGCGCGGGGATAGAAGGACGGGTCGGCGGTCAGGCGGGCCTGCTGCACGTAGGCGGAGCCGAGCTGTGCCCAGGCCTGGTGGTCGTCGGGCAGACGCTGGAGCCGGGCGGTGAGCGCCCGGATCGCGTCCTTGAGCGAGGTGGCCAAGACCGGGTTCTCGCCGGTCTGGTAGGCGGCCCCGACGACGACGGTCGGTGACTGCCGGTCGCCGGGGATGAGGGCGGCCCCCACGGTCAGAACGGAGGCCAGGCCCAGCACGGCGGCGACGATCCGGACTTTCGCGGAATTCTTCACGGTGATCCCCTAAGGACTGGGCGTGGGACCCGGGAGTACCGGGTCCCGCGCCTCAGGTCAGCGGGCGTTGACGGACGTGTTGCCGGGCAGCGGGATGTAGGGGAACTGCGCGGTGAACGGCTTGTCGTTCTGGTTCACCTTGTCGCCGGCCGCAAGGGCGTCGACGAGCTTGCCGGTCTGGGCGGCGCCGGCCATCGCCTGGAGAGCGATGTCGATCACGTCGTCGCCGAGGCGGCGGCCGTTCGGGAAGCCCTGCAGGTCGCCGGCGAGCACGCCGAGCCGGTTCGGGCCGGCCGTGGGCGGGATGGCCATGTTCAGCCGCAGCATCTCCGAGGGACGCAGCTTGCCCGCGTCCTTGTTGAGGATCTGCGAGTTGAGGTCGGCCTTGATCGGCCCGTTGGCCTTGGCGATGCCGGTCAGGAAGATCTCGACCAGGTCGGTGCGGGGGGTCTTCGGCGCCTTGAGGCCGTAGATGGCCTCGAGGAGCTTGGGCACCTCAGGGTTGGTGACGCGCTTGACGACGGCCGGGACGTCGGCGTCCTTGTGCGGGGGCAGCGCGTTGAACGCGTCCTTCAGCGCCGCCGGGACGACGACCTCGTTGACCAGTGGCTGGCCCAGACGCGAGACCTGGACGTAGCCCTTCGGGCTCCACTTGTCCACGGTCGACCAGACGCCGATCACCGAGTTGCGGCCGACGTTCCCGCGCAGGGCGACATCCTTCTTGGGCACCTGCAGGGCCAGGCTGTGCACGTTGTAGCCCTTGAAGGTGTCCTGGCCGACCTCGGACAGGTTGCCGCCGTAGAGCAGGTCGAAGACCCGCAGGTCGGCGAAGAACGCCTCGTCGGCCTGTCCGGCGAACGCCTTGCCGCCACCGGGCAGAGTCTTGATCGACTGGGCGCGCAGCGTGCAGTAGCGCGGCATGGAGGCGGGGCCGGTGTTGCTCGGGGCCACGATGCCGCTCGAGGTCAGGGTCCGCGTCCCCGCGTGGGTGATCTTCTTGAGCGTGTAACGCTGCTTGAACAGCAGGTTCGGGTCGTTCAGCGAGGTGACGGGACCGTTGTTGTAGAGGAAGGAGCTCGTGCCGCGCCTGTCCTCGTTGCGGAAGGTCCACTGGTAGGTGACGTCGGGCTTCGCGTCGCCGTTGTTGTCGATCTTGATGGAGTACCGCGAGTTGGTGTCGAACTGGTAGAAGTTCGGCCCGCCGGTCGGCTCCTCGAACGGGATGAAGTTGGCCATCAAGGTGACGGTGTCGGGCTTGTCCGGGCTGACGAAGGCGTACACGTCGGTGTTGTCGTTCCGGGGGTCGCCCGCGATCATGGGGGCCTCACGGTGCGAGGACGCCGCGCCGCTCTCCGGTCGAAGCAGGGCGAGAGAGGACGCGGCCAGCGCGCCTGCCATGCCGAGGGCGACGAGGACGCGCCGGTTGGTTCGCAGCTCCATTGTCTGCTGGGTCCTTTCGGCTCCCGGCCACATGAGTAGCCGGTCTGTGACTTGCGGGAAGAAAGGATCCGGCCGGATTCCCGTCAGTCATTCGTCGCCGGGGTGCACGCGGATTGGCCCATGTTTGGTCGACTTTCCGATGAATCTGGACAACAGGTGCTGGCGCTGGTGAAGGCGACGATCTGGAGATCCGAAGTCCGTACCGGCCCTGGACCCCGCGAGGTGTGCGCTATCGCTGACGGCGGCGAGCAGCAACTGCGTGCCGGCGCCCGACGCGGTCTGCCTGCTCAACGCCCGCGGTCGCACTGCCGGGCGGCTGACCGAGGGCATGCTCGAATGGCGCCTGGCCGCCCTCCCCGTCCAGATCGATGCTGCGTGACCAACCGCGAGACGCTCGTCAGATCATGACGTGGCCCTGCTCTCGGCGTTCGCTGCCTTGACGCTGAGAACCGTGTCGAGGTAGTCGGCGATTGCGTCTCTGTTGCGGGTCAGGAACTCGATGCGTTCGGACAGCCGAGCTTGTTCGCGTTGCAGTGTGGTGATCATTTCGGATGTCACGTCGGGGACGTAAATGGTCTGCGGCTTGTCCAGGCACGGCAGGAGCTGCTGAATGATTCGGGTCGGCAGTCCGGCGTCGAGCAGTCCCTTGATCTGCAGCACGACGTCCACATGTGACTCTTTGTACTCACGGTAACCGTTGAGGGCGCGGCTGGCTATGATCAGCCCCTGCTCCTCGTAGTAGCGCAGTAGCCGGCGGGATACGCCGGTACGCTCCGCGAGCTCTCCGATTCTCATGTGCTCAAGCCTACGCCTTGACCTTCACATCAATGTGAGTGTTTAAGACTCGCTGGGTGGTCCGAGAACGGCCGAGATCTGCACTCTGCCTGGTAAGCGGGGTAGGAGTGAGGCTCGGCTCAGTTCCTGCGGCGGCCACGACATTCACGACTACATGGAAGGTCTCAAATGAGACTTGGACTTCGTCTGCCCCAGAGATTGGGAACCGACCTACAACACGACGTGGTCGAAGCAGCCAGAACGGCCGAAGCGGCCGGGTACGCCAGTTTGTGGACGTACGAACGGCTGCTCTTCCCGGAGACACCCGCCGAACCATATGCCCCGCCGAACGTGCCGTGGCCGGAAACCCAGCGGCAGGCCGCCGACTCCATGGCAGTCCTCACGGCAGCGGCGGTGGCGACCGAACAGGTGCGCCTCGGTACTGCCGTTCTGGTCGCCGGACTTCACACACCCGTCCAGCTGGCGAAGCAGCTGGCCACGATCGATCAGATCAGCGGCGGCCGCGTTATCGCGGGTATGGGCACCGGCTGGTCCACCGACGAATTCCAGGCCGCTGGCGCCACCCGAGCGGATCGCGGCCGCTTCCTCGACGAGACGCTGGACGTCTTCGATGCCGTGTGGGGGCCGGACCCGGTGAACTTCCGGAGTCCTCGCGTAGTCATCGACAACGCCTCGGTCCTGCCCAAGCCCGTTTCGAAAATCCCTGTGATGCTGGGCGGCGGTGGCAGCGCCAAGGCCGTGCAGCGCATGGCCAAACGCGCAGACGGCTGGCTGCCGTTCCTGACCGTGCCGGGCCCGGAAGGAGCCGCAGAACTGCGCGCAAGCTGGGACCGTATCCGGGAAATGGCTTCTGAGTATGGCCGGGACACAAGCCTGATGGAGATGGTCGTGGTGGGAAACGTCACCTTCACCGACCGTCCGGCAGGACCTGACCGATCGCCGTTCGTCGGCACTGTCGACCAGATCATGGACGACATCCACACGGCCGCAGAGGCCGGCGCAGACGAGCTCATCGTGGATCTGAATCTGCAGGACTGGTTCACCAGCACTCGGCAGATGCTTGAGACGGCGGTGGAGATCCGCGAACGGGCCGCAGCCTCATGACCGATGTTGCCAACGCCGGAGACGGCGAGACGCCTCTGCCCGGGACGCCGCCGGCGTTCGTCAGCCCGCGGTCCCCGGGCTGAACGCGGCCACCCCAGTGATCGCCCGGCCCATGATGAGGGTGTGCATCTCGTCGGTGCCCTCGTAGGTCCGCACGCTCTCCAGGTTGCACGCGTGCCGTAGCGGCGAGTAGTCGAGAGTGATGCCGTTGCCGCCGAAGATCGTGCGAGCACTGCGGCAGATCTCGATTGCCTCGCGGACGTTGTTCAGCTTGCCGAACGACAGCTGCTCGTGCCGCAACGCGCCGGAGTCCTTCAACCGTCCGGTCCGCAGCGCGACCAGCGTCCCCTTCTGGATCTCCAGCACCATGTCGACCAGCTTCTGCTGGATGAGCTGGAACGCGCCGATCGGGGCGCCGAACTGGTGGCGTTCGAGGGCGTAGGCGAGCGCGGCCTCGTACGCGTCGCGGGCCGCGCCCATCGCACCCCACATGATCCCGTAGCGGGCCTCGTTGAGGCAGGTGAAGGGCGCCCGCAGCCCGACGGCGCCGGGAAGGACGGCCTCGGCGGCGAGTCGCACGTCGGTCAGGTCGATGTCGCACTGGATCGAGGCGCGCATCCCCAGCTTGGGCTCGATCGGCGTGGCGGTGAATCCTTCGGTGCCGGTCGGGACGAGAAAGCCACGGACGCCCTCGTCCGTCTTGGCCCAGATGACCGCCACGTCGGCGATCGTGGCCAGCCCGATCCATCGTTTGGCTCCGTTCAGGACCCAGCCGTCGCCGTCCCGTACGGCAGTGCTGCGCATCGCGGCCGGATCACTGCCCGCGGTCGGCTCGGTGAGGCCGAAACAGCCGATCAAGTCGCCGGCGGCCATGCCGGGCAGCCAGCGCTGCCGCTGCTCCTCCGAGCCGAAGCGGTGGATCGCGGTCATGGCGAGCGACCCCTGGACGCTGACGAACGTGCGCATGCCAGAATCGCCCGCCTCGAGCTCCATGGAGGCCAGGCCGTACTCGACGGCGCTGCGGCCGGCGCACCCGTAGCCGGTCAGGTGCATGCCGAGCAGGCCGAGCGCGCCCATCTCCTTCGCGATCTCCCGTGGAAAGTGCGCGGCCTCGTACCACCGCGCGATGTTCGGCTTGATCCGGGCCTGCACGAACTCGCGGACACGGTTCCGCAGGCCGAGTTCCTCAGCCGAGAACAGGCTGTCGAGATCGAGGTAGTCCCTCGCCAGATCCGTCATCTCGGACCTCCTCGACGGTGTTCTTCGGGCTGATGACCGCGCTTCCCCGGGTGAAGCGGATGATGATCGATGCCGGCCTTCATGCGCGGTGCGCGTCGCCTCGCCGGGACCGGGTGCCTCGATGTGCGATCCGACCGTGGTACGGACGGATGAGGATTTTGTTCGAATATCGCAAACAACAGTTTACGGGGAGTAACTGAACACTCCCCCCAAGACCCAGTAGAGGCTCGGCGAACAATCCGGCGCCGTGGGTGCTCTCGTTCATGAGCACCCACGGCTCAGGCCGCCCCGCGCCCGGCCAGTGCTCTCCAGCCGGTCTTTCAGGCAGTGGGAAGGTCGAGGAGCAACATCGGCTGCGTGGTGGGCTGCTCCGACCCGCCGGCCGGTTCGACTGTCACGCCCACCTGCTCGACGTCTCCCCCGGTGTCGACGATCACCGGTGCCACCTGGCCGGAGCCGTCCGGATGAAGCAGCCCGGCCGACCGGATCCCGTCCGGAGCGATCCGCCACAGCTGATAGGTCCGCGACGACGGCAGGGCGGCCAGCCCCGAGGAGACGAACACCAGCTTGCCCTGCGAACGCGAGACCACGGCCGTGCCGGTCGTGTCGCGGCCCGCCGTCGCGGAGACCGTACGGGCGTCCGGGGCGGCCAGCACCGCGACCACCTGCCGGTCGCCCGCCTTGATGCGCTCCAGTTCGTCCTGCGTCCGGACGGCGAACGTGCCGGCCACCACGGCGGCGGCCACACCCGCGGCGGCGAGCCCCGCGGCCACCCGCGGCCACCACCGCGCCCTGCCCGTCCTGGTGACACGCCCGCCGTCGGGCGTGGATCCGACCGCCGGAGGAAGCTGGCGAACCCGGCCGATCTCGGCCATCACCGCCGCGCGCATGCCGGGCGGCGGCGGGGCGGCGACGGCCTGTGCCAGCCAGGCCGCGGTCTCCGTCAGGCCGCTCACCTCCTGCGCGCACTCCTCGCAGGTGTCCAGATGGTCTTCGAAGCGGCGCCGGTCGAGGTCGTCGATGGCGTCGAGCGCGTAGGCGCCCGCCAGCGTGTGCGGGTCGTGCCCGCCGGCAACGTTCATCGTTCCACCCCCAGGCAGTCACGCATGCGGATCAGTCCGTCGCGCATCCGGGTCTTCACGGTCGCCAGCGGCACCTTCAAGAGCTCGGCCACCTCGCGGTAGGAGTATCCGTCGTAATAGGCGAAGGTCACTGATTCGCGCTGCAGTTCGGTCAGCCCGTTCAGGCAGCGGCGCAGCCGTTCGAGCTCCAGCGTCTTCTCCACCGAGTCGGCGACCTCATCGAACGGGCGCCGCACGTCCAGGCGGGCCACCCGCTCCTCGCGGTTCACCGCCGCCTGCGCCGAGCGGACCCGGTCCACGGCGCGGCGGTGGGCGATGGTCATCACCCATGCCCTTGCCGACCCCCTGGACGGTTCGTACCGGGCGGCGCTGCGCCACACCTCTACCAGCACGTCCTGAGCGACCTCCTCGCTCTGCGCCGGATCGCGCAACACCCGCAGAGCCAGGCCGTAGACCTGGCCGGCGACCTGCTCGTACACCTCCTCGAAGGCCGCGCGGTCCCCCCTGGCCACCCGCCGCAGCAGCCCCTCCAGCCCCACCTCGCCGGCCTGCCCGCCCCCCTCGGACGGCCGCACGGTTGGTTTCCTCGGGCCCATAAACCCTCCTCCGCCACCGGCCCACTACGCCTCTTTCGCCAGTTGTTCGGAGTCGACCGGCCAGCGGATTGGTATGGGTTCCGCTGTTTCCCGAATCCTGCACGCTCGCGTCGACGCCCGCCCATGCATCGTCCGCTCGCCGCGCGTGATGTGACAGCTCCAATCCCCCGTACGGCGGGCCGCGAACGGCATCGGGGCGAGGTCAGCGCAGTACGGCGCGCAACCATGCCGCCGTGACGGCGAGCGAGGCTGGGCTGTCGAACTCCGCTCCCTCGTGTCCGGCCCCGCCCAGCAGGTCGAAGCGGGTGTTCACCCCGGCCCTGCTCAGCGCGTGATGCAGGGCTTCGCCTTCCGAAGGCGGGATCACCCGGTCCCTGTCGCCGTGCGCGATCAGGAAGGGCGGAGCCTGCGGACTGACGCGGGACGGCAAACTCAGCTCCCGGGCGCGGTCGGCGACGTCGGCGACGTCGGACACGCCGAGCAGATCCGCCTCGAATGCGAACGGCAGAAGGCCGGCTTCGAGTTCGCTGCGGGAGCCGGACACCAGCAGGTCGGACTGACCGAACCAATGGACGACGGCCTGCACTTCGCTGGACTGATCGAGATTGCCGCCGACCGTACCCTCGAACTCCGCGTCCCCGGGGGTCAGGGCCAGCAGGGAGCCGAGATAGGCCCCGGCCGATGCACCCCAGACGCCGATCCGCTCGGTCGCCACGCCCAGGCGCGGACCGTGGGCCCGCAGCCAGCGCACAGCCCCCTTCATGTCGTGCATCTGGTCGGGAAAGACCGCGTCGGGCACCAGCCGGTAGTTCACCGACGCCACCGTCACGCCGTACGCGGCCAGCGGCGCCAGCCGCTCGGCGCTCCCGTCCGCCTTGTCGCCATGCCGCCAGCCGCCACCGTGGACGTACAGCACCAGAGGCGCGTCGGGCTGCGGTGCGCGGTACAGATCCAGCCCGAGTTCGGTCCCGCCGACAGTGGCGAAGACGAGATCGTTCTCGACCGTCACGGAAGTCATGGTCACGTGGATCGTCCGGTGCCAGAACCCCGTCCCGGGGCGGCGTCGATGGCCGGCCACAGCACGGCCACGACGCGTTCGGGAATCTCGTCCGTCGGATCCCCGGCGTAGAACGCGGCGAAGTAGCTGCCGAAACACATCATGGCGATCATGCGGGTGTCGATGTCGGCGCCGACCGCGCGGCGTTCCTGCAGCTGCTTCAGCGCCTCCTCGATCAGGGCGACGCGGGGCTCGACGGCATGCGTGCGCAGGATCTCCAGCAGTTCCGGAGTGCGGATCGCCTCGCCGGCGAAGTTGCCCATCAGCACCATGGCGTCGGGGTTGAAGTAGGCGGGGTCGAGTCGGCGGACGGCCTCGACGAGCGCGTCGCGAGGCTCCAGCTCGGACAGGTCGACGGTGTACATGTCGCGCTGCTTGCGAAATCCGTAGTCGAGCGCGTCGACCACCAGGTCGAACTTGTTGCTCCAGCGGCGATAGAGCGTGGGACGGGTCACCTTGGCGTCGGCGACGATGTCACCGATCGTCATCCTCGAGTAGCCGTCGCGTACCAGCCGCTCGCGGGTGGCCAGGATGATGGCCTCGTCGATGGCCGCGTCCCGAGGCCGGCCGCCGGGATGCGCCCGGTCGGTCTCACCCTTCACACCGTTGCCGCCACGCTGCTCGCTCTGCGGTTGTCGTGCTCGGACCATGGATCACCTCGCGGATGACGACTGGCGTCACATCATACTGGATACGTTACAGCATGTGACTGTAACACCACCGCCCGCACGGGGTGACTTGTGGCGGCGAGGGGCGTTACGTTACATTCATTGGATGTAACGCAACTAGGAAACATGTTCCGCGAGTTCGGGTTTCACCGCCGACGCCGTAGGGACGCCGCGCCCGCCTCGCTCGCCTCCTGACGCCAGAAGGGAAGAATCATGCGCCGTATCGACCGACTTGCCAGGCTGGCCGAGGCCGGGGTGTCCATCTGGCTCGACGATCTGTCGCGGGAACGGCTGATCTCAGGCAACCTTGCCGAGCTCATCCGCGACCACCACGTGTCCGGTGTCACGACGAACCCGACGATCTTCGAGAACGCGATCTCGTACGGCGAGGCCTACGACGGCCGGCTCCACGAACTGGCCGTCGACGGCGCCGACCCGGACACCGCGGTCCGCGAACTGACGACCACGGACGTCCGTGAGGCCGCCGACCTCTTCCGCGGCGTTCACCACGCGACGGACGGCACGGACGGCTGGGTGTCCATCGAGGTGGACCCCCGGTTGGCCAGGGACACCGGCGCGACGGTGGCCGAGGCGCGGCGGCTATGGGAGGCCGTGCACCGGCCCAACGTCTTCGTGAAGATCCCGGCGACCAAGGAAGGCCTGCCGGCCATCACCGCTGTTCTGGCGGAGGGCATCAGCGTCAATGTCACGCTGATCTTCTCGCCCGACCGGTACCGAGCCGTGGTCGACGCCTTCTTCGCCGGCATCGAGCAGGCCGAAGCCAATGGCCACTACCTCGGCCGGATCGCCTCGGTGGCGTCGTTCTTCGTGTCCAGAATGGACACCGAGGTCGACAGGCGGCTCGACGCCATCGGCACCGACAAGGCCAGATCGCTGCGCGGCGTGGCCGCGATCGCCAACGCCCGCGTGGCCTTCGGCGTGTTCGAGGAGCTCTTCGCCACAGACCGGTGGCACGCGCTGGCCGCCGCGGGCGCCCGGCCGCAGCGCCCGCTTTGGGCGTCCACGAGCGTGAAGAATCCCCGGTACCCCGACACCCGCTATGTCGACGAGCTCGTCGTCGCCGGCGCCGTCAGCACCATGCCGGAGGAGACTCTCTTCGCTGTCGCCGACCACGCTCATATCACTGGTGACACGGTCAGCGGCACCGCTATGCAGGCGCGGGAGGTCTTCGATCGGCTCGCCGGCGTCGGCATCAACCTGAGCGACGTGTTCCGGGTGCTCGAAGACGAGGGCGTCGGCAAATTCGAGAGGTCCTGGCGGAAACTGCTCGACTCTGTGGCCGTTCGGCTCGTTATGGCGAGGGAGTGACGTGATGGCGAGTGCGCCGATCCTGCATTGGTTCGACTTCATCTGCCCGTTCTGTTACGTGGGACAACAGCGGAACGACATCCTCGAAGAACGCGGCCTGGATGTCGTCCACCTGCCATTTCAGATCCATCCCGAAATCCCGCTTGAGGGAATCGACGCGGGGCCACGTGTCGGGCCGATGTACGCCTCACTCGAACGTGAGGCGGCTCGGGCCGGCCTGCCGTTGAACTGGCCGGCTCGGCTGCCCAACACCCGAACGGCATTGGCTGCGGCGGAGTGGGTTCGCCTGTTCCAACCCAAAGTGTCGGGCGACTTCAACAGGGGGCTGTTCGCCGCACATTTCGCGCTCGGCGAGGACCTCGGCGACATGGTGGTGATCGCTCAGCACGCGGTCGAGGTCGGTGTGGATCTCAGCGCGCTGTGTGCCGCGCTGATCGATGGCGCCGCATCAGCGAACCTTGTCGAAGTCGAGTCGATGGGCACCCGGTTCGGCGTACAGGCAACGCCGAGCTGGTTCATCGCGGGAGAGTTGATCTCGGGTCTTCGCCCACCGTCGGAGTTCGAACGCCTTGCGAAGAAGGCGCTGTCGGACGAGTAAGGGTTCGGTGCTGTAACAGAAGGCCCCGCATCTGCTGACGCGGAGTGAACACGAAGAAGGGCAGGACCTGATGACCCTCTCCGGCGCACCGGCTGTGGAGGTGGTGCCGCCCGGCGGCGGTGAGTCGGCCGCCATCCTGGGATTCGGCGCGGTCTTCAAGCTCTACAGCCGCGACAACAACGGCGAAGTGGCCATCGTCGAGCATCCGTTCGCCGTGGGCACGATCACCGCGCCGCACCGCCACACGCGGGAGGACGAGCACTCCATCGTGCTCGAGGGCGAGATCGGCTTCCGGTCCGACGCCGACGAGGTCGTCTTGGGGCCCGGCGGCTACATCACCAAACCACGGGGGCAGATGCACGCCATGTGGAACGCGGGGACGGTGCCCGGCCGCATCATCGAGGTCATCACACCGGGCGGCTTCGAGAACTACTTCCGCGAGCTCAGCGAGCTGCTCGGCTCCGTCAAACCGGCGTCCGGCGTGAAGCTCCACGCGACGCCCGAATTCGCCGACCTCGCGGCCAGATACGGCCTGACCTACGGCGATCCCGACTGGTTCGACGACGTCGTGGTGCGTTACGGACTGACACCACCGCCTCACCTGGTTACACGGCACTGACCCGGCCCGGGCGATCGTCAGACGATCGGAGTCGGCCGCCCTCAGCCAGGGCCGAGGCCACCGCGCTCCTCCCCGAGCGGCAGAGAAGCGGTGGAGAGGCTTGTGGTCGCGCAGGCTCCCGTGAGGCGAAGCAGCTGGCGAATCCATGCTTCGAGGCCTGACTGGTCCGGCGGTGGAATGTGCGAGGCCGGCATTTCCGCTCCCTTACCGATCTAGTGGGGGGCGGGCGAACGGGACTGCCAGACTACTACTTAGCGTAATTATCCGCTACGCCATGTGAGCGAGACCGGCCGGTCCTTCCGGGAAGCCCCCTGTCACCTGGCCGTCGACCACCCGGGATGCGGCTCGGGGTCACGGCTCGGCGGGGCACATCGAGGGGTCCGAAGTGCCGGCCGTGGGCCAGGTGATGACTCGTTGAAGTCGTCACGAGCGCCTGCCTATCATCGCGACATGACCCCCCAACCACCGTTACTCCCCGCTCTGCGGGAAGACTGGCACAGCGCGCTCTGCGTGGCCGCGCACCCGGACGATCTCGAGTACGGGGCGGCGTCCGCGGTGGCCCGCTGGACGGCCCAGGGCAAGCAAATCGTCTACCTGCTGGTGACCCGAGGGGAAGCCGGCATCGACAAGCTCGATCCGCGCGAGGCGGCCGTGATCCGCGAAGAGGAGGAGCGGCAGGGCGCCCGCGAGGTCGGCGTCGACGTGGTGGAGTTTCTCGACCACCGTGACGGCGTTGTGGAGTATGGGCTGCCGCTGCGGCGCGACATCGCGCGCGCCATCCGGCGGCACCGGCCCGATGTCGTCTTCACCGGGACCTTCGCCGAACGGATGGTCGGTGGTCTCCTCAACCAGGCCGACCACCGCGCCGTCGGTCTCGCCACGCTGGACGCCGTACGGGACGCCGGCAACCGGTGGGTCTTTCCTGAGCTGATCGAGGACGGCCTCGAGCCCTGGCCGGGGGTGCGGTACATCTGTTTCGGCGGCACCGACGACCCGAACTGCGGTGTCGATGTGACCGGATTCGTCGATCGGGGCGTCGCATCGCTGAGCGCGCACCGCGCCTACTTCGAGGGGCTGGGTGACGGCTCGACCGACCCCGCACAAATCGTGAGATGGATCGCCGACAGCGGCGGTGCCCGCATGGGTGTGCCGTCGGCGGTCCTGTTCGATGCCTGCCCGCTCGACCCGAGCAGCCCGCCGCCGTGGGAGACCCGCGATCAGAACGGCTGACATCGCCGCAATGCCGTCGCAAGCCAGCAGCGCGCAGATGTCCGGATCAGGTCATCGGGCTTGATCCGATCGTCCGCACTGATACGGCGAGGGCGTATTCGCGCTGAGCACATGCCGGCACGGCGCCGGCCGGCCTCAGTTCGCGTGATCGGTCTCCAGATGACGCCACTCCTCGCGCCAGGTCCGGAACCAGTCGGCGAACCAGGGGTCGGCCGCGGCGAGCGGGACGATGTAGTCGAGCGTCTCCCGGTGATAACGGCGCTGGAAATCGGATGACATGCGGTGCAGTTCCTGCACGTTGCTGACCCGGTCGGCGAGCTTGACGAGGACGGCGACTCGCGGCGCGTCCGCCAGCGCCCGCAGGTACCCCTGCTTGACGGCGGCCTTGTCGGCACCGGATGGCGTGGGCGGCTTGGTCACCCACGCCACAAGGTCGGCGACCTGCTCGCCGAACCGGTCGCGGATCTCCTCCGGCTCGCATGGCGTGTCCTCGACCACGTCGTGCAGCACGATCGCGACCAGCACATCCCGATCCCGCACCCCGGCCCCGACCACGGCGACCTCCAGGGCCTCCAGAAGATGCTCCATGTACGGGACACCGGTCGGCCGCTGCTGGTCCGCGTGCCGCTCGGCCGCGAACGCGACCGCTGCGGCGACGTCGGTGAGGACGGCCTCGGGCAGCGAATCCCGCAGAGGCGCCTGAGCGTCGCTCCAGGTCTTCCAACTTGTGAACCGGCGCATCGACGTATCCCTCTCTCGTCAGCGTTGGCCAGGCCGGGTCGACCCGATTGCGCAGTCCGTCGAACCGTACCGAGGCAGGCGCGAAGTCATCAGGACCCGGGCGAAGCCGACACATTATCGCCCCCCACGGCCACGGACATCCTCCGTCATGAGGAGCCGGTGGGCACCTGCCACAGAGCCCGGAATAATCTCAGAATCAGATAGGTTGGTGGACAAACGATTTGACAGTCAGACTTGATTGTCGATCAACGATTCTTAGACGAGGGAGTAGGGCGATGCCCGATTACGGCCACGAACTGCTGTTCGGGACGTTCATCTTG
The DNA here is from genome assembly GCF_016863335.1 of Planotetraspora thailandica. Lineage (GTDB taxonomy): Bacteria > Actinomycetota > Actinomycetes > Streptosporangiales > Streptosporangiaceae > Planotetraspora > Planotetraspora thailandica. The sequence continues at coordinate 141,964 of NZ_BOOR01000031.1, forward strand.
CCGAGCTCGCACGACCCGGACCGGGTGGTGGCGCTGGCCGAGCTGACCGAGGCGGCAGGTTTGGACCTGGCCACCTTCCAGGACCATCCGTACAACTCGGAGTTCCTCGACACCTGGACGCTGCTGAGCTGGGTCGCGGCCCGGACGGAGCGGATACGCGTCTCGGCGAACGTGCTGAACCTGCCGCTGCGAGCGCCGGCGGTGCTGGCCCGGGCCGCGGCGAGCCTGGACCTGCTCTCGAAGGGCCGGTTCGAGCTCGGCCTGGGCGCCGGGGCGTTCTGGGACGCGATCGAGGGCATGGGCGGCCGGCGGCTGACCGCGGGCCAGGGCGTGGAGGCGCTGAGCGAGGCGATCGAGATACTGCGCGGCGTATGGGACGGCTCGGCCAAGGGGCCGCTGCGCCTGCGGGGCGAGCACTATCCCGTTCCGGGGATGCGACGAGGTCCCGCGCCGGCGCACGACATCAGCATCTGGCTGGGGTCCTACAAGCCCCGGATGCTCGCGCTGACCGGGGCCAAGGCCGACGGCTGGTTGCCGACCCAGGAATACATCCAGTCCCCCGACCGCGTCACGGCCAACCGCATGATCGATGACGCGGCCGCCGAGGCCGGGCGTGACCCGCGGCAGATCCGCAGGCTGCTCAACCTCATGCAGGTGGGCTTCTCCCCGGACAACCGCGGCTTCCTGCAGGGGCCGCCCGAGCAGTGGGTCGACCAGCTGCTCCCGTTGGTGCTCGAGGAGGGGTTCAGCGCGTTCCTCGTCGGCCGCGACGACCCGCGCCTCATCCAGACGTTCGGGCAGGAGGTCGCGCCCGCGCTGCGTGAGGCCGTGACCAAGGAGCGCAAGGAGAGCGGGACGGCGACGGGTCGGGTCCGGCCGGCGGTCGTCCTGGCCAAGCGCCTGCCCGGCCTCGACTACGACGCGCTGCCCGCGACACTGGCCGCCGCATCCGTCGAACCCGGCGACCCGGATTATGAGCGGGTGCGTCACAGCTACAGCCGGCAGGGATCGCCTGCCCTGGTGATCCGCCCCGAGGGCGCCCCCGACGTGATCGACGCCCTGGCCTACGCGCGGACGCAGAACGTGCCGCTGTCCGTCCGCAGCGGCGGGCACGGCATCAGCGGCCGGTCGACGAACGACGGCGGAATCGTCATCGACATGTCCAAGATGAACAAGGTCGAGGTGCTCGACCGGGCCACCCGCCGGATCCGCCTCGAGCCGGGCGTCCGCTGGGGACACGTCGCCCAGGCACTCGCCCCGTACGGCCTGGCGATGAGCTCGGGCGACTACGGCGACGTGGGCGTGGGCGGTCTCGCCACCACCGCCGGCCTCGGATACCTGGCACGCAAGTACGGCCTGACCATCGACCACATCGTCGCCGCCGAGATCGTCACCGCGGACGGCGATCTGCTCCGCGTCGACGAAAACCATCACCCCGACCTGTTCTGGGCGATCCGCGGCGCCGGCGGCAACTTCGGCGTCGTGACCGCCCTCGAACTGGAGGCGTACGAGGTCGACGACGTCGTCTACGCCCAGCTCGTCGTCGACGCGACCGACACCGCGGAGCTGCTCGGCCGATGGGGCCGGCTCGTCGAGGGCGCGCCACGGGAGATCACCAGCTTCCTCTCCCTGTTCCCCGGCCGCCGCGGTGACCCGCCGATGGCCCAGGTCACTCTCGTCTACGCCGGAGACGACGTCGAAGCGGCGCAGACCGCCCTGAGCCCGTTCCTGGAGATCGGGCCGATCCTCGACCAGCAGGCCCAGCTCGCGCCGTACTCGGCGATCGTCGCACCGCCCGGCAATCAGCAGCGCGGCCAGGGACTGGTGGACACCCACAGCGGCCTGCTGCACCACATCACACCGCAGGCGGCGGACGCCATGGCGACCATGATCCGCTCCGGCGACGTGATGATCATGCAGTTCCGATCCGTGGGCGGAGCCGTCAACGACGTCGCCCGCGACGCGACCGCCTATCCGCACCGGGAACAGAACTTCTCGGTGCTCGCCGCCACCGTTCCGGACCGCCGGTCCCAGCTCGACAAGCTCTGGGCCGACCTGTACGAGCACCTCGACGGCATGTACCTCAGCTTCGAGTCCGAGACCAGTCCGGAACGGCTCCTGGACGCCTGGCCCGAGCCCAGCCTCAGCCGGCTGCGCGCCATCAAGGCGACCTACGACCCGGACAACGTCTTCAACCGCAACTTCCCCATCCCCCCGGCCCCAGCCCAGCAGGCCGGAAAGGAGACCGACCATGCCGCTTGAGATCTGCCTGATCACGCGGAGATCATCGCGGGGCGTGGCTCGTACGCAATGACAGGCGAATGCCGATCGACCGGACGCGACCTCGCCCCCGCGTCCGGGAGGGATCGGAAGTCAGGAGGCGGATTCGCCCGCCGGGGGAAGGACGCTCGTCACCGCGATGCAGGGGTCGGTTCCGGGTGCGGCGTCCTGGATCGCCTCGGCGGCGCGCTCGGCGAAATCGCGAAAGGCGGCACGCTGCTCCTCGGGCAGCCCGCCCAGCACGTGGTCCTCGGCGTGCGCGACCCGCTGCTCTGCATCGGCGAGTGCCTGGCGCCCACGCTCGGTGGCCACGATCCGGCGGGCCCGCCGGTCGCGTGCGTCCAACCGCCGCTCGATGAGACCGGCGTTCTCAAGGTCGTCGATCACGTACGTCAGGATGCTGCGGTCGATCACCAGGCGGGCCGCCAGGGCGCTCTGCGTCGGCACCTCTTCGTGTACGACCACGGCCAGGATGTGGTACCCGCGGCTGCCGTGCGGAAGGTCCTTCAGCACTTCCTCGACGTACTCGTGCCAGCGGCGCAGCACCATGCCGAGAGACCAGCCGAAGTTGGAACCGCGCCGGCGTCCGGCCGGCGGCTCGTATGGGTCTGTGACGACGGACATGCGACCGATTCTACGGCAGTGTGTTGACCACTCCATAAGTTGCCTGACAAAAGATGTGCGCACACGCTTGTCCTGCCCATGGAGGCATGTCGACCCGGTTTAAGACATTTGTAGAAAACGCCACGATCAATAGAGAACGGTCGTACGAAGACATTCGGCGTATCTAACTCATAGCCTCGAGCGAGCCGCCTTTACGGTCCCTTTATCCGCTCGAGGCCCTTTTCTCCGGTCCCGGGCGCCTGATCGCTAGGGAAGTTTGCCGATGTCCTTACCGCGCCGGGTGACGGGCCCTCTGGCTCCGACCGCCCTTCGTAGTCCTGGATCAGCACGTCGTGGCGCCGCGGCGCTGGGTCTCGCCGTCATCACGGTCCTTACGGGAGTGATCGTGACCTCGGCCCCCGCCGCCGCGGCCGCCCCCGTCGGGCCGGTCTTCCAGAACGGCATGGCCCAGCCGGTGTTCTCGACGAACAGGAACGACTGGATCCGCCAGGAAGTATGGGTCCAGACCCCGATCGACAGTGACGGCGACGGACGGAACGACCGGGTGCACGCCGAGGTCACCCGGCTCCGGGAGACCGAGACGGACGGTCTGAAGTCGCCCGTCGTCTACGAGGTCAGCCCCTACTACGCAGGCGGCAACCCGATCACGAACCACGACGTCGACCACGAGCTCTACGAGGCTCTGCGCCCGGGCAAGGGCTGGCAGAACCGCGGCGGTGCGGTGCTGGACCCGGCGTCCGACGAGCGGCTGGCCGCCGCGACCGCAGAAGGGGCCGGCGTCGCCGCGTCCGCTGCGGCCACCGGCCCGCAGCCCGCCATCAGCACCAGCCACGAGTCCAACTGGCTGCCCCGCGGTTTCGCGGTGGTCCACGCCGAGTCGCTGGGCAGCGGCAAGTCCGACGGCTGCCCGACCACCGGCGGGCGCAACGAGACCATTGGTGCGAAGTCCGTCGTCGACTGGCTGAACGGCCGCGCGAAGGCCTACGACGCCACCGGCGCGGAGGTCAAGGCGACCTGGACGACCGGCAAGGTCGGCATGATCGGCACCTCGTACAACGGCACCCTGCCCAACGCGGTCGCGAGCACCGGCGTCCAGGGGCTCGAGGCCATCGTGCCGATCTCGGCGATCTCGAGCTGGTACGACTACTACCGCGCGAACGGCGCCGTCGTCGCCGCCGGCGGCTACCAGGGCGAGGACACCGATGTGCTCGCGGAGTACGTCTACACCCGTGCGGACAAGGAGATCTGCCGAAGCGTCATCGAGGAGCTCGCGAAGGCGCAGGACCGGGTCACCGGCGACTACAACGCCTTCTGGGACGAGCGCAACTACATGAACGACGTCGGCAAGGTCCATGCCGCGGTGCTGGTCGCGCACGGGCTCAACGACTGGAACGTCAAGACCAAGCACGCCGCGCAGTGGTACGAAGCGCTCAAGGCGCGCGGCGTGCCGCACAAGATCTACCTGCACCAGGGCGGGCACGGCGGCTCCCCCAGCGTCGACGTGCTCAACCGCTGGTTCACCCGCTACCTGTGGGATTACAAGAACGGCGTGGAGAACGACCCCCGAGCCCTGATCCAGCGTGAGGACAGGAGCCTGGTGGAATACCCCGAGTGGCCCGACCCGGCCGCGGCGGACACCGAGCTCAACCTGGCGCCCGGCACGAACGGGGCCGCCGGCGTCCTCACCCACGACAAGACCCGCCAGGGCAAGCCCGTGACCGAGACGATCGTCGACGACGCGACGAAGACGGCACAGACTCTCGCCGACGCGGCGACGTCTCCCAACCGTCTGGCCTACAAGTCGGGGACGCTGTCCGGTGCGGTCAGGCTCAGCGGCACGCCGCTGGTATCGCTGCGGATGTCGTTCGGCCAGCCGGCCGCGAACGTCACGGCGCTGCTCGTGGACTACGACCAGAACGGCAAGGCCAAGATCATCACGCGGGGCTGGACGGATCCGCAGAACCGCAAGTCGATCTGGAAGACCACCCCGGTCAAGCCGGGCAGCGAGTACCGCCTCGACTTCGACATGCAGCCGCATGACTACGTGTTCCCTGCGGGCCACCGCATCGGCATCGTGCTGCTGTCGAGCGACTACGAGTACACCATCCGGCCCACCCCCGGCGCGACGCTGAACCTCGACACGACGAAGAGCACGGTCATGCTGCCGCTCGTCGGCGGAGCGGGCGAGTTCCGCTCGGCGAACGCCTGATCTCGATCGCACGGAAGGGCGGGCCGCCATCGGCGGCCCGCCCTGTTCTTCACTTCTCCTCTCTGCCGGTCAGCTCGCGTACGCGGCGCAGCAGCGCCCGCCGACGCGCATGAGCCCGTACGGCCAGCACCAGCGCCACGGCGACGAACAGGCCTCCGACCGCCAGAGCCGGGACCAGGCCGGTGCCGCGCTGCACGGCGACGGCGGCCAGGGCCGTGGTCGTCGCGGCCGAGGCGGCAAGGCCCATCCAGGCGGCGATCACCCGGTCGGTGGCGAACAGGGGCACCCGCCGCGTCAGCAACCACCCGCCGTATCCCGCCCAGGCCAGGCAGCACACGGTGAGCAGGGCGAAGACCAGCTGAGTACGGCCAGGCAAGGGGTCGGGCTCGCTCCACCACAGCGCAGACACGAAGACCGCACCGGCCAGCCCTGCCAGCAGCGCCGCCACCGCCCGAACCCGTCTCTTCAGGGACAGCGACGGCTCGAGCCGATCGATCATTTCCTGCGCCGACAGACGCGGTTCCTCCTCGATCATGGCCGGTATCCCTTCTTCTCCAGGTGCTCACGCAGCAGGCGACGGGCCCGGTTGAGCCGGGATTTGACCGTGCCGGCGGGGATCCGGCAGATCCGCGCGCAGTCCTCAACCGGCAGGTCCTCCAGGTAGAACAGGACGAGGACCTCCCGCTCCAGCACCGGCAGCTCCGACAGGAGGCTCACCAGCTCGGCGCGGTCCACCAAGGACTCCACCGGGTCCTCGACGACGACGTCGCCGACGAGGTCCTCCTGCCGGAAGGCGTACTGGCCGCGCAGACGGTCGGTCACCGAACGGCGGGCGATGGTGAACAGCCAGGGTGCGAACCGGTCGGGCTCGCGCAGCCGGGGCAGGCCACGCAGCACGGCCAGCCAGACCTCCTGGGACACGTCGTCGGCCCGCTCGGCGTCCAGCATTCGCCGCACGTACGTCCACACCGGCATCCGCCATCGGGCCACCAGCTCGGCCAGTGCCGCCCGCTCGCCTAATTGGGCGCGCACGACCAGCAATTCGTCGGTCATCTCGTCCTCCCGTCACCCTGCACAGTCGGACGAGAACCCGATCAGGTTCATGCACGCAAAGCCGACCGGGAGCCGGCGACAGCCGCGCAACTCCTACGGCACATGAGGCATTTACGCGCTTATCAAGCCTTGCACGCAATAGATGCACATGATCTACTTCATGCGGGGCAGATCATGCAATCAAGCCATAAGGGGGAAATGGGTTGAAGAGGACGCTAACTCGAATTGCGTCGGTCTCCATCCTTGTAACAGGTTTCATGACGGGGTTCGGATCAACCGCAAGGGCCGACTCATCGGCCTGCAATGCGTCTTTTCCCGACGTCTACAAAGAAGTGCTCTACAGTTCGGGCAGCTCCCGCTGGAATGGTCGTGATATCGCCTATCCCGCCAAGCTCCACGGAAAGACCGTCCGGCTGATGAACGGTGGCGCGTTCAACCAGTCCTACGCCAGAGTGGAGAACGCCTCCGCCGGAGACATCGTCTCGATCGACCGGGCCACCGACTCCGACAAGCGCAACACCACGAAGAAGTGGTGGTTCACGGAGCAGATCGGAAGCTGGGAGTATTGCCAGAGAACGGTCTACGCGACGGGAAACACCGTTCATTCCCCCACGATCAACAACTGGCACACCCCCGTACGGGTTTGCCTTCGCCACAACGGGGCTCTTCAATGCACCAACGTCTGGTACGCCGACCAGACGTGACCTGATCGGCAAAGCGCCCGCCTTCCAGCCGGAACGGCGGGCGCGCGCTCAGCTATGGCAAGCCGGCCAGACGTGGCGGTAGAGCAAGAGCGTATGGCCGACATACGCGACATGTATATGGCGCACATTCTTATGCGCAGAGAATTCGGCCTGACGGTGGATGTGGTCCGCGGCGTCGGTGAGAGCGATGTGAACCGGGCCGGCCAGGTCGCCGATCACATCGAGTTCATCTCCGGCGTCCTCCATGGCCATCACGCGGCCGAGGACGCGCTGCTGTGGCCGAAACTCCTCGACCGCGGGTCGGACGACGTCGCCGCCGTCGTACATGTGATGGAAGGGCAGCACGAGGCCATCGACGAGGCGAACCAGGGGATCAAGAAGGAACTCGATCCCTGGTGCGGCACCGCGGCGGTCCGCCACCGTGACGGGCTTGCCGGCGCCCTCGAACGTCTCAACTCGGCGCTCGTGGAGCACACGGCTCTGGAGGAGGAGCGCATCCTGCCACTGGCCGAGAAATACAGCCCCCGCGTCTACGCCTCCTACGCCAAGCGCCTGTACGGCACCCCAACCCCGCCTCGCAGCACTGTCTGACCGGCCGCTCGATCTTCCCCGGGAGCCTTGCGGGATTCCGGGGATACGGTGACGAAAGCCCAGGTCAGGGCGCTAATCCAAACTCGGACCTTGATCATTTTTAGGGCCATCTCCATCTCCCGTCGCGAGCGTTCTCACAGGCGGCACATACTTAAGGGGATGAAGCCACCCAGCGGCGCGCCCCGTCGCCACCTGCCCACAAGTCCCTTCAAGCCCCCGCCCCCCGCCCCGACTGCCGAGCGGTTCAGCGTGAACGACCAAGTGACCCATGATCGGTATGGTCTCGGCGTCGTCATCGCTGTAGAAGACGAGATCGCCGTGCTCGTCGATTTCGGATCGCGGCAGGAACGAATCACTACACCGTTCAACAAGCTGTACAAACTCTGAGACCGCTGTCACACGGCGAAACACAGCGCGAGCACATCCACGCCAGGGTCTAGCTCGGCCGAGCCGGCGTGGGACCGTGTGGGGACATTCCTTCCTCGGCCCGGCCATACGAGCACAGGTATGCAGCGAGGAAGCAGAAGCCATGCCCCCGTGCCCGTTGCGTGCCCGTCAGAGAGGAGACCAAGAGGGACTCATAGGAAGTCGTGGCTGCTCACCCCGCTCCCCCACAGGTCAGGGTTCTCCGACGTCAGCAGCCCCATCGCGTAGCGACTTCCCAAGCTGACAGCGCGGGTTCGATTCCCGTCACCCGCTCCAACCACGGCCCAGGTCAGGGACATGAGCCCCCAGGTCCCTAGTCAGCAGGCTGCTGATGGCCGCACTTCAACGCGGTGCCGTTGCTGTCGACGATCGTATAGTCGACGATTACCTTCTCTGGGTCGCCACTTTCGAAGATCCACACCACCATGCGGTCAGTGGCGGCAACCACCGTGAACTGAGGATCCGACGTGTCCTCAGCCGGAACAACGGTGAATTCGTCACCGGGCTTCAACCAGAAGTCCTCGCCGTACGGTTCAATGAAGAGGCAAACGAAATCCTCGCTGCCGCTCTGCACTGTAAGCCTGTTCATGAAGCCGTCCTGGTGATCGCCGCCACTCGAAGAGTACTCAGAGCAATAACCGGCCGCCGTGCCACCCAGGGCCGTTGGCAGGTGCCTACAGCCGAGAAGCCGCCGACGGTGCGTGCCGGGTGAGTGCCAAACTGAGTGACATCAGGGATGCTTAGCCCAGCCCTTCAGTGCACATCCATGCACTGAACATGTGACTTCACCTGGACAAACGCCAGCCCCAAGAGCCATGACCAGTGCTTTGGGAGCAAGAAGTTACAGCCGATGGGCTTGTCGGCCATGGCGCCCGACCGAGGGCACATCCAGGGCACATGACAGCGTGATCGGCCGCGTAATGACGAGAAGCGCCGAGATGCCAAACCCGCAGGTCAGAGGCACCATCGGCGCTTCAATGCTGGTCAGCCACACCACCGTGGCAGTTCACGAACTACCGCTGACGCGTGGGCTCGCCTGTCGTATGCGACTCTCTGGGTGTGCGTAGCATCTTCGTCTTCCCCGATGTCGAGCAGGCTGCCGTCGTTGCTCTGCTTGACGAACGGTCTCCCGGTCGGAGGCATCCGTGGTTCGTGGACGGATGTCTGTACGTATGGCTGATAACTGAGGACCTGTACCTGGACTGGGAGCCGCAGACGGTAAGGAGTCTTACTCGGGCCTGCGGCCGGCGACCTGAATGGATGCTTGAAGTCGAGGTCTCGGGCCGAGTCGACGGGACGGCCGAGGTGCGCCATCTAACGTTGGCACTGCTCGCGCAGGGCGGCATCGCGATGGACGACTACTCCGATCATCTGTGGACCGCAGAAGAGGTAGCTGACGACAGAGCGGTGGACGGTCTGCACTTCTTCGGCTTCAGGACCCACCGTGAACAGACCGCGCTCCCTCAGTAGTGGAGGCACGCAAAGGAGATCACCGGAGCCTGCACCGTGCCCGTTGCGTGCCCGTACGGTCGGCAAGCAGCGGGGAATCACGGGGACTCACGGTCACTCGACCCGCATACACGCAGATCAGCGTTTTCGCAGCTCAGACCGCATGATGTTGAAAGACTTCCCAAGCTGATAGCTCGGTTCCACACACTCTCCGCATCGTCCGCTATGACGACTACGGTAGGGGCGTGGACGAGGCCCAGGTGAGCGCAGAAAGGTGGCGCGACCGTGTTCGGCGTCGTGGCTCTATCGAACAGGACCGTAAGACGCTGGCCCGGCTGATCGATTACGACAGCGACCCGTTCGAGGTTGAACTCTATGAGCACTTCTCGGACCCGCTGATCCGTTTGGTCGACAAGGCCACGAGGTCATATGCGGGGCAGTACGACCGCCGCCTACGTCGACTGCGAGAACGCGCCAGGCGCTCCAGAGCCGACCAATAGGCGTGCGGGATATACGCGGGATGATCTCCGTCTTCGGCCGTTCCCCGACGCCCCGTTCAGCAGGTCAGAGGCTATGTAGAGCTGGAGGAAACTAATCCACTTCTGACCGGAAAATGATCCACTTCAGCTAGGCAGGCGGCAGCGAACCCCAGCCAGTGATTGCGGGCTGGGGCTGGTCAGGGCCGGTATTGGTCAGACGGCTTGAGTGAGGGCGACAGTGAAGCCGAGCGCTTCCAGCTGCCGGATGTGGTTGCGGGCCTTCTTCCCCTTGTCGATGCGGTTGGCGTAGTAGTCGACGCCCAGGTCACTGAAGCGGGTGCTGGGATCGGCGAGCAGATGCCAGACAATGACGAGGATGGACCGGGCGATGGCCACCAGGGCTTTGAGCTTGCCGCGACGTTTGACGATCCGCCGGTAGCGCTCGCCCAGAAAGGTGTCGCTCTTGGCCGCAGCGGCAGCCGCGTTTCCCAGCACACCCTTCAAGTACGGGTTGCCCTTTCCCGCCTGACCAGATCTGCTCTTGGCCCCTGACTGGATGGTGCGAGGGCAGAGCTTGGTCCAAGACACCAGATGTCCTGCGGTGGGGAACCGACTCATATCCAGTCCAACCTCCGCGATGATCACCTGGGCGATGTGCGGAGCGATACCGGGGATCTCATCCAGCCGCTCCAACGCCGGGAGCAGGATGTGGGCCATCTGGCAGTGGTCACACTCATCGGAGCCGCAGTCACAGCCGTGACCGTCTCCGTCCCGGGGAGCCTGAGCGGCGGGAAGGGCTGAGAGCACCTGCTCGACCCGGACGGTCAGCTGATCGATCTGCCTGGTGAGGCCGTCGATCTGGTCCAGCAGCATCCGGGCGAGTTCAGCGTGGTGGTCGTCGAACTGGCCGGTCAACGCCTCGATCAGGGCGGCGTTCTTGGCCTTCATCTTGCCGCGGGCCAGATCGGCGAGCACCCGGAGGTTGCGTTCCCCCGCGATCAGCGCTTCGACCATGTCCCGGGCCGAAACGGTATCCAGCTTGCTCGCCACCGACGACACCTTGATCAGCGAGTCCTCCAGCAGCTTTTCCAGCCGCTGCCAATGCCGAGTCCGCTCTTGAGTCAGATCCACCCGCATCCGGGTGTAGTCCCGCAGCGTACGAATCTCCTTTGGCGGCACGAACGAGGGCCGCAGCAGCCCTTTCTCCGTCAGCTTGGCCAACCAGACGCTGTCCAACTTGTCCGTCTTCGGGCGGCCGGGGACGTTCTTAACATCCCGGGCATTGACCAACTGGACCTTCAGGCCGCGCGCTTCCAGCAGATAGAACCAAATCCGCCAACAGTCGGAAGTCGACTCGACCGTGACCATCTCGATCCCCTGGCACACCAGATGATCGGCGAGTTCGGTAACCGCGTTGAACGTGGCGTCAACGTCCCACACCTTGCTCAGGCGCCGGCCCGGCCTGGACTCGTGCGGCACGCGCATGCACACCTTGCCGGAGTCCTTGGCCACATCGATCGCGCAGACCCGCTGGAAGACCTGCTCGTGTTCCTCATCGGGGATTTCATGAGGCTCTCGCATCGCCACGCGAACCGTCCTCCATCACCTGTCGGGGGGTAGGTGGAGGGATGCCCGGGGGCCTCGGTCGGGAACCGAAATTCTGACCGGCGTGCTCGAAGCAACAGTGCGTGACCCTTCCAGGTCGGGCCCCGGCGTCAGACTAATCCACGGGCTCCAGATCCCAAGAAGACACCGACGTCGGCGGGCAACCCGACCCCATTTTCACGCCTGCGCGGCGTCACCGCAGGGATAGGGGGACTAATCCGACGGTCGGGGGTTCGAATCCCTCATGGCGCATCGCAGAGTGGTCCATGGTGTCGAGGTAGACGGCCGCGCGTTCGGCAGATCGGTGCATCCCCTCACCCGGTCAGGCAGCGGAGGAGAGCCGCTCTCGTGGCGCGAGGGCATGCCCGTCGGGGAACAGTTCGCCGCTGTCGTCGAAGAGCACCACGCCGTTGCAGAGGAGACTCCACCCTTGCTCCGGATGGGCGGACACGACGCAGGCGGCCATATGGTCGGTGGCGTTCGCCGCGGGGCATCGAGGCCGGTGGACGCACATGATGCCCTCCCCTTTCCCTACGAACCCGTTACACCACCCACGATCGCCGCACCCGGGTTGCCCGTCTATACGGCCAACGCCCGTTCTTCCAGGCAGGCAGGCCCTACCGGAGCCTCCCCGCTCCCCGGTACGCGACGCCTCCGCCTGGAACTTCCAGCCTGTTCACGACTCGTCGAGCAGACGCCGGGCCAGCTCAAGGCGGGGTTTGTCGATCATCTGGCCGTCGACGCGGATGACGCCTCTCTCGTCGGCCTTCTCCACTACCCGGCGGGCCCAGGCGAGCTCGGCCGCCGTGGGGGTGAACGCCTGGTTGACCGGGGCGATCTGGCGGGGGTGGAGGCAGAGCTTGCCACCGAAGCCCAGCCTGCGGGCACGCCGGGCGTCGGCGGCCGCCTGGGCCGGGTCGTCGAGGTCGGTGGTCACCCCGTCGATCGGCACGGCGATCCCCTGCGCGCGTGACACCACCACCAGACGAGAACGGGCGTAGACGAACTCCTCGTCGGCGGCGCCGATGTCGAGGCCGAAGTCGACGTTGCCGAAAGCCAGCCGTACCACGTTCGGGTGGGCGGCGATGAGGGACGCGTTCTCCAGCCCGGCGGCGGTTTCCACCAGGGCGACCACCGGCCCCGCGATCGCATCCAGCGCGTTCGGGGTCTCGGCCTTGGGCACCATGACGCCCAGCAGTCCGGGCCGGTCGGCGATCGCGGCGAGGTCGTCGTCGTGCCATGGGGTGTCCGCGCCGTTGATCCGCACGTAGGCCCGGTGCCGGATCAGCGCTTCGGCTACGGCCGCCCGAGCGGCAGGCTTGTGCTCCGGCGCCACGGCGTCTTCGAGGTCGAGGATGCCGACGTCGGCGCCGCTCGCCGCGGCCTTGGCGAACCGGTCCTGGCGGTCGCCGGGCGTGAACAGCCAGGACCGTGCCCTCATGACCGTTCCACGTCCCGGGCGAGGCCGAGCAGCAGGCCGTCGGCGGAGACCGCCGGGCTGCTCGTCAGGAACAGCGGCGTGCCCGCCTCGGGCGCGCGCACCTCGGCGAACACCTCACCCCAGACGTCGCTCACGGTTCCGAGCAGCCCGCCGGCCGGCACATGTTCCCCGACTGTCACGGCAGGCTGCCACCAACCGGCCCGGTCGGTGCGCAGCCAGTGCCAGCCCTCGTGACGGCGAGCGTCGCGCGCCGGCCACGGCTCACCGTCCAGCACTCCGATGGACCTGGCGATGTTGGTCAGCCCGGCGAGGTGCCTGTCGATCGCCGCCCGGTCGAGCAGGCCGTTCTGACCGGATTCCGCGATGATCGCCGGGATGCCGGCGTCCGCCGCGGCCGCGCATGTGCTGCCCGCGACGGTCCGTTCCACCGCGGCCTGCCGGACGATGTGCCCGGCGCCGTAGGCCACGGCGAGATCCAAGGAGGCCGCCTCGACCGGAGACTCCTCGTAGATCGTGAACGGCTCGAGCGACTCGGGCACGTCGCCGGCGTGCATGTCGACCAGGTAGTCGGAGCCGACGATGAACGTGCTGAACACGTGGTGGGCGAGCACCTCGGTGAAAGTGCCGTGGGGGTCGCCGGGAAAGCTCCGGTTCAGGTTCTTGCCGTCCGCCGGGACGACGAACGGCGTCCTTGCCCAGAACCCCGGCACGTTCACCACCGGAACGACGACGATCCGCCCGGAGACGGCGGCCGTGTCGAGGTCCCGCACGAATTCGCGGACGGCCGCGATCGAGGCGTACTCGGCGCCGTGGACGCCGGACAACACGGTGAGCCGCGGCCCGTCGCCCCGCCCCTGGATCTCGAAGTACGGAATCTCGAGCTCGAGGTCGGGGATGTGCAGGTCCCGCCGTGTGATCATCGGGACGCCTCGAGATCCGGCAGGGCCTCGGCGAGGAAGTCGCGCATCGTCTTCTGGAACAGCTCCGCCTCCTCGATCTGTGGTGAGTGGCCGGACTTCTCGAAGACGACGAGCCTGGAGTTCGGGATGAGCGAGGCGATCGTCTCCGCCGACGACACCGGGGTCACCCAGTCGGCGCGCCCGACGGTGACCAGGGTCGGGCAGGTGACGGAGGGAAGCTGCGGCTTGACGTCATAGACGGGGGCGTTGTGCTGGAAACACCAGTTGTGCGCCTCATGGCGGTAGATGCCGGCCTCGACCCGGGCCGCCGCCTTCACCGGGTCGTACTCGTAGTCGTACAGCGGGATCAGCTCGGCCCAGCGGGCCTTCAGGTCCTCGTCGTCGCGGATGTTGCCGCTCCAGTACCGGTCGTAGTTCTCCCAGTTGAGCTCCACCCGGGTCTGCAGGCGCGCGTTCTGGTGGGCGATCTCCAGGTTGGTGCGGTCCGGCGAGGTGTCCCGCAGGATCATCGCGCGCACCCGGCCGGGATAGGCGATCGCGTATTCCATGGCGATGAACCCGCCGTAGGAGCCGCCCGCGATCACGATCTGCTCGGCGCCCGCCCACTCGCGCAACGCGTCGACGTCGGCGGCCCACTGGGCGTGTGAATAGGGCGGGACGCCCTCGCTCAGGCCGCATCCCCGGGCGTCGAACACGATCACACGGAACAGGTCGGCGAGCGGGCCGAAGGTCGCCTTCGGCTCCGCCAGCGAGCCGATTCCCCCGCCGCCGTGGTGCGCGATCAGCACCGGGGCGCCCTCCTCGCCGAGGACCTCGACGTTGAGCCGCGCTCCGTTGATTTCCACGAACATGTTCACTCCTTGCCGATGGGCGCCGGGTCAGGCCGCCACGACGTCGATCCAGGCGGCCACGATCTGGTCGAGCACGCCGAGCGGGACCGCGCCGTTGCCGAGCACCGTCCCGTGGAAGGCGCGGATGTCGAACCGGGATCCGAGCCGGTCCTCGGCCAGGGCGCGCAGGCGGCGGATCTCCCTGCGGCCGATCATGTACGCCAGTGCCTGGCCGGGCCAGGCGATGTACCGGTCGATCTCGTTGCGGACGTTGGCGCGTGTGGTCGCGGTGTTGTCCCACATGAAATCCATGGCCTGCTGCCGCGACCAGCCCAGGTGGTGCATGCCGGTGTCGACCACCAGCCGGCAGGCCCGCAGCGCGTCGAACGAGAGCATCCCCAGCCGGGCGAGATCGGAGGTGTACAGGCCCATCTCGTCGGCCAGCCGTTCGCTGTACAGGCCCCAGCCCTCGACGTACCCGCACACCTCGGCGTCCAGGAAGCGGCGGTACTCCGGCAGATCCGTCAGGGTCTGCGCCGAGGCGATCTGCAGATGGTGGCCCGGTGTGCTCTCGTGGAAGGCCAGCGCCTCGTATTCGTAGACGAACCGCTCCTGCGGGTCGGTCGTGAGCACGCAGTGGGCGCCGGGGCGGGAGCCGTCGCCGGCCGGCGGCCGGTAGTGCGCGAGCGCGGCGTTGCCCGCCTCGATCGGGTTGATCTCCTCGATGACGCAGTCGGCGATGTCGTACGCCGGGAACCACTCGTCGCGGACCTCCTCCGCGCGGCGAAGCGCGTCGGCGACGGTGTCGACGATCTGCGCGGCTGTGGCGAACCGCAGCGAACGGTCGTCCCGCAGCCGGGAGAGGACCTCCCCCACGTCGCTCGTGCCGAGCGCCCGGCCGCCCAGCTCGGCCCATTCCTGCCGCAGTTCGGCAAGGCAGTCCAGGCCTATCTGGTGGATCTCGTCCGGGCTGAGATCGGTGGTGGTGTGCCGCCGCACCGCGTCGCGGTAGCCTTCCTCGCCTCCGGGGACGAAGCGGATGCCCACCCGGTCGTCGGGCCGGGCCACCGGCAGCAGCTCGTCCTCGAGGCCGGCGAGCAGGCGCCGCATGGCCGGGCGGACGGACCCCTCGACGATTTCGGACGCGCGGGCCCTGATCCGCTGGTGGTCGACGCCGTCGGGCAGGCGCGGGCTGAGCAGGGTGTCGTCGGCCAGGCTCAGCGCGAGGTGCCCGCTGAGCTGGTCCATGGCCTGGCCGACGCCGACGCGGGTGGGGATCCGCCCGTCCGCCTTGGCCTCCCGGTAGCGGTCGAGGATCGCGTCGAGGAACGCGGGCAGGGCGGCCAGCCGCTGGAGGTACCGGTCGGCCGCCGCCGCGTCGGTGATGGACGCGGCGGGAACCGACATGAACATCATCGCCTGCGGCGACGAGTATCCGTCCGCGGAGGCTCCGGTCTCCCACAGCCCGTGCTCGAGGTCGGACCGTACGCCCCAGGCGAGCCGGCCGAGCACCGCGTGGTTGATGCGGTCCGTCCCGTTCAGGCCGGCGGGATCGATGTCATGCAGCCGCCGTTCGATGTCGGCGATCTTCGCGGCTTCGGCGGCGGAGCCCTTACGGCTGGGGTCGGGCACCAGGCCGTCGAAACCCGAGACGCCCAGCAGGGTGGCGCTGAACGGGTCGGCGGTGTGCTTCACCTCGAAGAACTCCGCGCTGAGCTGGGCGAGCTGGTCGTTCGGCTCGGCGCTCGCCTGGGCCGAGGGCTGGTTGTCAGTGGCCACTGGTCTTCTTTCCTGTCGGCCGGGTTCCTGAGATTCCTGAGGGATGAATGGCGAAATCGGTGGGACAGGCCATGCCTAGGCCCAGATCCGCTGGAGCGCTCGGAGGATGTTGCCGCCCAATACGGCGGCGATCTCGCTGTCGGAGAACCCCTCTTGCACCAGCCATCCGCAGATGTTGCCGAAGTTCTCGGTCGGGTTCTCGAGACCGTCCACGAACTCCACCTTTTCGAAGGAGGGACCCCCGGGGGCGGCCGTCCCCACCTTGAGCAGGTGCCCGAAGACGGTGTGCAGGCCGACGTGGTCGCCGTACAACGTGTCGGGGCCGAACGCGACGTGCTCGATCCCGACCAGATCGAGGCAGTACCGGAAGTGGTCCATCACCGACAGGATGGTGTGCCGGGGGTGTGCCTCGGACAACGTCGTGTGCGGTGCCGCGGACATCCCGATGACGCCACCCGTCTCGGCCACGGCCCGAAGGACGTCGTCCGGCTTCATCCGGGGCGTGTTCCAGACCGCACGGGCTCCGGCGTGCGTCATGAACACGGGACGCTCGCTGACCGCGCAGACGTCCATGCCGGTCCGATCGGAGGAATGCGAGATGTCGATGGCCAGGCCCAGCTTGTTCATCCTGGCGACCGCGCGTCTGCCGAAGTCGGTCAGGCCGCCGTCGGTGGTCTCGTTCAGCCCGCTGCCGAGCGCGTTCGCGTCGGAGTAGGCGATGCCGATCTGCCGGAGCCCGAGACCGTAGAGCACGTCGAGCCGGTCGATCTCGTTCTCGATCGGCGTGGCCGCCTCCAGGCCGAACAGCAGCCCCACCTTGCCCGCCCGGTGGGCGTATTCGATGTCGTCCATCGTGCGGATCACGATGACGTCGCTCTGGTGGGCGATGTCTGCCTGGCGCATGCCCAGGTCGGTGACGATGTCGAGCCAGCGCCACGGGGCGTTGCCGGTGACGCAGGCCGTGCCGTCCATCATGTTGTCGAACACGACGGTCATGCCCGACGCGAGGAGTCCGGCGAACGCGGTGTGCTGGCGTCCCGTGCGGTTGTAGTCCGGCGTCTGCCGCATGTCCGCGGGGAACCGTACGGGATGGTCGTGCAGGCTGATCACGATGGTGTCGCGCAGCAGCCGCTCGGCCCGTTCCCGGTCCGGCTCGCTCAGCCCGCCGTCGTACGGCGGCACGCGGCCGAACTCGGGGGCCAGGTCGAAGGCGGGGAGGTCGACGCCCGGCGTGAGATAGCCGTACGACTGGTACATCACGCCGATCCGTCCCGGATGACGGGAGCCAGCCGGTGCGGGCCGTCGGCGAGCAGGCGCCACAGGTGTTCCCAGGCGCGCATGCCCTCGCGCAGCCGGGAGATCCGCAGGAACTCGTTCGGCGCGTGCAGGTTCTCGTCCGCCGTGGAGAAGGAGAAGAACAGGGTCTTCGCGCCGAGCACCTCCTCGAACAGCGCGGTGGCGGGCAGCGTCCCCGCGATGACCGCCAGCAGAACCTCCTGGCCGGGGTAGACGTGCGCGAGGGCCTCGGTGGCGGCGCGGATCGCCGGGTGGTCGGCGGGGATCGTGTACGCGGGAACCCCGCCCTCGTCGGGCCGGACGGTGACGCGCACACCGGGGATCTTCTGGGCGAGCACGTGGTCGGTGATCGCCTGGAGCACCCGTTCCGGGCGCTGGCCCGGCACGAGACGGCAGGAGATGTGACCGGTCGCGACGTGCGGAATGACCGTGTACTTGCCGCCGGCCTTGACGCCGTTGATCTCGAGCGTCGGACGCTCCCACAGCCGTTCCAGGGTGTTGTAGCCGGCTTCGCCGAAGACCTCGTCCAGGCCTAGGCCATCGCGATAGCCGTCCTCGTCGAAGGGCACCGCCGCGATGGCGGCGCGGCGCTCGTCGGTCAGCTCGGGGATGCCGTCGTAGAAGCCGTCGACCGCGACCCGGCCGTCGGTGGTGTGCAGGCCGGCCAGGATCTCCGACAGCGCGTGCACCGGGTTGGCGACGGTGCCGCCGAACCGCCCGGAGTGCAGGTCGCCGTCGGCACCGGTGACCTCGACGTCCAGAGTCACCAGGCCCTTGGACGCGATCGACAGCGAGGGCTCGCTGGGCCGCCACATGGCTCCGTCGGCGGAGATCACCAGGTCGGCCGCGAGTTCGTCGGCGTGCTCGCGCAGGTAGGCAGGCAGATGGGGGCTGCCGATCTCCTCCTCGCCTTCGAAGAGGAACTTGACGTTCAGCGGCAGCGCGCCCTCCTGCTCGACGAACGCCTGCGCCACCTTGAGCACGATGAACACCGGGCCCTTGTCGTCGGTGACACCGCGGCCGCGGATCACGTCGCCGTCCACGGTGAGCTCGAACGGCTCGGTGTGCCACTCGGCGAGATCGCCCGTCGGCTGCACGTCGTAGTGGCCGTAGACCAGGATGGTCGGCGCGCCCGGCGCGCCCAGCCAGTCGCCCCGCACCGCGGGGTGACCCTCGGTCTCGACGACGCGGCCTCCGGCGAACGACAACTGTGCGGCGAGCCATTCGGCCGCGGCGCGCATGGTTTCCTGGGTGGCGTCCCGGCTCACGCTCGGGACCGCGACGTAGGCGGCCAGTTCGTCGATGTACTCGGCGTCGGTCGCATCAAAAGAGAGCATGTCCACCATCAATCGAGATTGTCTGACCGGTTATCCAGGACGATTCCTCGGACACGAAGAACCGCACGCCGTGGGCGATGTCCTCGGGCCTGCCGAGCCGCCGTACGGCGATGCCGTCGACGAGCGCGGCCTGCCCCTCCTCGCCGTAGCTCTCCCACTGCTTGATCGTCGTGGGGTTGGACAGCACGAACCCCGGCGCGATGCAGTTCACCGTGACGCCGAACCGGCCGAGCTCGTGGGCCATCTGGCGGGTGAAGCCGATCTGCCCGGCCTTGGAGCTGGCGTAGGCCTGGATGCCGGTGAGGCTGACGCTGCGTCCGGCGCCGGAGGAGATGTTGACGATGCGGCCCCAGCCGCGCTGCTTCATGCCCGGCGCGACCGCCCGCGTGCACAGGAAGGTGCTGGTCAGGTTGGCCGCGACCACGGCGGCCCAGTCGTCGTCGGTGATCTCCTCGATCGGGTGGTGCACCTGGCCGACGACCCCGCCGGCGTTGTTCACCAGGATGTCGACGTCACCGACCTCCCCGAAGAAGGCGTTCACCGCGGACGAGTCGGTCAGGTCGGCGATGTCCTTGTCGACGCCGTGCACCCGGACGCCGTCCGCCTCGAGGGCGGCCACGATGGCCGCCCCGATCCCGTGGGCCGTGCCGGTGACGACGGCGACCCTGTCCTTTCCTGCACTCACTTGTTGATCCATCCGTTCTCAAGCAGTTCGCGGACCTCGGCCACGCCGGCGTCCCACACGGCCTGCATGTCCTCGTCACTGCGCTGGTAGGCCCCGCCGAGGCTCCCGTCAGGCGAGAGCTCCTTCATCTCTTTCGCGCTCAGGTTGTTCACCAGCGACCTGGGCAGGACGGGGGCGGCGCCGTCGGGGATCTCCACGCCGGCGACCCTGGTCCAGGGGAAGTTCTCCAGCCAGGAGCCGTGGTACTGGTCGTCGTCGAAGCGGCTCGCGGCCTCGGCCGTCCGCGGCGCGTTGTACCAGCTGTGGAACAGGACCTCCACCCGGTCGAGCCGGGGCTCGGAGATCCATTCACGGATGAGGCCGGCGACGGGTGCGTTGCCTCCGTGGCCGTTGACCACCGCGATCCGCCGGAAGCCCTGGGAGGCGAGGCAGTCGAGCAGGTCGCGCACCACCGCGATGTAGGTGGAGATGCGCAGGCTCATCGTCCCCGGATATTCGGTGAAGTACGGCGCCATGCCGTACGGCAGGACCGGCAGGACCGGCACGCCGAGGGGCTCTGCCGCCTCCACCGACACCCGCTCGGCGAGCAGCGTGTCCGTCCCGAGCGAGAGGTACCCGTGCTGCTCGGTCGAACCGACCGGCAACACGATGCGATCGTCGCGTTGGAGATGGTCGGCGATCTGCATCCAGTTGCTGTCGAAGACCCGCACCGGTCCTCACGCTCCGTTCTGGTGGTTCCACGCACTGTCCGCGCATTCGGCTTGTGAAGTGAAAGCCGAGTCGATCCCCTGGGCAGTCATCTGTAAGGAGATCTGTGCCCCATACTAACCATTCGCCTCAAAATCACCACCCATCACCCCTTAAATGTGCAAATGGTCGCTTGCTCGGGCATGCGCGACCGGCATCCGGAGCCCGGTGTGGCGTCCCTCATACGGACGACTTCGGAGGATCTGCGCTTTCCGCACGTCCGGGCAGGTAGCCTTCCCGCCATGCCCCCTCGCCGCCGCGCCGCAACGCCCAACGCCGCGCCCAACACCTCTCCCACCACCGCGCCCGACGCCGCGCCCGACGCCGCGCCCACCGCCTCGGCCGCCCCGTTCCGCGACCTGACCGACATGCCGCCCCAGTCGCCCCCCGTTCCGCTCGACGACGTGGACCGGCAGATACTCGTGCTGCTCAGCCAGGACTCCAGGCGCTCGCAGCGCGCACTGGCCCGTGAGCTGGGCATGTCCGCCCCTTCGGTGAAGGAGCGCATCGCGCGTCTGGAGCGCCTGGGCGTCATCCGCGGCTACGGCGTGCGCCTGGACTGGAGCGCCGCGGGCTTTCCGATGACGGTCTACCTGACCATCACCGCCGTCCAGGGCTACCAGCAGAAGGAACTCGTCGAGAAGCTGGCGCTCATACCGGAGCTGGAGCGGCTCGACATCGTCACCGGCGCGATCGACCTGCTCGCCCAGCTCCGGGTACGTGATCACTTGCATCTGCGGCAGCTGCTCATGGATCGCATCTGGCAGATCGAAGGCGTGCAGCGGACCGAGACGTCGCTGAGTCTCGTGGAGATCGGACCGAAGGACCTGGTCGCCGAACTGCTGTCGAAGCCGGCCGGCGACCCGGCCTGACGAGTCCGGCCGGACCGGCGGTCATCCGCCGGTCATCGGCCCGTGCGCGGGCCCGAAGCCCCGCCTGTACACCATCACCGTCCGGTTGAAGGTGATGACGACGGTCCCATGCTGGTTGGTGCCGGTGGTCCGCACGGTGACGATCCCGACCTCCGGCCTGGATCGCGACTCCCGCACCGCCACCACCTCGGACGAGGAGTAGACCGTGTCGCCCTCGAACAGCGGGTTCGGCAGCCGCACCTCGTCCCAGCCCAGGTTGGCCATCACGTTGTAGGACACGTCGGTGACGGACTGCCCGGTGACGAGGGCGATGGTGAAGGCGGAGTTGACGAGCGGGCGGCCGAACTCGGTCTGCGCGGCGTAGTGCGCGTCGAAGTGCACGCGAGCGGTGTTCTGGGTGAGCAGGGTGAACCAGATGTTGTCCGCCTGCGTGACAGTGCGCCCGAGTCCGTGCCGGTACACGTCACCCACCTCGAAGTCCTCGAAGTAGCGGCCCTGCCATCCTTCACGGACGGTCATGTCAGCGCTCCTCCTCGGG
This sequence comes from Planotetraspora thailandica, assembly GCF_016863335.1. Classification (GTDB taxonomy): domain Bacteria; phylum Actinomycetota; class Actinomycetes; order Streptosporangiales; family Streptosporangiaceae; genus Planotetraspora; species Planotetraspora thailandica. Next base: position 163,829 of record NZ_BOOR01000031.1, read on the forward strand.
CCGCACCGACCGCAGCCGCGCGATGCGGTCGGCGTCGTAACCGAGCACCTTGGTGAGGACGTAGTCGGCGTCCTCGTCGCGCCGGGGAGCGCGGCGATACCGGCCTTCTTCGGACCCCACTCTCAGGGGGCTCGCCACCTGGCGTACGGTCCCGAAATAGGGGTGCTCGGTCTCGACCACCATGCCGCGGGCGATGGTGTGCGGATCCCGCAGGGCCTGCGCCACAGAGTTGACCGGCCCGCACGGCACCCCCGCCACTCGTAGGAGCCCCAGCCAGTGCTCGCTCGTGTTCGTGGCGAACACGGCCTCCAGCTCCGCGAGCAAGGCCTCGGAGTTCTCTCTGCGGGCGGCGAAATCCTGATACCGGGGGTCGTCCGGCCACTCGGGATGACCGACGACCTCGGCGAGCCGGCGGAAGAACTTCTCCTTGGGGCAGGCGACGACCAGCCAGCCGTCCCCGGTGGGAAACGCCTGGAAGGGGACCAGGGACGGATGCGCCGAGTGGTGCGTCCTCTTGGGCTCGAAATCGCCGTTGAGCTGCCAGGCGGCCGGATAGGTCAACATCGAGATCGCCGTGTCGAACAGGCTGATGTCACAGTCGGCGCCGATCCCGTCACGACGCGCCGCGTGCAGCGCGGCCAGGATCGACGCCGCCGCCACCAGCCCGCCCGAATAGTCCACCAGCGACAGGCCGGACTTGGTGGGCGGTCCCCCGGGCTCGCCGGTGATGTCCATCCAGCCCGCCATGCCCTGCAACACGTAGTCGTAGCCGGGCTCCGCGCTGCGCGGCCCCGTCATCCCGAAGCCGCTGAGCGAGCTGCAGACGATGGCGGGGTTGAGATGCTTCAGGTCGTCGTAGCGGATCCGCAGTTTGGCCGGGACGTCGCCGCGCAGGTTGGAGTGCACCACGTCGCTGACCTTCACCAGGTCCTCGAAGACGGCGCGGCCCTCCGGCGTGGAGATGTCGAGGCTGAGGCTCCGTTTGTTGCGGTTGAACGTCTCGAAGAACAGGCTGTCCTCACCGTGCTGCTCGGGGACGACGTACCGCCCGATGTCCCCGCCGGTCGAAGGATCCTCGATCTTGATGACCTCGGCCCCCAGGTCCGCCAGGTGCACGCTGCCGAACGGCCCCGCCCCGTACTGCTCGATCGCGATGATGCGGACATCCGCCAGCGGCGTCACGGCAGAGCCCTCTCTCCCCGCGCCGCCGCGAGGGCCGCGACCCGCGCCATCTCATTCCCCACGATCATGAGCCCCTCATCCACTCCCATGCCGGGCTTGGCCAGCACCTGTCCCGCGCCGCAGGCCATGGCGATGTTGGCGCTGACCTGCGCCGAACGGTCCGTCTCGTTACACGTTCCACCGCAGTACGCCACGAGTCCACGATCGCGGACCAGCAACAGCGCCTCGATGGTGTTGTTGACGCCGCCGAGATCCGGCGTCTTGACGTGGATCACGTCGGCGGCGTCCTTGCCGACGAACATCTCAATGTCTTCAAGGGTGTTGCACCACTCGTCGACCGCGACCTTCACCTGAGCGCCCATCCGCCGCAGGGCCGACCGCAGCCCGACGTACGTCTCGATCTGCGCCTCCCTGCCGCCGGCGTCGACGGGGTGCTCGACCACCAGCTCGTACGGCGCGGCGATGTCGCCCAGACGGGCGAGATAGGCGGCGACCGCCTCGACGTCCCCGTCGAAGGCCAGGCCCACGGTGCCGTAGGTGTCGAAGTGCAGCCGGGGCGTGTACGCGCTGTCAGGACGCAGTTCCCCGATCCTGGCCACCAGCCACCGCAGGTAGTCCTCGAGGAGCTCGCCCCGGCGTCCCAGCTTGGTGTCGACATTGTTGATCAGGGCGTGCGGAAGGACGTCCACCCGTTTGAGGATCATCTTCTCCGCGTTGGCGTATCGCTCGTCGCCGGTCTGGGCGAACATCGGCACCGGCCTGAGCTCCACGCCGGTCGCGTATTCGTCGCGCACGACCTCTGCCATGGTCAGCCTGCGGCTTTGCGCGACCGCATCGAGCACCGCCTGCGTCACGCCGTACCGCACGGCCGTGTGCAGCGGCCCCGACGCGGTACGGCAGGCGTCGACGCGCCCGGCGAGCTCGCGGAACGAGTCGAGCTCCGCGCCCACCAGTAGGGGGACGAGGTGTTCCTCGACGTCCCTGCGGGCCGCCGCCGCGTTGAAGAGCGGGTCGCGGCCGCCGGCGCCGCTGTACTGCACCGCGGCGCAGTCGCCCTGGGCGACCGAGCCGTCTTCGAGCAGCAGGAGCACCGACAGCGCCTCGCCGGCCTGCCGGATCGCGGAGAAGCCCGGCGTGATCGGATCACCCCGGTAGGCGAAGCCGTCGTGCTCGGCGCCGGCCCTGATGGCCGCCTGGTCGTCGGCGAAGAATCCGGCACGCGCGGGCACGGAGAGAACTCCGACGATCTTCATTCGACCAGCCCCCGGCACAGCAGCACGACCGTGACGAACGTCTGATAGATCCACAGCGGGTCGTCGCCGGTGATGGCCGCCGACAAGGCTCCGGTGCGCTCGACCCCGGCGATCCTGGCGGCCAGCTCGCAGTAGTCGCTGCTGCGGAAGGAGAGGCCGAGGGTGACGGGAAGGTCGATGGACGGCGGTGCCGCGCCCGGCAGGTCGCCGACGGCTGCCCGGGCTCGCTCGCGGATGAGGTCCCTCGCCGCCTCCGGGTGCAGCGCCTCGGCGGAGAACCGGGTGATGGACTTCTTGACCACCGCGGCCTTGATGCCCGGGCAGAACCGCTCGGTCTCCTCGGCCGTCGTGACGTCGCCGGTCACCAGCACGATCGGCACGCCGTACGCGCGGGCGACGAGCGCGTTGATGCCCGCCTCTCCGGCGACGACCCCGCCCACGGTCACCTCGGCGAAGGCCGACGGGAAGTAGGTGTGCGACAGGACCGAGCCGTCGCTGCCCATCGACCCGTGGTAGGACACCAGGAAGATCGCGTCGAAGCTCTCGTCGAGCCCCTGCATCATGTACATCGGCTTGTACCGGCCGGACAGGTAACCGGCGCGCCCGGCGAGCGCGTCCGGCTTCAGGTTGGCCATCTTGGAGTGGGCGTCGTTCACCAGGAACTCGGTGGCCCCGGCCTCCATCGCGCCCTCGATGGCGGCGTTGATCTCACCGGTCAGCAGCCCGGTGTAGTACGGGTACTGCGATCCGCCGATGACGCACTGATCCCAGTCGACGACTCCGGCGGTCCCTTCCATGTCGGAAGAGATGAAGATTTTCACAACACGCTCCTCGGGTGGAACTCGGGCTCTGTCGAGGTCTCGGTCATCACCGCGTAGACCGAGCCCTCCTGTCCCGCCGCGGCGCCGTGCCGGCCGTCCGGCGTGAGGGCGAGACAGCGCAGTTCGGCGCGGAACTCGTCCGGGAGGGTCGCCGCGTCGGCCAGCATCGCCAGGCACGCCGCGGACGGGTCGAGCCCGCGCGCCAGATCCGCGACGATGCCGCGGGCGCCCAGCGCGCGCATGCTCAGCTCTCCGCGGCCGGTGCAGGCGGCGCCGCCGTACCGCAGGTCGGCGTAGTTTCCCGCGCCGGGGATGGCCGAGTCCCCCACCCTTCCCGGGTACTTCCAGGGATAGCCGCTGGTGGACACGCCGACGACCAGTTCGCCGGAGGAGTCCAGGGCGATGATGTTGATGGTTCCCCATGGCCCGTCGTGCGGGGCGAACCGGTTGACCAGGTCCAGGGCGGTCCTGCGGTAGAGGTCGTCACCGGCCTGCGCCGCCGTCCGCTCACCTTCGACGGACTCCTCCGAGGGCAGCAGCGCCGACAAAAACAGCTTTTTGGACTCCTCGGTCAGCAGGTCGGCCCGGGTGAACCCGTTCTCCTCGGCGAACAGCTCGGCTCCGGCGCCGACGAGCAGGCTGTGCTGCGGCAGGCGTTCCAGTACGGCACGGGCGATCGAGATGGGGTTGGGGAAGCCCTTCACCGCGCCGACGGCGCCGAAGGCCCTGGTCGAGCCGACCATCACCGACGCATCGAGCTCCACCACCCCCTGGGCGTTCGGCAGCCCCCCGGTGCCGACGTAGTGGTCGTCGAGGTTGTCCTCGCACCTCCGCAGCCCGGCCTCGACCGCGTCCAGCGCGGAACCGCCGCGGGCGAGGATCTCCATGGCGGCGGGCAGACCGGCCTCGCTCCGCTCGCTGCCGATGACGACGGGGCTGCTGGTGGGACTGCTCACGCGACGACTCCTTCTGCGCGCTGGGACATGTGGACGCACGCGGCCCACCGGGCGGGATCGCGTGGATCGACAAGCAGGGGCGGCTCGGCCGCACACGCGGCCACGACGGACGGGCACCGGTCGGCGAAACGGCACGGGTGGGTGCCGTCCCTTTCCGCGGACCGCGCGACCTCCTGCCTGACGGCGTCGTGACCAGCGGCCTCCTCCGGCTCCTCCTCCGCCTCGACCGGGCCTTCCCCGTCGACGAGCCGGGGAACCGAGCCGATGAGCAACTTGGTGTACGGATGGACCGGGTCGTCGAACAGGGTGTCGGTGTCCCCGGTCTCGACGATGCGGCCGCGGTACATGACGGCGGTACGGTCGCTGATCTGCCGTACGACCGCCATGTTGTGCGAGACGAAGACGACCGACAGGTGGAGCGTCTCCTTGAGGTCGGCGAGCAGGTTGATGATGTTGGCCTGAACCGACACGTCGAGGGCGGACACCGGTTCGTCCGCGACCAGCACGGTGGGCTCCAGCGCCAGCGCCCGTGCGATGCCGACGCGCTGCCGCTGGCCGCCGGAGAACTGCCGCGGGCGTTGCTCCAGGGCACGTTCGGGCAGGCCGACCAGGTGCATCAGCTCCCTGCTGCGCTCGTTCACCTTGTCGCGCGGGACCAGCTTGTGGAAGCGGAGCAGCTCGGACAGCATCTGCCCGACCGTCATGCGCGGGTTCAGCGAACTGTAGGGATCCTGGAAGACCATCTGGATCGCCCGCTGCTGAGCCCGCGTGCGCTTCTCCGGCAGGACCTCGCCCTCATAGCGGATCGTGCCCGCGGTGGGCCGGTAGAGGCCGACGACGGTGCGCGCGAGGGTCGACTTGCCGCAACCCGACTCGCCGACGAGCCCCAGCGTCTCTCCCTTGTGCAGCACCAGGTCCACGCCGTCGACGGCGTGGTTCACCACCGGCTTCTTGCCGAACAGCCGGTCGGTCACCGCCACGCTGGGAGTGAAGTGCCGGGCCAGGCCCTCGACTGAAAGGATCTCGTTTCCCGCCGTCACTGCTGGCTCACCGCTTCTTCCGAGACCATCGCGGTCCATCGCTCCGCCGTGTCGATGCGCCGGCAGGCGCTCACTCTCCCCGGCCCGGCGGGAACCGGCTCCGGTTCCCGCTCGCGGCAGGCGTCCTCGGCGAAGGGGCAGCGGGGGGCGAAGGAGCACCCCGTCACCGCTTCGCTGAGGTCCGGGGGCCGGCCCTCGATGGTCAGCAGCCGGGCGACCCGCCGGTCCGGGTCGGGCACCGAGCGGAGCAGGGAGAACGTGTACGGATGCCGGGGCTCGGTGACCAGGTCCAGCAGGTCGCCGGACTCGACGACCTTGCCCGCGTACATCACGTACAGCCGCGAGCACGTCTGGCTGACCACCGCGAGGTCGTGACTGACCAGCAGCAGCCCGACGTGCTCCTCCTGCTTGAGCCGGCGCAGGACGCCGAGGACCTGAGCCTGGATCGTCACGTCGAGGGCCGTGGTCGGCTCGTCGGCGAGGATGAGCCGCGGCTTGGTCGACAGCGCGATCGCGATGCAGATCCGCTGGCGCATCCCGCCCGACAACTGGTGCGGATACAGCTCATAACGGCGCTCGGGATCGGCGATCCCGACCTCTCTCATGAGGTCGACGGCGATCGCCTTGGCCTCGCTCCGCGACTTGCCGAGCTTGCGCAGCGGCGCCTCGGCGATCTGGTCGCCCACCCGCATCACCGGGTTGAGCGCCGTCAGCGAGTCCTGGAAGACCATGCTCATCGTGTCGGTCAGCCGGCGCTTCAGGCGTTTGGCCGGCAGCCCGGTGACGTCTTCGCCGTCGATGAGGATCGTTCCCGAGACGATCCTCGCCGGGCGGGGCAGCAGGCCGAGCAGCGCGCGCAACGTCAGGCTCTTGCCCGAGCCGGACTCGCCGACCAGCCCCACCGACTCGGCCGCACCCACGGAGAGGGAGACTCCGCGGACCGCGTGCAGGCGTCCGTGCGGCATCGGGATGTCGACGTGCAGGTCTCGGACTTCGAGCAGTGGAGGGGTCATCGGTTCGCCTTCTCCACGATGCCGTCCGCGATCAGCGCCAGCGCGAGGCCGGTGATGACGACAGCCAAGCCGGGAATGGTGGATATGTACCACTTGGTCAAGATGAACTGCTGACCTTCCTGGATCATGGTTCCCCAGTCCGGGGTCGGCGGCGGCACGCCGAGGCCGAGGAATCCCAGCGTCACGATCGCCAGCAGGGTGAGCACGATGTCGCTCATCGAGAAGACGATCGCCTGCAGGACGACGTTCGGCAGCAGATGCCGCAGCAGGATCCGCCACGTCGGCAGGCCGCTGGCCCTGGCCGCCATGGCGTACTCCTGCTCCTTGGCGACCAGCACCTGACCGCGCACGATGCGGCAGTACGCCACCCAGCCGACCAGGGTGATCGCCGTATAGATGCTCGTCGTCCCCGGGCCCATGGCGAAGACCAGCGCGATCACCAGCACCAGGAAGGGGAACGCGATCACCATGTCGACGATCCGGCCGATGACGGCGTCCACCCAGCCGCCGAACCATCCCGCGATCAGCCCGACCAGGCTCCCGATGATGAACGGCGAGATGACCGCCAGCACGCCGACCCGCAGGTCGACGCGGGCGCCGTAAAGGAGCCGGGCCAGCACGTCGCGGCCGAGCGCGTCGGTTCCGAGCAGATGCCCCTTCGCTCCGGGTGCGAGCAGGGCGTCGGCGAGGTTCTGCTTGATCGGATCCTGGCTCGTCAGCAGCGGTGCGCAGAGCGCCGCCGCGACGATGAGGCCGAACAGGACCAGCCCGGCCACGAGCGGCGGGTTCCACCGTCCGCGGATGCGGCGGCCGGCTTCGGGAGCCGCGGGTACGTCGGGACCGACGATCGTGACCGCGCTCATGCGAGCTTGACCCGGGGATCGAGGGCGGCGTGCGTCACGTCGGTCAACAGGTTCACGACGACAACCATGATCGCGAAGACCAGAGTGATTCCCTGCACGGTGGGGAAGTCCCTTCCGAGAATGGAATTGATCATCTGTTGTCCGATGCCGGGGAGCGAGAAGACGCGTTCGACCACGAGCGTGGAGCCCGTGAGGTAGGCGAGGTTGACGCCCAGGACGGTGACGGACGAGACGGCGGCGTTGCGCAGGGCATGCCCGAGCACCACCCGTGCGGTGCTGATCCCCTTGCTGTTCGCCGTCACGATGTAGTCGCTGCTCAGCACGTCGATCATGCTGGCGCGCAGGCTGCGGATGAGGATCGGCGAAAGGGTCAGGGCGATCGTGACGCCGGGCAGCACCATGCCGCGCAGGTGGTCGGCCAGGCTGGCGCCGTATCCGGCGACCGGGAACCAGCCCAGCTTCAGCCCGAAGATCAGGATCAGCATGATGCCGAGCCAGAACGCCGGCAGCCCCAGCCCCACGACGGGCACCGCGCGGATGATGTTGTCGGCGATCCCGTTGCGCCGCGCCGCGGCCAGGACGGCCAGCGGCACGGCGATCAGCAACGTGAAGACCGTGCCCGAGACCAGCAGCCAGATCGTCACCGGCAGGCTGATCGTCACCAGGTCCATCACCGAACTGCTGTACACGTAGGAGTATCCGAGGTTCCCCTGCAACAGGTGCCCCAGGAACGTCACGTACTGGCTCAGCAGCGGTTTGTCGAGCCCCATCTGGCTGCGCAGCTCGCTGATCGCCTGCGGAGTGGCGTGCGAACCGAGCAGCGTGGCCGCCGGATCACCTGGGATCAGGCGGATGAGGAAGAACACGATGAACGAGATCCCGAGAAGAACGGGGATCAGGGACACCAGCCGTTTGAGGATGTAGAGCAGATACTTCATCGACTCTGTCGCTCCCTGAGTTGGGTCGGCATTACCCCGCTCAGAGCGAGACGTCTTCCAGGTGGTAGGAGCCGGTGGGCAGGACGTTGAAGCCCTGCACGTTGCTGGTGGTCGCGTACGGGAACGGCGTGTAGAACAGGAACACCAGGAACGCCGACTCGGCGGCCTTCGTCTGAAGCTCGGTGTACAGAGCCTGACGCTTGGTCTTGTCGAACTCCTTCTGCGCCTTGTGCACCAGGTCGATGAGCGACGCATCGTTCATGCCGGTGTCGAAGGAGTGCCCGCCGGTCGTGGGGTCGAGCGCGAACTGCGCCAGCTCGTCCGGGTCGGCCAGGTCCATGGTCCAGTAGGAGTGCGCGATCTCGTAATCCAGCTTGCCGGTCAGGTCGTGCTGCGCGCTCGGGTCCACGTTCTGGATGTTCAGGGTGATGCCGAGTTCCTTCAGCGACGCCTGCAGGACCTGCGCGATCGCCGCGTCCACCGCGTCGCCGGACATGGCCAGCCATGTGGTGGTGAAGCCGTTCGGCACGCTCGACTGAGCCAACTCCTCCTTGGCCTTGGCCATGTCGTACTGCAGGCCCGGCGTGTTCTTGTCGTAGTACGGCGTGGACGGCATCATGAACGAGTTCGCCGGGGTGCCGTTGCCGAACAGGATGCTCTTGACCAGCGCCTCCCGGTCGACGGCGTAGGAGATGGCACGGCGCACGTGCACGTCGTCGAACGGCTTCTTGGTCTGGTTCATCATGATGTAGTCGGTCTTCGTGGACGGGAAGAGGTCGACCTTCACGTTGGGCGTGCCCTTGAGCTGGGCGAGGCTGGAGAACGGCGGGGCCTCGTTGATGTGCGCCTGCCCGCCCTGCAGCTGGATCGCGCGGGCGTTGCTGTCGGCGACCACCTTCCAGGTGACGGAGTCCAGGTGCGGCTTGCCCGCCTGCCAGTACGACGGGTTCTTCTTGAGCGTGAGGGCGCTGCCCTTCTGCCAGGTGGCCCACACGAACGGGCCGGTCCCGATCGGGTTGGCGTAGAACTCGTCCTTGGTCTTGCCCGCGTAGTCCTTGGGGATGATGCCGTTGTTCGGGCAGCTCAGGTCGGCCAGCAGCGGCGCCCACGGGTACTTGGTGGTCACCACGACGGTGTAGTCGTCCGGCGTGGTCACCTCCTTGATCGCGGAGTTGATGAACTCCCAGCCGCCCTTGGTCTTGCTCGACTCGTCGATGGAGAACTTCACGTCGGCCGAGGTCATCGGCTGGCCGTTGTGGAACTTCACGCCCTGCCTGAGCTTCAGCGTGCAGGACAGGTTGTCCGGCGCCATCTCGTAGCTCTCCGCGAGCCACGGCTTCACGCCCTGGCCGTCGTCCGTCATGGCCACCAGCGGCTCGTAGATCTGGTTGTAGGTCCAGATCGAGGCGTTGCTGAACACCGTCGTCTTGTCCATGTTCACCGCGTCGTGATCGCGGACGATGACCAGGTCGCCTCCCTTCTTGGTGCCGCCGGGGGCCGCCTGCGAGGAGGTCGACCCGCATGCGGCCAGCAGCGGCGCGGCCGAGAACGCCCCGATACCGAGTGCGCCCAGCTGGAGCAACCTGCGCCTGCTGATCGCAGGTACGCGGAGGCCCTCGGGAATGTCATCGAACATGCCTGCTCCTTCGTAGATGTGCTATGGGGCGGAGCGGTCGCCAAAGGTGGGTTTGGGGAGGTGAGGGGTGTGGTGAGGTCTGCTGTGCCGGTCAGGCGCGCCTGAACCTGTCCACCGTTGAGCATTGGAGCACGGGTACGTTTCCGACATATTACGCACGAATCACCTGTCATACGTAAGGCCTTAAGCGCAACTTCCGAATCAGACGCCATGGGGAGGGCCGGGTAGATCCTCAAATTGCTTTGGTAGTGTCCGGCGGCAGGACATTCTCGGATCACCGAGGCGAACACCCCACGAGGGGATCTCCCCATGCAGCTGACCATCATCGGAGCCGGTGCCATCGGCGGAACGATCGGCGCCCACCTCATCCGGGCGGGCCACGACGTGCTGTTCTGCGACGCGGACCCGGCGCACGTCGAGGCGATCAACCGCGACGGCTTGGCCATCGAAGGCCCGGTCGAGAACTTCACGGTGGCCGCGCGCGCTGTCACCCCCGATGACCTGCCCGAACGCCTGGACCACGTCGCGATCGCCGTCAAGAGCCACCACACCGCGCAGGCCGCCGAGTTGCTGCGTGGCCGGTTGGCCCCGGACGGATATCTGGTCAGCTTCCAGAACGGTCTGACCGCGGACGCACTGGCCGCCGTGGTCGGCGTGGAGCGGCTACTCGTGAGCTTCGTGAACTTCGGCGCGGACGTCCTCGGCCCCGGCCGCATCATGCAGGGCAACGTCGGCACGTTCCGGGTCGGCGAGCTGTCCGGCGAGATCACCCCGCGGCTGCGCGAACTGGTCGACGCCCTCCCCTACGCCGAGGCCACCGGCAACATCATGGGGTTCCTCTGGGGCAAGGAGGCCTACGGCGCCATGCTCTACGCCGGAGCCGTCTCCGACCTGTCCATCGCGGACTCCCTGGAGGACCCGAAGTGGCGGCCGCTCATGCTCGGCATCGCCAGGGAGGTGCTCGCGCAGGCTCCGGTGAAGCCCGAGGGTTTCGACGGTTTCGAGCCCAGTGACCTGGAGGGATCCCTCGCCCGGCTGGTCGCCTTCAACCGCGCCAGCGCCAAGTCGCACAGCGGCATCTACAGGGACCTGATGGTCCGCAAGCGCAAGACGGAGGTCGACGACCTGCTGCACGACCTCGCGGGCCCGCTGACGACCTACACCGGCGAGATCATCAAGGCGATCGAGCGGGGCGAGCGAACATGCGAGGTGGCCAACCTGGAGCTCCTCGCCGCCTACGAACGCGCCGAACGGCTCGGCCGTCCACTGGACGCCGTGGTCGAACTGTTCCACGCGCCCGCCCGCGCCGCCGACGGACCGCTGCACGGCGTGCAGATCGCGGTCAAGGACCTGATCGACATCGCCGGTCACCCACGCGGCAACGGCAACCCCGAGGCGATGCGCGGAGAACCCGCCGCGGCGGACGCCCCCGTCATCGCGGCGCTGCGCGCGGCAGGCGCCGACGTCTTCGCCGCCACGTCGTTGCTCGAGTACGCCGCGGGCGCCGTCCATCCCGCCGTGCCGGAGACGATGAACCCCTTCAACCCCAGGCGGACCGCCGGCGGGTCCAGCGGAGGTTCGGCGGCCCTCGTCGGGGTCGGCGCCTGCGCTGTTGCTCTCGGCACCGACACCGGCGGCTCGATCCGGATCCCGGCGCACTACTGCGCCACCGTCGGGTTCAAACCGAGTTACGGCGCTCTGCCGCTCGACGGTGTGCAGGCGCTCTCCCCCACCCTCGACCATGTGGGCCTGCTGGCCCGCGACGTCGCGACCACGGTCACGGTCTTCTCGGCGCTGACGGGAGCCGCGCCCGCGCAGCTCGCCGGCACCGCGCTCCGCGTCGGCGTCCTCCCCGGACAGCTCGATCGCGCCGAGCTCGAACCGGACGTGGCGACAGCCGTACGCGAGGCGATCAAGGCACTGCGGAACGCCGGCTGCACGATCGTGGAGGTCGACGGCTCGGCCTTCGACGAACTGGAGAAGACCTTCTCCGACATCCTGCTGTTCGAGGCCTGGCAGGTCCACGGCGAACGGGTGACGGCGTCTCCCGGCCACTACGGCCCGGAGACTTTGCGGCTGCTGCGTTCCGGCTCCGAGGTGAGCGAGGCCGGCTACCGCGCGGCCATGACCGCCCGCGAGCGGCTGCTGCCCGCCGCGGCCGAGGTCTACACGGGGATCGACGTTCTCCTGACCCCCGCCGCGCCTTTCGTCGCGCCCGTCACGACCCCTCCGGTCGACACGCCGGAAGGCGCCGCGGAAGGTCTGTTCACCGCCGTCCACAATCTCACCGGCGCCCCGGCGCTGGTGTTGCCCTGCGGCTGGAGCGCCGACGGCCTCCCGATCGGGCTCCAGTTGTCGTCCCCGCGGGGCACCGACATGGACCTGCTCGCCGTAGCCGGCCACGTCGAGTCGGCGCTCGCCGTCGACGCCCGCACCCCCGCCCTGCGCTGATCAACCCCCCACCGAAGGCGATTTCCCATGCGTGCCACGCTCTACATGTCCGCCGGCAACGTCGTCGTCGACGACGTGCCCGATGCCTCCTTATCCGAGCCGACCGACGCCGTGGTCCGGGTTCTGCGTGCCGCCGTCTGCGGTTCGGACCTGTGGTCCTACCGCGGCGTCATCACCCGTGCCGAGCGATCCCGGATGGGACACGAATTCATCGGCATCGTGGTGGAGGTCGGCGCCGACGTCCGCACCTTCCGCCCCGGCGATCTGGTCGTCGCGCCTTTCAAGTGGTCCGACAACACCTGCCCGGCCTGCCTGGACGGAGTTCAGACCTCATGCGTGAACGGCGGCACGTTCGGCGCGCCGGGCACCGACGGCGGCCAGGGGGAGGCGGTGCGGGTTCCGTGGGCCGACGGAACCCTCGTGGCGGTGCCCGGAGGCCTGGGCGGTGTCGATGACTCGCTGTATCCCGCGCTCCTGGCCGCCTCGGATGTCATGGGCACCGGCCTGCATGCAGCCGTCATCGCGGGTGTCACCGAGGGTTCGACGGTGGCCGTCATCGGTGACGGCGCCGTCGGGCTGTGCGCCGTGCTCGCCGCGAAGGCCGTCCTCGGAGCCGACCGGATCTTCCTGATGAGCCGGCACGCGGACCGCGCCGCCATCGGCAAGTCCTTCGGAGCGACGGATGTCATCGCCGAGCGAGGCGATGAGGGGATCGCGGCGGTGCGCGAGCAGACCGGCGGCCTCGGGGCGCGGCATGTGATCGAGGCGGTCGGCACCCCGGAATCCTGGGCCATGGCGATCGGCATGGCCAGGGACGGCGGCTCGATCGGCGCGGTCGGCGTGCCGCACACGGCACCCACGTTGCCGCTTTTCCAGCCGCTCGTCCGCAATCTGAGCCTGAACCTCGCGCTCGCTCCCGTACGCCGCCATCTCCCCGACCTGATCTCACGGATCACGGCAGGAACCCTCGACCCCGGCCCGGTGTTCGACAGCGTTCTCCCCCTGGAGGACGTCGCACAGGGCTATGCCGCGATGGCCTCCAGAGAATCGATCAAGACCATGGTCACCGTGGGCTCTGCGTGACGGGCATCTGATCAAGGTTGTTGCTTCTGGTAGGAGGCCCGTTCGTCAGAGCGGTCGCGCGGGGAGACAATCCGGGGCGTGGATTCCAGTGAGCAGGTTGGGAGAGCGGTCAAGCAATTGGCTGCGCAGGTGTACTCGGGCTTGCACGGGAGTGGCCTTCGGGTCGAGCCGGTGGTCGAGCTTGCCTGCCTGATGGAGGAATACGGCTTGAGCGGCTCTGCCGTACGAGAGATCTTGGAACGCCGGACGGCGGAGCTGGGTCCTGCGGATGTCGTCCGGCTCGGGCGGGAACTGCTTGAGCTGATGGACTTCGAGCCGGGCTTCGACCTGGAGCCGGGCTGGTGGGCCACTCTCGAGACGGCAGCGAAGGTAGTCGAAGGCGACCTCCGCGCCTCAGGAATTGAAGGTGCGCTGGGGATCACGATGCCGGACTGGGATGACAGTGGATGCGCACGGGTGGAGTTCCGCGGCGCTTGTGGTTCACCTCCCATCTGGCCGAGCAGCGGCAAGGACATCGGAGTTGCGTTGGCGGAAGTCGCTGACGCGACTCAGGACGAAGTCATGGAAGTCACCTGGATGGTGTGGCCCACCTGTCCCGAGCATCGGCTTGGCTTACATGCCGATCTGGTGGAGGGAACCGCTGTTTGGCAGTGTGCGGGCGGCGGCACCCACGTGGCCGCCAGGATCGGCGAACTCGGCGGGAGCTCTCGCCGAAGGGACGTTCGCCCATCAACGTGAGGCGTGGACGGCTCGATCACAGAGAGGCGCGCGCCTCTCTGTCCCGGCCTGTGTTCATGGAGCGGGTGACGTGACCCCCGCGACGCACGGCACGCACTGGTGAGAAGATGAGCGGCATGACGATCACCAGAAAGGTCGATGCCGCGTAGACGGCCTGGCCGCGTCCGCGCTGGGCTTCCACGCCGGCGCCAGACGCAGGACCACCTCACGGTTATTCCTGGCCTGTCCTCCGCAGCCCTCGCCGAGGTTAGACGGATCGAGCGTCAGAAGAAGTACTTGTGGTCGGGCTCGATAGGGTCGTCCTTTGTTCGCTGGCGAAGCTTCGTCCACCAACCGAATCGACGTTTGTGGGACGACAAGAACGCCGGTTGCACGGAATGGGCCTGTTGCGGCGACCCATGGCAAGCCCGTGGGGACCTCGAAGCAGTGACGCTGGCCATGTCCCCACGGCGGGCACTCGAACTCCGAAACCTGGTCGAAGCCCTAGACGAACGCTACTGATGGCGGTTCCGACGCCGGCTCTCGGTACTCGCAGCGCACAACCAGCTTGGAAGACTTCGGGCAACCTGCTGATGCGCAGGTCAGTGGGCCTATGACACTGACCCCGAACCCCGCGAGTCCCCCTCCATGACCGTCCTGTCTGGCACGCCTGTGGCTTGCGCGCGAACGTCGTGTGCGCGGTCACGTCCAGCGGGGTGGTGTATGAGTCGACCTCCGCGTGATCCGTTTCTGCAGGTTAAGCGGTGAGTGTTTCCGGTAGCTGTTGCTGGGAGATCCCCGGCGGCAGTGCCCCCGTCATGTCGTCGGGCTGACGGAGAAGTTGTTGCGGAAGACGTTGTCGGGGTCGTAGACGCCTTTCACCCGCCGCAGCCGCTCCAGGGTGGCCGGCGGGAACGCCTTGGTCAGTGCGGTGGCGTGGTCATGGGTCTCGAAGCTGAGGTAGAGGCCGGTCGCAGGGATCTTCGCCCATTCCCGGTCCGTCTGCTCCTCGTGGCCGCGGTGGACCACGATGCTGAGGGAGAGATTCTGGGTGCGGTGGGCGTAGGCGGTGGCGTCGGCCGGCAGGTCGTTGACGGCTCCGCCCACGGCGCGGATCTGGAAGTAGCTGGTGTCCCTGCGGTCGAACAGGCCCGTCACCAGGGCGGCGGTGTCGGCGTCGAGGTGGTCCACCAGCGCGGTGCGGCTGTGCATCAGGGACTGGCCGTCGTGCTGGCCGGGGTCATGGGCCATGACCGCCGCGTACGGGACGAGTTGCGCGCTCTGCTGCAGGACCGGGGCGATGGGCAGGAAGCGCTCCAGCGCATGCACCGCCCGCTCGGTGTCGTCGCCGGCCCAGACGGCGTAGGTCTGGGCGACTGGGCGCCCACTCTGCTGGACGACAGTGAGGAACGCGGTCAGCTCGCGGGGGCTGTCCTCCATCACCTTGCCCCACATCTGGAGGAAGCCCGTGGTGTCGGTGGCATCGTGCAGGATCTGCGCGAAGACGACGTCGCCGAGTTCGGTAGCCTCGATGTCGAACGAGGTGACGATGCCCATGTTGGCGCCGGCGCCGCGCAGGGCCCAGAACAGGTCGGGGTGCTGCTCGGCATCCGCACGCACCAGTGAGCCGTCCGCCAGGACGACGTCCGCGCCCTTGAGGTGGTCGATGGTGAGGCCGTAGGAGCGGCCGAGGAAACCCTGGCCGCCGGTGGTGGCCAGTCCGCCGACACCCACTCCGCCGGCGTCGCCGGAACTGATCGCGAGACCGTGCGGGGCAAGCGCGGCGGCCACCTCGGCCCAGCGGGCGCCGGGGCCGACGCGCACCAGGCGCCGCTCACGGTCGATGAGCTCGATGCCGTTGAGGGCGCCGAGGTCGAGGACGATGCCTCCGTCGTTGGTGGAGCGGCTGCTGATGCCGTGTCCGCCGCTGCGGACCGCCATCGGCACGTCCTGGGTGCGGGCGTAGCGCAGCGCCTCGGAGACCTCCTGGGGTGTGGTGGGGCGCAGGACCAGTCCGGGCGAGCCGGACCACAGGTACGTGGAGCGGACCTTGTGGTATTCGCGGTCTCCCGGCTCCACGGCCCGGTCGGCCAAGTTCGCGGGCAGGCCGTCGTAGTCGATGCCGTCGCGGCGCTGGGCCAGGGCGGCGGCCGAGCGGACGCTGCCGGTGGGTGTGCTGGCTGACCTGCGTTCGGCGGCGGCTTGCGCGCGCAGGGCCGGAGCCACCTCTTCGGCGAAGGTCTGGAGCGTCACGGGGTCGTCGGAGACGAGGATGAAGGTGCTGATGCCGTCCTCCAGGACGAACGGGAGGAGCTGTTCCACCCACTGCCCGGTCGGGCCCTGGAAGAGGCCGGACGATGTGCCGAAGGCTCCCTGGATGTTGAGCAGACGGCGGATCTCGTGCGGGTCGCGGCCGTGCCGCGCGGCCGACTCGTCGATGATCTCGTTGCCCTCACGCAGGGTCGGCGAGGACAGATAGC
This sequence comes from Planotetraspora thailandica, assembly GCF_016863335.1. Lineage (GTDB taxonomy): Bacteria > Actinomycetota > Actinomycetes > Streptosporangiales > Streptosporangiaceae > Planotetraspora > Planotetraspora thailandica. The sequence goes on from NZ_BOOR01000031.1 coordinate 180,262, forward strand.
CCAGGCTGGGCAGCCACCCGTCCGCCTTCTCGCCGATCAGCCGCAGCATACGGGGCTTGTAGGCGCCCAGCCAGATCGGCACGTCATGGGCCGGTGCCGGGCCGCGCTTGGCGCCCTTGACCTTGTAGTACGCGCCGTCAACGTCTAGGGCGCCGCGCTCGTCAGCCGCCCAGATGCCGCGGATGATGTCGATGGCCTCACTCAGTGCCTGGACGCTCTCGCCCGGCGTCAGTTTCCGCCCGCCCATCGCGGCGATGGCGTCCCAGAAACCGCCGGCACCCAGACCGAGGTCGATCCGGCCGCCCGACAGCAGGTCGAGGCTGGTCACGGAGCGGGCCAAAACCGCGGGCTGACGCAGCGGCAGGTTGGTGACGTTCCCGGACAGGTGGACGCGCTCGGTGCGGGCGGCGGCCCAGCTGATCAGCGTCCACGTGTCGAGGAAGGCCGGCTGGTAGGGGTGGTCCTGGAAGGTCACCAGGTCCAGGCCCACCTGTTCGGAGTGCACCGCCAGGTCCACCACGCGCTGGGGGTCCTGGTTCTGCGGGGTGAGGAATGAGCCGAAGCGTAGGTCGTGACCGTAGTCGGTCATGGTGACCGCCCTCCTGTCGTGATGTTTGATCGTGGAAGCCAGCAGATCGTCGAACGTGTGCGTCGAGCGGCGAGGTCCGAAATGGACACTCCATAACCGAACAGGATCTGCAGATCGATCGCGGCCGCCGTTGGCCGGCCTTGACCGCCACACCCTGACCGGCCGACGCGGTCGCGCCGGGGATCCGCTCTCGCGCAGGGTGTTGAACGCCCGCGACGTACCACCGCCGAGCACGTGGACCCCCGCGATCTCCCGCGCCGCGGGGCCGGAGACGTTCTGCGCCACGACGTCGACGGGTTCGCGATCGTCAGAGGTTCTTCTGCTTCGACGGGCCGGTCACACCCACTGGCCGTGAAGTCCCGCTCCCTCGCGAGAGACAGCCGGTGCTGTCTCCCGCGAGGGTGGTCGTCTCGGGCGGGGGTCAGCCGATGTGCTTGCGCACGAAGGCGCCGATGCGCTCGATCGAGTCCGCGGCCTCGGGCGCGAAGCCCGCGAACAGCTGCAAGAGGTGCGCACCACCCTCGATGACGAACAGTTCCGACGAGTTTCCGGCCGCGAGGGCCTTCTCGTGGAACCGGCGCGAGTCATCGATCATGACCTCTTCGGTGCCCACCTCGATGTGGATCGGCGAGAGCCCGGACAGGTCGCCGAACAGCGGGGACACCAGGGGGTCACGCGGATCGTGGTCGCCGAGGTACCCGGCGGCGAACGCCTGGAGCATGGCGGCCGAGACGAACGGGTCGCGGTCCGCGAGTTCGGTGAAGGACGGCGCCGACACGGTCATATCGGTCCACGGCGAAATCGGCACCGCGGCCGCGGGCAGGGCGATACCTTCCTGCTTCAGCTTCAGCAGCAGCGCCAGCGTCAGGCCACCGCCGGCCGAGTCGCCGCCCACCGCGATCCGGTCCGGGCCCACCGTGGCGAGCAGCGACTTGTACGCGGCCAGCGCCGAGTCGAGCGCGGCCGGGAACGGATTCTCCGGGGCGCGCGGGTAGTCCAGCAGGTGGACCACGGCGCCGGCCGCGGTGGCCAGCCTGGCCCCCACGCCACGGTAGATGTAGGGTTCGCCGGCGTTGTAGCCGCCGCCGTAGAAGTACAGCAGCACCCGATCGGCCTGCGACGCCGGAGTCGTCACCGTCAGGCCCGGGAAGCCCGGCGCCTCCGTGACCACGGCCTCGTCGGGAACCGGGAACTGCTCGCTCCACAACCGGCCGGCTTCGCGGAAGCGCTCGAGCTCGGGCCGCTCGTCGACGGGCAGGTAATCACCCACGGTGGTCAGCAGGTGGTGCACCTTGGCGAGCTCGTCACTCAGTTTCTTCATGCTTCCTCTTTCAGTAGCAGCTTCGTGGTCGCCGAGCCGATCGTGGGCGTCAGGCGCCCCCTCGACAGGTAACGAAGCCTGGGTAAGTCATTTGCGTAGGGCAAACCATTTATAGCACACAAGCGACTGATGGTATGCGCGGCATAGGCGGTACACTCGATCTATGGCCTCGCTCCCAGTCGTCAACCAGCCCCCCCACCAGTGCGGCGCCCTGCTCGACCACCTCTCCCGCCGGGTGCGGACGCGGTCCGAGACGGTGCTGGCGCCACTGGGCCTGCGGCCGCGCCACCTGCTCACGCTCACCGTCCTGCGCGACCACGGGAGCAGCACCCAGCAAGCCCTCGCGGCCACGCTGGGCATCGACAGCACCAACCTCGTCGGCCTGCTCAACGACCTCGAAGCCGACAATCTGATCGAACGCCGCCGTTCGCCGGAGGACCGCCGCCGGCACGTCGTGGACCTCACGGACGTCGGCGCGAAGAAGCTGGCCAAGGCGGAGTTGGCCATGGCCGCGGTCGAGGACGAGGCGCTCGCCGCGCTCACCCTCGAGCAGCGCGAACAGCTCTACAGCCTTCTCCAGCAGGCCACGGCGACCACGGACATCGCCGCCTGCGTCGGCGCGGAGGACGAATCGGTACCGCCCGTCATGTACCGCTGACGCGGTTCGGCGGCCGGACCCGCCGAACCGCACAAAAACGCGCCACCAGCCGATCCACCGCGAGGATCCATGACCGATACCGTGAGCAGGCCTGTTCCGGTTCCGATGCGGCCTGCGTGGCAGGGACCCAAGGGCAGGCAGGTCCTGAAGATCGCCCGGACCACGGTCACAAGACGATCGGCGTGCTTCACCTCACGACGTCATGCGCGTTTTCCTGATCGGCGGAGCCACGGCGTTGCTGATGCGCGCCGAGCCGGCCCGGCCCGGGCTGCAGTTCTTCTCCCCCGAGCAGTACGACCAGCTGTTCACCACGCACGGCACGATCACGCTGCTGCTCCACGCCACCGGCGAACCTGTTCGGGTTCGCCAACTTCATCGTGCCGCTGCAGATCGGGTCACCGGACGTCGCGTTCCCGCGGCTCAGCGCGTTCTCGAACTGGCTTGCGCGTGTCGACCTTCCGACTGCCGACCGCATAGCAGCGGGTGGAGGAAGGCGCCGCCTGACACAAGCCTCAGGCGGCCCACTCCACACCGAGAACGATGCCTGTCGCTCCTGTCGTCAAACGGTCGTTTGACGACAGGCAGGTGGCGCGTCCAATGAACCCGTGCAGTCCGGGGGTTCACGGCGGAGCGAATCCAATCAGATCCGATGGCGATTGATGACAGGGTTTGACGACAGATAAGGTCCGATCCTCCGTACGGAAGGGGCCCCTCGGTGGCGAACCTGGTCTACAAGCGGGTCTCGACCGACCAGCGGTCCACCGCCCGGCAGAGCCTCGTCCTGGACGAAGCCGGAATCGAGGACCCGGACGTCTTCGAGGAGGACGGCGGCACCTCCAGCCGCCTCCACCCTCCCCAGCGCCCGAAGTTCCGCGCGCTCCCCGACTACGCGCGGCCGGGCGACACCGTCCACATCTCCGAGATGTTCCGCCTCGTCCGCGGCACCGGCCACATCCTCGACGTGCTCGACGTCCTGCACCGCGACCGCCTCGCGCTGCGCATCCACGACGGCGCGTTCTCCGCCATGGACCTCACCGCCCGCCACCCCCGCACCGGAGAACTGCTGTCCACCGTGAAGTTCATGGTGCAGACCCTCGCCGCCGCCGGCGAACTCCAACGCGACCTCCAGCGCGAGCTGACCTACGACGGGCTGCGCGCCGCCGAGGCCAAGGGCAGCAAAGGCGGCCGCCGCCCCGCCGTCCCGGCCGACCAGACCGGCGACGTGCGCACCGCATACCTGGAAAGCCGCCCTGCACGACGCCGAGCGCGCCGCGCTCGACCAAGGGGTGACCGTACGACGCGGCCAGGGGTACACCCTGCGCGTCACCGCCGCCCCAGCCGTGCACCGCCAACTCCTCGACCGCTGCCAGCCCCTCGACGGCCGCCAAGGCGTCCCGGTCATCCCGGCCCAACGCAAGGCCCGCCGCGAGTACGAGAACCGGGTCAGCACACTCACGCCCTGACCGTGATCGTTCTCAGCGCCAACCGCTGTACCGATGTTCCCCGAGGCCGGTCCTGTACTGGATGTTCCGCAAACGCGACTGGATCTGACCCCGGGCCCGAACGGCTCCGCGGGGACGCGAACGAGGTGATCGGTTTCAGCGGTGGGTGGTCGGGATCGGCGCGGTGAGAGCCGGAGGCCACATGAAGACGAGCTCCTCGCCGACGGTGAGCCCGCTCCAGACGTTGGCCAGTGTTTTCAAGGTTTCCGCCGTCGCGGTGATGGTGGCTTCGTCGTAAGGGAAGGTGCGCGCTTCCACGATCCCCCATACCTCACGCACCTTGGTGAACAAGGGCCTGGTCAGGGCGCCGTTGGCGGCCTCGTGCAGGACACCGCTGAGCGCTTCGGCGGTGGTGATCGAGCGGGCGTTGGCCTTGATGATGCGAGCGCTGCGGGCCGCCGAGTCATGCCGTGGCGAACCCGTGAGCACCTGCATCGAGGTGAAGACGGCTCCGGCGGCGATGCAGCCGAAGACTCCCGCGCCCAACCGGAGCTCACGTTCGGTCACGGCATGGGCAAGGTCGTGAGGCACGCGGAATTTCCGGTCGTAGGAGCGCATCTCCAAGGTCACGCCGTCGCGTCGGTACACGACGACGCGGCAGCGATCCCCCTCGGCCGGCGTGAACACAAGTCGCATGTCTTCATGATGCGAATGACCGCCCCCAGAGGGCCATCGGTTTTCCCCGCGCGGGGAAGTGCGGTGCCGCCCGGTCTGCGCGGTTGCCCGGGGCGCGATGCCGCCCGTCCTTGGGGTCCAGCTCAGCCGGACGCTCGCGTAGGCGGTCATGGCGTCGCGCATGTATTCGACCACGCCTTCGGCGACCTGCTCGGCAACATCCGCGAGGCGCACCTGACGATAAACGCGACTGGATCTGACCCCGGAACGCGAACGCCCCATATTCCTTGTTCATGGGAGCTGGGGGCGCTGCGTCACGGCAGCCAGGGCATCAGCCGGCGGGCGGCGTCTCGACGAGCCGCCCTCCTCACCTAGTCCCGGAGTCCGTACTGGGATTCGACGAAGTACTCCGGCTCGAAATCCTCTCCGAGATCCTCCAGACGAACCTCGTGGCCAGAGGCCGGAAGTCGTCCTTCGCTCAACTCCTCTGGCCCGTGCAGGGATAGCTGGCACACGTTGCAGGCGAAGGCTTGCGGAGAGAGCGCGACAGACCAGCCGAGCCGAGCGACCCCCTTTACATCGTAGATTTCTAAAGGTCACACTCCCAAAGGGGTAGGCGGCGGCGCCGCCCGGGTCGTCAGGCGCGGGATCGCGGCGAGCAGTTCTCGGGTGTAGTCATGCTGCGGATCGGTGAAAACGTTGCGCACGTCTCCGGACTCCAGCACTGTCCCATCCCGCATCACCATCACCCTGTCACTGGCGTGGTAGACGACGCCCAGGTCGTGGGAGATGAACAGATACGCCACCCGCAGTCGTTCCTGCAGGTCGGCGAGCAGGTCGAGGATCTGCGCCTGCACCGAGACGTCCAGCGCGGACACCGGCTCATCGCAGACGATGACCTCCGGCTCGGCCGCCAGCGCCCGGGCGATGGCCACCCGCTGCCGCTGCCCACCGGACAGCTCCAGCGGCCTCCGCCGCAGGTAACCGGCGTCGAGCGCGACCATCTCGAGCAGCTCGACGGTGCGGTCCCTGCGGCGGGCGCCGCGTGGGTAACCGGCGACGCCGAGCGCCTCACCGATGACTCGGTCCACCGTGTAGCGCGGGTCGAAGGAACTGAGCGGATCCTGGTACACGATCTGCAGCCGACGCCGATGAGCGCGCCGCTGCTCGGGGGTCAGGGCGGTCCACGCGGTGCCGTCGACGAGCACCTCGCCGGCGTCCGGCGTCTCCATGCCGAGCAGCAGCCGGGCGGTGGTGCTTTTGCCGGAGCCGGACTCCCCCACAATGCCCAGCGTCTCGCCGGCCCGCAGGGTCAGCGAGACGTCCTTCACCGCGACCCGCGCGACGCCGTCCGGTCCGGGGAACGACTTGCGCAGCCCGACGGCGGCCAGAACGGGTTTCCCGTCCGGCTCCGAGGCGGGGTTCGGGTCCTGTACGGAGGCCGAAGCCGCGGGTCGCTCCACTGCGGACAGCCGAGTGCCCTTCGCGTGCGCGGACGGCACTGCCGCGAGCAGCGCCTTGGTGTACGGGTGCTGCGGATCCTGCAACACCGCGTCGGTGGTGCCTGTCTCAACGATCCGGCCGGATTTCATGACCGCGACCCGGTCGGCCAGCCGGGCCACCACGGCCAGATCATGGCTGACGACCAGCAGTCCGCTGTGGTTGCCCTTGAGCGAGCCGAGCAGATCGAGCACCTGCAGGGCCACGGTCGCGTCCAGCGCGGTGGTCGGCTCATCCGCGAGCAGCAGTTCCGGTTCGCACGCGATCGCGGACGCGATGAGCGCCCGCTGGCGGAGCCCGCCGGACAGCTGGTGCGGATACTGAGCGGCCCGCACCTCGGGCTCCGGCACCCCGACGGAGTCCAGCAGTTCGCGGACCCGCGCGGCCCGCGCGGCCCGGTTCATCGTGGTGTGCAGTGCCAGGGGGTCGGCGATTTCCCGGCCCACCGGCCGCAGCGGGTCGAGCGAGGCCATCGCGTCCTGGAGCACGAACCCGATCCGCGCCCCGCGCACCCGCCGCCATGTCCGGTCGGTGAACCCGGTGACGTCGGTGCCGTCGAAGCGCAACCGGTCGGCGTGAACGCGGGCGCCGTACCCCGGGAGGCCGACGAGCGTACGGGTCGTCACGCTCTTTCCCGAGCCCGACTCCCCCACCAGCGCAAGGCACTCCCCGCGCTCCAGCGTGAAGGAGACTCCGTCGACGACCGAGGTGCCGTTGAATGCGACCTTCAGCCCGGCGACCTCGAGCAGGCTGGTCATGCGGTTCTCCCTTCGGAGCGGCGGCGCAGTTCGCGGCCGAGCACGGTGATGGACAGCACGGTCAGCGTGATCGTCACGCTGGGCACGGCCACCAGGAACCAGTCGTTGGAGATGTACTGCAGGCCGTTGGAGAGCATGTCGCCCCACTCGGCCGCCGGCGGCTCCGCGCCCAACCCCAGAAAGCTCAGCGCCGCGCCCGCGCTGATCGCGCTGCCGACCCCGATGGTGGACAGCACCAGCACCGGCCGGATCGCGTTCGGCAGAACGTGCCGCCAGATCACCGTGGAACGTCGTATGCCCAGCCCCGCGGCCGCCTCGACGAAGGTGGAGCGGCGCACGATGTGCGTCTGTGCCCGCACGATCCTCGCGTACGACGGGATGCCGGCGAACGCGACGGCGAAGATCGCATTGGTGCTGCCCGCGCCGGCCAGCGTGATGACCACCAGCGCCAGCAGCAGCTCCGGTATGGACAGCACCACATCGATCAGCCGCATGACGATGCTCTCGGTCAACCGGCTCCCCAGCCCGGCGATCAGGCCCAGGAGAGTGCCGCCGGTGATCGCGATCGCCGTCGCGCCCAACCCCATCACCAGCGAGGGGCGGGCCCCATAGACCATACGGCTGAGCACGTCCCGGCCGGACTCGTCGGTTCCGAGCAGGTGACTGCCGCCGGGCGGCAGGAAGGCCCCCTCGGTACCGATCTCCAAGGGGTCGTGCGGCGCCAGCAGCTGTGGCACGAGGGCCGCGACCACGACGGCCGCCACGAACAGCCCGGCCAAGATCAGCCCGGGGCTCAGCCGGATGCGGCCCGCCCACGGCAGCGCCGCGTCCGTGGCGGTCAACGCGCTCATCGGGTCACCAGCCTCGGGTCGATGAGCGTGTACGCGATGTCCACCAGCAGGTTCACCATGACGTAGACGAAGGCGGCGAAGACCACCAGCCCCAAAACCATGGGGATGTCCTTGGTCGTCACCGCGGAGAGCATCAGCTGCCCCACCCCTTGGCGGACGAACAGCGTCTCGGTGATGACCGCGCCGCCCAAGAGGCCGCCCACCACGAAGCCCGACATCGTGACGATCTGCACCAGAGCGTGGCGCAGGGCGCGCCGCACCCGTACCGAGGTGTCCCGCATGCCGCGGGTGCGGGCGGTGAGGATGAACGGTTGCTCCAGCACCTCCTCCAGTTCGGCCCGCAGCACCTGGGCGAGCACCGCGCCGATCGGCAACGCCAGAGTGAGCGTCGGCAGGATCAGCGCGCGCGGCCCGTCGTTTCCGGAGACGGGCAGGACCTTGAGGGTGAACGAGAAGACGATGAGGAGCACGATGCCGATCACGAAGGTCGGCGTCGCGGACAGCGTCAGCTCCACTCCGGAGGCGATCGACCGCCACGGCCGCCTCCGCGCGGTGAGCACCGCGGCCGCGATCGCGAGGAGCACGGCCACGGCGGCCGCCGCCACCGCGAGCTGAACGGTCTGGCCGAGCTGCTCGCCGATCGCCTGGCTCACCGAGATCCGCTGCTGGTAGGACCGGCCCAGGTCGCCGTGGAGCAGACGACCCAGGTAGTCGAGGTACTGGCGGTAGAGGGGCTGGTCCAGGCCCAAGTCACGGCGGACCTGGTCCAGCACCTCCTTGGTCGGGTTGGCGCCCTGCCCGGCCACAGTGGACAGGGCGGCGTCACCCGCGGTGACGTGCAACGCGATGAAGCTGAGCGTGGCCGCGCCCCACAGAACCCCCACCCCGGCGATCAGGCGTACCCCGATCCGCTTGGCGATGGCGACTGCGGCTGGATGACCGCCGAGCCCGGTCGCCGTCGCGCCGCCGGCGGTCATTTCGTGAGCCACGCATAGGTGAACACGGGCGTGGCGTGCGACGTGTCGGTGATGACGCCCTGCAGCTTCTTACTCGTCGCCCACAACACCGAGTTGTCATAGATGGGCACGCCGGGCACCAGGTCGACCAGCCGCTGCTGGACCTTGCCGTACAGGTCCTTGAGTTTCGCGCCGTCGGTGGTCTGGCGGGCCTGCTCCAACCACGTGTCGATCTGAGGGTCGGACAGATGCGACAGGTTCTGCCCCAGGCGCTTTTCGTTCGGGATGCTCTCCGTCGCGTACTTGATGTAGAGCACGTCCGGCGTGTTGGTGTGCCAGACCCCGGAGAGGAGGTCGTAGTCGCCGTCGTACCGCAGCGTGGTGACCTGCGTGAGGGGCAGAAGGTTCACGTTCACCTTGAAGCCGACCGCCTTGGCCTGTGCCTGGATCAGGTTGTAGATCGGGCTGACCGTGGCCGTCTGGGTCACCGGCAACTGCGCCTCCAGAACCTTGCCGTCCTTGGTGCGGTAACCGTCGGCGTCGCGCCCGGTCCAGCCGGCCTGATCGAGGAGCTGGTTGGCCTTCGCAGGGTCGTACCCCGGGAACTTCACGCTCGGGTCGTAATACTGGGTGACCCGGTCGAGGAAACCGGTCGCCGGCTGCCGCTGCCCGAATCCGATCGTCTGGATGATCGCCGGCACGTTGACGGATGCGGCGAAGGCCCGGCGGACGTCGATGTCGTCGAACGGCGCCCGGGAGACGTTGAAGTCGAGGGTGAACGGCCAGCCGATCCGGTTGTTGTTGTGGTAGTCGAGGTTGGGGTTGGACTTCACGGCCTGCGCGTTCTGCGCCGGCAGGTAGCCGGTGGCCTGGTATTGGCCGCTGACCAGGGCGTTGAAGCGCACCGCGTCCTGTCCCACCCAGTCGACCTTGATGCCGTCGAGGTGGGCGGGACCGGTCTGCTTGAACAGGTCAGGAGGCCAGTTGTAGTCGGCCCGGCGGGCGAAGGTGACGCTCTGGTTCTTCGTGTAGCCGGTCAGCACGAACGGGCCGGAGCCGACCGGGTGCTCGCACAGTTGGGCGGGGGTGTCCTCCTTGATCGCCTTGGGTGACTCCATTCCGAGCCAGCCCTGAGCCAGCACGGTCAAAAACGGGACGTACGGCCGGGACAGGTGCACCTCGAGCGTGTAGTCGTCGATGATCTTGCTGTCCTTGTACGGCGCGATGTACGGGCCGGCCAGCGGGGATCGGGTCGCCGGGTCGAGCATGTGCTCGAAGTTGGTGACGACCGCCTGGGCGTCGAACACGGCCCCGTCGCTGAAGGTCACACCCTTACGCAGGTGGAAGGTGTAGGTCTTGGCGTCGGGCGAAATCTCCCAGGAGGTGGCCAGCCACGGCGAAGGGTCACCCTTCTCGTCCAGGTAGACCAGGTTGTCGGTGAGGATGTGCCCGAAGATCTGCTCAACGTCGGAGGAGATCGCGTGCGGGTCCAGGCACAGCGGGTCAAGCGACATCGACAGGTTCAAAGTGCCGCCGCGAACGGGCTGTTTGGAGCTGCCATCGACGGTGCCCGTGGTGGTGGCGCCGCCGCAGGCGGTCAGCAACGACAGGCCGGCCAGCGCGGCGATCAGGCTCCGGATGGTTCTTGAGGGGAACAACGAACGCTCCTCATGGGGGATGCGGGTACGCGGAAATCACTCCGACCGTGCAGCCAGGGCAGCGGCCGAGAGGAAAGTGAACAGAGATCAGGGATGGGGGATGAATCTGCCGAAACGGCCCTGGTGGTACAGCAGCGGCCGGCCGGTGCCGTGCACCGCCGCCTCCGTGACCAGGCCCACGACGAGCACGTGGTCGCCCACCTTCACCGACGTGTACGGCAGGCAGACCAGATGCACCGACACGTCGGTCAGCAGTGGTGTGGCGTGCGGACCAGGACGCCAGCGCGTCGGCTCGGCGAACCGGTCGACGCCCTTCCGGGCGAACCTCGCCGCCAACTCGCCCTGGTCGCTGGTGAGCACGTTGACGGCGAAGTGGTCGGCGGAACGCAGCCGAGGCCAGGTGGTCGAGGCCCGGTCCACGTAGAAGGAGACAAGCGGCGGCTCCAGGCTCACGGAGGAGAACGACGTCGCGGTCAGCCCGACGGGGATCCCCTCGGCCTGAGCGGTGATCACTACGACTCCCGCTGCGTGCGCCGCGAGCGCTCTGCGGAACAGCTCACCGTCCACCGCCCGCCCTGGAAGGGTCGCGGTCACCTTCCAGTTCCTTCCCTGAGCACCCGGGCAGCCGGAATCTGCGGGATGACCGCCTCGACCACGGCCGGCCCCGGCGTGGGGAGGTCCGCGCCGAGCTTGGTGGCGGCCTCCGGGGACACGTCAAGCGCCTGGGAGCCCACCCCCACTGTCACGATGCTCATCTGATCTCTCTCTCAGGTGTCCACGCCGCCGGCACATGGGTGTTCACGAGGCGATCGCCGGCCCCGGACTCCCACCCAGGGGAGGGCGACGATGGGGCGGCTCTGGAAGGGTGACGGCCCGCAATCAGCGACATTGGCCACGTGCGACGTGACAGAAGTGCACGTTATGGCGCCGGGTCGGTCGGACATCCTGGCTCATACCGCCCAATCTAGAAACCCCAGAAGATAAAGTCAATATTCCCTACCTGTTTTACATGGAAGCTGGGTGATCTGTGCCCCGACCGCTCGGACGAGCCGGGCGACCGGGTTACGATCTCGCAGGTCAGTCGGACCCTTGGGCCTTCGGCCCCCGGCGGAAGGCCGCGCCTGGATGGGTGTCGGGCAGGCGGTGGATCCCCTGGCCGAGCAGGCGCTCCCGCAGCGTGGCGTCGTCGTAGGACGTGCGGTAGCGGCCGCGCCGCTGGAGTTCGGGGACGACGAGCTCGATGAAGTCCTCGGCCGTGCCCGGCGAGAGGTACTGCATGAGGTTGAACCCGACCGCACCCGTCTCGTCGGCCCAGCGCTCGATCTCGTCGGCGACCCGTGCGGGTGTGCCGGCCACGAAGAACGGCCCGCCCGACCCGATCCGGCCGACGGATTGGAGCACGTCCCTGACCCGCAGGCCTCTGCCGACCAGGGGGCGGATCGCCCGCTCGGTGAAGTCGCCGCCGCGCGCGACGATGTCGTCGATCGCCTCGTCGGGGTCGTAGGCGGCCAGGTCGATGCCACTGCCGCGCTGCGCGAGGAACCCCTCGGGGCTGATGTGGCGTTGCAACTCGGCGACCTTGGCGTCGGCCTCCTCCTGGGTCGGGGCGACGATCACCGACGCCCCGGGGAACACCTTGACGTGGTCGGGATCGCGGCCGAAGGCGGCGGCGCGCCTCTTGACGTCGGCGATCTCCTCGCGCAGCGCCTCGATCGACGGCGCCCCCGTGAAGATCGCCTCCGCGTGCCTGGCCGCGAAGTCCTTACCCCGGTCGGAGTTGCCGGCCTGGTAGATGACGGGAGTGCGTTGCGGGGAGGGCTCGGACAGGTGCGGCCCGGCGACGCGGAAGTGTTTCCCGTCGTGGTCGATGGGGTGGACCTTGGCCGGATCGGTGTAGATACGCCGTTCCCGGTCGCGGACGACCGCGTCGTCCTCCCAGCTGCCCTCCCACAACTTGTAGACGACCTCGAGGTACTCCTCGGCGATCTCATAACGCAGATCGTGCTCGATCTCGTCGTCGAGCCCGAAGTTCCTGGCGGCACTGCGCAGGTAGGAGGTCACGACGTTCCATGCAACCCGCCCCTTGGTGAGGTGGTCGAGCGTGGACATGCGGCGCGCGTGCGCGTACGGAGGCTCGTAGGTGGTGGAGAAGGTCACTGCGAAGCCGAGGTGCTGAGTGACCGCCGCCATCGCGGGCACCACGAGCAGCGGATCGTTGGCCGGCACCTGCACCGCCTCGCGGACGGCGGTCGCCGGCCCGCCCTTGTACCGGTCGTACAGCCCGACCACGTCGGCGAGGAAGACGGCGTCGAACAGGCCACGTTCCAGCAGCCTGGCCAGGTCCGTCCAGTATTCGATGTCGGTGTAGCGGTGCCGGTTGTTGTCCGGGTGCGTCCACAACCCGTGCTGGATATGGCCGACGCAGTTCATCTCGAAGAGGTTGAAGTGGATGATCCGGGTGTCAGTCACGTTCACTCACTGCTTGTTCGGTTGGCCTGGGCGATGCCGCCGGCGGGGCGTGTGGCCATGCCTGGTGATGCCGCCGGCGCCGCACACCAAGAGCGTCGTACCTGACGCCTGCCTCGGGTCATGACGCCAAACCATACGGATCTCGCGGCCCAAAAACAATGTTTGCCTACCAGTTTTATAGGGATTGCCCTTGTCGTGCGCCACAACCGCCTCGGAGAGTCTGTCTGGCCCGCCGCTCAGGCACGGCTCAAGCGACTGCCGACGGCTCGATGCCGGTTCAGCACTGGCTCGCGAAACCTCACTCGACTGGCTGCCGGAGTCGTCGGCGAACGCGTTCCACGCGGGCCGTACCACTCTCTCGATCGTCGATCCCGAGGCGCAATCGGCGTCTCAGGGTGTACTGCACGATCTCTCCCAGCGGAGCGTCCCGCCACTTCCTCCAGGACTTGGGCCGCCGCGTCAGAAGACGTTCCTCCGCGGCCGCCTCGACGGCTTCGTCGACAACACCCCTGGCCGCCTCAAGAACCAGGCTCACCCTCCGCCGGTTGGCCCGGTGCGGATACCGCTTGTTCCGCGGAATGTTCTTGCGTGAGCTCTTGTCGTTCTCGCCATAGTCGTTGCGGCGATCCTTGGCATAACTCAGCAGCTTCTTCTCCTGAGGGCTCTTCCGACGTCCCATCCGTCGCCTCCCGAGTTCGCCGCGGCGCCGCCCGCGACGCTACTCAGTCGGAAGTCACCGAGCCGATCCAATTTCCGGATCGTCGTCCGTTGCTCATAAGGCGACAGCAATAGTTCCGCTGCCCTCTAACATGTCTACGATCGCGTTGTCCCGCAGTTGGTCATTCATCCGACCGCCTGGTTGCAAGAGAAGGGCAGGCGCCGATGAATTCTGATCGCCAGCCGGACGTGCCGACTTCGGTGTTGCGACTGGCGGAGACGCTGGTGATGCTGGCCGCCTCCGCCGACGAACAGGTCGCGTGGGTTGACCGGCACCAGTGGTGCGTGGACGAACTGGCGCTCGACTTCGACTGGGCTAACGGGTGGGTGCCGTTGGCGGTCAACGAGCGATCGCCGGGGCTTTTCTCCCCGGTGCTTCACGATCTGTTGCAGCGCATCGATGACCGCTTGTCAGAGATGAGCGGTCAGGCCAACGCTGACAAATGGACCCCGGATGGGCTCGCCGCTGACCCCGGATGGGCCGAGGTCAGGCATCTCTCCAGTCAGGCACTCACCGAGATCGCCACGCTGTGTCTGATCGTCATCCCCTCGCCTGCGGATCTGTAGCCACAGCAAAGGTCTACCGCAGGCCGAGAAGGCGGGGCCACGCGAATCCGTCAGTGATGGTTACCTCATCAGCATCGCTACATCTGCAGCTTTCTGACCTATCGTTCAGGCATGTACAGCGTGACGTTCAAGTGGAAAGAGGTCGTCATCTACTCCGAGGACGGGTGCACGTTCTGGTTCCCCGCCGGTTGGGGAGTAGACCCGCCCGTGCTGTACATCCCGTCTGATGATCTTTGGGAACGCGTTACACCGTCGTGTATGCACGGGCGGCGCGATGTGATCGTCGAGCGCTTACAAGCAGATTCGAAACATGTGCTCAAGGAGTTGGATCGCCTATTTGAGCACCGCAGCCGTGATGAGTAGCAACGTTAAGAAGCCCTGAACTGGAACACCCTCAAGGGCCATTTGATATTTCTCAAGGCGCTGCCGAACCTGTGACATGACTTCGTCATGGCTACCAGTACTCGACATCTCCACACTCCGGTCTCAGATCGACCAGCCCCATAACGGCATGGGGCGGGGTTTCACGGCGTGATAGTGGCGAGTTGAGCATCGACGGCGAGCGGATGCCGTCGCGCGTTACGCCCGTATACGGTCTTCGTAAATGCGGAATATCTCCGCCGACTTCCTTTCGAATTGCGCATCAAGAAACGGAATGGGAGCACGGAGCAACGTCTTCCGACCGGATCGTTCGCGGACGACCAGAACCTTCATCCAGCCGGAACTCTTCATGTATATCAATTCAATATCAGACCAGGGAATCTTGCACGATCGATGGCCATGCGCAATCAAACCGTCGCAATCCAAGGTCACGCCAAATCTGCACGCGAAGGCCGCATAAGACACTGCGAGAATCACGGTCAATTGCATAAGCACGGGTAGGTCCTGGGGCAATGTCACAGGAGAGTCGATCCAGAATGCAGCCGATTCAACTCCTAAAATCGGCACACCGAGCAGCGCAGGGGAGAAAAGCTGCGCGAATGTGAGACGATATCGAATATGTTGCTTTGTGGCGTGCATCAACTCTCATCTCTCGTAGCGATTACGGCTAGTCGTCCACCCGATCGGCCAACTTCAGAACAAATCCCGCGCACACGTCCAACTTCGTGATCTATCGACGCCCGCTTGTCGGCGTAGGTGTGTGCCGCCGCTGGCGGCACCGATTCTTGTACACATCGGTCAGCACCCCGGGCTTGACCTGACCCCGATCTCTTCCAGAACCTCCCGGACGACTGCGTGTTCCGGGGTTCGTCCCAACTCGACCACGCCACCGGGCGCGACGAAACGCTCCTTGATCTCGTCGAGATCGGGCTGCCCGCTCATCTGCGTGCCATTACATTTCCCACCGACCCGCCGCGAATCTCCGTCGAGGCGACGGCCATTCGCGTCGCCGTGAGCGAATGGATTACGGCCGATTTCCCCCGCCGGTGCGACAGAATTCCCCCGAAGGCCATCCGGACATCAAACAAAACATGAAAGGTAATTGTTCGATATATGAGAATCGTCGCCGCGTCGCCCGTCAGAGGACCTAAACCGTGCGTTGTCACGAGGATCAACCCATGATCCATCGCTTTCTGATTTCAGATTCTGCACATCCTTGGAAATCAGCTTCGACTGCTATCTGTCGTGGGCCCGGCCCGCATCATGCTCCTGTGGAGTGCGAACTCGGTCGGCGTTGAGGTTCTCGATCCGCTCGACCGTCTGCTGCAATTCGTCGATGAGCCGCCTTACTTCACTCGGATCGTCGAAGGGAATCCATCCACTTGCGGTTTGCGACTCAGCATCATGGGTCAATTGTCCGGCAGGGCAATGGAAATCAAGGCTCAGCCAATACTTTCCATCCCTGCTGAGGTCGATACCTACCTCAACGTGTCCCTCATACCAGGCATCCAGGCGAGGACGTGGAATGGCATCATCATCGACCCAGTCCGGCGCCTTCCGCACTACCAATGACTCCTCTTTCCGCGTACATGCGCGCTGAGCGGTCTCCTGCTTATTGAGTCCGTGGCGAGGATTGTGGCATGCATGCCCTTTCCTGCGAGTCCCACCAGCGTGGCGATTCATCATCCGGCGTGTCTGGACTGGCGAAGTAGAACGGCACGCCAAGGCTGCGGGCTATCGCCTGGCCCTTCTCAACAGCCTCGGCGGCTTCCGGCCAAGGAGGAACAGCACCGTTTAACAAGCGCAGGTCACCCCCGTGACGAAACAGCGCCAGTGGCTGCTCGTCGAAGCGGTGATGCTCCCTGCCCGGTCGTTGCACGATCGCGAACAGTCGCACGAACCAGCCCTGCGTATCGCCGTCCCACAGCGCCTCAATCGCTACCGCCGGGTCGCTGATCGCATTGACCGCCTCAACCATCTGCGGCACCTGGGCGGGCGGATCTTCGGGATCGACCAAGCCCTGCTCGGCTAACCACACGGACCGTTCCTGCAGCATGTCCTGCGCCTCATACAGTCCAGGCACAGGATCCAGCCCGCCTTCGGACCGCAACAGCACGACGGCTCCGATCAGCCGCCGACGACGAAGTTGGTCGTCGACTTGATCACGAACCTGTGGGGATAACGCCGCCCACCATCCATCCCGCTCTTGCACACCAATCAGTCTCACCATCGCAGATCACGGTGTTGCAACACCAACACCTTCCAACTCCTGACCGCTGGCTCTCGCGGTGACAGGGTGCAGGGGCACCGCCTAAAGACAAGTTGGCGCGACGCAGCCTGTCAGGATGCACAGGCCGACCGATCAGGAAGGGCGGAAGTTGCAGGACTCCGTGGGCCGACGAACCGGCAGTCGCCCCTGACGCCGGGGATCTGCCTGCCGCCGCGGGCTCGCCCCTGCGATCAATCCCCGCCGAGGAGTTCGGCCGCGCGCTCGGCGATGGCGTAAACGGTCGCGTTGGTATTGGCCGACGGAATGGCGGGGATCACCGAGGCGTCGGCCACCCGAAGTCCGCTGAGGCCGCGCACCCGGAGGTCACGGTCGACGACGGCCATGTCGTCGTCCCCGATCCGGCAGGTGCCCACCGGATGACAATACGACGCCAGGGTGGCGCGGGCGTAGGCGCGCAGGACGCCGTCGTCGAGCATGTCCGATCCCGGCTTCACCTCCTGGTCGCGCCAGGAGTTCAGGGCGCTCGCGCGGCCGATCCGACGGGCCATTCGCAACCCCGTGACCACCGTGGCCAGATCGCGGTCGTCGCTGTAGTAGGCCGGGTCCAGCACCGGAGGAGTGCCCGGCTCCGGGCCGCCCAGGCGTACGGTGCCGCGGCTGAGGGGGCGCATGGGTGCGACCCCGATGGTGTAGCCCTGCTCGGCGGAGTCGGGTATGTGACCCGGGCCGTCGATGAAGAGGATCTGCAGGTCGGGCTCGTCCAGCGCGGGATCGCTGCGGACCAGGCCGAAGGCCTCGCCGTGGTTGTGCGTCGCGGGCGGGACCGGCCGTGCCGACCGATACACCACGTTGGCTATGGGGTGATCGTGCAGGTTCTCTCCCACTCCTGGAAGGTCCGCCGTTACGTCGATGCCGAGCTCGCGCAGGTGGACAGGCGGGCCGATGCCGGACTGCAGGAGCAGTTGCGCCGACCCGATCGCGCCGGCGGCCAGCACGACCTCCCCCGAGCAGGAGACGGTGGCGGGCTGCCCTCCAACGCTGTAGTCGACTCCGGTGCAGCGGCCGCCGGCGATCCGCAGCCGGTGCACGAGCGCGCCGGTCACCACCCGCAGGTTCGGCCGCCCCAGGGCCGGGGCCAGGTAGGCGTCGGCGGCGCTCTGCCGACGGCCGCCGACGATGTTGAGATCGACAGGCCCGAACCCCTCCTCAAGCCCGCCGCCGACGTCGGATGCTCGGGGATGTCCGGCCTCTAGAGCCGCCTCCAGGCAGGCTGCCAATACCGGGTTGACGGGGTCTGCGGGCGCGACGGTCAACGGGCCGCCGACGCCACGCAGGGCCGGATCCCGG
>NZ_BOOR01000032.1 GCF_016863335.1 Planotetraspora thailandica
GCGTTGCCAGGGACTGTGCGGGTCGGCGAAGTAGATCTCCAGATTGGTGTCGATGCGCAGTTGGACGTGATGGGCCATCTCCGCGCCTTGATCCCAGGTCAGGGACCTGCGCAGTTGTTCGGGCAGCGTGGTGATGGTGGCGGCGATGGCGTCACGGACGGCTCCGGCGCCATGCCCAGCGAGTGCCGGGCCGTTCTTGGCTCGCGGGCCTTGGCCATGACCGTCCATCGGGGAAGGTGCAGCAGCATTGTGTACCGGGTGGTGCGCTCGACCAGCGTGCCGATCGCGGAGCTGTCCAGGCCGATGATGAGGTCGCCTTCCCAGTGCCCGGGCACGGCGCGGTCGGCGGCTTCGGCGGGCCGCCAGCTGATCAGCACTTCCTCGGTGACGAACTTCTTCCCGCGGCCCCGGGTGCGGGCACGGGGCACGCGTAGTGCTCGGCCTGTGCGCAGGCATGCAGTCAGCTCACGGCGCAGCGTACCGCGGCCTTGGATGTATAGGGCCTGGTAGATGGCCTCATGTGAGATCCGCATCGTCTCATCCTCAGGAAAGTCGATCGGCAGCCGGTTCGCGATCTGCGCCGGACTCCACGACGTCGCCCAGCGCCGGTCCTGACGACGCCCATGCCGCCGCCCGATCCAACGGACCTCAGGTCCGGCAACCATCTGGCCGTCCGGGGAGCAGATCTGGCCGGCGAGCCGGTCCTGCACATAATTGGCGTGACGCGGACGCTAAGCCGGACTCCTGACACGGTTGACTTGCACGTCCGGACCGCCAGCTCGAATTGATGCTTCGACAGGTCCGTGCTGCATTTGGCGGCAGTTGTCAGAGCAAGACCTTGCGGTGTGTGAAGCGCTGGCGGTAGGTCGTCGCAGTGAGTCCGTAGTGTGCTTTGAAGCGACGCGCGAAATAGTTCTGGTCGGCCCATCCAACGCTCTGACCGATCTGGGTAATCGGCTGGTCGGTGTGCAGAAGCAGGGTAGCCGCCCTCTCTGCCCGATGCTGAGCGAGATAAGCCATCGGGGGCAATCCCGTGGCCGCCTTGAATACGCGAATGAGGTAGCGGGGTGCCAGGTGGAGCTCGTCGGCGAGTTCGTTCAGGGTCCAATTGTGGGCGAGCCGTGACTCGAGTAGTCGCATGGCCTCCACCACGGCGGGATGCGTGGGCCCGTTCCTGTCGGGGACATCTCCGAGATCGGCGACCGCTGCCCTAGCGACGTGGCTGAGAAACAGGGAGAGCCTTCCGATGATGTCGCCCCTGTGCTCTCCCGCCGGCTCCTTTCGGAGCCTGCCAAGTGCGTCGAGGTGAATCGCGCACTCTTTGAGCGCTTGTGCGTCGAGCCTCGCGGTCAGCATTCCACGACGCTGCATCGAGTGAGGGCCGGTCCACAGCAGGTATCCCAGGAGCGGGTCCTCTCGCGTCCAGGCGAGTTCGCGCTGGAGCAGATCGTTACTGAAACAGCAGTTGTGCAGGTCTAGATCTAGACAGTCCTCATAGCCGTGCCAAACCCCTGGCCGGAGCAGGATGGCGTCTCCGACCTCCAGCTTCTTGCGGCCAGTGAGCGACCTGTGTACACCTTGGCCGCCGGTCACGACGGCCACCTCCATGAAGCTGTGAGTGTGGATCGGGTGGCTGCGTTCATGGATGTGGTGTCCGGCGTAAGCCACCGACCCGTCGGTGATGTACACCTGGCCCTTGATGAGGTCGACGGGGGGTTCGCTCATGCCCGTACCTTAGCCTTCGGGTCCGCCGGGGTGAACATCGTGCTACCGCAGGTGCATTTCGGGCTATCGGCGGAGTCGCTGCAAGCGCAAGATCCCTGCCAAGAAACGCCGTGCGGTTTACCTGTCGGCAACACGATCGTCATGTTTGTAAGGGAGGCCGCAGATGGCACAAGGGTTCGAGGGGGAGGTGACTCAGTCGGCCGAGCCGGGTCGGCGCCGGGCCAAGAGCAGCTCTGCTGGTTCAGCCGGAACGGTTACTCGGCCGGGGAAGCGAGCGCGGCCAGTACTCGCGTGGTTCTTGATTCCGGCACTTGCCCTCTACGCCTTCGTAGTGTTGGTGCCGAGTGCCCGAGGAGCGGCGTTCGCGTTCACCGACTGGGACGGGCTCAACCCCATGCGGCATTTCGTGGGCCTGGCCAATTTCCGGAAAATGCTGGAGGACGAAGCCGCACGCGACGCGCTCCGGCAGACGCTCATCATCGCGGTGGCCATCACGGTCGTCCAGAACGCCGTGGGGTTGCTGCTCGCCTTGGGCGTGCACAGCCGGATCAAGAGTCGGAACGTGCTCCGTGTCCTGCTGTTCGCCCCCGCCGTGATGACGCCTGTCGTCACGGCGGCGTTGTGGAAGTACATATTGGCCCCCGAAGGCGCTCTGAACGGCCTGATCGCCGCCATAGGGCCGGACTCCTGGCAGCAGAACTGGCTTGGGGATCCGACTCTGGCCCTATGCAGTGTGGTGGGCATCATCATCTGGCAGTTCGCCGGCTATTCGATGGTCATTTTCCTGGCTGGCTTACAGGGAATCCCTCAGGAGGTCTACGAGGCCGCCTCTGTTGACGGAGCAAGCGATTGGCGGCGTCTGCGACACATCATTCTGCCGTTGCTGGCTCCCGCGACGACGATCAATTTAATGCTGTCGATCATTGGAGGCCTGAAGTTGTTCGACCAGGTCTGGGTGATGACAGGAGGCGGCCCCGGAACCGCGACCGAGACCCTGTCGACGCTTATCTATAAAAATGCCTTTCAGTTCAACGAATACGCCTACAGCGTGGCGCTGGCGATCGTGCTGACGGTGTTCGTGGCGGTCATATCCGGTGGCCAATATCGGTTGCTGCACCGTCAGGGGAGGGCGGCGCGATGAACCGTTACAGCCTGCGCACCCTGGCCCGCGAGATCGTCATGATTGCAGTGACAGCGGTCGTCGCGTTCCCCATCTATGTCCTGATCAACCTCTCGCTCCGCGATCCTCGAGACGGCTCCTCGATCATCGCGCCGACGACGTCGCCGACGCTGCACAACTACGCCGCTGCCTGGCGCGAGGCAGGCTTGGCCGGCGCCATCGTCAACAGCGTCGTGGTGACCGCGGTGAGCGTGGCGCTCATCGTCATCATTTCGGCCATGGCCGCCTATCCGTTGGCACGTGTGACGGCTCGTTGGTCCCGGTGGGCGTTCCTGCTGGTGATGCTCGGCCTGCTGCTGCCTTTCCAGTTGGCACTGTTGCCGCTCTACCAGACCATTCGCGATCTGCATCTGCTGGGCACTCTGTGGTCGCTGGTCTTGTTCTATAGCGGATTGCAGGTTCCCTTCGCGACATTCCTTTATATGGGGTTCCTCCGTGTCGTTCCCCGGGAGTACGAGGAGGCCGCGCTCATCGATGGAGCGGGCCCGGTCCAGGTGTTCTGGCGCGTGGTGTTCCCGCTGCTGCGGCCCGTCACCGGCACCGTGGTCATTTTGAACGCCATCTTCATCTGGAACGACTTCCTCACACCGTTCCTGTACCTCAGCGGCAGCGATCAGCAGACCATTCCGGTGGCAATCTTCGGCTTCCTCGGTCAGTTCGTCTCGCAATGGAATCTCGTGTTCGCAGGCTTGGTCATCGCCATGCTGCCGATCCTCATTGTTTATTTCCTCATGCAGCGCCACATCATCAAGGGCTTCGCAGGGGGACTGAAGGGATGAACACCGCTTTGCAAGAACCCAACGTGTTGGCTCCGTATGCGCTCACCTGTGAGATGTTGGAGACGCCTCTGGGGCTGGACGAACCGTTCCCCCGCCTGTCGTGGAGGCTCCGCTCCGCACACCGAGGCGATAGGCAGACCTCCTACCGATTGACCGTGGCACTGGGCCCTGACGACCTGGCCGATGCTCAGCGATTGATCTGGGACACCGGACGCAGGTTGTCGGAGGACAACGTCATTGCGTACGACGGGCCGCCTCTGCAGTCATCGACGCGTTATCACTGGCGGGTCGAGGTCTGGAATGCTGAGGACCGGTGGTCCGGATCGGCGCACTCCTGGTTCGAGACCGGATTCATGCACGCCGACGAATGGCAGGCTGCGTGGATCGGCCGTGACCCTCGGGCGGCGGCGGTGATGGACCCACCGGAGGATGACGACCGTACCGACCGGACGCGGCACCTGCTGCCGGCCTCGCATCTGCGCCGCTCGTTTGATTTGGACGGGCGCCGCCCGGTTCGCGCCCGCATCTACGCCAGCGCCCGCGGCCTCTACGAATTACGGCTCAACGGGCGGCGAGTCGGAGACGCTGAATTGGCGCCAGGCTGGACCGAATACCACGACCGTGTGCTGTACCAGACCTACGATGTCGACGAACTGCTCACCGATGGTGAAAACGTCCTGGGTGCGGTGCTGGCCGATGGCTGGTGGAGTGGCTATGTCGGCTTCGACTCGCGTAGACAAGCGCTCCACTATGGCGAGGCCCCCCAGGCGATCGTGCAGATACTGCTCGATTTCGCGGACGGCTCGCGCCGCTGGATCTGCTCGGACGAGAGCTGGCGGGAGCGTTCCGGTGCGATCAAGTACGCCGATCTATTGATGGGTGAGTACGTCGACGCCCGGGACGAGCTGCCCGGCTGGGACGCTGCCGGGTACGACGACAGCAGATGGGGCGCGGCCGTCGTGCTAGATCGTTCCACCCAGGTGCTCCAGGCCACGCCCGACCGGTCGGTACGGATGACGGAGGAACTGCCCGCCCGGTCGGTGGTCCAACGCCCTGGAGGCCATTTCATCGTCGACTTCGGCCAGAACATGGTCGGACGGGTGAAGCTGACGATTCGAGGAGCCGAACGCGGACAGCGGGTCCGACTGCGGCATGCGGAAATGCTCGCCGACGGAGAACTGTACGTCGCGAACCTCCGGACGGCGGAGGCCACAGACGTGTATATCGCCGGCGGGAATCCGGTGGAGGTGTTCGAACCTCGGTTCACCTTCCACGGATTCCGATTCGCCGAGATCACCGGCTACCCCGGTGACCTTCGCGCCGAGGATGTAGTCGGAAGGGTCCTGCACAGCGACATGCCGTGGACAGGCGAGTTCAGCTGCTCGGACGAGACCGTTACGCAGTTGCAGTCCAACATCCGCTGGGGGCAGCGCGGCAACTTCGTGTCCATCCCCACCGACTGCCCGCAGCGCGACGAGCGGCTCGGCTGGCTGGCCGATGCCCAGGTCTTCCTGCCCACCGCCTGCCGCAACGCCGATGTGAGTGCATTCTTCGCCCGGTGGATGCGAGATGTCGTAGAGGCCCAGGACGCTGACGGTGCCTTCCCCGACGTGGCCCCGAAGCTATGCCTCGATCATGAGGGAGCCCCGGCGTGGGGCGACGGTGGGGTCATCATCCCCTGGCATCTCTACCGTGCATATGGTGATCGGCGTGTCCTGGAACGTTCGTACCAGGCAATGGCCGCCTGGGTGGACCACATCCACCGCCACAACCCCGACCTGATCTGGCGCCATCGAGTGGGCCAGCACTACGGCGACTGGCTCCAGGTGGAGGGCGTGGAGACGCCCCGTGAGCTGCTGGCCACTGCCTATTTCGCGCGCAGCACGCAGATCGTGGCGCAGGCCGCCGAGGTGCTCGGAGAGCACGCCGACGCCAAGCGCTACGAGGCACTGCATGCGGGCATACGGGACGCGTTCGTAAACGCATTCGTGGACACTTCGGTCGACGAAGGCCACGTCGAAGGCGGGACCCAGACGGGTTATCTGCTCGCGCTGGCCTTCGAGTTGATGCCTGAACGACTGGTATCCGCGGCGGTGCGGCACCTCGTCGCCGACATCGAGGCACGCGGCCGGCATCTCACTACAGGCTTCGTCGGGGTTTCGCTCTTGTGCCCCGTACTGACGGAGCACGGCCACGCCGACCTGGCCTACGCGCTATTGCACCAGGACACATATCCTTCCTGGGCCTACTCGATCCGGCACGGGGCCACCACGATCTGGGAGCGCTGGGACGGCTGGACCAAGGAACGTGGTTTCCAGTCGGCGGCCATGAATTCGTTCAACCACTACAGCCTCGGATCTATCGGCGAGTGGTTGTTCGGAGGCGTCGCCGGCATCAACCAGCAGCCGGATTCCATCGCGTACCGCCGGCTGCTGCTGCGTCCGGCCATCGGCGGAAAGCTCACCTGGGCGCAGGCGAGACAGGAGACACCTCTCGGCGCCGTCACCTGCGGGTGGTCAATCCACTCGGAAGTCCAGACGGAAGAGGTTCGCATCGAGGTGGCAGTGCCGCCCGGTGCCGAAGCCACCCTGCACATTCCGACAGCAGAGACAGACAGTGTTCGCGAAGGCCTGGCGGAGCTGCACGAACGCGCCGGCATCGAGATCGTCGACAACCTCCCGCAGGAGCTCGTCGTACGTCTCGCCTCCGGCACCTACCACTTCAGCGCGGCGGCTCCGGGGCGTTGAAGGGGCCTTTCTCACTGATTTCCGGTTGTGAAAATCGACCCATACACCTCCTCGAGGAGGATCCCCATGCGTCCTACCCATCGGCTCGTGGCCGTCATGACCGCAGGCGCCCTCGCCACAGGCGCGTGTAGCAGCGGTACCAATGCCTCAGGCGGCTCGGAAAGCTTGCGAATCGCCGCAGTGGCCACCGACCGGGCCGGCATGGAGGCCGTCCTGAAAGCCTTCCAGGCCAAGAACCCTGGCGAAAAGATCATCACTACCTACTCCGACACCGAGCAGTACCAGGGCACACTGCGCACCCAGCTGTCCTCGGGTACGGCGCCCGATGTGTTCTTCACCTGGCCGGGCAACGGCAATCCAGGGGCAGTCGAGGTGCTCGCCCCCACTGGCTACCTCGCCGACCTGTCCGGTCGCTCCTGGACCGCGCAGATTCCCGAGGGAATCAAACCGTTGACCCAGGTCGGTGGTAAGACCTACATCGTCCCGATGACGTTCGTCGGCATCGGCGCTCTGTACAACAAGAAGGCCATGGACGAGATCGGCGCGAAGCCTCCGACCACCTGGAGCGAGCTCCTGGCGTTCTGCGACGCGGCCAAGTCCAAGGGCAAGGTCGCCTTCGCCCTCGGCAACCAGACCGACTGGGTCACTCAGCTGGCGGACTACGCGCTCATCGCGACGACGGTGTACGCGACCGACAAGGACTTCGACCAGCGGATGAAGTCCGGCTCCGCGACATTCGCGGGCTCCGGCTGGAAGACCGCCATGGCCAAGTACCTGGAGATGAACAAGCGCGGTTGCTTCTCCAAGGATCCTCTCGGCACGTCGTTCGAGACCTCAGTGGCCCAGCTGGCCAAGGGCGACGCGGTGGCCGACATCCAGGTGACCTCGGTCCTCAATCAGGCCGAGTCCCAGGCCCCAGAGGGCACTGAGTTCGGCCTCTTCCCGGTGCCGGCGACCGACAACGCGGACGAGACCCGTATGCCCGGCGCGGCCGGAGCAGGGTTCGCTCAGAACGCCAAGGCAAAAAACCCCGAGCTCGCCTCCAAGCTCATCGACTTCATGGCAACTCCGGAGGCCATGAACCTGTATGCCGGAGCCACCGGCACTCTCCCGAGCATCCCCAACGACCAGTTCAAGGTCGATCCTGCCCTCCAGCCGCTGGTCGACTTCCAGAAGGAGGGCAAGACGGTGCCCTTCATGGACCAGCTCTGGCCCAACCCCAAGGTCCAGCAGGCCCACTTCACCGGTATTCAAGACCTGTTCGCGGACAAGGCGGACCCGGACACCGTGCTCCAGCAGATGGACCAGGCGTACAAGGAGAAGTGATCGAACGGGGTCACCGCATCGCGTCCGCGGCAAGAGAACGACGTCGTCTGGAGACCGCGTCCGGGGACACCAGCGGCCTATGAACATGATCTAGTCGGCAGCGACCGCTGATCAGTTCTCGGCCGGACCCAGCCAGCACGGGCGGCGCAGGTAGAACAAATCCTCCGCGCGCACGAACTGCTTCACGAAGATCGACCCCTGAGGAAATCTGAACACCTGATTAAAACGTTTTAATCGGGTGCGCGAATTTCGAAACAGCCGCTTGGCTGCGTGTGTATGTCCCTCTTATGAGCCGATCGCCAATAGACGGCTGTCTTGAGAAAGGTAGAAATCATGAAGCGCTCAAAGACTGGAAAGGCGTTACCAGGTGCGGGCCGGGTCGGCACGGTCGCTGCGCTCGCGGTCCTGACTACGGCGGCGACACTTGGAGCTCCTGTCGGGGCTGAAGGGGCGTCTGCCCCTGCTTGGCATTCGTATGTTCTCGGCCCGTCGTCCCCGCAGGTCGCCCCGATCGACGTCGATATCCGAGGGAGCGTGCGTCATCCGAACGCCCTGGTAAAGGGGAAGGGCCCGGTGACGACGCTGACGACGGTGGCCGGCAAGGCGCCGGCCTCGGTCGTGCTCGACTTCGGCAAGGAGGTCGGTGGTACGCCTTACATCGATGTCACAGCGGTCGAAGGTGCTCCCACCCTCACCCTGGTGACTGGAGAAGCCCGCCAGTTCCTTCGCTCGCCCGCGGCTACGACCGTCGCGTCGGCTGCGGCAAGAGGTGTATCGGAAGTCACTTTGGCTTCCGTCGCGAACCTCGAAGTCGGCAACAGCATCGTCTTCGGCACCGGAGCTGACGCCCAGACCCGGACAATCGCGGGCTTCGACGCCACAGCCAAAACCGCCTCCTTCAGTCCTGCGCTGACACGCGATCTGGCGGTAGGAACGGCGGTGTCCAGTTCGCCGGGAGCTCCAAGCTCTGATGAATCCCGAGGGCTGGCAGGCGTCGGCGGTCCAGACACGCTGCAGCCCACTGGCGCCGGTCGGCTGTCTGGAGGCTTCCACGGTGGGTTCCGTTTCATAT
Source organism: Planotetraspora thailandica (assembly GCF_016863335.1). Classification (GTDB taxonomy): domain Bacteria; phylum Actinomycetota; class Actinomycetes; order Streptosporangiales; family Streptosporangiaceae; genus Planotetraspora; species Planotetraspora thailandica. The sequence goes on from NZ_BOOR01000032.1 coordinate 8,830, forward strand.
TGCTCACGCTGTCCTCACCCGGCAGCGTGTCCATCTCCTCCGCTGGGGTCGACTTCCAGGCGTTCCGCGCCACGCCTGATGACTACAAGGGCTGGTTCTTGTCCAGCGACAAGCAGCTGAACAAGATGTGGTACTCCGGCGCCTACACCCTGCAGATGAACCTGAAGGCTCCTGGGCTCAACGGGTTGCCCGACGCCCGCATCTACGACGGAGCAAAGCGGGACCGCAGCATCTGGACCGGCGACCTGCTGGTTCAAGGTCCCACGGCGCTCAGCACCCTGGGCGACGCGGGCGCCGAATACCTCAAGTCATCGCTGAACGTGTTGCTATCGAAGCAGCGGGCCGACGGCGCGCTTCCCGGTTCGCCCGACTTCTCGAAGCGTAATTCGCCCAGCGGTTCCCCACTCTTCTACTCGAATAACTACTCCGGGTACGGCGCGCGAGCCATCATCGACTACTACCGCTACACGGGTGACGACGCTTACATCACGAGCGTCCTGCCCGCTCTGCGGAAGGAACTTGCCTACAACGACAGCTTCCTCGACGCCAACAACCTGGTCGTGTCCAACGACCGGGACTATTGGCAGGCTAGTCAAACGGGGGAGGTCACGAAGTACAGCATCGACTACTACATCCTGCTGCGCGAGATGGCCTGGCTTGAGCGCAAGGTCGGCTCCGCTGCCGCGGCCGATGGATATGACGCTAAGGCCGATGCGATCAAGACCGCCGTCAACGCCAGACTCTGGAGCCCGGAGTTGGGTGCGTACGGCCAGAGCAACGTCAACCCCAACGTCCTCGTGGGCGACGCCAACGCCCTGGCCCTCCAGTACGGCTTCGTTCCGGCCGAGCGTCGGGACAGCGTGCTGGCTGCGCTGAAGACGTTGTGGACGCCCTACGGCGCCATCATGGGGCCTGGTCTGAAGGACCCGACCGGTCACACGATCGAGCCCTTCGGCAATGGGATGGAGACCGCTGGGCGTTTCGCCGTCGGCGACACGGCCGGTGCCCTCGACCTGATGCGCCGGACCTGGGGGCCGATGGTGGACGAGGACGACCCGCTCTACACCGGCACTTTCTGGGAGTTCAAGAACGACAACGGCGGCGTCAACCGCACGACCGCAAGCCTCGCCCACGGATGGGCCGCATCGCCCACCGTACAGCTCACTGAACAGGTCCTCGGCGTGACTCCGGTCGACCCCGGCTATGCGACGTGGAGCATCAAGCCGCGCTCCGGCAGCCTCAAGTGGGCCGAAGGCGCCGTACCGACGAAGTATGGCGACATCGAGACCAGTTGGTCGTCGAACCTAAAGACTGAGCGGTTCGAGCTCGACACCACAACGCCAGCGGGTACGAGCGGCACCATCGCTGTGCCCGTCACCGGGCGGTCGGTCGTCACCGTCAACGGCCGCACGGCGTGGGACCGCGGTACTGCCAAGGCCTATCAGGCCGTGGCCGAGGATGGCTATGTGAAGCTGACAGTCCCCGGTGGCAAGTATGAGGTCGCTGTCAAGCGCGGCTGACGACGATCCCGTATCGGAACCGCCACATGTCACCCGCCTGCTGGTCGCGCGCCTGGGACCAGCAGGCGGGGGTGTCCCTGAGCAGTCTGTCAAGCAATCCAGTGTGCAAGTGATCCCGGAGCAAGCAACCCCGATTCAGGCTCCTGAGGTAAATCCGTCCCAGCCTGTCAGGGAGCACAAAGGACGGGCGCAAGTGAGGAAATCCGCCAAGCGGCATCGGCATTCTGACGGCGATGGCCAGGAGCGCGGTTCCGAATCTCTCGTTGCCCGCTCCGATGTTGCGACAGCCGATCGCGTGCTTCAATCAGGAAGGACGCATTACCCGAAGACGCATCGCCCTTCTCGACACGTCGCTGTAGCTCCAGACGATACGAGGCAACGACCCAACAAAGAAGACCCGTCGACGCTCAGGACTCCGGGTGTGGGGCCGCGCCGCCCGTGGTGAACTCGCGCGCTGGACGAGTGGTGAGCCACGAGACGGCCTCCGCCGGCCCTTCTCCCGCGGTCATCTCCGCCACTGCAGTGGCTGTGCTGCTCCTAGGCATTGCCTTCTCCTATCGGCGTCGCCTGTGCGCCTGGCGGAGAAGGATTCGCATCTCCCGCGATGGTGACCGCCTCCTTCGCTCCAGCTCCCGACTGAGATGCCTCCCTCTGTCGAGGAAGGATCGGCGACGTCGATCGGTTATGTGGTCGCCCTGCCGGCGCTCCGCGGGATGAGGCTCGCAGGGCCCGGCTCTGAGCGGGGTGACTCGCGCCATGATGGTGGAGCTGTTAACGAGCATTCATATCTCAGCGCGGGTGCTCATTTCGCATGACGACATGGCCCGATTGTTTGGGGACTACGCGAGTGAAGAGCTCCGGCACGTTCCCAGCCTGACCGTGCTGAACAGTCTTCTGGTCGTGATCACCGAACTCGAAGAGAAGATCGTTCGGCGAACGGGACAGCGGAGCGATTCTCGAGCCCCCGCGGACATGCCTTGGCTGTTCGCCTTCGTCTCTCTGGGCGCGGCGGCCGAGTGGCTGCACCGAATCATCCAAGGCGGCGCGGAAGATCTAATTCTCGGTGTGCTCCTGGAGGAATGGCCGTACGGCATTACGTGCAGGGCCGATGTGGACGGCGTGATCGCTGATCAGGACGGAAGGAGCGGCGTGGGTCGGTCGTCGGCTTTCCGCCATCCCCCGAGCTCTCGCCGCGGATCGGCTCAGGGCTCTGAGGGCATCGGTCTAATTGCAAGGCTGGCCAGTCGCCCCCCGCCGCCAAAATCGTTTCATGACTGGGCCGCGCCAACGGAAGGCCACGACTAACGCCACTTCTCTCGTGATGAGCGGCTGGTCTCGAACTCAGCCGTCTTCCGGCACCATTGCGGATCCAGAGCAGCTGGGCGGATCGTTGGTCCTTCCCGATCTGGTGCCCGGATGCGCCCATGTCTACGACCGGCCATCAGCGACTTGGGGTCCAGCCCCAGCGCCCGAGCAGCCGCACGATGCGGGCACAGCTCCGGGACTTTGGGCCCCACAGCTGTGCCCGCTGCGGCTCACTGACTATCGACTCGACGTGAAGATCGCGTGCGTGCTGGCCGGTGTCAATGTAACGGGCCCGCGCAAACCGTACGGCTGGCTGGCCGTCGAACGCCCGACGTACTTCGATAGGGCATTGCGCAAGGTGGTTCGAACTTCGACTGTCACCGTGTTCGTGCCTGCATGCAGGAACTTTGCGATATCCCAGTCGTGGCCGTTCGTAACCTGGGACCCGACCAGCGTGTTGTTGACCGTAATGCTGGCCGTCCCATTCACGACCCCGATGTTCAGCAACATGCGGTGTGCCTCGTCTGGCTGCCACCCGTCGGGAAGCCGAGTGGTCGCCGTGTAGGTTCCCACCCCTGACTCCCCATTCAGGGACGTGATGTCCCGCCAGTCCTTCAGGTAGTGCTGCTGGAACTGCGTGTCACCCAGGCCACTGGGCACCGACACGGTCTGGCTTCCCGTTGGCGTTGCGGTCTGGACCTTAAGCGACCATGTTCCGAACCTGTCGATAATGGACGGCCGGCTGGACGGTGGCCCGGACAGCGGGACATCGTCGGCCGGGTCGACCAGTGCTTCGACGGTGACAGTGCGCCCGTTCGAGAGCTTGAACGACTCCTCGCCGGACTCGACGGCTTGGAACTGAATCTTGCCGTCTGCCACGATGAGGCGGCCACCTTCTGGCTGCGTGTCACCGACGACGTGCACTCCCGGGGTCGCGTTCTTGTCGATTGCGATAACGCGGGCTTCCTTACCCTGCAACGTCATGGGGATGTTGGTGCGCCCGTGGCTGACGGTGTACTGCGCGATCGGCTGCACCGAACCGTCCCAGAGGTCCATCTGCGATGGGACGCCCACGACGGCGAATGAAGGGTTGAAAGTGACCGGGTTACTGGTGGGGTTATAGAGGTAGATGTATGCACCTCCGGCGACCTGACGCCACTGGGTGAGCAGTCTCGTGCCGTCGGATGCCACGCGGGGCTCGAGGCCCAGCCGCTCGAGTGCGGCTGGGACGTCACTCTGGGCGAGGACCTGCGTCGCGGAGTGCTGTCGGAGTGTGGCTGCAACGTCCTTCTGGACCGCCAGGTCACCGCTCGCACCTGACGCGAAGGTCGTGTCCTTGTCAGGCAGGTCGCCCACGAACACGATCCGGACGCCGGCCTTGGCTGCCTTCAGAATTGCAGCCGAAGCCTGGTGCGAGATTGCACGCCGGTCAATCACCAGGGCGCGGTAGCCGCTGGTGTCGGGAAAGAGCTCGCCGTTGCTTGGGTTGCTTTCCTCCACCAAGCCGACCGGATCCAGGTACTCGAGGGAATACCCGGCTTCCTGGAGTCGACGGCCGTCGAATGGGTTCTGGTTACCTCTGGCTGACAGGAACGAGTCGCTATAGATGGCCACGTCGGTCTTGGCCGTCCCGGTCTGGAGCACGCGCGTTCCACGGGCAAGGTAGCTGGTCAGGGTAGGCCAGCTCGACCACTGCGGGAACGTCGTGTCGTTCCAACTCTCAGTGGTCGATTCCCTGAATCGCGACGTCCCCGGCCAGGCGGCATTCGGCGCCTGAAGCGCAAAGCCGTGGACGAAAGTCTGAGAAACCCCCGCCGCCCACTCTTTGGCCATCAGGTCTTGGTAGTCACTGAGGTTCATCGAGTAGGCCGGCTTGAAGAAGGCGCCCTGCTCAATGCTCAGCTGAGTTCCGCCGGCTTGATGCACACCCGAGGCCATTTCCTGCAGGTATCGCAGCGAGTTCGTCCATTGCGGGTCGTCAACGGAGATGGGCAGGTTCTCAGCGGCGTCCAGCGACTCTCCTTCCGACCGCGCGCCCATCTCTTGGAGAGAGCGGAAACTGCGCACCGGCTCGAAAGTCTGCTGGTACGCGGCTTGCGCCTTGTACTGCATCCCATACTTGGCTGCCCACTTCTGGAACTCGCCCAGGTGGTTGGCGATGTAGAGGTCAGTCAGCGTTTGGTAGAAGTCGTGGCGGACCTTATCAGAGTTTGCGTCCGGGAGCGCGAAGTCGGGAACTGGCTCCTTGGGCGGGACGGGGTAGTCGAACTCGCCCTGGACGAAGAGCAGCGGCAGGAACTTGGCGATGTCGTAGCCGCGACGGCTCTTGAACTCCTGGGCCATCGATGGGGCCCAGTCAATCGATGTCGCGTGTAGTTCTAAGGAGTCCTCGAACATATCTGCGCCGGACTTGTGAAGCTTGGCGGCGTTGTCCGGACCGATCTGCAACTGGTCGAGATCCTGCCCAGCCTTCTGCGCTGCGATGGGATCGAAGAGGCTGGTGTAGCCACCTGAGTTCTCGCGCGACCACAAGCCGAAGAGGATCCAGTTCCCCGAGTCCGGCGCCTTCCAGGAGATCTTTCCATCGGTGACTTTCCCGGTGAGGTCGGTGAGCGACGTGGGGTCAAGCACCGTCGAGGCTGGTGGCGGCGTACCTGGGCTGGTGACCTCAGGGCCTGACTGCACGACTCTTGCGGCGGTCACCGCAACGAGCTTGGTGGGCTGCTTCTGCGTCGCCGCATCCATCGGTGGCGGGACAGGCCCCGAGAAGGTCTGTCCAGCAGCGACGTTGACCCTCCCATACTGGAGTTCCTGAGACGCGTACCCCGAGCCGGCCGCAGTGCTGGGCGTCTTGATCGGCCAGCCAGGGCCCATCGTCATTGAGATCTTGATGTTCATGGCACTGGCCTTTTCGAGGACATTGCCCAGAATGGTGCGCTGGTCATCGGTGTTCCAGGCGCCGGTAGAGAAGGCGATTTCAATTTCCCCGAAGCCTGCCTGCGCAATTGCGTCCATCTCGCGCAGGGCTTCGTCGTTGGTCAGGGGGGCTTGCCACCACCAGCGGATGGCCGGCTTGTACTGCGTCTTCGGGCTCATGAACTCTGCAGGCGTTATTCCGCCCGCGAGAGTGGTCACGGCGTCTGTACCGGCCTTCGAACCCTTCGACAGCGCCGGGGCGGCGCCGGCGGATGTGGCGCCCGCGCTGCCTTGGATGGCTACCAGAGCGAGTGCGGTGGCGAGTATGCCTGCCGCAGCACGCCTACTGGGATGACTCGAGACCATGCCCTCTCTCCCTTGAGTGAGGTGACTGTTTGGTGAGTTGGGGTGACGGAGCATCTGCAAGAGACAGTCATCGGCGTCTATCGGAGGAAAGCCGCCGCCACTCCCGCGTCCACAGGAATGTGGAGGCCGGTGGTGTGGGTGAGGTCGCCGCCGGTCAGGGCGAAAACCGCGTTGGCGACATGCTCGGGCAGGACCTCGCGCTTGAGGAGCGTGCGCTGGGCATAGAACTCGCCGAGCTTCGACTCCTCGACGCCGTATACGGCGGCCCGGTTCGCGCCCCAGCCGGAGGCGAAGATGCCGGAGCCACGGACCACACCGTCGGGGTTGACCCCATTGACGCGGATTCCGCGGCCGCCCAGTTCGGCCGCCAGTAGACGGACCTGGTGGGCCTGGTCTGCCTTGGCGGCGCTGTAGGCGATGTTGTTCGGTCCCGCGAACAGGGAGTTCTTGGAGGAGATGTAGACGATGTCTCCGCCCAGATTCTGCTCGATCATGATGCGGGCCGCCTCCCGGGAGACCAGGAACGAGCCGCGGGCCATGACGTCGTGCTGGAGGTCCCAGTCGGCGACGGTGGTCTCCAGGAGGGGCTTGGACAGGGACAGCCCGGCGTTGTTGACGATCAGGTCGACGCCGCCGAAGGCCAAGACGGCAGCGGCCAGGCCGGCACGGATGTCGTCCTCGCTGGTGACGTCGGCTGCTACGACGATCGCGACATCCGACGGACGGAGGGCGGTCGCCCCGAGTTCATCGGCGATCTTCTGAGCGGCACCGAGATCACGGTCGGCGACGACGACGCACGCACCCTCGGCGGCGAGACGCCGCGCGGTAGCCGCCCCGATGCCCGACCCGCCGCCGGTGACGAACGCGATGCGAGCGGCCAGCGGTTTGGGCTTGGGCATCCGCTGGAGCTTGGCCTCCTCGAGTGACCAGTACTCGATACGGAACTTTTCGGCCTCGTCGATCGGGGAGTACGACGACACGGACTCGGCGCCCCGCATCACGTTGATCGCATTGACGTAGAACTCGCCCGCCACGCGCGCCGTCTGTTTGTTCGCCCCGAAGGAGAACATGCCCACACCCGGCACCAGGACGATCGCAGGGTCGGCGCCTCGCATCGCAGGTGACCCCTCGACCGCATTGCGCTCGTAGTACGCGGTGTAGTCGGCGCGGTAGGCGGTGTGCAGTTCCCGCAGCCGATCCTTCACTTGGTCGAGCGGCGCGTCTGCGGGCAGGTCCAGCACGAGCGGGGAGATCTTGGTGCGCAGGAAGTGGTCCGGGCACGAGGTGCCCAGAGCCGCCAGGCGCGGGTGCTCGGCGCGCGAGACGAAGTCCAGCACCACGTCGCTGTCGGTGTAGTGGCCGACCTGCGGTCGGTCGGTCGAGACCAGGCCGCGGATCAACGGGAAGAGCTCCACCGCCCGGGCCTGCCGTTCGGGAGACTGCAGGGGCTCATATCCGGGCAGAACCGGGCCGAACGGATCGGCCTTGCCATGCGCGGTGATGTAGGCCTCGGCCAGCCGGATGATCTCAAGGGAGTTCGCTTGGCATTCGGCGGAGGTCTCGCCCCAAGCGGTGATGCCGTGGCCACCCAGGATTACGCCGATCGCCTGCGGGTTCTCCGCCTTGATCGCCGCGATGTCCAGCCCCAGCTGGAATCCTGGACGCCGCCACGGCACCCAGACCACCCGATCTCCGAAGATCAATCGGGTCAGTTCTTCACCGTCATCGGCTGTTGCGATCGCGATCCCACTGTCCGGATGGAGGTGGTCGACATGCGCTGCGTCGATCAGCCCGTGCATCGCAGTGTCGATCGACGGTGCTGCGCCTCCCTTGCCGTGGCCGCAGAAGTCGAACGCTGCGACCATCTCGTCCTCGCGTTCCACCCCCGGGTACACGGTGACCAGAGAGCGGAGCCGATCGAGCCGGAGCACGGCCAGACCGGACGCCGTCAGAGTTCCGAGGTCCCCTCCGGAACCCTTCACCCACATGAGGTCGACGGTCTCGCCAGTGACCGGGTCGGTCTGGCTGCCCTTGGCTGAGGCGTTGCCTCCGGCGTAGTTAGTGTTGCGAGGGTCGGAACCCAGTTCGTGGCAGCGGTTCAGCAGGTCGTCAACGGTGTTCATGGTGGTTCAGGCTCCCCATCCGGCCTGGGTGCCGCCGACACGCTCGGCGACGATCTTGTCGAAGTAGCCCGAGGCCTTGTAAGCGGCCATCGGATCGGCGGCCAGGCCGCGCTCCTCCCGCCACGAGGCGAGAAGCGGCCGGACGTCGGTGTTGTATGCGTCCATCAGAACGGCGTTCGCGCCCAGCACATCGCCCGCGGACTGGGCGGCCTTCAGCGCGTCTGCGTCCACCAGCAATGCCTTGGCGGTGGCCTCCTGCGCGTTCATGACCGAACGGATCTGACCCTGGATCTTGGGTTCGATGTTGTGGCACTGGTCGAGCATGAAAGCGACTCCGGTCGCCGGGTCGAGCCCGCCGCCGCGCACGACCTCATGCATGATCCGGAAAAGCTGGAACGGGTCAGCCGCGCCGACCATCAAGTCATCGTCGGCGTAGAAACGCGAGTTGAAATCGAACGCGCCCAGCCTTCCTGCACGCAGGAGCATCGCCACGATGAATTCGATGTTCGTACCCGGTGCGTGGTGGCCGGTGTCGACGCAGACGGTGGCTTTGGGCCCCAAGGCGATGCAATGCAGGAAAGAGGTCCCCCAGTCCGGCACGTCCATCGTGTAGAACGCCGGCTCGAACAGCTTGTACTCCAGCAGGATTCGCTGACCGTCGCCCAGCCGGTCGTACACCTCGGCAAGGGCTTCGGAGAGCCGGTCTTGGCGGGCGCGGATGTCGTCCTGACCTGGGTAATTGGTTCCATCGGAGAACCACAGCTTCAGGTCTCGCGACCCTGTGACGTCCATGATGTCGACACATTCCAGCAGGTGGTCGATTGCCTTGCGGCGTACCCGCGGATCGGGATTGGTGACCGACCCCAGCATGTAGTCGTCGTCCTGGAACACGTTCGCGTTGATCGCGCCCAGCTTCACACCCTGATCGGTGGCGTGCGTCGCCAGCGCGGCAAAATCGGAAACCCTGTCCCAGGGGATGTGCAGCGCGACCGTAGGAGCGGCACCGGTGAAAGCGTGCACCTGAGCGGCATCAGTGATCTTCTCGAAGGGGTCGCGGGGGACCCCGTGCTGAGTGAACACCTTGAACCGGGTACCGGAGTTGCCGTAGGCCCATGAGGGCGTCTCGATGGCCAGGTTGTTCAGCCCGGTGGTGAAGTCAATCATGCTCACAATCCCCGAATCCCAAAGCTCTCGATCTTTTGCGGGTGTTCGTGGTGGGGCGGCACGCTGTGGCCGCCCCACCCCAACGTGCTAGTTGATGGAGTCGACGTTGGTCTTGTCGACGAGGGTGACGGGGTTGAACACCTCGCGCTCGGGAGCGTTGGAGAACTCGATCGGCTGCTTGTTCAGGGCCTGCTCACCGAGCTTGACGGTGAGTGCGCCCATCGCGGTGGGGTCCTGGGCGATGGTCGCCGAGAGCTTGTCGGACTTGATCGCGGTCAGCGCCTCGGGGTCGGCGTTGAATCCCACGGTGACGATGTCCGTGAGCGGGCTCTTGCCTGCGTCCTTGATGGCGTTGGCAGCGGCCACGCCCATCGGGTCGTTGCAGGCGAAGACGCCCGCAACGTCCGGGTTCTTGGACAGGATGTCCTTCATGACCTTGTAGCCCTCCTCGGCCTTGGAGTTGCCGGAAAGCTCCGCCACGACCTTGTAGCCGCGGGTCTCGATCTCGGCCTTGAAGCCGGCGTTGCGGCGGGCGGCGTAGGTCGCGGACGGCTCGCAGGTGATGGAAGCGACGTTCTTGCTCTTGCTGCCGTTGGCCTGGATCTGTTTGTCCATGAACTCTGCGGCGAGCTTGCCGCCGCCAGCGTTGTCGGAGATGACGATCGCGTCGTAGGGGGCGCCGCCGCCGCCGATGTCGTCGACGATGACGGGTACGTTCTTCGCCTTGGCCTTGGCGATGATCGGTCCCAGCGCAGTGGGCTTGAACGGGCTGATGATCAGCAGGTCGACGCCCTGGTCGATCAGCGCGGAAGCGCCGGTGACCATCTCATTCTCGTCGCTCTTCTCGTCGTGGAGCTTGACTTCCCAGCCCTTGGCCGCAGCCGCGTCCTGAGTGCCCTTCGCCATCTTCTGGAAGAACTCGAACTGCATGTCGTAGACCGAGAAGCCCACGGTGATCTTCTTGTTCGCGGAGGGGGCCGCACTGCCCGCGGTGGTTTCGCTGGAGTCCGTACAGCCTGCGAGGGCCAGAGTGCCAAGTAGGGCAAGGGAAAGGATCTTCTTGGTGCTCATGCGAAGTCTCTTCCTGGGATGGGGGGTTTCTGAGTGGGGGAGGACCGCGCCGGTGCACGATCCATTGGCCGGTCGGCTCGTGGGCCGCTCGGAACTGTGGTGCGTTGATCAGGACGTGGCCTGTGTCGTCTTACGCGGGATCAGGCCCGTGATGGCTCTTCGGAAAGAGCCGGGGCCGGCGAAGCGAGTGCGCAGGCCGTCGATGGTCAGCGCGACGATGAGGACGCAACCGAGCACGATGCGCTGGTAGGCGGACTCGACGCCACGGCTGACCAGCACTTCGTTGAGAACACTGACGAGGAACACGGCGGAGAACGTGCCGACGAGGGTGCCCTTGCCTCCCTTGAGGGCGGTGCCACCGAGCACGACTGCGGCGATCACCTTGAGCTCGAAGCCGTCCTGAGCCGAGCCGTCGGCCGTCCAGACTCGGGTGATGTAGGTAAGCGCGGCGATTCCGACGGTGAGTCCGACCAGCCCGAATACGAACAGCCTGATTCTGGTGTCGGAGATCCCGCAGAACCGTGCTGCTGAGGGCGATGAACCATAGGCAAGGGTGCGGCGGCCGATCGCGGTACGCCGGAGAAGGATCCAGCCACCCGCGAACACGGCCACCATGATGATGAAGGGAAGCGGCAGACCGGCGATGTTGAGGCTGCCAAGCTTCACGAAAGGCGAGTGGATCTGGCTGTAAGGCAGGGTCTTCGGGCCGTCCTGGGTGAGTAGGTAGGCGATGCCGCGGAAGACGAACAGCGAACCGAGGGTGGCGACGAACGGCGGCACCCGCAGCCGGGTGATCAGGCCGGCGTTGACCAGACCGCAGAGAAGCCCGGTGACGATCGCGGCCGCGATGGCCGCCGCGGTGCCGCCACCGCTGAAGGCCATGAGACTGACGACGCTGGTGAGGGCGAGTTGGCCGCCCACGGACAGGTCGAAGGCGCCGCTGGCGATGGCGAAGGTCATCCCGACGGCGACGATGCCGACGTACGCGCTCTCGCGGAGCACTGACTGAAGATTCTCGACCTCTAGGAAGCCAGGGGCGATCGCCGGGGTGCACAGCAACAGGAGGATCAGGATCGCAGTGACGCCCCAGGTGTCCCATAACCTGCCGAAAGAGATCTTGGCGGGCTTGTCCCCGGTCCTCTCGATGATCGTCTCAGTGGTCATGCCGCACTCTCCTGCACCCCTGCCAGGGCCCGCTTCGGTTTGGCGCCGCGGTCCTCGCGGCGGAAGGCCAGCAGCGCCAGGGCCGCGATCAGCAGGAGCCCCACGCTGATGCGCTGGTAGGCCGGTGGAGTGTTAAGGAGGTTGAGGCCGTTCCGGATGGTTTCGATCATCACGGCGCCCAGAAGCGTGCCGATGATCGAGGCCCTTCCTCCTAGCAGGGCGGTCCCGCCCAGGACCACAACGGTGATCGCGTCGAGTTCGAAGCCGAGGCCGAGCTGGCCGTTGCCCTTCTGGAGCTGGCTGGAGATCAGCAGACCCCACACCCCCCCGGACAGACCGACCAGGATGTAGACAGCGATGCGGATGCGATCGACCGGCAGCCCGGACATCGTCGCGGCGTCCCGGTTCGATCCGATCGCGCAGACCCAGCGGCCGAAGCGCGTCCGGTTGATGGTCCACCAGCCCAGCGCCGCCGCCACCACGGCCAGCACGATGGGCATCGGGATGCCCAGAGGCCGACCACCGACCAGGTACTTGAGCCCCGCGGAGCTGACGATCTGGTCGTGCCCGTCGGTGTAGGCCAGCGACGCGCCGCGGACGATCACCATGGTGGCCAGAGTGGCGATGAATGGCGTCACCCCCAGTTTTGTGATCACAACACCGTTGGCCAGGCCGATGACCGCGCCGACGGCCAACGCGAGGAACAGGGCAATGGGGACAGGCTGACCGGCGATGAGGGCGCTGCAGCAGACGACCCCTGTGAGAGAGACGGTGGACCCGATCGACAGGTCGAACTCGCCCATGGCCAGGCAGAACGTCATCGCCATCCCGGGAATGGCCAGGATCGCCGCGGCTACCAGGACATTCTCGAGGTTTCCCACGGTCAGGAACGTGTCGGTGGAGATTGAGAGAATCACCATCACCAGGACCAGGGGTACCAGCAGCGGCACCTTCTTGATCGCATCGATCATCGCTTGCTCAGCTCCTTGGAGAAGATGCGGCGGCCGGTCGTCGCGCACGCCACGACGTTCTCCTCTGTGCGATCGGCTCCGGTGAGGTGCCCGACGATCTCGCCACCGGCCATCACGTAGACGCGATCGCTGACCCCGAGCAACTCGGGTAGGTCGCTGGAGACCATGAGCACGGCCGCACCATCTGCGGTGAGGATGTTGATCAGGCGGTGGATCTCGGCTTTCGCGCCGATGTCCACCCCTCGAGTGGGCTCGTTGAGCAGCAACAACCTTCCGCCTGGAGCCAGCGCACGTCCGAGGAGGACCTTCTGCTGGTTGCCGCCGGAAAGCTGGCCGATCAGCTGATCCGGACCGGTCGCCTTGATGTTGAGCCGCCGATGGTAGCCGTCGTAGACGTCGGTCTCCTTGGCCGGCGCCAGAAACCGGCCGATGCCGGTGCGCACCTTGTCCAGGATGGAGATGGTGAGGTTGTGTCGGATCGACAGGTCCGGCAGGTTCCCCGCTACCTTGCGGTCTTCGTGCAGGAAGCCGATGCCCCGGGCCATGGCGTCGCCGGGGTGGCGCGGCCGGAAGGGCTCGCCGTTCAGCGTCATCGTCCCGGAGTCGACACCGAGGGCGCCGAAGATCACTTGTGAGAGTTCGGGTTGCCCGGCGCCTGCGATGCCGCCGATGCCGACCACCTCACCCGCGCGCACGGTGAGTGAGATGTCCTTCAGCCGACGTCCCGCGTTGACATCGGTCAGTTCCAGCACGACTGTGCCCTCGCTGACCTGGTCACGATGGAACACCGACTCCACGTCGCGGCCGACCATGAGACGGACCAACCCGTCGGGATCGGTATCGGCGATGTCGCAGGTGCGGATGTGTTTGCCGTCTCGTAGCACCGTCACGCGGTCGGCCAGGGCGAAGACTTCGTCCAGCCGGTGGCTGACGTAGATCACGCTGCGACCCTCGGCGCGCAGTCGTTTGACGACGTCCAGAAGCTGGGTGACCTCGTCGGCTGATAGGGCGGCGGTCGGCTCGTCCATGACGATGATCCGGCCGTCGACCGACAGTGCCTTGCAGATCTCGACCAACTGCTGCTCCGACACCGTCAGGCTGCCGACCGTCGCGGTCGGGTCAATGGTGACGCCCAGCACTGCGAAGAGCTCGCTGGTACGCCGGTTGATCTCGGCGTACCGGATGCCGCGCGAGCCCTTCGCGTACGGCTCCCGGCCGGAGAAGACGTTCTCGGCGACTGTGAGGTCGGGGTAGAGGTTGAACTCCTGGTAGATGACCGCGATACCGGCTGCCAGCGCGTCTGCGGGCCGCCGGGGGTGGTAGGCCTCCCCGGACAGTCGCACCTCCCCGGAGCTGGGACGATGCACTCCGCCAAGAACCTTCAGCAGCGTCGATTTACCTGCGCCGTTCTCCCCGACGAGTGCGTGCACCTCCCCGGCGAGGATGTCGAAGTGCACTGAGTCCAGTGCGCGGATACCCGGGAATTCGACCGTGAGGTCATCCACCTCGAGCAGCGCTGATCTGCCCTGGAGATGGGCGCCGCTACCCATGTTCCTTCACGCCCTCTCCTCCTTATCGCCGGCCGCGTCGAGCGGCCTTGGCGGGGTATGTTGAAACGTTTTAACATTTCGCGTCTGAAGGAACGTAGATGTAACAAGTGGCAGCCGTCAAGGGTGCAGTTTTGACGGATTTTGGGGCTTGACACGTTTCAACGGGACCGTCAAAGTGTGGCGAGCGTTACGCCCGCACCCCAGCCCTGCGAGGTCTCTCATGCCAAGATCGGAACCCGGTTCGCGTGACGGGCCGGTCGGCATCAAGCAGGTCGCTCAGCTCGCCGGGGTCTCTCCCGGGACCGTGTCGAACGTGTTGAACAAACCTGAGCGGGTCGCCGCCAAGACCCGGGCGCGCGTCGAGCAAGTGATCAAGGAGCTGGGTTTCGTCCGCAATGGGTCGGCGGCGAGCCTGCGTGCCGGCCACGGCCGGACCATCGGCTTGATGATGCTCGACCTGGGCAATCCCTTCTTCACCGAGATGGCGCGCGGTGTTGAGGACCTCATGAGCGAACGCGAGTACGGAGTGATCCTCTGTGGTTCGGCCAGTCAGGTGGGACGCGAGCAGCGCAACGTTCGTATGCTCGCGGAGCAGCAGGTCCGCGGTGTCCTGGTCACCCCGGTGAGCGACAGCGGGGAGAGTTTGGCACGCCTGCGTGAACGCAACATTCCCTCCGTCATGCTCGACCATGCTGCCACCCGCAGTGACCAGTGCTCGGTCACGGTCGACGACGTGGCCGGTGGCCGATTGGCCGTTGCCCACCTGCTGGAGCGCGGCGCTCGCGACATCGTCTTCGTCGGCGGTCCGCTCACCACTCGGCAGAACGCCGACAGGCGAGCCGGCGCGCGGAAAGCCCTGCGAGAGGCGGGGTGCGGCACTCTCCGCGAAGTGATCGTCGACGAGATGACACCCCGTGCCGGGCACGAGGCCGCGGAGCACCTTCTGGCTGAACTACCGGATGCCGTCTTCTGTGCCAATGACCTGCTCGCTATGGGGGTGCTGCGGGTCCTGCTCCAACAGGGAGTCCGCGTGCCCGGCCGAGTGATGCTCATCGGCTACGACGACATCGAATACGCTCTGGCCTCGGCGATCCCGTTGACGTCGATCCGTCAGCCCCCTTACAAGCTTGGCCGGATCGCCGCCGAGCTCCTGCTCGATGAATGCGAGCACCCCGGGTCACACGCCCACCAGCAGATCATGTTCCAGCCCGAACTGGTCGTCCGAGAGTCCACGAGTTGATGAAGCGCTTTTCCGCGGATGGACGCGGCCGTGACCGTTTTCCCGTGTATGCCGGTGGCTCGTTGTCCCGCCGGTACCCGAGCCCGGCATTTTGGAGATCCCTCACATGACCGCGACGATCGCCGCGATCGACCTCGGTGCCTCCAGCGGTCGCGTTATCACCGCCCGGGTGGGGGAGGAGCGGCTGGAGATCACTGATATTTACCGGTTTCCCAACCGGTCCGTTCGTCTGAGCGGCACGCTGCATTGGGACATCCTCGGTCTGTATCACGATGTCCTCGAGGGGCTGCACCGAATCGATGCCCGGCATCTGGACTCCGTGGGTATTGACTCCTGGGCCGTCGACTACGGGTTGCTCGACAGGGAAGGCAGGTTGATCGGCAACCCGGTCCACTACCGTGACGATCGCACGACCGCCGTCATCGACCGGGTACACGATCGTGTCGGCTCCCGGCGTCTCTATGAGATCAACGGCTTGCAGTTCCTGCCGTTCAACACCCTCTACCAGTTGGCCGCCGAACCGTTCCTCGGACAGGCGGGCACTCTCCTGCTCATCCCCGACCTGATCTCCTACTGGTTGACCGGGCAACGCGGCGCGGAACAGACCAACGCCTCGACGACCGGGCTGTACGACGTATGTCGTGGTACCTGGTCGGACGAGATCATCGACGCTTTGTCGTTGCCTCCCGGCATCTTCCCCGGTCTTCGCTCACCCGGTGAACCGGCGGGCCGGATCCTCCCTGCGGCGGGAGCCTTCCCCGGGACTCCCGTCACCACCGTTGCGTCTCATGACACCGCGTCCGCCATAGCCGCCATTCCCGCCGTCGACCGGAATGTCGCCTACATCTCCTGCGGTACGTGGTCGCTCGCCGGCGTGGAATCCTCGGCTCCGATCCTCACCGAAGAGGGACGAGCGGCCAACTTCACCAACGAGACCGGCGTCGACGGAACCATTCGCTACCTGCGCAACATCATGGGTCTCTGGCTGCTTTCCGAGTCCCTTCGTACGTGGGGTGTCGCTCCAGTCGAGCTCGGCTCCCTGCTCGATCGGGCGGCTGAGATTCCCGCGTTGCGTAGCGTCATCGACCCCAACGACCCGGTCTTCATGCCGCCCGGCGACATTCCCGCTCGTGTCGCCCATTACTGCGCTGTCACCGGTCAGCCCGTACCCGAAACCAAGCCTGAAGTCGTCCGTTGTGTCATAGACAGCCTTGCGCTCGGCCACCGAATCGCCATAGAGCAGGCGCTAACGCTGTCCGGCCAAAGGGCCGACGTCGTCCACATCGTCGGCGGTGGCGCGCAGAACGCACTCCTCTGTCAGCTCACCGCGGACGCCATCGGACTTCCCGTCATAGCGGGACCCGTAGAAGCCACGGCCCTGGGCAACATCGGGATCCAAGCCCGCTCTCTCGGCCTCATCTCCAGCCTCACCTCGCTGCGTTCGCTGATCGCCGAGACTCAGCCCCTCCGTACCTACGAACCCATCGAATCCTCTGCCGGCTGGGCCAACGCCGCCAACCGTCTCCGCGCATCGACCTCAGCATCCGCCTGAAGCCGTACGCATGTAACCAATATTCGGATTCACTGCTTCCCTGATTCGCGCCGCTTCATCGAGGTAGGCGAGGGGCCGGCGGATGGTCCGTTCGATCCCTTGAGTCGCGGTCGAATGGACGCTCCGGCATGCCTGAATTCGAATTCATTTGTTTCGAGAATGCGGCCTTGACTGTCATCCGTGAAACGCTTAGGTTAATTATTGGAAACAATAAAACGATTTAATAAATGTGGAGGGAGTAGTGGGCATCCTCCGGCGCGAGTCCCGAGCGGCGCCGCTCGGCCGGGCTGTCCAGCGCTGTAGGGAGCACTCTCTGGCCGGGCGCCCGGCGAATGGATCTCCTGCGCGCGGTGGAGCATCCAAATCCGGCGCCATTTCTGGACCGACCGAGTGCGGATTACCGAGGACCGGCCCGTAGAAGCAGCAGTCATGCGGTTTCGCTCATTGATTTGGAGCTCATCACGGACACCGGCACGCTGCCGTTGAACGGCCGGAAACGATGCTTCCCGTACTTAAATGAAAGGAGTGGACAATGCCAGTAAACAAACGTTCGCGACGTGCCATGACCGCCATGGGCCTGGTTTTCGCCGTGGTCGTGCCACTGACGGCGACCGAGTCCTCGGCCTTCGCAGCGGCTCACGGAGGGCCCGGCAATGTCGAGGTCAAGCGTCTCGGCGTGGACGGGCGGTACGACTCGCCCCTGGGACTTGACGATGTTCAGCCTGTCCTGAGCTGGCAGGCCGCAGAGACCAGCCAGGCTCGCTCGCATCCGTGCTATAAGCCGGGTGCGGTGATCGCCTGCCCAGCTGACAAGCAGACCGCCTATGAAGTGCAGGCGGCGGAGTCCGAAAAGAAGCTGGCAGCCGGTGACCTGATCTGGACGACGGACCGGGTGGCGAGCGCGGATCAGCAGGTGATCTTCGGAGGGGCGCTCCGGTCCCGGCAGACCGTCGTCTGGCGCGTTCGCGTCTGGGACGCCGACGAGCAGGAGTCCAAGTGGTCGGCCCCCGCCAAGTGGACCGTGGGTCTGTTGCAGCAGAGCGACTGGGGTGACGCCCGCTGGATCGACTACTCGGACCGGGAGGCGAACCAGGCGCTGCCCATCTTCGCCCGGCAGTTCCAGGTGCCGAGCAAGAAGAAGGTCGCCGACGCGCGTCTCTATCTGTCGGGTGTCGGTCTGTACCACGCCACCGTCAACCGGAAGGAACTGACAGACGAGGTCCTGGCGCCGGGCAACTCCAACTACCAGCTGTCCAGTGAGTACCGCACCTACGACCTTACGAAGGCATTGCGAGCCGGCGACAACACCATCGGCGTCGAGCTCGGCAACGGGCCGGCCTACGTGAGTCGCAGCGTGACCAACCCGGCCGTGGGTCGGACCTCGCCCTACTCCTGGTGGCAGAGCCAGCTCAAGGGAAACGGGACGCTGGTTGCGGACACTGCCGCCGGTGCGACCAACGTCAAGGTCGACAGCATCTCCAACTACCACGTCGGTGGAACGATCAACGTCGACACCGGCCAGGGTGGTGACCGGCTCGAGTCCCGGACGATCACCCAAATCGGCACTGCTGGGGCCGCCGGAACCGGTATTACCTTCACCCCGGCGCTGTCGGCCGCCCACACCGCCGGAGCCAAGGTCACCGGCTCGGGCAACAACATCGCGGCCAGCGACGCCTCCGCAGGTGCGGCCGTGACACCGCGGCTCATCGGGCGCATCGAGATCGACTACACGGACGGCACCTCGGACACCATCGTCACCGACAGGTCGTGGCGTACCGCGCTCGGCGCTCTTGTCACCGACGCGTGGTACTCCGGATCGGACTATGACGCCCGCCGGGAGCAGCCGGGCTGGGACAAGCCCGGCTCGAACCTCACCCCGACCGCCAAGCGCCGGGACGGCAGCCCCACGGGCTGGGTCAGCGCGGGCATCGCCCCGCCTCCGAACCTCGCGACCAAGCTGGTGGCGAGGACCGCTGAGCCGGTCATGGAACAGGAGAAGTTCAAGCCCATTTCCGTGACCAACCCCGCCCCCGGCACATGGGTGTTCGACTTCGGTCAGAACTTCGTCGGCTGGCCCAAGCTCAATCTGGGTCGAGTCCCGCCCGGTACCACTGTGAGGATGTCCCCGGCTGAGTCGCTGAACGCCGACGGGACCGTGAACCAGGCCTCGCTGATGGGCGGCGGCGGCTCGCGGGGAACCAACCTCTTCAACACCTACACGGCCCACGGTGGGGGCGGTGAGGTCTGGCACCCGAACTTCAACTACTTCGGCATGCAGTGGGTCCAGGTGACCGGTCTGCCAGCTGACTACGTACCGACCAAGGACCTCATCACGGGCATCCGACTGCAGGCGGACATCCCCGTCGCAAGCGAGTTCACCAGCTCCAACGCGCGTGTCAACCGCATCCACAACATGGCGCGCTATTCCTTCGCGAGCAACATCATGTCGGTGTTCACCGACTGTCCTGGACGCGAGAAGCTGTCGTACCCGGCCGACTACACCATGCCAATGGGCTCCATTCACCGGAACTTCGAGCTCGACGCGTTCATGCGGACGACCATGCGTCACCTCGTCGAAGGCCAGTCCATTGCCGGCACCACGATGGCCGGGAATGTCGCGCTCAAGACCCCGGTCTACGACTGGGGCTACACGGGCCAGTTCGGCGACGAGATCAACTGGGGTAACGCGATCATCCTTGTGCCGGCCTTCCTGCACGAGTACTACGGCGACACCCGGACGATGACGCAGTACTACCCCCAGATGGTGAAGTTCGTCGACTATATCCAGCGTCAGAAGGTCGGCACCGGCGAGAACGCGAACATCGTCAACGCCGCGCTGGCCGACTGGGTGTCCGCCGAACAGACATCAGGCCGGATCACCGGGACCTGGGGCTACTACATCATGATCACCAAGATGGCGCAGATGGCCCAGCTCACCGGTCACACCGCCGACGCAGAGAAGTACACGCTCCTCGCGGCGCAGATCAAGGACTCCTTCAACCGTGCGTTCTTCAATGACACGCTGGGCCGATACACCGCCAACGGCAACGCCGGCACGACCGGCGCCACCCAGGCGGCGCAGGCACTCGCGCTCGACGCCGGCCTGGTCCCCGCGGACAAGCGTGAAAGCGTCCTGAACGCCCTGGTCGAGCTCATCTACGCCTTCCATCCCAACGGAGACGGGCCGCATCTCAGCGGCGGCACCATCGGCATGGCTCCCACCGTCCGCGCTCTGATGGACGGCAACCGCGACAGCGTGCTCTGGGACGTCCTCCAGGAGGACGACCAGCCCAGCTACGGCTTCTTCATGGCGTCCACCCCGGCCAACCCCGGCGGGATGACGACCATCGGTGAGCGCTGGAACCGGGGCGACTCCAAGAACCACATGATCCTCGCGCAGATCGAGGAGTGGTTCCACGCCGGAGTCGCAGGGATTCGCTCTGCTCCGGGCTCCACGGCATACAGCAAGCTGATCATTCAGCCCAAGCCGGTCGGCGACCTGGCGAACGCCGAAGCCAGTTACATGACGCCGCAAGGCATCGCCAAGAGTTCTTGGACCAAGTCCGACGGTCGCGACCGGTTCAAGCTGAAGGTCACGGTCCCGCCGAACACCACGGCCGAGATCCGGGTCCCGAAGACCGAGGAGCAGACGGTGTACGCGCCGTCGAGGGCGACCTTCGTTCGGACCGAGGGAGGTTACGCCATCTACACGATTCCGTCGGGCAACGACTTCGTCTTCGTCGCGAGGTAGTGCCTCCGTGGCTTCGCGGAGTGCCTGACGGACTGTCCTGGTAAGCGGCGCGGGAGTCGACTCCCGGGCACCCGTGCCGCGAATCAGGCACATGCAACGCATGACGGGCCACGGCCGATCGGCCGTGGCCCGCCCTGACGGCCCCTTTCCATGCCATCGGCCGGGCGTCAGGGGAGGAACTCGATGAGCATCTCGGAAGGAGCAGTGAGTTGAACGACTCGACGACGAACCAGCCGAACGAGGGGAAGCTCGTTACCCGCCGCGGCGTTTTGCACGGCATGGCCGCAGCCGGTGCACTTGCCTTGGCCGCCGGCGGCCTGAAGCCCGGTGATGCCTACGCTGCCGGGAATGCGAGCGGCGCGGCCGGGCCCCTCGCAACAGCTTTCGCCCAGGACCTTGAGGGCAAGTACCTCGACCCGGACCGGATTTTCAGCAGCGACGTGCGGTGGTGGCTGGGCGATGCTGCGCACACCGACGAGACCCTGCTCGAACAGATCCAGGCCCTGTACGACGGCGGGTTCCGGGGCGTAGAGCTCTGCATGCAAAACGACAGTGGCGCACCCGACGCCGTCTACGCCTACGGCTCCGACATGTGGAGCCACAAGTGGAGCTTGATGATGAACAAGCTCCTCGACCTGGGCATGAGCGTCTACCTGACGTCGGGCACCAACTGGTCGACCTCCAACGTGCCGGGACTGGACCCGGACAGCCAGGCGGCGATGCAGAACCTCACGCTAGGCACGGGCACGGTGAACCCCGGCGAGACCCTGACGGTGCTGCCGGCACCGGCGGCGAACGCCCGGCGAACGGGGGCCAGGTTCGTCACGGCCTACGCCTACAAGGTGGTCTCTGGCAACGCCGTCGACCCCGACAGTCGCGTCGACCTGCCCGTCACCCAAGGGGCCGACGTCTGGACCCAGAGCCTGAGCTGGACGGCTCCGGGTGACGGGACCTACCGGGTCTTCGCGATCTGGACCCAGGGCACGTACCAGGCCTCCTCACCGGCGGCGCAGACGAGCTACGCCACCAACTACTTCGACGCGCGCGGCGTGGCGGCACTGAGGGCGTTCTGGGAGCAGCACTACCTGAGCGATGCCGCGCTGCGGCAGAAGATTCTCGACGGGGACGTCCAGCTCTTCATGGACTCGCTCGAAATCAACCCTGGCACGGCCGGCATCACGTGGTGGGCCGAGGACATGGCGGCGGAGTTCGAGAAGCGCAAGGGCTACGACATCATGCCCTTCGTCTTCCTCATGTACGGCCTCCCCCAGGTCAACGCCGTCTACAACGCCTACATCGACCGCGCCAAGGGCACCTACGACCTGGCGGGCGACGCCGATCGGCGCGAGAAGATCATCAACGACTTCCTTGACGTCCTCACCGACCTGTACGTCGAGAGGATGCTGACGCCCCTGAAGGAATGGCTCAACTCCGTGGGCATCGAGACCCGCGCTCAGATCTCCTACGGCCGTTCGTTCGAGATCTCCGAGCCCATCATGGCCGTCGACTACCCGGAGGCGGAGAACTTCAACCAGTACGACCAGGTCGACATCTTCCGGCTCTGGTCGGGCGGCGCCAAGCTCACGAACAAGGTGCTCTCCAGCGAGTCGGGAGCCGAGCTGCCGCAGTACACAACGCGCCAGATGCAGGTGAAGGACTTCTACCGCACCTACGCCGCCGGCTTCCAGCGCATGATCTGGCACGTGTGGGCTGCGGAGTTCGCCTACGGGAGCTACGCATGGCCCGGCTTCAGCCGCAACTTCTTCCACCCCGGGACCCGGCATCCCAGCGCGCGCGACTACGACGAGTACAACGCGCACCTGGGTCGCGTGCAGCAGCTGCTGCGGACCGGCAAGGCACGGTCCGACGTCGGGTTCATCCACAACAACTGGAACCAGGGCATGGCGTTCCGTGCCGAGAGCAACGGCACCAACCCCCGGGTCGCGCAGATGAACTGGCAGCTGGCTCACATGGGCGTCTACTACCGCTCGACCGAGCTGCAGGACTACGGCTACACCTACGACTACTTCAGCCCGGCCTTCTTGTTCGAGGACGGCGTCTACTTCGACAACGGGTCCAAGACCATCGAACCGGCCGGCTACAAGGCCATCGTCCTCTACCAGGACTGGCTGGACCTCGAAGGGGCCAAGAAGATCCTCTCCTTGGCGAGGAAGGGCCTCAAGGTCGTCATCTTGGACGATGCGGCCACGAGGACGCCGTTCAACGACGGCAATGACGCCGACCTGAAGGACGTGATCGACAAGTTGAAGAAGCTCCACACCGTCCGGGTCGCGACCGTGTTCGACCCCATCGAGGACTACTTCAGCGCCACCCCCGGCGGTTACCACGACGACGTCATGGCCCAGCTGCAGGACATGGGCGTTTATCCCTACGCCGGTTACGTGGAGGAGAACCAGCAGCTCCTGACCCAGACCCGCGAGGACGAGGACGGCAACCGCTTCGTCTACGTCTACAACTACGACGACGGCTCCTACCGGAGCCAGAGCCTGCGACCGGAGGTCCGGGACGCTCCCAACCCCGGCAAGAACATCAAGACCAAGCTCGTGATGGAGGGCGAGTTCGTCCCCTACTCCATCGATGCCTGGACGGGCGACGTGACCCAGCTTGCCATCTACGAGTGGACCAACGGCCGCACCCTGGTGCCCATCGACCTCGACTTCAACAACATCGCCCTGCTGGCGTTCGAGAAGGTCAAGAAGGGACAGCTGCACAAGGAACCGCGCATCATCTCCACCAACGCCGACTCGGCGTACGCCGTTCCGGACGGCGTGGCCGTTCGTGCCAAGTCGAGCGGGATCCTGTCCACGAAGCTGAGCAACGGCAAACTCTACCGGAGCAACGTCACCGTCCCGGCGCCCTACGACATCACCGGCTGGGACCTGACGGTCGAGTCGTGGCGGCCCAACAGCACCGAGAGAAACCTCGTCCGCACCGAGACCATCGACGGCCTCACGACCGTCAACACCCTGACCTCGACCGTCAAGACCCCGATCAACGTCCACCTCGACAAGCTCGACACGTGGAACAACATCCCGCAGGTCGGCGAGGCGGTCTCGGGGACGGGACACTACGAGGCCAGCTTCGCCTGGGATGCCAGCAAGGCCAGTGGTGCGTACCTCGACTTCGGCGACCAGCTCAACGAGAGCATGAAGGTCTGGATCAACGGCCAGAAGGTCGGCGGCCAGGTGTCCACCAACCCGACTAAGGTCAAGAAGGACGTCGGCGGAGTAGGCAAGCCCACGATCGACGACGGCACCGGTCAGCAGGTCCCGCTGGTGGGGCACGACGAGTACACCGGAGGCATCAGCCTGACCAAGCCGGTCATCGACATCAGTCCCTACCTCAAGGACGGCGTCAACAAGATCGTCATCGACTACAGTTCAACGCTGCAGAACCTCCAGCTGGACCGGGGAGTAATCCCGGTCCAGCTCAACAGCAGGAACTGGTGGCAGAACGACCAGGTGTACCTCGCCTACGGGCCGAAGCAGGCCAAGATTCTGCCCTTCGTCGAGATGACGTACTCCGCCAAGTAGTGAGCCCTGAGCCTATGGCCGTGCTTCCGCTAGGGACATAGGACAAGAACGCTGCTGGGCCGGAAATCGGCGTCACCACCACTCCGATTTCCGGCGCCAGCAGACAGCACCCGTCTGTGAAAGCACGACACGGAGTTGAGGCCACCTCGAGCGGGTCCGTCCAGTCAACGGCTCTGTCTCTCTTTCGGTGGTGACGGAGCGTTAGGCCAGGAGAATGCGGTGGCGGAGCAACGCGAAGCTGGCCCGGCCGTGCATCTGGCGCATGATGCGCTTGGTCTTGGTGTTGACGCCTTCGGTGCCGCCGTTATGGAAGGGCAAGGTGACGGCCGCGTGGACGGCGTCGTGGTCCTGGTCGAGGCCGCGGGTGAAGGCGTGCAGGTGAGGCAGATCGCAGGTCCGGGTGGTGGTGATCCACGTGCCGAGACGGTCGGCGTTGTCCTCGTGTGGCCGCAGCAGGTCGGCGAAGCCGCGCACGAGTTCGGCCAGGTCGATCATCTGCGGGCAGGCGGTGGTGAGGTCGTCCAACAAGCGGCGGTGCTCGTCTTTGAGGCTGTCGGGCCGGGTGAGCAGGAGCCGGGCAAGGCGGCGGGGTGAGATGGGCAGGCGATCGGCTTCGACACGGCCTTGCGTGATGTAGGGGTAGAGGAGGTTGAAGCTGCCCTGATAGCCGAGGGCTTTGATCTCGTTGAACAGGTGGCCGACGGGGACGGCGGGATCGTCGGAACGGCGGCGCCGCAGGTGGTCACGGTAGGGGTCGACCAGGGTGGGCCGGTATTGCGGGGCGCGTTGCAGGCGTTCGGGTTCGCTCACGCGGGCGTAGCGCTTGACGGTGTTGAGGGACACGTTCAAGCGGCGGGCGCATTCCAGCAGGCCGACGCCTTTGCCGAGCAGGTCGTGGACCTGATGCCAGCGTTCGCGTGTGGTCTTGGCGCGTTTGCCGTCCTGCAGCGGCGGTCCGGCCTTGGCCCAGCAGGCACTGTGTCCGGCTACTTCTTTCCCGACGGCGTCGCCGAGGTTGTGCCAATAGGTGCCGGCGGTCGGCGGCCTGGACGGCGTCCGGCAGCGCACGGCGCACGGCTTCGGCGTAGGCGCCTGAGCCGTCCCGGCACACGACCTGCACCCCGGGATGGGCACGAAGCCAGGCTTCCAGGACATCGGCGGTGCGGCCGGGCAAGACGTCGATGCGTTCGCGTGTTTGGGCGTCGATCAGCACGGTGGCGTAGCGGTGGCGCCGGCGCAGGGCGAAGTCATCCACGCCGAGCACACGGGGCACCCGAGGCTGGGGCGACGGCACGCGCAGCAAAAGGCGCAGTGCGGTGTGCCGGGACAGGCCGACAGTCAGAGCGGATAAGGCGCGCACGCCGACTCGTCCGGCCAGTTCGCGGACCATCGCACCGATCTGCGAGGTCAGACGAGTGGTGCGCCGCTGGTAACGCTCCAGTACGCCGGGCAGTTGTTCGCGGAAGGTCTGGCGGCGGCCACGGGTCGGGCAGACCAGGCGGCGGATCCGTACCACCAGCACGCGGCGCGCATCAACAGGGACATCGGCAACGGTCCGGTCGTGGTAGCCCTGCACCCGCGCTGTCTCAGCCCCGCACCCTGAGCAGGCGACCGCCCCGTCTGGAGTTCGCGCCCGCACGCGGATCCGCTCGCCGTCGTCCACGATGTCCTTCACCACCAGCGGCGACAACCCCGAGAACACCACGCTCACAAGCTGATCAAGAGCAAGCATGACTCACTGTGACGCAGCCGGACCTTTCGTCACCACCGAATCTGCGACAGAGCCGAAAGAGAGACAGAGCCGAAGACCGTACAGTCCCGCGCGGCGGCCCACGGAAAGTGACGGCCGGAACCGGCCGCCACCCTCCCTCACCCTCACCGAACGCCTTCTGATCACCGTGCTGCACCACCGCCTCGGCCTGCCCAAGCAGTACTCGCCGACCTGTTCCAGGTCACCCTCATGACCGCCAACCGAGCCATCCGACAAATCCGACCCCTACTCGACCAGGCCGGCTACACCATCACACCCACCCAGAAACGTCTCTACTCGGCAGCAGACCTCACCGCCTACGCCCTCAACACCGACGTCCTCCCGCAAGAGATCAACTCGGCGTGTTAATCATCTGCAAGCCCTTACTTCGCGTGGAGATACTTGACCGCCGGCGACGCGGCCCTGGGACGGTGAGTGCCCGGGGCCGCGCCAGAGAGTCGCCTACCGGAGTGCCGTGGCGAGCATGAGCAGAATCTGCGCTTTGTCGGGCGTCAGCGCCTTCCCTGTCTGCGCCTTCACCTGATTGGCGAACGCGTTGAGCTGGTTACCGCGGACCACCGCGCTCTTGGCAGCGGCGGCTGCCTGGAGCTTGTCGTTCAAGCCTTCCGTCACGTTCGGGTCGGTGCTGAAGTAGGTGACGAGCTGCTGGAGCGACTGGAACGTCACGGGCTGGGAGCTGAACTGGAAAGTGCCGGCGCCAACCCGGTACACGTCGTAGTTCCCCGCGCGCTGGACGAAGGTCGCACCCGGTGTCAGCGGTACGCTGACGCTCGTCGCCGAGGCCAGAGGCACCCACACCTCGCCGCCGGTTCCTGCCGGTGACACTACCTCCATGTGGAACTTGCCGGCGCCGGTGTTCTGCGCCCACTTGACGGTCAGCGGACCGCTCGCGGTCGGAACTTGTCCCTGAGCCCACCCGAGGTCACTCGGCTGGGGCTTTACCTGCCATGTGGCGTAGCCGGGGTCGACCGACGTCGCCCCGAGGACGGACTCGGTGAGAAGCTGCGTCGGGCCGGCGCCCCAGGCGTGGGCGAGGCTGTCGAACCCGCGGGTCGGCAGGCCCTCGCTGTTGACGAACTCCCAGAATGTGCCGGTGTAGAAGCCGCTGTTGGGATCGACCTGCACACCCCACATGCGACGCAGGAGGTCCAGCGCGCCCGCCGCGTCGTCACTGTGGAACCTCGCCATCATCTCCCAGGTGTTGTTCAGCGGCTCGATGGTGTGGCCGCCGGGGTCGGCCATGCTCGGAGACGGCTGCGAGATCTCGCTTCCGTGAGCCTGCCATCTGTCCTTGAAGTAGGTCAGAATGCTCTGGACCTTGTCGGTCGGCGCGACACCGAGGCGGATCGCGTTCATGTTCGCATCCAGCGGGAACACGTTGGGCCGGGTGTCCGTGTGCTGGTAGAGCCCGGCGCTCGCATTCCAGAGCCGTGAGTTGATGGCCTCCTTGAGGGCGGCCGCCTTCTCCGTGTACTCCGCAGCCTTCTGCGGCGTTCCGACCTGGTGCTCAAGCCAGATCATGTCCTGAAGCAGTTCGTAGTACGCGAGGCTGTACTCGGTGACCTCGCCGTTCTGGCGCGTCTGCCAGTAGTCGTTGTCGTTGGTCACGACGAGGCCGTTGGCGTCTAGCCTTGTCGCGTGGTATGCCGTCGCGGCCTCCAGCTTCGGAAGGAGCGCGGTGATGTAGGCGGTGTCGCCCGTGTAGCGGTAGTACTGGGTCGCGATGATGGCCGAGTAGGCGGAGTAGGTCACCGCGTAGTCGAAGGCCCCACATCCTCTGAAGCCGACGGCGCTCGTCAGCCGGCCGTTCGCGGCTTGCAGATTGATGATGCTGTCGATCGAGCCCTTGATATAGGGGACGCTGTTCGAGCCGATCGACAGCATCGCGACCGGGTTCGTGATCATCAGGTCACCGGACCAGATGGCACGGTCGCGCTTGGCGCCGTCGAAGATGACCGGAACGTTGAAGCATGACGCGACGCCGGTGGGCACCATGTCCATCTGAGCGGTGTACGCGCCCGCGTACCAGATCTTGTTGAGCTGGTCGTCACTCGAGATGAAATAACCCTGGTACTTGTCCGGGCTCGCACGGTACGCCTTGAAGTTCACTCCGGCGGCCGTCAGCGTGACAGTGCCGGGCGTCGTCAGCGCGATCGAGGCGAACCGGAAACCGCCGCGAAGGCCGCCGGTGTACGTCTGCGGGGTGGTGATCGAGAAGTTGATCTGACTGCCGTTGTCGTTCGCGTACGTGCCGATCCCGGTTACGGTTGTGCCCGCCGCATGTGCGCTCGTCAGCCCCGGGCTGAAGGTGATGCCTGTTCCCGCGGTGCCGGCCGTTCCGACCGCGGTGACGGTCCGTGTCTCACTACCGGTGCCGGTATCGATGGTGATCGGTGAGCCGACGTAGAAGGGGGCGACGCTACCGACCTTGACGTTTGTGTCTCCGACGCTCGTGGTGCTGGACAGCGTCGTGGTCTTGTTCGTATTGAGGAAGGTGAGCGCCTCGCTGGTCGACACCCGTAGCGTGTTCGACGTCGTAGGCGCCGTGGGGGTGGAGGCGGACACCGCAACATAGGGCGTTCCACCGACCTCTTTGCCGAAGTCGAGAACGACGATGGCCGAAGGCCCCCCTGGCGTCACCGTCAGAACTGTCGAGCCTGCGCTTTCGCCTGTTAAGGCTCCTGGGTTGGTTACTGAGCCGTGCGTCCTGACGATGTCGACGGGCGGGACGTCGTCGCTCGCCGGCCCAGGGACGAGGCTTTGCCAGTCCGGATTGGCTGGCCATGTGGGCAACTCATCCGCCGCATTCGCCGGGGTCGGCGATGCCGCGACGGCCAGCGCGATCATCGCACCGACCAGGGCTGTGGACATTGACCGACGGCGTCTCGCACCACCTAAATGTGCCCACCACACACCGCTTCCTCGCATGGGGATTCTCCTCCTTCGGCAACTGCCTCCCCGTGCTGTCCGGTCTCGACGTTCGGGTGTCACGAGGAATTCGGGCGTGACAAGGCAGGGGGACGCCAGTCATCGGTCGTCTCCCAGCTGATCGTCCAGACTGAAACCCTGGGGGGACAGGTGCGAAATGAATCGTTTCACTGAAATTACGTCTCTGTGCCCTCTATGACAAGGCGAGGCGCTGGAGTTAACTCAAATCGGCCATGCCGGTCGCGGTACGTCCACACCGGCCGGGCCATGCTCTGCTGGGAGCCACCTTGCAAGACCGCAGATGCTCAACCACGAGGCCCGGGCCGCCGGCGGTCAACTGCCGGCGACGATCAGCGCGCCCGCTGACGAGCCGGATCCCGAGTACCGGCTGGAACCTATGCGAACACTGGTCCATACCCGCGATGTAAAGGAGCGCGAAACACTGGATGGATCCGTTGGTCGGCCGGCGAAGACGGCGCGGGGCCGACGCACAGATCACCGGCCCCGCGCCGCACTGCGGCCACTGGCGTCACTCGGACGAGGAGACCCGGGAACGACGGCGTGGCGGATGACTACTGGACTCCCTCACCACCAGCTCCGGCTGGAACACCACCTGCCGGTGCTCGTGATGGCCGTCAGCCTGGATCTCCTCCAGCAGCAGTTGGGTCGCCGTACGGCCGAGCTGTTCGCGCGGCTGGCGTACGGAGGACAGCGGTACAGCCGCCGCCGCGGCGAATTCGATGTCGTCGTAGCCGACGATGGCGAATTCCTTCGGGATCTGGACGCCTCGTCGTGTCATCTCCTGCAGCATCCCCAATGCGAGCAGATCGTTAGCGCAGAAGACGGCGGTCGGCCGCTTGGTGCCGGGCATGTCGGCGATCTGGCTGGCGGCCGCCCGCCCCGAGGCCACGGTTAGGTTGGGCGTGGTGATGGTGATCAGGTCTGCCACCCCATCGAGGACCAGCTTGGCACCCTGGTACCGGTCGGCGACCTGCTGGATCGTCATCGGCCCTCCCGCGAAGGCGATCCTGCGATGGCCCTGGGCGAGGAGATGCTCACCGGCCAGGTGGCCGCCCAGTACGTCGTTGACGGCGACGGAGCAGTGGCTGTACCACCCGGAGCCGTGGTCTACCAGGACCACTGGCGTCCCGCGCGCGACCAGTTCCTCGAGGCGAGAGTTGCGGCTGTCGTCCACCGGGGTGATGAGGACGCCACGCACACGCTGCTCTTCCAACAAGTCCAGGTGTCGGCGCTCGCGGTCAGCGTTCTCGCCGCTGTTGCAGACCACGACCATGACTCCCTGTTCTTCGGCGACGCTCTCGGCTCCGTGCACGATGTCCGTGAAGAAGGGGTTGGCCACGTCGAGTACGACGACCGCGATCTGGCGACTCCTGCCGGCGCGCAGCTGACGAGCGGAATCGTTGCGCACATAGCCAAGCTCCGCGATCGCGTCCAGGACGCGCTTGCGGGTGGCCTCCGCCACTCGTTCGGGCTGGTTGAGCACGTTGCTGACGGTGCCGAGGGAGACACCCGCGCGCTGGGCAACCTCTTTGATGCTCGTCGCCATACCAGTTCAGCAACCCTCCGAAACCGGCTTTCCGCGAGGGCCCGCCCGGACGCGTCCCGTCTGTGCGTCATTGAAACCTACCACCCGTACGCATCCTCTCCTCCGACGGCGATGCGGCCCTTGTTCCAGGGTAGAAGTAAGCAAACTCGTCGCTGCACTGAAGGCGCTGAGCAGCGCGGGTCCGCCTCTCCCGGGGAGCCTGTTTTTGAAACGTTTCACGAGGTCATTGGCGTGAGATGCGGTCTGGCGTCCGTTATCAGTCGGCAAAACGGTCAACGTGGCGCTGCTTGATCAGCGTCAGGAGCGTGAGCGGGTTCGGGCCAGACGGTCGAGGGCTGTGTCGTCGGCCTCGGGACGGGTGTGAAGGTATTTCCTGGTGGTGGAAATGCTGTCGTGGGCCCAGCCGTTCTTTAACGACCTGGAGGTCGGCGCCGTCGGCTGGCAGCCAGGAGGCGTGGGCGTGCCGGAGGTCATGCATCTTGACCTTGAACTCCAGTCCTGATGCGGCGAGGGCGGGGCGCCACACTTGGTCGCGGAACCAGCGGCGGGGGATGTACCCGTCGGTGTCTCAGCGACGTGGTCGGCGTGGGTCGCCGGAGGCTCGGCGCTCGGCACGGTAAACCGCGTAAACGTTCTTGCAGTACGCGCAGCGGCACTTGCCCGGAGAATACGCGCTGAGCATCCCGTGCCGATATCGCCGCCCGGCCGCGTTCGGCTCGGTCAACTCCGGATTTTGTGCCGACCCCAGCTTGGGCTGCGGCGCGGACTCCTCGGGTCGGTAGAGGAAGAGCAGGTCGTCGCGCTCCAGCTTGCTGTCTTCGATGTGCTGCTTGAGCTTCGCGGCGATCTGCGGGCTGAGCTTGAACCGGCGGCTGCTGGGCGAGGCTGGCATGCAGTTCCGCGGCATCGCGCTGCAGACGAGCGAGTTCTGCGTCACGAGTGGTGCTGGCCTCGGTGCTCGACGATCCGGTCGCGCGCTGGGCGTCGCCCCCGCCGCCGCATTTCTTGACCGTCTCTTACGTGCGGGTGCAACATCATGTGTGCAATCGATTGCGGCGTTCTGGCCGGGGGAGCGGAACCGCCCACCAGATGGGAGCGCACTGTGACGAACACGAACCGCATCAGCTACGTGGCGATGGAGTCGATGGACGAGGCGATGCGAGAGGAGATGCACAGATGTGCCCGTGAGGGCACGCCCCGGCCGGAGAGCTCGGCCGTCCGCGCGCACGCGCCGAACGCCTTCTGGGCGTTCGCCGACTCCTGGAAGGCGCTGTTCCACGGTGGCGTCTGCGACCACGCGATCAAAGAACTCTGCCGGGTCTACATCTCCCGCACGGTGAAGTGCGAGTTCTGCGGCAACCAGCGCTCGGTCAAGGCCACCGCCGCGGGCTTGGCCGAGCAGCAGTACGACGACCTGCTGAACTTCGAGTCGTCTCCGAAGTACGACGAGCGGCAGCGCGCGGCGCTCTCCTACGCCGAGGCCATCGCCTGGGGCCTTGATGCCGGCGACGCGTTCTGGGAGCGGCTGCACCGGCACTTCTCCGAAGCCGAACTCGTCGAGCTCGGCTGCTTCATCGCGCTCACCTATGGACAGCAGAGCTGGATCAGGCTGCTCGGCATCGACCACCACCAGTATCTGGCGGGCACGTCGGCCGCCATGGCTCCGGGCTTCGAGACGGCCGCGGCCACGGCGGCATCGAAGGCATCGAGCGACTACTGGGCGGCGCAGCCGAACGACCGGGACTGACTGGTATCGTCTCGGTCCCGGGATCGGCTTTCTGACGTAGGGACTCCCTCGCATAAGGTGTCGCGGGCGGTCAACAGCCTCACCGAGTCGGCTGCCGTCACCTACGGCCCGTGAAGGCATCCGCGTCAACGCGATCGCCCCCGGCACCACGCTGACCGAGATGATCCGTACGGGGGAAGCGGATTCGCCTGGTCTCGTCGACCGGCTCAAGGCGCACACCCCGCTGCGCCGCGCGGCCGATCTCGACGAGATCGTCCAGGCCGCCGCCTGGCTCCTCAGCGACCGCTCCTCCGCAGGGTGTCCGCTGGGTCGTCGAACGAGTCGAGTGGTCTGGCGCATGCACCATCCTGGTCTTGCCCGTCCCTGATGGGCCGAAGGCCGCTGCTGTGGCGGTGCATGAAGTCTTCGCCCCGCTGGGCATCGGAGCCGAGGCGCACAGCGCGGAGTTCCCCCTCGCCGTGCTCCCCGTACAGCCTGACGCGGACCTATCCGCCGTGAAAGCAGACAAGTGTCGGCAGGTCGGAGCCGTGATCACGAAAGATGTGATCACGGCTTTCTGTTTCTCGTTGCTCATTTGTTGCTCGGACGGAACGTCAGTTGCCGACAGCCGGCTGCCCTTCGTTGCCGCAGGTTGCCGCATACTCCGGCCCTCTCGTGGCTGTGATCGGGCTCGATGTTCAAACGAACTGCCATGAACTTATGAATCTACGACGTAAAGGGGTCCGGCGGGGCTACCCCCCGGCCAGGGCGCTCACGCCGCACGATTAAGGATCTTGCGGAGGATGCCGAGGTTGTAGGCGCGTAGGGCGTGTTCGGGGGTTTCGGTCGTGTAGTTGATGTAGTCGAGGGCCAGGATGATCGGGCCGCGTTGGACGACGAGGATGGTGCTGACGGACGCGCGCTCGCCATTGACGTTCGAGAGCTGCTCGATCTGGTGGCCGTGCCAGCCGAAGCCGTCGGGTTGGTAGGCCTGGGCGGTGGAGGTTCTGCTGATCTTTTTGGTCCGGTCGACCGGGTCGCTGGTGGAGCCGTGGTAGCGGCATTGGGGCAGTCGTCGGGTGACCTGCTTCATGAGGGCGGATGCGTCGGCTTCGTTGGGCAGTACCCAGCCCTGCTGGGTGAGATGTCCCTTGTAGGGGACGCCGATCTCTTGCTTGGCGGTGGCGTAGTGCTTGTCCACGGGAACGGAGGGGATGTTCATCGGGTTGAGCGGGACGCAGACGCCCAGCTGCGTGAGGGTGCCTTCCGCGACGGTTCGCGTATAACCGCCGGTCAGGTCGGCCTCCGCAGGAGTGAGGAAGAGGTCGGTGACCTCATGGTCTGCTGACGCGTTCGCGGAGTAGGCCACCCTGCTGGAAGTCGTCGATGGGACCGACATGCCGGTGGAGGCGGGCTTGGTGGTAGTTCCGCATCCGGCCGCCGCTAGACCGAGAACTCCGACGAACGCGATAATCCGGCGACTCATTCAGCTCTCCGCTCTGCAGACTCTGCGCACCGGAGCGACTTTGAGGCAAGAAACGTGTCGTTAGAGCTTCGACGTCGCAAGAATGGGAGTTTTTTGAACGATCCTTCACCAGTAGGGTGATCTTGCAGTGTCGGCAAGGGCACCGAGGCCTTGAAACGGCTGTGGCTAAGGGTCTCAGCGACCCCATTGGGGCGCCGGGTTGGGGAACGCAGCGCATGCCTCTACGGTTCGAGGAATTGCCATCTCCTCCACTTCATACCTGGGCTCACGGTTCCGTCACGATGTGCCGTGACGCCCGCTGTCCGGTAAACCACTTCAATCCGGCGGCTGTCTTTCTCTCGGTCTGGCCTGACGACTGGGTCGGAAGTGGAGGAGAGCTTCATGACGGAATACCGGTTCAACTCGCCACCGGGATGGCCAGCCCCGCCTCCTGGGTGGCAGCCTCCTCCGGGGTGGCAACCGGACCCGTCTTGGCCTTCGGCTCCGGTCGACTGGCAGTTCTGGATCACCGAGACCGCTTCCTTTTCTAGTCCGGCTCCCACCGTCGGTCATGCCGCACCCTCCGCCCAGGTTTCCGTTCCACAACGTTCGGGTGGTGGGCTCTTCGGCGGCAAGAAGCGACTGGAGGCGGAGAACGCCCAGTTGCGGGAGTGGGTCGAACGCCTGGGCGGCCTGGACGCGATGCAAATCTCGGCAGTGATCGAGACACTCAGTGCGGAGCAGAGCCGCTTACAGGCAGCGATTGAGGAGGCGAGCCGACAGCTGCGGGAGATCGGGGCGCAGGTTGTGCAGACAGAGGATCTGGTCTTGTTGCAGGAGGTCGGCGTCTATGAGTATCAGCATCCGCTGAGCGACGCGGTCGCCTACAAGGCGAAGTTGGCTGAGATCAAAGAGCAGATCAAGAGCATGGCCCGCAACGAACGGGCAGTACTGGGCGCGACGAACTGGACGGTCAACGGGTCGGCCGCCGAAGGGCGGCGCATGGTCCGTGACTTCTCCAAGCTGATGCTCCGTGCCTACAACGCCGAGGCGGACAACTGCGTCCGGACGATGCGCCCCTACAAGCTCCAGTCCGCCATCGACCGGCTGCGCAAGGCCGGGGATGCGATCGTACGGCTCGGCAAGACCATGAACATCCATGTCAGCGACGACTATCACCGGTTGCGGGTCTTTGAGCTCGAGCTGACCGCGGACTATCTCGCCAAGGTCGAGGAGGAGAAGGAGCGGATACGGGCGCAGCGCGAACAGCAGCGCGAGGAGGAAGCCGCGCGGCGGGAGTTCGAACGCGAGAAGACGCGCCTGCGCAAGGAGGAGTCGCACTATCGTGCCGCGCTGGCCAAGCTGCTCGACAAGGGGGACGAAGCCGGGGCGGCGGAGTTGAAGGCGAAGCTGGAGGAGATCGGAGCCGCGGTCGCGGATGTCGAAACCCGTGAAGCCAATATCCGGGCCGGTTACGTCTACGTGATCTCTAACGTCGGCGCCTTCGGTGAGAGCGTCGTCAAGATCGGCATGACGCGTCGTCTTGAGCCGGAGGACCGGGTCCGGGAGTTGGGCGACGCCTCGGTGCCGTTCAAGTTTGACATCCATGCGCTGATCTTCAGCGAGGACGCCGTCTCCCTCGAAGGGCGGCTCCACGACGAGTTGAGTGAGCGGCGGGTCAATCGGGTTAATCTGCGGCGCGAGTTCTTCTACGCCAGCCCTGCCGAAGTACGCAGCCTGTTGGAGGAGATCGCCGGCCAGCACCTGTTGGAGTACCGCGACGTACCTGAGGCGTTGGAGTGGCGGCAGTCGGCATGTCAGTTCTCGCCCGATTTGATCCACGCGGGGGAGCTGGCCTGCGGTGGATCAGATAGGTCTGGAGAGGGCTCCGGCTCGTAGTCCCATTCGATCTGATCTATTTCGCCTGACTGATGACGCCAGACGTGGTGCCGGGCGTAGACGCTTATGTTGCTGGTCAGCAGGTAGAGGTCGTCGGTTAGCGAGAGTCGTCGCCGGAGTTCGGCGGCGAAGTCTTCCGAGTCTGGACGGCTGTGATCCTCGCCGGCGTGGAATCGTCGTGCCGCCTCGGTCCAGTAGGGGGACAGCAGTATCGAGGCGCATATGACGGTTTCGGGGCAGCGGGTCAGGTGGGTGAGCGTGAGAGCCGGGGCGGAGGCGTGGGCGAGCCTCCGTCTTCGGTCTTCCCACCGTGCGGGGAGTTCGGCGTGTGCGGGGGAAGGGGAGACCAGGCTGACGCAGTTGTGCGCCTCGTGGAAGGCGGTGAGGGCGGCGGAGGGCGTATGCCGGCGGGCAAGTCGGCGGTGAAGCCGGGCGGCATCGAGCAGTTCGGGCAGCGTCCTGAGGGGGATTTGGACCTGCTCCTCCTGAGTGTGCGGATAGATGGGGTAGGGCGGGTCGGCGATCCAACGGGCGTGGACGAGGCAAATCGTGTGCTGGACGGGGAGTCGGACGATGACCGGGCCGTTCATGCCGCGGGCTTTGGTGCAGTGCGTGCAGGCGAGCCTGGCGTTGTCGATGGCCTGGAGCTTCTTGAAGCGCCATCGGGGTTGCGAAGTCGCAGGCATCGTGTCGGGCGGCATGGTCAGCGTGGCGAGCAGTTGGCCCGTGGCGTAACCGCTGATCTGGGCGAGCCGGTCGAATGCCGGGTCGTTGAGTACGACGTCGTAGGGGTCGAGATGCTGATCGGCCGCCGTGGGCTGGTGCTGGGCCGTCCGCCCGCTTGGCCTGCTGGGTGTGGATGAGCCCTGGCCAAGGTGCCGGAGCAGGATGCGGGTGTCGAGGCCGTTGGCCCGGGCCAGTCGCCGAATGTAGGAGGCGGTAGTTTCTTTCGCGACCGGGGGTGCTGGGATCGGTAAGGCCCGCGCGGGTTGCTGCCAGGGCTCGATCATCGTTTGCTGGTAGTGGAGCGTTGGTTCTCGGCGGTGCGGTCCAGTTCTACAGCTTCCAGGAGATCGAGGGTGATGCGTTCGCTGCCGTCGATGATCGCCTCGATGGCCGCGTCGCGGATGAGGGCGGATAAGCTGCCGATCATGCCGCCGGTGCGTCGATAGAGGTATTCGGCGTGGCGCAGGAGGGTGCCCGGCTCGTGGCGGTGAAGCCGGAGGACCTGCTCGAGTGTGGCGACCAGGGCGGCCCATTCCGCCCGTTGCCGGCTCGTGCCGTAGGCGAAGGACTGGGTGGCCACGACAGTGAAGCGGCTGGCGATCTGCTGACCACGCAAGCCGCTGAACAGGCCAGCGCCCTCGACATCGATACCCGCGTAAACGAACGTGGCGGGGATGCGTTCAGACAGGTATTTGAGCTGGTCAGAGGTTTCCGCGCCGGGGCGGGTACTCAAGGAGAGATTGTGGATCTCATCCACCAGCACCAGTTCGGTGCTCATCGTGTGGAGTACTTCGCAAACGGCGTTGGTGATGGCGACCTGGTTGAAGCTCTTGGGCAGTGGCAGGTCCAGAAAGCGGGCGATCTCGGCCGCGAGCATCTTGGCGGTGGAGGCCGGCGGAACGCTGACATAGACGACCGGCAGGAACGGCCCGGGAGCGACTCGGCGTCGGCGGGCGAGATGCTCGTGGTGCTTGCCCAGTTGGGAGATCGCGGTGGTCTTTCCCGTTTCTCCGGCCCCATTCACGATCAGTCCGCGGCGTGCCGACAACTGGCCGCGGTTGAGCAGCATGAGACGTCGGCCCAGTTTTGTGACCTTGTTGACGGTCGGAGTGGCCACAACCGCGAGTCTGGAGTGATGCAGGTGCCGGGCCTGATCGTAGGTGTCGCGTTCGGCGTCGGTCAGGTGCTTCCGTTCGTCGTCGCCGAGCAGGTCCAGGCTGCTGGGCGGCTGGTCGACGAATGCGGCCCACCCAGCGCGGGTGGTCAGGGTGCCCAGGGGCAACGGGGGAGTCTGCTGGGCCATGGTCACCGGTAAGGGTCTTCTGCTGTCGGGTCGAAGATGCCGAACGGCACCGCGGTGCCTAGCAGGGGTTCGCCGCTGTCGCCTTCGTCGTCGGTGCTGTTGCTGGGGCCGACTTCGAGCACGGGCGCCGCCACTGCGGGAAGCGCTGATGGGGCGGCCTTGGTTTTCGCCGCGATCCGCCGCCTGGAGGGGCCCTGGCTCGCCCTGGTCAGCAAGTTGTTCAGGGCGCGGGCGACGGCTGTCTCGTCGCTGGAGTCTGCGCCGGCGTCGGTGACGATCTGGCGGGCGGCGCGCCAGGTGAAGTCGGCGAAGGGCGGGCTGATCATCGGCAGGTGGGTCCAGGGGACGGTGATCCACCCGCCGCGGCGGGTGTCGCGGACCCAGATGTGCGACAGGTCGTAGGGGTCGTAGCGGACCTCCCACCGGTTGCCCTTGCCGGTCACTCCTGACGGCTGGTGACGGTAGGGGCCCAGGTCACGGCAGTCGTAGGTGCGGTAGTCGATTTGGATGCCATCAGCGGTGATGCGCCGCCACTCGACCGGCAGCAGCTCGATGTAGTCGGCCCCGGCGAGTGGCAAAGGCACGTACCCGGCGACGGTGAGCAATGCGGCATACATGTCGTTTGGCGCGAGTTCCCGGACAGGGCGCTGGGGATCTCGAAGGCCGCTGTGAGGACGGGTCTGCCATCCGGCCACCACCCATTCGTCGAACAGTTCCTGCAACTGGGGCAGGGTCCACACGGCGGTGTCTTCGGCGTCGCGGGCGCGCATGGTGACGTTGGAACCGACATAGCCGGCGACGTGCTGGCAGAACAGGGTGTTGATCGAGCCGAAGGTCCGCTCCACGTTTCCCTTATCGGTCGGAGTCCCAGGATGAGCAGGCTGGACGGAGATGCCCAGCTTCCGGCAGGCCCGCAGGAACGTCTCGGACAGAAAGACCGCACCGCGGTCGACGACGACCGTTTCGGGGACGATAACCGGCCGAGCCGCTGCCTGGGCCAGCCGGGCATCAAGCGACAGCAACCGCTGGTGCGGGATACGCGAGTGGGCCATGGTCAAAGCGTGGGACCAGACGCAGGCCGCTCGCGGTGAGCTCGGCAGCCTTGGCCGCCTCAGCGCTCGGCCTGGTCCTCAACGCCGTAGTGCTGTTCAAACACCCGCTACATGGACGCCGCCGTGACCCGGCTGCGAACGCAGGGCTTCGACGTGCGCGATGAAGACGTCGTCCGTCTTTCACCCTTCATCCACAACGCACGTGAACATGCTGGGCCGCTACTCCTTCGCCCTGCCTGAGCTGCCTGGGGGGTTGCGACTGCTGGGGGATCCGGAGGACGTCCATGACGATTGATCTCTACCTGTTGAAGGGGCGCAGTTCGCACCAGTGGCTGAGGTAGTTGCCGACCCGGCCGTCCTGCTCGCCGTTCTTCAGCGACCGGGCGGCGCCGGCCAATACGCCGTCCTGCTGGTTGAGGTCCAGGTCGAGCAGGGGAGGATTCGCCCGCGCGTCCGGCGTTGGCAGTTGCACGGCAAAAAGGGCGCGCAGATCCCAGTCCCCGGTGGCGGTGACCATCTGCGCCGCCACCGCTCGTCCCCGTCCAGCGAAGCCTCCACCTGCCCGTTTCGCACGTTTAGGATGAGTGGAATGCTCCCGGCATAGGTGTCGATGTGCCCTTCCCAGGTGCCCGAGGGGATCGTCATTTCGCGGGCTGGAGCGCCACTCGGTGGTAGCGATGCCTTCGTGAATCCGGGTACTAGTACTACAGCCTGATTTCGTGATGTCTTAGCCAGCGTCGCCAGTAGTGGCTGTTGCGGGCGCGGGTCTGATGGTCGCGTCGGTGGGTTGACCAGGCCAGTGCGAACTCAAGAGCGCGTGCGCCGGGGGCAATCACGTGTGCCAGGAGACGGCGGACCTCTGCTGGTGTGACGCGGACCAGGCCGCTTGGGCTTTTGGGGCATGCGCGGCGGTGACGGCGAGGTAGGCGTGGGCGAGCATCGCGAGGGTGATGTGGCGATGCCAGGCGTCGAACCGGCGGACCTGGTAATGGTCCAGGCCGGTCTCGTTCTTGGCGGTCTGGAAGCATTCCTCGATCGCCCAGCGAGCTCCGGCCACGCGGACGAGGTCATCCATCGTCGTTCCTGCGGGACCGTGGCACAGGTAGTACGCGATCTCCAGTTCGCCTTTGGCGGTTGGGGCCAGGGCGCGCCGGGCCAGTAGCCAGCGCTGATAGCCGGGCTCGGTCTCGTAGTGCACGGCGGCCAGCGCCCAGTAGTACAGCCGGGGCCCTTTGGCGCCATCGCCGCACGACAGGCGCTTCCACGCCTGGGGCGGGGCGTCCTCGACGAGGGTATCGGCGCGTAGGGTGGCACCCGCGACGATCTGGTTCTTCGGGACGGCGACCACATAGTTGACACGGCGCCGCTCCAAGAAAGAGCGGAACTTGTAGTCCATGCCGTAGGCCTCGTCGGCCGTCGCCCACGACACCGGCAGGCCCGCGTCCAAGGCACGGGCCAGCATCTGCCGGGCGAGCATCGGCTTGGTGGCGAACTCCACCTCATCAGGGATGCCGGCCTGCTCGCACCGCCTCTGGTCCTCCAGCCAGGACTTGGGCAGGTACAACTCGGCGTCGATCAGCGCTCGGCCCCGCGGGGAGGCGTAGGCCAGGAACACGCCAAGCTGGCAGTTCTCGATCCGGCCCGCCGTGCCGGAGTACTGACGTTGCACCCCGGCCGACTTCGTGCCCTTCTTGATGAAGCCGGTCTCGTCCACGATCAGCACCGCATCCCGGTGCCCGAGTGCTTCCACCACATACGCCCGCAGATCCGCCCGCACACCACGGGCGTCCCAGCGGGCGCTGACCAGCAACCGCTGCATCCGATCCGGCGTCGCGTCCCCGGCCGCCTCGGCCAACTGCCAGCCATTCTTCCGCTCCACCGGGGCCAGCAAGCCGGTCAGATACGCCCGCGCCTGCCGCCGCGGCTCCACCCGCCCGAACCGTCCTGCCACCCGCGCGAACAACGCGTCCAGCCCGGCCACCCACTCGTGAAGGTCGCCCGCGCTCAACCCATCTGACATGATCCAGAACTATAGATCACGAAAGCTGGCTGTAGTACTAGGCCAGGACGACGTCCTGATCGCGGATGGTGGCGGCTAGGGCCACGCAGGTCGCGGCGGCGTCGGTGCCCGGCCCGGCCGGTTGGGCAGCGACGAACGACTCCACCGCGGTCACAGGCACTGCAGCACCACCGCCAGGGCCTGGCCGCGGGCGGCGGGGTCGTCCCAGTCGGCATCGAGGGCGGCTTTCAGGCTGG
Source organism: Planotetraspora thailandica (assembly GCF_016863335.1). Taxonomy (GTDB): domain Bacteria; phylum Actinomycetota; class Actinomycetes; order Streptosporangiales; family Streptosporangiaceae; genus Planotetraspora; species Planotetraspora thailandica. The sequence continues at coordinate 49,770 of NZ_BOOR01000032.1, forward strand.
AGCCGGCCAGTTGCGGCGCGCCTGCCTGCCCGGCCAGCACGGCGATCCCGCCTCCGATTCCGCCTTCCGCCAGCCCCCACCCCTGCTGGCGCGCGATCACATGCAGGTGGCGGCTCGCCGTAACTATAGGAGGTCCGGGCCGACTAGGCTGGGCGCGTCTCTGCTACTCACCGGACCGGATATTCAAGGGAAGATGGCCGACGGGGCGACATATGGCAGGCCGGTCGGTCGCGACGCTGAGCTCGGCCTCCTTGCGGGCGCCGTGTCGGGCGCGGCGGACGGAGCGCTACGGGCCGTGGCGGTGCGGGGCGATCCGGGGATGGGAAAGACCCGTCTGCTCGCCGAACTGGCCGATCTGGCCCGGGCCCGTGGGTTCACCGTCCATCACGGTCAGGCGACCGAGTTCGAGCGTAACGTGCCGTTCGGGGTCTACCTCGCCGCATTCGAGCCGCAGCGGGGCGATCCGGGCCGGGACGCGCATGGCGCGCTGACCGAGTTGCTGATGGACGCCACCGGGCCGTCGGAGGCCCGGCGCGAGGGGCTCGGCCGGTACCGGCTCTTCCAGCGTGCGCGCCGGCTCATCGAGGACCAGGGAGCCGCCGGGCCGCTCGCCATCGTGCTCGACGACCTGCACTGGGCTGACCAGTCCTCCATCGAGCTGACCGAATATCTGCTACGCCGCCCGCCACGGGCTCCGTTGCTGCTCGCGACCGCGTACCGCACGGCTCAGGTGCCCCCGGGGATCGCACGGGCCGTCGCCCAGCTCGGCGACGCGGCCGTGCACATCGGTCTCGCTCCGCTGAGCGAGAGCGACATGGCGGCGCTGTTGCCGGAGGCGGACCGCGGGCGACGACGGCTGCTGTACCGCACCACGCGCGGCAACCCGCTCTATCTTCAGGTGCTCGCCGACGCCGGCGTGGAGACGCTGACCGCCCTCGCGGAGGCCGGCGACGCGGCGACCGGCGCACCCGAGCGGGCGCTGCTCGCCGTGCTCAGCACCGAACTGACCGCCCTGACGCCGGAGGTACGGCAGGTGGCCTGCGCGGCGGCGGTGGCCGGCGAACCGATCTCGCTGGACCTCGTCGCGTCCATCACCGAACTGCCCGAGGCCGCCCTCGATCGCGCCGTCGACCACCTGGTCGGCGTAGGCCTGGTGGTCGAGGCCGACGCCTCTCTCCGGTTCCGCCACCCCCTGGTCCGGGCCTCGGCGTACTGGATGGCCGGCGCGGCCTGGCGGTCGCGCGCGCACGACCGGGCGGCAAAGCATCTGCGCGGCAACGGCGGCCCGCTGCAACTGCTGGCCCACCACACCGCACGATCGGCGCAGCACGGCGACGTACAGGCGGTGCGGACGCTGGAGGCGGCGGCCGCGGCCGCCGTGGAGGCCGCTCCGTCCACCGCCGTCCGGCTGTTGCGGACGGCGATCCGGTTGCTGCCGGATGAGGCGGACCATGCCCTGTGGCGGATCCAGCTGCAATGGGCGCTGGGCCGCGCGCTGGGGGTGACCGGCGAACTGGCGGCCAGCCGGCAGATTCTGCAGGAGGTGATGCGGACGCCTGGGCCGCTGCGGATCGCGGCGGTGAGCTTCTCCTCGATGATCTATCGCCTGCTCGGCGACTACGACGAGGCGAAGGCACTCGTCTCCACCGAACTGACCCGGCCGCACGCGCGCGACCGGCCGACCAGCCTGGCCCAGGTCGGGCTGGCCGCGGTCGAGCTGATGGGGCGGGAGCCGGGAAAGGCCCGGCTCGCGGCCGCCGACGCGATCCGTTCCCTGCGGGACGCGGACGACGAGGCGCTGGAATCAGCCGCCCGCTCCATTCACGCGCTGGCCAGCCTGCGGGACGGACACGTGGCACAGAGCCGGCGGGAGACCGACCGGGCGGCGTGGCTGACGGACGCCTTGACCGACGACGTGCTCGCGCCGCACCTCGAGCTGGTCGCGCCGCTGGCCTGGGTCGAGATCCACCTGCGACGCCACGACGACGCCGCACGGCATCTGCGCCGCGGGCTGGACATCGCACACCGTGCCGGGCGCAGCCACAGCGTGCCGTACCTCCTCATCGCCCTGTCCGCGCTGTACGAGCGGCAGGGCCGGCTGCGCGAGGCGGTGACCGCCGCCGAGGAGGCCCGCGAGGCGTCCCGGCTGATCCACAGCCGGGAGACGCTGGCCATGTCCAGCATCCTGCTGCTGCGTCCGCTGTTGTGGCGGGACGGCCCCCGAGCCGCCCTGGAACTGGCCGAACGCATCTCCGGGACTCTCCCCAGGTCCGGCTGGTGGTCGGGGCTGGCGCGGCTCGACCTCACGATGGTGTACGCCGAGGCCGGCCAGCCGGACCGCGCCCTCGCCGCGCTGACCGGGGAGTACCCGGCCGACGAACCGACCAGGACGTACTGCCTGGCCCTCCAGGCGGTGATCATGGCCACCGCCGGCACCGGCTCCGAAGCTGGCTCGCTCGCCGAACACGCCCTCTACCGGGCAATGAAGTCGGGTCTGCCTCATTCGCTGGGGTTCGCGCATCGGGCGCAGGCGAAGGTGCTCATGCTCTCCGGGCGGCCGAAGGAGGCGGCCGTTCACGCGGCACGGGGCGCCGACCATTTCGCCGCCGCGGGCGCGCCAGTGGAGGAGGGGCTGACGCGGCAGCTCGCCGCCGAGCTGTACGCCGCTCAGGGCTCGGTCGTGACGGCACGGGACGAGTTAGGCCGGGCCAAATCCCTGTACGCCACCGCCGGGGCGGCCTGGCTGTCGGCCGCGGCGACGCGCGACGAACGCCGACTGGCCGCCCGCGTACCCCGGGGACAGCGGAAACCGGCCGGTCCGCTGTCCGCGCTCACCGCCAGGGAACGCCAGATCGCTGACCTCGCGGTGGGCGGACTGACAAATCAGCAGATCGCGGAGCGCCTGTACCTGAGCCCCAAGACGGTGGAGGCTCACCTCTCCCGCACCTTCGCCAAGCTCGGCATCCAGTCGCGCGCCACCCTGACCCAGCACCTGACCGCCGACGACTGAGCAGCGGCCGGGCCGATGTAGGGGGTGGGGTTAGGGACCTCCCGATGCTAGCGACGGCCGCCGTGAAGCATGCTGCTGCGGCAAGCCATGCATCACGAGGAAGGCTCACCTTGTTACCCTTCCACGCCACAAGACGTGCCCGGGCAGGCGACATATCGCCGGCGTTGTTCGCGGCCCTGGGGGGCTGGGCCTGCCGGCCACTACGGCCGGCGCCGATCTACTACCGACGGGGCTCAGCCGAACAAAGCCGGCGTCGCACAGCGCAATCGTCCAGCCGAACTGACACGACCGTTCTCGCGGAGAAATAGAAATGCCCAAGAAGCTTGTGAGCCGCGTCGGCGTGCTTAGGATCAGACGGCTGTACACGGAAACCGAGCTCCATACATTCGCGGATCACTATGCCCGGCATTCGGGTTACTCCGTCCCGCTCGACTACCTGCGGCGCTCACACGTCTTCGGCGGTGTCAACGGGTCTGCCCTCACCTGTGGCTTCGTCCTTGGGGTGAGCGCGCCCTTTCGTACGTTCATCCGTATCCCGGCACCGGACCGGGCTCGTTGTGAAATGTCCGTCGACTCGGAGGACGCCCAGGAGTTCACGTGCGTCTGGCTCGAGCCCGGCCTACGCCGGAGCTGGCGGTCCTACCTCTTCTGGTGGGAATTACTGCGGCAGGCCGGCAAGGTCGGCAAGCGAGCCGTTCTCATGGGCACCGAGGTCCCCGCGTTACGCGATTTCTACGAGTCCACGCGTCCGCGTCCGCTGTACGTCGGCCCCGTCCTGGTCGACGGGATCGAGAAGACCGGCTGGGTCTACGTACACAGAATCGATCGGCGGTACGTCGGCATTGTGCGCATGGTGTGGTATAAGCTGCGCCGCGCCGCACTGAGCTCTGGCCTACCTCCCCGGACGCCTGCCCCGGTGACCGGAGGAAAGGAGCGTCACCTCCATGGCAACTGATCGGAAGAGGCCGCGAGGACCGGTAGGGCCCGGTGCCGCCGCTCTTGCCGCCGCGACCACCGAAGGCGGGTGGGCGCTGGTCACCGGTGCGTCGTCCGGTATCGGGCTCGCTTATGCGACGGCGCTCGCGACCCGCGGCGTCAACCTGCTGTTGACCAGCGTCGACGCGGTGAACCTCGAACGCGTGACCGCCGAGTTGCGGGACCGGCACGGGGTCCGGGTGGAGTCGCTGTGCCAGGACTTCGCGGCCGAGACCGTCCTCGGCGGCCTACCGGACCTCATCGCCGACCGGCGCGTCGAGATACTCGTCAACAATGCCGGGTTCGGCACGAAAGGGCTCTTCACGGCTACAGACGCCGCTACCTACACCGACATGGTCCGGGTAAACCTGCTTGCTCCCGTGCTGCTCACCCGCGCATTGCTGCCGCCGATGCTGGCCCGCGGCCGCGGCGCGGTCGTGCACGTGGCATCGATCAACGCGATCGCACCGATCGCCTGGAGTGCCGTCTACTCGGCGACCAAGGCGTTCCTGCTGTCCTACGCCACGGCCGTCTGGTACGAGAACCGGGGCAGCGGCGTGGCGTTCCAAACCCTGTTGCCCGGCACCTCGGTGACTCCCTTCCACACGCACAGCGGCAGCACCCGCCTGCCTCCGTGGGCGATGACCCCGGAGGCGGTGGCCGCCAGTTCACTGGCCGCCCTCGGACGCGCTGTGGTGCACGTGCCGGGTGCGGTCAACCGCGTGCTCCGCGCGCTCGACGCGTTCCTCCCTCTGCCCTTGCGGACGAAGACTGCTGTCGCGACCGCAGTGATGCGGCGGAGCCTCGGCGTCTGAGCGAACTACCGTAACAAAACTCCGAGGGCGCCACCTGCCACGGCCTCGTCATGGCTCCGAAGAAGCCCAAGCGCGCCGAGTAACCACCGCCTCTAAACGACCACGAGCCGCCGCCCCGACCGGTTCCGCCGGGGCGGCGGTCGGCGTTGGACGGGCGTCGCTGGGCGGTCGGCGGTCGGCGGTGGTAGGCAACCACCCGACGCTTGCGACCGCTGCTGTGAACCACGCTTCGACCCCGATCGAGCGTGTGCGGGGTCGAGACTGGTAGGCACCGTTGATCGGCCGGTCTGTATTCCTCGTTCTTTCTTGGTCTGTTCTCACATTCCGTGACGACAGCCTCGAAGGGCCGGTTGATCGACGCCGGCCTCCGACAGCCATTGCGCGTTGTTTGTTCAGCTAGGGCTTTGCCGCAGGAGGTGGAGGTCGTCGCCCCAGGCGTCCAGTACCGAGCTGTGACCGGCGGCGCGTGCGAATGGTTCCAGGTCGAGGAAGAGCCGGCGAGCCGTCTGCGGGGTGGCGTGCGACAGGACTGTTTCGAGGAGCGGCAGCAACCTTTCGTGGCGCCATGGAGGCGGTCCCAGGGGATGGTTCCGTAGTTCCCAGCCGAGGTACTTGTTATAGGGGCGGACCCGGCGGTGGAGAGCGAAGATGCAGGTCAGCAGGGGAGGAATAGCTTCAGCGGCATCCAGGCGGGCTTCGGTAGCGCGTTCGTCGCGGTGGCTTTTCAGCCAGCGGTAGGCGGCGTTGACGAAGGTGTCCAGTGAGGCGGCGACTGTCTGATGGGCTTCCTCGCGTGACAGTGCTCCCTTGCGGGCGACAAGTTCACCGATGAGGCCGTCGGGCCGGTCTTTGAGGACGCGGGCATGGGTGAAGGAGTACCTGTTCCATTCCCAGCCCGAACCCGGCAGCGCGTGCGCGCGGAATTCCTCCAGGGACATGGCCATGACGTCCAGCCGGGAGTCGCGGCGCTCTTCGTCGGCTGCCCTGTCATCGGTGGTGATCAGGTAGATGTCATAGTCGGAACGGTGCGTGGCCATGCCTTGCCGTGCCTGTGATCCGCTGAGGACGGCCCCTATGACGGCCGGGTCGGCACTGACACGGGCGAGCAGGGCAGAGAATTCTTCTCGCGCCGAGGTGTTGGTCACCGAGGCACTCCACCACCTCCCCAGACGTGGCGGCAACGGGTTATCCCGTTGCCTGGGTGCCAGGAAGCAGAGTCATCGAGGGTGATCGCCGGGGGCGTACTTCTTCCAGGTGCCTCCGGCTTCGGCGGCGATCCTGGTGGTGCTTTTGTCGTGGTAGCCGAGTGCTTGGGCGACCACGGGAGGCGGGGCCTGCAGGACGAGTTGCCGGATAGCGGCGGTGCGGCCTCGCTCGACGGGGACGCCGATTTCTCGTAGCGCATCCCGCAGGGTGGTGGGGTTCATTGGCCGGGTCGTCCGTCGGCCGGGAAACAGCCATCGGGGGTTGGAGTTCGTAGCCGACGTGTTGTCCTGCAGGGCCTGCACGTAGCTCAGTAGCAAGTCCGCTACTGGTTCGGGGACTGGAGAGGGTGGATCGCCGAGCCGAAATGCGACGTGCTCGTCGTCGTGGAGGACGTCGTCGACGGTGAGGCGGACGATTCGGCTGACGGGTTGGGCGAAGAGCAGGACCAGGCAGGCCGCGATCCGGGCCCCGAGTGGTGGGGTGTCGTCGGTGAGAATCCGTTGCAGCACGGTGATCCGGCGGTGCTGGCCCATCGGATTGGGGTTCGTCGTGATCCGGTCGGGGATCGTTAGCGTTGGCATGCGGCGGGTGGTCATGCACCAGCGTAGGAAGACTCGCGCGGGGCGTCGGGTGGCGTACTTTTCGGCGTGCCAGGCGTCGAGGTCCGCCTGAGCGCAGGATGGCAGCTCGACGCCGCGTTCGGTGAGCCAAACGAGAAAGGCACTGGCCTGGGTGATCTGCTGCCGGCATTCGTTCATGGTGCTGGGCCCCAGCGGCCCCTTGCTCGCCTTGGCTCGTAGCTTGCGCAGCTGGTGCCAGATGGAAAAGTGCTGCAGCAGCCGGGCCTGCTCGGCATCGGTGATGGAGCCGAGGCGCTCGGCAAGCCAGCGTTCGAACAAGAGAAGCCGGCGGTCGACGCTTGGCAGGGCACCGCTGTCCATGAGCAGATCGCGCAGGTAGGTGGCGGTCCGCCAGGTCGGGACCTGCTGCAGCGCTTCGTGGGTGAGTGCGACCCGTCCGGCGGCGAGGTCTTGCAGCAGACCCGAGACTTGAGGGTTGCGCAGCCAGATCAGTCGGCTTTTGGGCCGGTCCATGCTCGTCAGCAGGTCGTGCAGTGGCACCAGGGGTGGGTGGATGCGTCCGGTGCCGTCGTCCAGGAGCGTGGTGAGCTTGTCAGCGAGCGTGCATCGTTCGCAGAGCCGGCCGCCGAGCAGCATGCCCTCGAAGCCGCAGCGGTCGCAGAAGAAGTCGCGGCTGATACCCGCGCAGTCTCGGCAGACAGCGATCCCGCAGGTGTCCCGGCCGGGTAGTAGTCGTTCGGTGTCGCAGCCTGGGCAGCGGCCCCGCACCCGCATGGCCCGCTCGAAGCAGGTCCGGCAGATTGGCCCGTCCGACCACTCCGCCGATTTCGGTGCTCGCCGGTTGCAGCGTGCGCAGGTGCGGATGTGCCAGCGCTCGTATTGCTCGCGGCTGACATTGGCGGGGCTCATTTGTTGCCGGTGATCCGAGCACGCTTGGGGCGAATGGTGGCGGCCAGGTCGACGACCTCGGCGCCACCGGAGACCGCGGTTCGACGTGGGGCGACGTTCTCAGCCCGGGTGGCGATCAGCTCGGCGGGGGTGACGTCGAGGATGTCGCAGAGCGCGGCGAGCACCGGAAGCGACAACCGCTCCGGGGTCTGGGTGACCAGGCGCCAGACCTGGACCGAGGACAGCTCGATGCCGCGCTCGGCCAGGAGCGGGGACAGATCGGAGGCGGCGAAGATGCCTCGGGTGGCCATCACTTCACGCAACCGCCATTGGTAGCTGACCTGGCGCTTCATCAAGCCCTCCTCGCCGGCCGGAGGGCGGCCTCCATGGTGGCGTCCAGCGCTCTGCGCAAGGTGCGGGTGCGAAAGTCAGAGGACACGCAGGTATAGATCGCGGTCGTGGAGGCGTGTTCGTGCCCGACCTGTTCTTGCACGAACCGGGCGTCCCAGCCGTCCTCGATCAGGTGAGTGACATACGACCTTCGGAAAGAATGGAAGTCCAACCCCTCGTCCAGCCCCAGGGCGTCTCGATAGGCCGCGAAGCGGGCGTTCATCTGGGAGAAGCCCACACGGGCCGAACGCTCTGAGGGCCACAAAGCCCCGGTGCCGGCGGTGGCGAACAGCGGGCGGACCTCCTCGTTCCACTGCTGGAGGATCTCCGCTGACCAGTCGAAGACCGTCAGCACACTGCGGCGCTTGGGCGGCGAGCCCTTCTTGGCCTTGCCGTGGCGAACATAGACAACGCCGTACTCGCCGAACTCCGCCCCATCGGGATTGCGGCCGAAATCGACCGCGTCCAGCATTCGGGCCTCGTTGCGCCGCAGGCCGAAAGCATAAGCGGTCTTGAACAGCATCGCGTCGCGGAAGGCCGGCAACCAGCCCTTGCGGCCACGTTCTTGCACCTGAACGACCTGCTCATCGGCGTGGTCGAAACTCATGGTTCGGTTCGCTTGCCGTACCGATGACGGTCAACCCTCGGGCGATCGCGAACTGCGCGGCAGCGCTGCCGACCCCGCCCGCGGCGCCCTCAACCAGGAGGACCTGCCCGCTGGCGACGCCGAGAAGCTCCAGACCACGCAGCGCGGTCTCGGCGGCCAACGCGACCCCGGCCGCCTGCTCCCAGCTCAGCGCGTCCGGCTTGCGAGTGAAGTGGTCGAGGACCGCGAACTCGGCGGTCGTGGCGGAGCCCATCCCGAACACCTCGTCCCCGACCCGGACGCCGTCGACGCCCGCACCGACCTCGTCAACCACGCCGGACGCCTCGAAGCCGACGATCCTGGGCAGTTGCATGGGGAAGGCATCCTTGAGCAGACCGGACCTGAACTTCCAGTCCGTCGGATTCACTCCGGCCGCGCGAACCGCGATCCGTACCTGCCCGGGGCCGGCATGCGGTTCCGGCACATGGCTCAGTTCCAGCACCGAGGGATCACCGTACTTCACGTAGCTCAACGCCAACATCTCTTACCTTCCTGCTGAAGAGGCACGGGGATTCCCCCCGAAAGTGGACACTAGTTTCGTACTGTTACGCGGCTGCGACGCAAGCGCGGCCCGGACGGCGGGTGCCACCTCGCCGCCGAGCAACTCGATCGCCCGCATGACGTCGTGGTGCGGCACGGAGCCGATGGCCAGCTGGATCAGTAGCCGCTGGTGCCCGAATATCTCGTGCTCGCGCAGAATCTTCTCGGCGACCTGAGCGGGCGACCCGATGAGCAGTGGTCCGTTGAGGCCGGCGCGCCCGTCGAAGTCGGCGCGCGTCATCTCGCGTAGCCCGCGCTCCCGCCCGATGCGGTTCAGGACTTCCGCCTCGGCTGGAAAGTACAGGTCGTTAGCCCGCTGTGAGGTCGGTGCGACGAAGCCGTGCTGCGCCAGCGCGAGGGGCTGTGGCGCGTGCCCGGCCTGCGAGGCGGCCTGTCGATGTATCTGCGCCAGTGGCGCTGCGCTGCGCAGGGCACCGCCGAGGATCGACAACGTCATCGGTAGGCCAAGGCTCCCGGCACGCACAGCTGACTGCGGCGTTCCGCCCACCGCCACCCAGATCGGTAGGCTCTTTTGCGCCGGCCTGGGAAGAATCGCCTCGTCGTGCAGTGGCGGCCGGTGCAGTCCAGCCCAGGTCACCCGTTCGTGATCCCGCAGCTTCATCAGCAGTTCGACCTTCTCGGCGAACAGCGACTCATAGTCGGCGAGGTCGTAGCCGAAGAGCCGGAACGGTTCGACGAGTACCCCACGGCCAGCCATGATCTCGGCACGGCCACGACTGATCAGGTCGAGCGTGGCGAACTGCTCGAACACCCGCACCGGGTCGTCGGCGCTGAGCACCGTCACCGCGCTCGTCAGGCGGATACGAGTGGTACGGGCAGCCGCGGCTGCCAACACCACCGCGGGTGCCGAGGCGGCGAAATCGGGCCGGTGATGCTCCCCGATACCGAAGACGTCCAGCCCGACCTCGTCCGCCAAAGCGATCTCCTCGACGAGCTCTGGCAACCGGCGAAGTGGGTTTAGTCCACCGGCATCTGGACTCACGTCGCCGAACGTGAACACGCCGATTTCCATCGCAGCCCTCCTTGATTAGGTCCTGCCCTGCCGATCTTGTCGAGCCGAGGCGGAGTCCGGGCGGCGGCTGGGCCCGTCGCAGGCCGGCAAATGATCGGCAGGACAGGACCCAAATGGACCAAGCCGTCCGCTCGGATGAGAGCGTGCTTCACCCGCATTCCGTGCCGTCGCCGTCTCCGGCATGCATACCGTCGCCGTGTCACGCCAACCCGCACACAGGGCACGTCTACCGCACGTGCGGCCCTCACACCCCGGCGGGTACGGTCCCCGCCTCGCTCCCACCGATCGAAGGTCTACCTGAGCTTCTCGAGGAAGCTTGAGAAGTCGAGGTCCACCCAGTGCTCGACGATAAGGCCGTTCTCGACCCGGTCGACGGCGGTGAGCGTCAGGAAGGCGGTCTTCCCGCCTGCCGGCAGACCGACGAACTCCCCGGTTTGCCTACCTCCCATGCTGATTCGAGTCGCGACCTTGTTGCCTTCGGCGACCTGGTCCAGGACCGTCAGGGTGAAGTCCTCGAACGCGGGAAAGAGCGTCGAGTCGATTTCCAGCCAGGCGGAGCGGTCGTAGGCTCCGCCCATGGCGTGGTTGACGAGATCGGTGGAGATGTGGCTGTCGAAGGAGGTCTTCAGGTCCTTGCGGTTGTAGCTGTCGTAGAAGGCGTGTACGACCTGCTTCGCGGACTGGTCGATCTGCGTCACTGATACTCCCTAATCCGATCAGTTAACTGACGCACCCGCGCCAGTTGTGCGGACCAAGGCTAGCCCCCTAACTGGCGCACGTCCACCACTTAGCTGGTAGGGTTGATGTCATGAACCACGCGGCGACCTCGACGGGGCTACGAGCCGACGCCGCGCGCAACCGACAGCGCATCGTCGATGCCGCCCGCGAGGTGTTCGCGCGGGACGGCCTTGATGTCTCGATGCGGCAGGTCGCCCTGCACGCGGGCGTTGGCGAGCCGACGCTCCGCCGGCGGTTCGCCACCAAGGCGGATCTGGTGGCGGAGGTGTTCCAAGACAAGATCGCCACGTACGCCGACGCCGCGGAAGCCGCGCTCGACGATCCGGACGTATGGCGCGGCTTCAGCTCATTCGTCTATCGCGCAGCAGGGATGCAACTCGCCGATCGCGGCTTCACCGAGTTGTTGACGATGACGTTTCCCAAGTCGATGCGGGTCGAGCAGCATCGACTTCGGGCCTACACGGCTTTCACCGCCCTGATCGCCCGAGCGCAGTCGACGGGTGTGCTCCGCGAGGACTTCGTGGCCGAGGATCTGCCGCTGGTGCTCATCGCGCACGCAGGCGTGGTCGCCGCCGGAGGCGAGGTGGCCGGAGACCTCTCCGCACGGCTACTCGCATACCTTCTGCAGGCGTTCGCGGCGCCCGGAGTAGCTGATCTGCCCCCGGCTCCGTCGCCCGCCGCGATCTACCGCGCCCTACTGCGCCTTCACAGCGACGCCCCCGCATCATGATCGCCCGACTCGCGCGCAAAGGGCTCGCAGATGATTAACACGCCGAGTTGATCTCTTGCGGGGGGACGTCGGTGTTGAGGCGTCCCAGAAGTAGGAGTCCGGGGCCTGGTCGTGCTCTCGTCTGCAGGCGGATCAAATGCACTGAGATCTGACAGCCTGCACGGGCGTCGCGCTGACGACCTGAGAGCCCGCAGGGCGGGAGCAAGATATTCGTAATGTCCCATTACCTCTGAATCCGGCGGGCTTCAGAGGGGGACATAGTTGATCAGAACTGCCCACTTTCCGCAGATCGTGCGGGTGGGTTCTGATCAACTGGGACCGGGCGCGGTCGTCGGGGGAGCGGTCGAGAGCATGTCCGATGGGGGAGAGGGAGCAGGGTCCAGGAGGGTGCGGCAGCGCCGACGCGAGCGTCAGGCCGTACCGAGGCCTTTCGTCGTGAAGTTCGTGCTGACCGAGCAGGAGTACGCGGACTTCCGTAATGCGGCGGAGCGGCTCGGGATGGCGCATGGGGCGTACGCGGCTGAGGCGGCCTTGGCGGCGGCGCGGATGGCGAACCCGCCGTTGCCCGACCCGATGCGGGAGGCGCTGATCGAGCTGATGCACGCCTCGGGCCAGGTGCGCCGTATCGGGGTCAATCTCAACCAGGCCGTCGCGGCGCTCAACGCGACCGGTGCCGACCCGGGAAACCTTGTTCCGTATGCCGCTGCGTGCCTGCGTGCGGTGCAGCGGCTGGACGGAATCGCGGAAGCCGTACGGAAGACGATCCGATGATCGGAAAAGTGATGCGCGGGCGGCGCGTCGGTGGGCTGCTCTACTACCTGTACGGCCCGGGGCGAGCCAATGAGCATGTGAACCCGCACATTGTGGCGGGGTGGCGTCATCCGGCAGAGGTGGAGCCAGCGCTCCGGCAGGATGGGGGTCGGGATTTCCGGAATCTGATCGGATTGCTGAATCAGCCTGTCGCCGCGCTCGCGGCCAACGAGTACGACGAGCCGGTGTGGCACTGCGTTGCCCGAGCCGCGCGCGAGGACCGGATCCTGAACGATGACGAGTGGGCTCAGGTCGCGGACGAGATCATGGCGCGTACCGGTTTGGCCCCGGCCGACGATGACGGTGGCGTGCGTTGGGTCGCCGTACGGCACGCCGACGACCACATCCACATCGTCGCCACGCTCGCCCGACAAGACGGGGCCAAGCCCAAGACCTGGAACGACTTCTATCGGGTGCGGGAGGCATGCCAGGCGGTCGAACGCCGGTATGGCCTTCGCGTGACGGCTCCGGGGGACCGTACGGCGGCGCGGCGGCCGACCCGCAGCGAGACCGAGCAGGCCCGGCGGCGGGGCTGGGATGAGGTGCCGAGGACGGTGCTTCGGCGGCATGTCATCACGGCGGCGGCCGGTGCCGCGTCGGAAGAGCAATTCTTCCGGCGGCTGGAAGCCTCCGGAGTGCTGGTGCGGCAGAGGATGAGCCAGCGCAGCCTCGGCGAGGTGACGGGGTATGCGGTCGCCCTCCCGACGCACATCAATGACACGGGGGAGCCGGTCTGGTTCGGTGGCGGAAGGCTGGCTTCCGATCTCACTTTTCCGAAGCTCCGCGCGCGGTGGAGTAGCGGGGGCGTGAGCGGCTATGACGGCGTCAGTTCAGAGGAACGCCGACAGCTGTGGGAGGAGGTGTCGATGGCGGCTCGGCAGGCGGCCGCGCATCTCCGCGAGTCTGCCGGCGACCCACTCGTCCCGGTGGACCTGCCGGGGGTGACCTCGGACCTGTTGCACGTCGCAGCGCGGTTGCTGAAGGATCGGCGCCTTCGGGACGCGGCGGAGGCGTTCGACCGGGCCGCGCGGGAGCCGTACGCCCGGATCCCGCATCCCACGCGAAGCGGGATGGGCCTGTGCCGGGCGGTGCGACGGTTGGCTTCCGCGGGGACGGGGCAACCGGGTGGTTCGCTCATCGCCGATGTGGCGGCGCTGGTGATCGCGGTGGCGGAGTTCCGCGCGGCTCAGGGCAGGATGGCTCAGGCGTTGGCGGCGAGGGCGGCTGCCCAGTGTCTGGGTGGAATCGCGCCAGTGGCGGGTGCTGTGGTGCGGTTGGCCGCGGCGGACTTCCCGCAGCGTATTCCGCCGCCCGGCCCGGATTCCGTCCGCCATCCGCGTTCTTCTGGCCGTTCCGCCGACCCTCCGGCGCATTCCGTGTCACCCGGGCGCCGGTAACCGGAAGATCGTTATTTTGCCTGCGCGACTCGTTGTTGATCTCCACGGCATAACTGTCAGTGGCTGCATAAAGTGGTTGATCATCTTCGCTTCGTGATCGACCCGGGGTGCCGTCGTGACAGCCGTGAATCAGTTCCGAGGCCGTGTGGCGGTGCGGCGGTGTGCTGCCGTTGGTGTGCTGGCGAGTGCCGCAGTTATGGGCGCGGCCAGCACGGCACAGGCGGACCCCCCGGCTGGGTGCCCGCATCTGGAAGGGGCGGCGGCCCAGTACGTCGAGGACGCGAAGCTGTGCGTCGCGATGCAGCGGGAGGTGCAGAACTGGCTCACCACCGGCGCCCTTCCCGACGTGGGACGCGCGGTGCGGGATTCGCGGCGCGGGTCGGGCACGCAGGCAGCACCCGAGCAGACCGGCGAGGTCACTCGTCTTCCGCAAGCGACGGAGCAGCCGCGAACTCCGGCGAGCGCGTCTCCGCCCGACAGCACACCTGTGAACCAAGAAGCAGCTCCGAAGAGCAGCGATCACGAGAAGAGCGTTGACCACCGTAGTCCGTCTGATCACAAGGTCAGGCAAGTAACAGTTCATCAGGCGGCGAACTCGGCAACGATCACAGAAGAGGGTGCCAGGCCGGTAGCGGCAGTGGAGGTTGCGGCCCGGAGAGGGCACGACCGGCAGCCCGTCGTCGTGCATCGGTCTTCACCGTCTACGGCGATGAGCAGGCCACCGATGCGGGAGCGGAGAAGCCGCGAGGCAAAGGCACCGGTTCCCCAAGAGCGGGAGTCGGCCCCGGCCATCGCCAACGCTTCTGAGGCAACATCATCGGGCTCGATACTGCCCCTGACGATCCCCGCGGCCCTTGCTGCGGGGCTGGTGCTCGCCTTCGCCTATCGCCGACGGCACGCTTTGGTCGGCGGCGCGGTCATGCGGTGGCGTCGTCTGCGTTTGACCCGGGAAGCCGACCGGCTTCTCCGCTTTAGCCAGCTCACCGACACGATCGCGCTTCCCGCGCAGCAGGAAGCGACGCCAAGAGAAGGCGTGGTGAGCGTGCCGGCTGATGCGGCAGCGCCGGACTCGTCAGTACTCGGGGAGGGCCGGACAAGCCTGGGGTATGTGCTCGCGATGTCGGCACTGCATGGAATGGGGCTTGTCGGCCCGGGCAGTGATGGTGTGGCGCGTGCGATGGTCCTGGAGTTGCTGGCGGGGCGCGATTTCACGGCCCGGGTGCTCTTGCCGCGCGATGACGCGGTACGTCTGTTCGGCGAGGAGGCGATGTACGCGGAGACCCGCGGGCTGGTGGTGCTGGACACGCTGCAGGAGGTGGTGACCGAGCTGGAGGTGGAGATCGTCAGGCGGACAGGGCAGCGAATGGGTGCCGGGGTTCCTGATGGGCAGCCGTGGTTGTTCGTCGTGGCCTCGCCCGGTGCGGCTGCCGAACGGCTGCACCGCATCATCCAGGGCGGTGTCGAGGATCTGATCCTCGGAGCATTTCTCGGCGACTGGCCGTACGGCATCACTTGCACCGTCGACGACACGGGACTCATCACGAGCCTGGAGGGACGTTCTGCGCCCGCCTGGACCGGGCATCGTCTGGCGACATGCGGTCAGGCCGATGCCGTGCAGCGATTTTCATAAGGTGGCCTTGACCTGCTCGGTCGGGGCTACCAGCGGTCTCGGCGTGTGGGGAGCATGAAGGCCGCGATCAACGCGGCCGGCCAGCCGATGCACGTCGAACCGCCAAGGCAGTTGAGCGCAAAAAGCAGGGCGAAGTTCTCGACACTGCGTAAGAGCCCGATCAGCGTGGGCAGGAAGTACAGCACGACTAGCAGCAGGATTAGTCCGATCCAGAACAGGTAGCTGTGCGCGAGAGCGTCCACCCGCGTATCTTTCCGTAGCAGCTCGATCACTTCTGGCGATTACGCGCAGGCGTCCCCGTCCGCTTCGGGCCGGGTACGGCGACGGCCGTCGTTCCCGCGCACGCTTTTACGACCTTGTCGATCGTGTGGGGAAAGTCCTGGTGAGCAAGCTGCACGGCTGGGGAAAGTTGCCGGCGCACGGCTGCGGGATATCCGGTCCGGGGGCGTGGCTCCCGGGCGAACATCGGCGCGACTTCCCGCATGGCCGCCTCAGGAGCATGACCTTCGGCGCGGAGCCGGTCGTAGCGGTTCATGGCGTACGGGTGGAGCTCCCGAAGCCGTTCTTCACACTTGAGCTGTGCGCGCTCTGCCGCCGGGTCGCTGGCCGCGTAGGGTGCGGCAGCTCCCCAGGCGCGGCTCACCTGCAGGAGGTCGGCCTTACGCAGCCATGCCGGATCGTTGGCGGGCAGCCATTGCAGGCGTGCCGCGCGGTGCTCAGCCCGTTGCCGGGCGCGGAGCGCGTCAGCGGCCTGGCGCTCCCGTTCGGCCTGTGCGCGTACGCGCTGAGCCTTGAGCTGGAGCAGGACCTGGGTCGTTGTGACAGCTACGGGAGCCAGTTGGAGGGCACGCTGCCTTCCGAGGGCGACGGCTTCACGGAGTGGGTCCGCGTAGTGGTCGTTCATCGGGTTTCCTTCCTATGGGCGATGACGGGGCGCTGGCGGTTGTGGGCGGTGTGGGGAAGTCGCCGAGCGCGAGCCTGCTGGTCACGAAGTCGACGGTGGTTTCGGTGACCGTCGCGTGGTCGACGTTGAGCCGGGCTGCCACTCGTGCCACTTGCCGAGGGACATCACTCGGTGCCATGGACGCGATGGCCTTCCCGACCGAGCGGAGGGCGTTCAGGCGGCCCTCGGCGTAGGCGAGGTGGTGCTGCCATGGTTCAATCGCCGCGTCGGTGACGAGGTCGGCCAGCGGGTGGTTCTGGGTGTGCAGGATCGTGGCCAAGGCTTCCGGTCCGGCTTGATGGAGAACGGCAGCGGGGTCTTGACCGTCCGGGAACATGACCGCCTCAGCCGTACAGAGGTCCTTGAAGAGCGCATAGGAGCGGACGGCGGCTGCATGGCCGGCGGCGTCGCCGTCGAAGGCGATCAGGATGCCGTTGCTGAGGTCGGTGGCAGCTCGCAGGGCCACGACGTGGTCAGGTGTGAGCGCGGTGCCGCATGGTGCGAGGCCGTTCAGCTGCGCTTTGCCGACGGTGGTGACCGCGATGGCGTCCAAGGGACCTTCGGTGATGACGGGCTTGGCTCCGGTGGTCAGGGCGTGAACGCCGAACAGCACGTTGCCCTTGACGTAGAGGGGCGTGCGAGGGCTGTTCAGGTATTTGGGCTCGTTGTCGCGGCTGCGGCCGATGAACGCGATCGTGGTGCCGTCGACGTCCTTGATGGGCAGCATGGCGCGGTCGCGGAAGAAGTCGACGAGCGTGCCGCGGCTGGTCCGGCGGCCCAGGCCGGATTCTTTGATCGCTATGTCACTGAAGCCGAGGCCGCGCAGGTGCCGGGTGAGGGCCCGCCAGTCGTTGGGGGCGTATCCGATCTGCCAGCTGTGCTGGATGCCGACGTCGAAACCGCGGTTGTGCAAGTAGGCGGGGACCCAGCTGCTCGGGTGGTGGGCCTGGAAGAAGAGTTCGGCCTGCTGGTGAATGGCGATGAGCATCAGACAGGGTCCCCTCAGGTCGCGCTACACGGTCTCGCGGCGCATGCCGATGGTGGTGGCAAGCCAGCGCAGCCGTTCATTGGCGATGCGGTGGCCCTGGGCGCGGAGTTGGGCGGCCAGGTCCATCTGGCTCAGCCGTACGCCGCGCTGCTCGGCACTGGCGACGATTGCCTGTGCGGCCTGGATGAGCTGGTCGTCGGCCTCCTGCTGCTGGGGGGTCTGAGAAGTGGGGAAGGCTGCGCCGGCGAGTTGGAGCCGTATGGCGATGCGCTCGGACAAGGGAGCTTTCCATCGCCACAGCCAGCGGCCGTGCGTCTGGTGGAGGGTGGAGATCGTCTCGAGGTGGAGATATTCGAGCTGGAGGCCGCGGGGGTAGCTGGTGACGTTCCACAACACCATGCGCCGCCAGAGCATGAAGCTGGAGATCGGGGCGAGGATCCAGCGGGAGAGGGGTACGCGGTCGCGCCGGGTGCCTGTGGTGAGGCCGACCCAGCGGCGGATGAGGTGGCGGATCCCCTCGATGACGGTGACGAACAGGACGGGCATGGCCGCGTGCATGAGGCCGGCGATGGGGTCGCCGTGCGCGGCGGCGACGTTGAGGACGACGGTGGCGGTGATGAACGCCCAGGCGATCCAGCGCAGGACCGGCCAGGGGAGGTCGGCGAATTCCATGAGGAGGTCCCAGGCCAGCAGGGCGAGAATCCCGACGTCGATACCCAGGGGGACGATCCATGCGTGCGCACCGAACCATGGCTCGGCGAGGTGTCGCAGGGTGGTGAAGGAGCCGATCCCGCCGAGTACGGCCAGGGCTGCCACAAGTGGGGCGACGATGCAGCTGGCAATGGTGACGGCGAGGGTGAGGTGGCGGGTCACCGGGCGGCGCTTCCGGCGAGGTGGGTGGCTGCCCGGACTATGCCCTCGTCGTTGGCGGGGGACAGGATCATGCCCTGGTGCGTGCGTAGGCGTAGACGCCTTCGGCGCCGGCGCAGTACACGGTTTCGGCGCCGACCGTGAGGGCCCACTGGCCGTTGTGGCGACGTATCAACCGGGCCGGGCAACGGTGGCTGACTTCTAGTCCGAGCCGGACGAGTCGTTGGTGACGCGCTGTGGTCTCGTTGGGTACTCGCATCGGTGTGGTTGACATCGGTAACCTTCGGGCGTGGAGAGGCGGTCTCCATCAACTCAAGTTGATGACGGAAGCAGGATAGGCACGCTGCGTAACCGACTGTCAACTAAAAGTGATGAACTCGAGTTCGTGTCGCTCGAAGTTGATGTGGTGGATAGTGGCTGACGATCCGAGTACGGCGAAAACGACGAGGTCCCTGGCGGACAAGATCGAGTGGCTGATCCAGAACCGCTGGCCTTCTGGCAGTCGGTCTCCGAGGAACAACTTGGAGGCCGCAGCTGCGATCTCGGAGGCGACGGGGGAGGATCTGTCGTCGACCACGATCTGGAAGCTGCGGACGGGGAGATCGGACAATCCGCAGCTCAAGACGCTTAAAGCGCTGTCGAAGTTCTTCGACGTGCCCATCGGCTACTTCGGCGACGATGACGAGGCGGAGGCGACGGCCGACCAGGTGGTCGCCTCGTCGTTAATCGGTGAGTCCGGATTTAATCGCGAGGCGCTCCGGGCCTTGGTGGAGATGTCCGACGGCGGCCGTCGGCTCGTCGCCGACTTCATCATCAGCGCCGCCCGCCTTGAACGCGGCCAGGATCGTGGTCAAGGCGCATGACGCCGAACATGCTGAGCTTGGGATGTCCGGGGTCGGTGCGAGGCTCCTACGCTTTTGCCTGGATCAGCGGGCGGGCACGTTCGACGAACGCGTGGACCTCTGGTGAGCCGTACGGCTTGAGGGTCTTCACGAGGCGGGAGATGTGCCCGACGCAGCGTGGGGAGTCGACCTGGCCGGTCAGTGCGTCGACGGCTCGGTCCCCGTACTCGAGTGCTTTGTCGATGTCCGGTTGGGGTTGCTGGACATACGTCGTGGCGAGCAGGACGTGGCGGAGCGCGCCCTCGCGTGAGTGCGTCGATTCCTGGAGGCGCAGTCCGCTGCGCAGGTGTGCGCGGGCACGGGCGTGGTCGCCGAGTCGCAGGTAGCAGTATCCGGCTTGGGCGTGCGCTTGGGCTTCGGTCATCCAGTAACACCAGGCCGGTGCTCCCGATGAGGCGGGGGAGTCGCCGAGTGCGTCGAACGCGGCGTCGATGGCGCGTCTGCAGGCTACGACTGTGCGGGTGCTGGTCGGGTCGTCGTTGGCGTGCGCTTCGGCTACGCGCAGGTGCAGGATCGCGGTCACCTGTGGGCTGGCGCCGGGGTAGCCGTTGCGGGCGGTTTCGGCGAGAGTGATCGCCTCCCGGGTTCGGCCGAGGTCTTTGGCCTGGCACGACAGGAAGCCGAGGATGTTCGCGGTCAGGGCCCGGTCGCCGGCGGTGTAGGCGGCGCGCAGTGCGGCTGACCAGTACCGCTGGGCCTGAGCGTGTGCGGAGGTGTCGAAGGACAGGAATCCGGCGAGGCGGAGTAGTTCGGCGACCGCGCTGTGCAGCCGCCGCCCTACGACGTCGCTGTAGTGGCGGTTGTTCAGCAGGTCGACTGCGCTGGCCGCGTGCTGGTGTACCAGCGCTAGGAGGGCGCCGCCGCCGAGTTGGTCGTCCATGCGGCGCAGCTGGTCGGTGATCACGTCGAGGGAGTCGACGACCTCAAGCGGCAGCGGGGCCGTCCCGCCGGGGCCGGTTCCGGTTTCGGTCGGGCCCGTGCCTGCCGCCGGGGGAGCCACGAGATCGTTGATCCATGGGGTGGTCGCGGACAGCAGACCGACTCGTATGGCTGTTCTGCGGTTCGTGGCGTTCCCCTCGTCACCGGTAGCGGCTGCAGTAGTCGGCGTTCCTATGAGGTCATCTATCAGACATCGGTAGATCTGCGCTAGGCGGATGATGTCGGTATAACTCGGCTCCCGGGCGTTGGGCGATGCCGGGCTTCCCGGCCCATCCCACCGTTCCCAGTACGAGATGTACTTCCCCGTTTTCGGTTTGTCGCTCGGCCATAGCTGGTTGTAGAGGTCCGCGATGCCGTCCTGGGTGAGTCCCAGTGCGAGCCGGAACGCCACCCGCATGTTGACGCCGAGGGCGGCGGCGATCGCCGCGGCGGTCTGCCCGGTACTCGCGCCGAGCCCGGCCATGGTCGAGCGGAGTTGCAGGATGTCGCCCCTGCTGAGGCGGCGGGGGAGCTCGACGCCGGAACCCATTGGACGGACCTCCTGTTCACGCGTCCGATCTGGCTTTTGCCGG
Source organism: Planotetraspora thailandica (assembly GCF_016863335.1). Taxonomy (GTDB): domain Bacteria; phylum Actinomycetota; class Actinomycetes; order Streptosporangiales; family Streptosporangiaceae; genus Planotetraspora; species Planotetraspora thailandica. Next base: position 70,373 of record NZ_BOOR01000032.1, read on the forward strand.
TGGTGCTTCACCCGTAGATGACCACACGCCCGGGCGGCGTGCCAGCGGGATCGGGTGGTCGGGCCTGAAACTCCCCTGCCGCGTGGGTGGAGGTCGGCACGACTGGTGACCGAAAGTGATGGCTACGTCGCACAGGGCGGCGGAGCGCCCTCCGTCCTTGGCAGTCAGGGAGGATGAAATGAGGCTTGGCTGGTGGCAGCGCGCGTTTCCCGGCGACCCGGGTCAGCTGCGTGAGGTTCGCCGGTATGTCGCCGGGCTGCTGGATGGATTCCCCGCTCGTGACGATGTGATCGCGTGTGCTGCCGAGTTGGCGTCCAACGCGATTGTGCATACCCGGTCGGGTAACGGTGGGACGTTCGTCGTTCACGTGCAGCGTGGGAGTGGTTGTCTGCGCGTTGCGGTAGCGGATGCGGGGTCGGATGTCTGTCCGGTTCTTCGTGCCGTCTTCGATGAGAACCTGCGGGAAGGTGGGCGGGGGTTGGCGATCGTGGCGGCGCTCAGCAGCCGCATGCAGGTCGACGGAGATGCGCGCGGCCGCACGGTATGGGCGGAGTTCCGCTGGCCGATGGGGTGCCGCCGTCCACGTCGCCGCATGACGCCGTTCTGGTTGAGCTGGGGGCCCGGTTCAGCACGTGGGTGTGCTGGTACGGCAGTCAGACGCGGCAGTGGTGGGCTATGCCCCGGATTCCCGCGCCGTACCTGGTGACCGCGTCAGCGGCGGAAGATCTCGCCCACCGCATCGCCGCCATTGAGAAGAGCGGCGCATAGACCGCCGCGTGGCCGGCGACCATCCCCCCCCGGGATGGACCCCTCTCCGGCCACGCGGCTCGACCAGCGGCGATTGGCCTGCCGTCCCCGACGGCGCGTGGTCGGCTCTGCCCCGTCTCGTCATTTAGTGCGGTCGATGACCAGTACGTCGGATGCGGTCGAATCCGGCGCGGGTTGGCATGTGCCGACTACCTGCCATCCCCACCGCTGGTACATGGCATGAGCCGACGCGTCTGGGTTGGCGAGTAGCACGCCATACGGCTCTGCCCGGCCGTTGAGGAGCTCGGCGAGCAGGCGCTTGCCGGTTCCCCTGCCCGAGGTACTGCTTGCGCAGGTCAAGCTCGATGACAGCGAATTTGTCCGCCTGTAGCACATGTTCGGGGGCTGGTGTAGTTTCGCCGCGCCACCACCGGTCGGTTCCATGGTCAGTCCGAAGGCGAAGCCGGCCAGGGTTCCGTCGTCGTCGGCGGCGACCAGTTCGAAGCCGGGGCTGGCCACCTGACGACGGGTTCGTTCGAGGAAGAGTTTGCGCTCGTACAGGGGTCCTGCGTTGTACGGCGGCTCGGCGTGGATCTCGACGTAGACGTCGGCGTATTCGTCGCTGATGGCTGCGGATGCGCGGTCGCCGGTCAGGTGGTTGACGCGATTCCCATCAGGAGCCTCCCGCGAGGGACCCAGAAGTATGGAAACCGGAGAGATCCCATCTGAACGGGAGATTCGCTCTCGGCAGCTCACGGTTTGAGGCGGTCCGACCCCTACCGAGGCGTCGTGTCCGTACCCTACGTGCCGCGGCGCAGGGGTGAATACGTTGCCATCGTCATCCAATGTCTGGATCCGGAGGACGTCGACAGGCAGTGTGCTGCTGGTCGCTTTGATCGCCGCGGTGGTCTTGTTCCGTCATATGCATGAGTTGGCGCTCGATCACGGAGAGAGTGCGGTGGCAGCTGCGCTTATACCGCTGTCTGTGGATGGCATGGTGGTCAGTTCGTCCATGGCCCTGTTGCTGGAGAGCCGGTACGGCTGGCGGGGTTGGGTTCTCTCGTGGACGCTGCTGATCGTGGCGAGTCTCGCGTCGCTGTCGGCCAACGTGGCTGCAGCCGAGCCCACTCTCATCGGCCGCGTGATAGCGGCCTGGCCGTCCTTCGCGCTGGTTGGCGCCGAGGATCGCAACGTTACGATGAACCCGGTAACGGTCGGATACCAGCCGAGTGGCGGTCGCCCTCAGGGGCGGCCGAGGATCGCAACGAATGGGACCCCGCCCAGGCCACCAACAAGGTCAAGCGGTCGCTGGCCTGTGCCGGGGACGGCTGGGGCAGGGCCTGAAGTACGACTGGGTCGATCAGGACCACCGGTGGCCGCTCACAGTGGCAAGCGTCAAGGGGCTCCTCCAGCTTGGGACGCTCCATGAGCGAGCGGGCCGGAGCGAGCGGGCACTCGAAGTCTTCGAGCAGGCGTGCGCACTCGACCCTGACATGGAAAGCGCGGTGACGGCGACCGTCCAGCTTCTGTTCCAACTCGGCCGCATCGACGAGGCCCGGCTGCGTGTTAGGCATTTGAAAGGACGGCTCGATTCACTTGGTGTTACTGCCTCAGCTCAAACACAAGCAGTCTTCGACAAGGCGATTTGTCCGTTCCCGTGGTAGGGGCTATTCGCGCGGTCGCCCCACACCGTGATCTATGTGGCCGCACCGGCAGATGACGACAGCCAGAACGTGGTCGCTGTAGCAACTGCTGGAAATGATGTGGTACTCCTCCCCAGTCTGGGCGAAGGGAGAAGCTGCTATGCATCAGGTGCTCGCGTCGTCGAGGAACCACGCGATGAACGTGCCTCCCGCGCCACATGGCGGAGATTCCATTCATTACAAAAGGCCAGCTTAAATATCAATAAATATGACGTGGCTGCGGGAACGCCAGCCCATGTTGTCTCAGCGCAATAGAAACGTCATCGAATGGTGACCTTCCGGCGGTTCCTCTACGGTGAGTGACATTGATGTCACGGGTGGTCGAGATTTATAAATTTTTGATGCCATTTACGAGTAGGTGTGACGCTCGCCGCGTCTGCGACGTCTGGTTAAAGGGGGGAGTTTAATCCCAGCTCGGGGGTCCACAAATGGGTATCTGGCCTCGGCTGTGGGGGTTGACGGGAGTTTATCCGGCAGTCAGGATCCGTCCGTATGCTCTTGGTCGGCCGGTTGGCTGGAGGTCCGATGTAAGAAACTGAGTGGTCCGTTACTCTTCACATTGATCCCTTTCTTCGGCCGCTCCGATCGATACGCGCCGCTCGTGCGAGTCCTCCATCATCGATGTGATCCGAGCAGAGATCGGCCAACGTCCCGTCGAGTTCCTGCCAGAAGAATTCCGTTTCTTCGCCTACTTGAGTAACAGAAGAATTACTTCATCTTCCGATCTGGTCTGGTTAGACGGAAATGGACTGCATAACCGCAGGTCAGCCGCGCGTGTGTCTGAACAAGTCGATATTCTTGCGCAAGATCATCTGGATCGGTTACCGTACAACCTCGGCACAGCCTAGATGTGTCATATGCCGGGCCGAGCCTCGGATGGTCCGAAGCCTTGTACGTCGCTAAGAATCCCCCGGGTCTCCGTAACAGCAAAGAAGGGAGAGAGCGTTGAAGCTCGGCATCAGGAAGATCGCGGCCGCCGGCATTGTCGCGGCAGCACTTGTCGTCGGTACCGCAATCCCAGCAAGTGCCGTCTACGATAACTGTCTTAGCGGTTACGCATGCTTTTATCGCTATATCGACGGTGATGGAACCCATTTCTCATTCTCCGGAAACAACCCCGACTGGACTCCCTACGGAGTCGTCGGCGAAGATAACTCCGCAAAAGACAACGGGACCTCAACCCTGTATCTCAACGTTTACACCTACAACGGTTATCCGGATTATTGCATGACGCGGCTACACACGATCGGTGATACCGGAGCACAAGGTGGTTCGAACTTTTGGAGCACACAGACGAATGGGCTGAAGTGCAATCAGTATGGTTGATTGACCGTGATTCAGCCGCGACCGCAAGAGTGAATATCTCTCCGGCCGCGGCTGAGTGAATTTATTTTGATAAATTGAGAGAGCTTTGATGCGAAAATTACTGTTCACGGCGATATCGCTTGTGCTGCTCGCAGGATGCGGAACACAGACTGCCGGCGGCCAACGCGCCGAAGACGTCGCTCCGTCTCCAACAATGTTAGGTTCGCTGCCTCATGTGAATTCCGCATTTTCACAGGGTGAAGAAACTTCAATCACTCTCGCCACCGAGCTTGTCGTGCGTCGCTGCATGGCGGCCCAGGGGTTCAGATATTATCCATTCGGAACTTCCGATGGGCAGCAAGCCGTAACGACCTACACGGGCTTCGGTCAAACTGTGAAAGAGGCACAGAAAAAAGGCTACGGTGGTGATCCCAGAAACATACCGGGATACAATAACGCGCTAATACAAGATGCGAACACTCGCTATGAGGCGACGCTGTCGGCGGCGGATGGGGCTCGCTATCAACGGGCGCTAGCCGGTAATCCGAACGATTATCTTCAGGTGCATTATCCGGATGGCAATACCGAGGGATATCCCCGAAGTGGGTGTGTCACGGAGGCGCAGAATCGCCTTTATGGTTCCGCAAAAGCTTATGCGAAGTACCAGGTTAATAATTGGTACATCACTCATGGTGCAGCAAGAACTGCCGAGGTGGACCCCAGGGTTATTGACACCCAGAAGAAGTGGGTCGACTGCGTGAAACAGGCCGGCTACGCGTATCCGAATCAGATGGCGATGCGAAATGCCGCCCTTGATCCTTACGCGCATGCTACTGGTGACCTGACAAAAATTCGCGAGCGCGAGATTCAGATGGCCGTCGCAGCCGCCTCATGCGATGAGCAGTCCGGTACCACAGCTACCCATAACCAAGTAATGCAGGAGGTGATCAACGAAAATCTTAAGGGTCATGAGGGTGCCCTTGCGGAAGCCATTCGATTGAAGAAAGTGGTTCTCGCGAACACGAAGAAAGCGATTCAAGGCGGTGGGTGAGGGCACTTCCAGGCGCCGGATGCGGTGGCTAATGGGAACCATGGTTGCGATGACCGTTGTGTCAGTGGCCGGGCTGGGCGCGTCATTGGTGATTAAGTCTCCACAGCAAGTGGCTGCAGAGACTGCGCCCCCAAGAAAGTCTGTGCTGACGGCACAGGTAATTCGGCAGACCTTGGCCAGCACGGTGGTGATGCGAGGGACGGTAGGACCAGTCCGGTCGATCGACGTACAGCCTCGCGCGCCTGTCGGTTCTATGGCTGTTGTGACCAGGGTTCCGGTACGGCAGGGTCATGCGGTGCGTCAAGGGTCGGTGGTGGTGGAGGTTTCCGGCCGTCCGGTGATCTTGCTGCGAGGGGATCTCCCTGCATACCGGGATTTGCATGTTGGCGACAAAGGCCCGGATGTGGCTCAATTGATAAGGGCACTTCGGGTGTTGGGCTACGTCGACGGCGATGCCGAAGACACGTACTCTTCTGGGACCGCCACGGCACTCAAGCAACTCTATGGCCATTTGAAGTACGAACCGCCGACCGTTGATTCAACAGGACCAACGAACTCGGGTTCCTCCGCCACCGAAGGCGAGGTTGCAGGGGCGGCCGAGACCGGACCGAACGATGCTGCCGCATCGGAGAAGACAGCCCCGCAGGTATACCTGCCCGCAGCAGAGGTGGTGTTCGTTCCCAGCTCCTCAGCGGTGGCAATTTCGGTTCCAGTGCGTAGAGGTTCGATCGTCAAAGGTCCGGTGCTCACGCTGGCGTGGGGTGGGCTCCAGGTGCGGGCGACGCTGCCGGACGAGGACAAGGGATTGGTGTCGGTCGGCCAGAGGGTCGAGTTGTCTTCGGGCCAAGACGGAATGCGCAGAGTTGCGATCGTTTCAGCGATAGGTCGGTACTCGGCGGGCGCTTCGCGCGACAGCACCTCCGGGGACGCCACGCAGGGCTTGCCGGGGTCTTCAGGGACTGTCACGCCCAACGATTCCGATGCGTCGGATGGAGAAGCCGGCTACCCGCTTGTGATCAAGGGTCGCAAACCGATTCCGGCCGTGTGGAACGGCGCGGACCTCCAGGTATCCATCACGACAGCGGCCACATCGGCACCCGTGCTGGCGGTTCCGATAGCTGCGGTGTACAGCTCAGCCGACTCATCTACGCGCGTGGTGAAGTGGGTCGGTGGTCGCAAGATTCCGGTCGAGGTACGGACGGGTGTGTCCGCGAACGGATGGGTGCAGGTGACTCCGATAGGTTCCATCGCGCTGCTCAAAGGCGACCAGGTAGTCGTGGGCCAATGACCCTAGCAACAGAACCAGTCATCAACTTGCAGCAAGTCGCCCGTACCTATACGGGGCCGCCAGCAGTAAAAGCTCTAGCGAACGTGAACCTGACGGTCAGCCGTGGAGAGTACGTGTCAGTGGTCGGCCCGTCAGGTTCCGGCAAGTCCACCTTCCTTAACGTGCTGGGTCTCCTCGACCGCCCAACTTCCGGGCGATATCTACTGGACGGGATCGACGGCGCCGAATTATCCGAACGAGACCGTACGGCCTTGCGCGGGAGGAGAATCGGGTTCGTCTTCCAGGCGTTCCATCTGCTATCGCATCGGACGGCGGTGGAAAACGTGATGTTGCCACAGCTTTACACAGGAATGCCGCGGAAGAAGCGAAGGCGGCAGGCGCTGGACATGCTAGAGCGGGTCGGTATGGCGCACCGTGCCGAGGGCCAGGCAGGACAGCTGTCGGGCGGTGAGCGGCAGCGAGTGGCTATTGCACGGGCACTCGTGAATGGTCCGAGCTTACTGCTGTGTGACGAACCGACCGGCAATCTCGACAGCGAGACCGCCGCCACTGTGCTGCAACTAATCGATGAGTTACACAGTCAGGGTCTCAGCGTGCTGGTGGTCACTCATGATTCAGGAGTTGCCAGACGAGCCCAGCGGACCGTGATGATCAAGGACGGCAAGCTGGAAGTGCAACTGCACGCCGTACCGGCATTTCCGGAAGAAGGGCCATGAGAGGCCATGCCATTTGCGCGTCTTGTCGAACCGACACGGCTCAAGGTGGTCGACGTTGTTGCCGAGGCGCTCGCAGCGGTGTTGGCCCGGCCGGGACGGGCCGCCCTGACCGCGCTAGGCACGCTGCTGGGCGTCGCCTCATTCGTTGCAGTGCTCGGGTTGACTTCCACTGCCTCTGGCCAGATCAGCGCTGAGTTCACCAAGTTGGAGGCCACCCAGGTCACCGTAGAGGACGTCGCTGCTAACCCACAGCCCAACGACATCGCTTTCCCAGACAACGCTGAACAACGCGTTAAGCGCATCAACGGGGTGAACGCCGCTGGCGTTTATTGGACCGGCAGGGGAGCCGACCACACGGTGTCCGCCCGCCCTGGGGTGGCTAGGAGCGATGCGACACAAGGCATCCAGGTCTATGCGGCGAGCCCGGGGTTCTTCAAGGCAATTCACGCACACTTGGCCACAGGTCGCACCTACGACGCCTTTGCTGAGAATACCCAGCAGCGTGTGTGCGTTCTGGGTGTGGCCGCTGCCCGGGAACTCGGCATCAGTGACGTGGAGCAGCAACCGGCGGTATTCGTCGATGGCAAGCCGTTTACGGTGCTCGGTATCTTCGACGACGCCGAACGAATCCCCGAGTCTCTTCTGGGGGTTTTTATCCCGGATCGCTCTTACACGGCCGCGTGGGGCTCGCCAAAGCCCGGCACCGTGGCCGCGCATATGGTCATAGACACCCGACTGGGTGCCGCCGACGTGGTGGGAGACCAAGTCCAGGTCGCGTTACGGCCGGACGAGCCCACGCGCTTTCAGGTCAACGTGCCGCTGAGTCCCAAAGAGTTGACGCGCCAGGTCAACAATCAACTCCAAGGGCTGTTTTTACTATTGGCCCTGATCTGTCTCGCAGTGGGCGCCGTCGGGATCGCCAACACCACTCTGGTCGCCGTCTTGGAACGGGTAGGAGAGATCGGCTTACGGCGATCCCTTGGCGCTCGCCCCCGCCATATTGCTGCGCACTTCCTGGCGGAGTCGGCCGCTCTCGGATTGCTCGGGGCGATGGCCGGAACAAGTCTGGGTGTGGTAACCGTTGTAGCTGTGGCCTGGGTTAAAAGCTGGACGCCGCTGTTAGACCCCGTAATCGTCCTACCCGCACCTTTAGTGGGAGGCGTCATGGGATTGCTTGCGGGCGTCTACCCTGCCTGGCGTGCTAGCCGGATCGAACCCACCGAGGCCCTCCGCCGCTAATACTTGGCCATTCGTGTGTGCGACGGGAATCTGGGCCGCTACACAAGCGCCTACCTCCAGTTGACCAATGGTGAGATCGGACCGTGGGGCCCTGACCAACCCATCGAGCTGGTCATCCACTGTGAGGATTCGCAAAATTTCCCCGGCCTGGGGTTGCACGCAATGGCCGTTTCCGCGACCGCGAAGGGGTGTAGTGAGATTGCGATGGCAGCGTATTTGGCCTGCCAGTGGCGCCCGGTGGTCTATTTGTGATGCCGGGTGGTTGTCGTTGGTTCCGCTCGGACTGGGGGGCCGGGCGCGTGGCTTTGCGGTGCGGGATTTTGCCGTGCGGCGCGGCGCAGTAACCGTGTGCTTTCCCCTTATCCCTGGATGCTTTCACCGGCGGTGAGGGGTCTGGTTTGTCTGTCGGCTTGGTAGCGCTGTAAGTGGTGCACAGTTCGTCGGGCGCCGGCTGTGAGGACGGAGGTGGCGCGGTCGGGGACAGCGACGGTTGCCTTGTCTGGGCATCGCCCGATGGCATGAAGGAGGGTGTGCCGGACCCGGCGGGGCTTTGTGGTGCTGCGGGCTGATCGGCAGGTGGCATGGAGAACGGTCCGGTGGCGGCAGCGAGTGCTACACCTCCGAGGAGGGCGACTGCGAGTGCGGCCGTAGCGGCCTTAATGCGCAGGAGTCGCGTTATCACCCCATGGCGGTGAGTCGGCACCGTGCTGGTATGCCGCGCTTGCCGGAAAGCGGCCAGCGCGGCGTTTAGGCCGGTTATTTCGTCGGGCCGGGCCGGTGCCGTCGCTGCGGCGATCAACTCGGCAAGCGGAGCCGCATCGGAGCCGACGTCCTCTGCGGCGGCACGGACCAGATGCTCGGCCGTCGTTCGGTCGATCTCAGGAGGCTCGTTGACCATGGCGGTCCTCATTGTGCCGGGTGCTGTGCTGCGTCGCACCATGTGAGGGTTTGAGCTGCGCGGCGAGGTTGCGCAAGCCCCGATAGGTCGCGGTGCGAATCGCACCGGCACGCTTGCCCAGAACCTTGCCTGTCTCCTCGGGGTTGAGGCCGACGATGAAGCGCAGCAAGACCGCATCGGCCTGTTCACGAGGCAGTCTTCCGATGAGGGTGAGGGCCTCGTCGGTGGCGTCTTTGTCGAGGATGAGGCGTTCGGGGTCGCCATCGTGGCCGGCTATGTCGTTCAGCGCGTCGAGCTGGAAGGTACTGACGGGTCGCCGTTTCCGTTGACGCAGATGGTCGATGGCGCGGTTGCGGGCGATTGTGGCGGTCCAGCCGCGGAACGCGCTTGAGTCGCCCGTGAAGGTGGGCAGAGCAGTGGCGATTAGCAGCCAGGCTTCGGCGGCCACGTCCTCGGCGTCGGTATCAACGAGGGTCCGCAGGTAGCGCAACAGCCGGGGCTGGATGTCCAGGTACAGTACTTCGAATGCGCGCTCGTCCCCTTGCCGGGCGCGCTCGAGGCTGGTGGTCAGGTCAACGGTGGATGCAGCCGAAGTGATTGTGGCGGGTTCGGATGGCTCGCCCTCGCCGTCCGGGTCTTTTCGCGGTGCCCTATCTTTCAGGCGTTCTGCCTGATCTCTCCCCCACACGATGAGCGTATGCCTCCTCGCATGCATGCCACCACATAGCCAGATTTCAATTATCTAAAAGGCCGCTGGATGCTAGCAAATTCGGCCGCTGTGGGGAAGGCCTGTGGTATCGCATCGGCGTGACATGATCCGTGATCAAATCGTTGTCTACTGACTAGTTGGTTTACGGCGCGTGATTCCGCCATCACTTTTCGTCGAGATTCGTGACTTTTTCGTTGTTACCCGTAAGTAGGTGTGACGCAACCAGTGCCGCCAACGTCGTAAGAAGGGGGTGGTGTAGCCCTATCACGGATGGTCCGATTAAAGCCAATCGGGGTTTGACTGCTTGATTGACAGTGGTTCTTCAGATGGTCAAGATCCGTCCGTATGCCCCTGTCCGTCGGGTGGCGGGGTGCGAACGGTTAGCTGGAGGTTCGGTGTAGACACTGAGTGTTCCGTCCCCGTTTCACATTTGCTTGGCCGGCTGCGGGTGGCCCCTCTCTGGGTTCTTAATCGCCACTGTCTGGCCCGGCTATTACCTTTCGTTCCTTCGTCGCTCCGATGTTATTTCCGCATGTCCACAGCCATTGCGGCTGTGCTGCGCTCATTTCGTGGATGGGGCTGCTGATGCGCTCGGAAATGAAGAACAATCTGCGGGGCTTGGTCGCCTCCGGGACCGTTGTTGCGGTGTTAGCAGGCGGCTTGATGGCTGCGCCACCAGCACGGGCGCAGACGCCGCCGGTGGCGGAGGCGGGCGCGAATTGGCAGCCCGAGACCAGGGATCTGGGAGCGGCGGATGTACCCCGTCAGGGCCCGTTGCCGAAGAGCGAGAAGGCGCCGCCGGCCCGCCGGGTCAAGGAGTTGACGGGCAGGCGTACCGCCAATGCGAAGATCTTCCAGCTCGCGGACGGCCGATTGCAGGAGGAGTTGTCCGCCACCCCGATGCACTACCGGGACAGAGACGGGAAATGGCATGCGATCGATGCCACCGTGAGAACCACCGACCGCGAGGGTTTTGTCTATGGCAACGAGACGAACGCCTTCCGGAGTTTCTTCGGCACCAAGCCCGATCAGATAGTCCACTTTGAGGCCGAGGGAACCGAGTTGACCCTCGGCGCGATGGGTGCCAAGCCGGGCAGGCCCGACGCGAAGGGCGACACCGTCACCTATGAGGGCGCGCTGGACGGTGCGGACCTGGCGTATGAGGTGACACCTGAAGGCGTCAAGGAGAGCATCGTCCTGGCCGCCCCGCCCAAGGGGACGCAGGATGCCAGCTTCGACTTCGCTGTGCGGGTCAAGGGGCTGCGGGCCTGGCAGCGGCCGGACGGCTCGATCGTCTTTTACAAGGGCGATTTCGACGGCCCCCCGGTTTTGGTGATGCCCAAGCCGTTCATGACCGATGCGCGGGACGACGCCTCGTCGCCGTACGGCAAGGCGTGGAGCGGCAAGGTCTCCCAACGCATGCGATGGGACAGCGAAGCCGGGCTGCTTCGCATCACGGTGACCGCGGACAGGTCGTGGCTGACCGCCCCCGATCGCGCGTATCCGGTCGTGATCGATCCCACTGTCAAGGTCGCGCCGACGCCGACCGACTCGCAGGACGTGATGATCCTTTCGGAGGATCCGAACGGCAACTACGATTCCAACTGGAGACTGTCGACCGGAACGTCGTCAGCGGGAGTGTCGCGGTCCTTGCTGAAGTTCCCGTTGGCCGGCGTGCCGTCGGGAACCAAGCTGGACTCCGCTCAGTTGCAGGTCTACTACGACCAGGTCATTCCGACCAGCACAGGGGCATCGAACAACGTCACCATCGAAGCGCATCGGGCCACGGCACCGTGGGACGAGACGACTGCGACCTGGAGCAACGCCAGCAACCTGACCGGTGAGCTGGGGAGCAACACCGAGATCGTCGACGACGGCGATGCGGGGAAGACGGCCGCCGTCGGCGCGTGGCCTATATCGACCAGCACTTTGGCCGCGAACGGCATCAATGGCGACTACCTGTTCAATAAGGATGCTGTCGCCGGTGAGAGTTACACGTGGATTCCCCGGGTGACGGAAGACGGCAACTACCGGGTCGACGTGCACTATGTGGAGGCGGCGGATCGAGCCGCCAACGCCCCGTATACCGTCACCTACAACGGGGGCACCAAGGCGTACACGGTCAACCAGTTCTCCGCGTCGACCACAAACGGGGTGTGGAAGACGCTCGGCACGCACCCGTTCGTTGCCGGTACCACGGGCAAGGTCACGCTGGGGGACGGCCCTGCCACGACGTCGGTGGCGGTGAATGCGGACGCCGTACGGCTGACCAAAGATGCGACGGCGCTGAAGCCCGTGGGGGACAACGGCAGCCATTGGCATTCGTTCTCCGTGCGCAGCATTGTGCAGGGATGGCTGGACAACCCGAACCTTAACTACGGGTTCGTGTTGAAGCCGGCGGACGAGACCCTTGATAGGGGCGGGGTGCGGTATGAGGGCAGCCTGTTCTCCTACGGCGGCGAAACGGCGACTTACCCGCGTTTAGTGCTGACCTATGGGCAGCCCGGGGTGGCGGTGGATCCGCCGACCACCATCCATGCCACCGGAGCCGAGTTGTCGTGGCCCGCTTATCAGGACCCGTCAGCCGCCAGCGCGGATGACATCGTCGAGTACCAGGTTCACCGCAGCGTCTACCAGACCTTCACTCCGTCGGCGGCCACTTTGGTGGCGCCGGTCTCGGTCGGCACGAGATCGTTCGTCGACACGACGGCCACGCCGACGCCCGCCGACTCCACCGATCCGTTCGGCAATGTGTTCTATTACATGGTCGCGGTGAAGACCAAGGATGGCCGAATCATCCCCGGCCCGACCCAGCTGGCAGGCCTGCCGAAGGCCGGCCGGGTAACCAAGATCCTCCAAGGCGGGAACCCGGACACCACGCTGTCGAGCACGCAGCCGGACACCAACCAAGACCTCTTGTCCGGCGCGCCGTGGCTGTCGGTCGGCAACAACTCCGCAACGTTCGGCAAGACACGCGCAGTCCTGAAGTTCCCGGGCGTGGCCGACATCCCGGCCACCGCGCGCGTCCTGGACGCCTCGTTGGACTTGTGGGCCGTATCCATGACTGGCTCAGGCACTGCCTCCTACGAGCTGCGCGCGTTGACCCGCGACTTCGCCGAGGCGACAGCGACGTGGAACAAGGCGACCTCGACTACCGCGTGGACCACGCCGGGCGGAGACTACGCGCCTACCGCCTCTAGCACCGTTACCGGCATCACCAACGACCCATTTCGGCGTACCTGGAATGCGACCAGCATGGTGCAGGGCTGGGTGACCACGCCCACCAGTAACCAGGGCATGATGATCAAGCTGGCCAACGAGACCTCGCCGGCCGAACGCGCGATATTCCTGTCCGATGAAACCGAGGAGCCGCAGCTTCGCCCTCAACTGCGGGTCACCTACATCGAGAAGACCACGGGCTCCACGTATTACGCGCCCTACACTCCGGCGCGGTTGATCCCCGGGGACCAATACACGGTCGACGTCACGGTCACCAACACCACGACCACCACGTGGAACACCGCCGACCGGGTGATCTCCTACCGGTGGACGCTGCCGGACGGCACGGACGTGACCAACTCGGGTAACCAGCTGCAGACCGCGCTGCCCAAGAACGTGGTGCCCGGTGACACGGTCACTGTCAAGGCGCAGCTGAAGACGCCGATCCAGTCCGATTCCGGGAACAAGCGGACCGATTACGTCCTGAAGTGGGATCTGTACAACAAGACGACCGGGCAGTGGCTGTCGCAAAGCGATCAGATCTCGTCGTTGGACCAGAGCGTCGCGGTGGAGGACCCGACCTCCGACCAGCTGGGCCTGGAGAAGTTCTACTCCTACGCGGGCAAGAACACCGGCGCCGGCGGCACCGCGATGACGAACCTGTACGCGGGCAACACGGTCTGGTCCTACAACGCCTTCACCAACCCCGGCCGGGGTGTGTCCACGTTCGTGCGGATGGCCTACAACTCCCAGGACACCTCCGCCTCCTCGATGGGGTACGGGTGGTCGCTGCAGGCGTCGGCACCGGTACGGCTCGGCAGCCCACTGGACTTCCACCCCAATCCGAACCCGACGTCGGTGACGATGACCGATGGGGACGGCACCAGCCACACCTTCTCCTGGGACGCCGCCACGAGCGAGTGGAAGGCTCCGGCGGGTGTGCACTACTACCTGCAGCGGCAGGTGGTGTGTGACTCCAAGACCGAGGAGTCGCGGGCATGGGTGATGACCCGCCCTGACCGTTCCCAGTTCTTCTTCGACTGCGACGGCTACCTGTCGGCGATAGTGGACAAGAACGGCAATACCCAGGAGTACGTCTACGAGCAGCGGCACTCCAACAACAAGCCGATCAAGTTCCTGCGGTACATCACCGACCCGGCAGGACGGCAGACCCTCACCGTCGACTACTACACCAAGGGCCAGAACTACACCTACATCGACGACACCGGCGTCGAGATCCAGGACACCAACCTGTCCGATCCGCAGATCATCGACCAGGTTGAGTCGCTCACCGATATCTCCGGCCGGCAGGTCACCTTCACCTACAGCGACAAGGGCCTGATGACCAAGATGGTCGACGGCGCCGGGTCCACGCAGCCTAAGGTGTTCAAGTTCGGCTACGACGCCACCCAGGGGAACAAGAACGTCAAGCTGGTCAAGGTCACCGACCCACGTGGCCACGAGACCCAGCTCGCCTACTACCAGCCGCCGAACGACGATCCGAAGTTCCACTGGTGGAACAAGACCATCACCGACCGGCTGGGCGGCCTGACGCAGTTCGCCTACACCGACCCGGACGGCACCGCCGGCTCCCAGATTCAGACCGTCGTCACCGACGCCGAAAGCCATGCCTCCACGTATCTGATGGACGGGTTCGGGCGCCCGATCCAGACCACCAACGCCAAGAACCAGACGACCACGCTGCACTGGGATGCTGACAATAACGTCGACCGGCTTCAGGAACCTCCTGCGACCGCGGGCGCGACACCGGCGGTGACGACGTGGACTTACGACCCCAAGACCGGGTATCCGACCGAGACCAAGGACGCCGAGGCGAACAAGAACGGCTGGGCCGGCACCGTCTTGACCTATCAGACCGGACTAAACGGACACTTCGCCGATCTGATCAGTAAGAAGAGCCCTGAGGGACGGTTATGGACCTTCGGCTACGACCTCAAAGGGAATCTCACCTCGGTCACCGACGGGGTCGGCAACACGACAACTACGGATGGTGACTACACCACCCGATACGAGTACGACACGTGGGGGCAGCTGACCAAGGCCACTGACGCCAACGGCCATGCGACGCTCAACAGCGACTTCGACCCCAATGGGTACCCGAAGAGCATCACCGACGCGCTGGGCAAGGCCACTACCTTCATCTATGACGAGCGTGGCCAGGTCCTGGAGGTCGCCGACGCGTTGGGGAAGAAGACGACCCAGAGCTACGACGTTTTCGGGCGCCCACTGGAAAACACGGTTCCCAAGGATCAGGCGGCGGGTGATCTCATCACCACTCCGGCGCCGGAGTACGACGCCAACGACAACGTGGTGAAAGCGACTGCGCCCAACGGCGCGGTGTCCACGGCGACCTATGACAATGCCGACGAGGTGATCGAGGCGACCGCTCCGAAAGACTCCGTGACCTCAAGCGAGCGCAAGAGCGTCTATACGTACGACATGGTCGGCAACCTTGAGACCGTGACGGAGCCTAAGGGCGCACTGACGTCCACCAATCCGGACGACTACAAGACCACCCAGTTCTACAACGAGATCTACCAGCTGATTCAAGTCACCAACGCGGCCGGTGACAAGGTCACGTATACCTATGACGACGTCGGCAATGTCACCAAGGTCGTTGATCCGAAGAAGAATGCGACCGCGGACACGACCGACTTCACCACCAAGACGGTTTACGACCTCAACCACCGAATCACTGAGGTAACCGATGCCGCGGGTAAGACGAACAAGCGGGCTTACGACAGGGACTCCCTCGTCATCTCCGCCACGGACGCGGAGAACAACACGACGCTGATTAGCTACGACGCGCGGGGCATGCAAACCCAAGTCAGGGTCCCGCACGACGGTGCCAGTCCTAACATCACCTACCGGACGACCAAGTATGAGTACGACCAGGTCGGCAACACCACCAAGGTCACTACACCGCGCGGTGTGGACACCGCCAACGCCGATGACTTCGCTACCCGGACCGAGTACGACGCGCTGAACCGGCCGGCAAAGCAGTTCCAGCCATACGACCCGGCGGACGCCCGCTACAACAACCCGAACGTCTACACGCAGACGTTCTATGACGAGGTCGGCAGGGTTTCCAAGACCTCACTGCCGCCATCGGATGGTCAGACGGTCCGCAACGACACCACCTACACCTACTTCGACAACGGGTGGGTCAAGTCGTCGACCGACCCGTGGGACATCGTCACCACGTACGACTACAACGACCTGGCGCAGCAGACCGCGAGGACCCTGACCTCGGCGGGAGGCTCCTCCAGTCGGACGATGGGTTGGAACTATTACCCGGACGGCAAGCTCAAGTCGAAGACCGATGACGGCGTGCCGGTGGGCGGCGCGGTCACGCTGGTCGACAACTCCGACACTCAGAACACGAACTCAACCGGCACCTGGAGCAAGGGCAGCCTCAGCGGACAGCAGGGCTACGACCACCAGGTCCATGCCGCAGGAACAGGGACGGATGCGTTCACTTGGACGCTGAACATCCCCAATGACGGCACTTACACCGCCTACGTCAAGTTCCCCCAGGTCACCGGCGCCGCGACGACTGCCAAGTACACGGTCACGCATTCCACCGGGACCACGGACAAGACCATCAGCCAGGCCACCGGGGCCGGCGCCTGGGTCAGCCTGGGCACGTACACCTTCACCCAGGGCAACGCCGCCAAGCTGCAGCTGTTCCAGAACAGCACAGGCGCGGTCGTGGCCGACGGCGTCAAGCTGGTACGCGACAACTCCGCCGACACGGACGCGGAGAAGCACACCTTCGCCTACGGCTATGACGCCAACGGCAACCTGACCTCGATCGACGACACCTCGCCCGATGCAAAGATCGATGCCTACACGATCGACTACACGGGCCTGAACCAGGTCCAGAAGGTAACTGAAGCGTTCGCCGGTCAGGAGAAGACGTCAACCTCCTACACCTACGACGCCAACAGCCAGCCGGAGACTGTCACCCACCCCGACCAGTTCTCCAAGTACACCTACGACCTGCGTGAGCTGGTCAAGACGGTTTCGGTCGGCAATTCCGTAAGCGACACCTCACCGAAGGTCACGTCGTACACGTACACCGACCGCGGCCTGAATCTCCGGGAGACCAAGGCCAACGGCAACACCGTCGACCTCACCTACTACCTCGACGGCGCGCTCAAGACCCAGACCGAGAAGAAGCCCAACGGCATCCTGGTCTCTTCGCACACCTACGCCTACGACGCCAACGGCAACAAGGCACAGGACGTGGTGCGGAAGATGAACGCCGACAACCACGCGGCGTACCTCGACTCCACCACCGACTACACCTACGACCCCGTCGGCCGGCTCGCCATCTCAGTCAAGACCGGCAACGGTGCGGGCACAGAGACGTACGTCCACGACGACAACGCCAACGTCATCAGCCAGACGGTCCAGCGCGCGTCCACAACCACGTCCACGACCTTCACCTATGACCGCAACCGGCTGCTGACCTCTGTCACCTCTGGAGTCACATCCTCCTTCAACTACGACCCCTTCGGGCGCCAGGAGTCTGTCACCAGCGGAGGCCAGATCGTCTCGCGGAACGTGTACGACGGCTTCGACCACGTCGTCGAGTCCCAGCAGCGGGACGGCACCAGCGCGATGAAGTCCACCACCTACACCTTCGACCCGCTCGACCGCACCGCGTCCGAGACTGTCGACGGCAAGACCACCGACTTCACCTACCTCGGCCTGTCCAGCGAGGTCCTGAATGAGGAGGTCGACCGCCAGCTGACCAAGTCGTACCAGTACAGCCCATGGGGAGAGCGCCTCTCCCAGGTCAAGCACAACAGTGACGGAACCACCGAGGACGGCTACTACGGCTACAACAGCCACACCGACGTCGAAACCCTGACGACCAAGGACGGCGACACCAAGGCCACCTACGGCTACACCGCGTATGGCAGCGACGACAAGTCTGAGTTCACCGGCATAGACAAGCCCAACGCCGCGGACCCGACGATGGAGGAATACAACGCCTACCGCTTTAACGCCAAGCGTTGGGACGCCCAGTCCGGCACATATGACATGGGCTTCCGCGACTACAACCCGGGACTGAACCGCTTCACCACCCGGGACATGTACAACGGCGCCCTCGCCGATATGGGCCTCGGCACCGATCCCTTCACCGGAAACCGCTACGCCTTCACCGGCGGAAATCCCATCAGCGGCATCGAGTATGACGGGCACCGTCCCGAGGACATGACGAGCGGTGAGTGGGGCGCTTACCAGAACGGTGGAATGCCTGCGTACAGGGATTACCGCTACAAAAACGGTCTAATGTCCTGGCATGAGCAGTATGAGTACACTTATCGCAAAAATGGTGGGGATCCCGATAAGGTAATGAGGCGACCCGGAACTAAGCTTGGTGCGGCCGCCATCTACGACAGCCAGGGGAAGCGCATCTACTTCGAGTCGGGGTTCTTCACTGGCCATGTTAATGAAGGCATGGACGAAGCAACTGGATGGGACACTCATCTCGAAAAAAGGATCGTAGAGTATCTCAAGAGTAATAAGCCGAGCTTGCTGGAACCGGGAAATACGCTGGTCATATTTGCGAGTCAAAGCGGGGCTCCATGTTCGGGTCCTAATGGGTGCGGTAGCTATCTCGACGACTTCCACGCGGAAAGTGGAGTTAACGTCTCATACGAACCGAAAGGTGGGACACCTGAACCATTCGGGACTCCAAACTCGGATGGGAGGATTACAGCTTCAGATGTGTTCGACGAGGAAGGTCGATGGAAGTACCTCCCCGGGCCGCCGGCAGTGACTGAAACCGGACGACCGGCATATTCGGGGCCTCGCTTCGCGAGAGCAGGGGGGCGGATGCTTGGTGCGTTCAGTATCCTCGGTGATATCCTCTGGGCATGGCAGAGTACAGACATGGTAGTCAACCATCCAGAGGACTTTTGTAATAACGCATCAGAATACGGTTACGACACCTCGGCCGGAATGCTCCCGCGTGGCTGCCCTGCCCCGATGATGTAGCGAGTTCACTCCTCTAGTTGCAAACTTCGGTCCAATGGATGTGTGGCCGGCTGGTCGAAGTGTCATGGGGCTTGGATGGATGTCCTCGTATCGCTCAAGGCGTTGGAGGCATCCATCTCAAGCTACTTTATCCTTCAACTCACTTTTTCTATGGCAACGAGAATGGGAGCGAGGAAGCTCTGCTGGTGTGGGGCCGACATGGCGAAAGGCTTGATGATCGGCGTGAACTTGGACCAGGAGCACAAGTGGCCGGCGGTTCCCCCGGGAACATGCGGTAGGGAAATGGCTCATGTCCAGGCCGATCTCGGCGGTGATCGTGTGGGCGGAGATCGGGCCGATGCCGGGAATCTTGTCCAGACGTTCTGCCACATCGGCGAGAGGGGCGATCACCTCCTCGATCGCTTCCAACCGGGCCACCATCTTGCCCATCAGGTAGGCGTACGGCGTCGATCGGGTCACTCTTTGAAGTCCTTAACAAAGTGATCTAGGTCCTGTTTTGCAGATCATGAGATGGGATCACGGAGCCATATCCGGATCGAAGCGACGTCGATGGTGCCGAGATAAATGAAGTCGCGCTTGTCGTAGCGGGTCGCGACGCCCCCGGAACTGTTTCAGCAGGTTGAAGCAGCGTTCTACCGTGTTCCGATCTCTGTATCGGACCGAGTCGAACCCTGGGGGACGACCGCCCTTGGAGCCCAGTTTCCGCCGGTTGGCCTGCTGGTCGCTCTTCTCGGGAATACTGCCTTGATCTTACGTTTCCGCAGGTAAGCGCGGTTCTTCTTGGAAGAGTAGGCCTTATCGCACATCACGACGGCGGGCCGGGTCCGAGGGCGGTCCCGACCACGCCGCGGAACCCGTACCTGGCTCATGACCTGCTGGAACATGAAGCCGTTGTGGCGCTGTCCGGCGCTGATACCCGGATGGGACGGCAGCGCCGGTCTGCCATCAGATGGATCTTCGTGGTGAGGCCGCCTCTGGATCGGCCGAGAGCCTCGCGATCGTCACCACCTACGCCGTTTCGTGATCTACGTCCACCCCTTTGGGACATCGGCAGCCGCAGCGTGGGGTGCTCCGGCCACGTGCTGATGCGCCCGGTTGACCGTGGAGTCCACACTTGTCGTCCAGTCCCCGCCCTCGGTCTCGTCGCAGCCAGCCCGGAGCTGATCAAGGATCTTTTCCCAGGTTCCGTCGATTGACCAGCGGCGATGCCGCCCATAGACGGTCTCCCACCGTCCGTAACACTCAGGCGGGTCACGCCAGGGCGACCCGGTTCGCGTCCGCCACAGAATTCCGTTGATCACGGTTCGATGGTCCGCCCACCGGTGCCCCGAGGCGGATGAGCCGGCATGAGTGGCTCGAGAAGGAGCCACTCCGAGTCGATCAGGTCATGGTGATCTTTCACCATGACCTTCTACCGCAGCACGATCAAGATCTACAACACATGACCTAGGAATATAGATGATCACCTTCAGGTTGATCACCGGCGTGAGGGAGGGGAGCAGTCGCCGTGGGTTGTGCCGGATGTTGTGGGCGCGGATCGAGCCGTTGTTGCTGCCCCGTGCCGATCATCCTGGCCACAAGCGTCTGGACGACAGGAATGGCCCGCTCACCCCGACCAGCCATCACCTGCTGGGGGGCTGCCGCCTGCCCAGTTACTGTCCCATTTTTGGATTAGCGGTGCCGCTCCCGCTATGCAGCCTTCCATGATTGTCGGGCCAACCTATCCACCCCCGTAGACCGGTCGCCAGTTGAACCACTCCGCCGGCAGGCTCTCGCGGATTGACTGGAGAGCCTCGTGGGTGCGGGCGCGAACGTAGAGTTCGGCTTGCATGCCGTCTCGTGTCCAGCCCGGGAGTGCCTCATTTCTCATAGGGATCGGCTTGTCGTAGGTGTTGAGCGAAACGATTACATCCTCGCCCACATACCATCGGAGTTTGGGAAAACACTTCGTATGCTGGGCTGGCGATGAGGGCAAGGCGGCTGGTAGGAATCGTTGCCCGACCATAGGAATCTCGTCTGGGAGTAGTTCTCCGTAGAGTGTGAAGGCGTTGTGGTCGCTGTAGAGCGATTCTGTCAAGACGAGGGCTATGCAGGCAGTCGATAGCTTGTCGAACCATGGGATGCCCCGCACGCAGTTGTCATGGCTGCACCAAGGGCGCAGGACGGTGGGGGGATCTTCCAGGGATAAGTTCGAATATCGAATGCCGCAGTCCCAGGCGCCTGAATTCTCGGAGTAGAACATTAGTAGCTCGGAGTCGTAATGAAGATCGTCGGGAGGTAACAGATGGTGCATGGTGTTGGAGAGATCAGGTCGCTTTCCGAATAGAGCCAACGCTTGCCGCAGGGCGAGGGGGAGCTCGAAGCCGAGCCGCTCTTGGGCGGCATTGAGCTCTGCTTCCCCGTAGCCGTCTCCGTTGCGCAGCGGCTTCATCCAGGCATCCGCGAAACCTCGGATAAACGACCATGCGTTCTCCCTGGACTGCACGCCGGCGGCGAGTACGGATGGCAAATCGAATTTGGTCGGCATATGCAGATTCTACGAGGTCCCTGGGGCCAAGTCGCACGTGGCCCAGTGACGTTTTCTCACCGACTTTGCGCTGATCTTCCCGTGTTCGAAATGGACGGGAACGAGGGCCGCGCGGGCGAGGTCGCCGATTCGGCCGGGGCTGAGGGTGGTGTGTTGCAGGGCGATCCGGCGTTCGGTGAGCAGCGCCAAGCCACGTTCATCGAGCCAGCGCAGGGCTCGTAGCAGGTGGTTGTAGGTGCGGTTGCCGATGCTGAGGGTTGTGCCGTCGGCGGGTTGCTTGAACGGGGCTACTACGCCGTGAGCTGCGCCTTGATTCCTAGCGGCAAGGGAGTCCGTTCGGTGCTGCACTCAGCGTTCACCACCGCGCTGGCCCAGCACTGCCTCGAAAACTCCAGGCCGCACCTGGGCTTCGTCGTCCTCGACTCCCCAGTCGTCACCTACCGGGATCCCATCAGCGATCCGGTCGGAGCGGACGTCGACTTGACATCACACGTCGTGGGCCACTTCTACCAAGACATGCTCAATTTCCCGGTGCAGGCCGTAATCCTCGAGAACGGAGACCCACCCATCGGCGTGCTCTCCCACGCGCGCACTTACCGGTTCGCTAGAGCAGGATCAGGTAGACCCGGATTCTTCCCAACTCGGGCTGCCGACGACTGACACCGAACGCGGGCCGGCCCAGGCCCGGCTGCTTTAGGAGTGGGCTCCCTATATATGGGCTGACGCTGCGTTGGTTAATCCGATGCTCTAGGGCGTCGCTGGTAGGTGTGGGACTTACCGGGCGAGGCGGCGGGCGCCCCGCTGCTGGTCCATGACATCGAATGGTTGGCCGTCGCTGGGGCTGCCGTCCTTGCTAGCCGGCTCAGCGCTACGCGGTGCCCCACGCGCAGGTCACAGGCTCGACGGTTCCGGCGGATCGGGGCCGCGTCACCAGGACGGATAGGTTCCGGCCGTAGCGGTGTATGCGATGGATGTGATGAACGGCCGTCGGGCGGGGCATCCTGGGTGGCATGGACTTCCAAGCCGGTTGAGCGCGCGTCGGAGGCGTTCCAGCAGTCACTGACCGCGGAGGAGATTGGGAAGGTCTGTCTCCGTCTTCAGGTCCTCAGGCGGGGCAGGATCAGGTGCCTGACCCGGCGCAGGCTGTCATCGTCACTCAAGAGGTGCTGGCGTACAGCGCGCGTCCACGCGCATGAGGAGGCTGGTCTCGACGAGAGCGGCGTGATTGTCCTCTGACCGGTCCACCGCCGTCTGCGCGGCGATGTCGTTACGCGTGTCTTCCGGCGTGAGGTCCCACCAGGCCGCCGCCATGACCTTGGAGCCGGGCCCTTGGGCAAGGAAGAGGTCGGCCGCCTCGAAGATCAACAGGTACGTTCGCGATGTGGCCGTTGGGACGAGCCGTACCGGATCTTGAGAATCTCGTTCATGGCAGTCACTGTCCTCGCCGACATGGTGCGCCGTTGTTCAGGACAGGGAAGGAGGCGGGTGGCCGGGACTGCCGGTGCGGGAAGTCGGGCAGCTGGTTGTGGCAGCTACGGCACACGTAGTCGTCCGGGGCCTGCTCAACGCCAAAGACCCTGCGGCGAACCTGGACGGCGGTCAGGCGAGTCATAGAAGATCTCCGAGTCCCAGGTGTGCTCGTTCGTGCCGTCGAAGAAGGATTGCCAGGGTGTGGCCGAGAAGGCGTCGCGCAACTGCTCGAAGTTCTCCAACGTCTTGTTCGCCGGCCCGCCCTGCTTTTTGATCTTTTCCTGTACCACCACCGGTGTCACGCCCAACCTCCTGAACACTCGAGCCAGGGTGACGTTCAAGCCCTGTGCCAGGTCTTCGTAGGTGATGGTGAGCGCGTCACCGGGCATCGATCGCTGCTGGGCGAGCACAGCTTCGGCGGTGGTGGCGAACCAGTCACGGCAGTACTCGGCGTCGAGGGTGAACGTGACGGCGCTCGGCTGCGGGACGGCTTGGCCCGCGTCCTCCATCCAGTTCCCGGTACGGAGCGCGAGCGCGTGGGACATCAGCTGTTCGAGAAGGTTCCTGCGGTACAGGTGCAGCCGGAGCAGGGACGAATCCTCCGCCAGTAACTCCCAGACCTCGCTCCACGCCCGGCCGCGGCGCCCGTGGCCGAGGTGGAGGGGGAACCCGGCGGCTTGCACCCCATGCTCCTCTCGCCACAGCATCCGAAGGATGCTCCGGGCCGGCGTGGCGAGGTCGTAGGGGAAGTGGTGGACGGCTTTGTCGTTGAACGGCTCCCAGGCGCAGCGCACGCCCGGGTGCTGCTC
Organism: Planotetraspora thailandica; assembly: GCF_016863335.1. GTDB lineage: Bacteria > Actinomycetota > Actinomycetes > Streptosporangiales > Streptosporangiaceae > Planotetraspora > Planotetraspora thailandica. The sequence continues at coordinate 94,087 of NZ_BOOR01000032.1, forward strand.
CAGGCTCGTGTGGAGCAGGTGGGTACCGGTGCGTGCCTGGCAGAAGACGACGAATCTGTTGATGGAGGGGGTTCGCGACATGTCTCAGCCAGAGGGCAGCAGGTGTTCGCGGTTGGCGAGGATGTATTGGATGTCCTCCCGGTAGGCGTCGGTGTGCCGTTCGTCGCGTTGGCGGTCGAACCGGGGGTCGCCCAGTCGGATCTTCGTCTCGATGTAGGCGGCGATGGAGGAGAGCCGGACGATGAGCAGGTCGAGCAGCTCAGCGGGGGTGACGCCGCGCCCGTAGGCGTCGGCGAACAACCGCAGCCGTGCGGCCTGGTCGGGCACGGGGTCCCAGCCGAACGCCTTGGTGGAGCGGGGCGCGGAGAGCGGGACGAATCGGTGGGCGGCGTAGCACAGGTCCCAGATCCGGTTCGATGGTCCGGCGAAGTCCCAGTCGATGATCGCCGCCACCCTGGTCCCGTCGTAGACGACGTTGTAGGGTCCGAGGTCGTTGTGGCCGATGCAGTCGATGTCCGCGGGGATCGTGGTGCGGTACTGCCAGTTGTCTGGCTCGGGAGCGACGAACCCGGTGGTGGCGTTGTGCATGGCCCGGATGGTGCGGGCGAGCTGCGTCAGCGCCTCGTCTGAACGCTGTTGTTCGGTGAGCGGGTAGGTGCCGGGCTGACCCGTGATGTAGCTGAGCGTCTCGGTCGTGTCGTCGGTGGACAGGAATTTCGGCGCTTGGGTGAACCCCACACGTTCGAAGTGGCGCAGCAGCGCCTGGACGTTCGGGCTCCATACGCCGGTCGTACGCACCACGGTGTCGCCGTGTCGTACGGGGGCGGAGTGGTAGCCGCCGGGCAGTTCGTCGGTCATCGCCGGTCCTCTCGATAGTCGGTACCCGGAGTGGACGTCGGAAACAGTGCTGTCTGCCGGGGGAGGGGGCCTCGGGCGGGGTACGCCCCGTGGTTGTCGATCTCGATCCGGACGTCGTCCAAGTAAAGGACGGAGAGCCCTTTGCGAAGGCAGAAGTTCATCGCCTGCGCCCCCGTCTCGATGATCGGCTCGTTGTGGTCGTTGAGTGAAGTGTTGCAGAGCAGGGGCACACCGGTCTGTGCGGCAAACGCGCTGATCAGCTCATACAGGCCGGCGTCGTCGGACGGAGAGATCGTCTGCACGCGAGCGGTCCGGTCAAGATGGGCCACCGCCGGGATGAGGTGGTTGCGATCCGGCCTGACGGTGAACGTCTGCAGCATGTACGGGGAGGGACGGTCGCCGTCGAACCATGTCGACATCTGGTCGGCCAAGACGATCGGTGCCACCGGCCGCCACCACTGCCGCCCCTTCAGCGCGTTAAGCATGTCCCGTGAGGCAGGGGTCCGCGGGTCGGCGAGGATGCTGCGGTGCCCCAGGGCACGCGGCCCGACCTCCGATCGGCCCTGGACCCAGACGACCGGGCCGCGGAGCAGATCGGCGACCGCCGTTTCCTTCGCGTACGACGTCGCCGAGGAGATGTAGGGGCGGAACTCGGCGATCACCTTCTCCGCTCGGCCGGTGTCTCCTCCCAGGTAGGCTTCGGGGAACCGGAAGGAGAACCCATCGGGAAACCGGTGCAGGAACTGCGCCAGGGCGAGGCCGATCGACTGGCCACAGTCGCTCACTGAGGGCGTCTCCAGGAACGTCGCGAACCCGAAGCGCTCCATCACCGCGCTGTTGGTCGGACAGTTGAGCGCGTATCCGCCGGTGATGGCGAGGGCAGTGTCGGCCGGGTCGACGGCGAACCGATCCAGCGCACGTTCGATCGTCTGAGCGATCAGATCGACGCTCGCCTGCTGAACGGCCTTCATCACTGCGCTCGCGATGCTTTCGGCGGTCGAGAATCGATCGTCGATGCCCTCCAACCCCCCGCGCTCGGCTTGATCCACCAACTGCTGCATCCGCAGGGCGATCTCCTCGTCCGCATTGCGCCCGTCTGCCAGATGGCGGCTGTATATCTCCAGGCCCGTGAACGGGTTGCCGATATCGGGAGCGAGCTGGGCGCTGCTCGCGGTGGCCAGCGCCATCAGGGTCCCTTCGCGCATCCGGAAGGTCCGTGACGCCGCGGAGTACAGCTTCGCCGGGGAGGGGATCGGAAACAGTTCGAACAGACCGTGGTCGGCGTAGCCACCGACGTACCAGTTCCGCGGCTTGCGCTGGACCACCGAGTCCGGGGTGTCGTCGACGGCCAGGCCGAGCACCTGGCCCTCGAAGAAGTGACGGGTGTCGGAGAGCATCCCGCCTAGCAGGTGGCAGCGGCTGTGATACGGCAGGTCGGGCACGGCCGCCGCGACCACGTCATGGGCGCCCGAGCCCAGTCCGGGAGTCCCATAGATGTCCTTGACGTCACCGATCTGCAGTCCGACACCGTGCAGGAGTTCGCTCAGCAGCTCATGGAAGGCCGACTTGTTCCTCAGGGCTACACCGTGGTGCTTGTAGCCGGAGATCCGCTCGAATTCCCAGACCGCTGCCAGCTCTACCGTCGTCCCGCGCTTGAGCCAGGCGGACATGTTCTGGTCATGCCGTACCCATGATCGATTCTCGGCGGGGACGCTTCCCGGCGGGGCGATGTACGCGGAGATGTAGAGCCCATCTTCCATGTTGCGCCTCTCTTTCCGACTCGTTCTCACTGATGCCGCCGAGCGGTCAGCCAGCACGCCGGGATGACCGCGCGGACTGATATGTCCTGCCGGCGAAGGAAGGCCCTGCCGATTCGGCGCGCGGTCAGTCCGAGACCCGCCAGCAGCAGGATCAAGGTCTTGGAGCAGCGGACCTCGCCCTTGCGTAGCTGCCTGGCCACGCGCAGCAGCGCGATCACGGCACGTCCGGAGCGACCGTGTACCGACTCGTAGAAGTCCAACTCGTTGATGAGCTTGAGGACCGGAGCGAAGTCGACGATTCGGCTACTCGACAGGCTGTGGCCTCCGATATGGGTCACACTGACCGAGGTGTCGATCGCCACCCACCAACCGGCCGTCCGCAGGCGGTGGCAGGTGTCGATGTCTTCGACATAGACGAAGTACCGCTCGCAGATCCCACCGATCGTCTCGATGGCCTGTGGACGCAGGACCAGGCATGCGCCGACCACCCAGTCCGTCAGATGAAGGTCCGGAGAGAGCCGTCGCGTGAGTACGTCGATCGGGGTCTCATTGAAGACCCGGCGGATCTCGCTCCGCACGGTGCGGAATCGGTGCGCGGTGACCTGTTCGACGCCGTCTGCGGACAGCAGGACCGGCGACACCGCCCCGAGCTGCGGCGTGTCATGCAGGACGGCGGTCAGCTTGAGCAGGTCATCGGGGGCGATGAAGCAGTCCGGGTCAAGAAGCACAATGGCAGACGGGCCTATGTCCTCATCCCTGAGATGCGCCAGCGCCTGATTCACCGCGGCTCCGTACCCTCGGTTGCGGTCGTTACCGATCACTGCGTCGGCCAGTCCCAGACGCCGGAGTTTCTGCACGGTGTCATCGTGGGAGTGGTTGTCCACGACGACGGTGTAAAAGGGCTCGGCGCTCTCGCGAAAGACGTTCAAGCAGCGTGCGACTGTGGCCGCCGAATTGAGCGTGACCGTGATGACGGCCACCGGGGCGTCAGCCATCTACGGCCTCCCCGTAGATCTGAAGCATCCGGGGGAGCACCCGGTGCCAGTCGCCTTCAGCGAGAATGTGCCGCGTCGTCGGTGCCCGGGTCTGATCGCGGAGTTCTCGGTCATAGGGCGCGGTCTCCAGGACCTCCGCCAGCCTGTCGACGAATTCCGAGGGGTCATCGGCCGGGTCCGGCAGAAGGATCGCCGGGGTGCCACCGAGTGCCTGCGGAGTCCCGCCTACCGCCGTCGCGCACACCGGCGTCCCGCACAGCAGAGACTCCACGTTCGACAGGCCGAACGGTTCATAGATCGCCGGGGACACATGGAGCGCCGCCTTGGAATAGAGCTGCCGCATTCCCCGCCGGCCGAGCCCGGATTTGAGCCAGACGACGGTGTGCTGCTCAGGAACCTTGGCGAGCCACGTACGAAACTCGGCCGCGTCCCCATCGGATTCCGGGGAACCGGCGCGCGCCACGAAGGTGGTCGGCCGACGTAGGCGCCGCAGCGCGGCGAACAGGTACCGGTAGCCTTTCTGCTTGCTGATGCGGCCGGTCGCCAGGACGAACGGGCGATCCCAGGGGACCTGCTGAGGCAGCGCGTCACAACCGACGTCGTGGTACCACTGGGCAACCTTGTACGCGGGCGGAACCACGTGACTGCGCTCGATGCCGTAGTGCTTCGCCAAGTCCCGCGCGATCGCCTGAGACACGCAGATCACGGTTGACGCGGCGTTCAGGGCCGCCATCTCGGTGTCCACCGCCCGCTCGAACAGGCCGCCGTGTCGCGCAGCCCGCCATGGGCGGTCGGCCTCGATTGAGTGCACCGTGCTCAGGTAGGAGCGACCTGAGCGCATCGCCGCGATGTGAGCTGCCATCGAGTGCGTGTGCACGACTTGCCCGAAGGTCTCTTGAGCGAAGGAGCCAGCCAGAGTTGGGCGGACCCGATACCGCTGCGACTGGGCAGGGACCGGCAAGGGGATGGACGGGCTCTGCTCTCGGGGCGAGTTCCTCAGCAGAGTCACGCTTACATCGGTGACCTGTGACAGACGGTGGTGCAGTTCATAGACGTGGATTCCGGCGCCTCCGCGGACCGAGGGTGGGAATTCGCTGCTGACAAGGTGGATGTGAGGGATGGCGCCATCCCTTCCCCCGTTCATGGTTTCTCTCCGAGGACGATGTCCTGGAAATCCAGGTAGCGGGCGTTCCCGCGCCACGAACCCCACTTGATGTCCAGGAGACGGATGCCGGCTGAGTCGCACATCTCCCGAACGTCGCTCTCGCGGTAGTTGACCACGTGCTCATCGCAGTTGTCGTGCTGTACGCGGTATCCGTCGCGTTCGTAGGGGAAGGTGTAGCGGGGTGAGGCACTGATCGGCCCCAGGGCGGCCGGGCTGTCGGGGCTCATGAAGAACGTGCAGAGCAGTCTCCCGCCGGGGGCGAGGATACGGCTGCATTCTCCGAGGTAGTTGGCAATCTCGCCTGGGAGCATGTGGGTGAAGACGGAGTTCGCCATGACGATGTCGTAGCGGTCGTCATCGGCGGGCAGCGTGATCGCTGCGGCATCGTGAGATCCGTTCGGCGCGTAGTAGCCGTTCTGAACGTCGATGTGGCGGAACTTCAGCTTCCTGTCCCGCGATGAGAGGCTCCGGCGACACCATTCGACCGCTTCCTCACGTGGGTCGACACCGAGGTATTCGCCAGTCTCGAGGTACCCCGCCAGCGGCCAGGTCTTCCGGCCGAGGCCGCAACCTATGTCGAAGATGCGACTGGCGGGCGTGAGGCCAGCCAGTTCCTTCAAGTGATCGAGATAAGCGAGCCCATTTCGGTGGTACACCCATCGGCTCGACGGACCTTCGTACATCATCGTCAGCGGCGGCCACGGCTGCCTCGGATGCCGGAGGGAGATGTATCCGTCGGCGACTTTCAGGGCGAGCCGGGCGAGTCTGGTGGGTCTGCTGCTCTCCAAGAAGGTCGAGTACCTGTTCACGAAGTGCTCTCCATCGCCAGCGGCGAGCCCTGAGCGACTCGGCGGTAGAGGCGCAGGTGCTCCTCGACGACGATGTCTTCGCTGAAGCGCTCGACAGACTTCCGCACCAGATCCGGCCGGAGGTAAGCGAGATCGTCCACGGTCATGGCCAGGGATTCCACGTCGCGCCTGACGAACCCCGAGATACCGTCCGTGACAAGTTCACTACAGGCGCCGCGGTCGAGTGCGAGCACGGGCGTGCCGACGGACATCGCCTCCAGCATGACCAGCCCCAGCGGCTCAGCAGGGCAGGAGAGGAAGAGCAAGGCGGCGCTGGTCCGCAACAGCCGAAGTCGGTCAGGGTCGGCCACCTCGCCGACATGCACCAGTCGTTCGCCGAACTGGCTCTTGACCTCGGCGAACCACATCTTGTTCCGGTGGGCGAGCGGTCCGGCGAGGATCAACCTACGGCCGGTCTCTGCTGCGAGCCGGCACGCATCGACGATCCCCTTCTCGGGGCGGATCTGTCCCAGGACCAGCAGATCCTCCGAGCGAGGTGCGTCTCGATCCGGTGTCGGCGGCACGACGATCGGCCGCGTCCAACCGCAGAAGCCGACGCGCTTCAGGTAGCGGGCCTGGAACTCGGAAAGGTAGGCGAAACGGGCCGTCGGCGAGCCGGTGGGCAGGCGGTTGGTGTGCAGTGTGGTGACGATAGGGGCCGCGACGTGCTTCTCAAGCCACTCGATCGTTTCCGGATCGTGGTTGTGGACGACGTCACACCCGGAGATGACATCGGCGTACCTCTCCATCTGCTCCGGTTCCGGCGTCCCCCGGCGCCCCACGTAGGGCACCTCGAATGAACGCGGCGATACGCGTGACCCCTCGGCGACCACGGTCAGCACCTCGGCGTGCCGGCTTAACGCGACAGCGAGGCCCGCAACGATCCGACCGACCGCGCCGTAACCGGCGGGTGGAGTGTGCTCCCGTTGCAGACCAATAAGGGCGATTCGCATTGGTGCGCTCCGCCTCCTCTCGACGTTGGATCTTCGATTCATGGCAGAGCGCGACCTCGGCGATGTCCGATCATGCTCGACTCGCCTCGCGGACGCTGGGGTGAACTTGCTGGTTTGCCGGCTCGCCGTGCTGGCCTGCGCCGTTTCCGATGGCTGCTGCCTGCTCTACGAATCGGACCCGCATCTCGTCGAGGAATCGAATCAGGTGGCTCTCAGCGAGCCGGGCCGCTTCGGCCTGAGCATCCGCTCCGACGACGAGATTGCGGTGAAGCCAGCCGTCCGAGGTCGGAAGGTAGCTGAGCAGCCAGAAGCCGCCCACGGTCGTGTCGACGCGGAACACCCGGACACCGTTGACGAAGCCGTACGTGGTCTCGATCGGCCACCCGGCTCGGCGCCATTCGATCACTTCCACAGTGATGCCCTCCTCTCCTGTTCAGCCCTACGAAGCGCGGCTATGAACCATGCGTAGGATCGGCTGCTGTTCAGGTCGGTCTCGGCTCGCAGAAACCGAGTCAGTTCGTTAGGGCCGTAGAGGTCCCACTGCCAGTAGGCGGCTTTCGCTCGGCCCAGGGTCATGGTCATCTCGATGTCCTAATCTCTGCCGGAAACCGTCTCGGATAGTTGATCGAGGGCTGGAGGGAGGCCGGTGTACCACTTGGAGCACCGCACGGACCTCCGTCGAAACCTCGGTCTACTTGTGGGTTCTGATCTCCGCCCACACGACTCGGCCATCTCCCGGGAGCTCACATACGCCCCAGTTCTCGCAGAGCGCCGCCACGAGCTGGAGTCCTCTTCCGCCTTCAGCGTCCTGGTCGACCGACAGGGCACGCGGAACCGTCGGACCTCCTGCGTCCATCACGCTGACCTGGACGAGGTCGGACAGCACAACCACAGCGAACGTGATTTGTCCGCCGCTTCTGGAGTCCGAGTGGACCAGCGCGTTGGTCGTCAGCTCAGAGGCGATAAGCATGACGTCGTCGATCGCAGGGTGTTCGTGGCCGATCTGCTCACGCGTGTACTCCCGCACACGTGAGACAGACCGGAGTTCGGCGTCCAACGTGATGCCCCCGATGGCGCTTAGTACATCGACCATCACAGAAGTCAGGGCGCCTTTGCCCATTCCAGTCATTCCGGAGAATCCAGTGCCGCCCGCCCCTTCACGCCGTCCGGCCTCTCTTGCTTCTGGCACATCTCCTCATCAGGGACGACAGTGATCACGCCTGGCTCGCGATCCAGGGTCGGACTGAGCGGAGGCGCATGGAGAAGTGGGGAGCAGGTGGCAGTGACACCGGCCATGATCGATGCGTTGTTGATCATCAGTGCATTGCCTCTCATGTCGAGCCGTAGATCACGAGTCGGGCCCACAAGCCCGTCTCCCGCAATGAGGGCGATAGTCTTGGGATAATCGTGTGGTGATGGTCGATTGCTGTCAACAGTTGTCCCAAGACAATTTCAATGGAAGGGGCCGCCACGGTGGCCGTGCACTCGCGCTATTTGGACATAGCCGCTCAAATCCGGGCACGAATTGAGGCCGGTGAGTGGGAACCAGGGGCCAGGCTCCCGCGACTGGACGACTTCGCGAAGCAGTACGACGCGAACCGGGACACGATCGCCCGGGCGATCGGGGCGCTGGAATCAGAAGGCTTCGTCTGGGCGGTCCAAGGACGAGGGATCATCGTCCGGCACGGCATGA
>NZ_BOOR01000033.1 GCF_016863335.1 Planotetraspora thailandica
GCTCCTGAGGTCTCCTCCCAAGCCCTGGGCCCAGGAGACTGGCTGGTGCGGTTGGAGAAGGCCGGACACTGGCCTATCAGTTGGCTGGAGATTCACCGGGCGCGCATGCCCACCAAAGACGAGGCCGCTCTGCTGGAGATCCCGACCAGCCTCCCCGTTCTGGAGATCGTGCGTGTGGGCACGTCCGGTGGAGATGGGCAGCCGATTGAGGTGACGGAGTACATCGTGGCCAGCGACCGAGTCGAAACCGTTCACATCCTGCACCGCGACGAATCCGCACAAGCCCCGTGGCCTGACGACACCGAGACGGGCAGGTGACCGAAGATGACCATCGTCGTCGAGGCCGCAGCACGCACGCATGTCGGACTCGTGCGCAAGCGCAACGAGGACTGCCTCTACGCGGGTCGATCGCTGTTCGCGGTCGCCGATGGTCTGGGCGGCCATGTCTCAGGCGACACCGCCAGCGCCACCGTGATCGAAACCCTTGAACCGTACGATCGGCAGTTCGTTCCCGAGGACCTCCCCGACGTCTTGGGGCGGATGGTCAGCGTGGCCAACACAGCTCTACGCCGCCAAATCGAAACCGCCCCGGAACTGGCGGGCATGGCCACCACCTTGGTAGCCATGCTGCGGTCCGGAACGACGGCGGTCGTGGCGAACGTGGGCGACTCCCGCGCTTACCTACTGCGTGGTAGCCGCGACAGAGCATCCCGTCTCAACCAGATCACCGAGGATCACATCTACGGGAACCTGGTGGCTGCCGCGGGCAACGTACCGAACCTGCCCGCACGCCTGTCCCGCTTCCTCGACGGTCGAATTGATGGTCGATCCCCCGACCTGACCGCCTGCGACCTCCGCCCCGAGGACCGTTTCCTGTTGTGTTCGGATGGACTGAGCGCGGTTGTGCCCATTGAACTCATCCACGAGGCCATGAGAGCACCTACCGGTCCGGAAGAAACGGCTGATCGCCTCATCACTCTCGCCAACGATCGTGGGGGCCCGGACAACATCAGCGTGATCGTCATCGACGTACGAGCCAAGCCGATCTAGTCCTCGTGTCCCGCTCCGGGGACGCCATGCAGGCGTGAAATCGGATAGGCAGCGCCCGTACGTTGTCCGATGCCGATCGGGCCTCGATACGCGATCACCTGAAGCACCTGATGGCTGCAGGCGCTGTAGTGTTCGGAGGCGCCGATGAAGGAGACAGATGGCCTTCGATCCGCAGCTCAACCCGGCGGACGCTACCGCTGAGCTACCGTTCGCCCGCATCAGGTACAGAACCGCGTGTCTGCTCTTTTGCGGATCCGAGGTGGCGCTCATTCGTCGGCCCCGCCCTAGCGGTGATCACTACTCGATTCCCGGCGGGAACGTTGGCCATGGGGAGAACATCCATGACGCTCTCCAGCGGGAACTGGCCGAGGAACTGCACCTCGACCTTGATGACGCGGATGGCCTGCACCTCGCCTGGCTTCAGGACCAGATGGTCCACAGACCGGGGAACACCGCGGCCCCTCGCAAACTCCACCTGGTCTTCCGAGCGTTCATCAGTGAAGCGGTCCGGGGAGGCCTGGCCACCGTCGAACAAGATGACATCGAGGACGGCGACATCATCTGGCTCCACTACCGGGAACTCGCCGGCATCCACCTGTATCCCGATGTCGGTGTGAAGGCCGCGTCCCTTGCTTCGCCCCGGGCTGTCATTTTCGCGGCAGACGTCCTGCTTCCACCCCTCAACGACGACACGTTTCAGTGGAAGTAAGCCCAGAGACGTGCTGTAGCCCATCTGGGTTGCGGTGCACGACAGCCACGGTGCAGGGGCATCGACAAGGGGGTTGAGGAGTACGGCGCGGACCGGCTCCTTGGCGAGTTAGCCGACGAGGTGAAAGAGCGGCGGTATCGCCCCTGCCGGTGATTCCTGCGTGTGAAGCTCCGGGCCGCGAACCGCTGTCAAGCGCAGGCTGACTGCCGACCAACCGCCACAGTCCCCCACCAGTGGGAACGCTGGTGGCTGCAGGTCGTCCGCAAGGCGATCGCCGCTGACAACCTCGTCCACCACGGCCGACCTTGCCCATCCGGCGATGACCACACCCGTCTCGTGCACACAACACGCGCACGCAGGCTCCATGCCCGTCAACGCAACCCAGCACAGCAATCCCGCTCGCCCTCGCGGCTTGCTTGAGCCGGATGCCCGGAAACGGGCACGTCCGGTTCTGAGGGGGCCGTGGCGCAGCAATGCGCTCCGGCTACCCGGCGGATGGACGGGCGCAGCGCCCGACTACCGCTTACCGCTGATAACGGCGATCCGATGGCGGTTCAGGGCATCGGCGCTGACCACAACCTGAAATCAACCCTCAGCCGAACCACTCAGCCGACCAATCGAAGCTTGCGAAAGATCGAGGTTAAGGATGCCCTTTATATGAAAAGGTCGGGCACGAGATGGCCGAAATGAGCAATGAGCGAATGAAGGGAGTAAAGTTGCTCAGATGCGCCGTGGGGGAATTCCGACTGAATGTGCGGTCGTGAGGGGTGTGACGGCTTGTACTTGGGGCGTATAGAGGCTGCCGGGTTTCGATCGTTGCGCAGTGCAGAGCTTGACCTCCGGCCCGCTGTGACCGTCCTGGTGGGGGAGAACAACGGCGGCAAGAGCAACACGATCGATGTGCTGCGGCTGCTCACCGAACCACTCGAAGACGGACGGCCCCGGCGCTGGTGGACGTCGCGGGATGCGGCCGATGACCATGACGACCAGGTGAAGCTCACCGCTACCTACCGCGCCTTGACACCGGCGGAGGCCGGAACTTACCTTCAAGCACGCGTTCCCAGTCCCTTCGGGCCAGCAGATGAGTCGTGCGCACGATACGCCGTTGCCTACACCCCTCCCCCACCCGGATCTCGGTCAGGCCGTACGACATGGTCGGCCGGAGGTAAGGACGGCGATCCGGAACCGGAAGTGCGCCGGGGCATTCGGCACGTGTACCTGCCTCCGCTACGCGATGCCCAGCAGGAGCTCGCGTCGGGCTCGGGCCAGAGTCTGAGGCTGATTTTGGCCGCCACCCTCGGCGGAGACCCTGAGAAGATCGAGAAGTTCGAGATCGATTACCTCCAGTCCCTGCGCGAATTCGAGAAGCAGCAGGACGCAATTGCTGATGCCGAGAAGCGCATCAACCGCCCGCTTCAGCAGCTCACCGAAGGAGCACGGGCGCAGGGTATGAAGCTGCGGTTCGCCGAGCCGAAGCTGGAGGCGATCGCGCGAGCGTTGCGCGCCCGGATGAGCGACGCGGGCATGGCCCCGGAGGACGTCGCCAGATCCGGGCTCGGCTACGCCAACCTGCTCTACATCGCGACGGTGCTGACTGAGCTAGAGGCGGCGAAAGAGGCTGATCTGACCCTGCTCCTGGTGGAGGAGCCGGAGGCGCACCTTCATCCTCAGCTGCAGACGCTGCTGCTCAGGCTGCTCTACGACCGCGCGTATGCCTCTGCCAAGGGGCCGGAAGACCCAGGACAGCCGAGCGGAAGGATCCAGGTCGTCATCACGACGCATTCCCCCGTTCTGGCCTCAGTCGCACCAGTGGATGATCTGGTGATCCTTCGTGTCCACGAGACCGAAGTGGCTGCCGGGTCAGCGGACACCGGCACCCGTCGGCGGGAGACCGCCATCGTGCCCGTCTCCCGATTGGGGCTTTCGTCCTCCGAGTCCGCGAAGCTGAGCAGGTACCTCGACGTCACCAAGAGCACCATGTTGTTCGGCGACAGGGTGATTCTCGTGGAGGGCATCGCCGAAGCTCTCCTGCTGCCACCGTTCGCTGGCCGCGTGGTCGACGATTTGGGCCAGCGTCTTGTCGACCTCGACGAGGCCCAGGTTACGTCCCTGACCAGCGCCGCCACGTCCCGCTTTCGCGGAACCCCGATCGTGACCGTCGACGGAGTCGACTTCAAGCCGTTCCTGAAGATCCTTCTAGCTGGTCCCGACGGTCACCGCGTGGCCGACAAAGTGCTCGTGATCACTGACCAGGACCCCACGCGCCGACCTCGCGACGAAGACGATCCGGAGGAGACCAGAACCGGCTACAACCGCAAGGAGAGTTTGCTGCGGTACCTGAAAACTGATCTCAAGGTCCCTGACCGGCACTTCAAAATCGTCGAAGCCGTTCCCACCCTCGAGCCCCAGCTCTTCAGTGAGACTAACGCTCCGCTGCTCCGAGAGATCTTCCTCGGAATCAGGAAGCAATCCGGGAAGGTGTGGGACGACACCATCACGAGCCTTCCACCCGACGAGAGACCTGAAGAGTTCAACAAACTGTTCGCCCCGTATGCGAAGGGCGGCAAGAACCTGGCGAAGGGCGAATACAGCTATCGCCTGAGCGCGCGCCTCGCCGATCCGTCAGCACGCTTCGAGGTGCCGCCTTATCTGAGCGAAGGCCTGATCTGGCTCATGGACATCGATGGGCAGGTACGTGTATGACGTCCGCTCATCCCGTACTTAGTGACGAGCAGAAGGCTGCCGTCCAGGCCGAGGCCCCGTTCTTCCTGTATGCCTGCCCCGGCGCGGGCAAGACCCGAGTACTCGTGGCTCGCCACATGCGCACACCCGCAGGCTTTCAGCGTCGCGGACGAGCGTTGATCTCTTTCACCAACCGGGCGGCCGACGAGATCAAGGACCGCTGCGAGCGGCGTGAACTCCTGGCTCCCCCGCATTTCGTGGGCACGCTCGACGTGTTTCTCTGGCGCTTCTTGGTCCGGCCTTTCCTGCCCTGCGGCGACGATGAATGGCGGCGCCTCAACGACTGGTCCGAACTCGCCAGCCCTCCCAAGGTCTATCAGCGAGCCAGCCTAGGGGCATACGACTTCAGGTACGATCCAGCGACTCGTGGTGTGCGCGCATCCCTCCCCGACGCGGCACGACTCCTGAAGAACAGCCCGTACTCGCCAGACGCACACTGCATCGAGGCCGAGCGAGTGCGTCAACTGATGGTCGACAAGTACCGGGTGGTGACTGGGCTTGAGGTGCGTCTCATGGCGCTGGCCAACTCCAACGACGCGGCCGTCTCCGAGCTGCTGCGGAGCAGGTTTCACGAGATCGCCATCGACGAAGCCCAGGACTGTGATCAACTCGAACTCGAAATCCTCGGCAACCTGCATGACTACGGCGTCCCTCTCGTCGTCGTCGCGGACTCGCACCAGAGCATCTATGAGTACAAGGGCTGCGAGCCGGCTGACTTCGACGCCTTCACGCGGAAGTTTCCCGAGCCCCTGACTCTCACCGGCAACTTCCGCTCCAGCGGAGCGATCTGCCAGGCCGCTTCGACGATGCGGCGCCCGGATACACCGGCAGATCGCCCTCTAGGACCTTGGAGCGACGACCGTCACCCGGTGTTGCTCATTCCCTTCTCCAGCAGACAGGCCGACAAGCGTGCGACCGAGATCGGCGGTGCTGCCGACGCCCTATCGGTATTCCTGCAGCACGCCGGTCAGCTTCAGCCCCCCGCTGTCAGCAGTCTGTCCCTTGCCTATGTCGGTAAGGATGTTGCCCGCCACGGACGCCCCGCACCCCAGATTTCGAAGTCGAAAAGCTCCGGCATCCGCCTCGCATGGGCATGCGCGACGTTCCGCGAGCCAAGCGGGGACGCGCGTCAACTCGACGTCGCCGTCCGGATCGCTCTCCATTTGCTGTGCCAGCAGTGGTTTCCCGACGAGGCAGGGACCCTTGAAACCGTCCTGGGCAATCACGACATGCGCTTGCCCGATGCTCGCCGGCACGCCACGACCTTGCTATGCCAGCTCCCCGCCATCGACGACCGAATGGCCGCTGACTGGCTTCGTGAAGCCAAGAAGCTGATGAGCGAGTTGCCTCGGCCTACCGGCTCAGCCGCCGGCCAACCCTCTCAGCTCAAGCTCAAGTCCGATGAGCACCAGCAGCCCATCCGCGACCTCATCGACCCGCCTGCCGCTCTCGTCGAGGAGGACACGTCAGCTGTGGATGTGATCGCGTCGACCGTGCACAAGGCGAAGGGAGCAGAAGCCGACGCGGTCCTCATTACCCTTCCTGCGCCGAAAGCCGTCAACGAACTGATCGAGGCTTGGTCGGCCACGAGTACGTCGGAAACCCTCAGGACCTATTACGTGGCCTTCACTCGTGCCCGCCGTCTCGTGGGCTTCACCTACCCCTACGGATCCCATCAGAGCTTCACCGCACACCTTTCCAGCCTAGAAATACCATTCACCGAGTTGGGACTCACCGACCCGCTCGCGTCCCAGCCCAAGCGTGGACAGCGTCTGCTGGATCACGGACAGCAAGAGATCTTCTAGCGCGGAGGACTGCGTGACAGGTTGATCACGAAGGGCGCGTCTTCGGGAATAACGACAGCGAGGCCCCGTAGCACAGGCGACGTCAGCACCGCGCTCGGCCGTACGGCTGAGGTGGGGGAATTGCCGGTAATGGACAAACGACACACGACGGTGATCGTCCACATGGCCTGATCAGCGGACGTCACACCGTGTTGATCGGGCAAGGCGTGTGCACGGGAGGGCCGCGGCGGCCGCGATTGCGCACGCGATCAACCTTGAAGACGAGGAGTGGGATGCGACTTGTGCGAGCGCTCGGCTGCTAGCCGGTGCACGTGCGCCTGGATGCGCGCGCGTTCCTCGGGGAAGACGCTCTCCCATTCGTCGCTGAGCCCAAACCACCGCGGCGGCTGACCGCTCTCCCCCCTCAGTGGGACATTTCGGTCCATGATGGCGGCGTATGACAGGCCCAGCGTCTGCGCCCAATCGGAGCGGTAGGAGCGGATGGATACCGCCGCCGGGATGGGAAGCAGTTCGGCCCGCAGCCCGGTTTCTTCGACGAGTTCACGGCCTGCGGCGGCCCGCGGCGTCTCACCTGGCTCGACCTTGCCGCCAGGGGGTACCCATCCGCGCCAGCGATGCCTGACAAGCAGGACATTGCTGAAGTCGGGGTCCGTCACCCAGACCTCAGCCGCAAGGGGATCCATCGGTCCGCGACGTGCGTGCTCCAACCAGGCCCGAGCATCATCGAACTCCAGCGCAGCAAGATGAGCGTCAGCGACTGCCGCGTCCAAGGTCACATGCCTACGCACATCGTGCATAACTCGCCACTCCCTATGCCGCGGAGACACCCGCTATCGACGTCGTGGGGGATGCAGAACATCGTCATCGAGTTTTTCGGTGTTCTTTTGGACCTGATGTCTGCGCTGGCCCGCTCAGCCGAGAAGGCATGGTTGGCGTGGCCGGCAGGCCGAATCGGGCGTCGGACACGGCGGAGCGCGTAGCGGTCCAGTCCAGCCATCGTTCGGTTTTTGGTCGTTCGCGGACGATCTCACGGGTGGTTGGTGGGCGCCGTAGCTGCATTGAGTGAATTTCCGGCCACAGTTGGAGCCTCTGCTCGGAATCGGAGCTCAGAAAGATCGCCTCGCTGAGTGCCCACGACGTACGCGCTGTGGGTGCGGCGAGATCGAGGTAGGCGATCCGTAGCAGCTCTGTGTCGCCTCTACTCAGGCCGCCGCGCATGATGGCGCGGAGTGCCCCTGTTCGATCCTGCTCGGCTATGGTGCCGAGGGCCTCGGACGCGTGCAGGAGCGATCGGAGCATGGGAACCATGTGCGAGGTGTTCTGGGCGATCTCGGCGGGCTTCCTGATTGGGGAGGCGTGCTGCGGCACTGGGGTCCACAGCGGGTTGGTGTGCAGTAGACGGCCGAGGCGAACGATTACCTGTTCAAGGTGTTGTTGACGAACCGAGGAGGCGAAGCGGCCGGGGGAGAGGTGGCGGTGCCAGGCGTGACGTACGCCCTTCCATGCCGCGTGAGCCTGTTCGAATCCATCGGTCGCGTGCTGCAGGAGCATGCTGAGATCGTGTCGGCGGTCGGAGTTCAGTTCGTAGGCGCGGCGGGTGAGCTGGTTAAGGAGTCTGGCGCCGATGTGGGTGGTGATCGTGGCCGCCAGAGCCGTACGGGGCCATTCGGACGGTCCGTTCTCCAAATATTGGTAGCTCAGGGAGCGAAGAGCGTCCGTGCCGCTGATGATTCCTTGGCACAGCTCATCTGGGCTCTGCGGCAGGTGCGGGGTCGCCAGGGGCTGGGCGAGTTGATTGAGAGGTACGGCTCCCAGGGCGGCTGATCCGTCGAGTTGCGACGCCTCGATGATGGCGGGCGACGCCAGGAGGTGCGGAACGGCCTGGATGCCGAGGATGTGAATGGGACGGGTCCGCCTCAGGATCGCGGACAGCATCAAGGCGGTGTCTGCGACGTCCTTGAGTAGTTGATCACGTACGTGCTGGTCGGAGATGACGCTCGACCAGTCGGACCGGGCATGGGTCCTGCGGGGGGCGAAGTGCGTGGCGAGCAGGTCATCGGCCGCACCCCAGGCTGTCGCGGCGGCGGACAGATGCATCGGGATCGGGTGCTCATGCCGCCTGCCGGCGGATTCCACCAGGCTGAGCAGATGACTGGCATCGTGAAGTGGCCGGGCGAGTTGGGATGAGCCTCCGAAACCGCTTGCGCATCTGGCCAACGTGGCGGTGAGTGACGCGCCGGCCTGGTAGATCGCTGCCGAGTCGTGATCACGGTCTCCACTGTGAGTGTGTGCTGCGGCGATCTCCATATGGGCACGGGCGCCGTCGACGAAGTCCCCGAAGGTCGCGGTCATGATGCCAGCAGGTCCCGGAGACGTGCCGCACGCGCGGCGGCGTTCAGCAGGTTGAGCTGCGCGTCGCTGTCCGCGCCTTGTGTTGCGATGTTCAGGAGGACGTCGCAGATCAGCCCGCCCAGTTTGCTGACATCGGCAAGGTCGGGCACTGTCCCTACAGCGCGACGTCCGAGGCCGAGTTCTGGTTCGTACCACGAGCGGAGTTCGGCCAGGCCCTCCAGAGCTTCTTGATGGAGGCGAGCGTAAGAGGCGTACATGGCATGGTGGCCGCTCTCCTCGCCTTCCTGCATCGTTATGGCGATCGCTTCGAGCGCCTCGGCCGCCGCTGCGATTGCTTCCTCGGGCTCCTTGTAGCGCTGTTGGCTGAGTCGTTCGTAGGCGTAGTCGATCATCTTGCCCACTCCTTTCCTCGGCTGCGCTGCGTCGGTACGGATCTCACTGCGTTGCGAGGGGGCTTGCGTCGGAGACCACCCACCATCCCGGTGGGGCGGGCTCGACGGTGGCCAGGTGGGGTTCGAGGTGCTCGTCTTCGCTGCACTGGTAGAAAGGGCCGCGGGGGCCGAGCAGGATCGGCAGCTGGTGGTCGAGATGGTCGCGGTACCAGACGCCCATCCCGGTGCCGGCTTCCAGGCGCAATGCCTCCCAGGCGTGCCAGAGCGCGGTGAGCCGGGAGATCGCCTCCGCGTGCTTCCACCATTGGGCGCACCAGCGGAACTCGCCGCCGAGCGTCCGCCGGTACATAGGCACGAACCGATCGGTCACCCATTCTTCGACCGTCGCGTACACCGGGTCTGTCATCGTGCCGCCCCTTCCGCGATGAGCCCTTCGAGCTGGTCGCGGCAGGCCTGAATGCGGTCGGCGTCGCGGCTGCGGTACCAGGGGAGCAGCGAGATCAGGGCGGGGCGCCCGCCGGTGGCCAGCAGCAGCGCGGTTCCCGGCGGCAGGGCGCGGATGGCAGCCGGCTCCATGATGTCCTGCCGGCGCAGCGAGATCTGCTCCGATGCCCGGCCGTCCGCGTACGACACTGAGCGGACGGGCACGTCATGCTGGCCGACGAGTGTGGCGAGGTCGCGTGCGAGGCGTGGGGAGTCGACGCCGGCGCCGATGACCTTGCGGGTGGCCGCGCCCCACAGGGCGGCCATGCCCGCCTCGCCCCACACGGTCACGCCCTGCTCGTAGGACTGCAGGATCGTCACGGGGACGATGCCGCGTGAGCCGAAGTGGCTGTAGAGCTCGGGTAGGTCGGCGATGCGGCAGATGTTGGCGGCCTCGTCCAAGCAGACCACCATCGGCGGGTCGAGCCGGCCGCCGGCGCGCTCGGCTCGGCGTTCGGCGGCGCGCATCGCGGTGTCGGTGAGCGCGGCGATCAGCGGCGAGGCAGCCGATCGTGACTTGGACAGCAGGTAGAGGGCGTCGGTTCCGGCGGCGAAGGCTCTCGGGTCGAAGACCGGAAGTGTTGATGGCGTGACCCACGAGACGATGGCTTCGTCGCGCAGCGCCTTGGCCGCGGTTCTGGCTGTCTGGTAGATGCCGTCCCGTGTCTCGACCGCGCCGTTTTGCGCCCCACGCAGGGACGAGGCGAGCAGTGAGAACTCCGCGTCCTCCAGCAGCTCGGCCGGCGTCGGTACGGCCGGCGCGTCGAGCCATTTGGCGACGTCGCGCAAGGTGCGGCCGGAGTAGGCGGCGGCGAGGAACAGTGCGCAGAGCAGGTCTTGGGCGGCAGGTCCCCACAGGTCGCGCTTGGTGCCGTCGTCGACGGTGAGGACGAAGTGCCCGGCCAGGCGATGGGCCTCTTCCACAGTGGCCAGGCCCCGCAGCGGATCCCACCACCAAGACTGCGGCTGATAGGTGATGCGCTGCGGGTCGAACAGCCACACCGCGCCCTCCGCCGCGCGTAGTGCGGCGGTAGCCGCCCACAGGTCGGCCTTGTTGGAGGTGGCGATGACCGGTCCGGGCGCTGACAGCACGTACGGGATGCTCAAGCAGGTCGTCTTGCCCGAGCGGGGTGCCATGAACGCCACGATGGTGTCTTCCCAGGAGGCGTACAGCGTGGGCCCGCTGTGCATCAGGTCGCCGAGCGCCAGCCCGACGTCGCACGGCATCAGCGGCCCCTTGATATAGGGGCGCAGCTCAAGGGCCTTTCTCTCGGCTGCGTCCGGCTTCAGCGCGGCGAGCCCGGGGTTGTCCGCCAGCGCTGCCACCGGGTCCACTGGATCAGGGAGCCGGCCGACGACGAACCCCCACGCGCCCACGACGACCGTCAGCGCCCCGGTGATAAGGAGTGAGGCCACGACCACTACGGCGAGCGTGGGGGTGCCGGGCCATGCGGCAGCCGTACGGCCCTCGACCACCTCCAGCACGAAATCCGTGCCGAACTGGCCCACGTTGCCGCCGAACAGGCCGGCCGCGATCCGGGCGGCGACCCAGATCAAGCCGAAGAACGCCACGACACCCCATCCGGCCAGCAGCGCCACCCATGCCCCGGTCGCGCCGTGCGTCGTGAACCCGGGGCGCGGTCCCACGGCCCTGGTCATCGCGCGCTCCACCGGATGGCCTGGTCGGTTGCAGGAACATCCGCGTCCTGACCGACCTGTTCGGCCTGTCGCTCGTCAGAGCTGACTGACGCCGCAAAACCAGTTCGCACGCCTCCCATGCCGGCGGCGAAGATGTAATCATGACCACGGACCCGGACGAGGACCCCGAGATCAGGCGAGCCATCCAGCGCTATGTGGTCTGGGACCGTGACGAGCCCCGCTACCTCAAGCTCCTTGGCGGAAAGCTCCCGAAGCTCGACGATCGGTTCAAGATCGCCCTCGCCGATGACTCGCGTCAGATCAGCGACGGAGACCTCGACAAATTCCTGTGCAGTGACTGGCGACCTCGTCTCACCGCCGCTTGGCTGATCGGCCTCGACCGCCGCATCCGCTACCGCCAGGCCATTGGCAAGCTTCTTCTGGACAGCGAGGTCGTCTACGCGGGCCGGGGCTACTGTTTCGCCCTCGCTAACTTCGGACAACCCGAAGATGCTGAGATCCTCACCGCCTACCTCGAGCGCTACCTTCCGAGAACGGACTGCCACTACGACCAGCACTGGGCCATCGGCGCGCTCCTTCACCTTGACGACCAACTCGGCACTTACCGGGCCCACCGATTCCTCGCCACCGGCCTGTGGGAAGCGTCTGCGTTCTCCCGCCTGGACCCGGCCACTCACCACCGAGTGATGACCGAACTTTGCGATACCGCCAGCACGCTCGCTCAGGACAGGCCCGGTTCCGAAACCTTCCGTCCATGAATGCCGCCTCACCGGCCATCGCCCCTTGGGCTCAGAACCCACTGCCCAGCAACTGAGTCGAACTTCGGATCTGTGTTGTATAGCTGGTGCTCGACGCCGACGAGGGAGAGCTCGACCGGGATGCCGAGCCGATCGCCGGTCTTGATGAGGTACTTGCCCCGGCCCGGGTGCCGCGCGCCCGGCTGCCAGGAGTCCGGAGCGGACCAGGAGGCGACCAGCTCCTGCTCCGGCACGGTCAGGCGGGTGATCTCGCTGACGCGGACCAGCTCGCGCGGTGGCAGCCCGGCCAGCACGGTGATGGCGCTGCGGTCGATGAACCCGCGGGCCTTGGCCCGATCCTCCTCGGTCGGCAGCGCCTCCAGGTCGGCGAGCGAGTGGGTGATCATGATGGAGGCCATGCCTTTGGCGCGGTTGAGCCGGGTCAGGCTGTCGGCGTATTCGACCAAACCGGGCGCTCCGCGTAGCGCCCGCCACAGCTCGTCCATCACCGCCAGGTAGGAGTGTCCGGTGGTGCCGTCGGCCATGGCGAAGCCGTACGCCCAGGTGCACAGCATCGCGGCGGTCAGCAGTTTGTCGCCGGCCGCGCCGACCCGGGAGATGTCCACGGAGACGGCGGGTGCGGTCAGGTCGATGGGCCGGGTGGTCGGCCCGTCGAAGACGCCGGCGAGCGACCCGGTGCAGAGCAGTTCGAGGGTGAAAACAAGGTCGCGGACACGCTCCCGGTATCGCTCCGGGTGGTGGGTGCGGGCGGCCGATCGCAGCGCCTCGGGACCTTCTTCGAGTACGGCGAGGACGTCGGGCATGGTCGGCGCGGCGAGGCGTTCGTCGAGCAGGTCGATGGTCCGACCGAGGATGACCTCTTCGGCGTTGCTGATGGGGGCTTCGCGGATGAGCGTGCACAGCGCCATCAGCAGGGACAGCCGTCGTCCGCGCATCTCCCAGCGCATCCGCTCGGCCTCGGCACCATGAAGGCCGCGTACGGCAGAGCCGAGCGGGCCCGCGTCGAGCGGGTTGATCCGGTCCAGACCCCGGCCGACGTGGATGACCTGCCCGCCGATGTGCTCGACGAGCATGGTGTAGTCGGGTTTGGTGTCGCCGAGGATGAGCGCGGTCGAGCCGAACGCGATGGCGCCGATGATGAGCCGCTTGACCAGCGTGGATTTGCCGGTTCCCGGCTGGCCCAGGACGAACACGCCCGGGTTGGTGACGAGCCCGGCGCGCAGCCAGGCCAGCGGGTCGAGGCAAACGACCTCGCCGAAGAGTTGGTGACGGCCGATCGGCGTGCCGATGGCGGGAGAGCCCGAGCCGGCCACGAACGGGAACAGGCCGCACACCTGTGCGGTGGTCGCCTGGAACTCCGCGCCGGCCTCGATGTGCACCGCGCACCCGCCGTACGGCTCGCGCCAGCCGCGTGTGGGTGTCTTCACCAGGACCTCCTCGTGTGCTCGGCGGGGCACACGCCGCAGGGCAGGGTGGTGGCGAAGGCAGCTGCTTGACTGCCCCACAGGCGGCGCAGCCGGATGCGGGAGGCTTCGGCGGCGGCCTCGGTTACGGCGACCGCTCGGGGCAGGTCGTCTTCGTGCGTGACCGTGGTCGTGACGTACAGCGTCACCAGTGTGACCCCGGCCCCCGTGGCTTCTTCGGCGGCGGCTTGCCGGGCGCGGGCCTGGTCGTAGGCGTCGCGGGCGGTCTCGTCCCGGCCGGTGCGGCGGCGGTAGTGCTCGCGGAACGCTGCCGCGTTGACCTCGTCCTCGAGCACCCGCATGGCCTCGGCTGCGGGCAGCGGTCGGTACTGGAGGCTGACCCGCTTGGGGAATGGTCCTGGGGCGACCAGGCGGCTGAGCACGTCGGCGGGGACGTTCTGACGCGGTGCCTCGTGCCAGGCCCAGTTCACGCTGATACCGCTGTCATGCCGGTAGCGATCGGGGTGCTCCTCGGCCCCGATCGGACCGGCGTCCGCCCACGTGAGGTCGTCGGCTCGGGTGGTGTCGGCGCGCGCCGCGGGGTCGTACGCGGCGCGGACGATACCGGCCAGCTCACTCGCGGTTGCCGGGCCGGTAATGGTGACGCCGCACGAGCCGAGCGCCGAGGCCAAGGCTTCCATGGTGCGGCCGAGTTCGCCGATCGCCGTGCTCATGTCGCCCTGACCGGCGGGGGAGCGGGCCGGGTCGAAGGTCACGCTGACGTAGGTGTCCACGCGGGCGGCCGTACGCGGAGCCGTACCGACCAGCTGCCGCATGAGCAGCGATGCCGCCTCAGGGGCGTCGGAGGACAGCGCGCGGTCGATGGTGTCGGCCAGGGCGGAGCCCGGCTCGGGGGCGGTGTCGACGGTGACGGTGACCCAGCGGACAGCCGGCATGTGCCCGAGCGAGGCCAGCCATGTGCCCCAGTTGGCCACCCAGGTGTCGGCGTCCGAGCGCTCGGCGAGCCACGTGGAGGTCGGCGACACCTTCAGCGTCGCGGTGAACAGCCCGCTGCGCCGGTCCCACACGATCCCGTACGGCCGGCCGAAGGCATCCTCGGCCGACAGCAGGCGGGTCCCGGCCAGCACGCCGGGAAGCTGGAACGCGCGGGGATGCGCGACGACCACTCCCGCCCTGTAGCGGGTGTGGCCGCGAGCCTTGCCGTACGACCAGCGCACCCGGCGCATTATCAGGTGTGCGACGGGGACGCCGCTGACCCGGATCAGCACCAGCGCCCCGGCCACGGCGGCGGGTGGACCGGTATAAAGCGCCGCACGGGCGTTGATCGAGGTGGCAAGGACCAGTGTGGTGAGCGCGGCCAGCGCGACGAACGTCCCGGTCGTGCCCAGGCCGAGCAGGCCGAGGCCGCGCCGCCTGCGCCAGCCCCCGTAGGTGCGCACGTCGGTCATCGCTGGTGGTCCTCTCGCATCGAGTTGGCCGCGGTCTTCGCTCCGGACGCCAGGCCGCTTGCCACGGTCGCGGCTGCTGCCCCGGCCGGTCCCGCCGCGGTACCGGCCGCTGAGGCCGGCGACGCCGTAGGGGACGCCGTGGTTCCGTTTGCCGCTGATGAGCCTGCATTTGCGGCTGTCGCGGGGGCGGCGCCTGGCGGAGGAGCGGGTGGGGTGCCGCCTGCGGGTTTCCTGTCGCCCAGCTGTGACGACAGGAAACTCGCATGGCTGCTTGCGCCTGCGGGGGATGAGGCCGGGGCCGAGTTGCGGAATGCGCTGAAGGCGACCGCTCCGGCGATACCCGCGCCGAGGATGCCGCCGCCCCCGCCGGACGCTACGAGCGAGCCCGTGGTCCAAGTGAAGAACTTCATCAGCACCGGAAGCGCGATCAGCGACAGCAGCAGCATCGCGAAGCCCATGAGGGTCGTCCGCGTATCAGTGCCCTCGCCGATCATTGTGAACGTCGTCGCGTAGACGGCCGCCGCGGCAGGCTTGTAGAAGATGAGGGCGAGCATCCAGCCGGTCAGCTTGCGGAACCAGGGCTTGGTCAGCGTGGTCATGGACCCTGCGGCGGCCAGGGGGAGCAGGCCGGCGAGGATGACCAGCGCCGCCTGGCGGAAGAGCATGAGCACGGCCTGGACGGTGCCGACCAGGATCGCGATGATCCCCAGCACGATGACCGCCCCTGGTGCCGCGCCGCTCATGGTGAGGATCTTCGTCAAGCGTCTGCCGAAGTCGCCGTGGGAGGCAGCGTCGAGGACCCAGGCAGACCAGGCGTCGCCGGCTTTGACGAGCATCGAAGTGGTCAGCACCCCGATCGTCGAGGTCGCCGCGATGATGACCAAGCCCGAGCCGACGTCGACCAGGGGGCTTCCCTTGCGGGTCAGCGCCATTTTGCCGCCTGCGCTCAGAACGCCCAGCACGGCGATGGCGACCGCGATCGGCAGGGTCCACTGCCGCAGCCGGTCCACCGCGGACTCGGCGGCCAGATCGGGCGAGGGCACCTTGACCCACCAGGAGATGCTGTTGCCGACTACCCAGGCCACACCGTCCTGGATGGCCTTGGCGATTTCGCCGAGCACCCCGTTGGCGGCGCCTTCGGCCACCTTGCCCACGACATATTCGGTGAATGAGCAGGTAGGAGACAGCAAGCTTTCGCACGGCATGGCAGCTCACTCCTCGAAGAGCGTGTAGCCGTCGAGGGATGTGAGCGGGGCCGCCATCTTGCCCCAGTCGCCGTCCAACGGAGCCACCACGCGCCAGTCACCGTCGCGCCAGACGACCTGCACCCGGGTGCGGGCACGGACGGTGGTTCCGCGCGGGTCCGGGCCGGCGCTGACGAGGTCCACCGTGGCGGCGTCAGGCGTGTAGCTTTGCCAGCGGTAGGCCTCTTCGTCTACGTAGGCCTTGCCGAGCGGGCTGCCCGGAGGAAGGCCTGCCTCCTGCCTGTTCTGCTCGTATGTGGTCCGCGCCTGCTCCAGGAGTCGGTCGGCGTCCGGGCCGGTCACCTGTTCGGTGATGGTGGGCTCGAACACGGCTGGGCCCCATTGCGAGTTCGCCCGTACGGCAATGTGCAGGGCGGCGAGCAGGGCGCCTTGCTGGGTGTGGGAGAAACCCTGCGCGCGATCGTGGTCGAGTACGCGCGGGCCGTCGATGTCCGACAGCGGCAGCCGCACACCATGGAAGTCCTGCCAGGTGATATGAGCCTGCCGGGGCGAGGTGGTCGGGGTTGCCGGCGTACTGCAGGCGCAGGCGGTGAGCAGCGTCAGTACGAGGATCGGCGCCTTCATCGCAGGAACATTCCGACGATTCCGGACGCGGTCGCGGCCAGGCTGAGCCCGCCGAGCACCCAGGGGATGCCGGAGGCGCCGTCGGCGGCGAAGGAGGAGCGGTTCTTGCGGCCGATCGCCATCTGCGCACCGCAGATCAGCAGGCCCGCGACCCCGGCGACGATCACTCCCCACTTGCCCCAGCCGAGGATCGTCGTGATCGGCTTGTCCAGGCCCGGCGGTGCGATCGGGGCCGGATTCGGCACCGCCACAGCCGCGAGCATGTCGGCACCTGCGCTGACCAGCATGGATTGCCCTCCCTTTGCTGACGGGACATCGATCGATTGTCGCAATCTGTAGCGTGATCGTCACGCTAAGTGGGTATTCCAGAGCGCAAGCAGTCTCAAACAGCTGCATCCGTCTTCAGGCATTCACAATGCGTGCTGTCGCAGTCGCGTGGGGGAAACTGAACGGTGACCGCTGGCTACAAGGAGTGATGATGACCGAGCCGCTTGGCCGAGACCCCGACGTGCTGACCACCAAGGAACTGGCCGCCAAGCTCGGGCTCTCAGCCCAGACCGTCCGCCGCATGGCCAACGCCGGCCAGATCCCGGCGCTGCGGACCGGCAAGGACTACCGGTACTCCTGGAACGCGGTCCTCGACGTACTGCGACAGCCCCATCCGATAACGGGGGGTACCAACTATGACCAGAGCAAGCCGGGCGCCGGACGCCTGGCCACCCAGCACGCTCGCGACCAAGCTGGACAGGAGCTGTAACCACGGCCGGGCGCGGTGACCACGCGGCTGCTCGCAGCGGCCGCATGCCTGGTCATCGCGTTGCCTCTCGGGCTCGTCCTCGCGTTCACCGCGTTGCGCGGCTCCTTCGGCTGCGGCGCGAGCTCGGCGGGTGATATCCCGCCGGACTACCTGCGGCTGTATCAGCAGGCCGGACAGGAGTACGGCATTCCCTGGCAGGTGCTCGCCGGCATCAGCAAGGCCGAAAGCGATCACGGCCGGGGCGCGAGCGTCGGCATTCGTGACGGGGCGAACGAGGCCGGCGCGATGGGGCCGATGCAGTTCCTCGGCTCGACCTGGGCGACGTACGGCGTGGACGGTAACGGCGACGGGCGGATGGACGTCTACGATCCGGCCGATGCGATCCCATCGGCGGCTCGTTATCTCAAGGCGAGCGGTGCGCCGGGGGAGATGTATCGGGCGATCTGGCGCTACAACCACGCCGACTGGTACGTGCGCCGTGTCCTCGACTTCGCTCGCGGCTACTCCGGCTCTCCGGGAGTGGGGGAGGAGCTGTGTGCGCTTCCAGCCGCTCCGAATGCTGTCGCCTGGCGTGTCATCGCGTACACGCGGATGCAGCTCGGCAAGCCGTACGCGTGGGGCGCGGAGGGGCCGGGGGCGTTCGACTGTTCAGGGCTGACCATGCGCGCCTACCAGTACGCCGGGATTCTGCTTCCGCGCGTCGCCGCCGACCAGTGGCGCCAGGGGCCGGTGATTGGTCGCGGTCAGGAGCAGCCGGGCGACCTGGTCTTCATGCACCCGGGTCTGGCCGGTCCCGGGCATGTCGGGATCGTCGTCGCGGCCGGTCAGATGATCCACGCGCCGCGCACCGGAGACGTCGTGCGCTACGCGTCCTATTCCGCTCGTTCTGACGTGGTCGGGTTCACCCGGCCGGCTATCACATTGGAGAAGAGATGAAGACCCTCACCTTGGGAGAACTGCAGCAACTTCCAGCGACCGTCGACCTGCTGACAGCGGCACGAGCGCTTGGGGTCGGCCGCACCAAGGCGTATGAGCTCGCGAAGAAGGGCGAATTTCCCTGCCGCATCATCCGCGTCGGCGTCGCCTACCTGGTTCCAACAGCGGAACTGCTGAAGCTTCTCGGCATGGATGTCCCATGGTCAAATCGAGACTAAGCACCCGTACTTATCGTCCGAATCGACGGCCGGAGAGGGGCGTCGACCGCATGATCAGCAGACGGGTTTCCGGTATCGGGAGAGGCGCAGCTCGTACCCGGAGTCCTGGCCCGAGATGGTGAGTGCGGTGCCGCCGCTGGTCGTCGCGTTCCACAGCCAGGGCAGCACATGGCGGGTAGGGGATCCGTCTGGCAGGGCGCAGATGGCCTCGCGTAGCGACAGGCGGAGTTGCTGTAGGTCTTCCAGGGTGGTCGCCGAGTGGTTTAGCACGCGTTGCTGCGTGTCGCGGCCAGTTGCTTCGGCCAGTGCCATCGCCTCACTGAACGGATCGGCGGTCGTCTGGTTGTCGGCGGTTACGACGCTGGCTTCGACGCCTGGTAGTTGGTGATCGAGTTGTGTAGCGCGCCAAGCGGGCCAATCGGTTCCGATGCTGTCCAGCCCCGCCAGCAGGCCCTCGACGGTCCGCCGCTCGGTGTCATCGCCGTTCCCCCATACGTCGACGATCAAAGCGGAGACTTGAGCCCACGTGAGGTGAGCGAATCGCATCCGCTCCAGGGCGGCTGGTGCCGTGAGCGGCATCGGCGGAGTCAGGTAGGTGAGATCGATGCGGTTGGAGGCGTAGTGGTGGTCGGCGAGCATGAAGTAGCCGGACAGCTGTCCTCGGCGATGGCTTGAGATTTCGGTTTTCAGCTCGATCATCCATAACCGATGGTTCCAGAGCACGGCGTAGTCAGGGGCTCCGCCCTGCTCATTGTCATGCCGTCGTGGCAGGTCGAACTCGTCGACGAATATCGGCTGTGTGCCCCATCCCCCAGCGCCGAACGACAGCGCGTCCAACTCCTGGAGAAACCGGCCACCCCTCTCCGAAGGGCTGTTGCGGCTATTCCATCGCGGATAGGGGCCGCCGAGGATCAGCATCGTCAGCAGCCGCTGGCAGTATTCCTCCCGGCCAAGCCGCAGACGCCCCAACAGATGCAGAGGATCTTCGATCGTCACGACTGCAACGCTCTCATGGCCACTGCCCCGGTGCACAGCCACCGGTGCGCGTTGCGAAGTGCCCGCTCAAGCGTCGGTGAGCCTGGTCGAGCTGCGGTGCGCCAGACGATCGCACCGCAGCGCCGCTAGTCATTTGTGATGTTTCTTCAGTTCATCCGATGTGCTTGGTGGTATGCCTCTACCACGTCCTCCGGGAGACGGCCTCGCTCGCCGACGTTGTAGCCGTTTCGGCGGGCCCAGGTGCGGATCTGCGCATTCGGCGCGGTCATCGTCGTTGACCGCACCTTCACGACCTGCTCTTCGTGAGCGGCTTGCCTTGTGGTGCTTCGCCATGCCAGGGGCGGCGTGGTGGTTTCTTCCAAGTCGTGTGAATCGCCGTCTTCCAGACCGTCCCACCCGTCCTTTGCCGAGAGGGTCACCGCGCTCCAGGAGTTATCCGTTTCAGCCTCGCTTGCCTGTGTGACCTCGCCGGGCTGGATGCCGCGCCGAGCGAGTTCGGTCCACAGTGGCTCGAGCGCCGCCTCCGGGTCGAAGTAGAACTCGCTTTCTCGCACACGCCAGAACCGCCAGCCCGCCCGTTTGAGCTCCCGCTCGCGGTCGAGGTCGGCCTCGCGCTGCTCGGGTGTGCCGTGCCAGTTGTCGCCGTCGCATTCCACCGCGAGGCGTCCCTGCGCCCCGCTGACGACGAGGTCGATTCGGCGGCCGTTGACTTCGACTTGCGGAACCGCGTGGTATCCACGCTCACGGATGCGCAGAAATACCCGCTGCTCGAAGAGCGAGTCGAAATCGCGGTGCGGTTCGTCGGGGGTGACGTCAGACAGCGGTTGCGGCCCCAGGGCCGCCGGCGGGTTCAGCATGTAGGCGAGCAGCGAACGCCGCAGGCAGACGGGGGAAAGCAGGTCAGGACTGACCGAGTGGAACAGCCACATCTGATCCTTGGCCCGGCTGGCCGCGACGTTGAATCGACGCTGCCACTCCGTGCTAGTCACCGCCGACCGCTTTTCAGCGATCACCATGGAAAGGAAGACGACGTCGCGCTCGTCACCCTGGAAGTCGGGTGGTGTGCCCACCCGCAGCCGTCGCTTTTCCCAGTCCTTCGGGTCGAGCTGGTCGAGCAGCATGCCATGGATGAGTTGCACTTGTCCTGTGCCCTGCAGTACGACGACGCCAAAGGTCTTGTCGTCGTAGGTCGGGTCGGCCATGCATTCCTTGATCTGCTCGACGATGGCCTCGGCCTCCACGGCGTTCCGCAGACGGGTGGTCGTTCCCTCGGTGCTGGCACCAAGAACGCGCTCGACCTTGAGCGGTGGGAGCCTATCGGCGCCGAACTGCCGCAGCGGCACCAGCGGCTCGTCGGCGTAGAACTGCCGGGAGGAGAAGTCGATGATCTCCGGCATGCACCGGAAATGCTCCTTGAGGCGCAGCACCGATCCAAACCGTGTGGCCAGCAGGTCGAACATGCTCGACTTCGGGGTGAAGGCGTCCCGCAGGTAGGCCGGCATGTCAGGCATGTAAGTCGCGAGCTTGGCGAAGATGGGCTCGAGCTCCCCGTGACTGACGATTGAGGGCGCGCATTGTTTGTCGTCGCCGACGACGATCACGCGTGGTGCCAGCCACAGAAGGAACAGAGCTTCGATACTTGCCTGGCTTGCTTCGTCCACGATGACGACGTCGAAGGAGTCGCGGGCCGCCGGAATCGTCTCCAGCACCTGCTGGATCGGCATGATCCATGCTGGTACGGCATCGCGGGCGTGTGCCATTGCCTCTCGCGCGAGTCCCTGATACTTGGCGGCGTACCGCCCTGTTCCCTTGCCCAGCTTGGAGATGTGGTCCTGGTAGGCGCGCAGCGCCGTCGTCTGCCGGGAGTTCATCCGGCTCAGCGCCGCATCCCACGCCTGTTCGGCGGCGAGTTCGGCGGTGAGCCGCATCTGACGGGCGGTCGCCGCCTCGAGCTCGGACTCCAGCCGCTGCTCCAGGCCGGGCTGCCTCTGCTCCGTGAAGAACGTCTGCGCTTTCGCCCAAGCCCAGGCGCGCTCCCACGCCGAGAACTGCGGCTGCCACGTCTTGGCCTCGGCCAGCACCTTGAGCAGGGCCGGGTGGACAGCCCGGACCCGGGCCGCCAGCTCATCGCAGCGTCTCTGCTCAGTGAGCTCCCGGTGGGCGGTTGCCAGTGCGGCCTGGCAGAGCTGGTAGGTGTCGCCCTCGCGGACGGCCACCGCTCGGACGGCCTCGGTCAGTTCGGGAGCGGGGGTACCGAGCCGGGCCTGGTAGTCGAGGGTGGCGTGCAATTCCTCAAGAGTTGCGGTCGCCTTCTCTGCGTCGAGGCGGAGCCGTACGGCGCGCAGGGCGGACGTGTAGGACCACCAGTCGGTGGGCGTGCGGAGATTGATGTGCACCCCCGACCCGGCGAGCAGACGGACCGTTTCGGTGACAGCGACCGTGATATGTCGCACCACCGCGAGCCTGTCGAAGGCGTCGCCCAGCTGTGCCGCGATGACCTCCAACGGCTGATCCGGCGGAAATTCGACGCCCACCAGCAGCCAGCCACGCCGCAGTGTGTCCGAGACTTGCCGTCCTTCCACGTCGGCTATGACGATTTCCAGCAGTTCGGCATTGGTGGGGGAGATGCCGTCGACCGACACGGCGTCCAGGAATGGCTCTGCCGCCTTCTGCGCGGATGGCCGGAACGGGCCCCGCTTGAGCCGGTTCCCTGCAGCGAGGTGGTCACGCAGCGTCCGAATGGCCTCCCGGTACGCGCTCACCGTGGCGGGGTCGTCTAGAGGCGGATGGGTGACCGCCCGGAAGGCGATGCGCTCGATGGTCTCCCGCAGCACGGTGAGCCGGGTGGCGTGGGCGGCGATCTGCTCCCAAAGGGCGGCCCCCCGGCCGGCGAGGCCGTCGGCGAGAGCGCGCACGGCCCAGTCGTCGGGGGACCAGTCGCCGGCGTTCTCGGGGAGGCCGAGCCGGTGAAGGTTTGCCGCGACAGCGGACGCGATCTCCTCCAGCTGTGCGACGAGCGTGGGCTGAAGGTGGTCGAGCCGCGTGGAGATGTCGGTCTGTGCCTGCCGAGCCAGGGACTGCGCAGCGATCTCATCCGCGATCAGTGCCTTGACCTGCTCAGCGGTGGGTAGCGTGGCGACATCAGGGATGCGTTGGGCGGGCCGGGCCCTCCGCTGCGGCGTTTCGCCGGCGAGTAACTCGACGAGCTCCGCCGCATCACCGACCGTAATAGGCGGCGTGGGAGGCGCCGTGTTCGGCATCGGCACCGGCATCCACGAACACTTGGGCTCGTTACGTCTCAGGCGGCGGGCGATCTCGGAGAGTGTGCCCTGGTAGCCAGGGGCGATCTCGGGGTGGGAGTAAGTCTCCGACTCACGCAGCGCACGAATCCGCTCGGTCAGCTCGACGGTCGTACGGCGCGCCGATTCCAGCTCATTTCGCTTGTCGTTGATGCGCCTGCTCTGCAGTCTCGAGTCATACGAGGAGAACCTGTTGGACAGAGCCTTGACGCCGCCCTCCAACTCGGTGGAACCGCCACGACCCAGGTCGGTCATCGACACGCAGAGGCCGGTGATTTCCTGGGGCAATTTATCGCGGAGCACCCGCAGCGCCTGGGCCTTCTGGCTGGTGACCAGGACACGCTGGCCTTGTGCGAGCAGCGCCGACAGCAGGTTGGCGATGCTGTGCGTCTTGCCGGTGCCCGGCGGGCCCTGCACGACGACGCCGTTGTCCTTGCCCAATCGGGTCATGATCTGGCGCTGTTCGGGGTTGGCCGGCAGCGGGAATAGAGGGTCCTGCCCGAGCGCGTCTTCGCGGGCCCCACCCTGTTCGCGCAGAAACGCCATGCGCTCGGCCTGCTCCAGCGGCTGGACGAGCTGAGCGAGCCCGAGGGGCGCCTGGCCGTCCTGCCCGGTCAGCGTCTCCAGCATCTTGTCGTAGTAGGCGATCAGTGCTCCCTGGTCCCGCTTGCGCAGCACCAGCGCCGGAGCGAGCCGTATCTCCGCGAGCTTGCCGGTCTTTTCCGCGGGGGCCCAGTCGTGCCGGTAGACGGTCTGTGATTCCAGCCCCCGGTCGCACCAGGCCTGCAGCAAGTCGGCGACGGAGTTCTGCAGGGCAACACCCTCGCCCTCCCGGGCACGTTGGCGAAGCCGATCGGTGCGCTTGGGCGAGAATTCGGGCAGATCGGCGAGGAGTTCGCGATCCTGCAGGACGGCGGAGGTGTCACCCAGCACCACATCCACGCGCTCGGAGTCGGCGTCCACGTACAGGTGCACGCGGGTAACGAGCAGATGGTTGCGGACCCGCGTGCCATCGGCAGCAGTCCAGGAAAGCAGTCCAGTCGCGAGCACCAGCTCCCACTCGTCGTCCATCTGCGCCAACTGGTTGGCGATGGAGTAGAGATCGCGGTGCCAGCGTCGCTGGCGGACGCGCTCGCGCTCCAGATCGGCCCAAGCCTGCCAGCCGGGCAGCCACCTGTCGTACGCCTTCACGATTTCGGGCCGGTCGTCCGTGGTCTCTGGCCGCCACGACACGGTGCCGTCCTCGCGGGTCTCCTGAACGCGATCCGGGCCGGTCTGCGACAGCTCCGGAGCCAGCCGCTCAGCATCGGCGACCTCCTGTGGCTTCAACCAATCGTTCAGTTCGTTGGGTGGAGCAGGCGGTGGGATGGGCCGGACGTATTCGACGGTGAGAAGCACCTCGCCCAGACCTGCCTCGGCTCGCGCCGCAACCTCTTTAGGCAGGTCGGCCAGCCAGAGCACCTGTCCGTGCCTGTCGACCTCCCGTACGGGCGTGCGCCGCGCGGAGGCCAGGTTGCGGAGGAACTCGACCAAACGGGTCGTGGAACCGATCAGCTGGGGGTCGCGCGCACGCGATGCCACGCTCATGAAGGGTGGTCCTCCTTCGACGGCAGGGGGAGTGGGGGCTCTCGCCGTTGGGGGTGCGAGGATTGTCTGTGAACAGAGCTTACAACAAGAAGTTCCGTTGACTCATATCAATGCCTGCCTGTGCGCGATCGGCGATTATGCGGCGAGAGCTGGTGCGCTGTCCTTCCAACCGCGCAGCCTCATGCGGATGCCGATTTCGCGCCTTCGCGGTGAGGGGCCGCGACGTTGACATCGCATCAATTAGTGCAGCCTTGGGCCGGTGCCGAGTTCGGTAGGTCGGCAATCAGGGCGAGGACGCCGGTGGCAGGGTCATGGACCCAGCGGCCGCCGAGCGAGCCGAACTGCGGCAGGTTGTTTAGATAGTCGCAAAACTCCCATGTGGCGGGGCCGTCGGGTACGTGGTGTGCCAGGCGGGTCTCGACGCGTAGCACCGATTCCCAGGCTTTGGTGTCTCGGAGCGTCAGCCACACGCCGAGTTCACCGGCGACGGAGCCGATGCCGCCGGGCTACTCAACTGTCCACTCGGGCTCGACCCCCCAACGCGGTGACGACACGCCGTGGCAGGTCGCAAGAGCGTCGGATCCGGGCATGACAAGCACCTCCGGGGTGTCTTGGACCCCGGTATGCCACACCCCGGTGATCCGCGGTTCCCCGCGCATCTCGCGCGGGGCTGGCGTCACCCGGGGCACCCGCAGCGGGCGGGATGCCGTCGTGCAACGCCTCCGGATGCCGGTCGGCGCGCCGTACCCGGAATTGGGGTACGGCTGACGCCGTTGGTCGGTGGCATCGCGTGGTCGACGCATGTGCGGTCCCTTCCTGGCGAGGCTCTCGTCGTTCAGCCGCACGAGTTTGGCTCGGTTGGGGTCGGTGGTGACTCATCGTGTCCATCAGGGTGCGGTCGCCCCAGGGCAGCCAGGAAGCGGACGCCTTCGGCGTCGTGGAGGTCAAAGTTGATCTCTGGAGTGTTGACGTCGTACCACTTCTCGTCGTCCCCCAGATTGGTCGCGATCTCGGGATCTTCGCCCCAGGCGTGGCCGGCGAACCGGTCCTCTTCACCGCGGACGGCGGCCAGGATGCGGTCGCGGAACCTGTACGGGAGATGTGAGGCAGCGAATTCGGGGAGGGGAGTGCGGGAGAGGGTCATCTCCCGATCCCATGCCTCGTCGGAGTAGTCCTCCCACGCGATGTTGAGCCCGGGCCGGATCTCCGCGATGGCCTCGAAACCCCTTCCGCTGGAGTAGCCGCCGCCGTCGTAGTCGTAGGACACGGAGATGAATGTGCGGTTGGTGACAGGGGAGGGGACGCGGTAACGGCGTTCCACCGGAACGAGCGCCCAGTCATCGTCAACCTGGGCGGCGAAGTGGGGGACCCCGTTGATCCGGAACATCACAGGAACCAGGTTGCTGTCCAGCGGGCCGAGTAGATTCTGCTCCTCGTCGGTGAAGAAATCCTCGTTCAGCCAGCCGGCCAGATCGCGGTCGACATCGGCACTGAATCGGATCGCGTCGGCGACCGCGAACGGGGCATCGGTGGTGATGTCCACCGCCGCGTGCGGGTCGAACGTGAACAGGTCGGGGACAGCGCGGACGGCGAGGGCCAGCGGGTCGTCGCCCGCACCGAGCCGACCCAGCGCGGTGACGGTCTGCGTGCCGTCCTCCCCAATCTTGATCAGCTTCAGTTTCTCGTCGCGGACGCGTAGAGCGCACTCGCCGGCGCCTGCGACGTGGATGGTGAGGAACGAGTCGAGCGGCAGGGCGGAGACCTGCTCATTCCAGTTCTCCTCGAACAGTTCCGGGCCGTGGTAGGTCGCGATCAGCTGCCACGGCTCACCTTGTCCTTCTTCAAAAACTTCTGGCGGTACGGCGGCCAGCGCGTGGGGCTTGGGGCGGCCGTACTGGCGGCACATGAACGCTCGCTGGCCGTCATCGAGGCGGGTGTAGAAGGCCAGGCCGTGTTGACGGCCCCCGAGGCGGTCGTAGAGGGTCTCGGCGTGCCAGTTTCCGGCGTGCAGGGAGGCGATCAGCAGGAACAGCCGCGCGCGCCGCCTGTTGAGAGTCTGCACGGCAGGCCAGGGAAACTCTCTGTTCCACCTCACGTTGTAGGCGTGGACGAGACCGTCGAAGTCGTACGTGTCCTTGGGCTCGAGTTCCTCGTCATCGTCCTCGGCACCCTCGACCAGGTCATCTGGGTCTTCTGGCAGTTCTTCCGGTGCATCAGGGACGTGATTCGCCTCGGTGATGTCCATCGTGCTTTGCCCTTTGCCTTCAGAATCCGTCATTCCTCGATCACGCCCTCGTCCGGGCGGTCCAGGTAACCCCAGGCCGCCACGCGGCGGTCGAACTCCTCCGTGCTGCAGCGGGCGATGAGGACTTCGCCGCCTTCGTCCCAGGCGGCCCATGCGATGTGCAGGTCGCCGCGGATGTTTCCCGAGCCGGTCCACCAGTGGCTGTTGGAGATCGGGGAGCCGCCGTCGAAGCCGTAGGAATCCTCGGTGAAGTAGTTGCCGGGCATGGGCAATGGAGGGAACTCCTGGTGGGGATCCATCGGGACGAGGATCCAGCGACCGTCCACCTCTGCGGCCAGGTGCAGGATGTCGTTGATGTGGATCCGGACCGTGGTCAGCCCGTCGTACCAGCGGTAGGTGCGCTCGTCCTCGCGCGGCTCGGCACGCTTATGTCCGGCCTTGTAGTCATCCCAGTCCTCCTCGTCCCACTCCTCGTCATCCCAGTCATCGTCGTAGTCGTACAACTCCTCCACGCTGTAGAAGTCATCGACAACCGGTGTGATGAGGTCGGCGACGCGCTCGGCATCTCCGGCGGGGCACTTGATCTCCACCGCCGCCTCGGACGGAAAGGTCAGGAGATCCGGCACGTGGTCGAGGGCGACGGCCAGGGGGTCGGTGGGGACCGGGCCGAGATCGATGACCTCCACGGGGTCCTTCCCGCGCCGGCTGAGTAGTTCCAGGCGGCCGTCCCGGACATGCAGGACCCGCGAAATCCTCCTACCGAACATGCGCCAGGCGCGAACGCTGAGGAGAACCTGTTCGGTCTCACCGAGGGGGCGGCTGGGATACAGGCAGTCCGCGGCGAGCCGTTCCCGCTTCGGCGGAGCAGGAGGCCGGGGAGCGGGAGCCAGTACGGTAGGGGACGGGAGAGGCGGCGCGGCCGCCGGTGGCTTCTCGGATTCCCGTACAGCCGGCGTCACCGGTTCCCCTTCCCGTCCGGCGAATGCCGTGGGTTCCTGCCCGGCAGGCTGTTCAGCGGAGGTGTCCGACCGCCAGCCCGTCAGTGAGCAGGAGCCGTCGACGCAGGAGAACACGGCCAGGCAGTCGTAACTCCAGGCGTAGATCACGTCCTGGCCGGACCGGCGGCCCAGTTCGCAGGCCTCCTCGTGGGTCAGGCCGGTGACCGCGAATGCCGGGGTCATGTCGCCCGGCTTGCCGTACTCTGCCGGCCAAGAGCCGTCCGTGCCGATACCACCGACGATGTGGATGGGAGCTTCGCCGGGTGTGGGCCGTGCCCCCGAGGCGGTGCCGATGTCGGCCGATGTCACCGTGATCCAGTGGTCGTCGATGCGGATACGAATGGTCGTCATCGTTTTCCTTGTGAGAGGGGTCCGGGATCACGGACGAACGACGGTGCTGCTGCTCGGTGTACGAGCAGCAGGTGCCGCTGCGGAGGGTCGTGGCGTCCGTTGTGGCAGTACGTGCGGGTTCCGTAGCCGTATCCCCATGTCCTGCGCCTTGCTTTGAGATCGTGACGAGCGTATCGGTGCGAATCAGGCAACACAAGCAAATTTAATGTGAACGTCGTACACGTACGACTTGCTGCTAGGCGCAACGGCTCGACTGCGGTACGGCCTTCACGCCGTTGGTGATACCGGCGGAGGGATATCAGGGCGGCGGCCGAGGCCGTACCGGCTGGGCACGGTTTGCCGGACGCGCAGGGCACCTGCGGGTGCGCCCATCGGTCCATCGGCTCGGCCGCCGTGGCAGGTGTCGCAGCCGAGGGCGGCGTACAGGCAGGTGCGCTGGTCGTTCCAGTCATTGGCGTAACGCATCGCTCGGCCGGTCCACGGTCCGCCACCGTTTCGGCAGACGTCGCGGACTTCGCCCGTCATCACGCATGGACGCTGCGGCAGGTGGGTCACGGCGACCGTATCGCCAGCGGTGAGAGGTGTGCCCGTGGTGGTGCTCAGCGGCGTCAGCAGCCCGGGGGTTCAGCGCAGTACGGCCGACTGGTGGAACTGGCGGGCGAGACGGAGCACGCAGTTCTCCTCGGCTCCGACGATGATGACCACCTGCTCGGTCCAGGCGAGGTCGGGGTGGTGGCACGCGGCGTCGGTCAGGGCGTGCCAGCCGTGCTCGCGCAGGCGGGCCAGCAAATCCTGGTGCGCGGCCAGGTTGCGATCCAGGCGCCCAGGCCGCTGATCAGGCTGTCCTACTAGGGCGTCGAGATCCCGTCGGTAAAGCCAGCCGCGCGAGCGGCGGCCTTGCATGCCTCATCCAGGCACACGAGGTCCCACATCGGCAAGGAGTAATCGTCCGGCTTCCGCACCGCGTGGAATCCAACCCCGCCGTACGTAGTCAACGTGGCGTAGAGCCGCCCCCAGCCTTTCGCCTCATCGCTCTGGGCCTGGTCGGTGTCCCAGATGGTGTAGGCCACAGCGTTACACCAGGAGTAGGACACCTTGGGTTCGCCGTTGTACATACCGGCCATCACCGGGTTGGTTTGATCGCACTCATAACCGGCGTCTCGAAGCTTTTGGATGACGTCCACGGCGGACTGCGGTCGGCCGTACTGGTTGACGCCCGCAACGATCAGGATGCCCGTAATGATAATGGTGGCGACGAGGACGATAACGAAAAACGGCTTGTTCTTGATGTCGTTCACTTGTGCACGACCCTGCCGTCATCGGTCACGGTATGCGCGTTCAAGCAGCCCTGAACGGTGCCGTTCCACGCTCCAGACGTGCACCACTTCAGCAGGTAGTCGTTCTTCTCGGCGATGGTGAGCCCAGGCTGTTCGGTCACGGCCCAGACCGGGGTCGTCGTGCTGTAGTACATGGCGTTCGCCTTCTGAAGCTCCTCGTAGTTGTGGAGGGCGATGACGGTAGCCACGACGGCCCAGAGCGAGGCGAGCGCCAGGCCAACGGCCAGGGGGGAAGTTTTGGTCTTGCTGTTCACGTGTGGTGCCTTACGTGTTGTGCCGATGAGTCAGTTGTGAATCCGGTTGCGGCTAATGACCTGGCACCCGCTTGGATCGGTCCAACGGGTGAGCGGAGGCTTCCTTGAGTCCTGGGTGCGTCGACCGCAAGCCCGTCATCGAGTAAGAGGTGGGACCGGGTCCCTACGGCTATTCGCCATACTTCTTGGCGTAGAGCGTGATGAGCGTGTCCGTCGAGATCTTCCGGCCCGCGGCCGGCGTCTGCTTGGTGACGACCCAGTCGCGGTCAAGCACCTGGAAGCGGTTCTGGCCGGTCGCGTCCTTGTCGTTGAGGACGTAGAACCCGGCGGCCTGCAGTTCGTCCTGGGCGGCCTGCAGGTTCTTGCCGACCATGTCGGGGAGCGTCTTCTTCTCTGCTGCTGCGGGCTCGGCCGTCGGTGTCTCTGTTACGGCCTCGGTGACGGTGACCGCCGGAGCTGGCGGGGTCGCCGTGACTGTCACGACCGGTGCGGCAGTGCCGCTATTACCACCACATCCGGTAAGTGCGGCGGCGAGGACGGCGACGAGCAGATAATGGGCCCGCATGGGGGATCGCTCCTAGGTTGAGGATGGGCTGATGATGAGAGGGCTGACGAATACTACGGGCGCTCAGGGAATGACGTTCGGTTCGGCAACATCGCCCGTCAGTCGACGATTCGTCGCTGTCCACGGTGGCCTGAGTGAGCAGAAGCCCTGATCAGCCGCCATCACGGCACGATCTTGTTGAGGGCCGCCTGGTAGGCCTTGGCGTCCGATGGCGCTATCTCCTTCGACACGCGGACGACGACGTTGCCCTTGGCGTAGTCATACTCGGCAAACATGGGGCTGGACTTGGCAATCGACTGGATGTAGTCCGCGCGGGCCTTCGCTCCGGCGGCGTCAGGGAACACCTCGACCCCGCCGCCGAGGTCGACCGACCCCTTGTCGGCTCCGAGCACGTCAGAGGGCTTGATGCGCTTGTCGGTGAACGCGGCCTTGGCGATGTAACCGCCCGGACGCCCGAGCAGCTTGTTCGGGTCGTTGCGCTCGTTGTAGGTGACCGTGAGCTTGATCGGCAGCCCCTCGCCCGCGAGTGCCTTGATGACGGCAGCGGCATTCGTCGGCGCGGCCGTGGTGGTAACAGCGGCATTCGTCGGCGCGGCCGTGGTGGTAACAGCGGCATCCGTCGGCGCGGCCGTGGTGGTGGCAGCGGCGGGGACAGCGGCGGAGGCCGCAGTGCTGGCGGAGTTGGACTGCCCGCTGCTGCAGGCGGTGACTGCAGCAGCGGCGAGGGCGGCCGTCAGCAGAGGACGGGTACGCATCGGGGCGACTCCTGAGGTGGGGGATATGTAGTGGGACTGATCTTAAGAGGGAATAGCTGACGATGGACCGTTCCGTGAGGATCATCCTGAAGGCCCCGTATGTGGACTGCCTGCGCGAACACTTCCCCGGGCTGAGGAGGCTCGGCGAGGCCGGTCTCCTCCTCGGTCTGTCATGCCGCCAACGGACGGGCCGCGCCGGGCCATTCCTCACGAACCCGCCTCAACGCATGCCTGCGTGGGAACTGACCCGAGCAAGAGCAAGTACTTGCTGTGCGGCCCAAACGGCTGCGGGCCCTTTCACGGAAAACGCTCTGCTCAGAGTAGGCATGACCCAGCCGTAAACGTGGAACGTCACCCCAACTTTGGCGTCCGCGTTCTGCACCCACAACGAAACCGTGGTCGCATCGTCGCCGACGGATACCGTATTGGAGTCGGGAAGCGGGAGACGGGCCTCCTGCTTGATATCGAGATCCACGTTGTAGGTGACGTTCGTGGCGTTCTTCGCGCCGCCTGTACCGGTCGCCTCGAACGTCACCTTGCGGGCGCCGGACGCGGGATCGCAGGTGGTGAGTTGGCCCACGTCCGATCACAAAACTGCGGCGCTAGAGCTGCTCCCGCCGACCCCGGCCACAACACCGGCGAACATGAGGATCCAGTAGAGGATCCAGATGCCAGTGAGGAGCCATCCGAGGATCACGCCGGCGATTGCCATGCCGTGGCCGTCGGTGCGGTCACGCCGGATCTGCCCGAGCGCGACGTGGCCGAATACCACCGCAAGGATTGAGGTGAATCCGCAGGTGATGAATCCGGTCAAGCCGAGGATGAGACTGGCGATGGCCAGACCGTTGTTCCGATTCGGCGCAGGTGGAGCGTAGCCGTACTGCGGCTGGCCGTAAGGGGGCTGGGTAGTCATGTCGTGACTCCGGCGGAGAGCTAATGGGGGATAAGCGGTCTGTGAGGCGAATGATGCGTTTCAGTGGAGTGCCCGCCGTAGCGGGCGCTGATCAGATCGCTAAGTGCGCCTCTCGCTAGGGTGGCGCGCTACCGTGTGCTACTTCACCGTCCACTCAATCGGTGCGGAATCGAACGGGCCGTAGGTCACGTACTCGGGCTTCGAACCCTTTCGGGTCCCGAACGGGATCCAGCCACAGACGCACCGGTCGTTCTCCACTACGTGGCCGTTCGGGTATAGCGGGACATCAAACCACTCCGGAGACCAACTGCTCATCTCTTCGACGACGGTGTCATCGGCGTAGGAGAGGGGCCACGGATACCAGCTGACCTCGACCAGCGCGGGCGCATGCCTTGGAGGAGCGGGCCGATCGACCCATGGGTCATATACCGGTGCGCTCAAGCGTCCACCGTCCGTCGCCTTCGATCGTGACCAGGAAGGTGCTATCCGGAAGCGTGGTTTCGGCCTCCGACTTATCGATTTCGTTGGCCAGGAGGCTCTCGTTCCCGTCGCCGTCGTAGCCGTAGACGACGAAGTTGCCCTCGCCGGCGAACTTCGACGTGATCGTCTGAAACCCTGAACTGTTCGGGTCCAGGTAGACCACGTCGTCACCGGCACCGGCCAGACGTGGCTTGGTCCAGCGTCGCGCCGATGTAACTGGCTTGACGGCGATCGTCCAGGTGCCTTCCGCTTCGACCTTGAGCGCGACGGTTTCCTCCCCGTCGAGGTTCATCAGCCGCGTACCGCGGTGGTTGCCGATGTCGTTTGCGAGAAGGTCCCGCTCCTCGCCATCGGGACCGACGCCGTAGACGATGAAGTTGCTGGAGCCCCGCGCAGTGGAGGTGACCAGGCGGATGTCGCTGGTCGGTTGTATGCGGACGACCTTGCTGCCGGAGCCTTTGTACGTCTTCGCCTTGGGTTCCGGCTTTGGGGGTGATGAGGGTTCGGCTGTTTCTGTCGTCTGTTCGGGCGTCGGGGCTGCATCCTCGGTGGCCTGCGATCCGCTGCTCATCGTCGGCGCCGCCGTCGGTGTGGAAGGCGTGTCGACGATGGCGGCCACGGTGGCGATGCAACCGGCGAGTAGCACGAAAGGCATGCCGATCACCAACAGCCAAATTGCCGGCCCGCGCCTCTTCTTGGCGGATGGTCGGAACGTTCCAGGAGCTATGTTCGCGTGAGGTAGTGGTGGCTCGCCTACCTGGAAGTGCTGGTTTTGGGGGCCTGGCGACTGGGGGGATGTCATCGGTACTCCGGAGGGGCTGGCGGGGAACGTTCAAGGTCTGCCATTAGAGCACGTGTGAATCTAGTGCACAAGCAAGGTGTAGATATCATCCTCTATCGATCAACGAGGCGTTCCATGTGAATCGCCCTCGACGTAGCGCCACGCCCTCGACAGCTGCGGCTTCACATCCAAATCGCGCGGATCTTTCATGGTCTCGTGAGGGCGATGGTCATATAGTGAGTCGGATACACAGTGAATACGTCTAGACCACGGCATGGAGCTGTGAGGTAGCGCTCATGGCACGACGAACGGAGTCGGACTTGCCTTCCGAGCTGGAATCCTGGGTGCGTATGAGGTGTCC
Organism: Planotetraspora thailandica; assembly: GCF_016863335.1. GTDB lineage: Bacteria > Actinomycetota > Actinomycetes > Streptosporangiales > Streptosporangiaceae > Planotetraspora > Planotetraspora thailandica. The sequence continues at coordinate 33,485 of NZ_BOOR01000033.1, forward strand.
GCATATGGTCGGCGTATCCGGGGAGGATGCATGACCCGGAACGATGCGATGGTGGCCGCGAGTGACATCGCCCGGCTGGCCGACGTCGGACGTGCGGCGGTGAGCAACTGGCGCCGGCGCTATGAGGACTTTCCCACGCCCGCAGGCGGAACTGCGACCAGTCCTCTCTTCCTGTTGTCCGAGGTCGAGACCTGGCTGGCCCGTCATGGCAAGGGGTTCGACGTCTCTCTTGGCGATCGCATCTGGCAACGTCTGCGAGCGACGGGCGACGACCTCCGGCTTGGGGAAACAGTTGGCTCCATCGGAGCGTTCTTGCTCTACCTCCAGCGCGACCCCACTGGCTGGAGCTCGCTGACCGGTCAGGGTGACGAGACCCTCGCGGAGAAGATGCAGTCTGCGATCACTGCCGCGGTCCCCGAGCTACCCGGCGTTTTTTTCGCTGACATTGATCCTGTGATCATCCGGCAAGTGGCCGAGTTCGGTGCGGAACAGGGTCACTGCGCGGCATTCGACTTCATCTGCGACCGCTATGTCGATGCGCACTCCCGGCGTCTACTCGTCACCCCCCAGGATGTTGCCGACCTCATGATCGAGCTTGCAGACGTGGCAGGAGGCAGTGTGCTCGACCCCGCATGCGGCCTGGGCACGTTGCTGACCACTGTCGGCGATAGTGAGTTGCTCCTGGGCCAGGAGATCGGTCAGGCTCCGGCGCGGATCACAGCGGCCCGTCTGCTGCTACGCGGCCATGCAGTGGAGATCTCCGCCGCCGACTCGCTCCGCTCTGACGCGTTCCCGGGACGGCTGGTGGATGCGGTGGTGTGCAACCCCCCGTTCAGTGAGCGTGCATGGGGATATGAGGAGCTCGTCAGTGATCCGCGCTGGGAGTACGGCCTGCCGCCGCGTGGTGAGCCCGAACTCGCGTGGTTGCAGCACTGCCTGGCTCACGTTCACCCCGGCAGGCGTGTCGTGATCATGATGCCGGCAGTCGCCGCCAGCCGTCGGTCGGGCCGAAGGATACGAGCTAATCTTCTACGCTCTGGAGCGCTCAGGGCGGTGATCACCGTGACCGCCGGAGCCGGCGCCTCCAGTCAGGCGCCCGACCTATGGGTGCTCAGGCGGCCCGTCCCCAGCGAACGCCCGCCGTTCCACGTGCTCATGGTGGATGCTTCGACAGAATTGTCCATAGCGGCTCCGGCTTGGGCCGCATTCTCGAAGGATTCCGAAGGAACGCCAGACCTTCCGGAGCGATGCCGCGCCCTACCGCTTCTTGACCTGCTTGACGACGATGTCGACATAAGCCCGTCCCGCCACGTCGGACCAACCACCGGCCACGGGGAGGCATTCACGTCGATCAAGGAACGCGCGTTGTCTGTGTTGGGTCGTGTCGGGAAGATCGTGCCTGATCTCGCCCCGGCCACGGCACATAGAGATGTCCCGATGACGACGATCGGCGAGCTGGTCAAGACGGGAGCGATCACCCTGCACCAGGCTCCCTTGAAGACCGACACCAGCAGCGGTGATCTTCCCGCGCTGACCGCCAAGGACGTCCGGGTCGGCCGGCCGCCTACTGGCAGGGGGGCTGCGGGGCCGGGAGCGATCACCACACGTCCGGGCGACGTGGTGGTTCCCGCTCTGGTCAGTGAGACCGTAGCCCGTGTACTAGAGGAAGGGGGCGCAGTGCTCGGTCCCCAGCTCTACCTGTTCCGCGTCGATCGGACGCGGGTCGATCCCTACTTCCTGGCCGGGTTCATCCGCACTGCGGGGAGTGCCGGCACCGCTCGCGCGTCATCTGCCTCGACCCGGATCGATCCGCGGCGTGCCCCCATTCCTCGCGTGCCTCTTGAGGATCAGCAACGGTACGGCGAGGCGTTCCGGAGGCTGGGAGCACTGGAGGATGCGCTTCGAGAGGTCCGTAGCCTGGGGGAGAGCCTGGTACGGCTCGGTTTCGACAGCCTGGCCGACGGATCCCTACAACCCTAGGAGCGGATGTCCGGGCTCGTCGAAGGACACAACCGCAGGCCTCCTGCTCCGCGTCACCCGTACAAACACGATCATCTCGTCTGCGCTTCAGGTGTACCTTTGCCCCATAACCGGCTCGCTGGAGGGGCGCGTGTCTACGGAGCGGACGATCATCTGCGGCCGTTACGAGTTGGACGCCCTTCCCATCGGCCAGGGCGGCATGGGCGCCGTCTACGCGGGCTACGACCAGAAACTCGACCGCAGGGTCGCCGTCAAGCTGATCCGCTTCCCCCTTGGGGTGCAGGACGAGGCCTTGGAGCAGCGTTTCCGCCACGAGGCACGGATCATGGCGAAGTTGGAACATCCCGGAACGCCGGCCATCTACGACGCCGACGTGTACGAGGATGCCGGCGGCGTACTGCGACCGTTCATGGTGATGCAGTACATCGAGGGCGCCACCGTGGACGACATCGTGGCCGAGCATGGTCCGCTCCCCGTGCCGTGGGCCGTCGCCATCGCCGCCCAGGTCGCCGCCGTACTGCAGGCGGCACACCACCGGGGCGTTTTCCATCGCGACCTCAAGCCGTCCAACCTGATGCTCGGCTCTGACGGTGGCGTCAAGGTGCTCGACTTCGGCCTGGCCATGTTCCATGATCCGGAGCTGGCCAAGCTCACCCGTACCGGGACTGTGCTCGGGACGCCCGCTTACATGTCCCCTGAGCAGATCCGGGCGGCCACCGTGGGGCCGCAGAGCGACTTCTATGCCCTTGGCCTGGTCCTGCATGAGATCCTCACCGGGCGTCGGCTCTTCGACGGTCCGACCGAGTTCGCCATCTTCGAGCGACAGGTGAACGAGGCTCCCCGCTCGATCCGAGAGGTGCGTCCCGACGTGCCGGAGGAGCTCGACCGGGTGGTCCTCCGGTTGCTGGCCAAGCGGGCGGAAGACCGGCCTGCGCATGCCGAGGAGATCTATTCGGCGCTGGTGGCGTTCGCGCCCCGGCTTGTTCCGATGCCCGGATACGTGACGCCGACGCTGAGTTCGCTGCGCATGTACGCGGGTGTGATCGGGCGAATCATCGACGATGTGCCGAGCCCTGTATCACCGGTGTCGGCTCCTGAGCCGCCCCAGCCCCATGATGTGGAGTTCAGCCGCGGCGACATCGCCCGGGCCCGTGATGAGGCCGCCTCTCTGGCTGGACAGTCCCGGTACGGCCAGGCGATTGAGGTGCTCAGCGCCGTCGTCGCGCCCGCGAGCCGTGTGCTGGGCCGGGTCGACGACGACGTGACCGCGCTCCGGTTGCACCTGGCCGAAGTGCTGTTCGAGGGCAACGATTACCGCCGGGCGGCCACGGTTTTCGGCGAGCTCTACCGGGACCTGGCTATCAGGTACGGCCCGCGCGACGAGCGGGTCCTGCACTGCCGTCGGCAGGAGGCCACATGTCAGGCCCTTCTGGGGGAGACCACTGAGGCATTGGCTGGCTTGCGCCGCCTGCTGGACGACGAGGAAGACCTCTACGGCAGCCTGGACCCTCGACCGCTGGAGCTTCGGCGACAGATCGGCCTGCTGGAGCTGGGCATGGGCGACACCGGACGTGCCCGTGAAACACTCTCCGGCCTCCTGGAAGACCTCACTCGGGTGTACGGCGCCGAGCATCAGGAAGCGAGTCGGGTGCGGGCTAGCCTCTCGCGACTGTCCATGTGATGCGCGCGGCGGACTCGGTGAACTGAGTACACGCCAAGAAGTCTTGTGTGTAAGGCAAAGTCGGAGTAAAGTGATCGCGGGCTGAGGGGATTTAACCCCTAAATCCAGACGTACCGCTGTTCATTCCTGCTACTGGCTGCGCTGTGTCGGACGATCGTTGGCGTCGATTACTCACCGATTCCTCTTGGTCGCACATTGCTGCGGAATGGTCGGAATGTCAGTATTCCATGGGCTCTTCAGCCAAAATCAACGCTTCATTCACTGACTTGAGGTTGATCAGGAAGGATCATCGCAAACTGTGATAAATCGGCATCGCTTGCTTCCCGGTTGCGCCCGATGAGCGGCGTCAGGCTCGAAGACCTGACGCCGGGCGCCGTCGTGGGCGGAGTGACGCCGAGCGGTGACGTGTCTGTCGTCGCGGTCAAGTGGTACGGCTCGAACGCGGTCAACCTCACCTACCGGACCGACAGCGGCGTGGCCGACCAGCTTCTCTACCGCGATCACGAGTCCCGGCTAGTCCTGCGCAAGAAATCGGCTGCCTACGCCTTTGACGGCGAGGGCGCGCTCTTCAAGCTGGCCGCCGAGGCACTGCGCATCCGCATGGCCGCGCGTTTGGACCCGATGCTCGCCGTCACCACGAGCGACCTCGAGCCGCTGCCGCACCAGATCCAGGCGGTCTATGGCGAGCTGCTCGACCGGTCCCCGCTGCGCTTCGTTCTGGCCGACGACCCGGGCGCCGGGAAGACCATCATGGCCGGGCTCTACATCAAAGAGCTGATGCTCCGGGGCGACCTGGAACGTTGCATGATCGTCGCCCCCGGTGGCCTGGTCGAGCAGTGGCAGGAGGAATTGCTCGAAAAGTTCGGCCTGCGCTTCACCCTGCTCACCCGCCAGCTCGTCGAGGAGCAGCTCGACCAGACCGCGTTCGAGCGCCATCCGCTGCTGATCGCCCGGATGGACCAGCTCTCCCGGAGCGACGAGTTGCAGGAGCAGCTCAGCCAGAGCGACTGGGACCTCGTCGTGGTCGACGAGGCGCACCGCATGTCCGCCCGATACTTCGGCGAGGAGCTGAAGAAGACCAAGCGCTACCAGCTCGGGGAACTTCTCGGCCGCCATGCCCGGCACCTGCTGCTGATGACCGCGACCCCGCACGCTGGCAGTGAGGCCGACTTCCAGCTCTTCATGGGCCTGCTCGACTCCGACCGGTTCGAGGGTAAATACCGCGAGGGCATCAGCTCCAACGACACCGACGGTCTCATGCGGCGCATGGTGAAGGAAGACCTGCTCACCTTCGAAGGCAAGCCGCTGTTTCCCGAGCGCCGCGCCTACACCGTCCCCTACGAGCTCTCCGACGCTGAGCGCGAGCTCTACGAGGTCGTCACCGAGTATGTCCGTGAGCAGATGGGCAAGGCCCAGCAGCTCGCCGCGCAGGGGGAGGGGCGCCGCGGCAATACGGTCGGCTTCGCGCTCACGGTCCTCCAGCGCCGCCTCGCCTCCAGCCCCGAGGCGATCCTCAAATCGCTCGAACGCCGCCACAAGCGCCTCCAGCAGCTGCGCCACGAGCTGTCCACCGGCGGCCACGAGCCGGATGGTCGCCTGAAGCTGCGCCTGGCCGTACTGCTCGGCAAGGACGTCACCGACCTGGACACCGAGCTTGACGACATGCCCAGCACCGAGGTCGAGGAGCTCGAAGACGACGTCGTCGACGCCGCGACCACGGCCCAGACCGTCGCCGAGCTCGACAAGGAGATCGGCATCCTCGCCGACCTGGTCGAGGTCGCCCGCCGCGTGCGAAACCTCGGCACCGACCGCAAGTGGACCGAGCTGTCGGAGCTGCTGCAAAGCCATGCTCTGATCCGCGACACTGACGGTGGCCCACGTAAGCTGATCGTCTTCACCGAGCACAAGGACACGCTCGAATACCTGGTCGACCGCATTCGGGGTCTCATCGGCCGCGATGAAGCCGTGGTCGCGATCCACGGCGGCGTCTCCCGCGACCAGCGACGCCGCATCAAGGAGCTGTTCACCCAGGACAAGGACTGTCAGGTCCTGGTCGCCACGGACGCGGCGGGGGAGGGCCTCAACCTCCAGCGCGCCCATCTCATGGTGAACTACGACCTCCCCTGGAACCCGAACCGGATCGAGCAGCGCTTCGGCCGCATCCACCGCATCGGCCAGACCGAGGTCTGCCACCTGTGGAACCTCGTCGCCGTCGACACCCGAGAGGGCGCTGTATTCGTCCGCCTCCTCGACAAAATCGACGAGCAGCGCCGCGCGTACAAGGGGAAGGTCTTCGACGTCCTCGGCGAGGCGTTCCAGGGTGAGCCGCTGCGCAAGCTCCTCATGGAGGCCATCCAGTACGGCGACCGGCCGGAAGTCCGCGACCGGCTCAACCAGGTCATCGACGCCTCCGTCGGTGAGGGCCTCGACAAGCTGATGGCCGAGCGGTCGCTGGCGCACCACAAGCTCGACGAGAGCGATGTGGCCGCGTGGCGGCTGCGCATGGAGGAGGCCCGCGCCCGCCGCCTGCAGCCGCACTACGTCAAGGCGTTCTTCCTCGCGGCATTCAAGCTGCTCGGCGGGCGCATCTCTGAACGGGAGTCGGGCCGCTACGAGATCACGCACGTGCCGGGCGACCTGGTCGAGCACGATCGCCAGATCAGGGTGGGCGTCCCGGTCCTGCGCCGCTACGAGCGCGTCACGTTCGACCGCGACCTGGTCCGGCCGCCCGGCCGGCCCCGCGCCGGCCTGCTCGCCCCCGGCCACCCACTGCTCGACGCGGTGGTCTCGCTGGTCATCGAGCGGTACGGCACGCAGCTCAAACAGGGCGCTGTGCTGGTCGACCGGCGCGACGTCGGAGAGGAGCCGCACCTGCTGGTCGCGGTCTCCCAGGAGGTCGCCGACGGCGACGCACGCGTCATCGCCAAACGCTTCGACTTCGTCGAGATCGGCCCAGCCTCGGCCCGTACGGCCGGGGCCGCGCCGTACCTGGACTACGCGCCCGCGACTGAGCAGGAGCGTGCGGCTGTCGGTGCGGTGCTGGACCAGGACTGGCTGGCCGGCGGTGTGGAGGACGTCGCCGTCGCGTGGGCGGTCGAGCACGGGCTCGCCACGTTCATCGGCGAGCTCCGCGAGCGCCTCGCCGCCCAGACCGCGCGGACGCGCTCTCTGGTACGGCAGCGCCTACTCCAGGAGATCAACTACTGGGACACCCGGCACGCCGACCTGCTCGACGCCGAGCTGGCGGGCAAGGTGCTGAAGCTCCGCCCGGAGACTGCCGAGAAGCGCGCCCGGGCGCTGGAGGCCCGGCTGGAGCGCAGGATGGCCGACCTCGACCGGGCCCAACTGCTCCAGGTCAAGGCGCCATCGGTGGCCGGGGCCGCGCTGGTCGTGCCGCAGGGCCTGCTGGACCGGCTGATGGGCCTGCGTGATGGCCCGGTGGAGGCGTACGCGCGTGAGACGGCGGCCGTGGAGCGCCGCGCAGTCGACCGCGTGCTGGCCGAGGAGCGCAAGCTCGGCCGGCTCCCGGAAGAGATGCCGCACAACAACCCCGGCTTCGACGTGAGGTCGCGGACCGTCGACGACCACTGGATCTTCATCGAAATCAAAGGCCGTGTAAACGATGCAAAGGACTTCCACGTCACACGAACGGAAGTCCTGACAGGTAAGAACTCGGGCTCCAACTTCCGGCTTGCGCTCGTCAGCGTGCATCCGGACGGACCGGAGCGTGACGAGGTGCGGTACGTAGCCGATCCCTTCAGGGATGTGGACTTTGGCGATTTCTCCGCCACTGACCTGGTTGGCGACTGGAACAAGGAATGGGCACGAGGAGGAGCACCGGTATGAGTACTGAGACCGGAACGGGTGGATACCGGCGCAAACTGATCGAGGTGGCGCTGCCGCTTGAGGAGATCAACAAGCAGTCGGCTCGTGAGAAGTCGATCAGGCACGGTCACCCGTCCACACTCCACCTGTGGTGGGCCCGCCGGCCACTTGCCGCCTGCCGGGCTGTGCTCTTCGCCCAGCTCGTGGACGACCCCTCGTCGCATCGTGACAAGTTCCGTAGCGACGAAGACGTGGCTCTTGAGCGCAAGCGCCTCTTCAACATCATTGAGCGCCTGGTCGACTGGGACAACATCAACGACAAGGCGCTCTATAAGCAGGCGTACGAGGAGATCCTGAAGTCCTGCGACGGCAATCCCCCGCCAATCCTCGATCCCTTTGCTGGAGGCGGTTCGATCCCGCTGGAAGCGCAGCGCCTTGGCTTGGAGACGCACGCCTCCGACCTGAACCCGGTCGCGGTGCTCATCAACAAGGCACTTATCGAGATCCCACCGAAGTGGGCGGGCCAGCCTCCGGTGTTTCCCGGTGCGGCCGAATCCCGGATGGGAGAGTGGCCCGGCGCATCTGGTCTCGCCGAGGACGTTCGCCGTTACGGCCAGTGGATGTGCGACGAGGCCGAGAAGCGCATAGGTCACCTCTATCCCAAGGCGAAGCTGGGGGATGGCACTGAGGGCAACGTCATCGCCTGGATCTGGGCCCGAACGGTCACCTGTCCGAACCCTGCTTGCGGCGGCACCATGCCGCTAGTTCGCTCCTTCTGGCTCGGTAAGAAGAAGGGCAAAGAGCGCTACGTTGAGCCGATCGTTGAGGGCAAGCGCGTCCGCTTCGAGATTCGGGGACCCAAGGGACAGGCTCGTGAAGGCACGGTCGGCCGTACTGGTGCCGTGTGCATGATCTGCAACGACCCCGTACCACTTACGTATATACGGGATGAAGGAAAGGCTAAAAGGATTGGGGCGCAGCTTATGGCCGTCGCTGCGGAGGGCCCAAGGATGCGTCACTACCTTCCTCCTACCGAAGAACATGAGCGAGTTGCTTACGTGCCTCGCCCTGATGACGTACCTGAGGGTGAACTTCCGGAGCAGGCCCTTGGTTTTCGCGTCCAAGGCTACGGGATGACCGCGTGGGCAGACCTATTCACCAATCGCCAGCTCGTCGGGCTGACGACGTTTAGCGACCTTGTTAGCGATGCTCGGGGAAGGGTTCTAGCCGATTTCCTCGCGGTCGGACTTCAGCATGATGACGCCGCTCTCTCTAGTGCTCAAGCGTACGCTGATTCAGTGGCCACCTACCTGGCATTAGGGATGAGCAAGATTACGGATATAAGCAATACTCTTTGCAGATGGAAGCCCACAATGGACCAGGCGATCGGAATGTTTGGACGCCAGGCGATTCCGATGGTTTGGGACTATGCAGAAACTCAGCCTTTCGGCTCTGCAGCGGGGGCATTCCTAGTTAGTTTGACGAATCTCATCAAACCTTTGGAGGCGGCTCCAGTTAGTGGAGCGTCAGAGGTTAGACAAATCAGTGCCTCATCGCGCTCCTATGATGGTGTACTAGTCTCCACTGACCCGCCATACTACGATAATGTGGGATATGCAGATTTATCCGACTTCTTTTACGTTTGGCTGCGCCGTTCGCTTAGGTCTGCATTCCCTGATCTCTTGGGGACGATGCTAACACCAAAGGCCGATGAGCTCGTAGCTGATCCGTTCCGCCGGGGCGGAAGGGATGAGGCGAACCGATTCTTTGAGCAGGGATTCCAACGGGTCTTCGAAAACGTTCGGGCGGGCGCTCTAAATGCTTATCCGATGACGGTTTTCTATGCTTTCAAACAATCTGAGAGTGACGATGGCGGCGAGGCCTCGACAGGATGGGAGACTCTGCTTGAAGGAATGGTTCGGTCAGGATGGACGGTCACCGCTACGTGGCCAATTCGGACCGAGTTGGGCAACAGGATGCGTAGCTTCGACAGCAATGCACTGGCCTCCTCGGTGGTCCTGGCATGCCGGCCTCGCTTCGAGGGCGCGGCGAAGATTGATCGACGAGGGCTGATTAACGCGCTCAAGGCAGAACTTCCGGATGCTTTACGTGATCTTCAGCAGGGCGGCATCGCTCCCGTGGACCTTGCACAGGCTGCCATTGGGCCGGGTATGGCCGTATTCTCCCGGTATGCGCGGGTGACCGAGTCGGATGGCTCACCAATGGGTGTTCGTGCGGCGCTCGTCCTCATTAACCAGATCCTTGCCGAAGTCCTGTCGGAACAGGAGGGGGACTTCGATTCCGATACTCGCTTTTGCATCAAGTGGTTCGAGACCCACGGCTTCGACGAGGGGAAGTTCGGCCAGGCCGAGACGTTGTCCAAGGCCATGGATACATCTGTCGCTGGTCTTGACCGCTCTGGGGTGCTGAAAGCGCGAGCCGGTGTTGTGCAGCTCTTCAGTTCGAGCGAGCTTCCTGCTAGCTACGACCCACAGGCTGATGACCGGATCTCAGTGTGGGAAGTCGTGATGCATCTCGCCAAGCGGCTCGACGAGCAGGGTATCGAAGCCGCTGGGCAACTCATGGCCGCCGCGAAGCGTCGCATCGATCTCGACACCGCCAAGGAACTCGCCTACCTGCTCTATTCGATCTGTGAGCGGCGCAACTGGGCCCAGACCGCGCTGCTCTTCAACGGGCTCGGCACGGCCTGGCCGGAGATCGAGAAGGCGTCCCGCTATGCCGCACCGATCAGTAACGCGCAGCAAACCCTCGACCTCACCCCCGAAGAGGACTGACGACAATGGCATTCAGCAACAGGGACAGGATCGGCCGCGGGCTGGAGATCCTCGGGGCGGGGCTGGAGCCTTTCGTCGACATGATGATGGACATGGCCATGCCCGGCAGCAAGGACTGGGTGGAGGTCCTCCAGGCCCGGGACGCGGCCAAGCACGGGACGAACAAGGTCTACGAGAAGACCGACGTACGGTTCCTGCTCCGAGTCATCGTCGAGGAGTGGCGCGTTTTCAAGGACCGGCTTTCCCGGGTGGAGCAAAACTTCGCCGGCGAGCTCAAGGAGGTCGGCAACAAGTGGGCGCACACGAAGCCGTTCTCCGCTGACGACACCTACCGGGCGCTCGACACGATGGAGCGGCTGCTCACCGCCGTCGGCGCGATGGACCGGGCAGAGGAGGTGCGCAAGCTGCGGCTGGACCACCAGCGCAGCGTCTATGACAGCGAGACCCGCAAGGCAACCAGCGTGGTCACCTCGATGCCCATCATCGATGCGAACGGCCTCAAGCCGTGGCGCGAAATCGTCAATCCGCATCCGGATGTGGCCGCGGGCAAGTTGGACGCCGCCGAGTTCGCCGCCGACCTCCACATGGTGTCGATCGGGGAGAGCACCAGCGAGGAGTACACCGATCCGATCCAGTTCTTCCGCCGCACCTACCTCACCGAGGGTCTGCAAGATCTCGTTCGCAGGGCCGTCTCCCGGGTAGGCGGGGACATGAACGCCACCCCGGTCTGGAACCTGCAGACCAACTTCGGCGGCGGCAAGACTCACTCCATGCTTGCCCTGTGGCACATCTTCTCCGGCACGCCCATGCACGAGTTCCCGCAGGAGGTCGTCGACCTGTTGCGGGACGCCGACACCAGCGCGGTCGGTGGGAGGGTCAGTCGGGCTGCGCTCGTGGGCAACCACATCGATCCGGCGGCGGGTGTGACGCATGACGATGGCATCCACACGCACACACTCTGGGGTGAGCTCGCCTGGCAACTCGGCGGCCGGGAGGCGTACGAGATTGTCCGGGTGGCCGACGAGGCGCACACGAACCCGGGGGACGCGCTGCGGCAGCTCCTTGCGGCCTATTCGCCTTGTCTGATCCTCATCGATGAGTGGGTTGCGTACGCCCGAGTACTCTTCGGCCGCGATGACCTCGCAGCCGGGACCTTCGACACTCAGTTCACGTTCGCCCAGACCATCACCGAGGCGGCGAAAGCAGTCCCCGGAGCGCTACTCGTCGTTTCCATTCCCGCTTCGAGCCGCGGCGAGACGGAGAATGGGATCATGGGGAGCGCATTGGAGGTCGGCGGTGTCAACGGTCAGGCAGCGCTGGACCGCCTCCAGAACGTCATCCGCCGCGTTGCGCAGCAGTGGCAGCCAGCCCGGGCGCACGAGTCGTTCGAGATCGTACGGCGGCGTTTGTTCGAGGAACCCGACGCCAAAGCCAAGGCCGAGATCGGGGCGATCGCCAAGCAGTTCTGGAAGTTCTACAACGACCACAAGGGTGAGTTCCCCCGGGAGTGCTCGGAGACGTCGTACGAGCAGCGGATCGTCAACGCTTATCCCATCCATCCTGAGTTGTTCGACCGCCTGTATGAGGACTGGTCGACGCTGGACAGGTTCCAGCGGACTCGTGGTGTGCTGCGGCTGATGAGCACGGTGATCCACAAGCTCTGGGTGGCGCAGGATGCCGGGCCTCTGATCATGCCGGGATCGGTCCCGCTTAACGACCCAGCGGTGGCGAGCGAGCTCACGCAGTACCTCCAGGACAACTGGAAGACCGTGCTGGAAACCGATGTCGACAGCGAGACAGCGACCCCGGTGCAGATCGACAAGGAACGCACCGTCTTCGGCAAGCGGGCGTTGACGCGGCGCCTTGCCAGAACGCTGTTCCTCGGGGCCGCACCGACGCTGACTAAGCAGCACAAGGGCATCGAACAGCAGAACCTCTGGCTTGGTGTGGCGATCCCCGGCGACGTCGTCGGCAACTTCGGCTCTGCACTGCACGTCCTCACCGATCGGGCGACCTTCCTCTATGTGGACGGTGCTCGTTACTGGTACGACACGCAGGCGTCCGTCACTCGCACCGCGAAGGACTATGCCGAGCGGCTGTACAAGGAGGACGTGTGGCTGGAGATCGTCAAGCGGCTGCGCTCCAAGGAGCCCAAGGTCCGCGGCGACTTCGCGGCGGTCCATGTCACTGACGACAGCCAGGATGTGCCTGACAGCGGTGACGCCCGGTTGATGATCGTGCATCCGAAGTTCGTGCACGCCAAAGGGGACGACAATTCTTCGGCCCGCGTCTTCGCACAGAACGTGCTCGACGCTCGGGGATCCTCGCAGCGGATCAATCGGAACATGCTCGTTTTCCTGGCCGGAGACGCCAAGCGGATGGAGGAGCTTGGCGAAGTTGTCCGGGAGTATCTGGCCTGGGACAACATCGCCGGGCGGAAGGAGGAATTGGACCTCACGGTTCAGCAGTCCAAGCAGGTGGATACCCGGTTGACCAACGCCGACGAGACCGTCGATCTGCGCATCCGCGAGACGTATCACTGGGCGTTCGTGCCCGATCAGCAGCCGGGTGCGCATATCACCTTGCAGACGGAGAAGGCCGATGGCAGCAAGGAGAGGCTTGCTGAGCGGGTCAGCGCCAAACTGAGGCAGCGTGACGCGCTTCGGACCGTGCAGGCGGCCTCCGTCATCCGGGGCAACCTGGACGGGCCGTTGGCCAGCGTCTGGGAGAGGGGCCACATCTCCGTCGAGGAGCTGTGGAGCTACTACTGCAGGTACCCGTATCTGCCCAGGCTGCGCGACCGGGGCGTGCTCGACAGCGGCATTCTCGCCGGGCTGGACGAGTTCGACTGGGAGGCCACCGGCTTCGCCCTCGCCACAGGCTACGACGGCACGCGCTTCGAGGGCCTGGCTGTGCCGCCGACAGGCCGGTTCGGGCAGATCACGGACGGCACGCTGCTTGTCAGGCCTGACTTGGCGATCGCCCAGCGGGAGGCAGAGCAAGTGCCGGCTGGCAGAGGTGCCGGAGGTGCCGGTGGCGGTAATGCGGGCGGTGGGGACGGCTCAGGCAGCGGCGGTGGTGATGGGCAGACCGGCGGGTCCACCGGCCAGACGGGCGACGGCCAGCCGGGTGGTGGAGACGTCACGCCGCCCGGTCCGAAGAACGTCCGGTTCTTCGGCGCGGTCAAGCTCAACCCCGAACTGCCGCAGAAGAGCTTCACCAAGATCTACACCGAGCTCGTCCAGCACCTGAGTGCGGTCGACGGCGTCGAGCTGGAGCTCGCCATCGAGATCAGGGCGAAGCGGGCCGACGGATTCCCCGAGGACAAGGTCCGCATCGTCTCCGAGAACGCCAAGGTGCTGAAGTTCGACCAGTTCGGCTTCGAGGATCGGTGAACTGGCACGGGCCGGCGTGATCCGGCCCGTGTCCGATCGCCCGTACCCGTCTAGCGCCGCAACCGGCACGTTGAGACCTTGGTGAGGATGAATGGTGCAAGACACTCGCCGAGTGCAGACCGCAGTGCTCGGCAGCCCTGACTCCGACCGTGGCTTGTCGCTGCCGACCGAGCGCAAGGAAGCGGAAGCGTACCTGTCCAGGTACCGAGGGCGAAAGTTCTACTGCGGTGTACTGATCGGCGGCTGCGGTTGGCGGCTGATGGACAAGCTCTACGGTGACCGGGTCTGTCACTTCGCGCATTTCCCCGACACCAAGGGGATGGCCCCCGAATGTGAGCGCCGTTACCTCGGCGCGGACAGTGCCGACCATCTCTTCATCCATCGAGGTCTGAGCTCGGGCCTGACCGAGCTGCCCCGCTTCGAGGGACGGCTCGAGGCTGGACGGTGCATTGATCTACTCGTCCGTCGTCGTCAGACCAAGTCCGCCATCAAGGTCCAGTTCGTCAACCTTTCTGCCGATGAATGGGAGCAACAGGACGACGTGCTGCGCGCCCAGTTCGGGCACGTCGACTGGATGCTCGGCCCCACTGCGACCAGAACCAGCAGGTATCTGCTTGAGCGTGACGGCTATGCGCTGCGGGTCCGATGCGAGGAGGGGAAAGGAGGCGCACGCGTCGTCAAGGTCGGCACGGAGACCAGCGATGGCGACCTTGAGTGGAGCAGCCTGGACGACTGCGAGATCACCGCGAAGGGAGTCGTGACACCACTCCTGCGCAAGGTTCGGGCCAGCCGGCGACCTCCCGCCGAAAGGACGACTCCAGCTCTCCCGGGATTCCCTTTGGCAGTCAAGGACATCATCGTCCGGCCACGGGAGAGCACCACCAAGGCGATCAGCGGCCCCGGTATCCCGCCGAACTCATATGCCGTCCCTGCCGACGTGACAGTAGTCGGGATTGTAGAAGTCACTGCTCGAATCATGATCCCCGACGGTGTCGACTTGGTAGCGGAGGCCCCGCATCAGCTGGTTGAACCCGCCACGATCGATGCGAGGGTTCTCGAAGGCCAGCCCAGACCAGCATGGACGATCTTCAGTGCGGGGCTTGTCCAGATTGGAGAGCCTGAGGAGCGGGCTGCCGGACTGCCCAGTGTGTCTGTTGGAGCTGCCGAGCTAGCGACGAAGCCAGTCGAGGGACCAGTATCTGCGACGACCTCCGTAGTCCGAGAGACCGCAGATGGGGAGGAGGTGCTCCGAGGGAAGCTCAATACACTGATCGATGCCCTTCGTAAGGCTTACAGAGACGACAATCAGCAGCTCTTTATGGAGTTGCTCGAGGCGGACGCGGAACTACTTTCCACCAAGGCGGTCTTGGGGCCAAGATTTTGGCGCGAGAGCGGGAAGATCGACGAGTATCGCCGACGCTTGACGGCGGGTACGGCTAGCCCCGCGGAGGTCTGGTGGACTGTTCGAAATAAGGCACTCGATCTCGATAAGAAGATCCAGAAGGCCAAGGCCGAGAACGACATACGTGCTGTCCGCGGATACATTGGCGAGCTCAGAGAGATCTTGGCGTCAGCGCCCGGTGCCCTCGATCACAAGTATGAACGTAGAGTGCTTGATGATCACGAGGCGTGGCTGAACGCCCTTCCTGTCCAGGAACTACCCGAGCCTCTTACTTCTTCACGTTCGCCTCGCCCGGATGAGCGCACCGCCGATGTCGCGGCCACCATGGAAGATCGCAGGCGGCTGCGAAGCCTCGTCGACAGACTTCAGAATGCGCAGCGAGTTGGCACAGTTGAAGGTGCTCAAGTTCTTCTTGATGAGGCGATGCGCATCCTTCAGCAATTGCCTGATGAAAGGCTTTCTTATGAGCGTAACCGTCTCCACATGGCCGTTGAGTGGTTGGCGGGATCTAGCCAAGAGCTTGTAACAGATGAGCCCTCTCGTCGGATGGAATTAGGCAACCTTGCTGAAGACTCACTCGTTTCTTCGAAAACGAGGGCGGCGGGGCGATTGGCTGAGCGCATTCGGTATGTCTTGACTCAGGTGGCCCGTCAGCAGGTTACGATTACGTGGGAACTCCTATCGAATTTTAGAGGTTACGGGGCGCCGACGCCTTCGGAGGAGGCCGACCTGTGGATTCATGTACTCATCCTCTTGGATAAATCCACGATTACCACGCAACCGATGCTGTCCGCATTGATCACGACAAGCGGTGGGGATGTGAATCCCAGGTTCCCCCAGGTTTTGACAGGACTGGGGTTTCAGGTGCCCCAGACTGCCAAGGCTTTTGAGCTGGCGTGGTTACGGGAGGTGGAGCGCACACATGCCTTCTACGGGAAGCCGCCATGCCTGATGCCTCCAAGTCTTCTGCTCCGAAAAGCAACTCGCGATGAGCAGCCCCCGTGACTGCGAGTCGCCTAAAGAAGATTGGCGCCACGAGACTTCTGGCCCAACTACGAGCGGCGATGGCACGCGGGGCTTCTCACTACGGTGATGAGCTGCGCTAGCTGTGATCACCACTTTCTGTAATCAAGCATGAGGTCAGATCGATTCATTAAGGAGCCGGAAGCAACGGCTGATCACGTACTGTCAGGCCCCCAACTGATCCACGGAGCTCGCATGCCGGTTGAGAAGGCAGAAAAAGACGTCCAGACCCTGGTGGGCCAGATCTCGAGCAAGGAGATCCTCCTGCCCGAGATCCAGCGCGGCTACGTCTGGAAGCCGACTCAGGTCGCAAAGCTGGTGGAGTCGCTCTACCGCGGTTATCCGACTGGGTCGCTGCTGTTCTGGAAGACGAACGAGGCACCGGCCACCCGCCGGGTGGCGATCGGTGAAACGCAGGACAAGCCCGCCGTCCAGCCGCTGTACCTGCTCGATGGGCAGCAGCGCCTCACCTCGTTGCACCGGGTGCTCAACGACCATCGGGAAGCGCAGATTGTGTTCAACGTCGAGACCGAGGCGTTCCAGAACCAGAGCGCAGCTACCGAGAAGGACCCGCGGTGGATCAAGGTCTATGAAATCGTCCGGCCCGGGGCTAAACAGTTTCCCCTCGTCGGCAGGCTTCACGAGGCTGTTCCCTCGCTCGACCCAGATCTCATCGGGGAGCGCGTGGGCAGGCTCGCAGCGATCCGCTCCAGGGCGTTCCACATGGAGATCCTCACTGACTTTCCATACGACGAGATCGCGCAGATCTTCGTCCGGGTCAACAGCGGGCGCCCGCTTAAGACGAGTGACCTCGCGTTGGCCACGCTTTCGGCCCGCTGGCCGGGGACGCTGGAGAAACTGGAGGCCGAGGCCAGGGAGTGGGCCAAGAAGCACTACCAGGATCTCGATATAACGTTCCTCACTCGTGCGCTGACGGGCACGGTGCTGGGCCGCGGCCTGTCCACGTGGTCACACGGGCGGCTGATCGCGGCAAGCGATGAGGAACTTGAGGCCGGCTGGGCCACCGTCCAGCGGGGCCTGCGTCACCTCATCCCACTGCTCCGCGAGAATCTCAAGGTCAGCAACAGCAACCTCATCCCCTCGCACGTCGCGCTGCTTCCGCTCATCGTGCTGCTCGGCGAGCGCCCGGACGAGCCAATGGACGAGGACACGGCCAACGGCATCATCTACTGGTTCCTGCTCGCCAACATCCGCAACCGCTACAGCAGTTCAGCTGACACCCGACTGGGTCAGGACATTCCCGCCGCGCGCGAGAGTGAGCCGGTCAAGCAGCTGCTGGGCAACCTCGGCGTCCGAGGCGCGCGCATCGAGGTGACTCCTCAGGATCTGGTCGGCCGCACAGTCGGCAGCCCGTACTTCTTCCTCAGCTACCTCGGCGCCAAGCACGCCGGCGCACACGACTGGTGGTACGGCACCGAGATCTCCGCTACGGCTGAATCCGGCCAGAAGCTCGAATACCACCATATCCATCCGCAGGCCACCCTGAAGAATCACCCCGGCAGCTACAGCAAGACCGAGATCAATGACCTGGCCAACCTGGCGTTCATCTCCGGTACGGCGAATCGAAGGATCAGCGACCGGTCTCCGAGCGACTACTTCACCGACCAGAAGCAGCCGCTGACCAAGGCGGAGTTGGCCGCGCACTTCGTGCCTTACGACGAGCACCTGCGGCACGCCGACGCCTACCGGGACTTCCTGAACGCACGTCGGGCGCTGCTGGCCGACGCGATGTCCGCACTGATCGACCGCTACCGGCCGAAGTGGCTGGACGAGGACGTGACCGCGGCGGATCCCCTCGCGGGTTGTGCTCTGGAGTTCCAGCTCTTCCAGAGCTCGTGGGACTCCAGTCAGATCGTGGCCAGGGCCACCGGAGAGGGCTTCGAATGGACCGGCTCGCTCGGCCTGGCCGAACTCGAAGCCGCCATCGAGGCCGCCGACGGCGGATTGGACAGCGACATCGAAATATCGAAGGAGATCGTCCCAATCCGCGTCGAGAGCGACACCCTCACGATTCCGATCGGGCCGTTCCTCGTGTCGGGGACCATCGAGTCCTGGCGCAAGACGCTGGATCGCGAGAAGGGCGACGCCCAGCCGCTGTCACAGTGTCCCGGTGTCGAACCTCGTCCTTGGGAAGTCGAGCCGATCCCCTTCCCCGTCACCAACATCGAATGATCCACCTCTAGGAAATAGTGGTACTTGTCATGACTGATCGCGTCGAGTCTGAAATGGCGGAGGCTGAAGACGGAAGTCCTGCCAGGAAGGTCGGCGCTACCGAGCTGCTCAACCGCCGGGAGGCGGCATGGTCCAGACGGCTGCGTGGCTCCTCCCTGGTCGCTGAGGTCGACATCAAGGACGGGCACAGCGAGCAGGTCGCCTCGGTCCTCGGCAGGGTCTACGCGAAGTGGCTCGCCAGCGGGCGTAAGCCGCACACCTTCTTCACGCGATGGCCTGCCTGCGTGGCCGTGGCCATGACGGCCGTCGCCGCCCGCCATTACCGGCGCGGGGAGTTCTGGCGAGATCTCTGGACCGCCGTCGGATACCGGGGGCTGCCTGAGGAACAGTCCACCTGGGGTAAGGGCTTCGCCAACGCGGTCGACGCCCTTGGCATGCCGACGTTCCAGGGCATGCCGATGCCGTACGTCGGCCCGATCCTCATGCACACGGGCATTCCCACGTACTGCCTGGAGGACTATTTCCGCCTCATCGCCCATCGCAGAGCGAGCGACCGGGGGCTCGACGCCGAGGCGTTCCTTGCCTGGGCAACGGCGCCCGGGACTGAACACCGGCTCGACAACCTCGATGTGCCGGCCCGCAGGTTCCTGCAGCACGGCACGGAGTTCGCGTTGGACTTCGTGGAGCGCACCTTCGACCTGCTCGACCGGCTCAGGGATCCGGCTCCGGACCTCGATGGCGTTGCGCTGCCACCCCGGGTGCTGGCCCGCGCCCAGGAACTGGCGGCCGAGCGACAGCTCGACCTCAGCGTTCCGAGCTCATCGGGGGAGAGCCGCACCAGGGCGGAACGGCCCCGGATCGCGCTCGATCCGTTCGGTCGTGGCGTCGAGGTAATCCTGCCTGCGGTCGGTGACACCCCTGACGGTCTGGCGACATGGACCGTGACAGCCGACGGCGTCACCAGCACCGTGCGCAGCCGTGCCCAGTGGGTGGGGGTGGCCGAGGCCGCGCCCGCCACGAACTTCAGCCTGCTCAAGCCGGTGCGGACCGTTGTCGTCGCGCTGGCGGGCTGGCAGCACCAAACCGAGCTGCAGGTGATTGACCCGGCTGCGCCCATGCTGGTGTTCGCTGAGGATGGCAGACGGCTTCCCGCGACGATGCCACTGCCGCCGGACGTGGTCTGGGTCGTCTATCCCGGCGAGCACGAGCTCACAACGGACGGCCCGCTTGCCGTGACCATCGAGGGACAGTTGCCGCTGGGCTGGACAGGCTGGCGGCTGCGGCAAGTTTCATTGGAAGGCGTCCGGTCGCTCGGGCTGACCGAGCTTCCCGGCAGCCGCAGGCCCGTCCGCGGCTATACGCGTCCGCGGATCGTGACGGGTGATCCCGTCGCCGGTGTGACCACGCCGTACGGGAGTCCCGTCTACGCGCGGATGCCGGAGGTCTGGCTTCCAGGCCAGGAGGGAGCCGAGACGACCTGGCAGGTCGACGTCCGCCGGGTCGGAAGCGACGAGGCGGTCATGTCCGGCAGCCACACGATCAGCGGCCCCTTGTCGATCACCGAGATCGAAGACGCGTTCCCCAGCCGCCCGGTCTTGGGAGCCTTCGACATCGTGGTCCGCGGACCGCTGGGCCGCGGGGCAAAGCGGACGGTCTTCGTCGCGGAAGGGCTTGGCGCCCGATTCACTCCGCGGGTGCGCCTCTTCGGCGCGGCCGGGCTCGCCCAGGGGAAGGCGGAGCTCACCGCGGCAGTCGGGGCGCAGGCAGCGCCACGGGCCATCTCCTACGGCTCCGCTGAGCTGGCGGCGATCGCCGAGTACCGGACTGGTGAGCAGACGGAGCCGCTGGTCGTCACACCGCCTCGCGTCGAGGTCATGCATGAGCGAGAGGCCGAGCCGCCCATCTGGCGGGCTGGACCGCTGCGCATACCCGCCGACTCGTTCGCCGATGCACCGGGAGCCCTGCTCGTCCGCGTGCCCGAGACACGTTCCGCGCTGCCCTCGTTGCACGTCGTCGTCGGGGGCAATGTTGTACAGGACCTGCCGGCGAGCGGGCGGCCGCAGGAGGGGACGGCCCGGTTCGACCTCGTGAAGATCGCCGACACCGTTGCCGAACACAAGCAGGCCGACCTTCTCCTTGAGGTCGGCAGCGACGTCATCCGTGTTGGGAGCGTACGGCCGCGCCAGCTCGCATACGGGGCTGAACGCGAGGGAGATCACCTCCGGCTCATCAACCATGTGCCGGTGGACGGGCTCACGGCGGGCATCTATCCGACCACCGCGCCTTGGCGCGAGCCGATAGTCGAGCCGGTAGGTGCTGACGGGTCGGTCCCGTTACCTGTCGAGTTGCGCGATGCCGGGCCGCTGCTGGTGCTGTTGCAGGTGGACGACCCGTGGGTGCCCGTGGAGTGGCCACGCTGGCCCAAGCAGTACCTCATGGTGGGCGGAGACGGACACGTCATCTCCGATGACCCGGAGGAGACGGCGCTGTCGCGCTTCATCTCGGGAGAAGGCGACTTTCCCCACGAAGTCGACGGCCTGTGGCGTGTCTGGACGATGATCGACCTGGCTGAACGGTTGCGGCCCGCCTCCGATCTGCAGCGGTTCATCATGACCTGTTCGCGACCGATCCAGCGGCGTCCTTTCGACGCCCTGACCGCGCTGGTCGGGTTGGGCCTGAAGCCCGCGCGCACTCTGGCCTGCATCATCTCCTCGGGGTTGGCCGCGACAGCCGTACCGGACCTGGCGAACGCGGACGCGGCGAGGAGGATGTGGCCGGTCGTCCCGGCGGTCGCCGCGCTCGCGGGCGGTTTGCAGGACGAGGATTGTTTCGCCGCAGCCGAGCGGCAGTGTGGCGAGGCATTCAGGGAGATCGTGGTCGATGGCGTCGATTCGTTCGCCGGCGTGGGCCGCTTCGGGGCAGACGCCGACCGGCTGGTCCACATGACGCCTCAGCAGATTGAAGGCATTTGGCGCGCTGCCAACGTCGTCCCGCGGGCTCTTCTCGACGCCGATACCCGTGCGTCGGCGGCACGGCGGCTGTTCGACGCGCGCGGCGAGGAGGCCGCGCGAGAGGTCGGCAGCGTGGCCTTGTACGCCGTCAAGACCGCCGAGGCTGTGCTGCGCCGGCTCGAGCGGTTAGACCTCCTTCCGCAGCTTGACCAGCGCAGGAATCCGGACGGACGAGCAGGGTGGCGCAGCCTCCCTGCTGCGTCGATCGCCTTCGCGATGGTCGCCCGGCTTGCCGCCCGGGGCGACGCGCAGTGCCGTACGGCGGAGCAAACCTTCCGGGCCGACTGGACGCGACTGGCGGCCATCGCTCCCGATCTCGTGACCATTGATCTCGTGCTGGCCGAGCTGTTGGTCGGCCAGGCGGAGACGGAGATGCAGTGACCCATACTTTGGACGCGTTGTCCACCAGCGGGCTGATCGTCGAGAGCTACCGCCGTTACCTGCGCTCCCTGTTACCGGTCCGCGAGCCCCGCATCGCCGAGGCACTGGCCGCGGAGATCACCCGCAGCCCCATGCTCACCAAGGGGCCGCTGCTGGAGGCCACGCCGCCGTACGCGACGGGGGCGACCCCACGTCAACTCATCACGGAGGGTGTGCTCGACCCGGCGTTCGCAGCGCTGGGCGGGCCGGAGCAGCCGCTGGATCGGCCCCTGTACAGGCATCAGGAGCAGGCTCTGCGGAAGGCGACGCGCGGGCGGAACATCGTGGTCGCCACGGGTACCGGCTCCGGCAAGACCGAGAGCTTCTTGCTGCCGATCCTGAATTCCCTCCTCGCCGAGCATTCGCGCGGTGAGCTCGGCCCTGGCGTACGGGCTCTGCTCCTCTACCCGATGAACGCGCTGGCCAACGACCAGCTAAAGCGCCTCCGGCAGCTTCTCGCGCAGGTCCCGCAAATCACATTTGGCCGCTACACCGGCGACACGCCAGGAAGCGCCCGCGTAGCCGCGGAGACGTTCGAGGCGCTCAATCCGGGTGCGCAGCGGTTGCCGAACGAGTTGCTCAGTCGTGACGAGATGCGGGCCGCCCCACCCCACATCCTGCTGACGAACTACGCGATGCTCGAGTACCTGTTGCTCCGCCCGGCCGACCTGGATCTGTTCGAGGGGCGGAGCTGGCGGTTCATCGCGCTGGATGAGGCCCACGTCTACGATGGCGCCAAGGCCGCTGAACTCGCCATGCTGCTGCGCCGCCTGCACGATCGTGTCGCACCGGACGAGCCCCTGCAGTGCATCGCCACGAGTGCGACCGTGGGCGACAACCCCACGGCCGTCACCGACTTCGCCACCAAGCTGTTCGACGCGTCATTTGAGTGGGTTCCCGAGGACGTCTCTCGGCAGGACCTCGTGCGTGCCAGCCGGGTGCAGTTCCCGGTGGCGCCGTTTTGGGGGCCGCTGCCGGCCGAGCTTTACCGGCAGCTCGCCCAGGCGGAGGACCCCGGCTCGGAGATCTTGGTGCTGGCCAAGGAACGCGGCTTCGTCGGCGACGACCCTGGCGTCGTCCTCGCCCACGAGCAGGGTATGGCCGACTTGCGTGAGCGTCTCGCCGCAGGCCCTCAGATGTTCGGAGAGCTGGCGCACCTGGTGTTCGACCCCGCGGACCGGCCGGAGGAGTCGCTCGCAGCCGTGGTCGCCGTCGGCAGCAAGGTGCGTGACCACTCGGGCTCGCCGGTTCTGTCGGCCCGATATCACCTTTTCGCGCGGGCGACCGAGGGCGCCTTCACCTGCCTCACCGGCAGCGGCCCGCACGTGTCGCTGGGCCGCCGCGAGATCTGCGGCACCTGCCACGGCGCTGTGTTCGAGTTCGGCGCCTGCAAACGCTGCGGCGCCGTCCACCTGGTCGGGGCGGTACGGCACGCCGACGGTGGTTATGTCTTCGCGCCGAGGGTCAGACAGGACGAGCAGCGAGTATGGCTGCTTCTGGGTGACGCCCCGGTGGTCGCCGACGAGGATGACGAGGACATCGAAGGCACGCCCGAGATCAGGGCCGACATGGCCTATCTGTGCCCCACCTGTGGCGCACTGCACGCTGGGTCCCAGCATCCGCTGGGCTGCTGGCGGCAAGATTGTTCTGAGACCTCGCTCTGGCCGGTCCGCAGAATCAGCACACGCCACGACTCGCCACAGGGTTGCGGCGTCTGCGGCGCGCGAGGTGCAGGCTCGGTCAGGCTCTTCGAGAGCGGCAGTGACGCGGCGGTAGCCGTATTGGCAACCGCCCTCTATCAAGCGCTGCCGCCGGCCAGCAAGGACGAGATCGCCGATCAACCTGGAGAGGGCCGCAAGCTGCTGTCCTTCAGCGACAGCAGGCAGGCCGCAGCGTTTTTCGCCCCATACTTCGAGTCGAGCTACGCGAGCATCCAGCATCGGCGGCTCATCCTGGAAGGATTGCAGGCGGCAAACCGCGACGGCGAGGCGGTCAGCGTGGCGGACCTGACGTTCCACGTCGCCAAGGCCGCCGCCCGTGTACACGTCTTCGAGCGGCGGATGACGCGCCAGCAGCGCGAACGCGAGGTCGCACTGTGGATCATGCAGGAACTCGTCGCCATGGACGATCGCCAGTCCATGGAAGGGCTGGGCCTGATCCGTGTTGACCTGGACCGCGAGTCCCGGTGGCCGGCCCCGGCAGGGTTGAAAGCCCTCGGGCTGTCCGACGACGAATGCTGGGGACTGCTGTCGGAACTGCTTCGCACACTGCGCCAGTCCGGGGTGCTCCACATGCCCGATGAGGTCGATCCGCGAGATGAGGCATTCGCCCCGCGGCTCGGGCCACTCTACGTTCGCGAGGATGGATCGGAGCCGACCAGGAAGGTGCTCAGCTGGTTGCCCACACGCGGTGTCAACCGGCGCCTGGACTATGTCCAGCGGGTGCTCGCAGCGCTTGGGTCCGGGGCCGACCCGGACGACGTGCTCCGTGGCTGCTGGAAGCTGATCATCGGGCAACGTGACGGGTGGCTTGCGACCGAGACTGTCCGCGGTCTGGGGACTGTCCGGCAGGTGGACCACACGTGGCTGAAGCTCTCGCCCGTCGATAGTCCCGTGTACCGGTGCGGAGTGTGCCGCCGTGTCGCGGCCGTTTCCGTCCGTGGAGTCTGCCCGACGATGAGATGCACGGGCACGCTCGAACCCTTCCCCGTTCCGGTCGCCGGTGAGGACGACAATCACTACAGATCCGTCTATCGGTCGCTGACGCCGGTGCCCCTGGTCGCCCGCGAGCACACGGCCCAGTGGACCAGCCTCGAAGCTGCGGACATCCAGCAGAAGTTCCTGCGGGGCGAGGTCAACATGCTGTCCTGCTCCACCACGTTCGAGCTCGGCGTCGACGTGGGCGAGCTGCAGTCGGTGGTGCTGCGCAACATGCCGCCGACGACGGCCAACTACGTGCAGCGGGCCGGGCGGGCGGGCAGGCGTACCGACTCGGCGGCTCTTGTGGTCACTTACGCGCAGCGACGCTCCCATGACCTGTCCCGGTTCCAGGACCCCGTGTCGATGATCGCGGGCGAGGTGCGGGCGCCGTACGTGCCGCTCGGAAATGAGCGCATCGATCGGCGACACGCTCACTCGATCGCGATCTCCGCGTTCTTCCGTGACGCCAGGCAGACGACGGGGGAGACATGGAGCACTGCGGGGGATTTCTTCCTTCCCGGAGGAAAAGGCGCACCTGCGTCGCGCGTTCGATCGTTTCTTACACCAGTTCCGCGCGAAGTCCTCCAATCTCTGATGCGGGTGCTTCCACCCGAGGTCCAGCGCGAAATTGGCGTCAACACCGGCGAATGGGTGGACGAACTGGCCCGGCTGCTGGACGAGGTCGGGCGGCAGCTCACCCTTGATGTGGAGATCTTCGAAGAGCGTCGCCGCAAGGCGTACGAGGAGCGCAAGGACCACCTTGTGGCCCGATACGCGAAGACGATCAACACGCTCACCCAGCGAGATCTGCTCGGCTACCTCGCCAACCGGAACGTGCTGCCCAAGTACGGGTTCCCGGTGGACACGGTTGAGCTACGGACCAGTTATTCAGGCGAGCCCGTCGGTGCCAAGCTGGAGCTCACCCGGGACCTGTCGGCCGCGATCTACGAGTATGCGCCGGGGGCCGAGGTCGTCGCCGGTGGCCTTCTCTGGCGATCCGGTGGCGTGTACCGACTGCCGGACCGGGAGCTTGTCGGCAAGTTCTACGCGATCTGCGAGCACTGCCAGCACTACCGGGAAAGCGACGACGAGCTCGACCCCATTTGTCCTCTGTGTTCGACGGCCGCAAGAAGCGCGCCCCGGCAGTACTACGTGCCGGAGTTCGGGTTCGTCGCTGAGGCGAAGGCGTCCAAGACCACGACCACGCCGCCCAGGCGCAGTTGGAACGGGGCCACGCATGTTTTGTCGCTGGCCGCGGAAGAGATCGAGGACTTCACCTGGAGGACCGCGAACGGTGGGATCCTGCACGGACGTGCCGGATCACGTGGCCGACTGATCGCCGTCTCGGAGGGCACCACGGGTGCCGGCTACCTGATCTGCGACTGGTGCGGCGCCGGAGTTCCCCTGGGAACGAAGACTGGGAAGACCCACACCCACCTGCTGCGCGGCACGGAGTGCACCGGCCCCCTTCAGCTGCGGTCGCTCGCACATCCCTACGAGACCGACATTCTGGACCTGAGCTTCGACCATCTCGCGATGCCGCCGTCCGCCAGCCCTGTGCACTGGCGTTCTGCCCTGTATGCGCTGCTCGAAGGCGCCGCCGAGTGCTTGGAGCTTTCCCGGGACGATATCGACGGAGCACTTTTCGCCCGGCCGGGCAGACGGCTGGGCATCGTCATGTTCGACGCCGTACCGGGAGGTGCGGGAAGCGTCTTGCGGATAGCACGCAGGCTTGAGGACGTGGCCGAGGCTGCCCTGCAGCGTGTGTCCGACTGCGACTGTGGCGAGGAAACCTCCTGCTACGGCTGCTTGCGGAGCTTCCGGAATCAGCGCTACCACGAGGAACTCAGCCGAGGTGCAGCGATTGACGTCCTGCATCCTCTATTGCAAGGGGAGGGCCTTATCGGCGCAGCGATGTGATGCTCGCCGAGGTCCCTTTGTCGGGCGCTTGTGTGGGTGTGCCGGGCTTGCTCGGGAGTGGCAACTTACGGGGGATCGGATCTCCGAGATCTCGCAGGGTCAGCAGATGGGTAAACTGGCTAGTCAATCGGCGATGGGGACGTAGGCGATCGGTCCGCCGGACGTAGACTTCAGGCGCTTGCCGAGGAACTGATCGGCGATCCGAAGATCGGCATCTGAGCCGATCATGACCATATTGGTGGCCATGTCCAGGTCGCTGATGTAGCCGGCAAGTCTCGCGTCGAAACGGTGACGCACCAGGCCGTCGTCGGTCAGTTTCGTTTCCCAGCTGTTCAGCCCCGTCAAGACAGCGACGACGAACCCGCCGAGCGTCACCGGGAGAATGCCGGCGCGAGCGATCTTTTCCGGCTTCCCGACCCACCAGCCACGGAGCGCCTCCAACAGTTCGCCGGGTGTCAGGTCGGCGTGGAAGCCAATGAATCGGCGGTCATTGTCCGGAACGGGCGTTGCCACGCTGACGCGCAACACCGCCACCGAAGTACCGTCGATCGTCGTGGGGAGCGCGCGATGAAGCGGCACGGTTGTACGAGCCCTGATCCGCTCGGCTACGTCGGCAGGGATGCTGGGCTTGTCGCCGTTCGATGTGGCCGCTGAGATGAGACCTGCAGAGACGATCTTCTGGAGAGCGGCAAATGTGATGTCAGAGCGGATGGCCGCCTGCCGCAGAGTAAGGAAGGTCATGGGCGCTCCTGACGTCCTCGGTCTAGCTTCGGGAGGGCCATCGGCTGTGGCCCCGTCTCCGTTGATCTTAGGCAGACCGTGGCTCGCTGGCAGGGGTGCCAAACGGCTGGGTGACAGGGCTGTGTCGACGCGCCCGCACGGGCGGAACGCGTCAAGCCAAACACGTCACGACCTCCATCCGTTCTCCGAAGCATGAGTTTCAGCCACTCTGCAAACGGGGGTACGAGCCAGACATACGTGCGGGTTGAGGTCATGACTCACTTGAGCCTCGTGGAGTGGGCCGATTGAGCGGTGAACGCGACTTCCGAAGCTACTGATGTGAACCGCGTTCACGTGCTATCGTCACTGTGTCGCACGTTCTCCCCAGATGGCATCTTGGGGCGGCTCCACTTCAAACCGCGAGACAGGGATGGTAGTCGTGCGCATCAGCCGAGTCCTCATCCGCAACTTTCGAAACTTCGCACGCCTTGAGATTCCCGCTTTCCCTCAGAATGTCGTCCTCGTCGGCGAGAACGGCATCGGGAAGTCCAACTTCCTCCATGCCCTTCGCCTTGTGCTCGATCCCGATCTGCCAGACAGCGCACGAAAGCTTCGTAAGGAGGACATCTGTGACTACGGCGACGGGACCGTCGCTGACGGCGTGGAGGTGCGGGTCGAAGTCGACCTGACCGACTTCGCGGACGACCCAGAAACGCGGGCCGCTTTGGACGGATGCATCGTTGGCATCGCCCCATTGACTGCGCGCATCACTTACGTCTGGCGCCCGCTCATGATCGGTAGTAGCTCTCAACTGACCGAAAGGGACTACGACTTCGACATTGTTGGGGGACCTGACGACGAGGGCGGCGCAAAGCGCATTCGCCGCGGCGTTTCGGTGTCCGTCCTCCCACCTCTCCGTGATGCCGTCGCCGAGCTCTCTCGGCGCGGTTCGCCGCTCCAGGCTCTCCTGGATGCCAGGCCGCCACACGATGAAGTGCTCAGCACCGTTGCCGGAACGATTGAGACGGCGATGAACATCCTCGCAGAGGACGGAAACGTCACCGCGGTAGGCGCGAACATCGCCACCCGCGTCGCGGATATGGCTGGTCCTCAGCTCTCCATCAGTCCTTCTCTCGGATTTGCCTCTAGCGATCCGGCTCGGCTGCTCCGATCCATTCGACTCTTTGTGGACGCCGACCGCACCCGCAGCGTCGGAGAGACCTCGACCGGAAACGCCAACGTTCTCTACCTCGGCCTGCTGCTGGAGCGCTTGGCCTCACGGCGCGCCCAGATGGACGATCACCTGCTGCACGCCATCCTCGGTGTCGAAGAGCCCGAGGCGCATATCCACCCCGTGCTGCAGCGCCAGCTATTCCGCTACTTGCTCGGCATGGAATCCGCGCTCGTGGTGACTACGCACAGTCCTCACATCGCCGCAGTAACCTCGCTGCACTCCCTGATTCTGCTTCGAGCCGACACTGAAGGCGGAACGGTCGCAGCGACGGCCACCGCGATCAACATCACGGACAAAGAACGCGTGGATCTGGAGCGCTACCTGACCGTGAGCCGCGCGGAGCTCCTGTTTTGTAAAGGAGCGATCCTCGTGGAGGGTCCGTCCGAGGTCTACCTGCTCCCCGCACTCGCCCGTGCCTTCGAATTCGATCTGGATGCGCATGGGGTGATCGTCGCCAACATCGAAGGCGTCAATTTCGGTCCGTACAGAAAGCTGCTCGGGCCTGATGCGTTGAACGTCCCACATGTGATCACTACAGACGGTGATCCGTATACCAAAGACAAGTACACCCTCTCTGGCTTAACCAGAGCCATAAAGCTGCTCCCTGACGGTGACAACCGTGACCAGCTGTGCAAGTTGCTCAAATCCCTCATCGAGGAGGGGGCGGCTGCTGACCCGGCCGAGCTTCGCAAGGAAGTCGCTCGTGCCGATGTATTCGTGGGCCACGTAACCCTCGAGGTAGACATCGTTCCCCTCCTCGGCGAACAGATGTGCGCGGCGCACCGGGAGTTGGAAGATTCGGACAAGCTCGTCGCGAATTTCGACAACGCCATCGAGGCCATTGCGGCCGGCAGAGGCGTACCCGACGATCACCAGCATGTGCTCCGTCGGATCAATCACGTTAGCAAGGGGCGATTCGCGCAGCGACTGGCCGCCCATGTCGAGCAGGCCTCCATTGTCAGGGGCCAGGCATCGAAGGACGCTTTGTACTGGATGGATCAAGGGCCATATGGCTACCTGCTGGCCGCGCTGGACAGCATTTCCCGGCAGGTGCGCGGCCGCGGACTGAGGCCCGACGATGTTGCAATCGGTGTTGAGCAGGAGGCGGGGCGCGGGTGAACGCTGCATCCGCCGCTCTCGCTGCCGAGCTCGCGGCGCTCAACGACGAGCAGCGTGAGGCGGCTCAGCATCTCGGCAATCTGGCCGTATTGGCCGGGCCCGGGTCCGGAAAGACTCGTACACTCGTCACCAAGATCGGGTACCTGTTGGCGGCACGGCAGATTTCGCCATGGCGGAGCATCGCAGCCATTGCGTACGCACGCTCCGCAGCGAGAGAAGTCACGATGAGGCTTCGGTCGCTTGGCATCACGCCCGGACGACAACTCGTTTCGAGTACCTTGCACAGTTGGTGCCTCGGAAGCATTCTGCGCCCGTACGGCCCGCTTGTCGGCGTTCCGGTGCCAGGACCCGGTTCCATCATTGATGAGAAGTCGACCGAGTGGGCCTCACTGTTCGAGTCTTGCCAGGACGACCTCGGTATCCGGCCCGATAAGGCGGAGATAGTCAGGGCTCGACGAGTTCGCGCGGCCGGCGAGGAAGACGAGGAGGTCACCCACCTCTTCGAGTTCGCGCGGTTGTTCGACCAGCGTCTGCTATCTGCCGGACTGTTTGATTACGACCTCATGGTTTCCCAGTCGCTACGCATTGTGCGGGAGAACGCCAGCGTCTCCAAGATGATCGGCGCAAGGTTCCCCTGGATGATCGTGGACGAGTATCAGGATCTCGGTCCTGTCCTTCATGCCCTGGTCCTTCACCTGAATGAACAGGAGAATGTGCAGATCGCGGCCTTCGGGGACCCGGACCAGACGGTGATGGCATTCGCGGGGGCACACCCCCCGCTACCTCTGGGAACTGGCCGCTCGGCAGGACTTTCACGAGGTCTTTCTCGACATTAATTATCGCTGCGGTCAAGCGATCATCGCTGCCAGCCAGATGGCCCTTGACGAGCCGCGCAGCCACCGTCCAGATCCACTTCGGGACGACGCTGGGCTCGTAGAGCCAGTCGCCATCGCCGGAGGACTTGCAGACCATGCGCATTCGGCAGTTCAAAAGATCTCGGCGCTTTCCGCTGCCGGGCATTCGCTGCACCGAATTGCGGTGCTCTACCCGAGTCGTTGGCCACTACTGGACCACCTAACAGATGCCTTGGACACCGCTAACGTCCCTTATGTTCTTGAGGCGGACGAGCGGCTACCGAAAGGTGATCTGGCAGATTTCGTGCGCGACTGCGCGGCACGGGCCGTCATCGGCCCTCAACCTGCCCAGTTACAGGATGACCGCCGTCTAACCAATGTGAATACGCTTATCGAGCTGGCGTACACCTACAATCGTCTGCGTCGTTCCAGCCGGCTTCCCGAACTTCCCGTTCACCTTGCGGGAGGACGTCTTGACAGTGTCCTCAGATCAAGTCACGGCGAAGATCCGCTAGCGCCTTGGGTCGCCACGTTGGCCGAAGCACTCGAGCTGACGGAGATTGGTGCTCGCAGCCCCGTTCAGCGCGATCAATCGGCGCTTCAGGGCATTCGTGACGCAGCGTCAGGACGCGGTCTCACTCTGGGGGATGCTGCCGGTTCCGTACGACTCGGAAAAGTGACCTTGACGACTTACCACTCGGCAAAGGGTCGTGAGTGGGACTTCGTTCTTCTGCCCGGTCTGGTCGATGGCATTATGCCCTACCGAAAGTGGTCCTGGCCGCACAGGCGTCATCTCGAGCCCGCCCCAGACCAGCTTGCTCAGGCAAGGCGCGCCTTCTACGTTGCCCTGACACGCGCGAAATTCGCTGCGATCCTCTTCTACGGTCACTACTGGGAAAGTGGTAGAGGAGCAAAGAACGCCTACGGTGTATCCAGAATTGTGCGCGAAATGCTGGTCCGCCTCGGCGAGAATGTTGATCGCACATGACGGAATGACACGCAGCACTCGGGCACCGCCCGTCGGCGGTCACACGCTAGCCTACGACGACGAGGTCGAACTCGTTCAAGCGGCAGAACGTGGTCAGGTCAGGGCACGAGAAGGTAGCGTCACGCACATCGAGGTCTTTCGGATGGGCAGTGTGAAAACTTCCATCCTCGGAAGACCTCGGCCTCTACCCACGCCCCGACACGCCCACTCGCGTCACGCCCCGAACTACCCCTCAATTGGGAAGAGCCACGTAAGGAGCCGACCATGGATAACGAGATTCAGCTAATCAGTGACGGCGATGGCCTGGCGGTCATCGGGAATCCAACGGCGGTCGAACTCTTCCTCGTCTCTGAAGGACTGCCGTCGAAGGACCTCGGATTGCAAAGGCTCGGACCTCTCCTCCATGCCGGGGCTGGAGTCGCACAGGCAGGTTCTGAAATTGCCGCCAACTCAGGTCGCTGGGTGAAGCTGACCGAGGAGTCCGCGCAGCTTGTCAAGAAGTTCGGGCTGATGGAAAGCAAGACGCCAGGCGTCAGCCATGCGATGGTGGGGAAACCAGGCTCAATCAAGTCATGGCTCCAGATCGCGAAAGGACCCGGATCGCTTCTGACCAACCCGGCGCTTCTGGCTGGTGCCGCGGGGATCATGGCACAGCTTGCGATGCAGCAGACCATGGACGAGATCATCGACTATCTCGCCACGATCGATGAGAAGGTCGACGACGTGCTCCGCGCCCAGAAGGACGCTGTGTTGGCGGACATGATCGGAGTGGACCTCGTGATCGAGGAGGCCATGACCATCCGAGAGCAGGTGGGCCGGGTCTCCGAGGTCACGTGGTCGAAGGTGCAGGCCACGTCGGTGACGATTGCGCGAACCCAGGCGTACGCGTTGCGTCAACTCGACGCACTCACGGAGAAGGTGGAGCGCAAGACCAAGATCGGTGATCTCGCCAAGACGTCCAAGGAAGCCGAGTCCAAGGCTAAGGAGTGGCTCGCTGTTCTGGCTCGTTGCTTCCAACTGCAGGACGCGATCGCCGTGCTCGAACTCGACCGAGTGCTGGACGCGGCTCCGGATGAGCTGGACCGGCATCGCCTCGGGCTTCGGGCTGCCCGACAGAACCGGCTGGATCTCATCTCACGGAGCACCGAGCGTCTGATCGCCCGCATGAATGCAGCTGCTGGCACGGCCAACACGAAGGTGCTGTTGCACCCGACCGCGTCCCGGGATGTGGTGCATTCGAGCAATCAGGTCGAGATCACCGTCGTTGACTTCCACGGGCGGCTCGGGATCGAGAGCGGCCGACAGTCATTGGAGGCGAGACGATGGGTGGACGCGGCCGCGGAGGTGAGGGACAAGGTGCTCGAGACAGGAGCAGAGAGCGTCGATACCGCCTGGCGCCTCGGTAACGAGACCTTCGACCGGGCCAGATCGGCAGCGGGCAAACTCTCCAGCGGGATTGCCGAGCGAGCGCTCCGTCGGCGCGGGGACGACGAGGAAGGCTGAGAGAGTGGCGACCGTCAGCCACGTGGGCTCCCGTTGGGCTGGACCAGTGAGCCTCTCGGGCTCGATATACCTCGACAGGCTTCACTTGAGCCGTTCCGGCCTTGTCCGCGGCCACCTCGTCTGAGCTCTATGCGCTGACGGTGGGCTGGTCGCTGGCCGCTCACTGCTGGAGGCCGGCGGCTTCAGGCCCCACCTACACCCTCGATTGCGATGAGCCAGCGTTATACACGGAAGCGGGAACGTGTGCGGGCGAGCGCATCCAGGGCGGTGCCGTCGGCGTCAGGGAGGGTGTGGAGGTATTTCTCGGTGGTGGAGATGCTTCCGTGGGCGAGGCGTTCCTTCACCACCTGCAGATCAGCGCCGCCGGCCAGCAGCCAGGAGGCGTGGGCGTGGCGGATGGCGTATTCGATGGAGGCTGCCGCGAGTCCGCGCGACCACGACTGGATCTGCAGTCGGCCGGTCAGTCGTCCAGCGTGGCCAGGAGTTCTTCGACGCGCCGCGCGAACAGGTGGGTCCCCCGTTCGGTGGACAGCGTGCGGCACCTCTCGGCGACGGCCCTGACCTCGGCGACGGGTTCACCTCTCGTCAGCAGCAGTCGCGCCCGCAGCAGGAGGAGATAGCCCTCTCCGTAGCGCTGATCATAAAGATCGAGGCAGGCGTCGGCCCGATCGAGGGCCGTGGCGGCCTTGTCGAGCGCCCCGACGGCCAGCCACATCTCACAGAGGTGACCGTAGAACGTCGAGACACCCGATCGCGTCGGATCGAGGAGATACGTGGCGATGAGCCGCTCGGCCTCCGCTGTAGCGCCGGCCGGATCCCTGCCGGTCATGGCCCGCGCCCAGCACCAGACCAATCGCTGATAGGTGCCGAGGAACACGAAGGAGAACTCGGGGTCCGCCGCGATCCCCCGCTCCGCCGCGCGCAGGGCTCGATCCGGGTCGCCGATCAGTGCCTCCGCCCTCGCTGTGTGAGTGGCCCACACCGTGATCGTGAACGGGTCGTCGCCGACCGCCTCCAGCGTGTCGAGCAGCGATCGCGCACCGTCCGGGTCCCCATGCATCGCGGTCGCCTCCGCGAGCATTCCGATCATCAGCAGCTTCAGGTCGTACCAGACGGGATCCTCCTCGCGCCGGACGACGCGGGTCAGCAAGATCCGGCTCGCCTCGCTCAGGTGTCGGTAGGCCTCGCCCATGTATCCGTCGCTGAATCGCTGCAGTCCCCAGGCCTGCAGACCATACGCGCGCACGAGCGGCTCGGCGGACGCTTCACCCTGTTCCAGCAACCTGCGCGCCAGCGGCCTGCTGCGATCGTTCTCGAGACCTTGGGCGTATGCCGCCCAGCGGGAGTAAAGGAAGACGGTGGCGTCAAGTTCCCGGCCGAGGCTCCGGGCCAGGTACTCCGCGCGTTCCAGCAGATCCATCGCGGAGGTGCGGTACATCGAATGCATCCCCCCGACCGCGATCAGCTGGGACAGGGCGGACAACTCCACCTCCGGGAGGTTCGCCGTCCGCGCCACCCGGACGGCCGACTGCAGCTGTCGCTCGGCAGCCTCGAGTGCGGTCTT
>NZ_BOOR01000034.1 GCF_016863335.1 Planotetraspora thailandica
CACAACCGACGAGCTCGCCGGAACCAGAAGACGGACGCCTTCCATGCCGATCGGTCACGTCCGCCTCCCCCCAAGAGTCCCGGATCGAAACTGTGTCTGAATAATCTCACACAGCGTGACCGCTTGACTACAGGAAGTCGAACATAATCTCGATCCATTCGCCGCCGGGAATATCCCGAAAAATCGCTGCCGACGGCGCACCTCTCACGAGCGCATCCACGTATCGGACAGAGTGAGGCCTACTCGTCGTCGTCCGGCGGCGGGTCGGGCTGCCGCCAGCCCGCAATGAGGAGCGGGATCGTGCAATGGGTCGCCACCAACGTCAGTGCCAGCGGCGCGAGCAGCGCGAGCGGGATCTCGATCGTCAGCGCACCTTCCTGGTAGCTCACCACGTTGGCCAGCACGAACAGCAGGCAGAGCACCAGCGTGGTCGCCCGGTGCGCCGATGAGTAGGCCTGACGCCGATAGGTCAGCTGGCGTTCGTCGAGGAAGCCCTCGGGCAGATACAACGCGCCCCGGGTCGCCGCGTGCAGCCACCGGGTGACCGGCAGCCCGATCAGTACGCCGACGAGGAACATCGACAGGTAGACGTTGCGTGCCAGGTCGCTCGGCGCATACTGGGCGATCACCACGAGCCCGGCCCAGAGCAGCACCAGCGCTCCCACGCCGACCAGCACCAGGCGGCGGCGCGCCGGCCGGGTCGCCCAGATCCGGCTCTCCGGCATGCTTTCCAGCCGGTCACGCCGCTCTTCCCACGTACTCATCACGACCCCAGCCTGGCGAACGGGTGGAGCGAGAAGACGACCTCCACCGGCACCTCGAAATATTCGGCGATCTTCAGCGCGAGGAAGAGCGACGGGCTGTACTCGCCGCGTTCCAGA
This sequence comes from Planotetraspora thailandica, assembly GCF_016863335.1. Classification (GTDB taxonomy): domain Bacteria; phylum Actinomycetota; class Actinomycetes; order Streptosporangiales; family Streptosporangiaceae; genus Planotetraspora; species Planotetraspora thailandica. Next base: position 882 of record NZ_BOOR01000034.1, read on the forward strand.
TAGCCCACCGTCTGGTAGTGCACGCCCAGCGCCGCGGCCAGGTCCTTGCGGGAGATCCCGCGCTCGGCCCTGAGCATCGGAATCCTGTTGTAGACGATTTCGTTCGACACCGGGAGTCCTCACGTCCGGATGGCCCTGCGCAGCAGCCGGGGTGCCAGCACCATACCGGCGACCGCCCAGGCGCCCATCACCGCAGCGGCAGTGCCCAGCTGCCACACCCCGCCCGGCTCGGCCGCCGCGGAGGGGAGGAACGCCGCCCGCAGCCCGTGGCCCTGCCAGTAGAGGGGGAAGACCTGGGCGAACCACCGCACCGGCTCCGGCATCATCGTCATCGGCACCATCACCCCCGAGGCGATCATCAGCAGCATCGTTGGCAGGCTCACCACCGCCGCCGCGGTCTTCGCGCTGGGCAGCAGCGCTCCGATCATCGCGCCCACCGGTACGACCGCGAGCGTGCCGAGGAGCAGCACCCAGGTCAGCGTGGCCCAGCCGTACAGGCTGGAGGGCAGGGCGAGGCCGCCGGCCAGGTTTCCGATCGCCAGGATGAGCACCGAATTGAGGGCGATGTGCGCGACCAGTGACGTCGCCCTTCCCGTGAGGTAGACCGGCAGGCCGCGCGGGAGCGTGCGCAGCCGCCGCAGCGCGCCCTCCTCCTGGTCGGCCGCGATGAGCATGGGCAGCGTCGTGATGCCCGCGGAGAACACGGTGAAGGCGATGAACCCCACCGTGATGAATGCGGTCATCCCGATGCCGCCGCCCGCCGGGTTGCCCCCGATCCACAGGATGAGCATCAGGTAGATGACCAGGCCGGCGACGTTGGCGCCGAGCTCCTTGCCGTCGCGCAGGATGGACCCCTGTTCGATCAGGCCCCGCCTGATCCCCAACGCCAACGTGTTCACGCCGCACTCCTTTCGACCAGGTTGAGGTAGCTCTCCTCGAGGGTCGGCCGCCGGATCTCGAGGTCCGGGACCGGCCCGTCGTACTTCTGGTGCAGCTTCCAGGCCAGCTCCGACGGGTCGTCGGTCTGCTCGGCCCCGTCGCGCCAGCGCACCAGGCACGGCGCCTGTACGGCTGCCGCCAGCTCACGCGACGTGCCGAACACCTCGATCCGGCCCCGCACGAGCACGGCGACCCGGTCGGCCAGCCGTTCCGCCTCGGCCAGGTCGTGCGTGGTGAGCAGGATCGTCATGTCCAGCGTTTCGACGAGCTCGTGGAACTCCTTGCGTGCCTCGGGGTCGAAGCCGGTGGTGGGCTCGTCGAGGAACAGCACCTCCGGACGGCCGACCATGCCGAGTGCGACGTCGAGCCTGCGCCGCTGCCCACCCGACAGGTCGCGCACCCGCGAGTTCGCACGGCCGCCCAGGCCCAGCGCCTCCAGGAGTTCGCCGGTTTCCCAGGGGTCGGGGTAGTGGGCGGCGACGTGGGCGAGCAGCGTGCCGACCTGCCAGCGCGGGTGGTCGTGGCAGTTCTGCAGCACCGTGCCGAGCCTGGCCCGCCATGCGTCGCCGCCGCGCGCGGGGTCTTCGTCCAGCACCCGCACCTCGCCGGCGGTGCGCCGCCGCAGGCCCTGAAGGATCTCGATCGTGGTCGTCTTCCCTGCGCCGTTCGGTCCGAGCAGCGCGACGGTCTCGCCGCGCCGCATGTCGAGGTCGACCCCGCGGAGCACCTGGCGCTCGCCGTACGACATCCGCAGGCCGCTGACGCTCATCACCGTATCCATGTGATGGAATGTAGTACACCTACTACATTCGAAACAAGGTGTATGACGAGGGCTGTGCGCGGTAATCCGGGCTCAAGAAGTCGCCAGGGAAATCGGCCTGTGGTCCGGCGGCCTGCTGTGGATGTCCGACCCCGACGACCTGTGCATGATCTCCGGGTACGCGTACTCGGAGGCGTATCCCCCGTCGACAATGTGGCCGTAGCACAACCAGCTCTGTTCGTACGGGGGACAGCAGGTGGACCTCGTGCCCGGGTTCGTCAATCCCGTCCTGTATCTCGCCATCGCGCTGGCGCTGGCCGGCGTGGCCGGCCTGATCGTCACCCAGCGCAGGAAGAGCTGGGGCATGCCGTTCCGCGCCGGCACGTGACGGCCCGGTCCCGCGGGGTTCGCGCGGGACCGTGAGGTTCGCTCAGACCGTCGAGCCGCCGTCGACCACCAGGTCGTGGCCGACGGTGAAGCCCGCCTCGTCCGACGCCAGCCACAGGACGGTGGCGGTGATCTCGTCGAGCGTGCCGACCCGCCCGATCGGAAGCTGCTCCTTCATGCGCGCGGCCCGGTCGGCTTCGGTCTCACCCGGCCGCATCGACATCGGCGTGTCATGCGGGCCGGGGCTGACCACGTTGATGCGGATGCCCTCGCGGATGTACTCCAGCGCCGCCGTACGGCTGAGCGCCGTGACCGCCGCCTTGGCCGCGCCGTACGCGCCAAGGCCGGGCACGCGCTTGTGCGCGCCGACCTGGGAGGCGAAGTTGACGATCACGCCCGCCCCGGTACGGCGCATCGCCGCGATCTCGTTCTTCATGGACAGGAAGACGCCGGTGACGTTGCCGTCGATCGTGCGCGCCCAGTCGTCGTCGGAGATGTCGGCGACCTTCGCCATGGTGAACACGCCGGCGTTGTTGACGGCGACGTCGAGCCTGCCGTGCCGTTCGAGGATCTCGGCGACCATCCGGGCGGCGTCGTCGGGCCGGGTGAGGTCGGCCGTGACGACGGTCGCCTGACCGCCTTCGGCCTCGACCAGCTTCACGGTCTCCTCCAGCGGTTCACGGCGCCGGCCCGCCACCGCGACGACGGCTCCCTCCCGGGCGAAACCCTGGGAGAGCGCCCGGCCGATGCCCGAGCCGCCGCCCGTGACCAAGACGACCTTGCCGGCGAATCGCATCATGTTATTTGACCGTCCATTCTAGATAGAGCCCAAAAAAACACGGTTCAGCCGAGGAGGGACAACGCCTGGGAGGCCGCGTCGCGCAGCCGGGCGGCGTCGGCGGAGCCCTTGCTCACCAGCCGGAGCCCCTGGAGGAACACGAGCAGGAAACGGGCCAGCGCGCGCGGATCCCGGTCGGCGGGCAGGTCGCCCTCGCCCGCCGCCCGGATGAGCGCCGAGGTCAGCGCCCCTTCCAGGGCGGCCCAGTTGGTGTCGATCAGGCGCGAGACCGCGGCGTCGGCCGGAAGCATCTCGGCCGCCGCGTTGACGATCATGCAGCCGCGCCGCCGGGAGTCGGCGATCGCGTCGGCCGCATAGAACTCGACCAGCGCCCGCACCGAGGTCAGCGCCGGCCCCGGTCGCGAGAGGATGTCGATCGGCGCCGGATTCCTGTTCTCCCGGTAACGCTCCAGCGCCTTCATGTAGAGGTCGTGCTTGTTGCCGAAGGTCGCGTACAGGCTGGCCCGGCCGATGTTCAGCCGTTCCACCAGGTCGGCCATCGAGGTCGCCTCATAGCCGCGCTCCCAGAACAGCTCCAGCGCGGCCTGCAGCGCGGCGTCCGGGTCGAACTCCTTCGTCCTCACGCGGACACCATATCAAGAACGATCGGTCTGGAAAGTTACTCCTTCACGCGGCCGGCCAGCCGTTCGTAGCGTTGCCGGGCGGCCTGGGCCGTGCCCAGCCCCAGGCCGAAGGCGATCTCCTGCCAGGTGAGGCCGCGCCCCCGTGCCATCAGCAGCAGAGAGTTCTCCAGCTGGTCCATCTCCGCGCGCGCCAGTGGAATGAGGGTCAGTGCGGCGGTGAGGTCGGCCCGGTCCACCTCCGGTTCGCCGTCGTCGTGCTGTGCCGAACCGGCGGCAAGGAAGGAGACGAGCCGGACGGCCTCGTGCGCGCCCAGCACGTGGGGGTGGACCTGGCGGTCGCGCTGGTCCCGCGTGGCCGCGTGCCGCTCGGCGATGCGGGCGAGTGAGGCGTACACGCGGTGCGCCCGCACCTCATCCGGATTCGGCGGAATGAAGGGATCTTCTGGCATGCCTCCAGAATGCGCGGTCCCACAGCCTGTTGTCAACGAAGTGTTTAAAACGTAGCGTTGAAAAATGCCCCCGATCATGTGCGGGCGTCGCGCATGATCGGGGGCGAAGGTGTCAGAAGAGGATTTCCCTGTCGTCGATGCCGAGGTCGGTGAACCCCCAGGAGGAGCTCTTCGTGAGCCTGCCCTTGGTGGTGCCCAGGTACAACATCAGGGCGTTGCGGTTGACGACGTAGAGGTCGCTCCGGCGGTCACCGTTGAGGTCGCCGATCGCGAAGTATTTCCAGTACTTGGAGAAGTTGTGGCCGAGCAGGGCACGCTTGGCGAAGCGGCCCTTGCCCAGGCCGGGGTACAGCCACAGGTCGCCCTTGGTGTCGCGGGCGATCAGGTCGTCCCTGCCGTCGAGGGTGAGGTCACCCGGGTCGAGGACGGCCGTCACGGAGGTCCACCCGTGGGCGATCCGCTGCCGCTTGCCGAAACTGCCCTTGCCGTTGCCCGGGTAGAGCCACAGGTTGCCGGACTTGTCCCGCCCGACGAGGTCGTTCTTCTTGTCGCCGGTCAGGTCGCCGACGGCGGCCACGGTGGCCATGCCGTTCCAGCCGTGGCCGAGCAGTTTGCGGCTTCCCAGGCGGCCGGCGCTGGTCTGGGGGTAGAGCCACAGGTCGCCCTTGGTGTCGCGGGCGATGATGTCCTCGCGCTTGTCGCCGGTGTAGTCCCCATGCCTGACCACAGCCGTCATGTGGCTGAGCGCGGTGCCGAGATCGGTCGGCTTGGTGCCGTCGCCGGGAAGCACCCACAGGCGCCCCCGGACCGAGCGCGCCAGCACCTGGCTCTGACCGTTCCCGAAGAACGAGCCGAACGGCTTCGGCGTTCCGGCCGGGTCATCCTCCGGCCGGATCCACTCGAGGTACTCCTTGCCGGATTGGCACTCGTGAAAAGTGGGGGCGAGGCGCAGAGAGCCGAAGTGGTGCCGCCATATGGAGGCACCACCCGTGGCGCTGTCACGCGCGAAGCCTGCCGCCCCCTCCGGATCGAGTCCCCACCTCGTGCGCTCGCCGTCAGTTGTGTAGTCCTTGCCGCCGAACAGGCAGGAATACGATTTCGTGCGGTTGGCGAAGGAGGACGCCTGCTTTCCGGCCGAGCCCAGGTCACGCTGGGACGTGCGGTACTTCCAGATCGTTCCCGCGCCGGAAAGGCCGCTGAATAGGCAGAAGTAGCCACGCGGGCATCTGTCGAATCCCGTGGGTGCCGCGCTGGCTGAACCCGTCATAGTCGCGCTCGCCGCGGTGACCAGGGCCGCGACGACGGAAGCGGCGCGGACGAGTCGTCCGCGCTTTGGAGAGTGAGACACGATCGTCCGTTCATCCCGTGCTCCGGCGACCTCGTGTCCACCGGAAAGGTCAATCTATGCCGGGATTTATGGAGAGATCATCCTGTTTATCGTCCCGACGAAAGATCGTCACCTTAATGACGATCTTCATCGGGCGAGCAGCGTGCCGAATGTCAGCTCGAAGAACGTGTCGAACGCGTCACGCGAGCGCTCGGCGCGGGCCATGACGATCGTGCCTTCCCAGGTGCTGAGGATGTAGCGCGCCGTTTGCTCTGGGTCGAGGCCGGCCCGTACGGCTCCCGCCCCCTGGGCCTCGGCGATCGTCGCCGCGATGGTCGCCGCCCACGTTGCGAAGGCTTCCTGTACGGCGTCGCGGATCGCGTCGCTGTGGTCGGCGATCTCGGCGGTGAAGTTGCCGATGAGGCACCCATGGGTGAACCCCTGCTCCACGACCTCGTCCCGGAGGAACTCGAAGTGGCTGCGCAGCCGGGTCAGGGGGTCGGTGCCGGGATCGGTGACCTCCTCCAGGCGACGGCCTTCGCCGTACATCTGCAGGGCCACGATGGCCAGGGCTTCCTTGCTTGCGAAGTGGTTGTAGAACGACCCCTTCGGCACGCCCGCGCGGTCGGTGATGTCCTTGACGCCGGCCGCGTTGTAGCCCCGCTCGTGGAACTGCGCTAATGCCGCGTCGACGATCTCCTTGCGCATGCTCGGTCTGGCCATGCCGCCTCCTTCCGGGTAAATATGTCCGGTCGTCTCACGTCCGTCAAGTTGATCAGTGCCACTTGACGGCGACTGAGACGACCGGTCATATTGAGTGACGTCAACGATGTACAGGAGATGACGATGTCCACCTACCGTGCTTTCCAGGTCACCGGCTCCCGCGGGTTCGTGCTTGTGGAGCGCGAGCTCCAGCCGCCATCCCCCGGCCATGTGCGCATCCGCGTCGAGGCGTGCGGCGTCTGCCACTCGGACACGCTCGCGGTCGAAGGGCTCCGCGCCGACCCGAGCCGGCCGGCCGTACCCGGCCACGAGATCGTCGGCGTGATCGACGCCGTCGGCGCGGGCGTCCGGAGCTGGCAGGTCGGCGAGCGGGTGGGCGTCGGCTTCCTCGGCGGCCACTGCGGAGAGTGCGAGCACTGCCGCCGGGGCGACTTCGTCAACTGCACCGACCAGCCGTACGTCGGCACAGACGTCGAAGGCGGTTACGCGGAGGTGGTGCACGCCAGAACCAGCGGGCTCGTCCGCATCCCCGAGAACCTCAGCTCCGTCGACGCGGCGCCGTTGTTGTGCGCCGGGCTCACGACGTTCATGGCGTTGCGCCAGGCCGACGCGCGCCCCGGAGCACTCGTCGCCGTCCAGGGCATCGGCGGTCTCGGCCACCTCGGGCTGCAGCACGCCGCGAAGCTCGGTTACCGCGTCGCCGCGATCGCCCGGGGAACGGAGAAGGCCGAGCTCGCCCGGAAGCTGGGCGCCGACCACTACATCGACAGCTCCAGCGAGGACCCGGCCGCGGCTCTCCGGGAGCTCGGCGGGGCCGCGGGCATCATCGCGACGGCGGCCAGCGGGGCCTCCATGAGCGGGCTGGTCGCCGGGCTCGCGCCCCGCGGGCGCATGGTGATCGTCGGAGTTGCCTCCGACCCCGTGTCCGTGAGCACCGTCGACATGACCTTCGGAACGCGCACGATCACCGGAAGCCTGACCGGCACGTCCATCGACAACGAGGACAACCTCGCCTTCAGCGAACGCCACGGCATCCGGCCGATGATCGAGACCATGCCGCTGGCCGACGCCCCCAAGGCGTACGAGCGCATGATCTCCGGTGACGCCAGGTTCCGGGTCGTCCTGACCGTCTGACCGGACAGGCGCGTTGCCGCAGGAAAAACGATCTGTTCCGCGGCGGGCGGCGCACGTATAGTCCAAAGCGAAGATCGCAGAACGCGACAGGTCCCCTCGCCCTGGAGGCGCCCAGTGGACGGCTTCTTCACCACCGCCTGGGCGGTGTGGGCTGGACTGTTCGCCGTCTCCTTCGCCGTACTCGAAGGGTGGGCGCTGCTCAACAAGCGCGACGGCGACACCTTGTCGGATCAGATCCGCGCGTGGCTCGGCATCTATCCCGTGAAGCACTGGCGCCTGGCCGGCGCGGGCGCCCTGCTCGGATTCCTGCTTTGGTTCGGATGGCACATCGTCTTCGAGTCACCCTGAACCAGGCGAAATGCCGTGTCTGATTGCCGCCAGCGTTGATTCGGCTGTCGAGATGACACTGGTCGGCATGTCCACAACACTTCCCGCGCACACGTCGATCGAGCCCGGCATCCTCTATTTCGGCACCCCCGTCGTGTTGATCTCCACGCTCAACGAGGACGGGACGCCCAACCTGGCGCCGATGTCGTCGGCCTTCTGGCTCGGCTGGCGGGCCATGCTCGGCCTCGGCGCCCGGTCGAAGACCGCCCAGAACATGCTCAGGACCGGCCAGTGCGTGCTGAACCTGCCGTCGGACGACCTCGCTCCGGCCGTCGACAGGCTGGCGCTGACAACCGGCGCCGATCCCGTGCCGCCGCGCAAGGTGGAACGCGGTTACCGGTTCGTCGGCGACAAGTTCGGCAGGGCCGGTCTCACCCCCGTCGCGTCGGAGACGGTGGACCCGCCACGGGTGGCGGAGTGCCCGGTCGTCATGGAGACGGTCGTCGAGGGAACGCATCCGCTGGCCGACGACGACCCGGCGCAACGTGGCGGGATCGTGGTCTTCGAGGTGCGGGTCCAGCGCGTCCACGTCCACGAGCAGGTCAGGATGGCAGGGACGAGCGACCGCATCGACCCCGACGCATGGCGGCCGCTGATCATGAGCTTTCAGAAGCTGTACGGCCTGGGCCCGCAGGTGCATCCCTCGACGCTCGCGCAGATCCCCGAGCGTCTCTACCGCGGACCCGACATCGAGCGCGCACGGCAGGTGAGCTGAGCCGGCCGCACAGTGCAGGTTGATCAGTGCAGGTTGATCAAGACGATGCCGAGCACGACGACGGCGCTCGCGGCGGCCCGGCTGGAGCCGAAACGTTCGCCCAGGAAGACGGCCCCGATCACGGCGCCGAAGACGATGCTCGTCTCCCTCAAAGCGGCGATCGGCGCGAGCGCGCCACGCGTCTGCGCCCACAACACGAGGCCGTAGGCCGCGAGAGAGGCCACACCGCCGGCGAGCCCGGTCACGAGCGACGGGCGCAGCTGCCCGGGCAGGGCGCGCCCCTTTTTGGCCAGGGCGATCAGAGGCAGCACCGGGCCTTGTAGCAGAAACAGCCAGGCCGCGTAGGTCAGGACAGGGGCGTGATGGACGCCGACCCCGTCGACGAGGGTGTAGCCCGCGATCGCGAGCCCGGTGCCGAACGCGGGCAGCAAGGCGATCGCCTGCGCGCGGCCGGGCCGGCCGCCGATGAAGACCAGGCCCATCAGCCCGAGGGAGATGACCACGACGCCGGCCAACTGGGTCAGGGGGAGTCTCTGGTCGAGCAGCGTGGCGCTCACCAGGGCCACGACCCAGGGGGAGGTGCCGCGCGCCAGCGGGTAGGCCTGGCTGAACTGCCCGAGCTGATAGCTGGCGAGCAAAAGGAGCTGGTAGGCCACTTCGAGGATCGCCGAGACGACGATGTACGGCCAGGCACTCCCAGGAGGAGGGCCGAAGGCCACGACTCCGACGGTGCCGACCGCGGTGTAGGCGATTCCGATGAGGGCGAAACCGTTCAGCCGGTCGGCGGACCCGTGCGCGATCGCGTTCCAGGCGGCGTGAAGCAGGGCGGAGCACAACACGACGACGACCACGGTGGTGCCGGCGCCCTGTGTGGACTGCGCCCCGTCGGCGAGCGGCGGGAAGAGGGCGTGCTGCAGGGCGGGGGCGGCCACCGGTGGGCTCCTCGGAGCTGTTGAGATGCGGGTCTTACGGACGCGGCGGCACACCGGCGTGGCGAGAGCCGTACACCGTGGTCGTGCCGGGAGGCGGGGAGCTCAGGCCGCGTGCCGGTGCCGGGCGAGCGCGGCGTGATGGTCGGTTCCCTCCGGTCCGTCCGGATCGGCGTGCACGGTCGCTCCGCGCAGCCGGGACAGCCGGTGAATGAGCCGGTGCTCCGTCTCCACGGCCACGGCGTGCGCGTCGACCAGGGAAAGTTCGTGGCCGACCATGATCTCCACCTCGGCGTGGAGGGCGTGCCCGATCCAGCGCAACCGTATCGAACCCACCCCAAGAACCCCGGGGGTGCTCGCGACGATGTGCTCCGCCTCGTCGATCAGGTCGGGGTCGACCGCGTCCATCAGCCTCCGGCCGATCTCGCGGGCGGCGTCGCGCAGCACGTACAGGATTGCGACGGTGATGAGCAGGCCGACGATCGGGTCCGCGATGGGGAAGCCGAGCGCGGAGCCCGCCGCGCCGAGCAACACGGCGAGAGACGTGAAGCCGTCGGCCCGGGCGTGCAGTCCGTCGGCCACGAGCGCGGCCGATCCGATCTCGCGGCCCACCTTGATGCGGTAGCGGGCGACCCACTCGTTGGCCAGGAAACCGACCATGGCCGCCACGGCCACCCAGCCCAGCGCCCGCACATCCTGGGGGTGAACCAGCCGGGTGATCGCCGCATATCCAGCCAGAGCCGCTGATATCGCGATGATGGCCACAATGAGGATTCCGGCGAGGTCCTCGGCCCTGCCGTACCCGTAGGTGAAGCGGCGGGTCGCGCGGCGGCGGCCCACGGAGAAGGCGATGGCCAGCGGGACGGCCGTCAGCGCGTCGGCGACGTTGTGCAGCGAGTCGCCGAGCAGGGCCACCGATCCCGACATCGCGACGATGACCGCCTGCACGGCGGCGGCCGCGACGAGCACGCCGAACGAGACGCCGAGCACACGCAGGCCACGGGAGCTCGACTCGAACGCCGAGTCGGTCCTGTCCGCGCTGTCGTGGCTGTGGGGCGTGAACGCGTGCCGGACGGCCGAGACCACCCGATTGCCATGCCCGTGTCCATGCCCGTCCCCGGGGGTGTGGAAGTGATCGGACATGGTTCCTCGCTTGCGTACGGCGGACCTGTCCGGCGAGTATATGTAGTCATGTACGCACGCGACAACGAATCAGGTGCCAATGCATCGCAGGAGCAACCGACCGCCGATCAGGTGAACGCGGCCGTGGACGCGTTTCGCATGCTCAGTGACGCGACCCGGCTGCGCTTGATGTGGTTGTTGTCGCACGGCGAATACGACGTGGGCTCGCTCGCCGAGACCATCGCCGTGGCCCGGCCGCTGGTCTCCCAGCACTTGGCCAAGCTCCGCCTCGCCGGGCTGGTCGACACCCGCAGGGACGGCCGCCGCGTCGTCTACCGGGCACGGGACGCCCACGTCAGAGCCCTCATCGGTGAGGCGCTCTTCCATGCCGACCACGAGGTCTCAGGAATCCCCCGCCACGACTGACCCCAACCCCCCTTGCCGTGATCATGCAGAAGTTCGGCCGTACCGCGTCCTACCTGCCCCAACCCGCGCCGTGATCATGCAGAAGTTCGCGCCAACGCCGTCCTACCTGCCCCTTCCCTGTGCGTGATCATGCAGAAGTTCGGCCGAACCCTGCCTGACCTGCGGTGACGAGGATCGTGATCATGCAGAAGTTCGGGCGAACCCTTCCTGGCCTGTGGCGCCATGGTTCGTGATCATGCACCGCGCCGTACGGCACCGAGTTTCTGCATGATCACGCAACATGTTGGCGCAGCTCAGGACGCATCTCGGCGAACTTCTGCATGATCACGACTTGCGTTTCGGCAGGTCAGCGACCTCTTTACCGAACTTCTGCATGATCACGCGCGAGGGGTGCATTGGGGATGGGTAGCCCCTTCGGGGGACTTACCCGGCCAAAGGGGGCTGACTATGAAACGGGTCGTCATCGGCGCGGTGAGCCTGGCGGGTACGGCGGCGGCGATCGCCCGCTGGCTGGCCACACGCCATCGTGGGACGGCGCCGATGAAGGACCCGAAGGCACAACGCCGCTGGCTGGCCGTCACGATCAACTGCCTGCCGGAGGACGTGGCGCCCGAGGGCCGGCTGCCCGAGCCTCTCGCCGGCCTCGACGCCGAGGTGCGGATCGCGAAGGCGCCCGGCGACCGCGGCACCGAGCTCTACGCGCGTCCCCGTACCCCTCTGCCGATCGGCCCGTCCGCCATCATGGCCAAGCTTCGCGGCGACGATCCACGTGACATGGTCATGTCGGCCCTGCGGCAGGTGAAGTCCCTCATCGAGACAGGTGAGGTGCTGCAGCCCGACATGCCGTCCGGCGCCATGCGTCCCGCAGTGCCCGGGAGCACGCGGGGCAAGGTCGTCGACATGGCGGCGGTGCGCGCCGCAGGGGAGAGGCGGCTGTGAAGGCGGTCTGCTGGCAGGGCGTCAACGAGCTGACGGTCGAGCGCGTGCCCGACCCCGAGATCCAGAACGACCAGGACGCGATCGTCAAGGTGGTGGCCACCACCACCTGCGGGTCCGACCTGCACCTGCTGAGCGGCCACATCCCCGAGATGCACGCGGGCGACGTCATCGGCCACGAGTTCCTCGGCGAGATCGTCGAGGTCGGGTCCGGTGTGCGGCGGCACAGGCCGGGAGACCGTGTCGTCGTCTGCTCGGTCATCGGGTGCGGGCGCTGCTGGTCCTGCAGGCATGACCTGTGGTCCCTGTGTGAGAACAGCAATCCCAAGCCCGGCTTCACCGACATGGCGTGGGGCGGCTCCACCGCGGGCATCTTCGGCTACTCCCACGCGATGGGCGGCTTCCGGGGAAGCCACGCGGAGTTCGTCCGGGTGCCCTTCGCCGACCAGGGCACGTTCACGGTGCCCGACGGCGTCGAGGACACCAGTGCGCTGTTCACCTCCGACGCCGCCCCCACCGGGTGGATGGGCGCCGACCTCGGTGGAGTGAAGCCCGGAGACGTGGTCGCCGTCTGGGGGTGCGGCGCGGTCGGCCAGATGGCGGCGCGCGCCGCGATGCTGCTCGGCGCGGAACAGGTGATCTCGATCGACAGGTTTCCCGAACGCCTGGCGATGACGGCACGGCACGTCGGCTCCGAGGTCATCGACTACACCACCACCGACGTGCCCGCCGAGCTGCGGGAGCGAACCGGCGGCAGGGGGCCGGACGTCTGCATCGAGGCCGTCGGCATGGAGGCCCACAGCGTGGGTCCCGAGCAGGTGTACGAGCAGGCCAAACATCAGCTGGGCATCGGGCTCGACCGCCCCTTCGCCGTGCGCGAGGCCGTCCACGCCTGCCGTACGGGAGGGTCGGTCTTCATCCTGGGCGTCTTCGCCGGAATGGTGGACCGCTTCCCCCTCGGGGCCATGATGAACAAGGGTCTGACGGTTCGCGGGGCACAGCAGAACGGGCATCGGTACATCCCGATGTTGCTGGACCGGGTCGCCAAGGGAGAGCTGGTGACCTCACACCTGGCCACGCACATGATGTCGCTCGACGACGCACCGAGGGGCTACGACATGTTCAAGACCAAGAAGGACGGCTGCGTGCGCGCGGTCTTCCGCCCCGACATCTAGCCGAGCGCGCGCAGCATGATCAGCGCAGGTCTTCTGCGGTTGATTGTTATCGTGGCGTTATACCGGCCCCGCAGGTGAGGGAGCGGTGGGATGTCAGTTGCCTGGGAGATCAAGAAGCGGCTCTACGCCGCGTTCAACGACCATGACATGCCTCGAGTCGTCGAGTGCTACAGCCCCGATGGCATCCTCGTCTCGCCCGAAGGCATCGCGGAGGGGCGTGAGCAGATCGCGACCTTCTACGAACACCTGATCGTCGGCTTCTCCGACGTGAAGATCACGCCGTGGTACGAGGTCGACTGCGACGATCCAGCGGTCAGCGAATGGATGCTCACCGGCACCCATACCGGGCCGTTTCTTCTCCCGTGCGGCCGCTATGCGGAAGGGAGCGGCAATCACATCGCCGTTCGCGGCTGCTGTGCGGCGCGTGTCGACAACGGGAAGATCACGTCCCACCAGCATTATTACGATCAGTTGGAGCTGTACAGCCAGCTCGGCTTCGCCTTGGCCTGCGCGCCGGCCACCTGACTCTTCCCCGTACGGCGGACGTCTCCACGGCCGTCCCCGCCGGGCGATCCGCCGTACGGCAGGCCTCCGTGCCACCCGCCGTACGGCCGGGCCGCCTGAGAGCGCCTCGGTCGACGCGTGAATGAGTCGATCTTGCCGGTGGTCAGAGGGAGTACGGGCCGAAACGCCCCCAGGCCACCAGGACGACCAGCACCAGCAGCACGAGGTTGACCACGACCAATTGAGACTCTTTGCGGCGGCCGTGGGTGATGGCGGCACCCACCATGACCAGGGCCAGCCCGAGCGCGGCCAGCGGAACCAGCACCGGCGCGATGCCGGTGACGCCCGGCAGGATCAGGCCGAGCGCGCCCAGGATCTCCACGGCGCCGATGCCCTTGATCGCGCCGGCGGAGAAGTCGTCCGTCCATCCCATGCCGGACGCGGCGAGCTTGTCCTTGGGCTTGATGAGCTTCATCAGCCCGCTGCCCAGGAAGGCGAGGGCGAGCAGGCCGGCGAGGGCCCAAAGTGCGACGTTCATCGACTATCCGTTCTGTAAATGACTTGAAGCTTCAACCGCAATCTAGGCAGTGACGACTTGAAGCGTCAAGTCATACAGAAGCCGTGATCACTTGATGGATCAAGTTAGGGTGAGACCATGGACGCACCGCGATGGCTGACCGAAGAGGAGCAGGAGGCCTGGATGGCGCTGGTCAGCGTGCTGGTCAGGCTGCCGGCGGCCCTGGACCGGCAGCTGCAACGCGATGCCGGCATCAGCCACTTCGAGTATCAGGTGCTGGCGATGCTGTCCACGAGCCCCGAGCGCACCATGCGCATGAGTGATCTGGCGGAGACCGCCGACGGGTCGCTGTCGCGCCTGTCGCACGTGGTGAGCCGACTGGAGAAGCGGGGCTGGATCCGCCGCAGCCCCGACCCGGCCGACGGCCGCTACACCCTGGCGACCCTCACCGAGGGCGGCTGGGACAAGGTCGTCGCCAGTGCCCCCGGCCACGTGGAAGCGGTTCGCGACTTCGTGATCGACCCGCTCACCAAACCGCAGGTGCGTCAGCTGCGCGACATCGGGCGCCGCATTCTGAACACCGTGGATCCCGACGGTTCCTGTCCCGGCTCGCCGGCGGGACGATGATCTGGGCGCGCCCACGCGCGTTACGTGGGAATGCCCACAGGCCGTCGCCGGAGTGTTCGGGGAAGTGAGGCCGCAGGGTTCGCCCGCCGCCTTCGCGGAGGAAGACGGCGGGCTTGCGGGGTTCAGCGAACGGCTGGGGCGGCCAGTCGCTCTGCCTCTTCATGAAGGGCTTCGACGAGGAGCAGTTCAAGCCGGAGCTCCTGGTCGACGAGCCCGTCGAGGACGTCCATATCCGGGCCTCCTTGACTAAATAGACGCCTCGGAAGTCACAGCGGTTCACCGGATAAAGGGTTGGATTTCAGTTATCGCGGTAATTTGTGATCTTTGAGTGCCGGGAATCGATCGCATCAAAGCAGTTCAACGGCCTCGCTCGCCGTCGAAAATGGCGCACACGGCATTCCGTCTCCGCCGCGCGCGACGCATTCACTTTGTGTTCAATTCACAACACTCACGGTCAAGCCGGAATGAGCTGAACCTGTGAGACTTCACGTGGACTGCTGTCGCCGGGGAAACAGGGCTATGCTGGAGGACTCGTGTCTATTTTGCAGCTCACTCAACAGATAACCCGTAGGGAGAATATCAAAGAGATGGAGCTTCGTCAATCTATGGCGCGCGCCGAGGCGCTCATCGAAGAGCAGGCGTACATATCCCTGCTGTACGAACGGCTGGACATCGCCCGCACTCGCACGGAGGAGGCACTGCGCGTCGTCCTCGCCCGGGGCGGAACGGGCACCCGGCAGGCCGTCGTCGAGCGTGAGGTGTCGGCCTACGAGCACACGCGACGCCTGACGCAGCTCTCCGCGGTCGAACGCGGGTTGTGCTTCGGCCGAATCGACGACACCGGCGGCGACACGCTCTACATCGGCAGGATCGGCCTGCGCGACGACGACCACGAGTCGCAGCTCGTCGACTGGCGCGCTCCCGCCGCCCGTTCCTTCTACGTCGCAACGCCCGCCGACCCTGGCACGCTCGTACGGCGACGCCACCTCCATCTGCGTGGCCGTACGGTCGTCGACCTCGACGACGAGGTCTTCGACCTGGACGGGCTGAGTGAGCCCGACCGCAGGACCCTCGTCGGCGAGGCGGCCCTCATGGCGGCGCTGCGGCGCGGGCGCACCGGCCGGATGGGCGAGGTCGTGGCCACGATCCAGACCGAGCAGGACCGGGTCATCAGGTCGGGCCTGGCCGGCGTCCTGGTCGTGCAGGGCGGCCCCGGAACGGGCAAGACGGTGGCCGCGCTGCATCGTGCGGCCTACCTGCTCTACGCCCACCGCTCCACGCTCGAGCGGCGCGGCGTCCTCGTCATCGGACCCAACGCCGTCTTCTCCCGTTACATCAGCCAGGTCCTGCCGTCCCTCGGGGAGACCGAGGTGGTGCTGTCCAGCGTCGGCGAGCTGCATCGAGGGGTGCACGCCGTGGCCGAGGACGAGCCGCGGGCCGCGGTCGTGAAGGGCGATCTGCGGATGGCGGACGTCGTCGGAAAGGCCGTGCGCGACCGTCAGCGTGTGCCGTCCGGGGACCTCGAGGTCGCCGTTCCGGTGCGCACGTCGCTGCGTGACGGCGTGGAGGTCGTGGTCGACGAGATGATCGTGCGTATGCCCCACGCTGAGGTGGTGCGCGCCCGCGACCACGCGCGGTCGCTGCTCAAACCGCACAACCTCGCCCGAGCCGCCTTCGTCAACCGGGTGCTCGCCGCGCTCGCCCGCGACGAGGCCGCGCAGCTCGACCGGCCGTCGGACGGCGACGACCTGCGTCACGCGGCGGCCAACCTGTGGCACCACCGCACCGTGCGGAACGCGCTCGACCGGTTGTGGCCCGAACTCACGCCCGAACGGCTGGTCGGGGAGCTCCTCTCCGACGAGGAGCGGCTGCGATCGGCGGCCGGGCCGTACCTCTCGGAGATCGAGCGCGCCGCGCTGCTGCGCGCCCCGGACGCGCCGTGGACGGTCGGGGACGTGCCGTTGCTCGACGAGGCCGCCGAACTGCTCGGCGAGGTCGACAAGGGGGCCGCGGCCAGGCGGAGGCGCGCCGAGGAGGACCGGATGGAAGAGGAGATCTACGCCAGGGAGGTCCTCACGGTCAACGAGCTGACCGAGGTGATGGAGGCATCGGACGTGGCCGATCGCAACCGTGACAGCGGTCAGGAGACGACGACGGCCGACCGGGCCGCCCGCGACCGGAACTGGGCGTACGGCCACGTCATCGTGGACGAGGCGCAGGAGCTGTCGGCGATGGCCTGGCGGACCGTAATGCGCCGGGTGCCGACCCGCTCGCTGACCCTCGTGGGAGACATCGCCCAGACGGGGTCGCCCGCAGGCGCCCGGTCGTGGGGCGAGATGCTCGACCGCTACGTGGAAGGCCGCTGGCGCGAGGAGCGGTTGCTCGTCAACTACCGCACCCCTGCGGAGATCATGGACGTGGCCTCCGACGTGCTGAAGGAGGTCGCCCCGGGCCAGGAGCCGCCCGAGTCCGTCCGGTACGGCGAGGCCCCGCCGCGCGCCTTCTCTGCGCAGAGCATCGATCTGCGCCACCTGGTCGACTCCGAGCTCGGTCACATCGGGGAGGGCCGCCTCGGGGTCGTGACGCCCGACGCCCGCCACGCGGAGATCGCCGCGCTCTTTCCCCCTGCCGACGACCCGCTTGACGCCACGGTGGCCGTGCTCACCGTCTCTCGCTGCAAGGGCCTGGAGTTCGACGCGGTCGTGGTCGTCGACCCCGGGGGCATCATGGCCCAGTCGCCCAACGGGGGCCAGGACCTCTACGTCGCCATCACCCGGGCCACCCGGCGACTCAGCGTGGTCTACGAGGGGAGTCTGCCGCAGGAGCTCAGGAGGCTCGAGCCCGGGCTCGGCTGAGGGCCGGGTCGCGCGCGACGGCCGAAACCAGCGCCGGGCCGTACCTGGCTGCCGGGCTGTGAACGAGGGTACGGCCGGCACCCGGTGCCGGCCGTACCCTCGTCGGACGCGCTCAGGACGTCTTGCCGGAGATGTCGTCGCTCTTCTTGCTCGCCTTGCCGGCGGTCTCCTCGGCCCTGTCCTCGGCCCACCTGGTGGCGTCGGAGACGCCTTCGCCCATGGTGTCCTTCATGGTGTCCGACCAGCGCCGCGAGTTGCTGCGGTACATCATGACGCCGACCGCGCCGATCGCGACACCCGTGAGCAGCGCGAGCACCGGCCAGCGCCGGGCTCGTCTCCTGGGCGTCACGTCGACCCGCCGGGACATTTCGGCGAGGAACGCGCTCACCATCGGCGCGATCTGGTCCTCAACCGAGTGCGCGGCCGAGTCGAGCTTGGGCGCCGCCCATATCCGAGCATCCTCGAACCGATGCGAGGCGACGTCACGGGCCGTCTCCGCCATGGGGCTCATTCTGCGGCCGGCCCTCCTGGCCTGCCCCTTCATCAGCCCGATCCACGCCTGCGGCACCATCACCTCGGCGGGGTTCCTTCTCTTCATTGTCAGGGACACAATCAACCTCCCCTGTCGACGGGGCCCTGTGACGACCCCCTTCCCGGGGGATTGCGGCTCAATCCTGGGCAGGCGCAGCGGGCACCCTGGATACCCTGTTCAACGGACAACTAACACCTGCACATAAAGGGGGCGGCCTTCATGGCTGAAAACCTCATCGCAAATCTGCGCACCAACCGCGGCACCATCCGGGTCAAGCTGTTCCCGAACCAGGCGCCCAAGACCGTGCGCAACTTCGTCGAACTCGCCGAGGGAACCCGCGAGTGGACCCACCCGGAGACGGGCGCCAAGACCACCGACAAGCTGTACGACGGGACGATCTTCCACCGGGTCATTAGCGGCTTCATGATCCAGGGCGGCGACCCGCTCGGCCAGGGCATCGGCGGCCCCGGCTACAGCTTCGACGACGAGATCCACGTCGACAACCAGTTCAACCGGCCCTACCTCCTGGCCATGGCCAACGCCGGCAAGCGGTTCGGCAAGGGCACCAACGGCTCCCAGTTCTTCATCACGGTGGGCCCAACCCCGCACCTCAACCAGGGTCACACGATCTTCGGCGAGGTCGTCGAGGGCTCCGAGGTCGTGGACGCGATCGCCAAGACCGAGACCGACGGCCGTGACCGGCCGCTCGACGACGTGGTGCTCGAAGAGGTCACCATCGAGCGCTCCTGAGCTCGCGCGGCGCCGTAACGGCGCCAGGAGCGTTTCGTGCGCATAGGCTGGGAGTCTGTGGACCTGCGCTTTTCCGGAAGGACTCCATGACCTCCCAGCCCCCGCCGCCCACACCTCAACCTCCGATCCAGCCGGGGCCTGAAGCCGTGCCCACCTGCTTCCGCCACCCCGACCGCGAGACGTACGTGCGCTGCCAGCGCTGCGACCGTTCGATCTGCCCGGACTGCATGCACGTGGCGTCCGTGGGCCATCAGTGCGTCGAGTGCGTCCGCGAGGGCAGCCGGTCCGTACGGCAGGCCAAGGCCCCGTTCGGGGGCGGCGCAGTGATCCAGCCGAGGGTCACCTGGGCGCTGCTCATCATCAACGTCCTGGTCTTCGGCCTGCAGTATCTGATGCCCGGCCGGTTCGAGAACGAGTTCGCGGTATCAGCCCCGTACATCTACTTCGGCGAGTGGTGGCGCCTGATCACCGGGGCGTTTCTCCACTCGGGCACGTTCCACATCCTGTTCAACATGTGGGCGTTGTACGCGGTCGGTCCGGAGATCGAGCGGCGGCTCGGGTCTCTGCGGTTCGGCGCCCTCTACCTGCTGTCGGCGCTCGGCGGCTCGGTGGCGATCTACCTGTTCGGGACGGCGGCGGTGGGCGCGTCGGGGGCGATCTACGGCCTTTTCGGCGCCCTGTTCGTGCTCGCCAAGCGGCTGGGATACGACGTGCGAGGCGTGCTCTGGCTGATCGGCATCAACGTCTTCATCACGTTCGTACTGCCGGGCATCAGCTGGCAGGGACACCTGGGTGGTCTGGTGACCGGGACGCTGGTCGCCGCGGCTTTCGCGTACGCCCCGGCCAAGAACCGGACGGCCATCCAGTTCGCGGCGGCGGCCGCCGTCCTCGTCGTGCTCGTCCTGCTGGTGATGCAGTTGCCGCCGCTCGCGATCTCCGGTGCCTGACGTCCGTGCTGCCCACAGGCTGTGGATAAAGGCTGTGGAAAGAATTCGCCCCTGGTAGGGCAGGGTCAGGCTGGGGTCAGCGCCACCTCGTCGACAGGACCACGCCGAAGATGATGAACCCGAAGCCGATCAGCAGGTTCCAGTTGGAGAGCGCGGAGATGCCCGGTGTGTCGGGGGCGACGTAGAACACCGCGATCCAGATGATGCCGATGAGCCAGCTGGCGACCATGACAGGAGCGAGCCAGCGAGGGCTGACCCTGACCACCTGGGTCTTCTGCGGCGGCGTGTAGACGGCCTTCTTGCGGGTCTTGGGCTTAGGCACGGAAGTCTCTCCTGGTGGGCACCCGCGCTGGCGTGCGGGGTTTTGTCAGTAGCGTAACCGCTGCTCGGGCGGAGTACCGAGCAAGGATAGTCGGCGTGGTCCGCTCAGGGCGATCCCCCAGGCGTATGACCTTGTTGCGCGGGTCCAGCCGCCTCCGCGCTGATTGCCGCCTGAAATATATCTATTGCGCAGTTCGTAGGTATTCAGGCGGCCGAACGGCCAACCAGTCATGTCAAAGTTGTAAATACTCCTCCTTTACGGGATGCGATGCCGGTCTCTAAGCTGAACCGGAAGCGCGATCTTGACCTCGTTCGGAACTTCGCCGGGGCCGGAGGCGCTGGAGCGTTCCCCGGGCGGCCGTCTCCTTGCCAACCGGTCGCCGTGCACGGGGCATTCGGGTGGACGCGTAAAACGTAGGGGGAGTGACAGGCCTGATCGGCGATTCTGCGGTGGCTTCACGCCTGCGTCCGGGGATTTCATCCGTAATGCGATTAGTCCGGCGGCACTGGTTATTCGCCGGTGTCCTGACCCTCGCTGTGGCCGTCCGTGCCGTCACGATGATCGGGTACCCGCAGCCCGTGTGGTTCGAGGACTCCTTCGACTACGTCGGCGTGGCCGAGCGGATGCAGCCGTACCCCATCCGGCCCAGCGGCTACTCCTTCGTGCTCTGGCTGACCCGGCCGCTGCACAGCTTCGCCGCCGTCACGGCCCTGCAGCATCTGATGGGGCTGGCGATGGGGGTGATGCTCTACCTCCTCATCCGCCGCCGTGCGCCCCGGCTGGCGAAGCCGTGGGCGGTTCTGGTGGTCTGTCCTGTGCTCCTCGACGGCTACCAGATCTTCTTCGAGCACACGATCTTGAGTGACGTGCTCTTCTCGTTCCTGGTGACGACCGCGACGACGATCACGCTGTGGACGCCGCGGATCTCGCTCGTGCGTGCCGCGCTGGCGGCACTTTTCATCGCGGCCGCGGTGCTCACGCGCTCCACAGGGCTCGTGCTGCTGCCTCTCCTGGCCGGGTATCTGCTGATCAACCGCGCGGGATGGCGGGCCCTCGGCGCGGCCTCCGCGGTCGCGGCGTTGTGCCTTGGCGGCTATGCCCTCTGGTACGACGCCTGGCACGGCTCCCCCGCGCTCAACGGCGGAAGCGGAGTGTGGCTCTGGGCTCGCACCATGCCGATCGCCGACTGCACGAGAACCGTGCCCCGCGCCGACGAGGCGATCCTGTGCCCGTCGGGACCCCGTGAGGGGCGGCCGAGCTCGCCGGCGTTCATCTGGTCGCCCTGGTCGCCGCTGCGGAAGATCCCCGGGCATGCGATCACCATGCGGCCCGACCTGTTCCACCCGCAGATCGACGATCTCGCCGGCCGCTTCGCCCGCAGGGTCATCCTCAGCCAGCCCCTCGACTATCTGGGCCTGGTCGCCAAAGACGCCGCCCGGACGCTGGCGTGGGGCAGGGGACCGGACCCCGGGCCGATCTTCTACAACCGGTACGCCTTCCCCAACGCCGCCGGCCCGCTGCCCGACGGCGTACGGATCGCCGGGGGAACCATCCAGCACGACCTGCGGGCCTACGAGCAGGGCGCCGTGGCCATCCGGTTCGACGAGCCGATGGCTGGGATCATGCGCGGGTACCTGTCGTACGTCTACCTGCCCGGCACGGTGTTCGGGCTCCTGCTGGGCTACACCGCCGTCCGTGCTGTACGCCGCCGCGGGGAGACCGGAAAGGCGGTGGCGCTGCCGCTGGCCTTCGCAGTCGCGCTCGTGATCGCGCCGGTGGTGGTCGCCGCCTACGACAGCAGGTACTGGCTGCCCGCCGTCCCGCTGCTCGGCATGGCCGCCGCCATCTCGTTCGCCGATCGCCTCCCTGTGAGACCCCTGGTACGGCCGGCAGTGCGTGTGGACGCGTCTATGTCCTAGTCTGATGCTGAATCACGCGTTCTCGTCCCCGGTGGGTGCATGACCGCTTCTCGTGTCCTCGTGGTGGACAACCACGACAGCTTCGTCCACACGATCGTGCAGTATCTCCGTGAGCTGGGCGCCGACTGCGACGTCCGGCCGCGCGACCATGTCACGGTGGACGACGCCGACGGCTTCGACGGTGTGCTGGTCTCCCCCGGGCCGGGCACTCCCGAGGCGGCCGGGGTGAGCGTCCCTCTCGTACGGCACTGCGCGGAGCGTGAGATTCCACTCCTTGGGATCTGTCTCGGCCACCAGGCCATCGCCGTCGCCTACGGTGGCACCGTCACGCGGGCCCCCGAGCTGATGCACGGCCGTACGAGCCCGATCTCCCACGACGGCCGCGGCGTGTTCGCGCAGATCCCCTCACCGGTGACGATGACGCGTTATCACTCGCTGGCGGTCGTGCCGGACACGGTTCCCGAGGTCCTGGAGGTCACGGCGACCACGCCGGACGGCGTCGTCATGGGCCTGCGGCACCACGCCGCGCCCGTCGAAGGAGTGCAGTTCCACCCGGAGTCGGTCGTGTCAGAGCACGGTCACAAATTGCTCGGAAATTGGCTTCGTCAGATCGTGTAACACTTTCCGCCTTCCGGGCGAACTAACAGATGAGGGCCTCCGCCATTGCCCCCGAGTGGCGGAGGCCCTCTTTTATGCCCTGACGGGCCCGTATCCGCCCGGAAACGCGACGAGGGCCCTCCGGTTGACCGGAGAGCCCTCGTGAGACCGAGCTGAGATCAGTGGCCGCCACCACCGCCGATGATCCCGCCGCCGCCGTTACCGGGGTCGTTCGGGTCGCCCGTGCCCGGGTCGTTCGGGTCGCCGGTCGGCGGGGTCTGGGTCGGCGGGGTCTGCGTGGGCGGGGTCTGCGTGGGCGGGGTCTGCGTGGGCGGCGTCTGCACGGGCGGCGGCCCGCTGGAGACCGTGATCGTGATGATCGTGCCCGGCAGCACCTCCGTTCCTTCGCCCGGCGCCTGGTCCATGACGATGCCCTGGGCGACTACGGTGCTCTGCTGCCTGACGACCTTGACCTTGAAGCCGGAGCCGGTCAACTGAGACTTGGCGTCGCTCTCGTTCAGCTGGATGACGCCCGGGACGCTGACCTTCTCCATCGGCACATACAGGCTGACCGTCGTGCCCTTGTCCACGCTGGTGCCCGGCTTGGGGTTGGTGTCGAAGACCTGGTTCTGCGGCCTGCTGGTCTGCCGCGCGACGATGCGTCCGGACAGGCCCAGATCCTCCAGTGCCTGCTGGGCCTCCTCAGGCGACTTGCCGATGAGGTCCTCGGGGATCTTGATCTTTTCCGGTCCCTTGGAGAGCACCAGGGTGACGGTGCTCTGAGGGTCGACCTCGGTGCCGGCTTTAGGGTCGCTGCTGATCACCGCGCCCTTCGGCACTTCGTCGCTGAACTGCTCGTCGCCGTAGGCCACCGTGAGCTTCAGGTCATTCAGAGCCTGTTCGGCGGCGTCCTTGGTCTGGCCCTCCAGCGTCGGCACCGCGACCTTCGTGCTCGCGCCCGAGTCGCCGCCCCCGAAGGCGAGGTAGCCGATGCCGATGAACGCGCCGATGACCAGCAGCGGGATCAGAATCCACGCCGCCGTCTTCAACGCCTTGTTGTCGTCCCCCTGGCGCCGGTGGCCGTCGTAGCGGCCGCCCCGCTCCTCGGGCGCGTAGTTGTAGTCGGGGATGGCCCGGGTGCCCTGCGTGGGCGCTCCGGCGGCCATCGTCCGGGTACGGTCCTGGGCGCCGTGCACGCCGTAGTTGGCCATCGCCATCGTCTGCGGGTCGACCGGCATGCCCGACATCACACGCTGGATGTCGGCACGCATCTCCTCGGCGCCCTGATAGCGGTGCACCGGGTCCTTGGCCATGGCCTTGAGGACGATGGCGTCGGCCCACTTCGGGATCTCCGGGTCGATCCGCGACGGCGGGATCGGCTCCTCCCGGACATGCTGGTAGGCGATGGCGACGGGCGAGTCTCCCGTGAAGGGCGGCTGGCCAGTCAGCAGCTCATAGAGCACGCAGCCGGTCGAGTAGATGTCGCTGCGCGCGTCGACGCGCTCGCCGCGCGCCTGCTCGGGCGACAGGTACTGCGCGGTGCCGATCACCTGGGCGGTCTGCGTCATCGTCGCGGCGGAGTCGGCCATCGCGCGGGCGATGCCGAAGTCCATCACCTTGACCTCGCCGTTGCGGGTCAGCATGATGTTCGCCGGTTTGATGTCCCGGTGGACGATGCCGCCCCTGTGGCTGTAGTCGAGCGCCCTGAGGATGCCGTCGACCAGCTCCATCGCCCGCTCGGGCAGCAGCCGCCGGTCGGCGCGCAGCAGGTCCCGCAGCGTCCGGCCGTCGACGTACTCCATCACGATGTAGGGCACAGGCGTCCCGTCCATCATGTCCTCGCCGGTGTCGTACACGGCGATGATCGACGGGTGGTTCAGCGAGGCGGCCGACTGGGCCTCCCTGCGGAACCTCGCCTGGAAGGTGTGGTCCCTCGCCAGGTCCGAGCGGAGCGTCTTGATCGCGACAATACGGTCCAGCCGGATGTCCCGGGCGCGATACACCTCGGCCATACCGCCACGCCCGACGACGCCGTCGAGCTGATAGCGTCCGCCCAGAAGTCGTGGCTGAGTCATTTCCTGCACTGTCCCTTGCCGTTCATCTTGGGGTGCCACCGCTGTCCATCATCGGCCCCTTTCCCCATCACGTCTCCTCAATCAGAGGTCTTGTGTCTATTGGGGACCCCGTGGGGCCGGGAGTATTACCTGGCGTCGCGGTAGAGGCGGGCATCTTAATGGGGGTAGAGGTCGGGGACGGAGCCGGTGCGGGCGTCCGGGTGGATGGTGCCGACGTGCTTACGATAGCCGACGGCGTTGTGTCAGGCAGTGCCGACATCACACGACCTGCACGAGCGGATACCCGCGCGTGTCGATGGTTGAGAAGCGGTTTCACGAAGGTCACTACTTGAGCACCGCCTGCATGACATCTCGGGCGATCGGGGCGGCGATGGTTCCGCCGGACGCATCGGTTCCGGCGCTCCCCGACTCGACGAAGACGGCCACGGCCACCTTCGGGTTGTCCGCCGGAGCGAAGGAGATGAACCACGCGTGCGACGGCTTGCCGGGTGAGGTCTCGGCGGTGCCGGTCTTGCCGGCGACCGTGATGCCGGGAATCTGGGCGGCGGTGCCGGTGCCCGACCGCACCACGTTGACCATCATCTTCGTCAGTTCTGAGGCCACCTCGGGGCTGACCGCGTCGGTGAACTCCTCCGGGTCGGTGGCGGTGATCTCACTGCCGTCCGGACCCATGATCTTATTGACGAGGTACGGCTGCATGACCACGCCCTTGTTGGCGATTCCCGCGGCCACCATGGCCATCTGCAGGGGCGTCATCTGGTTGCTGCGCTGCCCGATTGCGGTCTGGGCCAGCGCGGCCGGGCCCAGGTCGGCGCCGATGTCGCTGGCGTGCACGCTCAGCGGGATCGACAGCTTCTTGCCGACGCCGAACTTCTCCGCCTGCGCCTTCAGCTTGTCGTAGCCGAGATCGATGCCGATCTTGCCGAAGGCCGTGTTGCACGAGATGGTCAGGGCCGCGATCAGCGTCGACCTGCCGCCGCACGACTCGCCGCCCGCGTTGCGCAACACGACGCTGGTCTGCGGCAGCGGGAGCTCGTCGGGCGCGTCGACCACCGTGTTCTCGTCCCGGGAGCCGTCCTCGCTGAGGAAGGCCGCAGACGTGATCGTCTTGAAGGTGGAGCCGGGCGCGTAGGTCTCGTCGATGGCGCGGTTGATCAGCGGCCTGTTCGAGTCCTTGGCGAGCTTGTTGTACGCCGCGTTGACCTTGCCCTTGTCGACGACGGCCAGCGGGTTGGGATCGTAGGTGGGCACCGAGACCATCGTCAGGATCGCCCCGGTCCGCGGGTCGATCGCCACGACGGCTCCCCGCTTGCCGGTGCTCGCCAGCGCCCTGTAGGCGGCCTGCTGCGCGTCGACGTTCAGCGTCAGGTCGACGGTGGCGCCCTTGGCCGGCTTGTTGGTGAGCAGGTCGATGGCGCGGCGCACGACCAGGTCGGGGTGGCTGCCGTCGAGGTAGTCGTTCTCCGTGCCTTCGATGCCCGTCGCACTCTCGGGGGCGAAGAATCCGACGACCGGCGCGAACGCCTTACCCAGCGGGTATTCCCGTTCGAACCGGAAGGTCGGGTCCCCGGTGTCGACGGTCTTGGCCAGGGTCACCTTGCCGTTCTCGGCGGTGATCCATCCACGGTCGATGGCGTATCGCGCGAAGAAGGACCGGACGTTGCGGTTGTCGTGGCGCAGGCTGTCGGCCTTGATGGTGCCCAAATAGGTCACGTTGGCCATGAGGAGGCCGAACATGAGGAGGCAGGCCACGGCGGCGCGTTTGAGCGTGCCGTTCATCGCTGCATCACCTGCGTGAGTCCTTCGTCCTGGATTGCCTGGGGCGGCGGCCTGCGCGCACCATCCGACATGCGTACCAGCACCGCGATAAGTATCCAGTTAGCCAGCAGCGCCGACCCGCCGGCCGACATGAACGGCGTCACGAGTCCCGTCAGCGGGATCAGTCGGGTAACACCGCCGACGATGATGAACACCTGCCAGGCCAGGATGAACGACACTCCGCCGGCCAGAAGCTTCGAGAACGGGTCCCGGGCGGCGAGCGCCGTGCGCAGACCACGCTGGACGATCAGGGCGTACACCATGAGGATCGCCATCAGGCCGGTGAGGCCGAGCTCCTCGCCGACGGCGTCGAAGATGAAGTCGGAGAAGGCGAACGGGATGATGTTGGGATGGCCCTGGCCGAGCCCGGTGCCGAGGATGCCGCCGGAGCCCAGCGAGAACAGCCCCTGCATGAGCTGGTAGCTGCCGCCGAGCTCGCGGTTGTAGAGCTCGTCGGATTCGGCGTGCAGCCATCCGTCGAAGCGGGCCTCGACGTGGCTGAAGATCTGCCCGGCGAGGATCGCGCCGCCGACGAAGAGCAGGATTCCGATGAGCACCCAGGAGGTGCGCTGGGTCGCGATGTAGAGCATCGCGATGAAGGTGCCGAACAGCAGCAGCGAGGTGCCGAGATCCTTCTCGCCGACCAGTACGGCGATGCTGAGCGCCCAGGTGATGAGCACGGGGCCGAGGTCGCGGGCGCGGGGCAGGTCGATGAACAGCAGGCGGCGGCCGGCCAGCGCCAGCACGTCGCGCTTGGTGACCAGATATCCGGCGAAGAACACGACGAGCGCGAGTTTGGCGAACTCGCCCGGCTGGATGGAGAACCCGACGTTGATCCAGATGCGCGAGCCGTTGATCTCCGTGCCGATGAACGGCAGCAGCGGGAGCACGAGGAGGACGACGCCGACGAAACCCGCGGTGTACGTGAGACGCTGCAGGGTGCGCTGGTCCTTCAACACGATCAAGGTCGCGGAGAACATCACGACGCCCAGCGCAGTCCACATGAGCTGGGATGTGGCGTTGGCGCCCTTCATGTCGGCCTGCTCGAGCCGGTAGATCATGACGAGCCCGAGCCCGTTGACCAGCGTCACCAGCGGCAGGAGCAGCGGATCGGCCCAAGGGGCGAATTTGGCGAGCACGAGGTAGGCGGCGAGCATCACCGCGCCGAGGCCGAGACCGTAGGTGAGCGTGCCCGAAGGGATCTTGCCGTCCAACCCCAGGCCGACGCTGGCGTAGGCGCCCATGACGATCAGCACGGCGAAGCCGAGCATCGCGAGCTGTGCCCCGCGCCTCTTCGCGGTCATCGGGACGGGGGCGCCGTCGGCAGCACTCACTTAGCCGACCTCGTCGGGGTCGGCGTGGTCCTCGGCTGAGTCGCCTTCTGCGGGGTGGTCTCCGCCACCGGGGTGAAGCTCTTGAGCGTCGTGATCCCGGCCTCGAGGGTGTTGACCGGGATCCCGCTGTTGATCTGGTCCTGCTGCACGGCAGGCAGGGACGATAGCTTCACGTGGTCGGTGTAGGCGACCTCGTTGAGGGACAGGGGGCCCAGTTGCGCGTCGACGCCACGGAAGACGACGAGCTCTCCTCCGTGGACGCCGATGTAGAACTGGTCCTGGGTCCACTTGTAGCCGAAGTAGCCGCCTCCGCCGAGCACGGCGGCCGCGACCACGATCAGTGAGGTCACCAGCGGCCATGTCCGGCGTTTGCGCCTGCCCGAGGCGCGCGCCTCGGGCAGGGGTTCGTCGTCGAGATGGTCGTCCACGATCACGGGCTGCGGTGCCGTGACGACGGTCGCGCGGCCTGCCGGCGTGTCCGGCGGCGCCGAGCGCCCCCGCCCCGACCCCGCCGCCCCGACGACCGCCGCGGCCGAAACGGGCACCTGGGCGTCGTCGACCTCGATCACGTCCGCGAGCACGCAGGTGATGTTGTCGGGCCCGCCGCCCCTGTTGGCGAGGTCGATGAGCTGGCGAACGACCTCTTCCGGGTCCTCGACCGTGCTGAGCGTGTGGTGCAGCGTCTCCGCGCTGACCACGGCGGAAAGACCGTCCGAGCACAGCAGATACCGGTCGCCCACCTGGGCCTCCCGGTCCTGCAGGTCGGGGTCGACCTCACCGCTGCCGTCGAGGGCGCGCAACAGGATCGAGCGTTGGGGGTGGTTGGCCGCCTCTTCCTGCGTGATGCGGCCGTCGTCCACCAACGACTGGACGAGGGTGTGGTCGTGCGTGATCTGGTACAGCTCGCCGTTGCGCAGCAGATACGCACGCGAGTCGCCCACATGGATCAGCGCGAACCGGGGCCCGTTCCAGAGCATCGCGGTGAGGGTGGTGCCCATGCCCTTGAGGCTCGGATCCCGGGCCACCATCGCGTGAAGCTGATGGTTGGCGTCGCGAACCGCCGCCTCGATCTCGCTGAGCAGGTCACCCCCGAAGGCGTCCTTGTCGAGGGACGACATGGCGGCGATGGCGACCGAGCTGGCCACCTCGCCGTGAGCATGCCCGCCCATGCCGTCGGCGACGGCGAGCAGGCGGCCGCTGGCGTACGCGGAGTCCTCGTTGCCTTCGCGGAGGAGTCCGACGTCCGAGCGGGCGGCGTAGCGGAGTGCGATTGTCATTTGCGCAATTCGATGACGGTCTTGCCGATGCGGATCGGAACTCCGAGAGGCACCGGGGTCGGGCGGGTCACTTTCGAGCGTTCAAGGTACGTGCCGTTGGTCGAGCCGAGATCTTCCACGATCCACTGGCCGTCCTGGGGAAAGAGCCGGGCGTGCCGGCTCGAAGCGTAGTCATCGCTGAGAACCAGCGTGGCGTCGTTCGCTCGGCCGATGGTGATGGGAGTCTCCGAAAGGTTGATGATGGTCCCTTGCAGGGGGCCACCGGTGACGATCAGCTGACGAGGGTCACCCTTCTTGGGCCTCGACGGGGGTTTGGCCGCTTTCGCCGGTTTACGTGGGGGCGCAGGTGCCGTACGCGGGCCGAACAAGTCTGTCCGGATGACGCCGACCGCGGCAATCACGAAGAACCACAGCGCCGCCAGGAAGGCGAGCCGGATCAGCAGCAGCGTTAGCTCGGACATGGACCGCTTGTCTACCTCTAATCGCGCCGGAACACCAGTGTCGTGCGACCCAGTGTCACCCTCGTGCCGTCCTGCATCTCAACGGTGCGGATCGGCTGGCCATTGATGAACGTGCCGTTCGTGGACCCCAGGTCGACGAGGAGGACATTCTGCCCCTCGACGCGCAGCTCGGCATGGTGCCGGGATACGCCGGGATCCACCAGCCGGAGATCGCAGTCGGTCCCCCGGCCGAGCAGCGTCACCGGAGTTGTCAGCTCGTAGGAGCGCTGCCCCTGCGGATCGTCCTGGGTGGACACGAGGAGCCGGGGACGTCCCGTGAAAGCCCCGGGCCGGCCCGCGGGCAGGTCGCTCACCGGCTGACGGATCTCGTCCTGCTCGACCGTCGCCCCCCGGATGACGCCCGACCTGATCCGGAACAGCCCAACCGCGAGATCGTCGGCGGTCTCGAACCGCATCCGCACCGGCCCGACGAACGAGTAGCCCTGCTCCTTGGCGTACTCCCTGGCCAGGTTCGCCAGCTCGTGGCCGATGCTGTCGGCGTAGACCTCGAGGCGTTCGCTGTCGGTCGTCGAGAGCTCCACCACGAAGTCGTTCGGCACGAGAGTCCGGCCCTGGGCGACGATCGCCGCCCGCTCGTCCATCTCTCTCTGTACGGCGCTGGCAACCTCGACCGGCTGGAGGTCGGACTTGAAGGCCCGCGCAAAGGCACCTTCAACCAAGCCTTCGAGCCTGCGCTCGAAGCGCTGAAGGACTCCCACCGGCTACCTCCCTTCCACTCTGTCTATGGTCGCGACCCGCTCCGGCGCTTCAGCGAGCTCCTTCGCTCCGTCGTCTAGAAGGATCGTATCCGGGTTCGGTAGCACCGGCGGTTGCGTGCTAACCTTTCCAGGCACCCAGCGATGGGAGCTCCCGTAAGGGGCAAGTGGCGGAATGGCAGACGCGCACGGTTCAGGTCCGTGTGTCCGAAAGGACGTGGGGGTTCAACTCCCCCCTTGCCCACAGAGAAATTCGTGGCCTCGGTGGCCGGAAGCATGTGCTTCCCCAACACCGGGGCTTTTTTCATTGCATCCGCCGGTTTCCCCGGTCGCTCAGGCGTTCTGGTCTCGGCGGGGCGGGCCGGGGGCATTCGCCTCACTCCTTTCTCTCGTTGCGCCCTAGGTGGGCGACGCGGTCCGACGAAGATCCTCTTGATCCCTTTCAATCCGCTTTCACCCCGCTTGCGCGCGTCCGTGGGCCAGTGGTGACGGCAGGACTCATTTCCATAAGTCTCATAAAATGAGACGTTTCATCTTGGCATGAGAGACACGTCATAGCATGCCGCCCATGGAAAGACCGAATCGGTGGATCATGCTCGGCCTCGGCGTGGCGGCCCAGGGCGCGGGCTGCGTGTTCATGTACGGCCTGCCGTTCCTGCTCCCCACTCTGGAATCGGACTACGGGCTCTCGCTCGCCCAGGCCGGCGTCATCGTCGGGGCGCCCAGTGCCGGAATGCTCTTCACGCTGATCGCCTGGGGGTGGGCCGCCGACAAGTACGGCGAGCGCCTCACCATGACCGGCGGCCTGGCGCTGGCCACGGCCTTCCTCGGGCTCGCCGCATTCTCCCCTCACCCGGCCGTGCTCGCCGTGGCGCTCGCCCTGGCCGGAGCCTCGGGCGCGTCCGCGAACGCCTCGAGCGGCAGGGTCGTGCTCGGCTGGTTCCCCAGGGAGAAGCGCGGGGTCGCGATGGGCTGGCGGCAGACCGCGCAGCCTCTCGGCGTCGCGCTGGCCGGGGTGATCGCCCCCTTCGCCCTGCACCTCGGCGGCCTGCGCGGCGCCCTTCTCGCCATGACCGCGATCTGCCTGGTCACGACCGTGTGCGTCGGCGTCTTCGTCGTCGATCCGCCCCGCCCCGCCGCCGTCCCCGGAGAACGTACGGCCTCGCCGTACCGGGATCCGGTGTTGTGGCGGGTGCACGCGGCCAGCATGCTGCTGGTCGTCCCCCAGTTCGCCACGGCCGCGTTCGCCCTGACCTTCCTGGTGTCCGAGCGGCACTGGGACGCGGGGACGGCCAGCCAGGTGATCGCGGCCGCCCAGCTCGCGGGCGCGGGCGGGCGTCTGCTCTGCGGCCGCTGGTCCGACTGGGCGGGAAGCCGGGTCGGGCCGATGCGGCAGCTCGCCGTGATCAACGGCGTCGCCATGCTGGCGCTGGCCGCGGGCGCCCAGACGGGGAACGCGCTCGGCTCCGCCCTGCTCATCGCGGCCCTGGTGATCTCGATGAGCGGTAACGGCCTCGCCTTCACCGCCGTCTCCGAGCTTGCCGGCCCCGCGTGGGCGGGCCGGGCGATGGGCGGGCAGAACACGGCGCAGAACCTGGTGGCCGCGGGCACGCCCCCGGTGCTCGGCGCGCTCATCACCGGCACCGGATTCGGTACGGCTTTCGCCCTCGCCGGCGCGCTGGCCCTGGCCGCGTCGGCGGCCACCCCCGGGCGGTCAGGGCTCAGGCGCACGGAGCTCGAAGCGGAGCTCGGGTAGGCGGGTCTCAGGCGGGCAGGAGCTCGCCCACCAGCCTTGACTGGTCGATCACCCCGATCGGCGTGCCGTCCTCGCCGATCACCACGCCGAGCTGGGCGTGGGCCTCCTGGAGCACCCGGAGGGCGTCCGGGATCGTGGTGCCGCTCGGAAGCCGGGGAGCGGGCGTGGCGAGCTCGGCGAGCGGCCTGCCCGGCTGGACCAGCACGTCGCGCACGTGCAGCACGCCGACCACGCCCTGCGGCGAGACGACCAGCATGCGCAGCCGCCCGCTGCGGGCGGCCGTCTCCCGCACGAGCGCGTCGTCGGCGTCGACGGGCACCGAGGGCGCCTGGTCGAGCGGCAGGAGCAGCCGTTCGACCGGTTGCGACTGCACGCGCAGCGCCCGGATGAGCAGGTCGTGTTCGTCGCGGTCGAGCATGCCCATCCGGCCCGACTCCGCGACCAGCATGGACAGCTGGTGCGGGGTGCGCGTCGTGGCGAGCTCGTCGCGCGGCCGCACGTTGAACAGGTGGAGCAGCCCGTTGGTCGCGCCGTTGAGGGCGGCGAGCGCCGGACGGACGACCCAGGTGAAGGCGCGGAACGGCAGGGCCAGCGACATCGCCGCCGTCTCGGGCCGGGTCAGCGCCCACGACTTGGGCGCCATCTCGCCCGCGACCATGTGGAGGAAGGTCACGAGCGCCAGCGCCACCACGTAGGCGATCGGCGTGCGAAGCGCCTCGGGGAGCAGCGTGAGCACCGGTTCGAGCAGGTGCTCGATGGCCGGCTCCGCGACCATGCCGAGGCCCAGCGAGGACAACGTGATGCCGAGCTGGGCCCCCGCGAGCATCAGCGGCAGCTGCCTGCCGCCCCGCACCGCCCCGCGCGCCGCCAGCTTGATCAGGCGGCCGCCGGACAGCGCGGCCTCCTCCAATCGGTGGCGCCTGGCCGAGACCAGGGCGAACTCGGTCGCGACGAAGAAGCCGTTGGCGACGAGCAGGAACACTCCGAGCAGGATCGCGCCGAACTCGTTCACGCGGGCCTCCCCTGGAAGAGCGCCGAGAAGAGTTCGGGCGCGTAATCGACGTCGGCGGTTCGTTCACCGGCCGCTTCATCGGCGGTCTCGTCGCCCGGCCCGTCCTCACGCAGCACGAGGCGCACCCATTCGGGCACGTGCCTGTGCACGCTCAGCACGGTGAGCAGGGCACGCCTGCCGTCCGGCTGCTCCTCGCCGAACGGGTCGGCCTCCTTGCGGACGGGCGTGGAGACCTGGTCGCCCGGTTCGGCGATGCGGCTGAGCGAGGCCAGGACGAGACCGGCGATCGTCTCGTAGTCCTCGCTCTCGGGCAGCCCCACCCCGGTCGCGCGCTCGACCTCGTCGAGGCGGAGTGTGCCCGGGACGTCCCAGGAGCCGTCGGGGTGGCGGACGACGCCCAGCGGCTCGGGGTCGTTCTCGTCGACCAGTTCGCCCACGAGCTCCTCGGCGAGATCCTCGATGGTCAAGACGCCCGCCAGCCCGCCGTACTCGTCGATCACGCAGGCGAACGTCTCCCCCGAGGTGGACATCCGCCGCAGCAGGTCGGGCAGCGGCAGCGTCGTGGGAACGAGCAGAGGCGGGCGGGTGACGGTCTTGATCGAGCCGGTGTCCGGAGACCCGGCCTCCAGGTACTCCCGGACTCCCGTGACGCCGACCACGTCGTCCTCGTCGGCTCCCAGGACGGGATAGCGGGAGTGGCCGTGTTCGCGCAGGGACTGGAGCAGGTCCGCGACGGGACGGTCCGCCCGCAGCGACTCCACCCGAGGCCGGGGGACCATGACGTCCTCGGCGACGTGATCGCCGAAACGCAGGGCCCGGTCGAGCAGCTCGGCCAGCCGTTGCGGCACCTCGCCCGTTGCCGCCGACTCCGACACGATGCGCGACAGCTCCTCGGGGGTGGCCCCGTGCTCCAGCTCCTCGACGGGCTCGATGCCGACGAGCCGGACAAGCCGGGTGGCGGCGCCGTCGAACAGGCGGATCACCGGGCCGGCGACCTTCAGGTAGATCAGCGTCGACCTGGCGAGGAACTTCGCGGCGGTCTCCGGGCGGGCGATCCCCACGTTCTTCGGGGCCAGCTCACCCAAGATCATCTGTATGATCGTCGCGATGGCGACGCCGCCGGCCACGGCGATGCCGTTCACCATGGCCCCCTGCACTCCGACCGCGCGGAGCGGAGCCTCGACGAGGTCTGCCAGCGCGGGCTGGGCGATGAAGCCCACAAGCAGGGTGGTGACGGTGATGCCCAGCTGGGCCCCGGACAACATGAACGACAGGCGACCGGTGACGTCGAGGGCCCGATGGGCGGCCGAGTCGCCGGCGGCGGCCTGCTCACGGAGCACGGAGCGGTCGGCCGCGACGAACGCGAACTCCTGCGCGACGAAGTAACCGGTGGCGAGGGTCAGGATGAGAACGGCCAGCAGGCCGAGGGCGGCGCTCATGACGCGGCCACCATGTGATCATGCGATCCCGTGCTGAGGCACGGGCTGGTACTCCACGGGTCCGAGGCGGACACTGCAATCCTTTCGAGCGGAGGTCTCTAACCGTAACGGCTGCGTCGGCTCAGGTGTTTCCCCTGTCACGGTCGCCATTCGTTAAAACCGGCTCTGGACATGTTTCGGGGCAAAAGCTTGGTAGGGGATCTGCCTTACCGTGAGGATGGCGACGTACCTTTCAAGTCAGGGGCGTCGGGCGCCCAAATCGGGGTCAAGCAGCGAAGGAAACGGGGACGGGCATGGCCGAGGACGACGACGCCACACGCGCGCATCGGCGGCCGGCCGCCGCTCGATGGCCGAGTGAGCGGCAGGCCGACGACGGCTCTCGGCGGGCCGGAGACCAGGCTCAGCCGTACGACTCCCGGCCCGCGTCCGATCCGCGGCGTGAGGGGGGCGGCGGGTGGGGTGCCGAGCCCTCCGGTCACGGCGGTCAGGGCGGCTGGAGCGCCGAGCCGTCCGGTCACGGGCGGCAGGGAGCGTCCTGGCAGGACGCCGATTCCTGGACGTCCGCCGGGCAGCCCGCTTATCCCGTGCCGGGCGCCGGCTCCTTCCCGGCGGACTCCCCCGCCGCGTCCGCCTCCGGCAGGCCCGACGACACGACCCCCAGGGTCACCTCCAAGGTGTACGGCAAGCCGCGTTCCGGCCAGTCCCCCGTGCGACCCCTCGGCGGGCGCCACGGCGGCCCACCCGGAGACGACGGGCCCGGATCGCCGGGCGGCGGCAGAGGCGCCAGGCGGCCCCGGCGTACCGGCAGGACCATCTTCCGCGTGGTGGCGGGCGTGCTCGCCGTACTGATCGTCGCCGCTGTGGGCGGATATTTCTGGATCGGTTCCAAGCTGAACACCGAAGAGGCGTTCACCGACTACAGCGGCAGGCCCGCGGAGACGCCGGGGGAGGACTGGCTGCTCGTCGGCTCCGACAGCCGGGCCGGCCTGTCGGCAGCCCAGCGGAAGAAGCTCGCCACGGGCAAGGCCGTCGGCAAGCGCACCGACACGATGATGTTGCTCCACATCCCCGAGAGCGGGCGGCCCACCCTCGTCAGCCTCCCGCGTGACTCTTACGTGCCGATCGAGGGGCACGGCAGCGACAAGCTGAACGCGGCCTACGCCTTCGGCGGTCCGAAGCTCCTCACCAAGACCGTCGAGCGGGTGACCGGCATCCGGGTCGACCACTACATGGAGATCGGCTTCGGCGGGTTCGTCGGCATCGTCGACGCGGTCGGCGGGGTGAACATCTGCGTGAAGCAGGACATCAAGGACAAGAAGGCCGGCATCAACCTGAAGAAGGGCTGCCAGGACATGGACGGCGGGACCGCGCTCGGATACGTCCGGACGCGCAAGACCGGCGCCATCCCCGACTTCGACCGCACCCAGCGGCAGCGCCAGTTCTTCTCGGCCATCGTGCAGAAGGCGGCCAGCCCCGGCACGCTGCTCAACCCGTTCACCTCCGTCCCGCTGGCGCTGAGCGCCGCCGATTCGGTCGCCGTCGACCCGAGCACGGGCCTGTTCGACCTGCTGTCGGTCGGCCTGGCGATGAAGGGCGGCCCGGTGACGACCGCGGTGCCCATCGGCTCGCTGCCCACGATCAACGGCGCGGCCGTGGTGAAGTGGGACACGGCCAAGGCGAAGCGGATGTTCGAGGCCCTCGCCCAGGACAAGCCCATCCCGAAGGACACCCTCACCCAGTGACGGGTGCTCTCCGACCGACGGCGCCTCCTTCCATCACACGAGGCTTCTTTCCATCACAGACAGACGGGACGGCCAGGTGACCCTCTCAGCGGATCTGCACGCTCTCGGACGGCCGATGCTCGACGCGCAGCTCGCGCATCCCACGGTGCGCGGCATCGCATCGGGCGACCTGCCCGAGCCGGTGTTCCGTTCGTGGCTGGAGCAGGACTATCTCTTCCTGCTCGACTACGTGCGGGTCTTCTCCCGGCTGGCATGGCAGGCGCCGGACGACCACCTCGGCGACCTCGTGGACCTCGCCCACTCGACGTGGCACGACGAGCTGTCGCTGCACCGGTCGATGTCGGCGGGGTTCGGCGCCGATCTGAGGAACGCGCGGAAGGGGCCCGCGTGCGCCGCGTACACGGACTTCCTGCTGCGCTCGGCCGCCGACTACGGCGAGGGCCTCGCCGCGTTGTACCCCTGCATGTGGGGCTACTCGACGCTAGGGCGCATCCTCGCCGAGAACCCACCGGCCGAGCCCCGCTACCGCGCGTGGGTGAACACCTACGCCGACCCCGGGTTCGCCGCACTGGCCGAGCGGATCGCGGGGATGATCGACGAGGCCGCTCCCGACGCCGCCAGGGCCAGGGAACTGTTCGCCGAGGGCATGCGACACGAGCTGGCCTTCTGGGACGTTCCCTGACCGCCGGGCCGCCGTTTACTGTGGGGGCATGCCCGAGCTACCGGAGGTGGAGGCGCTCGCCGAGTTCCTCCGCGAGCGTGCCGTCGGCCATGCCGTCCTCGGCGTTGACGTGGTGGCCTTCCAGGCGTTGAAGACCGTGGACCCGCCGGTGAGCGCGCTCGGCGGGGTCGAGGTCACCGGCGTCGCCAGGCACGGCAAGTTCCTCGACGTCGACTGCGACGGCCTGCACTTCATCACCCATCTGGCCCGCGGCGGCTGGCTGCGCTGGCGTGACGACCTGTCGGGCGCCAAACCGGTGCGCCCCGGCAAGGGTCCGCTGGCCGTGCGCGTACGGCTCTCGCCCGACGAGGACGGCCGGGCGCCCGGCTTCGAGCTGACCGAGGCGGGCACGCAGAAGCGACTGGCCGTCTACGTCGTGCGGGATCCCGCCGAGGTGCCCGGCATCGCCGGTCTCGGCCCCGACCCCCTGGCGGAGAGTTTCACCCCCGAGGTGCTCGCGGGCATCCTCGGCGGGAGCCGTACGCAGATCAAGGGGTTGCTGCGCGACCAGAAGGTGATCGCGGGCATCGGCAACGCCTATTCCGACGAGGTGCTGCACGTCGCGAAGATGTCGCCCTTCAAGATCGCTGCGACGCTGACCGCCGAGCAGGTGGCCGGCCTTCATGAGGCGATCGTGACGACCCTGCGCGACGCGGTCGGGCGAGCCAGGGGTCTCGCGGCCAAGGACCTCAAGGCGGAGAAGAAGTCGGGTCTTCGCGTGCATGGCCGTACGGGGGAGAAGTGCGACGTGTGCGGCGACACGATCCGTGAGGTGTCGTTCGCCGACTCCTCCCTGCAGTACTGCCCGACCTGTCAGACGGGCGGCAAGCCCCTCGCCGACCGCCGCCTGTCCAAGTTGCTCAAGTAGGGCCGAAAGCGCTGCCGGACAAAGATGATCTCGAGTTGTGTGGTCGGCCGATGTCGAGATTGTCGGCGATGAGGGCTTCGAAGAAGCGTTCGGAGCAGCGCGAAAGATCCTGGACATGATGGAGCTCGCCTACCGGGTCGAGGCGATCGGTGAGGGAGCCGACACGCCGGCCCTTCGCCGGAAGCAGGACTTTAAAGGCAGAAAAAGCAGAGGTACTCGGCGGCGGAGGGGGCGGGTGAATACCTCTTCACCCTGGTAGGGGACACCGTCCGCATTCGTGAGGAAGGCGAACGTGAACCTGTCGGAACGGTGCCCTATCCGGAGTTCCGCGACTCGACGGCGAGGTTCCTGCACCAACTCCTTGGTGACCTCTGCGGGCGCTACCCGGAATTGGTGCGGAACCCAGTGATCGTGGATATCCGTCGCCGAGTCGCCGCGCGAGTCTGAAGTGAAGGGAATGCCCTGCTCACTCAGCAGGGCATTCCCTCGACGGCGGCAACGGGGTGGCGGTGAAAAGCGGGCGTCATAGGGACCACGGCGGTGTGATGGTCGTGTCGCCGATGAAGCCCTTCACCCCGGCCGTGGTGCAGCACAGGAACTCCAGCGGTTCGCTGTCCGACGCGTTGCCGATCGTGCCGGGCGTGTGCGCGGGGAAGATCACGGCGTCTCCCGGGCCGGCGACCAGGGGGTGACCGCCGATCGTCGCGGCGAGGGCGCCCTTCACCACGACCAGCACCTCCTCGTGGGTGAGGCTGTGCTCAGTGCCCGACTTCCCGGGGGGCACTTCGGCACGCCAGACGGCCAGTTCGCTCGATCCTCGGGACGGCACGGCGAGCGAGCGGAAGGTGATGCCGTCGAACTCGTGAACCTGAGCGCCGGCCAGCGTGGCCACGGCCATCTTCGCCTCCTGATATGGTCAATTGCATTGACCATAAAGTAAACGCGGTTGACCATTTCGTCAAGGAGGGAACGATGGCGCGCAGACGAGGCGAGATCCCGCTGCTCATCGCGATGGCGTATCGAGCGATGACCGACGAGCTCCACGCCCGGCTCGACGCGCAGGGACGGGAGCCGCTGCGGCCGGCGCACGGGTACACGTTCCGGTTCCTGCTCGGGCATGACGACGCCATGTCGGTGGACCTGGCCGAACACCTCGGCGTCACCAAGCAGGCCGCCTCGAAGATCGTGGCGGAGCTGGAGGGGTGGGGCTACGTCGAGCGGCGCCCGCATCCGCACGACGGACGGGCCCGGGTCGTGGGGTTGACCGCCAAGGGCCTGGCCTACGTCGAGGAGGCCGACCGGATGTGGGGCGAGGCCGAGGACCGGTGGGCGGCGATCATCGGCGAGGAACGGCTCGACCGGCTCCACGACGACCTCCTCGGCTACGTGGAGGCGGCCGGCGACCGGGCGGCGCTTCGCCCGGTCTGGTGAACCCGATTCGGTAGGGGCTCCATCTGGAGGTATTTGGCCAGATAGCCGGTCTTGGCGCGTTCCATTCCGCGTTGTGACATGTCCCTCCTGCCAAGTAAGCCCAAGCGCGTCACCCAAAGCGTCACAATGAACTCATGACGATGCCTGAGGTTGAGGCGAAAGCCGTGCCCGACGACGCGTACCTGCTGGACGTGCGGGAGATCGACGAATGGCGGGCGGGCCACGCTCCCACCGCCGAGCACATCCCGCTGAGCAACCTTCAGCAGCGGGTCGACGAGGTCCCGCAGGGGCAGCCGGTCTACGTGATCTGCCGCGTCGGCGGCCGGTCGGCGCAGGCGACCAACTGGCTCAACCACGTGGGCCGGGAGGCGATCAACGTGGACGGCGGCATGCAGTCGTGGGCGGCCGCGGGCCTGCCGATGGTGAGCGAGACGGGTCAGCCGCCGTACGTCGCCTGAGGCTTTCTTGGACAATTCCTGATCAGATGTCATAATCCCGTTCA
Source organism: Planotetraspora thailandica (assembly GCF_016863335.1). Taxonomy (GTDB): domain Bacteria; phylum Actinomycetota; class Actinomycetes; order Streptosporangiales; family Streptosporangiaceae; genus Planotetraspora; species Planotetraspora thailandica. The sequence goes on from NZ_BOOR01000034.1 coordinate 40,474, forward strand.
ACATTTCAATACCGCGGGAGCTCGGGCGAAACCGGGCTGAGAGGGCGGCTCCTCGACGAGGCGCGCCGCCGACCGCCTGAACCTGTCCGGATAATGCCGGCGTAGGGAGAGTGCGATGACGTCTGCGCTTGTCGGTTCCGAGCACGCCGAGGTGCCGCTGACGCTCCAGGAAGAGGCTCCCAAGACTCTGGGTCTGCTCGACCAGGGCGCGTTCTGGGCCAACCTCGGCGTCAGCCTCCTCGGTTTCTCGGGGGCGTTGTTCCTGCTCGATCCCCTCGGGGGCAAGCCGCTCACCTTCACCGGCGCCGTGCTCGCGGCCGTCGTCGGCAGCCTCATCGGGACGGCGATGGTCGGCCTGGCCGCCATCCCCGGCGTGCGCACCGGTAAGCCTGCGATGGTGCTGCTGCGCGGCCTGTTCGGCGCCCGCCTGTCGTATGTGCCGACCGTGCTCAACATCGTGCAGATGCTCGGCTGGGGCGCCTTCGAGCTGTGGGTCATCGCATCGGGAGCCCAGGCCATCTTCGGCACGGCGGCGCCGTACGCGGTGTGGGCCACGCTGGCGGGAGCGGTGACGATCGCGCTCACCATCTGGCCTCTCGGCGCGGTGCGCCTGCTGCGGCGGTACGTCACGGCGGGCGTCGTGATCGCGATGATCTGGTTGTCGGTGGCGTTGTTCAGCCGCGGCCCGTCCTTGGCGGGCGGCTCGTGGGATGCCTTCGCCCCCGCCGTCGACTACGTGATCGCCCTGTCGGTGTCCTGGGTGCCGATGGCCGCCGACTACGCCCGGCACTCCAGGTCGAGCCGCACGGCCTTCGGCGGCGTCGTGGGGGGATACACCATCGCGCAGGTCGCGTGCCTGGCGCTCGGCATCGCGGCGCTGGCGCTGGTCGGCAACGACTCGGACAAGGTGTGGGACCCGTTCGTGGCGGCCCCGCTCGGCGCGCTGTTCTTCGGCATTCTCGTGCTGCGTGAGGCGGACCAGTCGTTCGCCAACGTGTACTCCACGACGGTCTCCCTGCAGAACCTCATGCCGCGGGTGGACCGGCGGGTCATCTCGGTGGTGATCGGCGTGATCACGATCGGCATCGCGTTGTTCGCCGACGTCAACTCCTACGGCGCGTTCCTGAGCGTGATCGGCGCGGTGTTCGTGCCGATGTTCGCCGTGCTCGCGGTCGACTACTTCCTGCTCGGCGGGGCCTCGCGGTGGAACACCTCGGAGGACGCCCCCTCGCGCTGGCTCATGGTGGTCCCGTGGGTGCTCGGCTTCGCCGCCTACTGGGTCGTGAACGCGACGGAGACGGTCGGCTGGTGGGACACCGTCTGGCAGAACGTGCGCTCCGCGATCGGCTTCTCCCACCAGCCGTGGATGAACGCCGCTCTGGCCGCGTTCCTGGTCGCCGGGCTCGTGACGCTGCTCGTCGGCAAGGTCAGCCGGAAGCCGGCCTCCGTGTAGCGAGGGCGACGCCCGAGCCGCTGACCACGAGCCCGAGCACGATCAGCGGGGTCAGCGGCTGGTGGAGCACGATCCAGGACAACACGGCCGTGACCGACGGCGTGAGGAAGAACAGGCTGCTGGCCCGGCTCGCCTGTGACCGGCGCAGCATGACGTAGAGCAGGGTGAACGCGCCGATCGAGTTCACCAGGGCGAGCCACAGGACCGCGGCCGTGAAGGGCCCCCACGCCGTCACGTGGGGGGTCTCCACCGTCAGGGCGAGCACGCCGATGACCGGGACGCTCGCGAGGAGCTGTACGGCCTGCCCGCTGCGCAGGTCCATGTCGGAGGCGAAGCGCTTCTGGTAGAGCGTGCCCAGGCTGAGCCCGAGCAGCCCGGCTGCGCACAGCAGCAGCGCGGGGCCTGTGGACGACAGCTTCTCCGCCACCGCGAGAACGACGCCCACGCCTCCCAGCGCGAAACCGGCCCACTGCCGTGGCGACACGCGTTCGCCCAGCAGCGGCACGGCGAGGATCGCGGTGAGCATCGGATGGAGTCCCTGCACGAGCGCCGCCACGGCCCCGGTGATCCCCAGCGATATCGCCGTGTAGAAGGCGCCGAACTGCACGGCCTGCAGGAGCAGGCCCGCGACCACCACATGGACGAGCGCCTTCCCCCGTGGCCACGGGGCGCGGAAGACCAGCGCCGCTCCCGCGAGCAGCACCCCTGCGAGCGCGAACCGGGCGAGCGTCAGCAGCAGCGGGGGCGCCGCCCCGACTCCGATCACTCCCGCGACGAACGCGCTGCTCCACAACACGACGAATCCCGTCGGGACCGCGGCGCCGGCCAGGGTCCCTGCGGGGGCCTCGGAGCTTCGCGTGGCGACCATGCTCTTTCCTTCCATAACCACTCAAGGTGGTTATTACGATTGCGGGGCCGCCGATAACCTGTCAAGCCGGTTACGATGTGTTGGTGTTCATGTTCTTGAGCGGCAACCTGGCCCTGGACTTCGCGGGCACGGTCGGGCATCGCGACACCGACCGCCAGGAGCTCATGGGCACCCCCGATCTGCTTGCGTCATGGGTGACCGCCGCTGGCCTGCTTGACCGGCCTCCCGTGGTGGGCGACGACGACTACGGCCGTGCCGTACGGCTGCGCGAAGCCGTCTACCGGCTCGCCGTGGCCCCGCTGCGCGGCCGGGGACGAGAGCCGGGGGACGTCGCCCTGGTGAGCGGTCACGCGGCCCTTCCCGCCGTACGGCCGGCGCTCGTCATGGAGGACACAGGTGAGCTGCGGCTGAGCCGTACGGGGGGAATGGACGAGGTGCTGGCCTCTATCGCGCGGTCGGCCGCCGAGCTCCTCGGCGGGCCGGACGCGGCGCGCGTGCGCGAATGCGCGAGCGCGCCGTGCACGCGCCTCTACGTCGACGCCTCGCGCGGCGGGTCACGCCGGTGGTGCGGCATGCGGGAATGCGGCAACAGGGAGAAGGCGGCGAGCTTCCGCGCCCGCCATCGTTCCCTCTGAACCGGTCGTCGCTACGTCGGGCGAGTGTTGAGCGTCAGCCCTGAGCGGCGAGCGAGGGCAGCCCTTCGAGGCGGAGCAGATGCTCCTTGGCCGCCGGTCCTCCCGCGTAGGAGCCGAGCGCCCCGGACGAGTCCACCGCCCTGTGGCACGGGACGAAGACGCACACCGGATTGCCGGTGAGGGCGTTCGCCACGGCGTGCAGCGCCTGCGGCCGTCCGATCCGTTCGGCGATTTCCTGATATGTCGTGACGCTTCCGTACGGCACGGCCAGCATCATCTGCACGACGGTCCGCGTGAAGGACGTGACGAGGTGGAAGTCGACCGGCGTGGTGAACGTGCGGAGCCGTCCGGCGAAATAGGCGTCCAGCTCCCTCTTCACCGGATCCAGACGCCGCGGATCGGGACCGATGAACGACCCGATGGCCCGCGAGATACGGAGGAAGACCGCGTGCTCGTCGTCGTAACTACAGGCCACAACGCCTCGCCCGGTGACCGCCAGCGTCAGGCGACCGACCGGTGTGTCGGTGGTGCCGAATGCGACCTCGGGCGGGCTCTCGCCGACGTACCCGGGTGCGGTCACGCGCAGCAGGGCTTCGAGGTCCCCGGAGGACATGGCCCCACTTCCTCTCATTACGTGAGTGAAGCGTATCGGAGGAGTTCCCACCCAGCCGAAAAGCCCAAGATCACCGTGTGAAAGAAGGCACCATGGGGGCGTGGGTGATACCAGGGCGCAAGACGCGGACGGCGACGAAATCGCCCGTGCCGTGGTCGCGAGTTCTCCTGACGCGATCGTCGCTCTCGACCGGGACCTCGCCGTCCTCAGCTGGAACGCCGCGGCGGAGCGGCTGTTCGGCTGGCCGGCTGAAGAGCTGCTGGGCAGGCGGGCGCCTCTCGTCCCCGCCGAACTGATGGCCGAGCACAACGCCGTGCTCGAGCGGGTGCGCACGGGCGGTTCCGTGTCGTTACGCACGCGGCGCTTCCACCGCGACGGCCGGCTGCTCGACCTGCGGGTGGACACCAGTGCCCTGCGCACCGCCGCCGGCGCGCTGCTCGGATACGTCAACGTCTTCCACTCCACGCAGGACGACGACGTCGCCCGTGGGCGCGTCGTCAGGCGCGCCCGCCTGGTGAACCGCCTGACCGACGTCGTCGGCGACATCAACGCCGAGCTCGACCTGCCCCTCGTGCTCGACCGCATCGCCGCCAGCCTCGCCGAGCTGACCGGGGCGGACGCGGGCGGCTTCGTCTCGATCGAAGGCGAGCATCTGCGGCTCGTCGGCGTTCACGAGCTGCCGGAATCGATGCGGGGGACGACCGCCGACCTGCACACCAGCCTCGTGGGCAAGCTTCTGCGCACCGGCAAGACCGTGTTGCTGGAGACCGGCCCCGAGGGATTACAGGACCTCATCTGGGCCCAGCTGCCCGGCCTGCACACCATCGCCGTCGGCATCGCCGCCGTCGGCGGGCGTCCGTATGGAGCGCTCTACGCCCTTTTCGCCACGCACAAGGCGAGCCATCTGGAACTCGAACTGCTGGAACTGCTCGCCGGTCACGCCGGCATCGCCGTCGGCAACGCCATGGCCTACCAGGACGCCGTACGGCAACGCGCCCACGAGCGTGCCGTGTTCGACGCGAGCGCGGACGGCATCGCCGTACTCGACGAGGCCGGACGGGTGATCCAGTGGAACCCCGCGGCGGCCGAGCTCACCGGGCTGCGAGCCTACGAGCTGATCGGCGGGCCACCGCCCTTCCCGCTGCCCGCTCTCGGGGAGAAGCTGACCATCCAGCTCTCCTCCGGACGCTGGCTTGACGTGCTCAGCGCGGAGATCCAGGAGACCGGTGAGAGCGTCATCGACTTCCGCGACGTGACCAGGGCCAAAGAGCTGGAGGAGGCCAAGGACCTGTTCCTCGCGACGACCAGCCACGAGCTGCGCACCCCCATCACGATCGTGCAGGGCTTCGCCAGCACGCTCGACTCGCGATGGGACAACCTGGCCGACGGAGAACGCCGGGCCGCCGTGCACACCATCGCGGAGCGGGCCAGGTCACTCGGCCAGCTCATGGACCACCTGCTGCTCGGCGCACGTGCGGGCGCCGACGAACTGAAGGTCAAGGTGGAGGCCTTCGACCTGGCCGAACGCGTCCGCGTGGCGACGCTGGGCCTGCCCGTGCTCTCGGACAGGCACCGGGTCGAGGTGGACATCCCCGTCGGGTTGCCGCCCGTCTACGGCGACGCGCTGGCGACCGACATCGTGCTCGGGCAGCTGCTGGAGAACGCGTTCAAGTACTCCCCCGACGGCGGGCTCATCCGGGTCGAGGCGTGGACAGAGGACGATCTCGTGGTGCTCGTCGTCGACGACGAGGGGGTCGGGATCGCGCCCGCCGACCGGGAGCGGGTCTTCGAGCGGTTCGTCCAGGCCGACAGCGGCAACCGGCGGAGATTCGGCGGGGTCGGCCTGGGTCTCTACATCGTGCGGAGCCTGGCCAGGGCCCAGGGGGGAGACGTCTGCGCCCTTCCACGGCCGGGCGGGGGAACCCGGATGAGGGTCGTTCTGGCCGCCGCCGGCTCCTTACCTGATTCGACACACCGGAGGGGTAACGAGGTCGCCACGTAAGAGCTGATCTATTGTCCAATGTGCACAAGCTGTGATCGGAGCCCGGTTTCCTGACCGGGTGAACGGGGCATTTCGGTCCTACTGGGAGACTCGTCTCCTCTGGGGGAAACGGGATATCGGGGAGGATCGGGGAGGTGAGTGCGTCGAGCGTCGTGATGTTGCCCTATGCACTGGCCAGCGTCGCCGCCGCACGTCAACGCCTCAGCGCAGAGTTGCTGGCGGGAGGAATGACCGTCGGCACCGTGGACGATGTGGTTCTCGTGATGAGCGAGCTTTTGAGCAACTCCCTCCGGCATGCGCATCCCCTGCCATCAGGCCAGCTCAAGGTGGCATGGATCTGCTCCGACGACCAGGTCGAGGTGTCGGTGAGCGACGGAGGCGCGGCCACGGAGCCGCGGGCCGCCAGGCCCACCCTCTCGTCCCTCGGCGGGAGAGGGCTCGGGATCGTCGAATACATCGCCGACCGGTGGGGCGTACGTCACGAAGACGAGTCGACCACGGTGTGGGCCGTCGTTCAGGCCTCCTGGCCCGCCCGAAACGGCGAGCCGAGGACGACCGGAACTCCGGCCCTCCGCGAGGTGGGTTAACGGGACATCTTTCCGACCACGGTGATCGCGGCAACCACGCCCGCCGCGATGATCGCGATGATGAGCAGGAACTTCAGGGTCGCGAACAACGCGGGGATCACGAATCCGAAGATCAGCCAGAGTGCGAGGAGGATCCCCACGACGGTCAGTACGGTACGGGCCATATCGACAAGGTACGGCTCCCCGCCCTCCCGTGCGAGCGTGATCCTCGATCTCACCTACGAAGCGGATTCGGTGCCACAAACCAGGCAGAAGAACTCGTGGGTTTCACGTGAATCACCCGTTCCCCCGGCTTTCCCCTGAGCTTTCCCCTTGGGCGTGATCATGCAGAAGTTCGCGGATGTGCCCGCCCACCTGCGCTTTCATCGCGCGTGATCATGCAGAAGTTCGGTCACATGGTCGCCGACCTGTGGCAATGCAATTCGTGATCATGCAGTTCTTCGTTCTCGGCTCGGCTGGCCTGGCCGTACATGTTTCGTGATCATGCAGTGCGGCGAGTCGCCCGTCCTGTACGGAGGATCGCCGAACGTTGCATGATCACGATAGGCGTTGTGGCAGGTCGGGGAGTGTCCGCCCGAGGATCTGCATGATCACGAAAACTGTTCACACAGGTCGCGGGGGTGTGACCGAACTTCTGCATGATCACGGATAGCGAGGCCGCAGGTCGGCGGGCGTGTCGGTGAACTTCTGCATGATCACCACCACGGTATGGATCATCGCGGGGTGAGGGTCACCATGAGGGGCTTACGGTCTGGTGACACGACTCGGGGTTGGCATGAAACGGCCATACCGTGGGGGTATGTCTTCTCGAGGAGTCCGATGACTGGCAATCCCGCACGCGTCCTGGTCGTCGACGACGATCCGACGGTGGCAGAGGTCGTCGCCCGCTACCTTGAGCGCGACGGTCATGAGGTCGAATGCGTCGGAGACGGCGCGGAGGCGCTTCGCCGGGCCCTGGCCGATCCGCCTGACCTGGTGGTTCTCGACCTCATGCTGCCGAAGATGGACGGCCTTCAGGTCTGCAGGAAGCTCCGTGAGCGTTGGCCCGTCCCTGTGATCATGCTGACCGCCCTCGGCGAGGAGATTGACAGGGTCGTGGGCCTGGAGACGGGCGCCGACGACTACGTCACGAAGCCGTTCAGCCCGCGTGAGCTGGCGTTGCGGGTCCGGTCGGTGCTGAGACGCGCCCGGGGTGCGCTGGTGCCGACGGGGACGGGTGTGCTGCGCGACGGCGACCTCGTCGTCGACGTCGGCGCGCACGAGGTCACGGTCGGCGGGAAGGAGATCACCCTGACCGCCCGGGAGTTCGACCTGCTCGCCTATCTGTTGCGCAATCCCCGCCAGGCGTTCAGCCGCATGGCGTTGCTCGACCAGGTCTGGGGCTGGTCCTTCGGCGACACCTCCACGGTGACCGTCCATGTGCGCAGGCTCAGGGAGAAGATCGAGCCCGATCCGACCGATCCCCGGCGCATCGTGACCGTCTGGGGCGTCGGGTACCGATACGAGCCTCTGACATGATCCTCCAGATCATCGCCGTCGCCGGTGGCCTCGGCCTGATCATCGCGGCCCTGGGGCTGGTCGTCATGCGCGGCCTCCGGCGCCGGTCGATCGGCGTGATGCTCGCCGTCGTGGCGGTGGTGACGGTGACCGCCACGCTCGCCGGCGTGGTGGCGATCACCATGGAAATGATCATCGATGGTCGTCCCAAGAACATCGTGCTCACCGTCGTGACCATCGGCGGGCTCGTCGGCCTGGGGGTGGCGCTGATCAACGCGAGACGAGTGGTGATGGCCAGCCGCCGCCTGGTGGAGGCGCTCGACCAGGTGTCGCCCTCCGGACGGTTCCAGCCGCCGGACGGCCCGCTGCCCGCCGAGCTGGAGACCATCAGCCGGGCCCTGGAGCAGGCGTACGAACGGCTGCGGCTGGGCAGAGAACGCGAGCAGGCACTGGAAAGCGCCCGGCGCGAGCTCGTCGCCTGGGTGAGCCACGATCTCCGTACGCCTCTGGCCGGCATGCGGGCCATGGCGGAGGCGCTGGAGGACGGGGTGGCCGACGACCCGGACACCGTGAAGCGCTACCACACCCAGATCAGGGTCGAGGTCGATCGCCTGTCCAGCATGGTGGACGACCTCTTCGAGCTCTCTCGCATCCATGCGGGCACGCTGCGGCTGTCGCGCAACAAGGTCGGCCTGGGAGACCTCGTCGCCGACGCCCTCGCCGGTGTGGAGCCCCTCGCCCGCGCCAAACGGGTCCGCCTGTCGGGCGAGGCCGACGCCGTCCTTCCCGTGAACGCCGACGCGGGCGAGCTCAGCCGTGCCGTACGGAATCTGGTGGTGAACGCGATCCGCCACACTCCGGCCGACGGCACCGTCTCGGTGCGGGCGGTGGCCCGTGGGAACGTCGCCACCGTGTCGGTGCTCGACTGTTGCGGGGGCATCCCTGAAGACGACCTGCCACGGGTGTTCGACGTGGCGTTCCGCGGCGAGGCCGCCCGCACCCCCGGCCCGGACGGCGGCGCCGGGCTCGGCCTCGCCATAGCCCGCGGGATCGTCGAGGCGCACGAGGGCGAGATAGGCGTGATGAACGAAGGGCCAGGCTGCCGATTCGAGATCCGGCTGCCCCTTTCTGCGTGAGCCGGATTCGCACGGCAGGCCTGGCCGTACGCGCTGGACGGCGCGTCAGAGGCCGGACGGTTCCTCGCCCGGCACCGAGGGAGGGCCGGTCTCGTCGGGCGACAGGAAGGCCTCGGTCATCGCGCGGAAGCTGGGACACGGCCAGCGCCACATGCAGCTTCTGCACCGCAGGATCGGGTGGGCCGCGTCGCTCGTGATCCCTCCGGCGTCGCGTGGCTGATGCAGATCGAGCAGGCGGATTCCCAGCTCGGTGAACACCAGCAGCTCTTCCCGCGCATCCGAGAGGAACTCGAGATCCTCCCCGGACAGCCGCGCGCTCACCGGGACGTAACCCTCGCGGTTGATCAGCGGCTTGAGCGGCTCGGCCGTCTCACGCCACGACGACGCCTTGTCGGTGCGGACCTGGATGCCCTCCAGTCGCTCCCTGAGCCTGCGACGCGGAGAATCCTCGGGAAGTTCACTGTTCATCATGCTGTGGGGCCCACAGTGCTCGGCACCCGTCCTCCTTCTCGAAGCGACCACCAAGACGCGGAGGTTCCGGGCCCCCATCCGGCCAAGCCGGCGTCACATACCGTCAAGCTTCGCGCACTACGGGTGTACGCGCTGCCCGAATCGGGGACAAAGCGCGAACGACTCTTCGGTAATCGCTGAGGAACGTGACCCGGGGCCGGTACGGCGCTAATGTGCGCCTCGTGGAGCTCAAAGTCGCGACGCAATCCCACGCCGGTCACGCCGTCATGGCTGTCGCCGGTGAAATCGACCTGTACACCGCTCCCCGGCTGCAGACGGAGTTCACCCGGCTGCTCGAGACCGGGCCGGACCGCGTGGTCATCGACATGTCCGAAGTGGAGTTCTGTGACTCCACCGGCATGAATGTTCTGCTGTCCGCGCTCAAGCGTTTGCGCGAGCGAGGAGGCAGTCTGGAGGTGGCGGCTCCGAGGCCGGCGGTACGGAAGATCCTCCAGGTGACCGGCCTGGACTCGGTCTTCACCGTCCACGACACGGTGCCCGCCGATCTGCTCACGGCCGAACAACAGGGATAGCTGCACATGAGTGAACTGGTGGTGCCACCCCCCGACACCGCTGTCGTCATCCCGGCCAAGGACGAGGCCGACCGGATCGGCGCCACCGTGACCGCTGCCCTGAAGTTGCCCGGAGTCGACCTCGTGGTCGTCGTGGACGACGGCTCGGCCGACGAGACCGGCCGGGTTGCGAAGGCGGCCGGCGCACGGGTCGTACGGCACAGCAGGAACAAAGGCAAGGCCGCCGCGATGGAAAGCGGGGCGGAAGCCGTACGCCTGCTCGATGACGAAATCGCGCGGCACCTGCTGTTCCTCGACGCGGACCTTGGAGAGACGGCTGCGGCGGCGCTTCCGCTGATCACTCCGGTTCGCGCCGGCGAGGCCGACCTGACCATCGCGGTCTTCGCGACGCGGGTCAAGCTCGGCGGGCATGGCATCGTCGTGCGGCTGGCCCGTGACGGGATCAAACGACTGACCGGCTGGGAGGCCACGCAGCCCCTGAACGGGCAGCGGTGCCTGACCCGGGCCGCGTTCGAGGCCGCGCGGCCGCTGGCGCACGGCTTCGGCGTGGAGACCGGGATGACCGTCGATCTGCTCGGCAAGGGATTCCGCGTCGTCGAGGTCGAGGTCGAGATGGCCCACCGGGCGACCGGCACCGATTGGCGGGCGCAGATGCACCGGGCGAAACAGCTCCGGGATGTCGGAAGGGCTCTGGCCGCTCGCGAGCCGGTGGTCAAGCAAGGCCGCGAAGCCATCAAGCACAGCAGAGGCGGACTCCGCCCGCGTTCATGATCCACCCTCCCGCCCCTCCTGGGCGTGATCATGCAGAAGTTCGACGATGGCTGGCGTGAGCAGGCGTTTCCCGGGCCGTGATCATGCAGAAGTTCGTGGATGGGCGGTCTGACCAGCCCATATGCCAACCGTGATCATGCAGAAGTTCGCGCTGGCGTGCTCTGGCCGGCCACGACACCAGTCGTGATCATGCACGGATTCTCCTAGTGTTACGCCCATTGGCGGCGACAGCTGCGGACGATCATGCGGGGAAGGCGTCGTCGTGCATGATCACGAATCCCATCCGCCCAGGTCGCCGGGGGTGGTGGAGAAGATTTGCATGATCACGTTACGAGAAATGCCTGGTCACGATGCATCTAGCCGAACTTCTGCATGATCACGCTCAGTGTTTGGGCTGGTCAGACCGCCCATCCACGAACTTCTGCATGATCACGGCAAGAGTTGAGGGAGCTCACAGCGGGTGCGCGCGAACTTCTGCATGATCACCCCCAAGGGTGGGCTGAATTGATCACGCCCAAGGTGTTGACCAAGTTGATCACTCCCAAGGTTGTTGCCGGCCCCAGAGTGGGGGTGGTGGTCGGCGGGGGGTCGATCGTGGCGACGATCCTCATCGGGTTGCTCGGGCCTTCGGCCATGGTGCCGCCCCTTCGGGGGCCTTCCTGGCAGCCGCCCTATTCGCTCGGCGTGGCACCTGACGGGCACCTTGTCATCGCCCTGGCCGCCGCCGCCATCGTCCTCGGCGCGATCGGCCTCGCGATCGGCCTGCGCCACGCATGCCGCATGCCCCCCGCCAGATGGCTCCTCCTGGCGGGCTGTCTCGCGGCCGTCGTGCTCGCGTTCCTCCCCCCGTCGGGTTCCGCCGACCATCTCAACTACGCGGCTTATGGGCGTATGGTCATGCTCGGCCACAACCCCTATGTGACCGTTCCGGCTGATTTGCCCGGCGATCCAGTCATCGGGGCCGTGGAGGAGTGGGGGACGGTCCCCAGCGTCTACGGGCCGGTGGCGACAGCCGTACAGGCTCTCGCCTCTTTCGTCGGGGGCGACTCGCTCCGGCTGACGATCTTCGTGATGGCGATCGTCAACGCCGCCGCCTTCATCGCGACCGCGCTCGTCCTGCACCGGTTCACCCGGCACGACCCCGTTCGGCAACGCCGCGCCGCGCTCCTGTGGACGGCCAACCCGCTGATCATTTACCACCTCGCGGCGGGCATGCATCTCGACACCCTCGCGATCGCGTTCATGGTCGCCGCTCTCGTCGTCGCCCGCGGCAAAGGCATCCTGCTCGGCCTCGGCATCGCCGTGAAGGTCACCGCCGGCCTCGTCGCGTTAGGCCCGGCCTGGGAGCTGCGGCGCTCGCCGCGACGGCTGGCCGTCGTCGCCGGCTCGGCGCTCCTGACCGTTGTCGTGGCCTACCTGCTCGCGGGGCCCGACTCCCTCGACCAGGTGCGCAGCGCCAGCCAGTCGCTCTCGCTCGCGACGCCGTGGAAGCTCGTCCAACACGCCGCCCAGGCGCTCTTTGGCCCCGGGGCCTACCGCGTGTGGATCCAGCTCGGCTCATATGCCCTGCTCGCCGCCCTGGCCGTCATGGTGCTGCGTGCGCTGCGCGCCGACGGGCCGCTGGACGCCCCGCGGGTGGCCCTCGCCTTCGCCGTCGCCTGGTTGTTCGCCACGCCGTACGTGTTGCCGTGGTACGACGGGCTGGCCTTCGCCCTGCTGGCGCTGGCGGCCTGCCCCGCGCTCGAAGCGTTCATGATCGTACGGCTGGCCGTCTTGTCGCTCGGCTACCTTCCGGCGCGGCAGGCGGACCAGCCGCCCGACCTCGGGTGGCTGGTCAGCGTCGTCCGGTCGCAGGTGGTGCCGTGGTGCCTGCTGGCGCTGACGGTCCTGCTGGGCTGGTGGGCGTGGAAGACGTCGAAAGCTGCAGGGCGCGCACCGACGCGGTCAGCGTGAGGGGCACGGCCACGGTCAGCGCCATCGCGGGGATCGCGATGCCGGAGTCGTTGACGAGGAACCCGGCGAGGGCGGCGGTCAGCGCCCCGAAGAGCCCGGGCCGCAGCGCGGGGGCGTGGCCGTACGCCTGGCTGAGCGCCGGAGCCCCCCACTGCGACGGCCGGTAGAGCACGAGGAACAGGAAGGCCAGGGCGACCAGCGACAGCAGGGTCAGGGGCAGGTTGCCGAGCGTGTGCAGCATGGCCCCGAGCTTGCGGCCGACGACCGAGGCGCCGTCTCCGTCGACGACCTGCTGGACGAACGTGCCGAGGTGGGTGCGCTGGTCGGCCGGGCGCAGCCAGTCGGCGACGGCGATGAGCGCGATCGCGACGAACCCGCCGACGGCGACCAGTGCCAGCTTGATCACGGAGACGCGGCGTCCCGTGACCAGCAGCATGAACACGGCGAAGCCGAGGATGAACGACGGCACGCCACCGAAGTCGGCCCCCCAGCTGGGCCAGCCGTCCGCGAAGATCGTCAGCAGGCCGTAGGCGAGGCACACGCCGACGGCCAGGAGGCGCCGGTTCCTGAGGACGTGGGCGACCCCGGCCAGCAGCAGGATCGTGCCGGTCGAGTAGACGGCGAACGCCATGTTGCCGAAGCCGTAGAACCTCCCGCCGGTCACCGGCTCATATCCCGTGACGGCGTTCACCTGGAGCGCGGAACCGGTCATCACGTCGGCCAGCAGCGCGAGCGAGCTCACACCGGCCACGACCGTCAACGGCCCGAGCACGTGGCCGCGCCACGGCCCGGCGAAGGCGATTCCCGCGATCACTCCCGCGAAGCCCAGGATCGTGACGCACAACGCGGCCATCGGGTGCGGCATGCCCCACCACGGCACCAGCTGTGCCAGGAAGGTCGACACCGGGATGGCGCCGCTGACCACCGCGACGACCTGGGCGGCCGCGAACATCCGCCGGTGCCGCCTGATCACGACCGCGGCCAGGCCGTAGAACAAGAGCTGGATGACCACGAGGGCCAGGAAGAACGGCTCCCTGACGTCCTTGAGCACCTGGCTGGCCAGGTCGTCGTCGGCCAGCCTGCTCACGGCGTCCTTCGCCGTGACGGAGCCCCCGGTGGGCTCCCAGGGCCTTCCGACGACTCCCTCCGGCGTGCCGAGCCCGAGCACGTGGGTGACGGTGGCGGTCACGTCGGTGATGGTGACCAGCGCCTCCTGCCGCGTCGACGACGCGGTCAGCCACCCCGGCTCGTACGGCTCCCGCACGCCTGCGGCGTCCACGCCCGGGCCGGTGGCGATGGCCAGGTGCAGATGGGCGGCCGAGCCCGAGTCGGACAGGCCCGCCACGAGCACGGTCGAACCGGAGGGCACGTGGGCGAGGATCTCGCCGACGGTGCGGTCGGCGGCGGCCGCCGCGCTCTGGCGGTCGGCTCCGCCGCGGTCCCACGCCTGGGCGATCTGCCCGGCCTCCGCGACGACGAGGTTGTACGGCGTCAGGTCGGGCAGCTCACTCGGCGAAGCCGCATATTTCGCGACTTTTCCGCTCTTGTCGGCGGCGGCCAGCGTCGCCCCCGGCCCGATGGCGGCCACCTTCCCGCCCGAGTCGGCGACGGTCTGGCCGAGCAGGCCGATGTCGGCCTTGTAGGAACCGGCCTTCTGGAAGGCCACCAGGTCGGCCCATCCCGGCACCGTCGCCGAGCCGTCCGCACCCACGACGGGCGTCGGCACGGGGCCGCATGCCGTGCCGCCGGCGCCCGCCCGCTGACCCGCCGAGACCGTCAGCCAGCCCCCAGTGGGGCACGTGACCGGCAGGCCCTCCGGCGGGATCGTCCGCGTCGACAACGACGCCACGCCGCCCTTGCCCGCCAGGCTCCACAGATTGGGGGTGCGCGCGGAGTCCAGGTCGTTCCACTGGACTCCGGGGACGCCGATGAGGACCACCCGGCCCGAGGGCGCTCCTTCGACGACAGAGGCGGACGCGGGCGCCGTGATCGTCACCACGCCCACGAACGCGGCCAGCAACGCGAGGACCGCGGCGCCGACCAGTGAGAGGACCCCTGAGAAGCGCTGGGCACCGTGCACGGTTCGCGGTCTCCTGTTACGTGAGCGGGCTGGCGGGTGCGTGATCCCGGCGAACGGGACAGGCGATCGTGCGCCGAAGCGACAGGAACTGGACAGAGTCCACGGTAGCCTCCCTCATCATGACGACTGGCCGGACGACCATGATCACGAGGGCCGTGAGGGTGTGGGCGCCCTACCTGGTCTCGTTGCTGATCATCGCGGCCGCCACCGCGCCGTTGATCGACTATTGGCTGACCAACCCGGCCGACCAGCGTCTCGTCGATCTGGACGTCTACCGTACGGGCGGCTCGGCGCTCCTGCTCGGCGTTCCGGTCTACAGCGTGATCACACCGGCGCCGCAGCTGCTGCCGTTCACCTATCCGCCGTTCGCCGCGATCCTCGCCGTCCCGCTGGCCGAGATGTCGTGGCCCGCCGCGCAGTGGGTGTGGACCGCGGCCATCGTCGTCGTGCTCGCCGCGACCGTCGGGTTCGCCTTCAGGCCGCTGCTGGAGCGCTTTCGGGGGCGTCTGGCCGCGCCGGCGTTGTTCACCGTCTTGACGGTCGCGTGCTTCTACATCATGCCGATCAGAGACCAGATCAGGTTCGGTCAGGTTGACCTGTTCCTCGTGGCGTTGTGCCTGCTCGACTGCGTGGTGCGCAAGCCGTGGTGGCCGCGCGGGATGCTGATCGGCATCGCCACCGCGGTGAAGCTCACACCGGGCGTCTTTCTGATCTACCTCGCGGTCACCGGGCTCTCCCGGCGCGACGGCGACAGGGAGAACAGGAACGCGCTGTTCATGGCCGTGTTCACGGCCGCCCTGCTCACGCTGCTGCCGTTCCTGGTGATCTTCCACGACGCGAAGGACTTCTGGTTCTCGGCCCTGCTCGACTCCGAGCGCCTCGGCGCGAACGCCGCCACGACCAACCAGTCGCTGCGCGGCATGCTGCTCCGGCTGTACATGCCCGGCTGGCTGACCGCGGTGATCTGGCTGGCCGCCGCCGCGGTCGTCGGCTGGTACGGCTTCCGCGCCGCGAGGAGGGCGTTCCTCGACGGCGACGTCATGACGGCGGTGGCGCTGACCGGGCTCATGGCCGTGTTGCTGTCGCCGGTCGCGTGGATCCACCACCTCGCGTGGGTGGTGATCGTGCTCGCGGCGCTGGCCGGATCAGGGAAGGACCCCAGGCGGCTGCTGGTCGCGGCCGGGGCCTGGCTCTATTACGTGCTGCCCATCCCATGGTGGGGGGTCTCCATCAAGGCGCTGGAGATCCCCGTTGTCAGCCCGGTCATCGGCAAGATCGTGCAGAACGGCTTCGGGCTGGGCGCGATCGGCCTGCTGTGGTTGCTCGCGTCCTGGTTGCCCCGGCGGCGGAGCGCCGGACCGGCGGCCTCACCGGTTCGCGGTGCGACACCTTGACCGAGTCGTTACGCTCGGTCACGTGGCGGTTACCGTTGTGCTGATGGTGGGGGTCTTCGCAGGAGCGACCGGAGTGGCGCTCGGCCTGCTCGCGCTCAAGAGCGCACGATCGTCGGTCGAGAAGTGCCTCGACGTGCTCGCCCGGCGCAGCGCCGTCGAGGGCGTCATCGACAGCCGGTCCATCCGCGACGTGGCGGTCTACCGATATGACGCGCTGCAGGAGATGACGGGCCGGTTGTCCTTCTCCGTGGCCCTCATCAACGGATTCGGCGACGGCATCGTGCTCACCTCGATCAACGGCCGGTCCGAGACGCGCACGTACGTGCGGTCGGTGTCGGGAGGCAAGGGCTGCCAGCCGCTGTCGCCCGAGGAGGAGCAGGCGGTCAGGGCCGCCCGGCTCGGTCTCGGCCCCGAGGTGGAGCCCGAACGCCTCCGCGGCCTCAAGACGGTGACGTCCTCCTGACCTCCTCCCGGAAAAAAGGCCGACGGCGGGATCGGTTTGCGAGGTGCGAAAACGGGTGGAATCGGTTGAGTCGTTGGTGCGGCGGCCACCTCGCCAATGCCGCTAACCTGGTCCTATGTCGAAACTCGCCTATCTGGGGCCTCGTGGCACCTTTTGTGAGGCGGCGCTCCGGATTGTGGCTCCCGACGCCGAGGGCTTGCCCTGTGCCAACGTCGGCGCGGCCCTCGACGCCGTGCGGCGCGGCGAGGCCGACGGAGGGGTCGTGCCCCTGGAGAACTCCGTCGAAGGGGCGATCACCCAGACGCTCGACGAGCTCGCCTGGGGACAACCGCTTCTGATCACCGGCGAGGTGCTGCTGCCCGTCGAGTTCTACCTTCTCGCCCGTCCCGGCACCGAGCTGCGGCAGATCAAGCGAGTGATCACCCACCCGGCGGCGCACACCCAGTGCCGCGGGTTCGTCGAGCGTGAGCTCCCCGGCGCCGTGGTGATCGCCGCCTCCTCGACCGCCGCGGCGGCGCAGGAGGTGGCCGCGCCCGGCTCGCCGTACGACGCGGCGATCAGCCCGGCGATCGCGGGCGAATACTACGGCCTGGCCCAGGTGGCCGCCCGGATCGGCGACCGGCCCGACACGGTCACCCGGTTCATCAAGCTCAGCCCGCCCGGGGAGCTGCCCGCGCCGACCGGCGCCGACCGCACCTCCTTGGTCGCCTACCTCAGGAACGACCACCCCGGCGCCCTGCTGGAGATGCTGAGCGAGTTCGCGGTTCGCGGCGTCAACCTGACCCGCATCGAGTCGCGCCCCACCGGAGACGGCATCGGGCACTATTTCTTCCACTTCGACTGTGAAGGCCACATCGCGGACGCCCGGGTGGGTGAGGCGATCTCGGGCCTCCACCGGCTCTCCGACGACGTGCGCTTCCTCGGCAGCTATCCCCGGGCCGACCAGGAGACCACCAAGGTCAAGCCGGGCACGGCCGACGGCGATTTCTCCGAGGCGGCCGACTGGCTGAGCCGGATTCGCGCGGGCCGGGTCGACCAGCGTTCCTGAGCAGGCGGCCTCTTTGCCCGGTCTTGTCGGCTCGGGTGTCCTTGTCGTCGGGTGGGCGGCGTATCGGCTCCGGTAGCCTTTCGTCTGTGATTGACCTGCGTACCCTTCGTGAGAACCCTGACCGGTTCCGGGCGTCGCAGCGCGCCCGGGGCGAGGACGATTCGGTCGTCGACGCGCTGCTCACCCTCGACGAGCGCCGCCGTAGCGCCCTCAGCGGCTTCGAATCGCTGCGCTCCGAGCAGAAGAGCATCGGCAAGTCGGTCTCACGCGCGTCCGGCGACGAGCGAGACGCGCTGCTCGCCCGAGCCAAGGACCTCGCCGCGCAGGTGAAGGCCGCCGAGGCCGAGGCGGACGCGCTCGGAGGCGACCTCGACGAGCTGCTGATGTCGGTGCCCAACGTGGTCGAGGAGGACGCCCCTCCCGGCGGCGAGGACGACTACGTCGTGCTCGAGGAGATCGGGGAGAAGCCGGTCTTCGACTTCGAGCCTCGCGATCACCTGGAGCTCGGCGAGCTGCTCGGCGCCATCGACGTGGAGCGCGGCGCCAAGGTTTCCGGCGCCCGGTTCTACTTCCTGAGGGGCGTCGGCGCGCGGCTCCAGCTCGGGCTGCTGAACATGGCCATGCAGCAGGCGATCGAGGCCGGCTTCACGCCGATGATCACTCCGGTGCTCGTGAAGCCGGAGTCGATGCAGGGCACCGGCTTCCACATCGCCCACGACAAGGAGATCTACCGCCTGCCGGAGGACGACCTCTACCTCGTGGGCACCTCGGAGGTGCCGCTCGCGGCCTACCACTCCGACGAGATCCTCGACTCCGACGCGCTGCCGATCCGCTACGCGGGCTGGTCGTCGTGCTTCCGCCGCGAGGCCGGTTCGTACGGCAAGGACACCCGGGGCATCATCCGCGTCCACCAGTTCGACAAGGTCGAGATGTTCTCCTACTGCCGCCCGGAGGAGGCGCAGGAGGAGCACCGCCGCCTGCTGGCCTGGGAGAAGGAGATGCTCGACAAGGCAGAGCTGCCCTACCGGGTGATCGACACCGCGGCGGGCGACCTCGGCACGTCGGCGGCCCGCAAGTTCGACTGCGAGGCGTGGATCCCGTCGCAGGGGCGCTACCGCGAGCTGACCTCCACTTCGAACTGCACCGACTTCCAGGCCCGCCGCCTGCGGGTGCGCTACCGGGACGCGGACGGCAGGCCGCAGAACGTGGCGACGCTCAACGGCACGCTGGCGACCACCCGGTGGATCGTCGCGATCCTGGAGAATCACCAGCAGGCCGACGGTTCGGTCGTGGTGCCCAAGGCGCTGCGCCCGTACGTGGGCCTGGACGTCATCGAGCCGGCCAAGAAGACCGGTTCACGCTGAGCGCGAACGGCACGATCCCCCGGATCTGGAGCTCCAGGTTCGGGGGATTTTTTGTCCGCTCAACGCGTAATCGCTGAATGTGGAAAAGTGCCGATCTGGGCGAGATGGGGCGGTCCGGAATGTTCGGGTCGCGTTCTTGCCCGATTCACCATGATCGTCCGAGTGCGCGACCACACGATCAGACGAATAGTCTGGTGAAAACACACCAAAGGCGGAGCCCGCAAAGCGGACTCCGCCTTCAGTGAGTCAGTGGATTCAGAGCGCCCGCACGTTGGAGGCCTGCGGACCCTTGGGGCCCGAGGTGACCTCGAACTCCACGCGCTGGCCGTCCTCCAGGTTGCGGTAGCCGGAGCCGGTGATCGCCGAGAAGTGCACGAACACGTCGGGCTCGCCGCCGTCCGGTGCGATGAAGCCGAAGCCCTTCTCAGCGTTGAACCACTTGACGGTTCCCTGAGCCATTAATGCTCTCCCTAAGGAAGTTAATCTTGGGGCACCACACCTCGTGGGCCCCGGTGTGTCGCACAGCTCCCCGGGTGGCTCATACAGTCAAGCTGGTTTTCGCTACGGGAACAGCTAATACAACGCCATCACATCTAACACTATGAAGCGCGTTGGTGTTCCACGTCCGGGTGAGATTTCTCCCTCGGAGATCCCCCGGAGGTGTGCGTCCGCCTAACAGCGTGCAAACTGGATGCCGTCATGACCCGCCCTCTCCTCGTCGCCACGGACCTCGACGGCACCGCTCTGCGCACCGACGGAACCATCTCGGCCCGCACGGCCGCCGCCTTCGCGCGGGTCGAACAGGCTGGTGGCACGCTCGTCTTCGTCACCGGCCGGCCGCCCCGGTGGATGCACGCCGTCGCGGGAGCCGTGCGGCACCGGGGATTGGCGATCTGCGCCAACGGGGCCCTCGTCTACGATCTCCACACCGAGAAGATCGTCGAGGCGCATCTGATCGCCCCGGACATCCTGGAGGAGTCCGTACGGCGGCTGCGCGGGCACGTGCCCGGCCTGACGTTCTCCGTGGAGTACGAGGGGGGCTTCGCCCACGAGTCGGACTTCCCGCTGGGCGGATGGGACGCCACAGCGCTCAATGGGACGCGTGTGGGGGGCTCCACCCTGACATCCCTGCCGTGCGCCAAGCTGCTGGCGCTGCACCCGTCGATGCATCCCGACGAGCTGCACCGCCAGGTGCACGCGATCGTCGGCGACATCGTGACGGCCACCCATTCGAGTGGCCGGGCCCTGATCGAGATGAGTGCGTACGGCGTGACCAAGGCCACTGGACTGGCCGCGCTGGCCGCGGGGAGGGGTATCGAGCCGGGCGACGTGCTGGCCTTCGGGGACATGCCCAACGATCTGCCGATGCTGACCTGGGCCGGCACGTCGTACGCCGTGGCGAACGCCCACCGGGACGTGCTGGCCGCCGTCGATCATGTGACGGCGGCCAACGACGAGGACGGCGTCGCCCGGATTCTGGAAGATCTGTTCTGACCGGGCCGCGGGGCGCCCGGCCGGATCGGGGTTAAAGGTAGGGGCCGCCGCCGCGGTGCGCGGGCTCCTCAGGGCCCTGCTGCGACATGCCGCCGGGGAGTGCGCGGCGCATCTGCTCCAGCTGGGCGCGAGCGGCCATCTGCTGGGCGAACAACGTGGTCTGGATGCCGTGGAAGAGGCCTTCCAGCCAGCCGACGAGCTGGGCGTGCGCGACGCGCAGCTCGGCGTCGCTCGGGGGAGCGCCGTTGTCGTCGGTCAGGGGAAGCGACAGCCGTTCGAGCTCGTCCACGAGCTCGGGGGCGAGGCCGTCCTCAAGCTCCTTGATCGAGCTCTGGTGGATGTCCTTGAGGCGCTTGCGGCTCGCGTCGTCCAGGGGAGCCGCACGCACCTCTTCGAGGAGCTGACGGATCATGCTGCCGATCCGCATGACCTTGGCCGGCTGCTCGACGAGCTCGGCGACGGAGCGCTCCTCCTCGCCTTCCTTACCGCTGGTGCCGGAGACCGAGAGGCCCTCGGGCCCCACGACAACGATCTGTGGGGTGCTCTCGTCTGCGTTCATCGGTCGATTTCCACTCCTGCT
This sequence comes from Planotetraspora thailandica, assembly GCF_016863335.1. Taxonomy (GTDB): domain Bacteria; phylum Actinomycetota; class Actinomycetes; order Streptosporangiales; family Streptosporangiaceae; genus Planotetraspora; species Planotetraspora thailandica. The sequence goes on from NZ_BOOR01000034.1 coordinate 61,455, forward strand.
TCCTGGATAGATCCGCCCCGCGTCTGCCGGTCGGCGGCCCTGCGCGCTGGGCGGCCAGGGGCGGAGCAGCCGGGCTCACACCATGCTCTTGCGTTCCAACCTAGCTCACCGGACCAACAGGATCTTTCCGATGTGCTCGCCTGATTCGAGCATGCGATGGGCCTGCGCCGCGTCGCTCATGGGGACTTCCGCGTACACGACCGGCTTGATCGCACCGGCGCTGATCAACGGCCAGACGTTCTGCACCACGCCCCGGCAGATGACGCCCTTCTCCTCGACCGGCCGCACGCGCAGACCGGCCGCGGATACCGACGCCCGCTTGCCCATCAGCCTGCCGAGATCGAGCTCGCCGACCGTGCCGCCCTGCATGCCGATGACGACCAGCCGTCCGCCGGTCGCCAGCGCCGCGACGTTCTTGCGGAGGTATTTGGCGCCGATGATGTCCAAAATCACATCGGCCCGGTTCTTGAACTTCTCCGCGAAGTCCTCCTCCCGGTAGTTCACGCCCTCGTCCGCGCCCAGGTCGAGGCAGCGCCGCACCTTCTCGTCCGATCCCGCCGTCACCAGAACGTGCGAGCCGTACGCCTTGGCGAGCTGGATGGCCAGTGTGCCGATGCCGCTCGCGCCGCCGTGGACGAGCAGGGTCTCGCCCTTGCGCAGCCTGGCGGTCATGAAGACGTTCGACCAGACCGTGCAGGCGACCTCGGGCAGCGAGGCGGCGACATCCAGCGGAACGCCCTCGGGGACCGGCATGACCTGTTGCCAGGGAACCGCGACGCGCTCGGCGTATCCGCCGCCCGCGAGCAGCGCGCAGACATGATCGCCGACGGCGAATCCCTCGACCCCCGGGCCGATTTCCGAGATCATTCCGGAGCACTCCAGGCCGGGAATGTCGGAAGCGCCCTTGGGGGGCGGATAGAAGCCCTGACGCTGAAGCAGGTCGGCCCGGTTGACCGCGGACGCTTTCACGTCGATCACGACCTGACCTGCGGCGGGACGAGGATCGGGCACTTCTTCCCAGGCCAGAACGTCAGGTCCGCCCGGCTCGGAAATCACGGTCGCACGCATGCCACCTAAAGTAGCGTGACGGTGAACTCGGCGGTTGCCCGCATTCAGCGTAATACGGGACGCTAATCTCCAATGTGTTTGCTGCCCTTTTAGCCCAGCCCGAGGGGGTACACGGTGGCGAGACATGATCGAGAGGATCCTCATTCACTTGAGGACCAGCTCGCATGGTTGGACGCGATCAAGGAGATGCCTGACGAGGTCGACATCGCGGTGAGCGCGGTCACCTCCGCGACCCTCGCGGCCGCGACATCCTCCGGTGCGTCCGCCGCCGTCTCTCCCCAGGCGGCGCCACCCGCGGAGCGCGAGGCGCCTTCGCCGTACCCGCAGGACCCCTGGAGCCTCGTCCCCTCCGAGCCCGCCTCCGGCGCGCTGTTCCGCAACGCGGTCGACTCGATGTACGGCTCGGCCCCGGCGGACGTGAACGACGACGAGGCGGCGCCCGCCAAGGACTCCGGCACCGATGAGCGCAACGGCTCGGGCGTTTCCGGCGGCTCGAGCGGCTTAGGGGCCTTCGGTGACGGCAAGGGTTTCGGGGCTGACGGTGCCGGAGCCTTCGGCAGCGACGGACCCGGGGCCTTCGGTGGCAACGGGCCCGGTGCTTTCGGTGGTGACGGTCCTGGGGCTTTCGGTGGTGACGGGCCCGGTGCTTTCGGCGCGCAGACGGACGCGGAGGAAGGGCCCGCGACGTCGGAGATCGACCGGTCGGCGGTAGCCGCCGAGGCGGACAAGTCCACGGGCGCCTTCGACGCCTTCGGCACGGCGTTCAGATCGCCGGCTCCCGCCGCGCCTGCGGAGGAAGACGCCGGTGGGCCTGCCGTACGCGATGAGGGGGACAAGGACGGGCCTGTCGCTCCCCCGGCGTTCGGAGGCTTCGGCACGGGGGCCTTCGCCGCCGACTCGCCGTCCGACACGGACTCCTACAACCTGGGCGCCTTCGCCGAGGCGGATACCCGCAAGATCACCGAGGTGCCCGAGCCGGCTGCGGAAGAACCCTTGCGGGGCTGGCTGGAGCCCGCTGTGCCGGTCGAGAAGGACACGCCGGCCGAGCCGCCCGCCGCTTCCGAGCACGACTGGCCGAGCTCGGCCTTCGACACGGCGGCCGCCGCCCCGGAGCGGACGACCGGGGAATACGCGTTTCCGGTGGAGCGTACGGGCGAGAACGCGTTTCCGGCGGAGCGGACGACCGGGGAGCACGCGTTTCCCGTGGAGCGCTCGCTGGAGGACACCGGGCCGGCGGATCCGTTCGGGCTGAACGCCTCAGCTCCCTTCCGTGTCGACCGGACGCCCTCGGCGGCGGACACGACGTTCCGGGTCACCAACCCCGACTCCCCGTTCAACTCCCCGGTCGATGTCCCGGTGCCGGCGGCCGAGCAGAAGCCGGAACCCGCCAAGGACGACCCCTTCAGCGGGTCGCTCCGCGACGACCTGGCCGTCGAGCAGCGTAAGCCGCAGGAGGCGCAGAGCTCCGAAGAGCCCCCGCCGTACCAGCCGCGCCGCCGCCAGAGCATCCCCACGCCGGCGTTCAACACCCCGTCCCGTACGGCAGGCGGGTCCAAGCCGTCCGCCGACAGCCTCGACCCGGTCAGTCTGCTCAAGGGCCGGAGGAACGCCCCCAAGGGCGGTTGGCGCCGGCTCGTCTACAAGGCGTCGGCAGGATGGATCAAGCCGGGCGAGCCGCCGGAGGTGCGGCGGAGGCGCGAGCTGATCAACCGCGCGCGTACGCCCGTGGCGTCGGGACACCACAGGGTCGCCGTCCTCAGCCTCAAGGGAGGCGTCGGCAAGACGACCACCACGGTGGGCCTGGGGGCCACGCTGGCGCAGATTCGCGGCGACCGCGTGATCGCGGTCGACGCCAATCCCGATCGTGGAACGCTCTCGGACAAGGTCGAGCTGGAGACCGCCGCGACCGTCCGCGACCTGCTCAACGAGCGCGGACAGATCAAGCGCTATGTGGACATCAGGGCGTTCACGTCGCAGGCGCCGTCCCGGCTGGAGATCCTGGCGTCCGACCGTGACCCGTCGGTGTCGGAGGCGTTCAGCGCCAAGGACTACCACGCCGTGTCGCAGGTGCTGGAGAACTTCTACTCGATCTGTATCACCGACTGCGGCACCGGCCTGCTCCACTCCGCGATGTCCGGTGTGCTCGGCCTGGCCGACCAGATCGTGCTGATCAGCTCCCCCTCGGTGGACGGCGCCAGGGCGGCCTCGGCGACCCTGGACTGGCTCGAGGCGCACCACTACGAGGACCTCGTGCGCGCCGCGACCGTCGTGCTGTGCAGCGTCCGGCCCCGATCGAAGTCGACGGTCGACCTGGACAGGCTGGAGGCGCACTTCACCGCCCGCTGCCGGGCCGTGATCCGCGTGCCGTACGACCCGCATCTGGAGGAAGGGGCCGAGATCGACCTCGAGCAGCTGCAGGAGGCCACGCGCGACGCGTACCTGAAGCTGGCCGCGAGCGTCGGCGACGGGTTCGCCGGGCCGCAGGCGCTCGGGGAGCGCCGGTTCTCGGAGATCCCGGACCAGCTCTAGTGCTCCGATGGGGAAGATCGTTCCTTATGTGGTCGCGGGCGCTTCGGGTGAGGTGAGAGAGTAAGGTGCACCATGACGCCTTTACCGGGCGTCAATGAGGAGAGCTCGCCTAGTGGACGATGGCGGCGGTCTTGAAAACCGCTAGGCCGGGTGACCGGTCTCGTGGGTTCGAATCCCACGCTCTCCGCTCTGTGATGTCTCGGGACATTGGAAACCCTCGAACCTACGGGTTCGGGGGTTTTTGCTTGTCCTGGGGTTGGTAGTCGCGGCTGGGGTCGATGGTCAGCTCGCGGAGGAGTTCTCCGGTGGTGGCCGCGACGATCCGGACGTCGAGGTCGGTGATGAGCATGATGGCGTGGGTTCGGGCGTGAGCGGATGCAATGAGTTGATCGATGCACCTCGCTACAACGTCCGTTGTTGGCGCGGGCCTGTGTTCGCCTGGGCCCGCTGTGGCGGCTACTGCGGTGTGGTGTCCATCCGGGTGCAGCCGCTGGCCGGGCTTTCGCTGAAGGCGATGACCGCGTCGAGTCGGTCTCTGGCCTGTGTGAGTCGGGTGATCTGTTGGTCTATGCGGCCGCGTTCGGCGCGTATGAGGGCGCGGGACTGCGGGGTGTTGACCTTCGCATCGACGCAGGGAAGCAGGTCGAGGATGGTCCTGCTGGACAGGCCGGCGGCGTACAGCATCTGGATTAGGTGCACCCGGTCGATCGCGCTGTCGGGGTAGTGGCGCTGGCCGCCGCTGCTGCGTACCGGGATCAGGAGTGCCTGTTCCTCGTAGTAACGCAGGGCTCGTACTGACACGCCCGTCTTCGTGGCGAGTTCACCGATTCGCACGGCCCTCTCCCTGGTTTATGACGTTGGCAACACGACTTGTCTCTCACGTCAACGTCAGGTTCTAGCGTAGCCCTGCGTACGGACCTTCACTCAACCTGCCTGGAGGCAATCATGCGGATCTCCGGTTCGATCGCGCTCGTCACCGGCGCCAACCGTGGCATCGGCCAGCACTTCACCCGACAACTGCTGGAGCGAGGCGCGGCGAAGGTATACGCCACGGCCCGCAACCCGGAACGAATCGACACACCCGGCGTCGAGAAACTCCGACTGGACATCACCGAACCGCAGTCGGTCGAGGCCGCGGCGACGGCAGCGTCCGACGTCAACCTGCTGATCAACAACGCTGGGATCTCCACCTGGACCAACCTGATCGCCGGCGACCTGAGCAAGATTCGGTCGGAGATGGACACCCACTTCTACGGCACACTCAGCATGGTCCGGGCCTTCGCGCCAGTGCTCGGCGGTAACGGCGGCGGGACGATCCTCAACGTCCTATCCGCAATGTCGTGGTTCTCCTACGACGGAGCCAACGCCTACGGCGCGGCGAAGGCAGCCGCCTGGAGCCTGACCAACGGAATCCGGATCGAACTGGCCGACCAGGGCACCCTCGTGACCGGCCTGCACCTTGGCAGCGCCGACACCGACATGATGGCCGGCTACGACGGCGACAAGATCGACCCCGCCGAGGTCGTCCGCGCCGCCCTCGACGGTATCGAGGCCGGCAAACTGGAAGTCGTCGCCGACGAGTGGAGCGCCCACGTCAAGGCGTCACTCGCCGCAGACCCGAGCGCCTTCTACTCAACCACCACAGTCGGCTGACGGTCAGATGATCGCGCGACTGCCCGCCGGAACCGGCCACCACGCCCGACTCCCGACGCCCGACCGCAACGGTCACAACAATCCGACCGCATTTCGCCACGGCCCAGGGACCGTCGCCCTCTCATGCCGTTGGTCGCGCGGTCATGCCGGGAGGTGTTCCGCCGGCGGCGCGCGGGGAGACGTTTGATTGGATCGTTCTATGAAGACACGAGGACATGACATCGAGGTCACGCCTGTATCGGATCAGGTCGTGGTGCGGGTCAAGGACGTGGTCGTCGCGACCTCCTCCCGGCCGGTCCTGCTCACCGAGACGGGCTGTCCACCGCGGTACTACCTGCCGCCGGCGGACGTGAAGATGGACCTGCTCAGATCATCGACAACGACGTCGCACTGCCCGTTCAAGGGCGACGCCGTCTACTGGTCGGTTCAGATCGGTGACGGTGTGGCCGAGGACGTGGTCTGGTCCTACCCGGAGCCGTTCTCGAGGGTGGAGGAGATCGCCGGATTGCTTGCTTTCTGGGCCGAGAAGCCAGGCGTCACGCTCGAGGTGAACGGGCAGACCGCGTAAGCGTCGCGGGTTTCGATCGCCGCCACACGCAACAGACTGTCCGCCCTGACGGCGCCGAACATCCGCTTCTGCCGCGAGTCGCGTGGTCTGGCCGGCCGACCGGGTCTGCCGACGACAGCGCGTTGAGAGCAGGACACGTCGCGAACGTTCGAATTCAGGGTCATGGACCGCAGGCCGGAGATGACTTGAGTCAGTCCTGTGGAGTGAGCAGGACGATCGGGATCACGCGGTCGGTCTTCTGCGCGTATTCGGCGTACAGCGGGAAGATGTTCACCATCTGGGCCCAGAGGGGCTCGCGCTCGGCCGGGGACGCGACCCGGGCGCGGGCGGTGAACCGGCGGGTGCCGGCCTGCACGCCGACGCTCAGGTCCGACTGGAGGTTCTTGAACCACTCTGGATCCTCGTCTGCGCCGCCCTTGGAGGCGACGACGACGAAGTCGTCCCCCGAGGTGCCGTAGATCAGGCAAGTGCGACGCGGCTCGCCGGTCCTGCGTCCGGTCGTGGCGAGCACGAGTGTGTACACGCCGTCCGACTCGTGTCCCTCGGTTCCGCCCGAGGCCAGATACGTCCGGGTCTGCTCGGCGACCCAGTCCCACTTCGAGTCGGTGGCACGGTCGAGATCATCAGCGGCGGCCATGGCGGCGGTCCTTTTCGATGCGGATGGTAATGGTCGGTGATCTATCACGCGGACGCACGGAGCGTCGTTCAGCGGAGTTCCTCGACCAGCCCGATGATTACGCCGGCGGGGCCGCGGACGTAGCAGTACCGGCAGTAATCCTCGTACTGCGCCAGCTCGCCCACGAGCTCGGCGCCGTGGCCGCGCAGCCGGTCGAGGACATCCTCGACTGCGTCGACGACGAACGTGAGCCGAGGGATGCCCGGGGTGTTCACCGGCTCCCACGGCGCACTGCTGGTGGCCACCGGCCGATGGAACGTCGACAGCTCGACCCGGCCCTGGCCGTCCGGGGTCCGCACGACAGCAATGTCCGATCGCACGCCCTCCAGCCCGACGAGCTGGTCCACCCAGGCACCCTCGACCGTGGTCTCGCCCTCCAACTCCAGGCCCAATTCGACGAAGAACGCGATCGCCGCCGCGAGATCCTCCACCACGAAGCCGACGTGATCCATCCGGTGAATCGTCACGATTTCCTCCTGTGTCGCACGGCCCCTCGTGGCCGCTCGTGCCCCGGGGACGGAGCCGGCGTCACGTTCTCGACATCCTCGGCCATCGTTTTTCGGCACCACCCCGGCCAACAACAAGGACGGGGCCACCGGACCCGCCGGTCCCGGCACCGGGTCAGCCATGACCCGTACCAATCGCGATGGTCCGAGCGGCAAGCACTGCTGGGGGCCGGCGCCTTGGCCCTCCACGGAGGGACCATCACCACGAGATGGTTGCGTACCCCCGAAAATGCGGGAGAACGGGACCGGCCGACTGACTCTCAAGGTGATGATTTGACGGCCAGAGATATGTAACGCCACGAGGGCGATAGAGCCATGCCATATGAACCCCTCCCGGGCGGTAATCGGAGAGCTGTAGAGGTCATTACCAGGTGTGGACGATTCCGAAGCGCAACTCACCGCGCTGTACAAGGGGCACTACCGCAGCGTGCTCAGCTACGTGCTGCTGCGAGCCGAACAACAGACGGCTGAGGAGATCACCAGCGAGACCTTCCTGATCGCTTGGCGGAAAATCGACCGCGTGCCTGAGCCGCCGCTGCCGTGGCTGCTCGGCGTGGCCCGGAACTTGGTGCGGACGCAACGCCGGTCCCTGTTGCGCAGGCAGACCCTGGTTGAGCGACTCGCCGAAATCGCCCCGGCCGCCGATGTGGCCGAGCAGGTTGCCGAACGGCAGGCGGCGCTGAACGCGCTCGCGGAGCTGTCCGAGCGTGATGCCGAGGCCGTGCTCCTGGCCAGTTGGTATGGCCTCGGACCAGCCGAGGCCGCGAAGATCGCAGGCTGCTCGGCTCGCACGTTCAACGTCCGCCTGCACCGCGCCCGTCGCCGCCTGGCCGAGACGCTCGACCGGACCCGCCCCACCTTCCAGGAGCAGTCATGAACGACCTTGACGACTTGATCGTGTCCCTGCGCCCCGACACCGAGGATGCCTACCAGCGCCGCTTCGAGTCCGACCTCGCCCGCGCCTTCGCCACTCCTCGCCGGCGAGTTTCCTCCCTTCGGCTGCGGTTTGTGGCCATCGCCGTTCCTGTGGTGCTCGCCAGCGTCGTGGCCGCTGTCGTGTTGGCCCTCGCCCCGTCAAACGATCAAAGCGTTAGTGCGGCGAGTCTGCAACAGATGCTTCTGGTAGGCACGGAGGAACCAGTGATCACTGTCTTCCTGTGCAAGCAGGATGACCCGTGGCCCGCGTGCGGAGGCAACACGGAGAATCCGACTGGGGGCGGCACGGCCATCACCGATCAGGAGAAAGAGAACGTCGACAAGACGCTGACCACGATGCCGGGGGTAGAGAGTCTCACGTTCGAGGACAAAGCTGCCCTATATGACAGATTCCGAAAGAATGTCCTGAAGAGTGGCGGGCACTCGGAAATGCTAGGGATGGTCAAGATCGGGGACATGTCTGAATCGTTCCGGATCACCATGAAGCCCGGCGCGGACTGGGGCCCAGTGATCGAAACGGCGAGGCGTATGCCCGGGGTCGCCAACGTCGTCGACCAGAGATGCGGCTCTCCATGCTAAAGACCAGTGAAGACGTGGAACTCCTGGCCCGCACGGATGGCATGGAGCCAACGTTGTTGATGTGCGGGACATGCGCGGGATGATCTTCCCTGTCCGTCCCGCTGATTGAGGTATTTCCGCAGTTCATGACGTGCAAGTTGTTCGGCTGCAGAAACGATCTCTCGCGGAGGTCGACACCCGGCGCTGCACGACGAACGTCGTCTGGGACACTGAAATCGTTGGCGGCAAGCCGCAGTCCGTACTGCTGATTCGCCTTGAGGAAGGGGAGGACGATGTCCTCCAAGACTTCTTCTCCCGCTACTGTCGCCTCCCCGCTCGGTAGCTGGGTGGGTACCGACTACGAGGTCGTAGCCGAGTTCGACGCCCTCATGCCGACTGGCGTGACCATGACCGACGGTGGGCGCCTCTTCGTCTCCTTCCCGAGGTGGGGCGATGACGTGCCCTACACCGTTGCCGAGGTCGTGGATGGGGAACCGGTGCCCTATCCCCACCGTGAGCTCAACGAATGGAGCCCGGAAACCACCGCGGAGACACTGGTGTCGGTGCAAAGCGTCATTACCGACCCGACTGGACATGTGTGGTTGCTCGACACGGGAAGCCTCGCCTTCGAGCCGTGGCTGGAGAATGGGCCGAAGCTGGTCGAGGTCGACCCGGCCACAGACCAAGTCGTCCGTATCCTCCGGCTGGATCCGGCCGTGACCACTCCCACGACCTACCTCAACGACGTACGTTTCGACTTCTCGCGAGGCTCGGGCGGCTACGCGTACATCACCGACTGCCAGTCCGAAGGGGCCTTGATCGTGGTCGACCTGGGCTCCGGGGAAAGCTGGGCGCGGCTTCGGGGCCATGTGACCACCGCGGCATCCAAGGGGTTCCGCGCGATCGTGCAAGGTGTCGTCCGGGAGAACTACCAGGTCGGCGTGGATGGCATCGCTTTCAGTCCGGACGGCGCTCGCCTGTTCTACTGTCCGTTGTCCAGCAGACGTCTGTACAGCGTGGAGACCGACGCCCTGATCGACCGCTCACTGGACGACGAGCAGGTGGCGGCCACGATCGTGGACTGGGGAGACAAAGGCGCGTCGGACGGGCTGGAATCCGACGCCGACGGTGCCCTGTATGCCACCGCCTACGAGCACAGCGCGGTCGTCAAACGAGACGCCGACGGTAGCTGGTCGACGATCCTGCACGCCCCGGCCCTGCTGTGGCCGGACACCCTGGCGCTCGCGAGCGACGGTTTCCTCTATGTCAGCGTGAACCAGCTGCCGCGAAGCCCGCTGTTCAACAACGGGATCGACGCACGGGTGCCGCCGTACCAGGTCATCCGGGTTCACGTCGGCTCCCGCCCGGTCCGCCTGACGGGCGCTGCCTGACCACGCCGACAGGTACATGCCGGTGCGCGGCAGCGCTCAGGCCGTGGCGGCGGCGACCAGCCTGCGCACGTCGGCGAAGATCCGCTCGTGCGCCGCCGCCGCGTCGGCACTGGTCAGATCCATTCCCTGGATGAACCCGTGCACGAGGTGGGGCTCGCAGCGGTGGGTGACCTCGACCCCGGCGTCGGCCAGGCGGGCGGCGTAGGCGTCGCCCTCGTCGCGCAGCGCGTCGTGCTCGGCGGTCACCACCAGAGCGGAGATCAGCCCTGACAGGTCGGGCTGATGCAGCGGGCTGGCCTCCCGCCGCGCCGCCGGGTCGGGCACCCACTGCTCGACGAACCAGGTCAGCACGTCGGCGTCGAGCCCGTGACCGGTCCCCTTCTCGACCACACTCGGCAGCGAGAGCGTCAGGTCGGTGTTGGGGCACAGCAACACCTGTACGGCGGGCGGCCGGCGGCCCTCGTCCCGCAGCCGCAGGCAGGCCATGGTGGCCAGGTAACCTCCCGCGCTGTCGCCCGCCACGGCCACCGGCTCGTACCGGCGCAACACCTCGGCGGCGTCGTCGATCGCGGTGGGGAAGGGATGCTCGGGGGCCAGCCGGTAGTCGACCGCCAGTACCTCGACGTCGCACATCGCGGCCAGCCGCCGGCACGTCCTGTCGTGGGTCTCCAGGTCGCCGAACACCCATCCGCCGCCGTGCAGGAACACCATCAGCGGGCGCGGGTCCTCCGCAGGCCGGTAGTGCCGCAGCCGTATCCCCGAAGGCCCGGCCAAATCCTCCACATGCGGCAGGTCGGGTCCCTTCGGACGGGAGCCGTTGCGGCTCCGCGCGGCCTCGCGGAACTCTTCCGCGGACAAATGCGTCACGGCGCGGAATGTTAGCCTGCTGCGATCTTCAGCCCGAACCGGCCCGTGGAGAACGTCTCGTACACGGTGACATGGATGCCTCAGCCTGGGGGCGATCCCGGCCGGCGGCAGTTCGGGCCGCGGTTTCGCTGAGACCCAGGTCGGAGATTCCTTCCCCGACCTGGGCCCTCTCGGTCTTATTCGGTCTTCTTACTCGCCCGTTTCCCGGGGCGTTCGTGCGTGCGCGAAGCCGTCAGGCGTGTGCTCCTGTGGCAGTCGGGCGCTTGGTGAGCGCTGGATGACTGAAAGCGCGTTGCTTCGCATGATTGACGAAGGTGTCGACGTTCTGCAGCTTCTTGCGGAGCTTGTTCTTGTTGGTCGTGGCGACGATGCCAAGGAAGTTCTCACTCTTACTCCGGACGGTGCCGCCGGAGGTTGAGCTCCGAGTCTTGATCACCTTCACGGGCACGGGCACGGGCTCGGGCGCGGGTCGTGCCCGAACGCCACTCCTTCGGGACCGGCCCCCTTGGGGAAGTAGATGGTCTCGTCGACCTCGTCGTCGGCGACATCGATCACCGACACCGTGTCGCTGTCGTGATTGGCCACGTAGACCTGGGTGCCGCTGGTGTTGATCCACATCCCCCTGGGACCGGCCCCGACGGGGATGGGCTCGTTGACCTCGTCGTCGGCGACGCTGATCTTCGAGACGGAGTTGCTGAGGTTGTTGGTGACGTAGGCGAAGGCGCTGTCCGGCGTGATCGACAACCAGGTCGGACCCTTCCCGACGGGGATGGTCTCGTCGACCTCGTCGTCGGCGACGCTGATCTTCGAGACGGAGTTGCTGAGGTTGTTGGCGACGTAGACGAAGGCGCCGTTCGGCGTGATCTTCACCCCCAAAGGAGCGGCCCCGACGGGGATGATGTCGACGACTCTGTTGGTGGCGACGCTGATCTTCATGACATTGTTGCTGCCGCTGTTGGAGACGTAGGCGAAGGCGCCGTTCGGCGTGACCGCCACCGACCTGGGACCGGTCCCGACGGGGATGGTGGCGACGACCTTGTCGTCGGCGACGCTGATCTTCGAGACGGTGGCGTTGCCCTTGTTGGTGACGTAGATGAAGGCGCTGTCCGGCGTGATCCCCACTCCGTTGGGAGCGGCCTTCTTGGGGAGGCGGATGGTGGCGACGATTCTGTTGGTCACGGTGTTGATCTTCGTGACGTTGTCGATGCCGGCGTTGGCCACGTAGTAGAAGGCGCCGTTCGGCGTGACCTCCGACCCGATCGTATCGGCCTTGGGGGGGAGGTCGATGGTGTCGACGATTCTGTTGGTCACGGTGTTGAGCCTCGACACGGTGCTGTTGCCGTTGTTGTTGACGTAGGCGAACTCTCCAGGCGTCTGGTCGGCCAGAGCGGGCCCGGCCACTCCTGCCATCGGCGCCAGCCCGATCGCCATGGCGGCCGCGGCCATCACTGGCAGGATTCGGAGTCGCCGCCCGCGCTCATGGCGCCCGCCGGGCAGTTCCGGACGGAGATCGTCCGTTAGATTTCTAATCCACCGCGTACGCATTGCAACCCTCCTGATCGACGAATACAGGCCCGGTTCTACGTCTGCGTGGCATCGCGCCCTGAAAGTGGCGCGCCGACCTGGCGTTCTCGTTGCCGGTAGTTTGGTGTGTTCATCGGCTTGATGGCAGTTGGGTCAGCTGGGGCCGAAATGGAGTTGACCAGAACAATGTGAGCGGGGACCACCCGCCGGTCGACGCCGACCGCTGCCGCCCAGATCACTCACCCTGGGTCTGTGGCCTCGCCGGTCCCAGGTGGGTGCGCTCCCCGTTGTGGTCGAGGATGCACAGGATTTCAGCGGCGCCCCCGTGCGCGCCGAACGCGTGCGGCACCATCGTCGAGAACTCCGCGGCCTCGCCGGTCTGAACCAGAATCGTCCGCTCACCGAGCCGAAGTACCACGGTGCCGGACAGTACGGTGAACCAGTCCCGGCCCGGATGCACCCGCAGCTTGGCGGGGACCGGCCGGGTCACCCGCAACTTTGCGACCGTCACGCCCTGCGGTGCGCCCTCTCGTGACAGCAGCCAGGTGGTCATGCCGCGAGCTTCGTCGTGGTGCGGACGGATCACCACGTCGTCGTCGTTGTCCGACTCCACCAGCTGGTCGAGCGTGATACCCAGCGCTCGGGCGATCGGCGTCAGCTGGTCGAGGGCGATTCGCCGATGGCCGGTCTCGATCCGGCTCAGGGTAGACGGACTCAAGTAACTGCGGGCCGCCAGTTCGTCCAGCGACCAGCCGCGCGCCACCCGCAATCCCCGGATGCGCTGCCGTACGAGGGCGTCCAGTTCACCGTCTTGCTTCATACGCAAGATGCTATGTCAGAGGCGCAAGGCTTCGGTACCGTCGACGGCATGGCACATTCCCATCTCGCCGAAATGCTCGACCTCGACGCCGACGTCCTGCACCAGTACCACCACGACCTGATCACCTGGATCAGCTCCCTGACCCCCGATCGGCCGCTCATCATCGACGTGGGCGCGGGCACCGGCACCGGTGCCTTGGCGCTGGCCCGGCGGCTACCGGATGCGCAGGTGGTCGCGGTGGACGTCTCCGAGCCGATGCTCGAGCACCTCCAGCACAAGGCCCACGAGCTCGGCGTCGCCGACCGGATCCGCACCGTCCAAGCCGACCTGGACCAGACGTGGCCGGCCCTCGGCCCCGCCGACCTCGCGTGGGCGTCCGCCTCCCTGCACCACATGGCCGACCCCGACCACACGCTCGCACAGGTTTTCGCTGCGCTCCGCCCGGGCGGCGTGTTCACGGTCATCGAGCTGGACTCGTTCCCGTGTTTCCTTCCGGACGAAGCCGGTGCAGCTCTGGAGGAACGCTGCCATGCCGTCCTTGCCGAGAAGCGGGCCGAGGCAGGAATGCACATCGGTGCAGACTGGGGCCTCCTTCTGGCAAAGGCCGGCTTCACCGTCGAAGCGGAACGGCGTTTCGACATCGCCCTGCAAGCCCCGCTGCCCGCCGCCGCCGGCCGCTATGCCCAGGTCTCGTTTCAGCGCATGCGGGACGGGCTCGAGGGCCGCATCGACGCCGGCGACCTCGCGGCCCTCGACGCGATCTCGGCAGAGATACTCGACCGCGACGACCTCACAGTTCGAGCCACCCGGACGGTCTGGCTGGCCCGGCGTCCCAGGACCCAGTGAGTCAGGCTGCCGCTGCGGGTGGCACGGTACGCGCGGCCGATAGCAGAATGTCGGGGCATGGCTGTCATTCACCACACGACTCTGGCGCCCAGCAAGCTGGAGCTTCTTACCTCATGGCTTCCTGCTCAGCCCTGGCATCTCGGTGATGGGCGGGAACCCGAACTGGCCAAGGTCGGCGGTTTCCGGCTCGACGATCCGGAAGGCGAGGTCGGGATCGAGTTCATGGTGGTGACGGACGGGTCCGGCGACCAACCGGTCACCTATCAGGTACTGCTCAGCTACCGTGGGGCGCCGCTGGATGGAGCCGATCACGCGCTCGTCGGCACCGCTGAGCACGGGGTGCTGGGACGACGGTGGATCTACGACGGAGCCCACGACCTGGTTGTCGTCGGTCAGCTCTTCGCGCTCATCCTGGGCGAGACCAAGGCACAAGCCCAGAGCGTGAGCGACACCCCCGACCCGTCGGTCACCGGTTACTCCGCGGAGGCCGGCCGTACCGCGGCGATCGAGTCCACGACCGTGAACAACGGGCCGCATGGCACCGATCTCCTCGTACAGGTCGCCGAGACACCTGGGCTGCGGACCAGGGAACTGACCATCCAGCTGCGGCGCGTTCTCCAACCTAACCGGGGCCATGAGACGCGAGCCCTTGGACACGTCACCGCCGGCTGGCTTCTGCCGGACGGCACCAAGGCGCAGGACATGTTCGCCGTCCTTCTCGACGCCGCATCCGAGCCGAGATCATGAATTGCGGCGGCCTGCCTTGAATGCGGCGGCGGCTTCGACGGCGCGCCGGGCCTGGTGGCGGGCCGCTTCCAGGGCCACGTCGTCGGGCAGGCCCTCGCCGGCCACGTGGGAGGTGCCGTAGGGATTGCCTGACTTGAACTGGACGGGGTCGGTGTAGCCGGGGGGCACGATGATGCCGCCCCAGTGGTAGAACGTGTTCCCCAGCGCCAGGATGGTGGATTCCTGTCCGCCGTGGGCGGTGCTGCTGGCGGTGAAGGCCGAGTACACCTTGTCGGTGAGCTTGCCCTGTTGCCACAGGCTGCTGGTGGTGTCGATGAACGCCCTGAGCTGGCTGGCCGGGTTGCCGAAGCGGGCGGGGGTGCCGAACAGCACCACGTCGGCCCAGTCCAGGTCGTCGAGGCCGGCCTCGACGACGTCGGCGGTGTCCTGAAGGTGTCGGCCCCAGGCGGGGTTGGCGTCGATCGCCGCCGGTGGGGCCAGTTCGGCCACCTTGCGCAGTCGCACATGTGCGCCGGCCTTCTCCGCCCCCTCGGCGGCGGCTCGCGCCAGGGCGTGCACGGTGCCGGTGGAGCTGTAGTAGATGATTGCGGCGTTTATGGATTCCATGTCGGCTTCCTGCTTTCGCGGGTTCAACCTGTGGTTTCGCCGGAACTGCGGCGTTTGTCAGGAGTACGACGAAACAACCCCTCGAAGTGTGAGGCGAGATCAGACCCTTGCGCCATGCATCGACACCGTCATAATTGGTTTACAGGTGTCGACGACGACGGGATGTTTGCAGTGATCATGAGGACCTGGCGCGGGTGGACGCGGGCCGAAGACGCCGACGCCTACGCGGCCTACTTGATGGAGACGGGCCACCCCGGCTACACCTCGACGCCGGGCAACCGAGGTGTCACCTTCACCCGCCGCGACGACGGCGAACGGGTGGAGTTCCTGCTGACCTCCATCTGGGACTCCTGGGACGCGGTCAGGGCCTTCGCCGGCCCCGATCCCGAGCGCGCCGTCTTCTATCCCCAGGACGACCGCTTCCTGGTCGACCGCGAGCTGACCGTCGGCCACTACGAGGTCTTCGCCGCCGGATAGCGGCGGCCGGGCTGATGACGGTTCGGAGTCAACGGGATCGTTCGGCTTTTCGTCGCCTTTCCGGTATGCCAATCTCCGGTCACGGGCGGAGGTCGGATTATGAGCGGCGGCCGATGGGCTGAACGTCGGGTACTCATCACTGTGGTGTCGTTGGCCGCGCTGGGAACGGCGTCGGTGGTCATCGCGGCGTTCAAGGTGACGAATCCGTGGGCGGTCGGCGGTGCCGCCGTCGCTGCCGCCGTCGTGGTGGCGGTTTCCGGCGTATGGCAGGAGCGCTACAAGCGCATCGCGACCCGACATGACGAGACCGCGATGAAGCTCCAAGACGGCTGCCTGGTCTTGGCCGACGGGCGGCTGCCCAAGGTGTCACAGGTCGACGATCCGATCAGGCTCGGCGTTCATCCGGCGATCGCACTCAGCGACGGCTCCGGTCAGAACACACAGGCACCCGCGTACGTGCCTCGTGACGCGGACGCCGAGGTACGTGAGCGGCTCGCCTCTGGGGGGTTCGTCCTCCTGGTCGGCGACTCCACCGCGGGCAAGTCGCGGACCGCGTTCGAGGCCATGCGTGCGACGCTTCCCGATCACCTTTTGATCGCGCCGCACGACCGCGCCGCGTTGCCGGCCGCCATCGAGCGTGCGGTGCAGGCCGGCCGGGCCGTCGTGTGGCTGTCGGACCTCGAGCATTATCTCGGCACCGGTGGACTGACCCGTGAGCACATCGCACGGATCACCGGAGGCGGCGGCCATCACCGGGTCATCCTGGCGACCCTGCGCAGCGCCGAACAGGCCCGGCTGACACGAGAGCCCTCCGACGGCGACGACGCCGCGAGGCTGGCCGGGCGTGAAGTACGCGAGACCTTGGAGCAGGCACATCCGATCCGGCTCGCCCGCGTGTTCACCGCCGGGGAACTGGAGCGTGCGCGTGCCCGGGACTGGGATGCCCGTATCTCGTCAGCGTTGAATCACGCCGGGAAGTTCGGTATCGCCGAGTACCTCGCCTCTGGGCCTGAACTGCAGCGCGACTATGACGATGCCTGGGACGTGGGCGTGAACCCGAGAGGCGCCGCCCTGGTCGCCGCAGCCGTCGACTGCCGCCGTGCGGGATTCACCAGCCCTGTCCCTCGCGGACTGCTCGAAGAGCTCCACGTCGGCTATCTCGAGGCCAGGGGCGGTCATCGTCTCCGTCCCGAGTCAGAAGACGACGCCTGGGAGTGGGCGACCTCTCCCCGGCGTGCCACGACCGCCTTGCTTTCACGCTCGCCGGACGCGGCCGATGCCGTCACCGTCTTCGACTACCTCGTCGACGCCTGTCAGCAGGCTGAAGGGCCCCTGGCCCACGTCCCCGATCCGGTTTTCCAGCTCGCCGTCGATCACGTCTACCGGGCGAGCGATGCCGAGGGCCTCGGGTCCACTGCCGTCGGTCAAGGCCGCTACCACCTCGCCGAGCCGGCATGGCGCAAAGCCGTCGCCCTCCGTCGCCAGACGTCGGGTGAGGAGCACCCGGACACGTTGACCGGCCGCCACAGGCTCGCGGGTGTGCTGCGGTTGCTCGGGCGGTTGGAGGAGGCCGAAGCCGAGCATCGGGCGGTGCTGCAACTGCGTCGGCGGGTTTTGGGTGAAGACCACCGCAACACACTGAGCAGCCGTAACAATCTCGCGGTCGTGCTGGGCGATATGGGGCGGCTGGAGGAGGCCGAGGCCGAACACCGCGCGGTCCTTCAGGCGCGCCGCCGGGTGCTGGGCGAGGAGTGGGTCGACACGCTGAGCAGCCGAAGCAATCTGGCCGGCGTGCTGAGGCTTCTGGGGCGGTCGGAGGAGGCCGAGGCCGAGCATCGGGCGGTCCTGGAGATCAGCCGCCGGGTGCTGGGTGAGGAGCACCCCAACACGCTGGGCAGCCGCAACAATCTCGCGGTCGTCTTGGGGGATCTGGGGCGGCTGGAGGAGGCCGAGGCCGAACACCGCGCGGTCCTTCAGGTACGCCGCCGGGTGCTGGGTGAGGAGCACCCCAACACACTGGGCAGCCGTAACAATGTCGCGCTCATGCTGGGGCGCCTGGGGCGCTTGGAGGAGGCCGAGGCCGAACACCGCGCGGTCCTGGAGATCAGCCGCCGGGTGCTCGGTGAAGAACACCCGCGTACGTTGACCGGCCGCGACAACCTCGCGAACGTGCTGAGAGAGCTGGGACGGTCAGACGAGAGCGCGTCTCCAGAGCCATAGCGTCAGCGCTTGCTGCTCCGGCGGCCCCACCACGCTTGCGATCTCCCGGCCGGTCGGGAGTCGCGCCCAATGCCTCCCGGGAAGGCCCGCGCCCAGCATCGGAGCCAACCGAACCAGAGAGGCGAATGATGCGAAATCTCATCGACCGGCTGGCCCGCGTGCCGCTCCAGGCCGTGGGCGCGGCGATCACGTTGGGCGCTGTGCTGATGGCGACTCAATCCGTGCTCATCGATTACGTCCACTCGACGGGCCGACCGGAGCCGGAGCAGTGGATCGGAGGGCTCACCGTCAAGTGGTACTTCGAGCTCATCCCCATCGCCTTCATCGCCCTGTGGGCGCGCAGAAGGGACAGAGAGCGCCATCTGGGTCGCGTCGGCGCGGTCATGCTGACGTCGGGGCCCATCATGCACATCGTGGTGACGGTCAGCGCCATCGTCTGGGGCGGCCTGCTCGGCAAGGGCGATTTGCCGGAGGGCGTCATGATGGTCGAGACGCTGATGTACGTCATGTACCTGGGCGCGCTGATAAGCGGCGTGGCCTTCCTGTTCGACAAGGGTGTGCGCTGGTGGGGCGCGGCCGTGGTCGCAGGGATCTTGCTGGACCTCTTCGTGCCGTACGGTGGGGCCGTGATGTTCGCCCTGTTTGGAATCGCCCTGGCACTGTACGGCCTGCGCCGTCCGGTTTCTGTGGACATGCCCGAACCCAGCATCGCACGCTGATCTTGTGAACAGGGCGGCACAGGTTCTGGCGGCGGTGGTGCTCATGGCCACCGCCGTCGGCACCGTCTTCGTGCTCCGGGCGACCGGGATGCAGTGGGCGCTCGCCCAGAACGCCTCCCAGGCCCTCGTGCACACCGTTGCCGGGGTGGCGCTGATCCGCTCGCGCGAGGGCAGCCGGATCGGCCTTGTCCTGCTGTCCATGGGCACGGCCGTGGGCGTGCAGGTCCTGTTGTGGGGGTATGCGGTCAACCACTGGCCCGGGTGGGAGGCCGCCGAGTGGGTGACGGGCTGGATCTGGGCGTTCTTCTTCGTGCCGTTCTTCACCGTGCTGCCCGCGCTGTTCCCCGACGGTCGTCCGGCCACTCCCCGGTGGTGGCCCGTGGTCTGGGCAGGGGTGGTGGCCACGATGCTGGTCGCCGTCTTCGGGACCCCGGACGTGGTCGCCCTGTTCCTGGTCGTCGTCGCGCTGCTCAGCCTCGCGTCCCTGGTCGTCCGGTGGGTCAGGTCGGGCCCGGTCGCCCGGCGGCAGATCATGTTCCTGCTGTACGCCGCCGGCTACGTGCTCCTGGTCGAGGCCGCCGTCGATCTGCTGCCCCACCACGCCCTCCAGGCGGCGTTCCTGCTCATCCCGATCGCACCGACGATCGCGATCGCGCTCGCGGTCCTCAGATATCGGCTGTACGGCATCGACCTCGTCATCCGGCGCACGTTCGTCTACCTCGCCGTCACCGGCCTCGCGTTCTCCGGCTACCTCGCCGCGGTGGCGGCGTTCGGAACGGTCCTCAGTCAGGCCGTCTCGCCGCAGGTGGCACTGGTCGCCGCCGCCGCCGTCGCGGCCCTGATCGAGTCCGGGCGCCGCGTGTTCCAGCACAGGATGAGCGGCATCCTGTACGGCTACCGCGACCGCCCGCTGGATGCCTTGGCGGAGCTCCGGCGGCAGTTGGCCGAGGCGGCGACAGTAGGCGAGATCGCGCGACGGTCCGCTCCTCTGGTGGCGGCCGCTCTGCGCAGTCCGGGCGTCACGGTGGAACTGCTCACCGACGGCGTGCCCGAGGAGGTCGCCCGGTCCGGCGAGCCGGGGCCGGACCCGATCAGCGTGCCACTGGTCGCCCAGAGCGAGCGCCTCGGCGCTCTGATGGTCGCCCCGCGTGCCGGGCGGGAGCCGTACGACGAGAAGGACCTGCGGCTCATCTCCGAGCTCAGCCATCACATCGCGGCCGCCCTCGCGGCGGCGCGTCTGTCGGCCGAGCTCGACCGGGTACGGGAGCGGGCCATCCACTCCACGGCCGAAGAACGGCGACGGTTGCGGCAGGACCTGCACGACGGGCTCGGCCCCCTGCTGTCAGGAGCCGGCCTCGGGCTCGACGGGATCCGCCGCGGGCTCGAGACGGGCAGCCGGGAGGAGAGCGACTTGCAGATCATCAGCGATCAGGTACGGCTGGCCGCACGCGAGGTGCGCCGCATCATTGACGCCATGCAGCCCGGTCCGGTGGCCGACCTCGGCCTGGTCCAGGCCGTCCGGGAACATGTGCGGCGGTGCACGGCGCTCGACGTCGGTTGCACGCTGACCGTCTCCGGAGTCGTCGAGCCGCCGCCCGCCGTGGCCGAGGCCGCCTACCTTGTCGTCCTGGAGGCGGTCACCAACGCGCTCCGCCACGCCGGGGCGCGGACCTGCGCGGTGAGCCTGCGCCAGGCCGGCGGATCACTGACCGTCGAGATCCGCGACGACGGCCGCGGTATCGGCGCGGGCTATGTCGCCGGTGTCGGCATCTCTTCCATGCGCGGGCGCGTGGCCTCCATCGGGGGCAGGTTCGCGATCACGGCTGACCGTGGGACCACCGTCACGGCCGTCTTTCCGCTGGAGTCGCAATGAGAGTCGTGGTGGCCGACGACCATCCGGTGTTCCGCATGGGCTTGTGCCGGCTACTTGAAAGCGTGCCGGACGTGGAGGTCGTCGGAGAGGCCTGGGACACCGACTCCGTCGTCGAGACGGTCCTCGCCACTCAGCCTGACGTCGTCGTGATGGACCTGCACATGCCGGGAGGAGGAGGGGTGGAGGCCACTCAGCAGATCCGGCGGCGCGCGTCGGGCGTCCGCGTGCTCGTCCTCACCATGCACTCAGACGCCGCCCTGGTCAGCAAGGCCCTGCGGGCCGGAGCCCGCGGCTACGTCCTCAAGGACGCCTCTTCCGAGGAAATCCTGCGCGCGCTCGCGGCGGTCCACGCCGACCAGGCGATCCTCGACGCCTCCGTCGCCGACCGCGTCTTCGCTGCGGCCCCCGAACCCGGGCCGTTCCCCCAGCTCACCGAGAGGGAGACGGACATCCTCGAGCGCATGGCCGCGGGGCTCGACAACGAAGCGATCGCGCGGCGGCTGGGCATCAGCGTGAAGACCGTGCAGAACCATGTGTCCAACGTGCTGCTCAAACTGGGCGCGCGGCACCGCGGTGAGGCGATCGCCCGTGCCCGCGACGCCGGGATCGGTAACTGATCACGACGTCCGCACACCCTGCACCCGCCCCTGGAATCCGCGCGCGAGCCGAGCCGCTCGCCGGCCGCGACGTCAGGATCCCAGGACGGCCGGTTTCCCGAGGATGGGATACGTGATGCCGGTCAGCCGTTCGGACTCCCGCCACAGGCGGCGTTGCGCTGCGGTGTCGTGGGAGGCGGCGGTGGACTCTACGCGGGCGGGATAACCGGTGAACTGGGCGCGTCCCGGCGGGCCGTAGTACTCGCCGCCGCGGGCCTCCGGGTCGACCGCGGCGCGCACCGCGGCCAAGGCTCCCTTCTGCGGGCTCTGTATCAGCCACCAGGTGAGCAGCCGGAACTGGGGACGCATCAGGACTCTGACCGGGAGGGGCATCTCGCGACCGAACTCGGTGCGCGCGTTTCCGGGATGGGCGGCCACCGCGATGGTGGACGCGCCGGCCGCTGCCAGTCGCCGGTGCAGTTCGTAGGTGAACACGAGGTTCGCCAGCTTCGACTGGAAGTACGAGTCCGCGTACCGGTACCCGCGCGTGAAGTGCAGGTCGTCGAAGTGGATGGTGCCACGCCGGTGCCCGATGCTGCTGACCGTGACGACCCTCGACCCGGGTACGGCCAGCAGCAGGTCGAGTATCAGCCCGGTGAACGCGAACGGGCCGAGGTGGTTGGTGGCGAAAGTCGACTCGAAGCCATCCTCGGTGACCGCGTACCGTGGCCTGATCCCGCCGGCATTGTTGATCAGTAGGTCGAGTCGCGAGTAGTCGGCTCGGAGTCGTTCGGCGGCGTCCCTGATCGAGGCCGACGACGCGAGGTCGAGTCGCAGTGTGCGTACCGTCGAATCGGGCACGGAGGCGGTGATGCGGGCCGCGGCGTCCGCCGCCTTGTCTGCGTTGCGGCAGGCCAAGATCACGGTCGCACCGTGTTCGGCGAGCAGTTTGGCCGTCTCGAAGCCCAGCCCCGTGTTTGCGCCGGTGATCACGGCCGTGCGTCCTCGCTGGTCGGGTATGTCGGCAGAAGTCCAGCGTTGCCTCGTGCTCAGGGCCATCTGATTGCCTCCGGTCCCGCCTGGATAGAATAGGGATGACTGTCCCGGTTTTGAATATACGGGACGGGCATCCCGGTTGTCGATGCTGAGAGGAGCGCGGCCCGCGATGGCGCACAGGTCCACCGCCGCCGATGCCAACGGCCAGAGCCCCGACAGGGCGTTGCGTGCGGACGCCCAACGTAACCGCGCCCGGGTGCTGGAGGTGGCGGCCGAAATCTTCGCGACCGAGGGACTGTCTGTGCCGGTGCACGAAATCGCCCGCCGCGCCGGCGTGGGCACCGGCACCGTCAGCCGCCATTTCCCCACGAAGGAAGCGCTGTTCGCGGCGATCCTGCTCGACCGCATGAAACAGCTCACCGGCCAAGCGGACGCACTCGCCGAAACCCATGACGCCGCAACAACGTTCTTCACGCTGTTCGCCACGCTGGTCCACGAGGGCGCGGCCCATCGAGGGCTGGCCGAAGCCCTGTGCGGCGGGGGCTACGACCTGGACGCCGCCGCTGCCCGCGCTGGCTACGACGTGTCAGGCCGGCTGCGCACCATGCTCGCCGCTGCGCAGGAGGCGGGAACGATACGGGCCGACATCACGTACGCGGACGTGAAGGCTTTGATGGCCGGCTGCCTCTCGCGTGATGTCGACGATACCGACGACATCGCGCTGAACAGGCTCATCGCGGTGGTGTGCGACGGCCTTCGCACCCGGCCGAGCTGAGCAGAACCTTCAAGGGCTTCACGCCGGGCGCAGGGCCGCTGCACGACGGGCTCGCCGGAGGTCGCGGCCGGGGGCGGAGGTCAGCTCGTTCAGCACGTCCGGCTTGTTGGTGATGACGCCGTCGACGCCGTAGGAGATCATGCGGCTCATGTTGTCGGGGTCGTTCACGGTCCAGGTGAAGATCTTCATGCCGTTGTCGTGGACGCCCTTGACGTAGGAGCGGGTGACGTCGGCGTACGGCGGGTTGATCTCGTCGGCGAACTCGGCGAGGTGGTCGAGATCCTCGGTCTTCGGCGTGCCGAGCAGGCCGATCGGCACCTGGGGCAACTCCTTGTGGAAGGTGCGCATGGAGTCCCAGTCGTACGACTGGACGACGAGCCGGTCCCCGATGAGCCAGGAGGGGTTGCGGCGCAGCTCGTCGGCGACGCGGCTTTCGATGCCCGGGTAGAGGCGCGGGGCTTTGATCTCCAGCAGCAGGCCGAGTCCGCTTGCCTGCATCGCGCTCAGCGCCTCGCCGAGGGTGGGCACCGGTTCGTCTTTGTAGTCGGTGCCGAACCATGAACCGGCGTCGAGCTCGCGGACCTGCGCGAGCGTCAGGTCGCCGACGTCCCAGGGGGCCAACTCGGGAAAGACGTGCTCGGCGTCGGTGGTGCGGTTGAGCGTCGTGTCGTGCATCAGGACCAGTTGGTGGTCCTTGGTCTCCTGGACGTCGAGCTCGAACATGTCCGCATCCTGCGCGGCGGCCAGCGTGAAGGCCGCGATGGTGTTCTCGGGCGCGTACGCCGAAGCTCCCCGGTGGGCGACATTGATCACCGCCCCGGGATCGGCCGCCGCTGGGGTCGCGACCACCGCCATGGCCGCCAGGGCGGTCGTGATGACAAGGCCGACTCGGCGCAATCTGGATCTCCCCCGTGCTTGGTTACGCCCGCTACGAGCTGTCAGCGGAGCGGGAAGAGGTTCGCGGATTTGTTCTGCATGCTTTCTATTCCCCGCTTTGGGGCCCAGGAAGGCTATTTCGGGATAAGCACCAGAATGGCGCTGGAGGAGTTCACCTCTGCCAGGCGTACCTGGATTGTGTTGACGCGGCCCGGCCTGCCAGGGGTCAGCGACAGCTCTCCTTCGTCGTGGCAGCGGCCATTGATGCAGGTGCCATGGACACTGACATCCCTTCCTTCGGCGCTGAGCCCGCCCGTGGAGCCTTCGAGACCCAGCCAGATCTCTTTTCTCCTGAGGGACTTGACGGTGATCACATCCACACCGAACTTGTCATCGATCTTCAGCCGGTCGCCCGATCGGACCTCCACCTCGCAGTCGGCGTCCTTGCAGGCCGCAAGATCGGTTCCGTCGGCCGCTTTCGGCGATGCCGGTGAGGTGGACGTTTGCGGCGACGCCGGTGTGGCCGACGCCGTCCCGGGTGCCGCGGCCGAGTCGCCCGGTGTGGCGGCGGTCCGCTGCGTCGGCGTCTCGCCTGAACTACAGCCGGCGAGCAACGCGACCGCCGCGATGGCGGCGAACCGAAGTCGACCGAAACGGGTAGGCGTAGCCAATCTTGTTCGCATGGCAGCCTTTCGGGGGTTATTGGGAAGAAATCGGCTATTAAAAGAAACAAACCATGCGACAGTGGATCTCTTTTTCGTGTCGCTCTGCCATTTTGGCTGAACGCATGTCGCCGTCGGGCGGTTTTTTTCCTTCTCCTCGACGGCCGAACCTGAGGTAATCGACAGTTGACGAGCGGTCGCCTGCCATGCCGGAGATTTTCCGAGTCCGCGACGGGCACATGGCCGAACTGTGCGGGCGATCGCCGTCGACTCTCGGCGTCCGGTTTGATGGGCCATGGTCAAATCCGTCTCGGCTCGGGATGACCCGGACGCCGTCCGGCCGATGCGCTGATCAAGGTACCGGCAACGACACGCAAGTCGGCGCGTCTGTTTCCGGGGCGCGGCGCCATGCACACGTAGAAGGCGCCTCGTCATCGTGGATCGACAGGGGGAGGTCACCAGTCCTGGCGCGTTGGACGAGAAACCCGATTAATGATGGTCATCCGAAACGTCCTGGTCAGCGCCATGGGCGTGGATGGCGGTCTCGGCGCCGGGCACGCTCAGCCCTTCCACGCGCAGCACCTCGGGGCGGCCGTCGTGGCTGCCGGGGGCGGGCCGGGGCGGGAGAACGTGAAGCAGCGCCATCTCAATAGCCCGCTCATCAAGCGCCCGAAGGTCATGGGACCGGACGCCTGACGGCGCCACGCGCGTACTCCGCGAGAACGGATCGCAAGCAGCCCAGGTCAGGAGGAAGAACCCTGGCCTGGGTTGCGAGGGTGCTCGCCTCGCGGGCCCTTCGAGTCGCCTCGCGGGCCCTTCGAGTCGCCTCGCGGGCCCTTCGAGTCGCCCCGTGGCCGTCGAGCGTCGGAGTCGTCGCGGGATCCGGTCTTGGTACCCGGCTCGTGACGGGAATCGGCGCTCGGCTTGCGGCCTGGTTCGCCGCCATGCGGAGGCTTGCCGGTGGGGTGTTCCTTTGTCGGACCTGGGGTCGGTTCGGCACAGGCGTCGCCCTTGTTCACGCTTCTTGCGGAGTCGCGGGCCGTGCCGGACGCGGAATCGACGGTCACCACGACCTTTCTGACGTCCACGTATCCGCACGCAGGAGTCTTGAACCGCACCTTGAACCGCTGGTCGTACACCGAATCGCCTGACAGGACCACCTGCCGGTCGGAGGTGCGATCCACGGTCCTCGCGCCCACGGTGATCGTCTGGTGGAAGGCGGCCGTCAGCGTGACGGGGTCCGATGTGGCGCTCCTGACCTCGACCGAGAGGGTGGTGCCGTCCCAGGAGGAGATCGACACGGTGGGCGGCGAGCACGGGTCGCCCTTCACCGCGACGACATCGCTCTGCGCCCCGACGGCCCCGTTTGTGGTCGTCGACACCGTGACCTGCCGGTACACGGTCTCTCCGCAACTCGGCGTGGCGAATCCTCCGTCGACGGCCCGCTTGTAGCTGGTGGAGCCCGTGAGGACGAACGTCTTCGACGGGCCGGCTGTGAGCGTGGACGGGGACGCCCCCTGGGCGAAGCTCGCGGTGAGGGTGACGCTCTGCGGCGTCGACGCTTTTGCCCGGATCGTGGCAGTGAGCCCATCGAAGCCGGCGATGGTCAGGTCGCTCACCTTGGCCGCGACGGGGGCCGGCGTGGGGGTACTGCTCGGGGTCGGGGTCGGAGAGCCCTTGTGAGTGCCGTGCGACGGCGACCGCGGCACGGAGGCCTGTGGTGTCGAGGCTTGCGATGCCGGGGCTTGCGGCGCGGAGGCTGGGGAGATGGAGGTGTCCTGCCGGTTTGCGACGAGCGCGACCACGACCACGCCCACCACGAGCGCTCCGGCTCCGGCCAGCACTCCCGGGCCGTACCGCAGTGGTCGCCTTCGCCTGGTCCGCACGGAGATCGTCTGCGTCGGCGGTGCCGACTCGGGAAAGTCCGAGGCTGGAGGGGCGGTCAGCGCCGCGAGGTGACGCCGGCCGCGGCGCTCCCAGTCCGGCCCGTACGCTTCGAGCGCCGTGGACTCCAGTTCGGAGATGAACGCCCTGGCGCTCAAGGGGCGGTCCGCCGGATTCTTGGCCAGCCCACGGGTCACCAGGGTGCGGACCGGCGTGGGCACGGCATCCACCGGGATGGCCGCGCTCTGGTGCAGGTACCTGAGGGCCGCCGGGTGGTCCGCGCCGTACGGCACGCGCCCGGTGAGGCACTCGAAGAAGACACACGTCGCCGCATAAATGTCGGTGGAGGGGTCGGCGGGTGCGCCGTTCCACTGCTCGGGCGACATGTAGGGCGGGGTGCCGAGAACGCCGTCCACGACGGTGGCGATGCCGAAATCGGTGAGTTTGCTGAAGCCGTCGGCCTGGACGAGGACGTTCCCGGGTTTGCAGTCGCGATGGACGATGCCGACGCCGTGCGCGACGGACAACGCGGAAAGCGAGTCCTTCAATATCACCAGCGCCGCCTCCGGGCTGGTGGAACCGTACTCGTCGAGGATCCTGCGAAGCGGCTCGCCGTCCACGAATTCCATGACGACGGCGGCGCCGAACGGGCTCTCGACAAGTCCGTAGACATGCACGATGTGCGGATCGCCGAACTCGGCCATGCGGCGGGCGTGCTCGCGGAACGCGATGCGGAAGCGGGAGTCGGAGCTGAGCTCGTCGCTCAGATATTTGATCGCGACAAGGGCGCCGGTCTCGACATATGTGGCGAGGACGACCTGGCCGCTCCTACCGGACCCGAGTACGCGTTCTTCCCGGTATCCCGGGACGGGCCAGGCGTTCATCGTGTTCCCCTCGGAGTGATGACGCTCCTGAGCCCACAGGGGATGGGTAGATCATCACTGTGATCGTTCGATTACCGTACGTATGGCGACTCAGCATATGTCATGGTTTAAGCCTTAATGTCCGATTATGTGCTGGCAGAGCAGTCGATCAGTCCCACCACATGACCACGGCGAGACCCCGACGGGCAGCCGGCCGTGCCGCCGCCAACCGGTTCGGCGGACGGTACGAAGAAGGCCCGTGACGAGGAGAAACCCCGTCACGGGCCTTGGTGCCTGTGGGGCGTCAGCGCTGGGCTGCGTTCAGCCCGGCGCGGATCGTCTCGGCGTCGGTCGGCACCCCCGGAACCTCGTAGAAGTTCTCGGCGCCCCCGGCGTAGGCGTTGCCGTACACAGGGGTCCCGGGCTGGAAACGCCACCCGTCCGCCAGCGCTCCCGCGTCGACGGCGTCGTAGCCGATCGCGTCGA
The DNA here is from genome assembly GCF_016863335.1 of Planotetraspora thailandica. Classification (GTDB taxonomy): domain Bacteria; phylum Actinomycetota; class Actinomycetes; order Streptosporangiales; family Streptosporangiaceae; genus Planotetraspora; species Planotetraspora thailandica. Next base: position 89,177 of record NZ_BOOR01000034.1, read on the forward strand.
GGAACGCGGTCGCCTCACTCTTTGCGCCGGCGTCGTCGCCGGCGATCGCCAGAGCGCTGCGGTCGGCCGCGCCCGCGGGGCGGGCCAGCGTCCGCAGGTGCTGGAAGTAGATGTTGTTGAAGACCTTGACGACCTTCGACGTCGGCAAGTGCTGCTGGAGCAGCTCGCTGGACGTGGTCGACGCGTCGTCCAGATCTGGGAACCGCCCGTCGCGCTGGGCGTAGTAGTTGTTGGTGTCGAGGACCACCTTGCCGGCGAGCGGTTCCACCGGAACCTCGAGATAGGCCCGCAGCGGGATGCTGACGACCACCAGGTCGCCGGCCGCCGCGGCCTCCGCCGACGTCCCCGCGCGGGCCTTGGGGCCGAGTTCGTCGACCAATTCCCTCAACGTCTCAGGGCCTCGCGAGTTGCTCAGCACGACGTCATAGCCGGCCGCGACGGAGAGCCGGGCGACGGTGCCGCCGATGTTCCCGCTGCCGATGAATCCGATAGTCGTCATACGCAGCCCAACTCCGACACCCGCCCCGGCATTCCCCGCGCTGACCTGCTGGTTGTCCGCGTCTGAGGGTGCCTCAGATATGGCGATTCACCATCGCCGCGACCACGAACACCAACGCCGCGATCATGCCGACCCTGAACATCGTCCCGACGCCGCCCCACGCCGTGGAGCGGAGCTTGGGGATCGACGCCACCGCCTTACGCCAGTCCCGCCAGGCGTTCAGCATGAGCTGGAACTTACGACCGGCGACGAACAGGGCGATGGCGATGGCGATGTACAGCAGAACCTGACCGTCCGATGAAGGCGCCACTGGCCACTCCTTGCCGTGGGTGACGGAACGCATACTCAGCGTACGCTTCCGTCACTCTCACGGCCAAGGGTCCTTCAAGCGTTTGTCAGGCGAACGGCCAGCCGTACCGGCGGTGCAGGACGGCGGCGACGCGGGCGAAGGTGGCCCCGTCGGCGATGGCGCCCTCCCTGCGGATGTCGTCCTCGTCGAGTTCGAAGACCCGGTCGAGCCGGAGGTAGGAGTCCCGCTTCTCGCGATCCCAGGAGCCGGAGCCGAGCTCCAGCCAGTCGTCCGCGTAATCCGGGTCGGGCTCGCGGCTGGACAACATCATGCCGAGCAGCCGGCGACCATGCCGGCCGACGAGCAGCAGAGGCCGGTCCTTGCCTCGCGAGGGGTCCTCCTCGTACGGCACCCAGGCCCAGACGACCTCGCCGGGGTCGGCCAGGCCGTCCAGGTCCGGGGAGTATTCGAGGGCGGCGGCCCGCTCCACGTCGTACACCTCTCGTACCGCGCCGCGAACGGGGCGCGGATCTTCTCCGAGATCACGCATGTTCCGCAGCCTAGTGGTACGGCTCGCCCGCCTTTTCCACCCATGTCCGGTTGCTCCTCGACGCAGGAGTTCAGCGCAGGGGGACGGCGAATTCGCAGGACGAGCCGGCCGGGCTGTGGAGATAGATCTGGCGCACACCCGCGGCCGGCCGATGGCCGTGCTCGGCGGCCCAGGCGGTCAGGGTGTCGAGAGCGATCATCGGCTGCGTCGCCGTCCCCTGGGCGATGTACGCCTCCTGGTGCGCGTTCTCCGTACGGAGGGTCAGGTCGGGGAACCTCGCGGCGAGCGTGGCGGCCTGCTCCTCCGGCACGGGCCAGCACCATTCGATCGGCCCGTCGCTGTCCTGGCTCACCTCGCCGTGGTGGACGACGAACGGCGCCCCGGCGACGCCCGGCAGCAACGGCAGCGACCCGCCGCGGAATCGGCCGGTGAACTCCCTGGCCACCCCCAGAAGCCCGTCGTTGTGGACGTGACGGATGAGGCTGAGAATGCGGCGGGCGGGGATGTCCCGGAGGGAGACCTCGTGCACGGCGGGCACCTTTCCCTTAAGAAGATCGACGAGGTGGCCGGCCAGTTCCCGGCGCGCGGCGTGCTCGGCCTCGATCTCCGCCCAGAATGCGGCGACGTGCCGCGACGCGGTCTCGGCGTCCAGATCCACGATCACCCTGATTCTGGCCAGGGGGACGCCGATCCGGCGCAGCGACGCCACCAGGCGGGCCTGTTCCAACTGTGCGACCGCATAGCGGCGATATCCCGAGTCCGGGTCGACGCTGGCAGGCACCAGCAGGCCGAGCGCGGCGTACAGCCGCAGTGCCTTCGGGGAGAGCCGCGACAGCCGTGCGAACTCCCCGATGGGCACCAGATTCATGGACGACTCCCTCGTTCCGGACGGGCGTCCGGTGTGACCACGATGGGGCTTTCCCCAGGGTCAGAGTCAACGGGTCATTCGTCGTCCGCGGCGAGGATGCTCAGCAGGGTCAGCGCCTCTTCCGAGGAGGTGCCGGGGTCGGCGCTGCAGACGAAGAGCAGCACATCGGGGGAGCTTTGCATGTTCAGCGTGTCATGCCGGAGGTTCAGGTGGCCGATCTCGGGGTGGTACATGTGCTTGAACTCGCCGGGGTCCATGTCGCCGCGCGACCACAGCTGCCGGAACTCCTTGCTCTCCGAGCAGAGTTGCTCGACCAGGTCGCGCAGGGCAGGGGAGGTGTGCTCGCCGTCGGTCGCGGCGCGCAGGTGGGCCACCTTCGAGCGGGCCTCCTGCTCCCAGTCGGGGAAGAACTGGTGCGCCACGGGTGCGAGGAAGGCGTGGCGCATGAGGTTGTCCGCGTGATCCATGCCCTTGAACAGGGTGCGCGCCAGGCTGTTGGCGGCCAGCACGTCGAGCTGGTGGTTCACGGCGAAGACGGGCGCGTGATACCAGCCTTCGACGGTCCTGACCACCTGCTGGGACACCTGCGGCCGCTCTCGGGGGTGTGCCACGTCGAACATGTGCTCAGAAGCGGCGGCGTCGAGGTCGAAGGCGCGGCTGAGGCCGTGGAGCACCTGATCGCAGGGCTCGGTCTCCCGCCCCTCCTCCAGCCGGGCGTAGTACGCCGGACTGATGCCCGCCATGATGGCCACCTCTTCGCGCCGCAGCTCGGACGGCTGGGGGCCGTGCCGCCTGATCAGGGCGTCGACGGGTGCCGCTCTACGCAGGGCGCGAAGCAAGTCAGCGAATACTTCCACTCCGCCACGTTACGACTCGACCATTTTGTGAGGAATGGGTGTGTTACACCTAGGACCCGTCATCACACGAGGCCGACGAACATCGTGGTGTGGAGGATCTCGACGTGCCTCCTGGCGACGTCGACGGCGGCGCGCGGGTCCTGCGCGACGACGGACGCGACCAGTTCCCGGTGCTCCCCGTTGGACTCGCGCAGGTAGTCGACGGGATAGGGCAGGTAGAACTGGTAGAGCTCCTGGAGCACCTTGCGATATTCCGGTACGGCTCCCGCCAGCCCGGTGGCCTCGGCGACCAGGATGTGGAACCGCTCGTCGAGGGCGTGGAAGTCGGCCCAGTCCTTGGCGGCGTCCATCTGGTGGACGAGATCGGTGAGCTCCTCGATGTGGCCGGCATCGGCGCGCAACGTGGCGAGGTGCGTCACCCCGCACTCCAGCATCACCCGATGGTCGATCAGCCGGTGGACCTCCGCGGCCGACTCCTGATATGCGGCGATCTCCGAGACGACGCCGGTCGCCGGTGAACGCTCCACGAGGGTGCCGCCGGTCCTGCCGCGCACCCGCCGCAGCACCCCGTCGGTGCACAACGAGACGAGGGCCCGCCGCACGGTGATCTCGCTGACGTCGAGGGCGGCGGCGATGTCGGTGGCGGGCGGCAGCCGTTCCCCCGGTTTGAGCAGGCCGAGGTCGACGGCCAGCCCGATGCGCGCACGGACCGTGTCCAGGGCGGAGAGCCTGCGGATCCCTGCGAGAGCTGGGGCGGCAAGATCGACGCGCTTGCCGGACGCGGGGGACATGTGATCACCGTAGCTCACCTGCCGGAATCCGAAAAATAAATCATCTTGAGCACTATTGCGAAAAGTGTTCAAGATGATTTATTTTCGCCGTCATGTCCCGTGCGCTCCCTCTTGCGCTCGTGCAGGAGCCCCCCACCTCGGACGTCGACGGCTTCGCCGACGCCGTACACGCGAGGCTCGCGAGCCTGCCCCAGACGCGCCTGATCGCCTATCCCGAGCTGCACGTCTGCGGCGCGGACGACGTCGAGGCGATGGCGGAGCCGCTGGACGGCCCCCGGGGGAAGCGGCTCGCCGAGCTCGCGGGAGACCTGGGGATCTGGCTGCTGCCGGGCACCGTGGTCGAGCGGGGCGACGACGGGGCGATCTACAACACCGCCGTCGCGTACTCGCCCGAAGGGCGGCTCGCCGCCTCCTACCGCAAGATGTTCCCGTGGCGGCCGTACGAGCCGTATGCGCCGGGCGACCGCTTCGTGGTCTTCGACATACCGGAGGCCGGCAGGCTCGGCTTCGCCGTCTGCTACGACGCGTGGTTTCCCGAGGCCGCCAGGCACCTGGCCTGGATGGGCGCCGAAATCATCGTCAACCCGGTGAAGACCACCACCTGCGACCGGGCTCAGGAGCTGGTGCTCGCCCGGGCCAACGCCATCGTCAACCAGGTGTTCGTGCTCAGCGTCAACGCCGCCGGGCCCCAAGGGGCCGGGGAAAGCATGATCGTCGACCCCGAGGGGCGGGTGCGCGCGGCCGTGAGCCACTCGGGCACCGCCGTGCTCACCGACGTGATCGACCTCGACGACGTCGCCCGTGTCCGGAGGTACGGCACGGCCGGCCTCAACCGGATGTGGTCGCAGTTCCTTCCCGGCGACACCCCCATCGACCTCCCGCTCTACGAGGGCCGCCTGCACCCGGACCGCTGGCGACCCGGCACTCCCCAGTAGAAAGACCCAGGCCCCATGTCGATGCAACCCACCCTCACCAGGTCCCTCGGCCTCAGCTCCGTCGTGTTGTTCGGTCTGGCGTACATGACGCCGTTGATCGTTTTGGGGATCTTCGGCGTCGTCGCCGAGACCACCGGCGGCGCGACCCCCTCGGCCTACCTCATCGCGCTGATCGCGATGCTCTTCACGGCCTACAGCTACGGCCGTATGGCGGCGGCCTTCCCGGTCGCGGGTTCCGCCTACACCTACGTGCGCAAGGCCATCGACTCCCGGGCGGGGTTCATGGTGGGCTGGGCCGTACTGCTCGACTACTTCTTCCTGCCGATGGTCATCTGGCTGATCGGCGGCGCCTACCTGTCGGCCCAGTGGCCCGGCGTGCCCTTCGCCGTATGGATCCTCGGCTTCATCGTGCTCACGACGGTGCTGAACCTGGTGGGCGTCAAGGTGGCCGACAAGGCCAACAGCCTGCTGATGACCTTCCAGATCCTCGTCATCGTCTTCTTCGTCGTCCTGGCGGTCCACCACCTCGTGGCCGGGGCGGGCGCGGGAAGCCTGTTCAGCCTCACGCCGTTCTCGGGGACCACTGCCACGTTCTCCGGCGTCACCGGCGGCGCGGCCATCGCGGCCTACTCCTTCCTCGGCTTCGACGCGGTGACCACCCTGACCGAGGAGGCGCGCGAGCCGCGCACGACCGTTCCCCGGGCGATCCTGCTGGTCGCGCTGATCGGCGGCGGCATCTTCGTCGTCGTCGCGTACGTCGCGCAGCTGCTGCACCCGGGCGGCCAGTTCGCCGACTCCTCCTCGGCCGCGTTCGACCTCGCCAAGCTCATCGGCGGCAGCCTGTTCGGCTCGGTCTTCCTCGCCGGGCTCGTCGTCGCCCAGTTCTCCTCCGGGCTCGCAGCACAGGCCGGCACCGCGCGCCTGCTGTACGCCATGGGCCGTGACTCGGTCCTTCCGCGCAAGCTGTTCGGGTTCGTGCACCCCCGCTACCGCACTCCCGCCTTCGGCATCCTGCTCACCGGCGTGGTCGGCCTCATCGCGCTCACCCTCGACGTGGCGACCTCGACCTCGTTCATCAACTTCGGCGCCTTCGTGGCCTTCACCTGCGTCAACCTCAGCGTGATCGCCTACTGGCTGCGGGAGCGCAGGGCCGGGCGCACGCTCGGCGTCGTCGGGCACGTGGTCGTCCCGGTGATCGGGGCCGCGGTCTGCGTCTGGCTGCTGACCAACCTGGACGCCAAGGCCATCACGCTCGGCCTCGTGTGGCTCGCGGCCGGCCTGGTGTATCTGGCCGTGCTCACCCGTGGCTTCCGCCGCCCGACGCCGGAGATGCAGTTCAGCGAGGGGGAGCCCGCGGCGGCCGGGACGCGCTGATCCGCGTGTGGGCCCGGTCCCGCGACCGGGGCTCACACGAGATGGCTCCTGAGCCGTCCGCTGAGGCGGAGCTGCGGGTGGCCGCCTACACCGCCGCCCACGATTGGTACGGCAGGCCAGAGGAGGCGTCGGCCGTGTTCCTTCTGGCCGTGCCCCACGACTCCGACGGCTCATGGCGGCTGCGGGTCGTGACGGCGAGTGACCCCACCGGCTTCCGCATCGACGCCTCCGCCTTCCGCGGCCCATCGGAGGAGTGGCAGGCCCTGGATAACGCCGGGGAGCCCGGCCACCCTTGACGGTGTGGACCGCACTCAACTGGCCGACTTCCTCCGCCGGGCCCGCACCCGCCTGTCGCCTGGCGACGTCGGGTTGTCCCCCGGCGCGCGCCGCCGTACGCCGGGGCTGCGCCGCGAGGAGGTGGCCCAGCTCACCGGCATGTCCGTCGACTACTACATCCGCCTGGAGCAGGCCCGCGGCCCGCGCCCGTCGCGCCAGATGCTGGGGGCGCTCGCCCGCACGTTGCGGCTCACCGACGACGAGCGCGACCACCTGTTCTACCTGGTGGGAGAGGAGCCGCCGCGTGACAGGCGGACCTCCGGCCACGTACGGCCAGGCATGATGAGCATCCTCGACCGGTTGCACGACCTGCCGGCGCTGGTGCTCAACGACTGGGGCGACGTGCTCGCGCAGAACGCCATGGCGAGCGCGCTCGTGGGCGACGTCGACGCCCGGCCGGCGCCGCAGCGCAACGTCGTCCGCCGTTTCTTCACCGATCCGCGCACGCGTGAGCTGTTCCCGGCCGAAGACCACGAGCACCTCGCACGCAGCCACGTCGCCCAGCTCCGGGCGCTGCTCGCGGCGCGGCCCGACGAGGCAGCCATCGTGGCGCTGGTGGCCGAGTTGCGCGCCGTCAGCGAGGAGTTCGCCGCGTTGTGGGAGGACCACGACGTGGCCGTACGGCGGGCCGACGTCAAACGGTTCCTGCATCCGGTGGTCGGGCCGCTGGAGCTCGAATGCGAGGTGATGGTCAGCGCCGAGCACGGCCAGCACCTGATCGTCTACACCGCCCGTCCCGGCACCGAGTCCGCTGAGCGGCTGGAACTGCTGCGCGTCGTCGGCCTCCAGGACCTCACGACCTCCCGGTAACCGGGCTCCGCCCACCCGGTGGGCCGCTGACGCAGGATGGGCGGCATGGAGATCTATCACGGCACGGGGCCGGGGGCCATCACGCCGGACGGCTGCGCCGTCGACTTCTACGCGATGCTGACGGCGGACGGCGAGCCCGAGCTCGTCCACTCCGCCGTCCCGCAGGGGGCGCGCATCCTCGAGCTGGGCTCGGGAACGGGCCGCATCACGCACCCGCTGCTCGCGCTGGGGCACGAGGTGGTCGCCGTCGACGAGTCGCCCGAGATGCTCGCACACATCAAGGGAGCCGAGACGGTCTGCTCCCCCATCCAGTCGCTGTCGCTCGACCGCACGTTCGACGTCGTCCTCCTCATGTCGTTCGTGATCGAGACGGCCGACGAGGCGTTGAGGCGGGCGTTCCTGCGGACGTGCCGCAGGCATGTCGCCGACGACGGCTGTGTGATCCTGCAGCGCAAGCCGCCCGAGTGGTACGACACGATCCAGCCGTCCGAACGAGTGGCCGAGGGAATCCGCCGCCGCATGAAGGACATCCACCGGCCGGGCCCCGATCTGCTCTCGGCCACCATGGAATACACGGTCGGCGACCGGATCTGGACGCACACGTTCGTCAGCAGGCGCCTCGATGACGATTTCCTCGCCTCGTCGCTGGAGGAGGCGGGTCTCACGATGGCCGGCTTCATCGACGGCGACCGCGGGTGGGTGCGTGCCGTGCCGCACATTCAGACCGAGAGCGAATAGACCTAACCGGTTTAACTCCGGACGATGCAGGATCGTTTGTCGGTAGACCCCCGAATCCGGAGGACCAATGCCTGAACCGAGCGAGGCCGAACTCGTCGTGACCGGGGTGGACACCCATGACTGGGGGGCGACCGAGGACGACGAGGAGCAGGTGCTGCGCGATCTCGGTTACGTTCTCAACCCGCTGACCGGCATCTACGAGGGTGACGGTCATCCGGACCCCGACGCGCGCGAGGACGGTGGAGCGTGAGCGCGCGCGCCATGCTGGAGGCCGCCCGGGCGACCCTCGGGATGAAGGGGCGGCCGAACACCATCACGCGTGACTACGCGCGCAGGAACGGAGACGAATTCCTGTCGGCGGCGTGGTGCGACCAGGCGGTCACCTATTGGGCGAGGCAGAGCGACAACGTCGCGGCGGTCCTGCCGAAAGGGGACCGGGCCTACACCGTCTGGCACGCGCAGGACGGTCAGAAGCTGGGCCGCTGGTTCGCCGGGACGGCGGCGAACCTGAAGGCACACGCGAAACCCGGCGCCATCGTGTTCTTCGACTGGAAGGGCGGCGACGCGATCGGCGCCGTCGACCACGTCGGCGTCGTGGAGCGCAACCTGGGCGACGGACGCGTCCAGACCATCGAGGGCAACACCGGGGACGCCTGCAAGCGCCGCGTGCGCTCCGCATCGGTGATCGCCGGCTTCTGGAATCCCGAATACGGCTTGGAGGACGACGTGCCCGAGGTGGTTTCGCTGGGCGCCGGCCAGGACCAGAAGGTCGCCGCCGGCGCGGAGATGGTGGTGCGGTGGCACACCGAGTTCACCGACGACCCCAAGGCTCACGGGGACGACGGCGTCGCCGTCAGGGCCTCGGGTACGCGCTGGTGCGTCTGCGACGCCCTGGTGAAGATCGGCGGTTTGCAGCCGGGGGACGAGCTGGACGTCGCGTGGTCACGCTACGACCGGGACGGTGAGAAGTTCCTCGACGACGCGTGGCGGCTCACCTGCCACGCCGACTCGACCGGGCGTGTGGAGGTCAGCCTCGGCGGCCAGTTGTCGCTGAGCACGACCAACCAACTGCGTCTCCGGGTTCTCAACTCCAGCCCGCGGCCCGCGACCGTCGAGAAGGTGACGACGGCAAGGATCGCGCTGTTCAAGCGCTGATACCGGGCCTCTCCGAAACGATCATCGTTGTGTCGGTGCGGTGACGTAGCGTGTCGGTGTCGTCGCCCGATCGGCCGATGGAGGCCCCCTTGATCATCGTTTCCGGGAAGCTCTACGTCGATCCGGCGGCCCGCCAGGACTACCTGGCGGGCTGCCGTGCCGTCATCGAGCAGGCGCGGACCACCCCCGGCTGTCTCGACTTCGCCCTGTCGCCCGACTCCATCGAGCCGGGGCGGATCAACGTGTACGAGCACTGGGAGTCGGCCGTGCATCTTGAGCGCTTCCGCGGCTCCGGTCCCGAGCCGGACCAGGTGGCGGCGATCCGCGACGCGCAGGTGGCGGAGTATCGCGTATCCCTCTGATCTCACTCAGGCCCGACTTTTTGTGATTTAGCGGGCTCCCGCGGCGTCTCCGTAGAGAGACCACGCTCTGTGCAGAGGGCGTTGTCTCGTCATGGCGTCATGGTCAGAGGCCGAATTGATTCGGCTTTTGAGGAGATCCAATGCGTTCGCTCGCGGTTCCCGCCCGTCGCCGACCGATCATGCCGCCGGTGCGCCGGGCGAGCTGATCATGTCCCCAATCGCCGCGCGCCGGTGCCCTCGCTCCGCCGGGCGGCCGTCCATAAGTGCAGACGTCCGACCATTTAGGCGCATAAAGATGTGCGTATGTACTTGGGCGGGTTTTAAGTCCGTTTTAACCTGGGGCGAGGCCCCTGGGTCTCACCTCCCAGATCCGGCCCTAATGAGAGGGGCTGACATGAGAGCGGCCACGATCGGCGTACCGATCCTTGCGGTGATCACCGCGGTGCTCGTCACGCGATGCGTCGCCGCAGGGCCCCCCAGTCATTCGGCCGCGCACCACCTGTCCGCCCAGGCCCAGGCCCCGATCCCCGGCGGCGTGAACGGCGCGTCCGCGCCTGCCGCCGCCCCGTCCGGCTCCTTCAACGCGACCGACGTCGCCTGGTTGCAGCTCATGATCCCCATGACGGAACAGGCCGTGTTGCTGCTCGACATGGCGCCGGCGAAGACCTCCGACCCCAAGATCGCAGTGCTGTCCAAGAGCCTCGGCGCCGGCAACCGCGCGGAGCTCCAGCGCCTGCACGAGCTGCTCGACCGGTCGGGCGTGCCGTACGTCAACGAGCATGAGGGGCACAACCTGCCGGGCATGGTCACGACGGACGAGCTCGGCCTGATCAGCGCGGCCGACGGCGCGGCCTTCGACCGGCTCTTCGCCCAGCACACGCGCGAGTTCCTCATGCAGTCCGTGCTGGTGGCGAAGGGCGAGCAGGGGGCAGGGGGCGATGCGGACACCAAGGCGTTCGCCGCGTCCATGGCCGAGGCGCACGAGAGTGAGCTCACCCAGCTCGAAGGCATCGGGGAGTGAGGTCCGCCGCGAACGTGCGCCCCACGCGCGGCGGCCACGCCGTGCCCACTACGCACACCGCTTCCACCGCGCGCACCGCCTCCACCCCGCCCAGGCGGCGCGGCATGCCGGAACCGGCCCCCGTGCCGCAGGCGCATCCGCTCGTCGTGCTCACGCTGATCGCCGCGGGTGCGGTCGCCGCCACCTCGGGATGCTGGTCGGGGCCGGCCCCCGGCCTCCACGGCTGGTCCGCGTGGGCCGGCCGGCTCACCGGTCTGCTCGCCGGATACGCCTGCGCGATCCTCGTGGCGCTGGTGTCGCGGATGCCGTTGCTGGACCGCGGGATCGGCTCCGACCGGCTGGCCCGCTGGCACGCCGTGATCGGCCGGTACACCGTCGTGCTGTCGCTCGCCCACGCGGTCTTCGCGTCGGCCGCGTACGGCACGGGCCCCGGGAAGGGCGTGGTGGAAGGCGTCACAACGCTGATCATGGACGGGCCCGGCCTGCTGGAGGCGACCGTCGGCCTGGCCTTTCTGATCGGCGTCGGGATCGTCTCCGTGCGGAAGCTGCGGGGGCGGCTGCCGTACGAGCTGTGGCATTACCTCCACTTCGTCACCTACGCTGCGATCTTCCTGGCCTTCAGCCACCAGCTCCTGGGGCCGGACTTCCTCGAAAACCAGGCGGCCAGCGCCCTTTGGCTGGCGCTTTACGTGTCCGCCGCCTTCCTGCTGATCTGGTACCGCTTCGTCACGCCCCTGCGCCGGGCCCTGCGCCACCGTCTCAAGGTGGCGGAGGTTCGCAGGGAGTCGCCGGGCGTGGTGTCGGTCTACCTGGTCGGGGAGCGTCTCCACGAACTGGGCGCCGAGCCCGGCCAGTTCTTCCGCTGGCGTTTCCTGGCTCGGGGCATGTGGTGGACCGCGAACCCCTACTCCCTGTCGGCCCCGCCCAACGCCCGCTTCCTGCGGATCACCGTCAAGGGGGTGGGCGGCCACAGCCGCGCGCTGGCCGGTCTGCGGCCCGGCGTGCGGGTGTGGGCGGAGGGCCCGTACGGCGCGCTGACCGCGGCCCGCCGGCGACGTCCGCAGGTGCTGCTGGTCGGCGGGGGCGTGGGCATCAGCCCGCTGCGGGCGCTCTTCGAGACGTTGCCCGGACAGGTGACGCTGGTCTACCTGGCCCGGCGGGACGAGGACCTGATCTTGCGAAACGAACTGGACGCCATCGCCGCCGCGCGGGGCGCCAGGGTCCACTACACGGTGGACGAGACCCCCGGGTCGCGGCGCGGCCGTGCCGTGCCTCTGACCGGGCGGGCCCTGAGGTCCCTGATCCCGGGCCTGGCCGTGCACGACGTGTACCTGTGCGGCCCGGCCGGCATGACGACCGCGGCCCGGCGGGCCCTGAGGCGCGCGGGTGTGCCCAATCGGCGCATCCACCTGGAGCAGTTCGACTTCTGATCGACCCCCATATGGGCGATTTGTCCAGGTATGCGTAGCCTGAAATTGGGGAGAGGGGGATCAGCATGCGCGATCGAACGGATGCGAGCGTCTTCTTCATCGGAAACGCGACCACGATCATTCGCTGCGGCGGGTTCACGGTCCTGACCGACCCGAACTTCCTGCACCGCGGCCAGCGGGCCCATCTCGGCTGGGGCCTGTCCACGCGGCGCCGCACCGAACCGGCGATGGACGTCTACGAGCTGCCACCGCTGGACGCGGTCGTGCTCTCGCACATGCACGGCGACCACTGGGACCGGATCGCCCGGCGCGGCCTCGACAAAGACCTTCCGATCGTCACCACGCACCACGCGGCCCACAAGCTCAAGCGGCAGGGGTTCCGCAACGCCGCCGGGCTCGACGACTGGGACGTGCACCGCATCGTCAGGGGCGATCACACCCTGACGATCACGGCCACTCCCGCCAGGCACGGGCCGGGTCCGACCCAGATGCTGATGCCGCCCTGCATGGGCAGCGTGCTCGACTTCAGCCAGCACGGTGAGATGGATCTCCGCCTGCACATCAGCGGGGACACCGTCATGGACCCCTGCCTGACGGAGATCCCGCAGCGCTTCCCGGACATCGACGCCGGCATCGTCCACCTGGGCGGCACCAAGATCCTTGGCGTGCTCGTGACCATGGACGGCTGGCAGGGCGCCGAGTGGATCCAGCTGATCAAGCCGGCGTCCGTGCTCCCGGTGCACTTCGACGACTACGAGATGTTCAGCTCGGGGATCGACGACTTCCAGCAGCAGGTCAACCGGGCACGGCTCGGCCACCTCGTCCACTACATCGGGCGCGGTGAGACCTACCACCTGCCCGTACGGCGGGCCGGCACGCGGCCGGAGTCGCCGTGGCCGGGCGGCTGACGGAGATCATCGGCGCACCAGCACGGCGACCACCAGGTACGGCACGGCCGCCACGGTGAAGATCAGCCATGGATCGGCCCAGAGCGAGCCCGTGCCGTACCCGGCGAAGACGAGCACCGCGACCGCCTCGATGCCCAGGCCGGACATCGAGGTGACGGTGGCGCGGGAGCGGTCGGAGATGCCGTCCTGCAGCCGCGCCTCCATCGCGGCGGTGGCCCACTGGAAGACGCCGAACGCGACGGCGACGAGCACGAAACCCGCCGGCCGTGCCGTGGCCGCGCCGACGCCGAGGCAGAGCGCGGCCACGGCCAGGGCGGGAGCCAGGGCGCGCGGCGCCCGCCCGGCCAGCCATCCGCCGGCGGCGGCCCCGGCATACACCGTCACCATGAGCACGGGCACGGCCGCTGTTGAGACGCCTGTCCCCTTGGCGAGCAGCGGGAGATACTCGTCCAGCGCCCCCGCCCCCGAGATCACCGCGAGGAGCAGGAACAGCTTGCGGACGGGGGGAGAGCGGCGCACTTCGGCGAGGCCGTCGCGGAGCACGTCCATGAAGGTCGCCTCATCGCGCTCCTCCGCGGGCGCGCGCGACTCGGGGAAGGACCACCCGATGAGGGCGACGGCCAGGGTCGTCCCCACGCTGATCAGCCCCACGGCAAGGTAGCCGCCCGCCGCGAGCACGGGGCCCGTGAGTCCGGCGGCGACCATCACCGCCGTCGTGCCGACCGCCTCGGAGCGTCCGGTCAGCCGGGCGTAGCTCGCGGCGGCGCCGAGCCGGGCGAGCTCCTCGTAGACGAGGGCCTGCAAGGTGCCCGAACGCAGGGATCCGCCCGCACCCCACAACACGAAGCCGATCGCGAACCCGGGATAGGAGGGCGCGAACGTCCACAGGGAAAAGCCCGCGGCGGTGAGGAGCGGGCCGATGATCAGCAGCCGGCGCCGGGAGAACACGTCGGCCCACAGGCCGGACGGCACCTCGACAACGACACTGGCGACCGACCAGATCACGAAAAGGGACGAGATCTCACCGGGGGACAGCCCGTGCTCGGCGAACAGGACCGCGTACACCGCGTAGAAGAGCACGCAGTGCTCGAAGAAGGAGTAGGCGTAGAGCCGGGCCGCGAGGGCCCGTTCAGGTGAAGATCAATGTCGTCGGCTCATGTCCCGGACTCTAATCGACGGACCGCGCCCGCGCGCGATTTCACCGGCCGAGCTGGCCGCGCGCGGTTTCACCGGCCGCGCGCGATTTCACCGGCCGAGTTGGTCGAGCAGCCAGCGCGGGCCGGCGACCAGGCCGCCCAGCGCGGCCACGCGCTCACGCAGGCCGCGGTCGGCCGTGACCACCAGCACCTTCTCGTACGGCATGGCCGCCCGGACGACCTCGACGATCGCGTCGTCTCCGCTGCCCGGGGCCACCACGACGTCGACGCCGCCCGGGGCCGTGGCGGCGGCGCCGGAGGCCGCCCCCTCCAGGACGGCGACGACCCGGGGGAACCACGGGGTCAGCGCGGGGAGCACCTCGGCCGGCCCCGCGAGCCCCGTGGAGGCGAGCGGGACCAGTTCGTCCAGCAGGCGGCGGGCGGCTCCCGCACGGTCCTTCCACCAGCCGTGCTCGGCCCGCGCACCGACGATGTTGGCCATGTCGAGCACGAGGGTCACCGGGCTGAGCGCGAGGCTGATCCACGGCCACGTCTCGGCGAAGCCCGGGTGCAGCTTCTTGATCGCGACCTCGTCGGCGGCCACCCAGCGCATGTCCTCGGTCTCGCCGTTGGCCGGCTTGGCGTCCAGCATGCCCGTGGCCTGCGCGATCACCGTGCGGAACGTCCACCCGCCGTGGTCGTCGACGAACACGCCCCCGACGCGCAGCAGCTCGGCGGTGATCGCCGCCTCCTCCCATGCCTCGCGCAGCGCGCCCGTGATCGCGTCCTCGTGGCTGTCGAGCGCGCCGCCGGGCAGCCCCCACGTGCCGCCGTGATGGCTCCACCAGGCCCGCTTCTGCATCAGCACGTACGGCATGCCGTCCTGCGTGTAGTGCACAGCGAGCAGGCCGGCCGCGCCGTACAGGCCCCAGTGATCGTGGCCTCGGTCGCAATGCGCCCAGCCGTCGCCGTCCCTCGCCGCCATGGCCTCATCCTGCCGCAGAACGTGTTGTGAACGATGATCCCGTGCCCGCGATCACCAGGTCTCCGGAGGCGCCTCCACTCCGACGGCGAGGTCGAACAGGACGACGCCGTCGTCGAGCCTGATGACCTGGATCTGTGTCGCGATCTGTGCCTCTCTCATCCGCGCGACAGCCTCCTGCGCGAGCGGCGCGAAGGCGTAACGTTCCGCGGACCTGAAGTCGGGGATCGGCCGGGCGGAGCGGACCTCGAATCGGTCGGGCGGCCAGATGGGGGACACGGGACCTGATTGCTGCCAGCCGGACATCCTTCTCCTGTCATGCCACCCGGGGGCGGGTCGTGACCTGGGTGCGGGACCTCCGGGTCGTGATGTGACGGGCCCGATGGCCGATCGTTATGAACCGGTAAGCGATCCTTCCCGACCCGTTCCCGCAGTTCTACTAACGTGTAACACCTCACTCGTGATTCCCCACATTTCAGGAGAATCAGGAGATTTCATATCAGAGTACAGAAGGCGCCCGCTTCCTTTCAGCTGGAGGAGCGGGCGTTGCTCTTTCCCGGCCCCGTCGGGTCGTCGGGAGGAGCACGGACCCCCAGTAAGCCTTCCGCCGGAAATGATCGGCAGGCGTTTCTCGACCGCCGTTCGTGATGCGTGAAGAGCTCGTGCGGCGCCCGCTTGGAAGACATTCAGGAGACATGCAGAATGTGTTCTGAGCTGGCCTGATGGCGTCAGATCGGGTTTTCGGCGTCGTGTGATCGCATTTTCGCCCAAGCCGGTTCGGGCTGTCGCCGCGCGCGGAGACGGAGGGGTGGGCGCCAGCACGCGTTCGCAAATTTGGTCGCTTATGCCTATTCGGGACGGCGTAGATCATTTTGCCCGGCGCAAGCGGTTGTCGATCTTTGTCGGGCTTCCGGTGTCAAGATCCGTGTGCATGGGCGCCGGCTTTCCAATGATCGCCGGACGGAGATTCAGTGTCCGTTATCCGAGAAGTGCTGGTGGTCCGTGATGACCAAGGAAGTCGTTAGGTCTGAGCCGAGCCAACACTCCTCAGTCCTCTGCCGGGGCACATCCAGGGCACTCGGGAGCAGACCATGTGCCCCGAGGGTACTGTCTACGGCCCTTCGAGTGCGGTCCTCACTCGAAGGCATGAGATGGGTGCAGGTCTACAGTGTGAAGCCCGGATCATGGTGTCCGAGGTACTCGCTCAGCTCCTTGATGCTCTCGCCGCCGTCAAGCAGAACTGAAGCGTAGAAGTGCCGCAGGGCATGCATCCCGTTCTCTCTGTACGACCGCCGTTGCTCATCCTCGGCAGGAGGGACCTCGATGCCGGCTCGCTCAAGGGCCAGTCGCCACTGACGTTCGTACAGATACTCCCGATGCGCCGCCCGCCTGTTGGGTGTCGCGAAAACGAGCGTGTGGCACACGGGCTTGCCGGCCAGCTCTACCCAGGGGAGAGTCGTGACCGGCTGGGGAGCCATGAGCAAGAGCGAAGACGAGGCCCGCGACCTGATCGCGACCATGAAGGAGCAGGAGAGCGCCGACCTTGGATGAAGTCTGCGAGGTTGTGATCACTGCGCCAGATCCTGATTGGTTGGTCGAGTTCGCTCGGCGGCTGGTCGAAGATCGACTATGCGCGGCGGGGCACAACTTCCAGACCATCCGCTCCATCTATCGATGGCAGGGTGAGATCTACGACCGCAGCGAGGGACGCGTTGCACTCCATACGCGCCTGGCTCTTGTGCCGCAGATCATCGAACGGACCACGCGCGAGCACCCGTATGAGGTGCCGTGCGTGGTCGCCCTGCCGATCGCGGATGGGAACCCGGAGTATCTGTCCTGGGTCCGGTCCGAGACGGTGAGCTCGCCTAGGAGGTAATTGCTCGCTTTCGCGAGAGGGAAAGTCGGCGTCTGTCCACGTCGATTTCGGTAACGACAACGGTGACTTGGTCACCGAGTTGGACGACTTCCTCGGGGGCTTCGATGGGCTCCCAGTCGAGCTCGCGAAGATGGACCAGGCCCTCGATGTCGGCGTCTACGCGGACGAAGGCACCGAAGGGGACGAGCTTGGAGACCGTGCCCTGCAGTACTTGCCCTACGTGAAGGTTCGAGAAGACCTCCTGGAACGGGTCCGGCTGTGTCGCCCGCAGGGATAGTCGGGCCTCTCCATTCCAGGTGTCGAACTGGAGCATCTCGCATGTGACCCGCTGCCCCACCTGGACAACGTCGGAAGGATCGTCGAAACGCCGCCAAGACAGCTCGGGAAACGAGATGAAGCCCACCCCGGGGAAGACTGGGTGGTCGGGGCCATCGTCCAAAGCGACGAACACCCCGAAGGACTCGATCGCGGCCACCACGCCGGAAAGGATCTCGCCAGGGCGCAGGGACTCGAGGAACGCCCAGAGTTCCGGACTCTCTGTCGAGCCAAGGGCTGGCCGGACCTCGCCATGGTCGCCCTGCTCGTGCTCCGCCCTACTCATTTCGTCCACCCTGCCACGAGGATCAAGGTGGCCACGACGGGAGTGATCTGTCAAGCATGTCCCGGGACAGGACATGACCGCACTCACCGACGCTGTTACGACTTCGCTTATGTCTTCAAGCCGCCTTCGGCGGAGCATCGGTACGGGGAGGAGAGGGAGCGGTGACGTTGGAGGGGGCAGGCTCGACGATCCGATGGAAGGCGGCCCGCAAAGGGGACGGGCACGCCGGGAGATGGATCGGTGCAGGAGCTGTTTGGTGAGCTGCTTCCGGTGGCACCGCGGAGGGTCGAGTGAGGGGCACAGCGCTGACGAGCTTGTCATCACGGCCCGCACTCACGAGATGGGCACGGACACAAGGTCTACCTGTTGGCCGCGCGCCCGCCCACCGGCGGGCTGCGGCTCTTCGCCCGGTCCCGCTGGCGGCGGCGCGCACCACGCCGACAAGCGGCGTGAGCCTCAGATTGACGCCGTTACGGCTTGTGCGGATGAAGGTCTCCCGATGGGTGGACGGTCATGGCCATGGGTACGCGCAGGGCCGATGAGACCCGGAAACCGACGAGCGCCGATTCAGCACCACCGCAACGATTCGTCAAACCCTCACGCGCATGCCACAAGCGTGCGAGACGTGGTCGAATTGGAGCATGGAGACGTCGGGTGCCGGTGGCTATGACAAATTCGTGCCGTATGTTCGGGAGCGCGTGGAGAAGTATCTGAGGGCGCTTGACGGCGTTCGGGCCACCCATCGGGGCCGCCCTGTCAGCGAGGTGCGCAGCGCGCTTGACAAGGCATTCGAGGCTGAAGACCTGGAAGTCTGGAACGAAGTTCGAGACGACGCAGCTCGAGTGATCTCTGAGGAAACAGAGCAGGCGCAAGCCGACCTGACCTGAAACCCTGCCCAACGTCCGGGAACTGGTCCTCGCCTGAGTGGGCAACTGCGTGACAACGCCAGTGGATGAGCACGGACACTCGCGAACGGCAGCAGCCCGTTTCCGTAGATGGAGACCCCATAAGGCCAGCGCAACCCATCGGTGCCGTTACCTGATAAGGAAAGGTCCCAGGTCAAGCACCGTCACAGGTCAAGGCCGTTGGTCGATCACTGAAGACCTGGCGATGTCAGCCGGCGAAGGGAACAGGCGTGTACCCCAGCCCCCTGATCCCCGCGTCGTCGAGCGACGCTTTCACCGCGCTCCCGACGAACAGGTCCGTGTAGGAACCGGGGATCCTGAAGACGCGCGAGCGCACTTCGCTTTCTGTGCTGTGGCGGAATGCTGAAAACTCCACCACTTGATAAGACCCGTAGTCACGAATGATTGACGAGCTTCGATCAACGATGTCCAGCATTGCGATCACTTGGACGACATGCATCCGCCTGTCTCCTAGGCCCCCGTTTCCGATAAGTTTCACGTCGGATCGCGCCGCCCCGGAAAGCACAGACCATGCCGCATCGTCACAGATCCAGTCACGAATCTCCGGATGCCGGAATATCCACTCTGACAGGCGAGCCGCAAGCCGATCCCAGGGCTTAGGGCACAACGAGGGCACACGAGGGCGTGAGACGCCCGGAAACATTGAGAAGCGATGAGGGGTCGAATCGCAGGTCAGAGGGTCACCCGCGATATCGCCACTGGTCTCAGCGTCCGTTCTCTGAGAAGTGCTGGTAGTCCTTGTCGCCGGACCACAATCCGCCCCAGCCCCAGCCGACCGACGCGAACGCCCGGACCACCCTGTCGCCCGCGTTGATCACGCCTGGCTTCTTGAGCGGGCGGCGCACGAACGCGTCGGCGTTCCTGTGCTGGTTGCTGCCGTCGGCGTAGACGTAGGGGTTCTCGCGCGGGTTCACGTCGATCGCCATGCCGTAGGCGTGCTCGGACCAGGAGTTCGACCCCGTGGCGCTCCTGCAGTTGAAGCCCGAGGTGTTGTCGGCGTCGATCGAGTCGTCGTCGCTGCCCTTGTAGGCGTCCACCGGCTGCATGCGGCGGATGGGGAAGCGGTAGCCGTACAGCTTGGAGAAGACGGAGATCACGTCCTTCGTGACGGACTGGTTCGTCACGAGCTTTCCCGTGTGCGCTTTCCCGTCGAAGCCCCAGTAGGTCATGGTGATCTCGCGGAGCTGGCTCGTTAACACCGGGCAGCCCGAATGCCACGAGTACGGCAGGTCCGCCTTGGTGACCTCCCGGACGGTCGCGGAGAACTTCGGCGGGCCCGTACGGGTGGGCGAGGGTGCCGGGGTGGGCTCCGGAGCAGGTGTGGCGGAGGGCGAGGGCGCGGGTGTCACCGCCGCCTCCGCCTGGAAGGCGCCCGACGTGGACGTGGCGACGCTCGTCCCGCCGCAGGCGGTCAACCCGAGGACGGCGGCCGCCGCCACCGCTGACCTGGGGTTCCATCTGGATGGCATACGCGCAGAGTACCTGTGCGCCGCAAGCCGTGAGGCAGACTCACGTGTTGGAGCTCCGGCTTCGTGACGGCCTTTGCCGGGGCTTTTTCCGGAAAGCCTCGCGCACATGTTCGATGGGGCGCTACAGTCTTCGCCATCGGATCGAACAAGGGTTCGGTCGGAGTCTCGGCACGTGGAAGGGTGTGTGATGACGCTTCTCGCCCCGGAGCCATGCGCGAATCCCCTTCCCGCGACGGGTGACGTCGTCGTTCCCGCCCGGCTTGTCCGCCCGCGGGCGACACGCCGTAGCACTTTCTACGGAAATCTACGACGGCCGCTATATCCCGTCATAAAGTCCGAGAGCGTGGACCCCGTGCGCAATCCCTATGCCCCCGGTGCGGGTCAGCGCCCTCCGGAGCTCGCCGGGCGCGACCGTGAGCTGCAGCAGTTCGAAGTCGTGCTGGAACGGGTGGCCAGGGGCCGTCCGGAGCGAAGCATGGTCCTCACGGGCCTGCGGGGCGTGGGCAAGACCGTGCTGCTCAACACGTTCAAGTCGATGGCCATGCAGCGGTTGTGGGGCACGGGCAAGATCGAGGCCCGGCCCGACCAGTCCATCCGCCGGCCCGTCGCCGCCGCCCTGCACATGGCGATCCGCGAGCTCGCCCCCCGCCACCGGGCGCCGGAGCGCATCGAGGAGTTCCTCGGCGTGCTGAAGGCCTTCGCCATGCGCGACCCCGCGGCGGCGAAAGGCACCTCTCACTGGTCGCCCGGCATCGACGTGCCGGCCTCGCGCGGCCGGGCCGACTCCGGCGACCTGGAGATCGACCTGACCGAGCTGTTCGTCGACGCGGCCGGGGTCGCGACCGACCTCGGCGTCGGGATCGCCCTGTTCATCGACGAGATGCAGGACGTGCAGGCGCCCGACATCTCCGCACTGTGCGCCGCCTGTCACGAGCTCTCCCAGTCGGGCGGGCCGCTGATCGTGGTCGGTGCGGGCCTGCCCCATCTGCCCAGCGTGTTGTCGGCCAGCAAGAGCTACTCCGAGCGCCTGTTCCGCTATGCCAGGATCGACCGGCTCGACCGGGACGCTGCCGACCTCGCGCTGATCGCGCCGGCCGAGCGGGAGGACGTCGAGTTCACCCCCGACGCCCTCGACGCGCTCTACGAGGCCGCCGACGGATACCCCTACTTCGTCCAGGCGTACGGCAAGGTCGCCTGGGATCTCGCGCCTCGCAGCCCGATCACCGTCGACGACATCAAGGTCTCGGCCCCGGAGGCGGAGGAGGAGCTGGCCGTCGGCTTCTTCGGCAGCCGCTACGAACGGGCCACTCCCGCCGAGCGCGACTACATGCACGCGATGGCCCAACTCGGGGACGACCCGGTGCCGACGGCGGAGGTGGCCGACGTGCTCGGCCGCAAGCCGTCCAGCCTGTCCCCGGCGCGCGACAGCCTCATCAAGAAAGGCCTGATCTACAGCGCCGAGCGCGGGGTGATCGGCTTCACGGTTCCCCACTTCGGGAGGTTCCTGCGTGCCCAGCCGCTGTGATCTCCCGCCCCATTGACCTCTCTACGGCTTTCTAGAGGGGAAGCTAGAGAGCCGTAGAGAGCTTAATCGCGGCCGCTTCATGCGGGAATCTATGCCTGTATTGGCTAGACGCTATACATGCATAGATTCCCGCAGAGGCGGGACCGGCCTGCCGTCGGGGCTGACGACCGCGGCCTTCACCGCAGGCCTGCGACCGCTCAGATAGACCGCGAAGACCACGTCGGTGCCGTTTTGCGCAGGGAAGACGAAGAAGCGCCAGCACAACTCGCGCCACATGTCGGCGGGTTCGTCGGACGTCAGCGTCGGAGCGTGGGACCGCCACGCCGCACTCGCCTGGAGGCGGGACAGGGCCCGCCCGGCGGGAAGCGGGCGCTGCTCGCACGGCGCACGGTAACGCAGACGGGCGAAGCTCTCCCCGACCTCAGGCGACAAGGCCAGCAGCAGGGCGACGCCGCCGCCCAGCCAGACGGTCGTCGTCCACGACCAGGCGGCCAGCGTGGTGGACACGCCGGTTCCCTCGACGGCCACGAGCACCGCCATCGCGGCCAGGACCATCGCGCGTGTAATCGACCGCAGGCCGATCGGAGCCGAGCTGACCTCGCCGAAACAGCCGCATCCCGCATCAGGCCGTCGGCGCCGAAGGTCCAACAAGACGTAGGTCGAGACGGCGAAGAACGCCACGGGTAGCCAGCGGATCACGCCGGCGTCGACCAGCAGTAAGACTCCGACCAGCATGAACTCCCCGAACGCACACACGATCATTGCGGGTGTGCGGAACCGTTCGGGAACGAGCACCGCTGGGCCGAGGCGGACGAGCCCGCCCGGCTCGGCGTCGCTCCTCGCCGTGAACAGCTTCGCCAGGCCTCCGAGGAGCAACATCACCACAAGGATGGGCAGCGAGGCCGCCGCGATGGTCGAAAGCACGATTCACCCCAGTCCGACACGAGCGTTGAAGCAGCCTTTGACCAGGTCTCCACCCAGTTCGACGTAGGCCGTGGCGGACAACTCCACCAGCCTGCCGCGCGGCGAGGTGCCGCACTCCAGGCACCGGTCGCAGAAGCGTCCGGCGATGCAGCCGCAGCCGACGATGGGCAGAGCGTTCGCCCGGCCGTCGCACACGTTGCGCACGAACAACGTTGAGCCGATCGCCAGGTACGGCAGGCCGGCGCACGAGACGCCCGTCATGCCGCAACCCGCGTCGGCCTCTTCGAGCATGGGATAGGTGACGCCGTGCTCGGGGAAATCCGCCCACGCGGCGGCGCCCGAGATCTTCGACTGCACACCCCGGTACGCCGGGGGCGACGGCGGCACGGCCTTCGCGCGATACGGCGGCTGGGAGGTCGCGGGGATGCAGGCCGTCGCGGCTCCCCCGTCCATCAGGCCGATGGCGTCGAAGAGGTAGCCGGGCTCGAGTTGCGGGTGCCGAACCCGAATGCGCCCGGACGAGCGATAGGGGATGACGATGGTGCGGCGGCCCCGGTGGGGGCCCGCGTCCAGTTCGACCGTGAGGTCCTGCCTCCCGGTGACGCTGAGGATGATCCCGGTCATCCGGGTGATGTTCGCCCAGATGCGCTCCACCACCGTGCCCGCGCGCAATGCCCGGATCACCACATGAGCCCCGATGGGAAGGTCGGCCGGGGGGACGGGCTCCCCATGCCACGCGGTCGCCCACGGGGCGATGACCAGTCGCCGCTCCACACCCTCGTCGTCCTCGACGATGATCAGGTGCGGGCTCACGTCGAGGATCTCGCCGCTCACGGCGTGCAGCGTCATGCCGTCGTCCGCGGTCAGCCGCGCGGGCTCCGCGTCGCGGCCGAGCGCCGCCGCCGCGAGCATGCGCCGACGTTCAACAGCAGTCCGGTACGGCATGGCCCCTCCCCACTTCGCGTCTAGCGTCACATGCCGCGTATCCGGACAGAGGATGAATTGCAGCCCAAGGCATAACGCGGGAGCAATAATCCCATCCCGGGTGCAACGCGTTTCGCCCCGCTCCGGGCAAATCACTGCCTGGCGGCGGCTGTACGGATGAGGCTCGGGCGAGGGCTCCGCCACCGAGCTTGCGCGATCTTTGCGCCTGGCTGCACGAAACCTGGATTCCGGTTCAGCCGGATTCTGGAGTGAGGCTGCCATTCTGGCACGAGATGCCTATCCGGCCAGGTTGGTGATCGCATGATCGTGAACCACGAGGAGTTTCATACATATGTGGTGTCCCGGGGGGCGGCCCTGCTGCGGGTCGCCCATCAGCTGACCGGGAACGCCTGCGACGCCGAGGACCTGCTTCAGGCCGCCCTCGCCAAGACCTATCTCGCGTGGGACCGGATCCAGGACCGGTCCTCGCTGGACAGTTACGTACGCAGGGCGATGGTGAACATCAACATTTCGTGGTGGCGGCGGCGCAAACTCGAGGAGTATCCGTCGGACGACATTCCCGAGGTCCCCGTACAACCTGATCATCGGCACGGATACGACGAGCTCGAGCAGGCCCTCGATCGGCTGCCCGCCCGGCAGCGTACGGCGATCGTGCTCCGCTACTACGAGGACATGAGCGAGTCGGAGATCGCCAAGACGCTCGGCATCAGCGTCGGCACGGTCAAGAGCACTGTCTCGCGCGGAATGGCGAAACTGCGCGGCGACCTGGTGCCGGCCGGGCGCGAAGCCCTCAACTGACCTTCTCCCCCTCGCACTGCTCGCTGGAAGCGCGCTCCACGCCTACGGTGGCGCATGGTCGTACGACGTCGCGGATGATGCGAAGGGCGTCCAGGAAGTCGGACAGCTGCTGCGGTGTGAGCAGGCCGGTGAAATATGTCTCAATATCGTTGAGATGCTGTGGCATGACGGCTTTGAGCCGCTCCGCGCCCGCCTCGGTGAGGACGGCGTAGGAGGCTCGGCGGTCGGTGCTGCACGCCTCCCGCATGACCAGGCCCTCGCGCTCGAGCCTGTCGACGACCCTGGTGATGCCGCTGGTGGACAATGACGTCTGGGCCGCGAGGTCGCTCATGCGCAGCCTTTGCCGGGGAGATCGGGCCAGGCGGATCAACGTTTCGAAGTCGACGTCGGACAGGCCTACTGCGGTGAAGGACTGATGGGCCTTGACGGTCAGTCCGGTCGCAACCTCTACGAGCAGGCCCATCGCGGTGAGCCGGGGGTCGTCAAAAGGGTCCATGTGCAAAGTCTACGCGACGATAGTTGACGCGCGGAATAATCCTCCTGTAGAAAGTTGTTCGCGCAATCATCGACGGAGCAACTACCCCAGGAGTCCACAATGAGTGTCCGCGAGTGGGAAGGCCTCACCATCCCGACGGCCGGAGAGTTCGTCCTGGACAAGACCCACACGCGCGTGGGTTTTGTCGCCAAGCACATGATGGTGACCAAGGTCCGCGGTCACTTCGCCGACTTCGACGCCAAGATCGTGATCGCGGAGAACCCGCTTGACTCGACCGCCGAGGTCGTCCTCAAGAGCGGCAGCGTCGACACCGGTGTCGCCGACCGTGACGGGCACCTGAAGAGCGACGACTTCCTCGCGGCCGAGCAGCACGAGGAGATCACCTTCCGCAGCACCGGCGTGAAGGACCACGCAGGGGACGAGTTCACCCTCGTCGGCGACCTGACGATCCGCGGCGTCACCCAGGAGGTTGCGCTCAAGGTGGAGTTCGGCGGCGCCGGCACGAGCCCCTACGGCAACGAAGTCTTCGGCTTCTCCGCCGTGACCGAGATCAACCGCGAGGACTTCGGCCTCACCTGGAACGTGGCCATCGAGGCCGGCGGCGTCCTCGTGAGCAAGAAGATCAAGATTGAGATCGAGGGCGAGGCCGTACGGGTCTGACCTCGGGGATCCGCGTATTCAGCCCTTGTCCACACCCTGTGGATAAGGGCTGTGTATCGTCCTGGGGAAAACCCGCGTGTCTGGCTTGCGCTGTCTCAGCCCATCTGGGCATATAGTCACCGGGCACCCGCCGCCGGACGGGTGCATGGTCGGCAGCGCCGGGACTGCCTCGTAACGAGGATTCCGCTTTGCCGCCCCACGCTTTCGCCGGTACTCTGTCCTGAGCCACTCGGCAACCAGGAGGCTTCGCCTAGTCAGGTCTATGGCGCCGCACTGCTAATGCGGTTTGGGTTCGCGCCCATCGGGAGTTCAAATCTCCCAGCCTCCGCCAGATCAAAGCCCCTTTCCCGTTGATCAGGGAAGGGGCTTTTCTGATCTTCAAACGCGCTCTAGTTGCAGTTGTCACTCATCGCCCCAGAGAGCGGCCCCCATGCGCTCGCTCGCGTCCTTCACCTGGAGGGTCGCCACGTGGGTGTAGCGCTCGGTCGTGGTGACACGGGCGTGGCCGAGGATCTCTTGGACTACCCGGATGTGGACGCCCTGCTCGACGAGGAGCGTCCCTGCCGTGTGGCGGGCGTCGTGGAGCCTGGCCTCTCTGACTCCAGCCCGCCTTAGGAGCGCTTTCCACATCTTGTAGTCCTCGCTGCGCTCCATTGGCCGGCCCCGCCGGGTGGGGAACAGGAGATCGTGGTCCTCCCAGAGTTCGCCGGCCTCCGCGCGTTCGGCATCCTGGATCTTCCTGTGTTCACGGAGGACGGGCAGCAATTCGGAAGGGCACTGGAGGGTCAGCCTGCTGCGGCCTTTGCGTTGCCGGAAGATGATGCCGTCGTCCGTGCGCCTTGGGCAGCGGTCCGCGTGGCCGGTGCAGTCCTTCGGGCACGTCCGGGTCGGGCAGACATGCCCGCGTTTCTTGCAGTCGTGCGGACAGTCGGGGTCGTGCTTGTGGTCTTTGCACCGCGGCTTACACGGGAACCGGTGCCACTCCGCGCCGCACCCGTGAGGGTTGTCGCAGCGTTGCATGCTGTCCAGGAGCGTTCAGGGAAGACAGCACACAGCCACTGACCTGCATTGAACCGTGACCCCGCCCTTGGTGGGGCCACGGTGGCGCGATTGTGGTTAAGCCTTGATTGGTGCGGCCGCCCTGGCGGCCAGTTCGATCTTCGCGCAGTAGGCTGCACGGGCTTCCTTGTCGATCTGCTTCTCGTGTTCGGCGCGCAACCCGGTCCGGCCGTCGAGGCCCTCGCGCAGGATATCGGCGTGCCCGGCGTGCCGGATGGACTCGCCGAGGACATGGACCATGATGGCGAACAGGTTTGTGTCGGCATAAGGCTCCGGCCACCACGGCACGTGGCCGGGGGCGTCGAGGGGAAGCTCGTTGATCGTCGCGTCCGAGTGTTCCCACGTGCGCCGATAGAACCCGATGATCTGATCGCGGGTCTCGTCCGCGGTCGCCCACAGATCGCTGCCGTTGGAGTCCTGCCACCGGGGCAGCGGTTCCGGGGAAGGGCGGTCGAAGACCTCGCCGAAGTACCTGGCCTCGACGCTGGCCACGTGTTTGACCAGGCCGAGGAGGTTGGTCCCGGTCGCTGTCAAAGGTCGGCGGGCGTCGTATTCGGACAAGCCGTCGAGTTTCCAGAGCAGCGCCTTGCGG
Organism: Planotetraspora thailandica; assembly: GCF_016863335.1. Taxonomy (GTDB): domain Bacteria; phylum Actinomycetota; class Actinomycetes; order Streptosporangiales; family Streptosporangiaceae; genus Planotetraspora; species Planotetraspora thailandica. The sequence continues at coordinate 116,089 of NZ_BOOR01000034.1, forward strand.
TCCCGCCGCAGTCTCCCGTGCAGGTTGTCTTTCGCGAAATCGTCGATCATGGGTCACGATTCTGTCAGGCTGCGCCGGTGGGCTCAGGTTGCGAGCTGCCTGGCGTCGGCTCCGCCAACTATCGCTCACAGCCACACTGCTTGCCGAGGTCCTCGCAGCGATCGTCGCAGAGGACGGGATCACGCTCCCCGCGCTGCCGGAGATTCGTGATCAGTGAAGATCACTGCCCGGACTTAGGGTCCCGCAGGGCAGGAGGCCCAGGGTTTCGGGGTGTTAGGACCTCTTAGGCGCGTCTTTCATGATCCGGAATATGCGCGGAACGATCTATGGGAGCGGCGCCCTGCCGTCTGGCTGCGCCGCAGGTCAGGGGTCGTAGCGAACTGGAACGGGCGACTCCCTGTAAAACCGTCGGCAGTTGAGGGACGGCATGCGATGGGTTGCAGTTTGGGTTGCAGTTCACCGCCGTCCCAGGCCGTTCCAGGGGGCTCACAACGTGGCGTTGGTCCAGGTGGGACTGGTCGGGACGGTCATGATCCGAGCTGCTAATGCGGTTTGGGTTCGCGCCCATCGGGAGTTCAAATCTCCCAGCCTCCGCCAGATCAAAGCCCTTTCCCGATCAGGGAAGGGGCTTTTCTGATCTTCAAAGGCGCTCCAGTTGCAGTTGCCAGGCGTCGCGCATCCTTGCCGAGCTGGTCATCCGCGCTGAGACATCTCAGGAGGAGCAGGCGAGCCGACCACGGCTGAGCGCGGTGTGTGCAGCCTGCCAGTCGATGACGGCGAGCATCAGGCTTTGTCGGTCAGAGTGCGGATTGCGGCCTTGTCACTGCCGAGCAGGCTCGTCCGGCTTGGAAGGTGTGCGCGGGGTTGGGTGGCCTGCGTCCTGGTCCTGCCGGTCGGTGGACAACCGTTTATGTACCTCCAGGTCAAGAATATGGTAGCGTCGTCCATATGGGAAGGCCCAAGCAGTTCGATCCGGATGTGGCCGTCGAGCAGGCCATGGAGGTGTTCTGGCGCAAGGGGTACAGCGCCACCACACCACAGGACCTCGTGGACGCGCTCGGCATCGGCAAGGGCAGTCTCTACCATGCCTTCGGCAGTAAGCATCGCCTGTTCCAGGCCGCGCTGGAGCGCTATCGCGACAGCCAGGTGGTGGACGTCGTTGCCATGCTGGAGAAGCCAGGTCCGGCGAAGGACCGGCTGCGCCGGGTGCTGACCTGCCTGGCGGAGATGGACCTGGCGGACCCGGATCGCCGGGGCTGCCTGGCGGTGAACACCGCCGCCGAGCTCAGCAAGTCGGACGAGAGTGCCGTCGGTTTGGTTCGCCGCATGTTCGACCAGACCGAGGAGGCGTTCCGCGCCGTGATCGAGGAGGGGCAGCGTGCGGGCGAGATCGGCCCAGAACGTGACGCCCGGGCGATCGGGAGCCTGCTGCTGAACACCGTCGTGGGGTTGCGCTTGCTCGCCAGGGTCGCCGACGGGCCGGAGCGCCTCTCCCGCGTGATCGACGCGGTGATCGACTCTCTCTGAATACTTGGCCGTCCCGTGCGCGGGAGGGGTCGACCCATGCCCGAATTTTGTACCTACAGTTCAAGAAAAAGGTGTGATCATGCAGCTCAACCTCGACTCCAAGACGGCCGTCGTCACCGGCGCCAGCCGCGGCATCGGACTGGCCACCGTTCAAACCTTGATCAGTGAGGGGGTGCGGGTCGTCGGTGCCGCCCGCACCATCACGCCGGAACTCAAGGACAGCGGAGCCGTCCCGGTCGCGGCAGACCTCGCCACCGCCGAAGGGGTCACCGCCCTCATCGACACCGCCCTCGCCGAACTGGGCGGCATCGACCTGCTCGTGAACAACGTCGGAGGCGTGGACGAGCCCCTCCGCTTCCTCGAAGCCGACGATGAGCAGTGGACTGCTGTCTTCGACCTCAACCTCTTCAGCACGGTCCGCGCCACCCGGGCCGCCCTGCCCAGCCTGATCGAGCGAAGGGGGTCGGTGGTGAACGTCTCGTCCATCAACTCCAGGCTTCCTGCCGCGGGCCCTGTCGTCTTCAGCGCGGCCAAGGCGGCCCTGGCCGCGCTCGGCAAGTCCCTCGCCGAGGAGTTCGGCCCCCAGGGCGTGCGGGTCAACACCGTCTCACCCGGCGTCGTTCGTACCGCCATCTGGGAGGACCCGCACGGGTTCGGCGGCAAGGTGGCCGCGAGCGCCGGAGCGGAGCACGCCGCGTTCCTCCCGCAGATCCCCCAAGCGTTCAGCATCACCACCGGTCGGATCACCGAGCCCCAGGAGGTGGCCGCCCTGATCGCCTTCCTTCTCTCCGACATCGCCGGCAACATCACGGGCGCCGACTACGTCATCGACGGCGGCACCATCAAGGCGATCTGACACCTCGTCGCCACTACCGCAGGTCCGTGGCCGCGAGCGAGGAGACGGGCCTACGTCGCAGTGTGCGACCGACAGTGATCGTTTACGCCTGGGTCGTGGTGTGCTTGAGGCGTTCGTAGGGAGTCTGGCCGCCGAGGCCGCCGTGGGGCCGATGGCAGTTGTAGTAGTCCTCCCATTTTCGGAGTTGGTCGTTGAAGACCTCGGCGTCGTCGATGATGACGCCTTCCAGCATCCGGTAGAACTCTTCGCCGTAGGTGGCTGAGGTGTAGCCCCGCGCATCCCTTCTGCCATCGACCCCGACGAAGCCAGCAGACCGGATCCTCCGGCTCAAGCCCGTCTGTGTCCATTGGTATCCAATGGCCGAGGAACCGCGGCTGGCTGACATACACGCAGATCATGAGCCTGCTCTAGTTGCAGTTTTAGTTGCAGTTCTGCGTCGTGCCAGGCCGTTCAATGAGGGCCGCCGAGCCGTGTTGGTCCAGGTTGGACTGATCGGGACGACAATGATCCGAGCTGCTAATGCGGTTTGGGTTCGCGCCCATCGGGAGTTCAAATCTCCCAGCCTCCGCCAGATCAAAGCCCTTTCCCGATCAGGGAAGGGGCTTTTCTGATCTTCAAAGCCGCTCTCGTTGCAGTTGCCGGGCGTTGCCCCAGAGAGCGGCCCCTATCCGCTCGCTCGCGTCCTTCACCTGAAGGCTCGCCAGTGGGTAGAGCGCTCGGTCGTGGTCGCCGCACGGCCCGCCGCCCGCCCGCCGTCCGGGCGTGCGGCGTGGACGCCGGTCGCGGCTGGCGGCGGGAACACGGGCCGCCGGCCGTTCACAGCCTCCACCGCGCCAATGCGCCGTCTCCCACTCTGGGCACGCCTGCCGGACTACTCCCGGCGTCGTAGAGCGACCCGGCAGTTGATCCCCATGTGGTAGCGCGGAAGACGCCCGCAGTTGGACGCACCTGCCGACTGGCTGGACGACGATGGGGACGACATGAAACCGGTGGTGAATTACCCAGCTTGGATCATCTAGTTCGAGATCCAGGCCGTCCTCCAGAAGCGACTCGACCCGGACGGGCTACCGCACACCCGAGCCAAATCTCCCGCTGTGCGCAGCGACCGCCTGACCCTGAGGTGAAGCCACATGTCAACAGCCCAGGCAACAAGCAACAAGGCGACGTTCAGCCGCTTCCATGACGCCATCAACAGTGGCGATGCGGAGGTCATCTCAAAGACCATCGACGAGGTCGTTGAGCCGGGCGTGCTGTTCCACACGCCAGTGCCGATTGATGCGACGGGGCCGCAGGCACTCAAGTACGTGTGGGAGGCGCTCCTTCGCGCGTTCCCCGACATTCAGGTTGCGGTCGAGGATGTGATCACGGAAGGGGACAAGGTCGTCTGCCGGAACACAGTTACCGGGACGCACCAGGGCGAGTACAGGGGTCTCCCACCGACCGGCAAATCCGTCGCGTACCACGAGATCTTCATCTTCCGCTTCGCAGGCGGCCGAATCGTTGAGATCTGGGGGGTCGTCGACGTCGCCTCGCAGATGCGTCAACTGGGCGTGATTCCCGGAGGCTTTCATGACCACAGCAATGGAGAGCCTGGTGGCGGCAAATCGGAATGACTTCTTAGAAACCGACATCAATGAGCCTTTGAATAAGCCTCTTTGTGTCGTCGTACTGCTGAGACCAACACCGATGACCGCAGGAGAGACCCCTCGATGAATGTGTTCTTGTGGATCGTGCAGGCGATCCTGGCCGCCCTGTTCGCCATGTCCGGCCTGGTGAAATTCCAGCCGAAGGACAAGCTGACCGGCAGATATCCATGGATGCAGGACTTCTCCCAGGCGACTGTGCGGTTCATCGGTGTGATGGAGTTGCTCGGCGCAATCGGGCTGATCGTACCGGCAGCGACCGGGATCGCAGCCGTCCTGACGCCGATCGCCGCGACCGGGCTGGCCGTCATGATGGTCTTGGCGGCGGCCACGCACATCCGCCGCAAAGAGCCGTCCGGAGTGGCGGTCAGCGTCATCCTGTTCGTGCTCACCGCGCTCCTCGCCTGGGGTCGATTCGGCCCCTACGGCTGGTGACCGCCCAAGGTGCGCACTACGCCCTTACAGGCGGACCGCCGAACTCTTCTTGCTCTCGGAGGATCGGCAGCAGTTCCGGCGGGGATTGGAGGGCGAGCCTCGCTTCGCTAGTACCCCTGCCGTTCGGTCCTGCGCTCGATGAATGCGGCGACGCCGTCCAGGAACAGGCCCAGCCCGAACTCCCCCTCGACCTCCTCGTCGTAGCGGACCTCGCCCTCGAAGATGCCGGCCGCGATCACCTTGCTCAGCGCGGGAAACCGCTGCGCGTCCACCACCTGCGTGAGCGCCATGCCGTACTGGCGGCTGAAGGCCTCAGGGTTCTCCACGTAGCCCTTGGACAGTTCGGTGCTCAGCCGGAGCTCGCCGTGCACGAAGGTCAACAGGCCCATCACGACGCCGACCTTGTCCTCCTCGTCGAGACCGGTGTCGCCCAACGCGCGAAGCGCGCGGTCGAACCACCAGAGGTTGTTGGGTCCCACCGGCGGCCCGCTGATCGGGATCTGCGCGGTCCACGGGTGCCGTCGCAGCATCTTCAGCAAGCCCTGCGCCCACAGCGTCAGCCCGGTCCGCCAGTCCTGGCCGTCCGGCAGGTTCGGTGGTCCGTCCAGGGCCGCGTCCGACATCAGCAGGAGCAGTTCGTCCTTGCTCTTCACGTAGCGGTACAGCGCCATCGTGGAGTTGCCGAGTTGGGCGGCGACCCTGGCCATCGATACCGCGGCCAGTCCTTCCGCGTCCGCCACCTCGACCGCGGCCCGCGTGATGTCGGCGACCGTGAGGGACGGTTTGCGCCCCCGCCGGACAGTCTCGCGCAACCCCCAGAGCAGGGTCACCTCGTCGGGCAGTTCGATCTCGTCGGCCATCCGGTCTCTCTCATCGCGAGTACGGACACAGTCTAAAACAGCCTCTCCGACTCCGATGCGTATGGGTTACGCTCTTAAGCGTAGCTCGTACGCAATTATTCCGCCTCATCCAAGGAGCGAGGATGATCGTCGAGGCAACCGGCCTGCACAAGGCCTTCGGATCCACCAAGGTTCTGGACGGAGTGGACCTGCGCGTCGCGGAAGGCACGGTCTTCGCGCTGCTGGGCCCGAACGGCGCCGGGAAGACCACCACCATCCGCATCCTGACCACGCTATTGCGCCCTAACCTCGGCAGTGTGCGGATCGCCGGGTACGACGTCGTGCGCGAAGCGACCAAGGTGCGCGGCGTGATCAGCCTGACCGGTCAGTCCGTAGCGCTGGACGATCAGCAGACCGGCCGGGAGAACCTGGTCATGATCGGACGCCTGATGCACCTGGGCAGACCTGCCGCCCGCCGCCGTGCCACGGACCTCCTAGAACGCTTCGACCTGGTGGACGCCATGAATAGGCGAGTGAAGACCTACTCCGGCGGCATGCGCCGACGGCTGGACCTGGCGATGAGCCTGGTCTCGCAACCGAGGGTGATCTTCCTGGACGAGCCGACCACCGGCCTCGACCCGTCCAGCCGGACGACGATGTGGGACGCCATCAAGGACCTGGTCTCGTCGGGAACGACGATCGTCCTCACCACACAGTACCTGGAGGAGGCGGACCGGCTGGCCGACCGGATCGTGCTTATCAACGGGGGCAGGGTCGCCGCGTCCGGCACGACCGACGCGCTGAAGTCCCAGGTGGGCGGGGATCGACTCGACCTGCGGTTCGCGGTGGAGGCTGACGTGGCCCGTGCCGCCGCGCTGTTCGACGCACCGCGCGGCACCGACCCGCTCGTGCTGGGCATCCCGTCCGACGGCAGCGCGAAGCACCTGCACCGAGTGCTGGACGACCTGCGGACCGCGGGCGTGCCGGTGGTCAAGGTGTCGTCGCACCGGCCGACGCTGGACGACGTGTTCTTGTCCCTGACCACCACCGACCGGACCTCCGTCCAGGTCTGACGTGGCTCTCGAAAGGACCACGACCATGACCACCACCGCTGTGCACGGCGGCGCCCGCAACGCCGTAAGCGATTCCCTCACCATGATCGGCCGCAGCATCCGGCTCAGCCGCCGCAACGTGGACACGCTGGTCATGTCGATCGTCCTGCCGCTGCTCATGATGTCGCTGTTCGTCTATGTCTTCGGCGGGGCCATCAACACCGGCACCCAATACATCAACTACGTGGTGCCCGGCATCATCCTGCTGTGCACCGGCTACGGCGCCGCATCCACCGCGATGTCCGTCGCGGACGACATGACCAGCGGCATGATCGACCGGCTGCGCTCGTTGCCGATCCGCAGTTCCGCCGTCCTCACCGGACACGTCGTCGCAAGCATCGCCCGGAATCTGCTGTCCACCACCGTCGTCATCGGCGCAGCCATCGCGATGGGATTCCGTCCTGACGCGACGGTCACCGACTGGGTGCTCGCGGCCGTTCTGCTTCTGATTTACGTGCTCGCTCTGTCCTGGCTGGCGGCCGGGCTCGGCGTGATCGCGAAGTCCGTGGAGTCGGCCAGCACGCTGAGCTTCCTCATGCTGTTCCTGCCCTACCTCAGCAGTGCTTTCGTGCCGACGAACACCATGCCATCGTTCCTGCACGCGGTGAGCGAGAACCAGCCCATCACACCGGTGATCGAGACCGTCCGGGGCCTGCTGACCGGGACCCCCACCGGCAACACCGGCTGGATCGCACTCGCCTGGTGTGTCGGCCTGCTGACCTGCTCGTTCACCTTTGCCACCTGGTTGTTCCGTCGTCGTACCCACGGCTGAAAGCGCCACGCCCGTTGCGATGCCGACCGTATCGCCGGTTACGGGCCGAGTGTCGTGGACTCGAGGGCCTTCCGCTGGGTTCGCGGCTTCAGCCTTTCCCCGGCGGACTGGAGGGTCAGTCGGCTGCGGCCCTTGCATTGCCGAAGGATGATCCCGCCTCCGGGGGGTGATGTCACTCACAAAAAGAGGAATCTCAGAGTCCTGTTAAATAGGGTCGCGCTGTGTACCTCAACCGCTCCACGGACATCAGCCTCCGCATCCTCATGCTCGGCGCGACCCGCGACGACCTGCTCACCATCGACGAGCTGGCCGAATCCCTCGTCGTACCCCGGCACCACCTGGCCAAGGTGGTTCAGCGGCTGCAGCACCTGGGGCTACTGGAGACCGTCCGTGGTCGTCGTGGCGGTGTACGCCTCGCTGCCACGGCCCAAACCGCTTCGATCGGCGGCATCGTTCGCGAACTGGAGGGCGGGACCGAGGTCGTCGACTGCGACGGCGACCCGATCTGCCCGGTGAGCCGAGGGTGCCTGCTGCGCGGAGCCCTACGCCGTGCACAAGAGGCGTTCTACGCCAGCCTCGACCCACTCACCGTGGGGGACCTGACCGCGCCGCCGGCCCGGCAGGTGCTGCTGAGCCTCGGCCGCCGCTGATCCGTCACCATCCCCGTACCTGGAGGGACAAGTGCTTTCCGCAACAAGTGCGCCTATCGTCGAGGCGACTCTCCCCGTCGTGGGCGAGCATCTCGGCACCATCTCGGGCGTCTTCTATGACACGATGCTCGGCGAAAACCCTGACCTGCTCAACCTCTTCAGCCGCAGCGCGCAGGCGACCGGCGAGCAGAAGAGCGCGCTGGCCGGTGCGGTTGCCGCGTTCGCCGGGCACCTGATCGGCCTCGGCCCGGACGCCCCGGCCTTCGACCGCATCGTGGAGCGCATCGCACAGCGACACTGCGCCCTGGGCATCCGCCCGGAGCAGTACACGGTGGTGGGCAAGTACCTTCTGGGCGCGGTCGGCACCGTGCTCGGTGATGCGGTCACCCCGGCGGTGGCCGCTGCCTGGGACGAGGTGTACTGGCTGTTCGCCACCCGGCTGATCGGCCGCGAGGCGCGCCTCTACGCCGAGGCGGGCGTGAACGGTGCCACCCCATGGCGGGAATACGTCGTGGCGAACAAGATCGCTGAGGCGCACGACACGATGTCGTTCATCCTCACGCCGGCCGACGGCTACCCCGCTCCCGGCTTCCTGCCCGGCCAGTACGTCACCGTCGCCGCCGACCTGCCGGATGGCACCAGTCAGTTGCGGCAGTACTCCCTCTCGCAGGCGGCCGCCGCCGGCATGTTGCGGATCACCGTACGGCGGGTGCGCGGCGCCGACGGCACCCCGGACGGTGTGGTCTCCGGCTTCCTGCACGACCATGTGGGCATAGGCGACCGGCTGCGGCTGAGCCACCCGTACGGTCAACTCACCCTGCGCGCCGGCGAGGCACCACTGCTCCTCGTCAGCGCGGGCGTCGGCATCACCCCGATGGCCGCCATCCTGGACCATGTCTCGCGCACCCAGCCGACCCGCGACGTCACAGCGGTGCACGCCGACCGAAGCGTAGAACGCCACCCGCTACGCGCCGACATGAGCACCAACGGCTCCCGGCTACGTTCCTTCCGCAACCTCGTCTGGTACGAGCAGACTGCCCTGGACGCCCCGGATGCGTTCACCGGCTTCGTCGACACCGACGCGATCCCACTGCACCCCGACGCGGATGTCTACCTGTGCGGTCCGGTCCCGTTCATGCAGATGGTCCGGGCCGGTCTACACCGCCGTGGCGTGCCGGACGAGCGGATCCACTACGAGGTCTTCGGCTCCGAACAGTGGCGCCCGGTCCCCGTGCCGACGCCGGCCTGATCATGCGGGGGCGGCGCGGAGAACCGTTGTGGCCCGCCTGGACGCGCTCAGCCGGTGCGGCCGGGGAGATCCTGCGCGATCTCGTTGATGAGATCGGCGAGCTCACGCGGCCGGGACAAGAAGGGAGAGTGGCCGCCCGGCAGGTGCCGGACCAGGTTGGCGACGCCCTCCCCCTGCTTCTGGAAGAACTCGGGGATGACCTGGTCCTCGTCACACAAAACCAGAGCAGAAGGAATCGTCTGCCACGCCGCGCGCGTCTGCCTGTCGTAGAGCACGCGGCGGCTCTGCGGCTGCAGCCGGGTCACCGCCTCGTCGGCCCAGTCTGCCCGCACATCAAAGTAGAAGACCTCCCGTGCGTTTCCGAAGACCGGCCAGAGGTCCGGCGGCTCCGGCGGGTCCGACGGCTCGCCCGGCAGCGCCGAGGCCGCCGACTCGCCCACCTCCAGCATGTGTGCCGCGAGGTAGATGAGCCGCGTGACGTTGGGGGCGGTGCCGGCGATTTCGCTCACAGGTATGCCGGCGTACGAGTGAGCGAGCACGGTGACCGGGCCGTCGATGCCGTCCAAGTGGTCACGGATCGCCTGCGCGTCGTCGTACATGCTGACGTTGGGATCCCCGTTCACGCTCGGCAGGTCGACCGTCGAGACTGTCCAGCCCTCGTCCAACTCCGGAATCAGGTGCTCCCAGCACCACGACCCATGCCAGCCGCCGTGCACAAGCATCAGAGCACCGCGTCGCTCGACCTCAGTCATTGATCTTCCCCCCGTGCTAGGTCATTTGGCGCCGCGACCAGACAGTCGCTGCAGGTCATTAGGCTATGAATGGCGTCTGGCGCGGGTCCATCCGTCAACGTCCGTCGTCCTTTCGCGATCGTCCGGGGGAGCTGTGGAGCCGCTGGAGCATGTCCTTTCGCTACTGAATGTGGGCTCGCTGTCCACCACACCACTGCAGGCCGGCGGACAGTGGGCGCTCGCGTTCGACGGCCGGCTTGACCTGCGGATCGAGAAGGTCGTCACGGGCGGGTGCTGGGTCCTCGTCGAGGGCCGGGACGAGCCCCTGCGCGTCGAGCAGGGGGACTGCTACGTGGTGGTCGGTCGGCGACGCTACCGGCTGGCCAGCGACCTTGACGCCGATCCCGTCCCCGCGTATCCGGTCTACCGGACCCCGGACGGCGCGCCGCGAAAGGTGGCGCAGGTCGGCGAAGGCTGGGACACCACCATCACCGGAGCCGGTTTCGTCTTCGACCCGGACCCCGCGCCGCTGCTGTTCGATGTGCTGCCGCCGCTCATCCACGTGCCCGCCGCCGTCGAGCGGGCCCCGGTTCTGCGCACCACTCTCTGCCTGCTGGCGCACGAGTCACAGGGCGAGTGGCTGGGTCAGCCGGCGATGATGAACCGACTCGCCCACATGCTGCTGCTGCAAGCGCTGCGCGAGTACACCGGGAGGGCCGAGGGGTCCGGGGGATTGCTGGCGGCGTCGTTGCACCCGCAGCTCGGTGCCGCGCTGCGGGCCCTGCACGCTGATATCACGCAGCCCTGGTCGGTCGCCGAGCTGGCCGGGATCGCCCGCATGTCCCGCTCCACGTTCTCGCTCAAGTTTCGGACTACCGTCGGTCTACCCCCAGTGGACTACCTCCTTCGCGTACGGATGCACACAGCGGCCCGTGCGCTGCGCGGGACCGACCACACGGTCGCGGTCATCGCGGCGAGCGTGGGCTACGGCACCGAAAGCGCCTTCAGCGTCGCTTTCAAACGCGTTTACGGCCTTTCCCCAAGCGAATACCGCCTCCACCCCCCGGTCCGCCGCATCGAACTGGGCCAGGCGTCGTAATACGTCGCTTTCATGGCCGTGTCCCCGAACAACGGCCGTGTCCTTTGCTTCGCCTGGGAGCCACCGGGCTCAGGCTCGGGCACGTGGTCAGGCTGCGGTGCATACGATGATCACGCTGCAGCGCCGAGGATGGGAGCCGCCACGGGACACGTGCTGGTGACCGGAGCCACCGGAGGGATTGGGGTGGCGCTGGTCGGCGCGCTGGTAGAGGCCGGGCATCGGGTGACCGCCGTGGGGCGTGACGTCAAGCGGCTGAACGTGCAGGGGATCGAGGTGGATCTCGCCGAGCCGGGGACGCTGGCCGGTGCGGTGGGAGCCTGGAGAATGCGGGGGCGTTAGAGGATCTGCAAGTGCTGGTGCATTGCGCGGGGATCTCCCCTGTCGCAGCCGTCGCCGATGCCGACCCCGAAACGTGGCAACGGACGCTGGCGGTGAATGTGGCCTCCGCCGCCGAACTGACACGGTTGACGTTGCCCGCCCTGCGGCGCTCCCAGGGTCACGTGATCTTCGTCAACGCCGCCCCCAGAACGACCGGGGTCCCCCGCTGGTCGGCCTTCGCGGCCAGTAAGGCGGCGCTGCGCGAGCTGGCCGATTCGCTACGCGAGGAAGAGGGGGCCTTCGGCGTACGCGTTACCACGGTCTATCCCGGCGCGACGGCGACCGACCTGCTGGGCGAGGTCAGAACCGCCTTCGGCCGCCCGCACGATCCCGAGCTGTGCATCCGGCCCCAGACGCTCGCTGCAATGATCGTCTGGGTGCTGAGCGCACCCGCCGACGCCTACACCTCAGAATTGTCCGTACTGCCGTCGCCGCGCTGACCTTTTATCGACCAGCGTGTGACTCGACGGGCTGACGGAGCGAGTGGCGCACCCAGACGTTGGGTTCGACGTACACCGCGTGGCCGTGGTCCGCGTCGCAGTGGACGGGCACCAGCGCCCCCGGAACCTCCACGTCACCCGTCCCGTGGAATGGAAGGCCGGTCCAGCCTCGCCACTCCTCAAGGGTGCCCGCCACCACCATGGATCGCGAGGCGATCTTGTCGATCACCCCGCCGGCCCGAGCGTGCACGCGCAACCAGGGGTCGGCTGGCAGGCCGTCCTCTCGGCGGAGTGCGGCGTAGTCGGCCATCGGTGTGCGGGGCTGAAGGTGCTTGCCGTTGGGGCGTACGGGGGCGAGTAGTTCGCCGAAGCCGAGCCGGGCGGCCTGGGTGCGCAGAGCGCCGAGCATGACGGCGGACAAGCCCTTACCCAGCATGTCGGGCCTGATCGTGATCTCCAGCGCCGAGATCGCGTCGGGGGATTCGCCGCGTCGCCGCATCGCCGTGGCGCGCCAGAGCACGCCGTCCCAGCCGTCGTCGGGGAGCTCGTCGCCTCCGAGCACGAAGGGCACCGAGAAGGCGCGCGCCACGAGGTCCTCAGGAGCGTCGCGATCCACGGCGACCAGCGTGAACTCCGCGTACTGGGTGCCCGCCACCGGATAGAACAGGTTGGCTGCCGGATCCTGCTTCATGAAGACCGGCCAGCTGTCGGGCATGCTCAACAGCTGCGCCTCGAGTTCGGGACGCTCAGCCAGCGTGGTGATCTGCAGATCCATGGCTGGATCTTCGCAATGAGGCCTTGCCTCCATCAAAGCGTTTTCGCCCGGCTGATCGCGGTTCTCGATCTTTAGCATCGCGCTGGAAGCCGAAGGTCACAAGCCCTTACCGCTACTGGGAATCGAGCGGTCATGAACGACCGGCGCCGGGCAGCCGCACCATGTAGACGTCGATCGGGTCCTGAGACTCAACGGTGAACCCGTGGCGCTCGTACAGCCGCCGGGCGGCACTGCCCTGCAGGACGTTCAGGCGGACGAGCACGCCGTCGGCATCGATCCGCTTCAGCAATGTCCGCAGCACAGCCGTTCCGAGCCCTCGGCCCTGGAGGCCCGGAGCGAGATAGAAATGCTCCAGCAACCGCCCGTCCTCCGCCGGGCGTACGGTGACGGAGCCCGCGAAGGCGCCGTCTGCCACGATGACCGACGTGTGCTGTGGGGAGAAGGAATCCCGCAGTCGCTGCCGGACCCGATGCTCATCGAACCGCCCCAACCGCTCCAGGTCCGGACGTAACACCGTCGCCCGCAGTTCCGCGATCATTTCGACATCCGGCGGCTCTGCGGAACGCAGAGCCCATTCCGTGAGATGGCTCGGCTCGCTCCTGGACGTCGCCTGACCTGGCTGTATACCGTCCGCCCTCGCGCTCGTATTCATGGCCGAAGTATCCCAGCGACGTGCTGTGCACACGCACGCAGCGAGATCGTTTATGGACCGCACTGGGCGGGGGATCAGCCGATCGGTGGATCGGCTCAGCCGTCCGGTTGGTCCGCCCGATTCAGCCATGGCCTCATGAGTTCGGTCGATGCGCAGCCTGCGGTGATATTGCGACGCTGAAGCCCGTCCAGACAACGGAAAGGGCTCATCATGAACACCCGCCCCGCAGCTCCCGCCACGATCTCCGACGACGCCCTGAACCACCCGCGCAGCCGGACGGCGTTCCGCACGATGAAGCTCGCCGTCAGCGGCTACGTCGCCCTCAGCGTGCTCACTTTGGTGGCCGTCTACCTGCTGCGCCACAACCCCGGACTGGTCAACGACACGGCCTGGGTACGCGGCGGCATCGTCGCGCTCACCTCCCTGCTGATGCTCTCCTTCGTTGCCGGCACCACCCGTGGCCGCCGCCGGGCATACCTGCGCTTACGGATCGCCTCGGGCGTCATGGTCGTGTCCATCGCGGCCCTCGTCGTGCTCCCCGGACTCCTGCCGGCGTGGATGAGGATCGAGCAGAGCGTCTGCGGGCTGCTCCTCGCGGGCGTCGTCGTGATCGCGAACGGCAAGCACCTGCGCTCGTTGTTCGCCACCAGGTAGAACGCCCTGATATGGCTAAATTGTCCGGCGGGAAGAGGGCAACGGAGGAAGGCTCGCATGAGTAGTCCGGGACCGCGCCGGTTCGTCGCGGTAGCCGTCGTTCCGTACGTGCTGCTGGCCATCCTGATCGTCGTCACGGTGGTCGGCAAGCGATCGGCGGGCGCGTCCCTGTTCATCGATCTGGCTCTGTGTGCGCTGGCCGCGGCGTGGATGTTGTGGGTCTTCACGCTGCACCCCGCCTGGCGGGAGCGCGTGCCGGTCATGGCGGTGTTCTTCACCGTGCTGATCGCGATCATGGCGATCCTGGTGATCAGGGACCCGTGGTTCGGGGTTCTTCACGGCCGCCGGATACATCTACGCGTTCAGGGTCCTGCGCTGGCCGTGGCAGCCTGTCGGCGTCGCCGCGGTGGCGATCGTGTCGGGCACGGCGCAGGCGTACGGAGTGGAGAAGACGACCCTCTTCGGCGTGCTCACGTATGCCGCCGTCGTGGCCGCGAACGTGATTCCCATGGTCGGTTTCGCCTGGTTCGCCCGGCGCAGTGCCCAGCAGAACGACGAGCGTAATCGCGCGCTCGAAGAGACACGTGAGGCGAACCGCAGGCTGGAAGCGACCCTGGCGGAAAACGCGGCCCTGCACGAGCAACTACTGGCCCAGGCGCGCGAGGCCGGTGTGCACGATGAGCGTGAGCGAATGGCACGGGAGATCCACGACACCCTGGCACAGGGGCTCACCGGCATCATCACCCAACTCCACGCAGCCGAACACGCCGCCGACGACCCCGCGGCATGGCGCAGACACATCGAAGCCGCAACCACCCTGGCCAAAGAAAGCCTTACGGAAGCACGACGATCGGTGCACGCACTCCGTCCGGAACCCCTGCAAACCGCGCGGCTGAGCGAAGCGCTGGTGAACGTGGCCGAACGCTGGTCATCACTCCACGAAGTCCCGGTCCAGGTCACCACGACCGGCGCAGCACGACCGATGCGACCAGAAGTGGAAGTCGCCCTTCTCCGAACAGCACAGGAAGCGTTGACCAACGTGGCCAAACACGCACGGGCGACCAGAGTCGGCGTGACACTGTCCTACATGGAACACCAGGTCGCCCTCGACGTACGCGACGACGGCACCGGTTTCGACCCGGCCAGGATCCACGACAACGTCACCAACGATCCGTCTGAAGACCGCGGCGGGTTCGGCCTGATCGCGATGCGGCAACGCATCGAAGGCCTATCGGGAACCCTGCAGGTCGAATCCGAACCGGGCGCAGGCACCGGAATCTCCGCCTGCGTCCCAGCCGAACCGGCGGAGGTCCCCGCATGAGCCGCCCCACCACCACGATCAAACTGCTGATCGTCGACGACCACCCCGTAGTCAGAGACGGCCTGAGCAGCATGTTCGCACGCGAACCAGAATTCGAAGTGATCGGCCAGGCCGCCGACGGAGCCGAAGCGGTCCGCCTCGCCGAAACCCTCCAACCAGACGTCATACTCATGGACCTGCGCATGCCCGGCATGGACGGAGTAAGCGCGACCAAAGAACTCGCCGAACGCGGAAGCAACGCACGCGTCCTGGTGCTGACCACCTACGACACCGACAGCCACGTACTGCCCGCGATCGAAGCCGGCGCCACCGGCTACCTGCTCAAAGACGCCCCCCGCGACGAACTCCTCCGCGCGGTCCAAGCCACGGCACGAGGCGAAGCAGTCCTGGCCCCCTCAGCGGCGGCCCTACTCATGAGCCGAGTACGGTCCTCCACCCCGCGAACGCCCAACTCCACCCCCGGGCCGCTCAGCCAACGAGAACTCGAAGTCCTCCAATTGGTAGCCGCCGGGGCCACCAACCGGGAAGCGGCGACCAAACTGTTCATCACCGAAGCCACCATCAAATCCCACATGCTGAACATCTATACAAAACTCGGCGTAAGCGACCGCGCCGCCGCCGTCACCGAGGCATTCAACCGCGGACTGCTCATCCCGAAACAAAGGTGATTCCGCCGCCCGCGCGCGGCTTCCGTCTTCGGACTGACGACAGCCTGCTGGGCGACGTTGAGGGGGAATGACCTAGTGGTGGTCGGTCCTGTTTGAGTCGATCTCCTCGTAGGAGTCCAAGAGTGTTTCGTGTTCGCGTAGGGCGCCGGTTCGTGCGGCGCTGAAGAGGACGGTCTCCTTTGCGTCTCCAAGAGAGCCCCCTCCGGGACGGAGAAGTTCGAAGGTGAGAAGGATCGACTCCAGTACTGAGACGTCGCGGTCGCGCAATAGCTGCTGAATCGACTCCATGTCTTCACTACGCGCCAAAAGCGACTGACACTCTTCGAAGACGGCGGTGAGCCGCTCGCGGCGGTCGGGAGAGAGTCCATGGACGTGCTCAAACACCGGTCATCTTCCTTAATCGGCGGGAGTCGGTATGCCGCGCCGGCGTCGTGGACGTCACGGGCCTGGATTAATCAGCGGCTTCGTCAGCGAGGAAACTGAATACCAAGAGGTCGTGCAGCTCGTCATCTTCGCGCTGTGCCTGGCGCAACCTGCCTTCATAGGTGAATCCGGCCTTGGCCGCCACACGCTGTGACGCCTCGTTCTCCGGAGTGGTGCGTATTTCCACCCGATGGAGACCGAGAGAGAAGCCCCAGCGCGTGACCGCGCGAACCGCCTCAGGTGCGATGCCCTGTCCACGAAACTTCGGAGACACTCCGTAGCCCACTTCAGTGATCCCCGTTTCCCAATCAGTCCCATGCAGGTTGATCCCGCCGACCAGTTCGCCGTCCTTTGTGAAGATCGCCAGGTGCACGCCTTTGCCGGAGCGCCGCAAACCGTGAACGCCGTCGGTCAGCCACTCCTTGATTTCCTCAACGGCAGAAGGACGGCCCGGTGGAAGGGCGGTAGACGCATCACCATTCATGACGAGCGTGGCTACCTGGTCGTAATCGGCTAGCCCATGTGGCCGTAATACAAGGCGCCCGGTCTCCAGCCGAACGGGAATGTCGAAGGTGGTCACACGTACTCCTCAAGGGGCAAACGGGCCTCGTGACGCTCTTGCCGCATGACCATACACGGGGTCAAATCATCTACGGCAAGGTCTTTATCCCCGCATCGCCGCCCACTATCCAAGGCAGACAGAGCCGTACGGCAGGCCAGTCGGGAAGCAGCAGTCCCGCCGAGTCACGGGCGCCTAATTCAGTCGACGGCGGGGGGAACGCTGCGCCAGCATGGGTCTTGATGTCCCGAGCGTAGTAACACATCGATCACCAGCAGGGGATGGCCCCCGGAGCTACAGGCCCGGCGTGGAGACCATCGCCCTATTTAAGGCTGTACGTCGTCGGCAGCGCCCCGGCATAACTGCGCGCTGCCCACCCATCTGGACGACAAGGATCCGCCGCCGGATCCGGCTGTGATCGATGTGCAGGCGTCGAGGACGCCGAGAACAGGACTTCGACATGCAATTCCACGAGTATGCGCGGTACGACGCCGTCGGACTTCGTGACCTGATCAGGGCGGGCGAGGTCACCGCCGACGAAGTCGAGCGCGTCGCTCGGCAGGCCTTGGCCGTGACCGACGCGAAGCTCAACGGCCTGGCGTTGCCGGTGTTCTCGCCGGCACTCGACCACGCCGACGACGGGCCGTTCACCGGGGTACCTTTCCTGATCAAGGACCATGGGCCGGTGGCGAAGGAGGTCCCGTTCTTCCTTGGGAGCCGAAGCCTGCCGGGCATCGTCCCCCAGCACGACAGCGATCTGATGGCGCGCTTCCGCGCAGCGGGCCTGGTGACTCTTGGTCTGACCACCGTGCCGGAGATGGCGATCAGCTTCTCGACCGAATCGCTCAAGTACGGACCGACCCGCAACCCATGGGATCTGGATCGGGGTGTGGGCGGGTCGAGCGGCGGCGCCGCCGCTCTCGTCGCCGCCGGCGCCGTGCCCGTCGCACATGGCAGCGACGGAGCCGGGTCCATCCGGGTCCCGGCTTCCTGCTGCGGGCTCGTCGGGCTCAAGCCGAGCCGAGGCCGCGTCCCATGCGGACCTGATCAGGGGGAACCGATGCTCGGCATGGCGTCCGAGTTCGCGCTGACGCGCACCGTCCGCGACGCCGCCCACCTCCTGGACGCCGTCCAGGGGCCTGGTGTCGGCGACAAGTACACCGCGCCGCCCCCGCGCGGCAGGTATGCCGACGACGTGGGGGCCGATCCTGGCTCCCTGCGAGTGGCCGTGACCACCCAGGCCTGGTCGGGCGCAGTGGTGGACGGCGAGGCGGCCACGGCGGCGGTCCAGGCCGGCCGTGTGTTGGAGCAGATGGGCCACACCATCGCCGACGCGAGCCCGATCATCGATTGGGACGCCGTCATGCGATGCGCGGTGGCCGAAGCGGTCGCGCTCGCGTCTCCGCTGCTCATGGCCCCCAGGCAACCGGACCCGGCGAGGCTGGAAGCCGTATCGAGGCAACTCTTGCGGGTTGCCGCGGACTACAGCGCGCTGGACATGATGGCCGCCTTCGGCGCGCAGAATCGGCTGACCCGGTCGGTGGGCGCGTTCTTCACCGAGTACGACCTGCTCATCACCCCGACCTTGGGTCGGCTCCCGGCTCCTCATGGCACCCTGCGCTACGACGATCCCTCCCACACCGTGACGAGCTGGCTGCAGTCGATCTTCGACTATGGCCCGTTCACCATGGTGTTCAACATCTCCGGCCAGCCCGCCATCAGTCTGCCGCTGGGCAGAAGTGAGGGCGGTCTGCCGATCGGGGTGCAGATCATCGCCTCGTACGGTCGGGAAGATGTGCTGTTCCGGATCGCCGCTCAGCTGGAACTGGCCATGCCCTGGAAGGAGCGGAGCCCCCGGTTCTCCCTGGCGGGTGGCACTCCGGTTCCGGGATGCTCGCCATGAGGAACCAGTCCTCCTAGCGAGAAGGCCGACAGGAGCACGAACGCGTGGGAACGAGCAAAGGACGAGCAAGGGGTGGCCTTGCGGGCCCCGCTCTGGTGAACCTCGCACTCGGTGTGCCCGCGATAGTGCCGCTCTATCTGGGGCGGTGGCTGCTGGCCGAGTACATGCCGATGGACTGCAGAAGCGTGGAAGACCTTGCCAAGCCGGGTCTCACCAACTGCAACTACACGACCCTCGACCACGCGTCTATTGTGATGTTTCTCCTGGTGGTGACCGGCCTGTTCACCTTGGCACTGGTGGTCGTGATCGACGTGGCCCTCCCGTTCGGGCGCGGACGGAGGCTCGCGGCATGGCTTGGCACGGCTGTGCTCATTCCTGTCCCGTTCGCGGTGCTCCTGGCGTTGGCCTGAGCACCGCCTGAGGACCGGCGGGCGTCCGCGTTCACCCGGCCGGGGACGTCGCGGTCGCGGCTGCCGCTCGCTCCATGAGAAGCGTGCGTTCACGTGTTGTCGGCGCCAGTCCGGCGGCCCGTTCCAGCTCTTCGGCCGCCTCGATGTGCCGGCCCAGACGCAGCAGGACGTCGCCGCGTACGGCTCCGAGCAGGTGGTAGCGGGCCATCCGGGGATCGTCGCGGATGGCGTCGAGCGCCTCCAGCGCCGCCTGGGGGCCGTCCGCGTGAAGCAGCGCGACCGCGCGGTTGAGCTCCACGATGGGTGAGGGCGCGAGCTGGGCGAGGGCGTCGTACAACGCGACGATCGCCTCCCAGTCGGTGTCCTCGAACCGTTGGGCGCGCGTGTGGCAGGCGGCGATGGCCGCCTGCACGGTGTACGGCCCCAGCGGCCTGCCTGTTGATTTGGCACGCGCGAGGGAGGCCAGCCCATGCGTCACCAGCGTGCGGTCCCAGCGGGATCGGTCCTGGTCCTGAAGCAGGACGGGTTCGCCGTTGGGGCCGGTGCGTGCACGGAAGCGGGACGCCTGCAACTCCATCAGCGCCACGAGCCCGTGCACCTCTGGCTCTCGGGGCATCAGGCCGGCCAGGATGCGGCCGAGGCGCATGGCGTCCTCCGCGAGCTCCCGGCGGATCCAGTCATCGCTCGACGTGCCCGAGTAACCCTCGTTGAAGACGAGGTAGACGACCTCCAGCACCGCGGACAGTCGGGTGGGCAGCTCCTCGTCGCCGGGCACCTCGAACGGCACCTGCGCCTCGGCCAATGTGCGCTTGGCCCGAGTGATCCGCTGCCCCATGGTGGCGGCGGGCACCAGGAACGCACGGGCGATCTCCTCGGTGCCGAGCCCGCCGACCAGGCGCAGCGCCAGCGCCGCGCGTGACTCACGGGACAGAACCGGGTGGCAGGCGACGAAGATCAGCGACAACAGCTCCGCGTCCGTGCCGCCGCCCTCCGGCCCCGGTGCCTGGAGGTCGGCGGCGAACTGGGCGTACTTCTGGTCCCGTACATGCTCGCGCCGGATCAGATCGATCGCCCGGCGCTTGGCCGTGGTGGTCAGCCACGCGCCGGGGTTGTTCGGGACGCCTTGCTGCGGCCACTGTTCCAGGGCGCACACGAAAGTTTCCTGCGCGATCTCCTCGGCGAGCCCGACATCCTGGATCACCCGGGCCAGGAAAGCCACCAGGCGCGCGGACTCGATCCGCCACACCGCTTCGACCGTGCGCCGCGCGTCCATCGGGACCCCTCCTCAGACTCCGGGGATTCTCAGGCCTGCGCACCCAGGTTCTCGAAGTCCTCCTCCTCGTAGTACGGGCGCACCTCCAGGACCTCCTGCCGCCCGCCGGCAGGGTCGCTCGGGCACTGCCGGGCCCACTCGACGGCCTCCTCCAGGGAGCTGACCTGCCAGACCCAGTAGCCGGCGATGATCTCCTTGGACTCGGTGAACGGCCCGTCGACGACCGATGTGGTTCCGCCCTCGAAGACGACCTGCGCCCCTGCGGAGCTCGGCTTGAGACCCCCGCCGTCGAGCAGGATGCCCGCCTTCACCAGCTTCTCGTTGTAGGCCCCCATCGCCGCCATCATCTCCGGCGTCGGAGCGATCTTGTCCTCGTCCGCGCCGTCGACCTTGATCGCAACCATGACCTTCATGACGTCTCCTCCTTGGGCGATTGCCGCCTGATCATTCTGTCGAGCGGCTTCTTCACCTGGACGTCGAATAAGCAAGCAGCCGTTTCGACATCGCCTGCATTCGTCGAACCGAGGCGTGACCGGAAGGCGCGGGCAGGGCACCCGACACGGTGATCAGTCGGTACGGCAGGGCAAGAGCCTGACGGTCATCCGTCCCCGGCTCTACGGGCGGCCCACACGATCAACGTGACGCCGAGAGCCCAGACGACCCCAGCCCCGGCGGCGCGACCGGCGATCTGCACCAGAGTCAGTTCTTGACGGCCACTGATCAAGTAGTCGCCGAGCAGATTCCACAGGAACCCTCCGGTGCTGAAAAGGCTCCAGCCCATCACGTATCTGCGGGCCTTACGACCCCGTTGCCGCCCGAGCGCCATCGAACGCCCTTCCGAGATGCGGACAAACAAGACCTAAGCCGACCGGGCCACCTTAGAGACCCTCGGCGCGGTCGTGTGGCCGCATCGTTCAGGGGCGGAAGCCCTTCTTGTCGCATCGTTGGCCGAGCCCGATCATGAACATTCCGACCGCCGCGCCTGCGAGCTGGACGTTCGGCTCCCGGCTCGGGTCGGCCGCCAATTTGTCCAGCTCTTCCCGGTAGCTCTGGGCGCCGCTCTTGAGGTTGGCGAAACTGGTCTGAAGATCCTTGTCATCGGTCTCCAAGGCGGCGACCTTCTCGATCGCCTCGGCCTTCTGCCTGCCGTCCGGGATCGAGAGGGGGGCTCCGCGGTTGAAGGCCCACTGCTGGGGGTCGATCTTCGCCTCGGCCAGCACGCGGAATGCCTCACCGCAGGTGTCGGCGGCACTCGGGCCGCCGCAGGCCGTCACGGAGGCCATGGCGGCGGCCAGCGAAGCGACGGTGGCAATCAGGCGCACACGCATGGCGTCAGCGTGATCGTCGGTGTTGCACTCGTCAAGAGAAGGCGAACCGCGGGTCACAGGCGGGCGGGCGGACGGCGCCATCGGCACGCTGAAGCCCTCAGTGCCGCCGTTGGAACGGTTCGACCTCTATCGCCGACATTCTCCGCGTAGATGACATGTGTATTGACCAGAACTGACCCATGTGGCTGTGATAGCTTTTGCGACCGGCAGGGTCAGAGTCGCCGAGAACCGCTTCCCTGGCGCATGACCCTGATCTTGATCGGGAGTTTCTTGTGCGTATTCCCTCCAAGTGGGACGGCCCAGTTCGTGCTGTCTCCGTGCGTCGCCTGGCAGGCGGCAGACGCGGTCGCAGGATAGGCGTTCTTCTGGCGGCTGGGATGCTGGCCGCCGGTTGCGGGTCGTCGACCACTGACCCCTCCGTGAAGCCGGCAGCCGCGAAGCAGCCCGAGGTGAAGCTGCCCGAAGCCACGACCTTTACGAATCTCAAAGGCATCCCACAGGACACCGGACCGGTCACGGCCGGCGGCGGCACCGTGGTTCACCCCAAGGAATCGGTGACGGTGTCCGCCACGCCCGGCGGCGACCCGGTGGCGCTGCTGCCCAGCACCCAGCTGGGTTCCCCGACCTGGGTGCCGGTCGTGGAGAGAAAGCCGGGATGGCTCCGGGTGCTACTGCCCAGTCGGCCGACCAAGGCGACGGGCTGGATCGCCGACGGCACCGGCAAGCTCGAGACCGCCCACACCTCGTACGTGATCAAGGTTGACCTCTCGGCGCGGCGTCTCGCCCTGCTGAAGGCCGGCCAGGTGCTCGGGACGTGGACCGTCGCGGTCGGTGCCGCCAAGACGCCCACCCCCACTGGGCGTACCTTCATGCTCGCCTCCTTGGCCCCAACCAAGAAGACCTACAGCCCGCTCATTCTGCCTGTCGGCACGCATTCCGAGACGCTGGACACGTACGGCGGTGGCCCCGGTACGGTCGCCTTCCACGGATGGCCGGACGCGAGCGTCTTCGGACAGGCCGTGACGCATGGTTGTGTCCGCGTTCCCTCGGACGCGCTGAACCAGCTGGCCAAAGTTCCGCTCGGCAGCATGGTCCTCGTCATGAACTAGACCCCCAGGCGGGTGGAGTGGCGATGCGCGCAGCCTCGTCGGAGGCGGCGCCGCGCATTCAGCCCGCCGGTTCCCCAAGGGAAGACACCCGGGACCCGCTCGTAGCAGGTCCCGTCTTCCCCACCAGACAATCCATTTCTCCCCGAGGTCTGAAAATTGCTCACCACTAAGTCACGCAAGTTCACGGCCCGAGCGTTCGCGGCGACCCTGCTCACCGCGTCGGCCTTCTTCGCGTTCACCGGTCTCAACTCCGCCCCGGCCAGCGCCACGACGGGCCACTCGGGCCACTCGCAGCATGGCGACAACGGCACGGTCAAGATCCATGGGGCCACGACGTCGGAGCACAACCAGTGCGACCAGGCGAAGGTCTGCACCTTCTACGTCGTCGGCTGGAACTTCGACGCCAAGCAGCAGGTGTCGTGGAGCATCGTTTCGCTGTCGGACAACAAAGAGGTTCTGCACGGGACGCTGACCCTCGACCAGTCCGGCCACGGCCGCACCGAGGACCTGAGCCTCCCCGACGGGCGGTACAAGCTGACCTGGTCCTTCCAAGGCCAGAACGGCTCCGGCAAGTACAAGGTCTTCACCGTGGACTGCCCGAACCAGCCCACGACTCCGCCCACCACCCCGAAGCCGACCCCGTCTGAGACGCCCACCACCCCGGCTGAGACGCCCACCACTCCGGCTCCGACCCCGTCTGAGACGCCCACCACCCCGGCGCCGACTCCCTCTGAGACGCCCAGCACCCCGGCGACGCCGACCCCCACCCCCACTGCTTCGACCCCTGGTGAGGCACCCGCCCCGACTCCGGTGGCGTCCGACCTCGCGGTCACCGGCTGACCGATCTATCACAGATCTCAGAAAGGCTCCGTGAATACGGCCGAATTCACGGGGCCTTTGCCGTACGCGCGCCCGCCAGGCGGCAAGACTGCGGACTGAACGCGCACGAGCCGTACGGTGATCAGGAATCCCGGCCGCCGGGGGAGTGCCATGACGGTGATCCTGCACGCGGAACCGACGGCGTCCGCGCCGGCGTTGTGGTTGCGCCCTTGGCGGCCGGACGACGCCGACGCCCTTCTGGCGGCCCATCGTGACCCGCTTCTCCGGCATCGCCTGACCACCCCGCTCGCCACCGGCGCGCAGGCCCGCCGATGGATCGACGCGCAAAGCGCGGGTTGGGAGACCGGCAGCCGGTTCAGCTTCGCCGTACTGGGGCATGACGCAGGCACTCCGATCGGCCACGTCGTGGTCAAGGTGACCGGCCTCGAAGACCCGTCATGCTCCAGTACGGCGGAGGTCGGTTACTGGACGTCCGCGGGCGTTCGAGGCCGGGGCGTCGCCGGCCGGGCGCTCGAGACGGTGTCGCGGTGGGCGCTCGGCTCCCAGCGGATCGTGCCGCTGGTCCGCCTCGACTTGCTGCATGCCGTCGACAATCATGCATCGTGCCGCGTGGCGGACAAGTGTGGATATGTCCTTCAATCCGTCCTGCCTGCCCAGCCGCCCGTCTTCCCGCATGAGGGACATCTGCACGTCCGGGCGGCGTGACTCATTCCGGTTCGTTGTCGGCTGTGCCGCCCACCGTGAAGGGCGTGGTGACCCCCTCGTACATCAGGTGCGCGACGAGCCCCTCGGCCGCGTGCGGCAGGTTGTGGCAGTGGTCCATCCAGACGCCCGGGTTGTCGGCGACGAACGCGATTTCGTACGTCTCGCCGTTGCCGACCTCGAGCGAATCCACCCACCACGGACTACCGGTGGCGCGCACACCGTCGCGGCTCAGCACCACGGCGTGGTGCCCGTGCAGGTGCATGGGGTGCGTCTCGCCGCTGTTGTTGGAGACGCGCATCCGCACCACGTCGCCCTCGGCGACGACGAACATCGGCACGTCGGGGAACATGTGGCCGTTGACGGTCCACCAGATGCCGGGACGCCCGTCGAGGAAGCCGGGCCGGCGCCCGATGTCGTAGTCGAACCGCCGGGAGGCCGCCTCAGGATCGAACCCGAGCGGGGCGGGCCTGCCGTACGCCAGCAGGTCCAGCGTCTTCGTGGGCCGCCGGACCGCAGGCGCGTCGTACGTCCGCGAGCCGAGCACGACGCCGCCGGGGCCGCCGATGTGCACCCGGACCGCGGAGCCGTCGGCGGGCATGGTCACCTCGAGGTCGGCCCTGCCTCCGGCGGTGAGCAGCACGGCGGTGTCGCGGACGGGAGCGGGTTCGTGGAGGTCGGTGCCGTCGACCGCGACCAGCCGGAAGGGCGAGCCGCCGACCCACACCGGCGTCTGGCCGTTCTCCGTGTTGACCACGCGCACGCGCACCCGTTCGCCCGGTCGCGCCTGGACCCGCACGTCACCCTCCCGCCCGTTGACCGTGCGGGCTCCGCCGTACAGGTGCAGCAGTGCAACGACGTCGACGGTGCCCGGACGCGGGCCTGACGCGGGGGCCACCACCAGGGCGCCGAGCAGGCCCCGGCGCACCTGCTCGTGCGACACCTGGTGGGAGTGGTACCAGAAGGTGCCCACCTGGTCGGCGACGAAGCGGTAGGTGAACGACTTCCCCACGCCGACCGCGTCCTGGGTCACGCCGGCGACCCCGTCCATGGCGTTGGGCACGTCGAGGCCGTGCCAGTGGAGCGTGATGCCGTCGGGCACGGACTCGTTGACGAGTGTGACCTGCACGAGTTGCCCGGCGGTCGCGTGGATGACCGGGCCGGGCGACGTGCCGTTCAGCGTGTAGCCGTCGACGGAGCGACCCGTCGGCAGGCGGAACCGCTGCTTGCGCGCGATCAGGTTGACCGCGACGTCGGCCGTGCGATCCGGGTCGGCGGTCAACGCCGTGACGCTCCGGCCCCCCGGCATGTGGTGAGCCCCGTGGTGGGGCGCCGCGCCGCCGTAGTCCGCGTACCCCATGTCCATCACGGAGTACGACTCCGGCATCAGGCTGTCGTACCAGAACCACGTCAGCGGACCGAGTAAGGCGATGGTCGCGGCGCCCGCGATTGCGAGACGGATGCGGGCGCCGCGTCGATGAGCCCCGTTCATGTGGTGTGCCGTCAGCCGACGGTCCTGATCGACTGCGGCTGGGAGACCGCATCCGCACCCGCGCCGCGGCCGCGGAACGCGGCGTAGACGGCCGCGCTGAACAGCAGCAGAGCATTGAGGCCGTGCAGGGCGCCCACGGCGGGGATCTCGTGGCCGGCGAGCCCCAGGGAGACCTGGATCGCGACGAGCACGACCACCAGGGCGGCCGCCTTCACCGCTCCCGGGATCTTCGTGAAGAACGAGGAGATCAGCAGAAGCAGCGCGATCAACGGGATGACCATCATCCCGTTGATGCCATGGATCATGAAGCCGATGACCTCGGGGAACGGCGATTCATCGCTCTCCATGACCGCCTTGTCGAGCACGCCGCCCTGCTCGACCCACTTGCCCATGCCGGCGTCGGCGAAGACCACGGCCATCGCCTGCACGGCGACCTCGATGGCGACGAGGTACGCCAGAACCTTGTAGACGGTCCTCATGATGTTCTCCCCGGCCGTGACGCGAGGAGCCCTCTCGTGTGACAGGGCATCTGTTCTTTCCTCCTGTGTGGGCGGCGTCCCCCGCACCGCATGCTGGTCGCTTACACAGGTGAAGATAAGAAATCCGGCTTGGTAACCACTTGTCGCTGAGTTGCAGCTGATCGCCCGCCCAGGCCTCCGAATCAGGGACGCTGGTCGGCCGGTGTCTCGCGAATGACGGTGTCCATCTCGTGCGGCGTCAGCGGCGGGTGGCGCAAGGGCTGCGCTCCCGGGGCGAGCCCGGCCAGCAGGATTTCCACGTGCCGATGCCACGCGTCGACCGGCAGCCCGCGCGTCGTGTCCAGGACGCCCTGCAGCGACCAGGCGGTCACCGCGACATCCTCGGCCGTCAGCTCGGCGCGGGCCAGCCCGTGGCGCTGTGCGTCGGCCAGCAACCGACCTTGCAGGTCACGTGAGCGGGCGACGATCGGGGCCGCGCCCGGCATGTTCCACATGTGGGACACCAGCCCCCGGTGGGTGGCCAGGAGTTCGCCGATCCCCCAGAAGTACCCGGCCAGTCCCGTGCCGTCCGGGTCTTCCAGGTGCCGTTCCGCAACGGCCACAACGTCGGTCAGCAGCCGCCTGGCCAGCTCGTCCAACAGCGCTTGTTTGTTGGCGAAGCGACGATAGATCGTGCCCAGGCCTACTCCGGCGCGCTGTGCGACGACTTCGATGCTGGTGTCCATTCCCTGCTCGGCGAACACGGTCACGGCGACGGCCAGGATGCGTTCGAGGTTCGCCTCGGCGTCTCGTCGCAGCCGTCGCGGTGCGTCCGCCATGTCCGAGCCCTCTCGTCGGATGAGGGGCCCCGCCGCGGTCAGACGTAGGCCCCTGGCTTGTGCGTGCTGTCGGGGAAGTCCGCACCGCGTGCAACGTCCTCCCAGGCCCGGATTTGAGCCAGCATGGTTTCGAGCTTCGCGGTGACTTGATCGAACCCGAGGCTACCCAACACGAGATGGTGCGGCGGATCGTCCGAGGCGACAGCCTGGACGACGGCACGGGCCGCTCGCCGAGGGTCGCCTGGCTGCTTGCCGTTCATGGCGACCAGCGCTTCGCTCAGTGCGCCTACGGTGTGCGCGTAGTCGTCCAGCACGCGAGTGGTGCCCGCGGAGTAGCCGGCGCTGTCGGCCTTGGTGCGGAAAGCTCCGGGTTCGACCACCAGGACCTTGATCCCCAGGGGCTCCACCTCCTGCCGCAATGATTCGGAGATGCCTTCGACGGCGAACTTGGCCGCGTTGTAGTAACCCACGCCGGGAAACGCGCGCACCCCGCCCACGGAGGAGATGTTCACGATGCAACCGCTGCGGCGGGCCCGCATCCTGGGGAGCACCGCCCGGATCATCGCGACGGTGCCGAAGAAGTTGACCTCGAAGGTGCTTCTGATCACGGCCTCGCCGGTGTCCTCGACCGCGCCGTGCGAGCCGCCGCCGGCATTGTTGACCAGGACGTCGATCGCGCCGAACCGGTTCTGGGCGGCGTCGACCGCGGAGGCGACCTGTGCGGGGTCGGTGACATCCAGGGGCAGAACCAGGACGGTCTTCTCGCGGTCCCGCGCCCAGGTCTCGAGCCGTTCGACGTTCCGAGCGGTCAGGACCACCTGGTCACCCTGTTCCAGGGCGGCTTCGGCATAGGCCTGCCCGAAACCGGAAGTACCGCCTGTGATCAACCATGTCTTCATCGTTTCGCCTTCCCGGGTTGCTGTTCGGTCATCACTCTACCCATAACCGGAAATAGATTTCCGGTTACGGAGTTGCCGATGGTGGGGTCTTCATGGCGGGCGTGATCGCTGGCATTGTGGATCTACGGTCTGCGCGCTGACCGGGGATAGGCGCCGGCACCGGTCTGCTGTTCGTCGTCTGCAGGATGAGGCAACCCATGACCGTTCCGAGCAACGCCACCCTTTCCGTCGCCGCGATCCTCAAGGAGCGCGCCGAGCGTTCACCTGGCGCGACGGCCGTCGTCGTCGGCGCCTCCGAGATCACCTACGCCGAGCTGTGGGACCAGACGCGTCGCTACGCGGGCGCGCTCAGGCGGCAGGGCGTGACGTCCGGCGACGCGGTCGCGATGCTGATTCCCAACGTTGCCGACTTTCCGCGGGTGTACTACGCCATCCTCAGCCTGGGCGGCATCGTCGTCCCCGTCCACGCGCTGCTCAAAGCCGACGAGATCGAGTACGTGCTCAGGGATTCCGGAGCCACCCTGCTGGTGTGCGCGGCCCCGCTGCTCGGTGAGGGCGCGAAGGGCGCGGAGCAGGCCGGCGTCCCCGTGATCTCCGTGCTGTCGCCGGAGCCGATCGACGACGTCCCGCAGCTGGAAAAGCTCGCCGCCGACGCCGAGCCGATCGTGACGTACGAGCCGTGCCGGCCGGACGCCACGGCGACGATCCTTTACACCAGCGGCACGACGGGCAAGCCCAAGGGCGCGATGGGCACGCACTTCTCCCTTGTCGAGCAGGCCAACACCCTGCTGGTGGGTACCTTCGACATGGGACCGGACGACGTCGTGTTCGGCGCCCTTCCGCTCTTCCACACGTTCGGCCAGACCTGCACGCTCAACACCGCGTTCAGGGCGGGCGCGAAGATCGTCATGCTGCCCAGGTTCGACGGCGAGACGGCGCTGCGCAGCCTCATCGACAACCAGTGCACGATCATGATGGGCGTTCCCACGATGTATGTCGCGCTGCTCGAAGCCGCGAGGACCATCCCGGAACGGCCGCCGCTGCGCTACGCGATCTCAGGCGGGGCGTCCATTCCGCTCGCCGTCATCGAGCGTTTCCGCAAGGAGTTCGGGGTCGAGATCTACGAGGGCTACGGCCTGACCGAGACCTCGCCGGTGGCGACCTTCAACCACCGTGGCAGCACCCCCCGGGCGGGCAGCGTCGGCACGCCGATCTGGGGCGTCGACGTGGAGATCGCCAGGCCGGACGTCGAGGAGCGCATCGAGCTGCTCGCGACCGACGAACTGGGCGAGATCGTCATCCGCGGGCACAACCTCATGAAGGGTTACCTCCACCTGCCGGAGGAGACCGCCAAGGCCATCGTCGACGGATGGTTCCGTACGGGCGATCTCGGGAGGAAGGACGCCGACGGGTACGTCTGGATCGTCGACCGCAAGAAGGACATGATCATTCGCAACGGATACAACGTGTACCCGCGCGAGGTGGAAGAGCTGCTGACCGCGCATCCCACCGTCTCCGCCGCCGCCGTGTTCGGGGTGCCGGACGACGTGCACGGCGAGGAGATCATCGCCTGCGTCGTGCTCGCACCCGGCGCAGACGCGGACGCCTCGACGCTGTTCGAGTACGCGAAGGACAAGCTGGCCGCCCACAAGTACCCCCGTCGTGTGGAGATCGTGGAGGCCCTCCCGGTGGGGCCGAGCGGCAAGGTGCTCAAGCGTGCGCTCGTCGCCGCCTACAAAACGGAGCCGGCCGGCGGCGTCTGACGGGGGCTCTGTCGACTGGGGGCTCAGCCGAAGATCTTGATGACCGCCCAGATGATGAGCGCCCAGGACGCGATGCCCACGAGGGTCACGGCGAGGAGACCGCGAAGGCGGTACCGCTTGCCGGGTGGGTCGGGCTCGATGCTCACGCGTACTCCCACGGCGGCCTCGGGCGATCCTGGTGAGTGCCTGATACCCCTCCGTAACCGTCAGCGTCGCGCCACGGGACAAGGGTATGGAGGTGTATCCGTCGCGTCTGCTCCGCGCCGTCTAGGTGGCTGGACCTGCGAGAACGTCGCTCACGACGGTCCCGTCAGGACCCCCTGAAACGAGGCCGTCGGGCGCTCCCGCGGATGGCGGGGGCGCCCGAGGGCGGTTACGGAGCGTCTATAGAGATGTCGGTTCGCGGGTGCCTAGATGAACGCGCGACGGTCGGCGTGCAGGCGCTGCGAGAGCCGTACGGTGATGAACTCGTCGTTGTCCGCCTGACCCGGCGTGCGGCCGGAGGAGAACGGGAAGTTGTTGTCGTTCAGGACGGCCACGGTCTGGTCGTCGAGGAGCGTGACGTCCTCGATGGTCTGGAACGGGAACCGGAAGGTCGTGTCGAAACCGCCCAGGCGCTTGGGGTTGGCCAGGTCCAGCAGGTCGGCGACCAGGGTCTTGTCCATGACGCCGTCGCGGTTGCGGTCACGGGTGTCGGCGAGGTAGAGACGCTTGAGCTTGGCGGCATCGCCCTGCTCGTTGTCGCGCTCGATGATCAGGAAACGGTTCTTGTCGATGGCGATGGCGTCACCGATCGAGTTGCCCGGGGCCTCGAGGCGGTAGACGAAGCGCTTGCCGGTGTACTTGCCCGTGCGCAGGTCGAACTGGTTCATCCGCAGGTCGCCCGGGGTGTCGCCCGCCACGGTGCCCTCGAGGAGCGGGTAGAGGTAGCGGCCGTCGATCCCGCGGGCCATGCCCTCGTAGCCCTTGCTGCTGTTGAGGTTGGGCTGCCCGCCGTTCAGGTACGGGTTCTCCGGGGCCTTCACGCCCTCAAGGGCGATCGGGGCCTGGAGCAGCTTGCCGGACGGCGAGAAGTGCAGAAGCCACGGGCCGAACTCGTCGCCGATCCAGTACGTGCCGTCGTAGGCGCGCACGATCGACTCGACGTCGAAGTCGGAACCGGTCAGAACACGGTCGGAGCGGGTGAGCGCGAACGGCACCTTGCGGTAGGGGTCGCTCAGGTAGAAGCCGCCGAGCACCGAGACCTTGCCGGTCTTGGTGTTGGGCTTGATGTGGTGGACGCGGAGGAGGAAGTCCCCGCTGTTGGCCTTGTTGCCGTAGCCGTTGTCCGACAGCACGTTGTACGTGCCGTCGTGGTTGTTGATGACGCCGCTGAAGCCCTGGATGGGCTGCCCGGGGAACGGCACAGGGACGCCGTTGATCGGGCCCGCTCCCGCGGCTGCACCGGAGGGTAGGCTCCCGGGCACGTAAGACTGTGCCGGTAGAGAGGCGAAACCGGTCAGCGTGGCCCGGCCAAACGTCGAGTGGCCATTCGAGTGGCCCTTCGTCGTGTGGCCATTCGCGTGGCCGGAGTCGGCCAGGGCGGGGGTGGCGAGGCCGGCGGTCAGCGCAAGGGCGCCAAACATGATCGAGATTCGTTTCATGTGGCGCACGTTAGAAAGGCAGGGTGACGGGCGCTCCAACGTGAGGCGACGGGAGACGAAACCGATCAGGTGGAGCCGCCGGATCTCCGACGAGCGGCTGGTGCTGACGCGCCTCCTGGGGTTGCCGTAGGGCAAAGTTAATGGCTCTAGCAGGGGTACGAGGTCTGGTAGAGTTCTTGTCGTCGCACCGGCCGAGGGGTTGGTGCACCAAGACAAGCGGCCGTAGCTCAATGGATAGAGCATCTGACTACGGATCAGAAGGTTGGGGTTTCGAGTACCTCCGGCCGCACACAACAGAGAAGGCCCCTGAACAGGCAATATGCCATCAGGGGCCTTCTTGTTTTACTGATGATCTAGCTGTTTGCTAACGCCCTTGCTAACACGGGTGGCTCCCAGGTGGCTCCGCCCGCTATTCCCCGATCGCTTTGGCGAAGATCTCGGCGGCCGAGGCTTCCGCCGCTCTAATCACGTGGGCGTACACCCGAAGCGTGATCGACGGGTCGACGTGGCCGAGTCGGGCCGCGACCACATGCACCGGCACACCGGCGAGGAGGAGTGTGGTTGCGTGGACGTGCCGGAGGTCATGAAGGCGCGCATGGGGGAGCGGCTTCCCGGGTTTCGGGCCGTCCTTCGGATCGTTGTATCTCTTGATCAAAATCGGCATGAGAGATGAGACCGTGTCAGGGTGGATCGGGTCGCCCCATCCAGTCGCGAACACATGATCACCGGTGCCGCGCCAATCCTCCCCCGCAAGGAGTTTGTCGGCCACCTGCTGCCTCCGGTGCTCCCTCAGAACCCGGACGGTGCTCTCGTCGATGGACACCACCCGCCTTCGGCCAGTCTTGGTGGTCCCCTCGATGCGCTCTCCATCGATGAAGGCCGCCGAGCCGGTGATCGTCATCTCGCAGCCGTCGAGATCGATCGAGGACCACCGCAGGTTGAGCAGCTCGCCGCGGCGCGCACCGGTGTACGAGGCGAGGTGGAAGAAGGCGAACAGCCGATGTTGCCGGGCCACCACGAGGAAGCCTCGCAGCTGTTCGGTGGACCACACGCTGCCGGGTTCGGTCACCGTACGGCGAGGCCGCTTGGCGCGTTCGACGGGGTTCGAGGGGAGCACCTGGTCAACCTCGACCGCATCCCGGAACGCCTTCCGGAGCACCGCATGCACGTAATCGATGGTCCTGGGCGAAAGCGTGCGCCCGCTCTTGCCGCCGCCCGCCATCAGATCCCGGTAGAGCTTCGTGATCGTCGCCGGACGAACCGCTTGCAGCTTCTGACCGCCGATGTGCGGCTTGACGTATCGGTTGATGATGTCGCGGTAGTCCTTGAGCGTCTTGGGCTTGATCTCGACGGCGTGGGCCTCAATCCACTCGTCGAGGTACTCCCCTACGGTGATCTCGTTCCGGTCGATGTACTCGCCCCGTCGTGCCTTGACGCGAGCCTCGTCGCGGGCAGCTTTGGCGTCGTCCTCGGTGGCGAAGCCGCTCACCCATTTCGGTTTGCTCTCGCCGGTTTGTGGATCCTTCACGCGGATCACGTAAGACCAGGTGCTCCCGCGCTTCATGACCCCGTCGCGGAGCTTGGGCGCGCTCTTCTTGCCGGGCTTGTCGCTCGTGCCGAGTTGCTTGGTCATGCTGCGCGCTCCTGCTCAGTTAGACGGTCGATGTAGTCGTTGAGGGCGGAGACCGGTACTCGCCGGGAGCCGTCGATGCGGACGGAGACGACCGCGCCGGAGTTGATCAGCTCGTAGAGCTTGGACCGTGAGATGGCCAAAAGGTCGGCGGCCTGGGGGACGGTGACAAGGAGTCGCGTCATGATGCGCCTCCTGCGTAGCCGGAGGTGGGGATCCCGGTGATGGTGGCGGCGAGGAGGGCGTCTCCGGCTGAGTAGCCCTTGCCGGCGTACTCCCATCGGCTGATGACGAGGAAGGTGTCTTCGTCAAAGAGGGGCAGACGACCGGTTGAGACAGCTTCGGTGCGGGCGTGTTCGGCGCGGTCGGCGCGGATGTCTCCGAGGGTGGTGGAGAAGCGGCGGCTTCGGGTGGAGAAATGGCCGCCGAAGCCGAGCATGTGGGCCCAGTGGGAGAGCCGAAGGCTGGCCAGCTTGCCGATGGCGCCCAGGCGGAGGCATTCGGCAATGAGCTGGCGGGCGTGGTCACGGACGGGCAGCAGGGCGATGTCTTCGGTGGGGATGATGCGCCGGTCGAGGGTGCCGACGCATTCGGCTGCTTTGGTGGCGTACTTGGCGATGTAGCCGGCCACGGCCTGTTCCGTCAGGTCGCCCCGCAGGGTGATAGGCCTGACGTCGATCTCGCTTCCCCACCGCAGAACTCGCGCTGAAGTACCGGGAGTCGCCGGAGCGGTCGCGGTGACGGCGCCTGCGGCGTGCTGGACGGCTTGCGCCAGGATCTCGGCCGTAGCCCAGTCGGGAGGGGCGAGGCCGGGGCCGCCGGGACCGTCGAGGCGGATGACGGCGTGGAAGTGGACGACACCGCGGCGTTGGTATTCAGCCACCTTGGCGAAGGAGACGACGAGCTGTTCGCGCATATCGCGCAAGGTGAGTTCGCCCCTCTTGGCGAGGTGGCGGCGCAGAGCATCAGTGAAGCGTTTCCACAGCAGCGGCGTGAGGGCGTTGAACAGCACGGAGCCGGTGTAGTCGTAGCAGCCGGGGCAGAGTGGTTCGCCGAGACATTCAGCGTCGGGTTGGTGCCGTGCTGTACAGGACATGGCGGCCCCGTGTTCGCATGCCTGGGCGTCGCGGCGAGGGTGGCAGGGGAGGACCTTGCCGTTTCGCTCTCGGCGGGTGTGGACCGGGCCGAAGGAGGGCGCGGTGAGGGTGACGAACAGGCACGGGTGTTTGGTCACCGTCTGGGGGACGCCTTTGCCGCCGACGAGCCCGGCGCGGATGAGGTGGTAGGTGTCGGCGCGGTAGACCTCGGCGCAGGACGGGCAGCGCGAGGCGCGCCGGGTCTTGCAGGGGACGCGCAGGACGCCGTCCGGTTCGAGGCGGGTGCTGTAGCGGTGGAGCAGGGTGCCGGTGGCGGTGTCCCAGTGTTCGACTTTGCCGCGCAGGTGGATCGGCTGTCGGCAGCCTCCCGCGCGCCGGATCTGGGATGCCCAGCGGGTGTAGTGGGGGTCGTTCAAGCGGGAGATGGCGCCGTGGATTGCGTGCGCATTGGTGGTGGATGCGGGCAAGATGGTGTCCTCCTTTCACTCGTTGAGGGTGGAGGGATAGGCCCCCGACCTGGCGTGTGTCTTGGCGGATGTGCGGCCAGGCCGGGGGCGCTCACGGAATCAGCACAGGCCGAGCCCGTTGCAGTGACGGCAGGTCTCGCCGTAGGAGTCCAGGCCGCCTCCGCCGCAGTGGCAGCACTGCCACCGCAGAGGTACGGCCGGCGGGGTTTCCAGGGCGGGGCCCTGCTCGGTGTCGTTCACGGCGGTTCACCTCCTTTCTCGGGTTGTGGTGGTGACGAAGACCCGCCAATGGTGCTTCTTGGCGCGGTCGGGGTAGGCGCGGGAGACGCCGGCCACGGTGAAGGTCTGGCGTAGCCGGAACAGGGCGTCGATGAGCTCGGCCGGTGTGCCATCGAGGCGGATTCTCAAGGTCAGGGCTCCTCTCGTTAGGTGGGTTCCGAGGCTGCGGCACGGACGGTGCGAAGGAGGTCGGAGGCGAGTTGGTTGGACACGCCGAGCCGGGAGCGGAGCAGGTCGCGGGTAATGGGCTTGCCGTGTTTGGCGTGGTGGTCGTCGGCGACACGGCGGGCGTAGTCGACGAGCGCCGCGGATAGTCCGGCCCGTTCCGTCCTGCCGTCCTCACCTGCTGGGACGGGCGCGGGGACGGAGGACGGCACCAACACGGGTGAGGACGAAGCTGGCGCATTGATCTCGGCGGGTGCCGGAATCGCGACGGTTGCCGGTTCTGGTGACGGTTCGGTGGCGTGTGCGGCGCGGCGTTCGAGCATGGAGACGGCGATGAGGAAGGCGCCGGCGGGGACGGCGGCGGTGAGGCGTCCCCAGATGGTGGGTTCGGCTTGCTGGAGGTTGGCGGCCAGGGACAGGACGATCCCCGCGACGAGGACGAGGGTGGGCCAGGACACCCAGCCGGTTCGCTTGCGGCCGGTCTTCTTGTCGCGTTGGCGTTCGCGGGCGGCCATGACGCAGGTGAGATCGACGCAGACGGCGACCGCCCAGGACATCCAGCCCGTTTGCCCGTGGTCGGTGGCGGTGTCGCGGATGTGGGTGAACGATCCGGCCCCCGCGATAGCGGCCAGGATGAGGACCGGCCCGGTGTCGAGCAACCATGAGGCGAGGCGTCGCATCGTTCCCTCCCTTCTGTCGGTCAGGCGGTGAGGAGTTCAGACAGGTCGGTCCCGGTCACCTCGGAGGACCGTCCTGGACGAGTGATCTCGTCCCAGGACGGAGCGAGGTGCGCCCAGGTGGTGGCGGCGTGTTCGGCGGTTTGCTCGGAGACGTAGAAGGACCGGGCGCGGTACCACTGGCCGTCCTGGGAGGCGACGATCGCGACCCCGGGAGTTTCGGCGGGGATGGCGCGGGCGGAGACGAGGGCGGCGGGATCGAGGTCGCCGAGGGTCATGGTCGCGGTTTCGGGGTCGTTGACCCGGTGGCAGATGCGTCCCGAGCACTGAGCGCGGAGCGCGGTGACGCCGGGGCCGAGGTCGGACCCGATGCGCTGGCCGGAGCAGAACAGGTAGATGCCGAACGCCCGCCCGAGCTGGGCCACCCGCAGGAGCGCGGTGGACGTGCGTGCGATCTCGTCTTTCTCGGACTTGTCCGCCATCAGGTAGAGCTCGGCCAGTTCGTCGACTAGCACCACCACGGGCACCGGGCGGAGGGTGTCGGGGAGTTGCCAGATGTTGCGGGCGCCAGCCGTACGGCACTGACCCATACGGTCGACCATCAGCGCGACCAGGTCATCGAGCAAGCCCACAGACTCGCCGCGTGTGGTGGCCAGCGCGGACAGGCGCGGCGCGTAGGGGGTGAACTCGACTCCGCCCTTGAGGTCGAAGCCCACCAGGGCGACCGGTTGGGGGGCGAGGCCGACGATGAGCGCGTTTGCGAGGTTGGATTTGCCGGATTGGGTGGCGCCGGCGTTGAGCCAGTGCGGGATGGTGCGGAAGTCGATGGCCCACGGTCCGCCGGTCTCCAGGCGGCCGATGGTGACTTTGAGGAGTTCGCCGGAGGTGGGGAGGTGGTCGAGGCGGATGAGAGGGTCTCGCATGGTCGCGGCCAGGACGACGCGGCCGGGGCGTGGTGAGGAGACGCGGACGGCGTGCACGCCCCAGGAGTGCGCGAGCCGTTCAGCGACCTGGGCGTAGTCGGCGGGGATCTGCCCTTCCAGGGTGTGGACGGTGACGCGCCACCCGTGCCGGGTCGGCCGTGGTAGCCACATGAAGGGTTTGGTGTCGACGGCGACCCGTTGGAAGCGTCGCCGTACTTTGACGAGGCCGGTCGAGGCGATCAGGCGCGGGACGGTGGTGAACCAGAAGCGTTGGCGTTTCTTGGTCAGTCCGCAGCCGAGGGCGACGGTGCGCCAGGTGGCGCGAATGGTGATGGTCATCAGCGGGAAGCCGATGGCCAGCCAGAACGAGGGGTAGTGGTAGCGGTGCCAGGCCCACAGCCCGGCCGCCAGGGCGGCCAGGGCTGCGAGGGCGATCCACAGGGTGTCAGGCAAGGGCGTTCACCCCGGCGGGGACGAGCGAGCTGGCGCGGTAGCTGATCCCCCATCGAGTGTCGCCGGCGCGGGAGATCTCCCAGACGTAGCCGAGCAGGCCGATCGGGGTGATGTCCTGGCCAGTGGCGATCTGGGGTTCGCCGGAGGTGCCGACCTTGACGAGTTCGATCCGGCCGAGATCGTCCTCCACCGACAGGACGGTCTCGTAGACGGTCTGGCCGTTCTTGTCGGTCTTGATCTCGCCGGTGTCCTGGTTGAGGACGCGCGGGCGGGGCGCGCGGACGCAGACGAACTGCAGTTTGGTGACGTCGACGGGGATCGGGATGGTGCGCATGTGGTGACCTCCTTAGGATTTGAAGTGAACAACATAGTTAACCTAGTTGGCATAGCTGTCAAGCAGCTTGGTTGGCTTGGTTGGCCGCCCGTGGTGAGATAGGCCAGCAGAGCTGTGTAAGTGAGAGATGCTCGTCGCGACTCTGGAGGGTGATGGTCAAGAAGACGGGGCAGCCCGCCTATCTCCAGATCGCCGACGATCTGCGTAAGCAGGTCCACGGCGGATCCCTAGCGCCCGGAAGCCTGCTGCCGTCGACCGCGCAGCTTGCCGAGCAGTACGACGCGTCGCTGAGCGTGGTGAAGATGGCGGTCGGCATCCTGCGGAACGAAGGCCTGCTCATCGGCCAGCAAGGCAAGGGCGTCTTCGTCCAGGACCAGGAGCCCAGCGAGTCGGAGCAGCTGCCGGCGATGGATCTGGTCAGCGAGGTCATGGAGCTACGCACCGCCGTACAGGACCTGTCGGAACGCCTCGCCCGGGTCGAGTCGACGCTTTCGGAGCGATCCGACCGGTAGGGCCGCCACCGCGAACGTGTAGCCCGGTGACATGACGGGCCAGCCGAACCGACTGGCCGTCCGGAGCGGAAGTCAGGCTCATCGCCTTGTCCTCCCGCTTGATGCCGACCAGCACCGCGATGTAGCCGACGAGCACGGTGCCGGCGAGCACGAGGGCGATGATCAGGGGAAGCCAGCTCATGCCCAGCTCACCCCTCTCGCAGCAGCGGTATGGGGGTCACGCGGGGGACGCCGGGTCGCGCCGCGGCGGTGCTGCGCTCGCAGGCGGGCGGCCTGACGGCGGGCCCAGCGGTCACGGGCGAGGCATTTGTGGCAGCGGGTCTGCCCGTCGTCGAGGAGGGCGCCGCATTCGCAGCCGGGGGTTTCGGCGGGTGGGGTGACGGTCGTGTCTGTCATGATCACCTGTCCTTTCGTCGCAGTCGGTGGGGCGTGCGATACCGAGAGTGCGGCGAGGAGGCAGGACGAGATCACTACAGGACGGGACATGTGCAAGACGTCCCGTCTACGATTGCCACGTCCCTGGACGTCCCCGAACGTGGCAGGTGAGATGGCGAACGAGCGACTACGCGCGGTACTGCTGGAACGCGGCGTGACCATCGCCGAGCTGGCCGAGGCCATCCAGGTCGACCCAAAAACGGTCGAGCGGTGGATCACCAAAGGCCGCGCACCGTACCGAAAGCACAGGTACGCCGTCGCCGCCCACCTGGGGACCGACGAGAGCTACCTCTGGCCGGAGGCGTTGACGCGAGACCAGGTGGCGTCCGCTTCCGAGAGCGAGATCGTCACCGTCTACCCGCACCGCTGGGCCGTCCCCAGGGACGCATGGGGACGTCTGTTCGCCCAAGCCACTGAGGAGATCGGGATCCTCGTCTACAGCGGTCTGTTCCTCGCCGACGACGCCGGCATCGTGCGCATGCTCGGAGAGAAAGCCGCCGCTGGCGCCCGGGTGCGGATCCTGCTCGGCGACCCCGAAAGCCCTGAGGTCGCCCAGCGCGGCGCGGACGAGGGCATCGACGACGGCATGGCCGCCAAGATCCGCAACGTCCTTGTGCTCTACAAGCCGATCCGAGGACGGAAGAACGTCGAGATCCGGCTACACAGCACCGTGCTCTACAACTCGATCTACCGCGGGGACGACCAGCTGCTCGTCAACACCCACGTGTACGGCACGCCCGCAGGCAATGCCCCCGTCCTGCACCTGCGGAAAGTCGTCGGCGGCGACATGGTCACCACCTACGTCGACAGCTTCGAAAAGGTCTGGGACAAGGCCACCCCGATAGAGTCCTGATCTATGGCACGCCGGATCGACTACTACGACGACCCCCAAGCCCCGAAGCCCAACAGCCTCGTCCCGTCCGTCAACGTCGTCGTCACCAACGACGCTGGCGACATCCTCATGATCCGCCGTAGCGACAACGACAACTGGGCCGTCCCTGGCGGCGCCATCGACCTCGGCGAATCCCTCCCCGCGGCAGCCGTCCGCGAGACCCTTGAAGAGACCGGCATCACCTGCGAGATCACCGGAATCGTCGGCACTTACACCGATCCCAAGCACGTGATTTTCTACACCAGCAACGGCGAAGCCAGGCAAGAGTTCTCTATCGTCCTCACCGCCCGCGCCGTCAGTGGCGAACCGACCCCGAGCAGCGAGTCGACCGAGGTCCGGTGGGTGCCCCGCGACCAGGTCGAGGCTCTGCCGATGGACAGGTCGATGCGCCTGCGGATCGGTCACTACCTCACCGGCATGGTCGCGCCCTAC
This sequence comes from Planotetraspora thailandica, assembly GCF_016863335.1. Classification (GTDB taxonomy): domain Bacteria; phylum Actinomycetota; class Actinomycetes; order Streptosporangiales; family Streptosporangiaceae; genus Planotetraspora; species Planotetraspora thailandica. The sequence continues at coordinate 155,827 of NZ_BOOR01000034.1, forward strand.
ATCGGTTGAGCGCTTGCAGAGCACGAAGGCGAATCAATGATCTTGCTTATCCACCACACGCCGCCAACCAACCAAGGTTGAAATCGCGCGGGCTATGAGAAATCCAGGTCCTGATGAGCATAGCCGGTGAGCCTTGGACCGGAAACGATCGCAGCCACAATGACGAGTGCCACGCGCGCTGGATGTCATCGCTGAATCGATCCACCGGCGGTCCCGACTACCCCGATGAGTGGTACCACGAGCAATGCGGTGGGTGCCGCTTTTGGATTGCCCTCGAAGGCGAGATGGGGCTCGACTATGGCGCTTGCACAAATGCTCGATCGGCCTTTGATGGAAGGGTCCGCTTCGAGCATGACGGGTGCGACACCTTCACCGTCCGCGAGGACGGATCATTCGGGTAAGCGATCTCCCCTTCGCGTCATCTGGCCGCGCGCGCGAGCGCTTCCTCCACAGCCCGCACTGACGCCACAATGCAAGCGGTCGAGAGCGTGATCGAGCGGCTCACCAGATGATCGGGACCGTAACGGGAATGGATCTCGGCCAGGCGGTCGGCGACGTCGAGGTGCGTCCCATCTGGGCCGGTGGTCATGTCGCAGTAGGTCAGCGCTTCGACGAGTTCGGGGCGTTCCTCGTCGAACTCGATAGTGAGCACGTCGTAGAGGTGGCGTTCTGTGGCCTCATTGACGGCGCAGGAGTGGTAGGCCACTAGGCGGCAGAGCGTGTCATCGGCTTTCACCACGTCGCGCAGGTACCGCGCGCCATCCAGGGGATGGAATCCGGTGTCGACCAGCTTAGGTGAGTACCCGATGTCATGCAGGTAGGCCGCCGCGACGAGCTTGTCCGTCTCCTCGCCGAGGACCGGGGCGAGCGACATGGCACGCGCGGCGACCCCTTGCGTGTGTGCCCACCGCCGCGGAAGCGGCTCCGCCAGGAGTTGTTTGGCCAGGTCGTGCGCCCACTCAGCTTGCCCCACGCCATAGACAATAGGCACCCACGCCGTGAACCGACCTAGAGCACACGAAAGGACGTCCCAGGACGTCTCACTCCCGTGAGCGTACGAACCGCCTCTTGCCTGGCCTCGACATGATCAATCCCGCCTGTTGTAACTCGGCGAGCGCTTGCCGGACTGCATTGCCTGACGTGTCGTACAGCCGGCGAAGGTCGGCCACGCTGGGCACCGTGTCTCCGGGCGCGAGGTCGCCTTCGCCGAGCAGCGAGTCGGCGGAGGTTCGCTGGGTGCCCCGCGGAAACGTCGACGAGCTGCCGATGGCCCCCCAATGGCCCTGGAATCGGCCGCTACCTCGCTGGCAACGGCTTGTCGTACATCGGGTGATTCACGACTAGACGGGAAGGTAGGCCGACCGCTGGTGAGGTGCTCACACGACTGTCAGGTCGTACTTTGCTGAGACCCAGAATCCTCCCGGGCGTATCTCGCCCTGGAACGTCAGAACATAGGTGCCCGGATCCAATGGTTCGAGGTAGCCCCACAGTCCCCATGCTTTGACGGTGACGTCGCCCTTGAAGTGGAGCGGTGATTCGGGAACCGCGTTGATGGTGAACTTTTTCTGGTTGCTCACCTCGTATACCGGAAGCGAAACGCCGTTCAGCTCTGCGCTGCCCGACGCTTGGGGGCAGACGGGCGCAGGGGTGCCGCGGAACAGGAGTGTGCGCCGAAAACCCCGAACGATGTTGAACATCGGGAAGAAGATTGGCTGGTCCGACGGGATGGAGCATTGGCGTTTGACGGCGCCACCCATCGTGCCCGCCAGGAACCACACGTCGTCAGGCTGCCCTTCCGCAGCGAACTCGCCTGTTTCGTCGGTCAGCGGATTACGGGGAGTAGGAATGGAAGCCGCCCACTGCCACCAACGTTCAGCAAGGCTGCGGTAAGTCTGGATGTTTGTCATGATGCGGCAGTGTAAAGGACGACAGACTTCTGTTCAGTTTCGTGCTATTTGTTCCTGAATCGTTCGAACGGCGGTCAGGATGCAGGGGGTAGAAGCAGCGATCGAGCGGCTGACGACGTGGCCGTAGCGGGAGCGGATCTCAGCCGGCCACCAGGCGGCAGAGTGCGTCACCGGCTTTCACCATGTTGCGCAGGTGGCGCGCCGTCCATGGGATGGAATCCGGTGTCGACCAGCTCAGGTGGGTACCCGATGTCGTGCAGGTAGGCCGCAGCGACAAGGACGTCTCACTCTCGTGAGCGCACGAACCGCCGCTTGCCTGGCCTCGACATGATCAATCCCTCCTGCTGTAACTCGGCGAGCGCTTGCCGTACGGTGTTCCGGGAGGTGTCGTACAGCCAGCGAAGTTCAGCGACGCTAGGCACCGTGTCTCCGGGTGCGAGGTCACCTCTCTCGATCTGCCGGCGGAGATCGCCCGCGATCACCTGGTACCGGTAGACGGCCGTGACCTCTTGTCCCTCGGTTTTCACGATCCGCCCCTTGGATGGTGCCGTCACGATGAGTCCGTCCGCTTCCAACGTGCGCAGGGCACGGCGCACCGTGTTGCGAGCCACCCGAAACTCCGCCGACAGGGCAGCTTCCGAGGGCAAGGAGGTCCCAGCGGCATACAGGCCCGTGAGAATGCGTTCCCGAACACGGTCGGCGATCTGCGTATAGACCCGCCATCCCGTGAGGTGCCCCTCACGCACGTTACGAGCGGTGCGCATCGAGGATCTTGGTCAGGTCGATACCGAGTTCGCCCTGCTCTCCTTCGCGCCAGCCCTCACGCGCGGCAGCCTCGATCCGATCAGCGGCGGCCAGCAGGCGCAGACACGACACACGCTCGTCGCGCTCATCGCCCCAGTAGAACCACAAGAACGCGAGATGGACGAAGACGCGACGCATCCGGCACCGGCTGTCCATAACTTCCAGCGCCGGCCGCCCGTACTGATCAGCGATCAGGACCGTCGTGATCTCACGCGACCGGAGCATGTCTTGTAGGTCCGTCAGGAGGTCCTGTTGATAGGCCCGCTGCTGTTCACGAATGGCATCCATCGGAGGCGCTCCTTCGACTCGATGAGCTGGGCATTTCTGTTGACCCGCCCGATTGAGCCTCTGATGCGGAGCGGTACCTCTACACCACAACTTAGGGACGTCTAGGGACGTCTTGTGCTAGCGTCGCCAACAGAGCCGACGCCCCCCGGGAGGCCCCGTGAGCGAGAACCTCCGGCACGCCCTTGCCACAGCCCGACTCCAAGCCGTCGACATCGCCGCCACCCTCGCCGTGGATCCCAAGACCGTGAACCGCTGGCTCAAGGGCCGCATCCCCTACCCTCGCCACCGCTGGGCCATCGCCGACCTCCTTCAGGTCGACGAAGCCGACCTCTGGCCCGACATCCCCCAGCACCGCCGAGCCATCTCCAAGGACGTGCATGCCGTGTACGCGCACCGTTGGGCCGTCCCGCACAACATCTGGCGCCGGCTGTTCGAGGGCGGAGTTCGTGAGATCGGCATCCTCACCTACAGCGGCCTGTTTCTCGCCGAGGACACCGGCATGATCCACCTCTTGGCAGCACGCGCACGAGCCGGCGCGAAGGTTCGCATCCTTCTTGGCGATCCGGACAGTTCCGAGGTCGCAACACGAGGGGCCGAGGAAGGCATCGGCCCGGATGTCATGGCCGCGCGGATCAAAAACGCACTCACTCTCTACCGCCCTCTGCAGGAGGTCGAGGGAGTCGAGGTCCGCCTCCATAGGACCGTGCTCTACAACTCGCTCTATCGCGCCGACGATGAGCTTCTCGTCAACGTCCACGCGTACGGCACACCAGCAGCCCAAGCGCCGGTCATCCACCTACGTGCCGATGAGGAAGGCGCCGCAGGCACCTATCTGGCCAGCTTCGAGCGCATCTGGGCGACCGCTTCGCATGTAGCCTCATCGGCGATGAGGTAGTCCGCACCGGCCGCCATGCCGACCGGCGACACTTCCGCTCATGCCGAGATGAGCACATTCTCGCCTAACGACTGTGGTCACCAGAGCGTCTCGGTGCAGGCGACAACCGAATCCAGATACCGCGATTCTCCTCGCTGGGGCACTGCATTCCGCGTCACCCGGTCGCCTATTCTTCGGCTAGCGGATAGCGAGCGGCGAGGGCCATGGCGTCATCGCCGCGTCCAGTCGTCGCATAAGCCAGTATGAGCGTGGCACACAGATTCCGCATGTCATCGTGATCGGCACCGAGCACGGTGTGCACATCGCTGATGATGCGCTCGCCCAGGGCGATCGCCGCGGCAGTGTTGTGGTTGCCCTCGAAGTACCTGGAGGCGAGATGGACCTGCGCGTGCAGCGTGCGGGGATGGGTCGGGCTCAGCAGGCGCTCGTGGTCGGCGGCGATTCGCTCGACGAGTGACACCTCGTCCTTGCTGCGGCCTACCCACCGGTGGCAGTACGCGTGATGTTCACGGGCGTCCACGGTTTCCGGGTGCACCGGGCCGAGCCGCCGCTCTCGCGCGGCCGCGAGCCGCCCCCACGACGCGATGACGCGCTCCAGCACTGTCCGCTCGTCGTTCGTTCGTCCAAGGTTGCCGTATGCGGAGGCGAGCCTGATTCGGCTGAATTGCGTGTCCGGTTCGTCGGGGCCGAGCCGCTGCTCCCGCTCCGCCACGACCCGCTCCCAGCCGGCGGCTATCCGCTCCCGCAACGCCCGGGCCTCGTCGTATCGCTGCACCTGGCCGTACAGGAGGTCAAGGCTCGCCCAGCTTGCCAAGGTGTCGGGATGAGCCGGCCCGAGCACACGAACCCGGCCCTCCGCGACGCGCTCCATCGTTGCGATCGCGTCGGGCAACCTCGCGTCGTCGTTACCGATGCTCAAATGGAAGTACGTCAGCGCGAGTTCATGCTGGGCTGACAGCGTGTCCGGATGTTCGGGGGCGAGGATGCGGTCGCGGACTGCCGCTACCTGCTCCAGCTCCGCTAAGGCATTCTCGTTGCGTCCGTGGTTCCGGTACTCCAGGGCAAGGCGCACCCGCGCCTCGAGCGTCGCTGGATGGTCGGCGCCGACCTGCCGTTCGCTGGCGGCGACCGCGACCTCCAGTTCGGTAATCTGTTCTCGGCTCATGCGGCTCTCCACGTGTTGCGTCGTCAGCCCCGGATTCCTCGCATGGGTGCGCCGCTACCGGAACACCGCGGCAGCCTACCCGCGCTGCGGTGACGAGCCCGAACGGCCAGCGGTTCCCACTCCTGCAGCGTGCACTCATCTGCCGCGAGTCGCGCGGTCTGGCTCGCCGACCGGATCTGCCGATGAGCGGAAGTTCTGGCTGGCGGTGGTGTCGCGCCGACCGCGATAGTGAGATGGTGCCGAACCTCGACTTTTACGCTGCAGACGACGATTGGATATCGGTCATCGAGACGGTGTTCGATCTCGGCTTGTTCCGTGTCTTCGAATCCGACTCGGAACCTGACTGCGAGCTGCGGGAGTTTCAAGCCGTCCCAGATGTTCCCGACGGTCCACGGGGACGACACCTGGCGTTGTTCGTCGTCGGGTCGGGGCCGGATCCCATGGCCAGGCGAATCGACCTGCTTCCGGGTGCGTTTGGAGATGCGACCTTCCGGTACTGCTGCGAAGGCTGGGGCCTCATTCAGCTCTACTACGGCGGATCGATCGGGACACAGGAACTGCGATGGAGTCATACGAACCACAACACGGAGAAGCGTGCCTCGGCGTGGGCGACAACCCTGCAGCGACTCGGTGATCCCGCTGAGTGGAATTGGGCAGCGGTCACAAGCGCCTCCGGCAGACTCAATCGGGTCATTCGCCGGATGGCAGTGAGCAAGATCGGCTCGCACCCCGTACTGCCGCACGCTGCGCGGGTCATCGCACACGCCAGCTTGCAATACGAGTACGGCGTGGGTATCCACGCGACTCCGTCGTATGGCTTGAACCGTCGGTGACGGTGCACGTTCGTGCCGCGAGCACGACTCCGGTTGATCAGGTTGACCAACAACCAGGGCCGCCGTGTCAAGCATCAGCCCATGTAGGACACTGTCGCGCGATCTTGCACGATCTCTGTCAGACCTCGGTTGATGCTTGACGCTTCGGCCCCGCCTGATGCTTTACATGATCACGGCTAGGCCGGCGACACTTCCTCTTCTGCCGAATTGAGTGCGTGTCGCGACCGTGATGGACGTGGTCTCGAGGAGCCGCATCTGAGCGATCGGATGGTGCCTGCGAGGGGCAACGTCAGCGACACTCCACACGTTCCCGAGCGCGCCACCTGACGACGATCTTGGCCCGACTTAGGCCACCAACTCCTCGCTGAGGGCCCATAGACGCGCGGCGGCCTCGGGGTCACGGGCCAGGGAGCTCGGCTCAATCTGCTTGCTGCGGAAGAAGTAGCCTCCGGTGACCTCGGCCGCCTCTGGGGCGCTGGCCAGGTAGACCGGGGTGGCCGCGCCGGTCTGGACGGTACCCATGAAAGGCTTCGCGGCCGCGATGAGCAGCTTGGCGACGCCGTGGGCCTCACGGCCCAGCTGGGTACGGATGAGGCCCGGGTGCAGGCAGTTGGCGACCACACCGGTGCCGGTCAGGCGCTTGGCCAACTCGACTGTGAACAAAATGTTCGCCAGTTTCGATAGCGGGTAGCTCGGCTCGCCGCGGGCCAGTTCGTTCCACGGGATCCGCTTGACAGAACTATGCACATTGGACGACACCGAGATCACGCGGGCCGGTGCACTGCCTACCAGCCGTTCCCGCAGCAGGCTGGTCAGCAGGAACGGCGCCAGATGGTTGACGGCGAACATAGTCTCGTAGCCGTCGACCGTGAACTGCCGCTTGAGCACGATCACACCGGCGTTGTTGTCGAGCACGTCGAGCCGGTGGTACTTCTCCAGCACCTCGGCGGCCAGCCGGCGCACTTCGGCCAGGCTCGACATGTCGGCCGTTAGGAGGTCCACCTCGGCACTGGGCGCCCGATGCCGGATCTCCTTGACGGCCGCTCGCCCTCGCTCGGCGTCGCGCCCGACGACGACCAGGGTGGCCCCCAGCTCGGCCAGCCGGGCCGCCGTCTCCCGGCCAATCCCGCTGGTCCCGCCGGTCACCAGGCACACTTTGCCGGACATTGTGGTCATTGACCCTCCCGGATGTACTTGCCGTGGCGCCATTTTCTCCACGGCGACGCCTCGGGTACCAGGTGTGGCGCGACGCCGCCAGCTGACGTGCCCGGTCAGCACCGTTCTCCTGGCGATCCTCGATGCCGCCGTCAGCCGCCGCAACGTCCAGATCGCTGCCGTTACGCCGACCCACACACCACCATGCGCTACGACCGAACCGGTAACAACCTGGGCCGCCGTACCAATCACCACACCGAACGGCGCGCCTGGAGGTGGGCCGGCCACCACGCCGAGCCTCGGAGATCCGGCTCGCTGGGACTGAACGGCGGTGACCAGCGCCCCGGCCAGACCGAACCGTGCGCTGGACGGGCCGTGAGCTGATCTTGCTCACGGCCCGTCCTGAACGGCGCCGCGCAACTCATTGCGGACGTCGGTCTGCGGTACGAGTACGGCCAGGGAATCCACGCAACCCCGGCATCCGGAATGTGGCCCGAACGGCCAGCGTCATCATCGGCCGTCGTCGGGACTCGGGCCTCATGCCGCTACGACCTCTCAATCGGGTGCACGGACATGCCGCGAGTCGCGCGGTCTGGCCGGCCGACCGGATCTGGCTCCCCTCTGTGTCAACAGGGCGGGCGTTCCCGCCTGTTGATCATGCGCCGGTCCTCGCCGTCGTCAAGCAGAGAGCGCTTGACGACGTCTGCGGGACGGCGCTGGGACAGGGCGCCGGGAACGGCCAGAAGGATGGTCGGCATCAGAGGTTGAACCGGTTGTAGCGTTGAGTTCGGCGGGTCCGGGAAGTGACTTCTCCGAAGTGCCGGTGTCGGGGTGTGAGCCGGCCGCGCTGGAGTCAGTAGCCGCCCCCGAGTGTCCTCCCGGGCCCGCCGCTGCGGGCGTGGCGGCGTCGGCGAGCAGCTGTCGGTAAACGATGTCGGAGAGGCGCCGCTTGAGGGCGCGCATGGCTTCCATCGAGGTCTTACCCTCGGCTTTCCTGCGGTCGTAGTAGGTGCGGCCCCGGCCCGGGTTGCGGAGCTGGACGGTGGCCATGATGTGCAGGACCCGGTTGATCTGGCGGTTGCCGCCGCGCGAGAGCCGGTGGCGGACCTGGTCACCGGAGGAGGCGTCGATGGGGGCAGTGCCGGTCCAGGACGCGAAGTGTGCCTTGCTGGGGAAGCGGGTGATGTCGCCGACCTCGATCAGCAGCCTGGCCGCTCCGGAGGGGCGGATGCCGTCCAGATCCATGAGCGTGGTCCCGGTGGCTTTCAGGAGCTCGGTGAGTTCCTTGTTCGCGGCCTTCTTCCGGGTGTAGATCCGCTCGAGGTCACCGATGAGTTCCGCGGCAACCCGGCGGCGGGTCTTGCCTGCGGCATCACGTGGACGAACCCGGGAGAGAAGGGTTTTCGCCTGTGCGGCGGATAAATCCTTCTTCGCGCCGCCGGGGATGAGTTCCAGCAGTAGGTGATGCAGCTGGGCCACTATTCGGGTGTGATCCTCGCCCAGGGCCCGGCGCCGGTCGGCGAGGATCCGCAGCACGGTGAGTTGCTCGTCGTCCACGACCGGGTGCAGTCCGCTCATCCTCGTGCCGACGAGGGCGATCGAATGTGCGTCGGTGGCGTCGGTCTTGCGGCCCTGACCGGTGGCGAAGATCCGGGCCCGGGCTGACAGCTTGGGCGGGATGTCCACGACCTGTTCGCCATCGGCCAGCAGCCGGTTCGCGATATGCCGGCCGATACCGCGGCAGCCCTCAACCGCCCAGACCCGTTCGGGAAATTGCCGACCGTAGCCGAGCATCGCCCCGTATCCATCAATGTCGGTGGCGTATCGGCCGCCACCCACAATGGTTTCGTCGCTGGTCATCACCTCGATCGTCGCGGACCGCTTGTGCGGGTCCATCCCGATCACCACTGCACCCATTGCTACCTCCCCGGACTCGACCCGTCGACGGTCTTGAGCTGGGAGGGCACCGCTACTTCGAGCTCGGACAATCCCCTCTTGAGCCTCTCCCGCCCGTTGGGCGACGCCCGGCTCACGCAGGCCAAATGAGAGCCACACAGCGAACTGTGGGCAGCCGATGTGAGAGCGACGAGCCGGGCGCCTGGACCGAGCCTCGCCAGACACCGGTCCTGAGGCAAGTTAACAAGTAGCCGATGAGCGGGTACCCGTGTGGCGTCTGACACCATGGCCCCGTGCGGCGATATCCGACCGAGCCACCGACCTCCGTGCTGGCGGGCACCGACGTGGCGCTCGTGGGCCTGTTCTCGGCGAAGGATAAGGAGTTCGGCGCAAAGCTTGACGTGCTGGCGGCCTCCGTGGAGGCCCATGGCGGGCGGGTAGTGAGCCGACACGTCCAGCGGCGGGGTGTCTCGCACGGCGGTGCGGCCAAAATGGCTGTGCCGTTCTCGCGGCGGACACTGCTTAGCCCGGGCAAAGCGCGCGAGATTGCGCAGGCGTGCCGGGCCGCAGAGGTCGGTGTTGCGGTGTTCGTAAACCCGCTCACGGAACACCAACGAGCTGTCCTCGGCGACATGTTCGGGTGCTTCGTGATCAGCGGCGAGGACCTCTTTACCCCCGGTCGGTGAGCGCCCGCACATGCCGCAGGGCGAGCGCGGCGCGGTACGACTGTGAGGATCTAAGGGCGCCGCCTCGAGTCATGGTCTGACCCGCGATACGACTGACCAGGGTGTCCTGAGTTTGATCTGTCGACCACGGTTCGGGGCGGGGCTTGCTATCGCCGACCGATGGAATGTGTCCCGATAGGGGCCTTGCCCGCCGGCACCATCACAGTCCTGACCGCTCCTTTGGTCCGGCGACGGCCAACTCCGTTCCCGTCCTGACCAGGAGCTGCCGTGCCGCAGACGTCTCCCGCCCCCTCAGAGCGCGCCACCGATGAGCGGATCGAGGTGATTGTCGGAGTCGATACCCACAAAGACTTCCACGTCGCCGCCGTCATCACTGCCCTGGGTGCGCTACTGGGAACCAAACGGTTTCCCACAACCGTGGCCGGCTATCTCGATCTGCTGGAGTGGGCGCGCTCGTTCGGGCGCGTGCATCGCGCCGGCGTGGAGTGCACCGGCTCTTATGGCGCGGCACTCGCCCGCCACCTGAGCGCTTCGGGAATCGAGGTCTTGGAGGTCAATCAGCCCGACAAAGCCGCGCGTCGGCGTCGCGGTAAGACCGACGCATTGGATGCCGAGGCGGCAGCTCGGGCGGTATTGTCCGGCAGCGCCACGGCCGTGGCCAAGGCAGGCGACGGGCCGGTGGAGATGCTCAGGCTGTTCAGATTGGCCAAGACGTCAGCAATCAAGTCGAGGTCCCAGGCGATTAACCAGCTCAAGGCCGTTCTGGTCGCTACCGAACCTGAGCTTCGCGACTCGCTGACCGGCCTGAGCAACCCCAAACTGATCCGCCGATGCGCCGCGCTTGAGGCCGGATCACCCACCAGCATCACCTCGGCCGCTGTCTACACCCTGCGGCTGTTGGCGCAACGTATCAGCCAACTCACCCAGGAAATCGTCGACCTCGAGACACAGATCACCGCCGCGATCTCCGCTCACGCTCCCGGCCTGCTCGACGCCTACGGTGTCGGCCCGGACACCGCCTCAGCCCTGCTCATCACGGCCGGAGACAATCCCGAGCGGCTTGGCACCGAAGCGTCCTTCGCAGCACTGTGCGGCGTCAGCCCGATCGAGGCCTCCTCGGGCAAGGTCCAGCGCCACCGTCTCAACCGAGGCGGCGACCGACAAGCCAACTCCGCCCTGCACACCATCGTCCTGGCGCGCCTGCGCTGGGACCCCCGGACCCGCGATTACCTCGAACGACGAATCGCCGACGGCAAAACCCGCCGCGAAGCGATCCGCTGCCTCAAACGCTACATCGCCCGCGACATCTACCGGATCATCCGGAACCCACAGCGTCCCAAGACCGCGGCCTCAGCGGCTTGACATCCATAGGGGCATCATACTGATCTGCCGCCGTGCGCGCGAACGCGCGACGATGCCGCGGAGGACGCGGACGCTCCATCATGCTGCTGTTTCGATGCCCTCGCTGCTGTCGGTGCCGTCTGGCAGACTGCCGCCATGCTTGATCACTTGTCGATTCAGTGCGGAGATCTCGTTAAGAGCGCGGCCTTCTACGACGCTGTTCTGGCGCCGCTCGGCGGCCGACGGATCATGGAATTCGGTCCAGTCATCGGATACGGCGTTGACCGCCCCACGTTCTGGATTGGTCAGCAGTCGACCGGCGACGGTTTCCGCGAGTCGCACATCGCTTTCACGGCAACCGACCGCCAGTTCGTCGATGCCTTCTTCGCCGCGGCCATCGGCGCCGGCGCGGAGGTCCTGCATGAGCCGCGAGTCTGGCCGGAGTACCACCCGGACTACTACGGCGCCTTCGTACGCGATCCCGATGGCAACAACGTCGAGGCAGTCTGCCACCAATCCTGCTGAACTCACCGCTTCATCCACGCTCCCGAGCACGCATGCGCGTCCCACCGAACATGCCCTCTTCTGCCGCTGTCCGTGCTCGCTCTTGCCGATGAGCGCGCGTGAACCGGCCTGGTTATCGCTGGCTACGGCCGATCTGGGCGTCGGCTAGTCTCGTCGAGCATGGTGGCAAGCGATCTTCCGAGCCCTCCCTCCTTCAATGCGCTTGAGGCGTGGGCCGGAGTGGGGCGAGTCATACGTGCCGCCGCGGATATGGCCCCGTGGCGGCTCCCGGAACAGCAGAAGGCGGCGCTGGTCTCCTGCGGCGTGCCGCTGCTGAACGGCGTTGTTGACGTGGTGTCGTTCAGGGCGGAGCCGACGATGTACCGGCTTGCGGGATACAGCCTCGACCGGCAGCAGCCGCGTTGGATATACGCTGCCGCGCCGGAGACCGGGCGTGTGCTGGAGATGTCGGTCGGCAGCGCCAGATTCGTCAACTCGTCAATCAACCACTGGCTGTGCTCGCTGCACCTGGTCGGCACATGGCTGGCGGGCTCGACGGCAATCCAGCACTGGGACGAGGACGAAGCGATGGAAGAGCTGGCACTTGCCGAGCTCACCGATCTGCTGGAGCAGATCGCACGCCTCGACCCGGCCGCATACGGCGATGTCGGCGATCACCGAACCCACTTCTGGCCCGCGGTCCTCGACCGGTGGCTGTACTGACGCGTCCTGCGGCATCCTCTTTTGCCGCGAGTCGTACGCCCGGCACGACTCCGAATTGATCATGTCAATCATCAACCGAAGCAGGACATGATTTCGCACATGATCGAAAGCAACTTTTCTTCTCGTAATCAAGGCGGCCCTAACCGGGCCGCACGCGCCGCCGTCACGGCGCACGCCGCCGCCTCCCGCTAGCGCTCCCAGCGGACAGCGCGCAAACAACGCCGGACGGCTGGCGCGGACGAGTCGATGGGCCGCCAGGCGACAGTACATCTCACTTCGAACAGGTCAACGCCACTCCGACCGTTACTGGCTGAGCTGGAAGGTGCAGGGTCCCCCGGCCCCCGCTGCCCAAGTATTCGCGGCACCCTGAACCTGTCAACCGGCGCTGTGTAGGTCGGACAACCAGCGCGCGTGGAAGGTCACCGGGAACATGTACACGCGAAGCACCGGTTGACAGAACCCGGGCGGCAGTCGCGAATGTCGGCAGCTATTGGGAGCCGGGGGAAAGTGGGGCATGTGCCTCCGTCATCGGCCCACTGCCGCTCACCACTGGTGCCAGACCAGTGTGTAGCTCCTCGTGGGTCGCAAACGATCTATGAAGGATCTCCCCCGCAAACACGGCAGTCTCTTTCGAGATACATACGCTTAAGGGATTGTTCGCCGTTTGGGCGGGTTGGGCAGGTGGTGGGTAAGGGGGAACCGCCATGACAGCCAGCGACAACCTGGAGGACTGGGCGGGATAT